>NZ_JASCIQ010000099.1 GCF_029968035.1 Streptomyces cavernicola | reverse complement strand
CCGCTGCGCGCGTCCGGGGCGGCGAGCACGGCGGCGGCCTCCTCGGCGCGCTGCTCCACCTGCCGGGCCTGGTCGAGGGCGTCCTCGGCGCGCTGGTGCTGCCACACCGCGACGCCGCCGAAGGCGGCGGCCGCCGCCACGCAGGCGGCGAGCGCCCAGCGCGACAGGATCATCCGGCGGGCGGCGGCCCGCGGGACGGACGTGGCCGCGCCGGCCTCGCGTGGCGTCTCCTGGCGGACCGTCGTGATCCGGCGCAGCACCTCGTCCCGCAGCTCGGGCCGCGGCCGGACGCTGACCGCGAGACCGAGCCGGGCCGTCGTCGCGGTCAGCTCGGCGGTCTCCTGCGCGCAGGCCTCGCACCCGGCGAGGTGCCGCTCGAAGTCCGCCCGCTCGGCGTCGGACAGCGCGTCCATCGCGTACGCGCCGGTCAGCGTGTGCAGGTCAGCGGTGTTCACGCGGTCACCCCCAGGCAGTCACGCAGCCGGATCAGACCGTCGCGCATACGGGTTTTCACCGTGCCCAGAGGCAGCGTCAGAATCTCGGCGACCTCACGGTAGGTCAGGCCCCGGTAGTAGGCGAGGGTCACCGCCTGGCGCTGGAGTTCGGTCAGCGTGCGCATACAGCGCCGTACCTGCTCCCGTTCGAGCCGCGACTCCACCTGTTCGGCCACGGCGTCGTACGCGGGTGTCCGCTCCAACAGAGCCGCCTTGTGATCGCGGGCCGCGGCCGCCTCGGCGGAGCGCACCCGGTCGACCGCCCGGCGGTGGGCCAAGGTCAGGATCCAGTTGATCGCGGTGCCCCGGTCCGCCCGATACCGGGCGGCGGTACGCCAGAGCTCCACCATGACCTCTTGGGTCACCTCCTCGGACTGGGCGTGGTCGCGCAGGACGGCGCGCACGGTGCCCAGGACGGGTCCCGCCGTGCGGTCGTACACCGACGCGAAAGCCTCCTGGTCGCCCAGGGCGACTCGGCCCATGAGCTCCTGCAGATCCGGTTCGGCGGACGGGCTCCCGCCGATCGACACGGCTTCCTTCACGGGCTGCTCCGAGGTAGGCACGGCTGTCACAA
>NZ_JASCIQ010000098.1 GCF_029968035.1 Streptomyces cavernicola | reverse complement strand
TACGGCAGGTTGCGGGCCATGACGATGCGCTGGACCTGGTTGGTGCCTTCGTAGATCTGGGTGATCTTGGCGTCGCGCATCATGCGCTCGCACGGGTAGTCGCGGGTGTAGCCGTAGCCGCCGAGGAGCTGGACGGCGTCGGTGGTGACCTCCATGGCGACGTCGGAGGCGAAGCACTTCGCCGCCGCGCCCTGGAAGGTCAGATCGCTGTCGCCGCGCTCGGACTTGGCGGCGGCCGCGTAGGTGAGCTGGCGGGCGGCCTCGATCTTCATGGCCATGTCGGCGAGCATGAACTGCACGCCCTGGAAGTCGCCGATCGGCTTGCCGAACTGCTTGCGCTCGCGCACATAGCCCTTGGCGTAGTCGAGGGCGCCCTGCGCGATGCCGAGGGCCTGCGCGGCGATGGTGATCCGGGTGTGGTCCAGGGTCTTCATCGCCGTGGCGAAGCCCGTGCCCTCGGCGCCGATCATGCGGTCGGCGGGGATACGGACGTTGTCGAGATACACCTCACGGGTCGGGGAGCCCTTGATGCCCAGCTTCTTCTCCGGCGCACCGAACGAGACGCCCTCGTCACCCTTCTCGACGACGAACGCGGAGATGCCCTTGGAGCGCTTCTCCGGGTCCGTCACCGCCATCACCGTGTAGTACTCGCTCACGCCCGCGTTGGTGATCCAGCGCTTCACACCGTTGAGCACCCAGAAGTCACCGTCGCGCACGGCCTTCGTCTTCATGCCCGCCGCATCCGAACCCGCGTCCGGCTCCGACAGGCAGTACGAGAACATGCCCTCGCCCTTGGCCAGCGGGCCCATGTACTTCTTCTTCAGCTCCTCCGAGCCGGACAGGATCACCGGCAGCGAGCCCAGCTTGTTCACCGCCGGGATCAACGACGACGACGCACAGACACGCGCCACCTCCTCGATCACGATCACCGTGGCGAGGGCGTCCGCGCCCGCACCGCCGTACGCCTCCGGCACATGCACCGCGTGCAGATCGTTCGCCGTCAGCGCGTCCAGAGCCTCCTGCGGGAAACGCGCCTCCTCGTCGACCGCCGCCGCGTGCGGCGCGATCTTCGCCTCGGCGAGCGCACGCACCGCCTCCCGGAGCATGTCGTGCTCCTCGGCCGGACGGTACAGGTC
>NZ_JASCIQ010000097.1 GCF_029968035.1 Streptomyces cavernicola | reverse complement strand
ACCGCTCCGGCGACGGCGCCGGCGACCTTGTCGTTGAAGACGCTCGGGATGATGTAGTTCGGGTTCAGCTCGTCCTCGGTGACGACGTCCGCGAGGGCGGTGGCGGCGGCCAGCATCATCTCGGTGTTCACGGTGCGCGACTGGGCGTCGAGCAGGCCGCGGAAGACGCCCGGGAAGACCAGGACGTTGTTGATCTGGTTCGGGAAGTCGGAGCGGCCGGTGGCCACGACGCCCGCGGTCTGACGGGCGACCGCCGGGTCGACCTCCGGGTCCGGGTTCGCGAGCGCGAACACGATCGCGTCGTCGGCCATGGCCGCGACGTCGTCCCCGCCGAGGACGTTCGGGGCCGAGACGCCGATGAACACGTCGGCGCCGACGACCGCCTGCTTGAGGGTGCCGGTGACGCCCTCGGGGTTGGTGTTGTCCGCGATCCAGCGCAGCGGCGAGTCGACCGCGGCGTCCTTGAGGTCCTCGCGCTCGGCGTGCACGACGCCGTGGATGTCGGCGACGACGGCGTGCTTGACGCCGGCCGCGAGCAGCAGCTTGAGGATGGCCGTACCGGCGGCGCCGGCGCCGGACATGACGACGCGCACGTCGCCGATGTTCTTGCCGACGACGCGCAGCGCGTTGGTGAGGGCGGCGAGCACGACGATGGCGGTGCCGTGCTGGTCGTCGTGGAAGACCGGGATGTCGAGGGCCTCGCGCAGGCGCGCCTCGATCTCGAAGCAGCGGGGCGCGGAGATGTCCTCGAGGTTGATGCCCGCGAAGCCGGGGGCGATCGCCTTGACGTGCTCGACGATGGCGTCGGTGTCCTGGGTGTCCAGGCAGATCGGCCAGGCGTCGATGCCCGCGAACTGCTTGAACAGGGCGGCCTTGCCCTCCATGACCGGCATGGCGGCCATCGGGCCGATGTTGCCGAGGCCGAGCACGGCGGAGCCGTCCGTCACGACTGCAACGGTGTTGCGCTTGATCGTGAGGCGGCGCGCGTCCTCCGGGTTCTCCGCGATGGCCATGCACACACGGGCCACACCGGGCGTGTAGACCATGGAGAGGTCGTCGCGATTGCGAATGGGGTGTTTCGACGCCATCTCGATCTTGCCGCCGAGGTGCATCAGGAACGTACGGTCGGAGACCTTGCCGAGCACGATGCCCTCGATGCCGCGCAGCTGCTCGACGATCTCGTCCGCGTGCGCGGTGGAGGTCGCAGCGATGGTGACGTCGATACGGAGCTTCTCGTGACCGGAAGCCGTGACGTCGAGGCCGGTGAC
>NZ_JASCIQ010000096.1 GCF_029968035.1 Streptomyces cavernicola | reverse complement strand
CTTGGGTTCTAGTGGTCGTCGCAACACCCCAGCTCAAGGGGTGCGATGGACTTCGAGGTCCGGGACGACCGGAAGCCGCAGGGGGCTAGGAAGTTGGCCCGTGAGCGGGAGGCATACCTTCTGCTTGTGGATCAAGGAATTCCGTACCGGGAAGCGTGCCGGATCGTCGGCGTCAACGAGAAGACCGGTCGGCGATGGCGCAACGGCCGCAATGCCTCCGGCTTGAACAAGGCGGCACCACCGATCACTGCGGTGGTGCCGCTGCCGTCCGCCGGGCCGATACCCGGAGAGGCGGCCAAGAGCTCCCGCTACCTGTGCGAGGCCGATCGCATCCACATCGCCGACCGGCTGCGGGAGAAGGCGACCATCCGGCGGATCGCGGCTGAGCTCGGTCGCAGTCCGTCCACTGTCAGCCGGGAGGTCCGCCGCAACCGCACCGTCCTGCCGGACGGCAAGTGGCACTATCGGCCTCACGCTGCCCAGCGGAGGGCCAACGCCCGCCGGCCCCGCCCCAAGCTCGGCAAGATAGGCCAGAGCCTGGAACTGCGGGACTTCATCCAGCACTACCTCACCCTGCGGTGGAGCCCTGAGCAGATCTGCCAGGCTCTGCGGACACGCTTCCCCGACCGGCCGGAGATGCACGTGGTCCACGAGACCGTCTACCAGGCCCTCTACGTCCAAGGACGCGGTGAACTCCGCCGCGAACTCACCCGCGCTCTGCGGACCGGACGCGCGATCCGCCGCTCTCATCGCCAGTCCGACAAGCGCGCGTTCCGAGCGGTCAAGAACATGGTCATGATCAGCGACCGTCCGGCCGAGGCCACCGACCGAGCTGTCCCCGGACACTGGGAGGGCGACCTCATCGTCGGCAAGGACAGCAAGTCCGCCATCGGCACCCTCGTTGAACGCTCCACCCGCTACGTGATGCTCCTGCACCTGCCCGACGGCCACAGCGCATCCGCGACCCGCATCGCCCTCACCGAGACGGTGCGCACCCTTCCGAGGCATCTCTGGCGGTCACTGACCTGGGACCAGGGCACGGAAATGGCGGCCCACTTGGCGTTCACCGCGGACACCGACATCCCGGTCTACTTCTGCAACCCAGCCAGCCCTTGGCAGCGAGGCTCGAACGAGAACACCAACGGCCTGCTGCGGCAGTACTTCCCCAAGGGCACCGACCTGTCGAGCCGCACCGCCGAGGACCTGGAGGCCGTTGCCGCCGAACTCAACAGCCGCCCACGCAAAACGCTCGGCTGGGAAACCCCAGCCGAGCGTCTGCATAAACTGCTCGCGGCTTGATCAACTCACCACGTGTTGCGACGACCCCTCGAATCTGCC
>NZ_JASCIQ010000095.1 GCF_029968035.1 Streptomyces cavernicola | reverse complement strand
AGGACCTCGCGGGTGTCGGCGGGGTCGATGACGTCGTCGACGAGGCCGCGCTCGGCCGCGTAGTACGGGTGCATCAGCTCGGCCTTGTACTCCTTGACCATGCGTGCACGCATCGCCTCCGAGTCGTCGGCCTCGGCGATCTGCCGGCGGAAGATCACGTTGGCGGCGCCTTCCGCGCCCATGACCGCGATCTCGTTGGTCGGCCAGGCGTACGTCAGGTCCGCGCCGATGGACTGCGAGTCCATGACGATGTAAGCACCGCCGTACGCCTTTCGCAGGATGAGCGAGATCCGCGGCACGGTGGCGTTGCAGTACGCGTACAGGAGCTTCGCTCCGTGGCGGATGATGCCGCCGTGCTCCTGGTCGACGCCGGGCAGGAAGCCCGGCACGTCCAGGAGGGTGACGATCGGGATGTTGAAGGCGTCGCACATCTGGACGAAGCGCGCGGCCTTTTCCGAGGCCTCGATGTCCAACACCCCTGCCAGGGACTGGGGTTGGTTGGCGACGATGCCGACGACCTGGCCGTCGAGGCGGGCGAGGGCGCAGACGATGTTGCGGGCCCAGCGCTCGTGCACCTCGAGGAAGTCGCCGTCGTCGACGAGTTCCTCGATGACCTTGTGCATGTCGTACGGCCGGTTGCCGTCCGCCGGGACGAGGTCGAGGAGGACGTCGGAGCGGCGGTCGGCCGGGTCGTCGGAGGAGACGACCGGCGGGTTCTCGCGGTTGTTCTGCGGGAGCATCGACAGGAGGTAGCGGACCTCGGCGATGCAGGTCTCCTCGTCGTCGTACGCGAAGTGCGCGACGCCGCTCGTCTCGGCGTGGACGTCGGCGCCGCCGAGGCCGTTCTGGGTGATCTCCTCGCCGGTCACCGCCTTGACCACGTCCGGTCCGGTGATGAACATCTGCGAGGTGTCACGGACCATGAACACGAAGTCCGTCAGCGCCGGCGAGTAGGCCGCGCCGCCCGCGCACGGGCCGAGCATCACGCTGATCTGCGGGATCACGCCGGACGCCTTGGTGTTGCGCTGGAAAATGCCGCCGTAACCGGCGAGCGCGCTCACGCCCTCCTGGATACGGGCGCCCGCGCCGTCGTTCAGCGAGACCAGCGGCGCACCGGCCGCGATGGCCATGTCCATGATCTTGTGGATCTTCGTGGCGTGCGCCTCACCGAGCGCGCCGCCGAAGATCCGGAAGTCGTGCGCGTACACGAAGACCGTACGGCCCTCGACCGTGCCCCAACCCGTGATCACACCGTCGGTGTACGGCTTCTTGTTCTCCAGGCCGAAGCCGACCGCACGGTGCCGACGCAGCTGCTCGACCTCCTTGAACGACCCCTCGTCCAGGAGCAGTTCGATCCGCTCGCGGGCCGTCAGCTTGCCCTTGGCGTGCTGGGCGGCGGTGGCCTTCTCGCTCGGGCCGGCCAGCGCCT
>NZ_JASCIQ010000094.1 GCF_029968035.1 Streptomyces cavernicola | reverse complement strand
CGACAGGTCGGCGACCTTGAAGTCCGTGAAGTCAGCGGTGGCCTGCGAGGACATACGGTGCACTCCTTGAGTTCAGTACGTTGCGGTGGATCTCCAGCGCCGCCGTGGAGCGGTTGAGCGTGATGTAGTGCAGCCCTGGGGCTCCTTCGGCGAGGAGCCGGTCGGCCATGGCGGTGGCGTACTCCACGCCGATGCGGTGCCCCTCGGCGGGGTCGTCGTGGGCGGCGTCCAGGCGGTGTGCCAGGTCCTCGGGGAAGGCGGCGCCGCTGAGTTCGGCGAAGCGGCCGATCTGGCGCACGTCGGTGGCCGGCATGATCTCCGGGATGATCGGGGTGTCGCAGCCGACGGCGGCCACCCGGTCGCGCAGCCGCAGATAGTCCTCCACGCGGAAGAACATCTGGGTGATGGCGTAGTCGGCGCCCGCCCGGCACTTGGCGACGAAGTGCCGGATGTCGCTGTCCCAGTCGGCCGAGCGCGGATGGCGCTCGGGGAAGGCCGCGACGCCGATCCGGAAGTCACCCAACTCCCGTACGAGCGTGACGAGTTCATGGGCGTGCGTGAAGCCTTCGGGGTGCGGGACCCACGGGGCGTTCGGGTCGCCGGGCGGGTCGCCGCGTACCACGAGGACGTCCCGGACACCGGCGTCGGCGTACTGCCCGATGATGTGCCGCAGCTCGGCGACGCTGTGCCCCACGGCGGTGAGGTGCGCGACCGGGCGCAGCGTCGTCTCGGCACCGATCCGGCGGGTCACGTCGACCGTGCGCTCCCGTGAGGAACCGCCCGCGCCGTAGGTGACGGACACGAAGTCGGGGGCGAGCGGCTCGACACGGCGCAGTGCGCGCCACAGCGTCTGCTCGCCCTTGGCCGTCTTGGGCGGGAAGAACTCGAAGGAGAACGTGGTCATGAGCGGCTGCCTCCCGTGTTGAAGTAGTTCGCCTCGGGATGGTGGGTGACGAGGGCGTCCGTGGACTGCTCGGGGTGGAGCTGGAACTCCTCGGAGAGCTGGACGCCGATGCGCTCCGGCTGCAGGAGGTCGGCGATCTTCGCGCGGTCCTCCAGGTCGGGGCAGGCCGGATAGCCGAAGGAGTAGCGGCAGCCCTGATAGTCGGTGCGGAGCATGCCGTCCAGGGATTCGAGGTCGCCGCCCGCGATGGAGAGCTCGCCGCGGACGCGGGCGTGCCAGTACTCGGCGAGGGCCTCGGCCAACTGCACGGAGAGGCCGTGGAGTTCGAGGTAGTCGCGGTAGGAGTCGGCCTCGAAGAGCTCGGCGGTGGCTTCGCCGATCCTGGAGCCTACGGTGACGACCTGGAGGCCGACGACATCGGTCTCGCCGGACTCCTCGGGCCGGAAGAAGTCGGCCAGGCACAGCCGCCGGCCGCGGCGCTGGCGCGGGAAGGTGAACCGGGTCCGCTCCTTGCCCTGCTCATCGAGGATGATCAGGCTGTCGCCCTTGGACACGCACGGGAAGTAGCCGTGGACGACGGCCGCTTCGAGGAGGTTCTCGGTGCGCAGCCGGTCCAGCCACATCCGCAGCCGGGGCCGCCCCTCGGTCTCGACCAGGTCCTTGGTCAGGCCCCACTGGCCGCGGAACAGCGCGGTCTCGTCGAGCCAGCTCGCGTACTCCTTGAGCTGGATGCCCTTGACGACGCGGGTGCCCCAGAACGGCGGGGTGGGCACGGGGTTGTCGGTGGCGACGTCCGAGCGGCCGCTCTCCTGCGGCTCTTCGAGCACCAACTCCCGCTTGGGA
>NZ_JASCIQ010000093.1 GCF_029968035.1 Streptomyces cavernicola | reverse complement strand
CGGGATGCCGTTGGTTAATTCGAGGCCTGCGTGACGTCGGCCGTCAAGACCTGGTTGTGGTCTTGAAGGCCGACGTTGTCGTATGGGGAGGGTGTCGATGTCGATGCAGCCGACGGAGTCGGGGGAGGTTCCCGCTGAGACGGCACGGGTGGCTCGGGCGGCCTTCCCGAAGGGCAGCTTGGCGATCCGGCTCCGGGACGAACTGGGGATGCTGTTCACCGACGGGCAGTTCGCTGACCTGTTCCCCGTCCGGGGCAGGCCGGCCTGGTCTCCGGGTCGGTTGGCGCTGGTGTCGGTGTTGCAGTTCGCTGAGGGCCTGCCGGATCGGCAGGCCGCGCAAGCAGTGCGGGCCAGGATCGATTGGAAGTACGCCCTGGGTCTGGAATTGACCGATCCGGGCTTCGACTACTCCGTGCTCAGCGAGTTCCGGGCCCGGCTGGTCGAGGCCGATGCCGGGCAGCAGATCTTCGACCGGGTCCTTGAGGCCGCCCGCCAGGCCGGGGTGCTGAAACCGCCGGGCCGGGCGAGGACGGACTCCACGCATGTGCTGGCCGCGATCCGGTCGCTGAACCGGCTGGAGTTCGTCATCGAGACCCTGCGGGCGGCGCTCAACGCAGTCGCGGCGGCAGCCCCCGACTGGCTTACCAGCTATGTCGATCCGGCGTGGTTCGACCGGTATGCCACCCGGCCGGAGGACTACTGGCTCCCCTCCAGCAAGGCCAAACGGTGCGAGCTGGCCGAGCAGACTGGCCGGGACGGAATGCGTCTGCTCACCGACGTGCATGCCGCTGACGCACCCTGCTGGCTGCGCGAGCTGCCCGCCGTCCAAACCCTGCGTCGGGCATGGGTGCAGCAGTATGTGTCCGACGCGGAGGGCGAGGTGAGGTGGCGGGACCCAAAAGAGTGCCCGCCAGGAGCTTTGCGCCTGGTCAGTCCCTATGACACCGAGGCCCGCGCGAGCGCGAAGCGCGACATCAAATGGGACGGGTTCAAAGTGCATCTCACCGAGACCTGCGACCCGGACACCGTTCACCTGATCACGAACGTGCTGACCACCGACGCCACCATCCCCGACGTCAAGGTCACCGATACCGTCCACGACAGTCTCGCCACCAAAGACCTGCTGCCCGGCGAACACCTGCTGGACGCGGGCTACCTCGATGGATCCCGCATCGTCACCGCCCAGACCCGCCACGGCATCACCCTGACCGGCCCCATCGGCGGCAACACCACCGCCCAGGCCCCTGGGCCCTACGGGCAGGACGCGTTCGCCGTGGACTGGGACAACAAGACCGTGACCTGCCCGAACGGCATGACCACCGGCCAGTGGCGTGACGCGCTCTCACACCGCGGCACCCCGGTCATCCGCATCCAGTTCTCGCCGAAGGACTGCCGCTCCTGCCCCTCCCGGTCCCAGTGCATCAACTCAGCCACCCGGCCCCGTCGGGAGATCACGCTCCGGCCGCGCGCCGAACATGAAGCGATCCGGGAGGCCCGCGCCGCAGAGGGAACCCCGCAATGGCGGGAACGCTACGCGGCCCGCAATGGCATCGAGGGCACCATCTCCCACGCCGTCCGAGTCACCAACCTGCGTCAATGCCGCTACCACGGACTCGCCAAGA
This sequence comes from Streptomyces cavernicola, assembly GCF_029968035.1. Classification (GTDB taxonomy): domain Bacteria; phylum Actinomycetota; class Actinomycetes; order Streptomycetales; family Streptomycetaceae; genus Streptomyces; species Streptomyces cavernicola. Next base: position 159 of record NZ_JASCIQ010000093.1, on the reverse strand, counting down.
CCCGGCTCCAGCACCAGCTCACCGCGACCGCGATCAACCTCGCACGCATGGATGCCTGGAACATCAACAGGCCCCGAGCCCGAACCCGTACCTCCCACCTGGCAGCGCTTCGCCCCGCTGAGCACAGGCTCAACGGGGCGAATTAGCCAACGGCATCCC
>NZ_JASCIQ010000092.1 GCF_029968035.1 Streptomyces cavernicola | reverse complement strand
CGGACCCTGTTGGCGAATTCGCGTGCGGGATCTTGTGCTGTTCTTCGAGACTTGCGAATTGGGGGCCGATGTCGTGGGCGTGAAAGGGACTGCGGTGTCGATGCGTCCGCGGCCGCCGTGTGGAGTGCCAGCTGAGACGGCGCGGGTGGCACGCGCCGCGTTTCCCAAGGGCAGTCTGGCCATCCGGATCAGGGACAAGCTGGGGGCGATCTTCCGGGACGAGGACTTTTCCGAGTTGTTCCCCAGGCGCGGAAAACCGGCCTGGCCACCAGGACAGCTGGCGCTGGTCCTGGTGCTGCAGTTCGTGGAGGGGCTCACCGATCGGCAGGCTGCCGAAGCTGTTCGTGCACGTATCGACTGGAAGTACGCGCTGGGCCTCGAACTGTCCGACGAGGGCTTCGACTTCTCGGTTCTGTCGGAATTCCGAGATCGGCTGGCGGGTGCGGACGGCGGACGGGAAGTCCTCGACGGAATCCTGGTGGCTGCCCGCGAGCACGGTCTCATCAGCGGCGGGGGCAGAGCCCGGACGGACTCCACTCGGGTCCTGACTGCGGCCCGTGCCCTGAATTGGCTGGAGTTCGTCGCCGAGACCCTGCGCTTGGCTCTGAACGCGGTCGCCCGCACCGCTCCGGACTGGCTTAACGACCACGCCCCCGACGAGTGGTTCCAGCACTACGCGACCCGGATCGACGATTCTCGCTTCCCGAAGGCCGCCACCAAACGCGCGCCGATCGGCCTGAGGATCGGCACCGACGGGATGCGGCTGCTCCGCCTGATCTGGGCACACGAGGCCCCGCACGAGCTGCGTCTGCTGCCGGAAGTAGAGGTCCTCCGCCAGGTCTGGGTGCAGCAGTTCCACCTTGTCGACGGCGAAGTGCGCCGTCGCCGCCCCGAGGACCACCCGCCAGGCAAGATCCGTGTGATCAATCCCTATGACTTGGACGCACGCGGCGGCTCGAAACGCGGCGTGACCTGGGACGGCTACAAGGTCCACCTCACCGAGACCTGCGGCACGCCTGATGCGCCGCACCTGATCACGAACGTACTCACAACGACAGCCCCCATCGCGGACAGCCGGATGAGTGCGCCGGTGCACGCCGGCCTCGCCCGCCGCGGCCTCCTGCCGGACGAGCACTGGGTCGATGCCGGCTACGCCAACGCCCCGGCGATGGCCCGAGCCCTGGACGACTGGAACGTCAGCCTTCACGGCCCACTCCAGCAGCCCACCATGACCCAGTCCCGCAACGGCAACTTCTACAGTCAGGACGACTTCACGATCGACTGGGACAACAAGCGGGCGACGTGCCCCAACGGTCACGTCAACAGCCAGTGGGCCACCGACCGATCCCACGAGGGACAGCCCGTCGTCCGCATCGCGTTCGCCCCTGCCAACTGTCGCGCCTGTCCCGACCGGCCCCGATGCGTCAGCCCGCCCAACGTCCGGCAGCGGAAGCTCACTCTGCGTCCTCAGGCCACCCACCAAACGCTCCAGCAGGCCCGGGTGCTCCAGCAGACCACCGACTGGAAGGACCGTTACAAGATCCGAGCCGGAGTCGAAGGAACCATCTCCCAGGCCGCAGCTCATGGACTGCGCAGATCCCGCTACCAAGGACTGAGGAAGACCGGGATCCATCATCAACTCATCGCCTCCGCCATCAACTTGATCCGCATCGACGCATGGCTCACCCACAGGCCCCGTGCCTGCACCCGAACCAGCCCCCTGACAGAACTCCGGGCCACCAGATGAAAACTGCACAAGATCCCGCACGCGAATTCGCCAACAGGGTCCG
>NZ_JASCIQ010000091.1 GCF_029968035.1 Streptomyces cavernicola | reverse complement strand
ACCACCGGCAGCAGCTCCGGCAGGTGGCCGTCCGACGCCGCCGCGGCCTTCTGCCGCTCCTCCGACACCCGCCCGTACAACGTCGTGCGCGGTTTCGCCGGGCGGCCGGCTGCTTCAGCGATGGCGACGAGGTCCTCGACGGAGCGGTACGAGCCGTAACCGGAGCCCGCCATCCGGGAGATGGTCTCCTCCATCAACGTGCCACCCAGGTCGTTGGCACCGGAACGGAGCATCTCCGCAGCACCCTCGGTGCCGAGTTTCACCCAGCTCGTCTGAATGTTGGGAATGTACGGATGCAGAAGCAACCGGGCCATGGCAGTGACCGCACGGTTGTCCCGGGTCGTCGGGCCCGGCCGGGCGATCCCGGCCAGGTACACGGGCGCGTTGGTGTGGATGAACGGCAGGGTCACGAACTCCGTGAAACCACCGGTCTCCTGCTGGATCGCGGCCAGAGTACGGAAATGCCCGAGCCAGTGCCGGGGCTGGTCCACATGCCCGTACATCATCGTCGACGACGAACGGATGCCGAGCTCGTGCGCGGTCTTGACCACCTCGATCCAGGTGGCCGTGGGAAGTTTGCCCTTGGTGAGGATCCAGCGGACCTCGTCGTCGAGGATCTCCGCGGCCGTACCGGGAATGGAGTCGAGGCCGGCCTCACGCGCCGCGGTGAGCCACTCACGTATCGAAAGCCCCGTGCGCGCCGTCCCGTTGACGACCTCCATCGGCGAGAACGCATGCACATGCATGCCGGGCACACGTTCCTTCACCGCCCGCGCGATGTCGAAGTAGGCGCTGCCCGGCAGGTCCGGATGGATGCCGCCCTGCATGCACACCTCGACCGCACCCACGTCCCAGGCCTGCTGGGCCCGGTCGGCGACCTGGCCCAACGACAGCGTGTACGCGTCGGCATCCGTGCGGCGCTGAGCGAAGGCGCAGAAGCGGCAGCCGGTGTAGCAGACGTTGGTGAAGTTGATGTTCCGCGTGACGATGTACGTGACGTCGTCACCGACCACGGACTTGCGTACGTCGTCCGCCACCCCGCACAACGCGTCCAGGGCCGGGCCGTCCGCGTGCAGCAGGGCGAGCGCCTGCTCGTCGGTCAGCCGGGTCGGGTCGTCGGCGGCGACAACCAGCGCTTCCCGTACATCGGTGTCGATACGGGAGGGGACCATGCCCGGGGCGGCCGCCTCGCGCAGCGACTCCCAGTCGCCGTACACCTCGTCGAAGTCGTCACGCCGGTCCGCCGTACGCCCCTCGGTGTCGATGGTCCGGTGCAGATCGGTACGCCCGGAGGGCACGAAGGTGTCCTCGGGCTCCTGCCAGGGCAGACCGCGCACCTCCGCCTCCGGGTTCGCAAGACCCGTGGCAGGGTCCGCGAGGGCGCGTACGTGCGGCAGGACCCGCGGGTCGATCCACGGCTCGCCCCGCCGGATGAACTCCGGATACACCGCCAGCCGTTCCTCCAGCCGGAAGCCCGACTCGGCGGATCTCGCGGCGAGTTCCTCGATCCGGGGCCAGGGCCGCTCCGGGTTCACATGATCAGGCGTGATCGGCGAGACCCCGCCCCAGTCATCCACACCCGCGCCGATGAGCCGCCCGAACTCCTCGTCGACCAGATTCGGCGGGGCCTGCAGACAGCCGGACGGACCCATGATGTGCCGCGCCACAGCGACAGTCGCCACCAGGTCGTCGAGCTCGGCGTCCGGCATACCCCGCATCGCCGTGTCCGGCTTCGCCCGGAAATTCTGCAGGATCAACTCCTGAACACCGTGGTACGCACGAGACACCCGGCGCAGCGCGAACAGCGACTCGGCACGCTCCTGCAGCGTCTCCCCGATCCCGAGCAGCAGCCCACTGGTCAACGGCACGGAGCTGCGCCCCGCGTCCTCCAGATGCCGCAACCGCACGGCCGGAGCCTTGTCCGGCGACCCGTAGTGCGGCCCGCCCGGCTCGGACCACAACCGCTCCGCCGTCGTCTCCAACATCAACCCCATGGAAGGGGATACGGGCTTGAGCCGCTGGAAGTCGGTCCAGGACATGACACCCGGGTTGAGGTGCGGCAGCAGCCCGGTCTCCTCCAGAATCCGGATCGAGATCGCCCGTACGTACGCGATGGTGTCGTCATAACCGTGCGCGTCCAGCCACTCACGCGCCTCCGGCCAGCGGTCCTCCGGCTTGTCGCCGAGGGTGATCAACGCTTCCTTGCAGCCGAGTTGGGCCCCGCGCCGGGCGATGTCGAGCACCTCGTCCGGCGACATGAACATCCCGTGCCCCGCCCGCCGTAGCTTGCCCGGCACGGTCGCGAAGGTGCAGTAATGGCAACGGTCCCGGCACAGCCGGGTGAGCGGCACGAACACGCTCTTCGAGTACGTCAGGACCCCGGGCCGCCCGGCCGCCTCAAGTCCCGCGTCCCGCACCCGCGCGGC
>NZ_JASCIQ010000090.1 GCF_029968035.1 Streptomyces cavernicola | reverse complement strand
GACGGGGCGATGGGCACGATGCTCCAGGCGCAGGACCCCACGATGGAGGACTTCCAGCAGCTGGAGGGCTGCAACGAAGTCCTGAACATCACCCGCCCCGACATCGTCCGCTCCGTGCACGCCGAGTACTTCGCCGTGGGCGTCGACTGCGTCGAGACCAACACTTTCGGGGCCAACTTCGCGGCCCTCGCCGAGTACGACATCCCCGAGCGGGTCTTCGAGCTGTCCGAGTCCGGCGCCCGCATCGCCCGCGAGGTCGCCGACGAGTTCACCGAGTCCACCGGGCAGCAGCGCTGGGTCCTCGGCTCCATGGGCCCCGGCACCAAGCTCCCCACCCTCGGCCACGCCCCGTACGTCACCCTGCGCGACGCCTACCAGCAGAACGCGGAAGGCATGATCGCCGGTGGCGCGGATGCGCTGCTGGTGGAGACGACGCAGGATCTGCTGCAGACGAAGGCTGCGATCCTCGGCGCGCGCCGCGCCCTCGATGCCACCGGCGTCAACGTGCCGATCATCTGCTCGGTCACTGTCGAGACGACCGGCACGATGCTGCTCGGCTCGGAGATCGGTGCCGCCCTGACGGCTCTGGAGCCGCTCGGTATCGACATGATCGGCCTCAACTGCGCCACCGGGCCGGCCGAGATGAGCGAGCACCTGCGCTACCTCGCCCGGCACTCCACCGTCCCGATCTCCTGCATGCCCAACGCCGGCCTGCCCGTCCTCGGCAAGGACGGCGCGCACTACCCGCTGTCCGCCGAGGAGCTGGCCGACGCCCAGGAGACCTTCGTCGGCGAGTACGGTCTGTCCCTCGTCGGCGGCTGCTGCGGCACCACCCCCGAGCACCTGCGCCAGGTCGTCGAGCGCGTCCGCGACCTCACCCCGACCGTCCGCGAGCCCCGCCCCGAGCCCGGCGCCGCCTCCCTCTACCAGACGGTGCCGTTCCGTCAGGACACGTCGTACATGGCGATCGGTGAGCGCACCAACGCGAACGGTTCGAAGAAGTTCCGTGAGGCGATGCTGGAGGGTCGCTGGGACGACTGTGTGGAGATGGCCCGGGACCAGATCCGCGAGGGCGCGCACATGCTGGATCTGTGCGTGGACTATGTCGGCCGTGACGGTGTGGCGGACATGGAGGAGCTGGCGGGGCGTTTCGCGACCGCGTCCACGCTGCCGATCGTTCTGGACTCGACCGAAGTCGATGTGATCCAGGCGGGGTTGGAGAAGCTCGGCGGCCGCGCCGTCATCAACTCCGTGAACTACGAGGACGGCGACGGGCCGGAGTCCCGTTTCGCGAAGGTCACCAAGCTGGCCCAGGAGCATGGCGCCGCGCTGATCGCGTTGACGATCGACGAGGAGGGGCAGGCCCGTACGGTCGAGAACAAGGTCGCGATCGCCGAGCGGATCATCGAGGACCTGACGGGCAATTGGGGTATCCGTGAGTCGGACATCCTGATCGACACGTTGACGTTCACGATCTGCACGGGTCAGGAGGAGTCCCGCAAGGACGGTCTCAACACCATTGAGGCGATCCGGGAGTTGAAGCGGCGTCACCCGGATGTGCAGACCACGCTCGGCCTGTCGAACATCTCCTTCGGCCTGAACCCGGCCGCGCGTATCCTGCTCAACTCGGTGTTCCTGGACGAGTGTGTGAAGGCGGGTCTGGACTCGGCGATCGTGCACGCCTCGAAGATCCTGCCGATCGCCCGCTTCGACGAGGAGCAGGTGCAGACCGCCCTCGACCTGATCTACGACCGGCGTGAGGGCGACTACGACCCGCTGCAGAAGCTGATGGCTCTCTTCGAGGGGGCGACGGCGAAGTCGTTGAAGGCGGGCAAGGCCGAGGAACTGGCGGCGCTGCCGCTGGACGAGCGTCTGCAGCGCCGCATCATCGACGGTGAGAAGAACGGCCTGGAGGCCGATCTCGACGAGGCGCTGGCGGACACCCCGGCCCTGGACATCGTGAACAACACGCTCCTTGAGGGCATGAAGGTCGTCGGTGAGCTGTTCGGCTCGGGTCAGATGCAGCTGCCGTTCGTGCTGCAGTCCGCCGAGGTCATGAAGACCGCGGTGGCCTATCTGGAGCCGCACATGGAGAAGTCCGACGCGGAGGGCAAGGGCACCATCGTCCTGGCCACGGTGCGTGGCGACGTCCACGACATCGGCAAGAACCTCGTCGACATCATCCTGTCCAACAACGGCTACAACGTCGTCAACCTGGGCATCAAACAGCCCGTCTCCGCGATTCTGGAGGCGGCCGAGGAGCACAAGGCCGACGTCATCGGCATGTCCGGCCTCCTCGTCAAGTCGACCGTGATCATGAAGGAGAACCTGGAGGAGCTCAACCAGCGCAAGATGGCCGCCGACTTCCCGGTCATCCTGGGCGGCGCCGCCCTCACCCGCGCCTACGTCGAGCAGGACCTCCACGAGATCTACGAGGGCGAAGTCCGCTACGCCCGCGACGCGTTCGAGGGCCTGCGCCTGATGGACGCCCTCATCGCAGTCAAGCGCGGCGTGCCCGGCGCGACCCTGCCCGAACTCAAGCAGCGCCGGGT
>NZ_JASCIQ010000009.1 GCF_029968035.1 Streptomyces cavernicola | reverse complement strand
GTCGCTCGGTCGCGGGGGTCTTCGGTAGTCACGTGTGGGCTGACCGTAGGTGCGCTGAGAAAGGAGAGGGGGCACAGAATGTGCCCCCTCGTGTTCAGGCCGCCAACAGACCGATCTTTACGGCTAGTTCACTGGCTCTGCGTCGCTGCGCGGGACTCTTCGAGTCGGCCTCCTCTAGGACGATGCGACGGGCGTAGCCGTTGTAGCGGATGGTCTCCGGCGCTGCTTCATAGGCCTTGTCGAGGGCCGCGAGAGCAGCCTCAGCTTGGCCATCAAGCTGATAGCCGCGAGCTTCCTCGATACGGTGCCGAGCACGTCGAGGCCGTGACGGAATCGTCGATGCATCTGCTGCAGCGGCCTGCCGGACGCTCTCGCCACCGGCGTGTAGTTCGACCGCGACCGTCACGGCGTGCGCACCCATGACGGCCCGAGAGAATGAGGTGACGTGGTGGAAGTAGTCGGCGGGGAGCCGCTCGGCCATGGCCCGTGCTGTGTCCCAGTAACGCCATGCCGTGCCCGTGTCCCCGCGGCGTGCGGCCGTGTAGCCAGCTTCGAATTGAAGCGCTCCCGCCATCGCGAGGACGTCATGGTTCGCATCGGGGAGAAGCGGTTCCAGGTAGCGCAGAGTCTCCAGGTTCACTGCATTCGCAGCGTCGAAATGGGCGTGTCCACTGTCGCGGTGAGCCTGCGTGGCCAACCAGGAGGCGACACCTAGGGCATGCGGATCTTCTGACTCCTGCGCCGCGATCAGGCTGCGCTCGACCACGCGCCACAGCAGAGATGAGTCGGGCTGGTAGGCGAGGAAGAACTGACTCAGGCTGTAGACCTCGGCCAAGACGGCCTGGGCAGCTCGGCGTTCACCCATGGAATCGGCTTGCCAGGCGGCCTGCTGCGCATCGCGGATCAGATCTGGCAGCAGAGCGCCGATGACATCTCTGTGGTCAGGAGAGGAATGCCGAGCGCTCCACGCGCGGGACAGCCGCTCCCGGAGGTGCGCCGTAGGCGTGGCCTCACGTTGCGTGGTCATGGGATACGCGTTGATGGCGTCGCGGACTTGGGGCAGGCGGGCGTGTCCGGGGCCGATGAACAAGTCGACCGACATGGACTGGTCGCCGGTTAGGTCGGAGAGATCACGTACACGGAGGACCTCCGCGATCCGCAGAACCATGGGCAGCTTCGGCATGTGAAGGCGTCCACCTTCAACTTGCTTGACCCAGCTCGGGGATTTACCTACCAGCCCGGCCAGCACCGACCGGCTCATGCCGCGTCGGGTCCGCAGGATCTGCATGCGCTGGCCGAATGCGACCGGCTCCGTGAACGGGTCGGGGGTAGCGTCTGAAGACACGGGCTTGCCCCTCTCTATGCAGCTCGTCATCGACAGCGTACGGGGATCGGGCCGTGTCAGGTGATCGCTTGGGGGAGTGCGGAGCCTCGCGAAGATCAGTGCTGTGCCTGCTGAACTTCGCGATGTGCTCGGTGAGTTCGGCCTGTGCATCGATGCGCAAGGGTTCGTGCCCTGTGCCGCTCCACCGGGCGCTCGCCGACGTCGACGCACTGCGTGAATTAGCGAGCTCCCGGTGGTACGGGCGAGGAGACGCCTCCCTCACCCCCCATGACATTCCCCGTAAGAGACCCCCGACCCACACCAACACTCCCCCCTCGGCGGCCACTCAACAGCCCGTCCCCGCGCCGCCAGCGTCGTCGCGTACTGCGGTAGCAGCGAGGCGTCCTCCGGAGATGACGCCTCGGAGGCTGCGAAAGCCTCGTACGAAGGGACCGTTGCCGTGACGATGCCGAGGTTGGGGGTGCCGGAGTTCGCGAGCTCCCTCAGGGATGCCTCTATGGTCGCGAGGTGTTCCTCGTGGGAGGGGTACTCCGAGGCCAACGACGGGTACGCCGCGAGGAGTTCGGCGAGTTCCGTGCTCGGCCAGTGCAGGACCGCCACCGGGTACGGGCGGGAGAGGGCCGCGCGGTACGTGCCGAGTTCGGCGCGGAGGCGGGCGATCTCGGCGCGGAGTTCCGTGGGGTCCTCGGAGCCGAGGGACCAGATGCGCTTCGGGTCGTGCAGCTCGTCGAGGGGGACCGTGGCCGTGCTGGACTCGTCGGCCCTGATGTCCCACGTGTCGTGGTCCAGGCCGAGGAGGCGGCGGACGCGGTGGCGGCCGAGGAGGAGGGGGAGGGTGTCCGGAGGGGTCGGGCCCGTCTCCGGAATCAGGAGGGTCGCTGCCTCCGTGAACACCTCGTGCGCCTGGTGGAGTTCGTCGTGGGACTCGAGGGACTCCGCCGCGATGACCCACGGCTCCGGGTCGCGCGGGGCGGCGTTGCGGATGCCGTCGATGATCGCGCGGGCCTCGGCCTCGTGGCCGTACTCCCAGAGGTTGGACGCCTTCAGTGCGCGGACCAGGGACGGATGCTTGGGCGTGCGGGCGATCAGGTCGTCGTAGAGGGTCGTGGCCCGCTCGCGTTCGCCGGCGAGTTCCAGGTGGGCGGCGGCGTGCAGGAGCAGTTGTTCGGCGTCCTCGGGGTACTGCGCCGCAGTACGCAGCAGGCGTTCGGCTTCGGCGGTGTGATCCGTTTCGGGGCGCATGGTGGACACCGTACTGCCGTGGTCGGGGATCGGTGCAGGGCCGTTTCGGTTCCGTCCGGAGCGGGCCGTGTGCCGGTGTGGCTCTGGTGAGTTGCGGTCGTACGGCTTATCCTCCGGCCCTCCGAGGAGGGAGGCGCCGTGCGGGAGCGGGTTCCGGTGGTCGTGCAGGGGGCCCGGCGGTCCCGGTTCGCGCGGGCCGCCTGGTGCGGGGGCGAGATCGCCGTGACCGTCGGGGTCGTCCTGCTGCTGCTCGTCGTGCACCAGCTGTGGTGGACCAACCGGCAGGCCCGGGACGCGGCCGAGGCCAAGGTGGCGGCGTTGGAGGAGGAGTGGGGGGAGCGGGGGGAGCCCATGGACCCCGAGCCCACGGACCCCGCCCCCGCCGACGGCCTCGCTGAAGACGACCCCGACCCGAGCCCCGGCCCCACCGCGACCGAACAGCGCCGGACCCCACCCCGCTGGGACCAGGCCTACGCCGTCCTCTCCATCCCCGAGCTCGGCGTCCGCGTGCCCGTGGCCGAGGGGGTCGGCAAGGCGGGGGTGCTCGACAAGGGGTACGTGGGGCACTACCCGCGCACCGCGCAGCCCGGTCGGGCCGGGAACTTCGCCGTGGCCGGGCACCGCAACACCCACGGCGAGCCGTTCCGGTACGTGAACCGGCTGCGGTCCGGGGACCGGATCGAGGTGCTGACCGAGGACGCGGCCTATACGTACGTCGTGGACCGCACCCTCGCCCGGACCCTGCCGAGCGACGGCGGCGTCATCGACCCGGTGCCGCGCAGCTCGGTGCGGCCGGGGGCCGGGTACGGGGAGCGCGGGTACTACATCACCCTGACCACGTGCACGCCCGAGTTCACCTCCACGTACCGGCTCGTGGTGTGGGGAAAGCTGAAGTCCGTACAAGCCAGATGAACCCCACGGGCCCAACCAGATGAACCCCACGGGCTAGGCTCGCTGACCGTGATCAGACGCCGCCCCCACCTGCTCTGGCTCCTCGTGCCGTTCGTGCTCTACATCGGCGCGCTGCCGTTCGTGAACCGGGTCGAACCGGTCGTGCTCGGACTGCCGTTCTTCTTCGCCTGGCTGCTCGCCGCGACCGTGCTCACCCCGGTCGCCGCCTGGCTGACCTGGCGCGGCGACCGGAAGGCGAGGGGCGAGCTGTGAGCGCGGGGGCCGTCGCCACCTCGATCTTCGGCGTCTTCATGGTGGCCACCGTCGCGCTCGGACTGCTCGCCGTGCGCGGCCGCGGCGGGCAGGGCGGGCTCGCGGAGTGGTCCGTGGGCGGGCGCAGCCTCGGGGCCGTCTTCATCTGGGTCCTGATGGCCGGCGAGAGCTACACCAGCTTCAGCTATCTGGGCGCGGCGGGCTGGGGCTACAACTTCGGGGCGCCGGTGCTCTATGTCGTCGCGTACATGTCCTGCGGGTACGCGGTCGGCTATCTCGTCGGCCCGATGCTGTGGGCGTACGCGCGCGAGCACGGGCTCGTCGGGATCACCGACATGATCGCCCACCGGTACGGCAGGCCCTGGCTGGGCGCGGTCGTCGCGGTGCTCGCGACGGTGTTCCTGCTGCCGTACATCCAGCTGCAGATCACCGGCATGGGCGTCGTCGTCTCCACCATCTCGTACGGCTCGATCAGCCTGAACTGGGCCTATTTCCTGGCCTTCCTCGTGACCACCGGCTTCGTCGTGGTCAGCGGGCTGCGCGGCAGCGCCTGGGTGTCCGTGCTCAAGGACGTCCTCGTCATCGCGACGCTCGCCTTCCTCGCGATCTACGTCCCGCTGCACTACTTCGACGGGTACGGGGACTTCCTCGACCGGATCGTCGCCGAGAAGCGGGACTGGCTGACGCTGCCCGGCGCGGGCGACAGCGGCTACGGCACCGCCTGGTTCGCGACGACCTCGCTGCTCAACGCCCTCACCGTGGTGATCTTCCCGACCACCGTGGCGGGCTACCTCGGCGCCCGGAACGCCGACGCCCTGCGCCGCAACGCCATCTGGCTACCCGCGTACAACGTGCTGCTCTTCGTGCCGATGCTGCTCGGCATGGCGGCGCTCTTCGTGGTGCCGGGGCTGACCGGGGCGGACTCCAACCTGGCGCTGTTCAAGCTGGTCACGGACTCCCTTCCGGCCTGGGCCGTGGGCGTCATCGGGGTCGCGGCGGCGCTCTCCTCGATCGTGCCGATGGCGGTGTTCATGCTGGTCATCGGCACGATGTGGGGGCGCAGCGTGCTCTCTCTCGTGCCCCGGCTGCAGAGCCAGCAGCGGCAGAAGGCGGCCTCGCAAACGGTCGTCGTGATCGCCGGCACGCTCGCGCTGATCATGACGTACGCCGCCCCCAACACCCTCGTACGGCTCTCGCTCATCTCCTACGAGGGGATGGCGCAGCTCCTGCCGATGCTGCTGCTCGGCCTGGTGTGGCGGCGGCTCAGCATGGCCGGCGCGGTCAGCGGGCTCGTCGTCGGCGTGGGCGCCGTCTGCGCCCTGGTGTTCACCGGGAACGATCCGGTGTTCGGCGTGAACGCGGGGATCCTCGCCCTCGTCGTGAACCTCGCCGTGGCCCTGGCGGTGACCTGGGCGCGGCCGGCGGACGCCGACGCCCGGCCGGACGCGGAGGTCCTTGCCTCCTCGGACCCGGACACGGACAAGCGGCTTGAGGCTTCGGGAACTTCCGCGGCCGGTTCTGCGTGAGTACTGGTAGCCGATGAGCGCCAGTAGCATCGACTGACGCGTACGAGCTCGCGTACGCGGACGAGAGAGGAGGACGCCCGATGACCGACGGCTTCAAGGCCCTGCGGCCCGCCGGCGCGCTCCTCGTCCTCCTCGTGTCGGTGCTGCTCGTCGACAACGGCAGCCTCTCCGCCGCGCTCGCCCTCGCCGCCACCGCCGCGGCCGGTTCCGCGCTCGCCGTGTGCACGGTGCTCTCGGCGCGGGTCGCCCCCGCCGTGGCGCCGGCCCGGGTTCGTACGGCGATCAGGGACCGGGAGCAGAGAACCGCGTTCCTGCCGCAGCGCGACCCCGACGCCTCCGGGCGCACCCGTCCCCGAGCCCCGGGACTGCTCGTCCCGACGGCCGCGTAGGGGATCAGCTCCTTCTTCTCCGACCCCTCGCGGGCCGTCATGCCGACCTTTCCTGATACGGCACGACGAGACCCCCGGAGGGCTCCTCACCCATGTCCGACTTCTTCAGCGCCTTCGCCGACCTGGTCGCGCACCTCGCCGACGTCCTGCAGCCGCTCTTCCACGCCTCCGCGACGGCGGCGGCGATCGTCCTGTTCACCATGGCCGTACGGCTCGCCGTGCATCCGCTGTCGCGGGCGGCCGCGCGCGGGCAGAAGGCGCGCGCCAAGCTCCAACCGCAGCTGGCCGAGCTGCGGAAGAAGCACGCCAAGAACCCGGAGCGGATGCAGAAGGCGATCATGGAACTGCACCGGAAGGAGCAGGTGTCGCCGCTCTCCGGCTGCCTGCCGAGCCTGCTGCAGCTGCCCGCGTTCTTCCTGATGTACCACCTGTTCTCCACCGCCGAACTCGGCGGCGAGCCCAACGCGCTGCTCGGCCACAGCCTGCTCTCCGCACCGCTCGACGGCCGCTGGCACGACGCGCTCGCGGACGGCGGGGCGTTCGGCCCGGCGGGTCTTGTGTACGTGGCGCTGTTCGCCCTCGTCGCGGCCGTGGCGACGTTCAACTACCGGCGTACGAAGCGGCAGATGGCGGCCGATCCGCTGCCCGTGCCGGGCGGTGAGGAGGGGCAGAGCGTGCCCGGTATGGGGGCGGTGGTGAAGTTCATGCCGCTGATGTCGTTCATGACCCTGGTCACCGTCGCGGTCGTGCCGCTCGCCGCCGCGCTGTACGTGGTCACGTCCACGACGTGGAGCGCGGTCGAGCGGGCCTGGCTGTACCGGGACGTGCCGGGCGGTGCGGGGGCGGCCGTGCCCGCGATGTAGCCGCCGTCGCCCCGCCCGGCGTCCTGTGAGCGTGGTTACCAGTCCGTCATGTGAACGCGGTATTGCGGACTGGACGCATACCTTGGAGGATCGGCCAAGCTTCCGATGGCCGCACCCCATCGGCGCCCGCCAAGTGGACCACCCAGTGGACCAGGGGAGTGTGAAGATGAAGCTGCTGCGAGTCGGAACCGTCGGCGCGGAGCGTCCTGCGCTGCTCGACGAGGGCGGCGTCCTGCGTGACCTGTCCGGCCTCGTCACCGACGTGGACGGCGCCCTGCTCGCCGACGAGTCGGCCCTCGCCCGGGTCCGGGAGGCCGCCGAAGCCGGCACGCTGCCCGCGCTCGACGCCGAGGGGCTGCGCATCGGGGCACCGCTCGGCCGGATCGGCAAGGTCGTGTGCATCGGGCTGAACTACCACGACCACGCACGCGAGACCGGCGCCGCGATCCCCGAGGAGCCGATCGTCTTCTTCAAGGCGGCGGACACGGTGGTCGGCCCGAACGACACCGTGCTCGTACCGCGCAAGTCGGAGAAGACCGACTGGGAGGTCGAGCTCGCCGTCGTCATCGGGAAGACCGCGCGCTACGTCGACACCGCCGAGGAGGCCCTGACGCACGTCGCGGGGTACGCGGTGGCGAACGACGTGTCCGAGCGCGAGTTCCAGATCGAGCGCGGCGGCACCTGGGACAAGGGCAAGAACTGCGAGACGTTCAACCCGCTCGGCCCCTGGCTCGTCACCGCCGACGAGGTCGCCGACCCGCAGGCGCTGTCCCTGAAGCTCTGGGTCAACGGCGAGCTGAAGCAGGACGGCACGACGGCCGAGCAGATCTTCCCGGTCGGCGAAGTGGTCCGGTACGTCAGCCAGTTCATGACCCTGTACCCGGGCGACGTGATCAACACGGGCACCCCGGCGGGCGTCGCGATGGGCGCGGCCGAGCCGAAGCCGTACCTGCGCTCCGGCGACGTGGTCGAGCTGGAGATCGAGGGGCTCGGGCGGCAGCGGCAGGAGTTCACCGACGCGTAGGCTCGGTGCCCTGAAGAGGGGGCGCCGTGATGGTTCCGCAGGCCGAGGTGACGCTCGACGAGTTCGAGGTGATGGACGCGGCCGCGCCGGAGAGCCTGTACGTCGAGCTGATCGACGGGCGGCTGCTCATCACTCCGACGCCGGACGGTGATCACGGCGAGTGCCTCAGGTCCGTTGCGGACCAAGTGCGGGCGCGCCACTTCGCACTGCACCTGTACCAGGCGCGAGGTCTGGCCGTGCCCGCCCGCCGGGCCGGCCGGGCCCGCGTCGACGGCGCGGTCGCCCCTGTCGGCTACTTCCGGGGGCAACCGTCCTGGTCCGACCCCTCGGGCGTACTCCTCGTCGCCGAGGTGACGTCCGGACGCGAGCAGGACGCCGAGGTCGACCGAGTCGACAAGCGCGACGCCTACGCCCAGGCCGGGCTGCCCATCTACCTGCTCGTCGACCGCCACCGCGGTGAGGTCGTCGTGCACTGGGACCCCGAGGGCGGCCGGTACCGGCACAAGTCGGAGGCCGTCTTCGGGGCGAAGCTCGCCCTGCCCGAGCCTTTCGACTTCGACCTCGACACCACCGAGCTGGCCTGACGCTCAGGCGCCGGTGAACCGCTCCAGCGCCTCCACCACCAGCGCGTGGTCGTCGCGTTGCGGCAGGCCCGAGACTGTCACCGAGCCGACGACGCCCGCGCCCGTGACGGCGATCGGGAAGGAGCCGCCGTGCGCCGCGAAGCGGTCCGGGTCGAGCCGGGACGCGGCCTCGAAGGTCGTGCCCTTGGCCCGGAAACGGCTGCCGACCAGCAACGACGAGCAGCCGTACCGCTCCACGACGCGGCGCTTGCGGTCGATCCAGGCGTCGTTGTCGGCGCTGGAGCCGGGCAGCGCGGCGTGGAACAGCTGCTGAGCGCCGCGCCGGATGTCGATCGCGACCGGCGCCCCGCGCTCCCGGGCCAGCTCGACGAGGAGCGAACCGAGGGCCCAGGCGTCCTCGTACGTGAACTGTCCGAGGACGAGGCGGCGTTCCTGCTCCTCCAGGGCGGGGATGTCGTCGGCGCTCACAGCGTCACCGTCACACCGTCGCGCGCCGACGTCCGCGCCGCTTCGAGGACGTCCAGGGCGGCCGCCGCCTCGTGCGCGGTGACCGGGTTCGGGGCGTTCTCGCGGAGCGCGGCGGCGATCGCGGCGTAGTACGCGGGGTAGTCGCCCGGCAGGGTCGGCTCGGGGCGGCCGCCGCCGGTCAGCGGGGACTCCCCGGACCCGACGCGGCCCCACAGCGACTCGTCCTCCACGCCCCACGGCGCGTCCCCGCCGGGGCGCAGGCCCGCGCGGAGCGCCGCCTCCTGCGGGTCGAGGCCGTACTTCACATACCCGGCGCGGGCGCCCAACACCCGGAAGCGCGGGCCGAGTTGAGCGGTCGTCGCGGAGACGTAGAGGTGTGAGCGGACGCCGTCGGCGTGGGTGATCGCGATGAACGTGTCGTCGTCGGCCTCCGCGCCGGGGCGGCGCACGTCGGACTCCGCGTACACCGACGCCGCCGGGCCGAAGAGGACCAGGGCCTGGTCGACGACGTGGCTGCCCAGGTCGTAGAGGAGGCCGCCGATCTCCTCGGGGGCGCCGGACTCGCGCCAGCCGCCCTTGGGCCGTGGCCGCCAGCGCTCGAAGCGGGACTCGAAGCGCTGCACCTCGCCGAGCGCGTCCTCGGCGAGCAGCTTCCGCAGGGTGCGGAAGTCGTTGTCCCAGCGGCGGTTCTGGAAGACCGAGAGCAACAGGCCGCGCTCGTCCGCGAGTTCCGCGAGCGTACGGGCCTCGGCGGCCGTACCGGCCAGCGGCTTGTCCACGACGACCGGCAGGCCGGCCTTCAGGGCGGCGGTCGCGAGCGGCACATGGGTCTTGTTCGGCGACGCGATCACGATCAGGTCGAGCTCGCCGGCCCGCTCCCACAGCTCGTCCGCCGAGGCCGCGCAGCGCAGTCCGGGGCCGAACTCGGCGCGGGCCTGCGCCTGCCGCTCGGGGTTCGACGTGACGACGGTGTCGAGCGCGAGGCCCTCGGTCGCGGCGATCAGCGGGGCGTGGAAGACGGAGCCCGCGAGCCCGTACCCGACGAGGCCGACGCGGAGCGGGGCGTCTTGGCGGGAGCCCTGGTGGGAGTCCTGGGAGGTCATGGCGACCACTTTGGCAACGGTGTTGCCAAAGTGCAAGCGGAGGGGAGAATGGGCGGGTGAGCAGCACTGACAGTCCTCCCCCCGGCCCCTCTCCCGATCTCCCTCCCGATCTCTCCTCCGGTCTCTCGTCCGGTCTCTCCTCCGGGCTCTCCTCCCTCCGTACGCAGAACGCCGCCCGCGTCCTCGACCTGCTGCGCACCGCGGGCGCCGAGGGCATCAGCCGGCTCGAACTCGCCGAGCGCGCCGGGCTCACCCCGCAGGCCGTCAGCAAGATCACCGCACGCCTTCGGGCCGAGGGCCTCGTGGCCGAGGCGGGTCGGCGGGCCTCGACGGGCGGCAAGCCGCGCACCGTCCTGCGGCTCGTGCCCGGCGCGGGCAGCGCGGTCGGCCTGCACCTGGACCGGGACGCGCTGACCGCCGTGGCCGTCGACCTCGCGGGCGCCCCGCTCGCCGAGCGCCGCGCCCCGCTGGCCTTCGCGGCCGGCGCGGAGGCGGTGGTGGACACGGCGGTACGGGAGGTCTCGGCGCTGCTCGACGCGACCGGGGTCATGCCGTTCGGGGTAGGGGTCGCGCTGCCCGGCCCCCTCGACCACGCGACCGGCGTGCTGCACCGGGTCACCGGCTTCCCCGAGTGGGACGGCTTCCCGCTGCGCGACGTGCTCGCCCGCCGGCTCGGTCTGCCCGTCGTCGTCGACAAGGACACCAACGCGGCCGCCCTCGGCCTCGCCCTCGCCGGGGCGACCTGGTCGTTCGCCTATCTGCACGTGGGTACGGGGCTCGGCGCGGGACTCGTGCTCGGCGGTGAGGTGCATCGCGGGGCGCGTACGGGGGCGGGCGAATTCGGCCACCAGGTCGTGCAGTTGGACGGGCCGCTGTGCGGGTGCGGCAACCGGGGCTGCGTGGAGGCGCTCTGCCTCGCGGCGGTCGCTGCGGGGGCTCCGGTTGAGGCCGCGCGGGTGCTCGGGGAGGGGGCGGCGAACCTGGTGGGGCTGCTCGACGTCGACCTCGTGCTGGTGGGTGGGCGGACGGTGTCGGCCGATCCTGAGCTGTACGTACGGGGGGTGGATGCGGTCCTCGCGGCCCGCGCCCGGCGCGTGGGGGGACCTCCGGTCGAGGTGCGGGCGGTCGACGGGGACCGGGCCGTGCGGGAGGGGGCGGTGTGGTTGGTGCTTGCGCCGCTGTTCGGGCGGGGCTGATCTTTCCCCTCCCCGCCCCTTCCCGAAAGCCTCCGGCGGTGTTCGTTCCGCCTTCCCGCCGTCGTGGCTGGTCGCGCAGTTCCCCGCGCCCCTGACGGGGCCCGTATCGTCGCCCAAATTCAGCCCCTCCGGCGTTTGAGGAGCGGGGGGCCGGGGGCGGAGCCCCCGGGGCTGTCCGCAGGACTTTCGGGAAGGGGCGGGGAGGGGAAAGGAAAAAGCGCAAGCCGGAGTGCGCCGGGGGAGGGGGATCGGGGCCGCCGGTCGGGCGTACCGCGTCGTGGCTCAACGCCGGGCGGATGCCCGCATGGCAGGGTCTGGGCCGCCCCCGCCCAGCAACACCCCCCCCTCAGCAAAGGCCCCCATGCGACTGCGCAGCGCTCCCGCCCTCGGTGGCCTCGCCGCCGCCCTCGCCTTCGGCCCCGTGGCCGTGCCCGCCGCCGCGTACGAGAACCGTCCCGGCCCGGTCGCCGCCGCCCAGGGTGTGACCTGCGACGACGGGGAGGACAAGGACTTCCCGGTGACGAGCCGCCTGCACGGCGGGCCGGAGGCCTATGACCCCGGCGGCCCGCCGCAACGGCTCGGCCTGGACCTGGAGAACACCTCCGAGCGGACCTGCGGCAAGATCCACCCCGTCGTCGTGCTGCTCGACCGCGACCGGGATCTCCAACCCGCCCAGCTGCGCCTGCAGTTCCGCGACCCGGACGGGCGCTGGCGCGACGTCCCCTTCGAGCGGACCGAGGAGGACGAGAACGTGGGCGTCCTCGACGGCGGCGACGGCGGCTTCACCGGCTTCTCGCTCGCCCCCGGCACCTCCGTCACCGTCCCGCTGCGCCTCGCCTTCACCGCCGACGCCGGGTCCAACGAGGTCACCGTGCAGGTCGCCGTGGTCCAGCGCCGAGGTGAGGACGGGGACTGGGTCGGGGAGTCCGGCACGTACACGTTCACGGTCGGCGCGGAGCGGGCGTCGGACGGTACGACTGGCGGGGTGCGGTGGCCGGACCGGCTCGCCGAGACCGGTGCGCTGCGGGGGTGGGCGGCGGTGGGGTACGGGGCCGCCGCCGGGCTGCTGGTGGTCGCGGGCGCGGCCCTGGTCCTGGGTGCGCGGCGACTGCGGGGGCGCGGGGCGGGCGACTGACGTTCCCCCGCACGTACCCGTACGTACCGGATCTAGAGTTCCTCCGTGGACTACCCCAGCGAGCAGCAGCCCGGCGCCCCCGTCAAGGCCGGGGTTCCGGAGCACGGACGGATCCCCAAGTACTACGCGGTGAAGACGCAGATAGCGTCCCTGCTCGACGAGTTGGGGGAGGGCGGGCTGCTGCCCACCGAGCGGGAGCTGTCCGTGCGGTACGGCGTCGCGCGCGAGACCGTGCGGCAGGCGCTGCGGGAGCTACTGCTCGAAGGGCGGCTGCGCCGGGCCGGGCGCGGCACCGTCGTCGCCGGGCCGAAGCTGGAGCAGCCGCTCGCCCTGGCCAGTTACACCGAGGGCGTACGGCGCCAGGGCCGCACCCCCGGGCGGACGTTGATCTCCCTGGACCGCTTCCCGTGCCCGGACGCGCTCGCCGAGGAGATCGAGGCCGAGCGCGGCGAGCCCGTCTGGCACCTGGAGCGGGTGCTGCTCGCGGACGACGAGCGGGTGGGTCTGGAGAGCACGTACGTCAGCGTGGCCCGAGTGCCGCGGCTCGACGCCGACTTCGACCCCGACTCGTCCTTCTACGCCTATCTGCACGACGAGTTGGGCATCGGCTTCGGCGCCGCCGACGAGCGGATCGAGACCGTGCTCGCCACCCCGCGCGAGGCGCTGCTCATCGGCACGCCGCCCGCACTGCCGATGCTGCTCATCCACCGGGTCTCGCGGGACACCGGGGGGCGGCCCCTGGAGCGGGTGCGGACGCTGTTCCGGGGCGACCGCTTCAGCTTCACCGCTCATCTGCCCAGCAGGCACTGAGAGTTGGGGCTGTTCGGCCCGAAACGCCCGCTCCGTACCCACCCCTTATGATCACGGAAAGGTAACGGGTCTAGGCCAAGTTTGGGGGCTCGTTCACCTTCCCGTCGCCGGGTCGTACGGAGCGGGACACCGGTCGCCACGACCGTTTCCGGCATGAGAGTCGTAGTCGTAGGAGCCGGCGTGGTGGGCACCATGCACGCCTGGCAGGCAGTGGAACGCGGCCATGAGGTCGTGCACATCGAGCGCGAGACCGAGGCCCGCGGGGCGTCGCTGCGCAACTTCGGGCAGATCTGGGTCAGCGGACGCGCGGGCGGCGAGGAGCTCGACACCGCACTGCGCGCCCGCGAGCTGTGGGAGGGCATCGGCGCCCGCGTGCCGAGGCTCGGCTTCCGGGCCAACGGCTCGCTCACCCCCGTACGCACGGACGCCGAGATCGCCGTGGCGGAGGCCGCGCTCGCCCGGGACGACGCCCCGGCGCGCGGCTACAAGCTGCTCACGCCGACCGAGGCCCGCGCGCACAACCCGGCCCTGCGGGGCGGGTTCGAGGCCGCCCTGTACTGCGAGCGGGACGCCGCCGTCGAGCCGCGCACCGCCCAACTCGCCCTCAAGGAAGCCCTCCTGGCCTCCGGGCGCTACACCTTCCTCGGCGGCCGCGAGGTCCGCGAGATCATCGGCGAGCACGCCGTCCGCGACGACCACGGCGACGTGCACAGCGGCGACACCGTGGTCCTCTGCACCGGCGCCTGGCTCGGCGGCCTCGTCCGCGAGCTGGCCCCCGACCTGCCGGTGCGCCGCGTACGCCTGCAGATGATGCAGACCGACCCGCTCGGCGAGACCCTGCCCACCTCCGTGGCCGACGCGGACAGCTTCCGCTACTACCCGGCGTACCGGTCCGAGGCCCTCGACGCCCTCAACGCCGGCCAGGCCCAGACGCCGACCGCCGCCGCGCACAAGATGCAGCTGCTCATGGTGCAGCGCGCGGACGGCGGGCTGACCATCGGCGACACCCACGAGTACGAGCACCCCTTCGCCTTCGACCTCGTCGAGGAGCCGTACGAACACCTCAAGCAGGTCGTCGAGGGCTTCCTCGGCCGCCCGCTGCCCCGCATCCGGCGCCGCTGGGCCGGGGTGTACGCGCAGTGCACCGACACCTCCCGCGTCGTCCACCGCGAGCAGGTGCGGGGCGGGGTGTGGCTGGTCACCGGGCCCGGCGGGCGCGGCATGACCTGTTCCCCGGCGATCGCCGAAACCACCGCCAACGAACTGGGATGGTGAGCGAGTTGACCACGAAGAACCCCGAACCCCGCCTCGTCGTCCTCGACATGGCCGGCACCACCGTCGCCGACGGCGGCCTCGTCGAGCAGGCCTTCTCCCGCGCCGCCGAACGCCTCGGCGTCGAGCCCGGCTCCGCGGACCACGAGCAGAAGCTGCAGTACGTCCGAGACACGATGGGCGAGTCCAAGATCACCGTCTTCCGGGCGCTGTTCGGCGACGAGGACCTCGCGCAGCGCGCCAACACCGCCTTCGAGGCCGCGTACGGCGAACTCGTCGACGGCGGCCGCATCGCCCCGATCCCCGGCGCCCGCGAGGCGATCGAGGAGCTGCGCGCCGCGGGCCGCACCGTCGTCCTCACCACCGGCTTCGCCCGCGTCACCCAGGACGCCATCCTCGACGCCCTCGGCTGGCGCGACCTGGTCGAGCTCACCCTCTGCCCGGCCGACGCAGGGGGCCGCGGCCGCCCCTACCCGGACATGGTGCTCGCCGCGCTGCTGCGCACCGGCGCCGCCGACGACGTCCGCGAGATCGCCGTCGCCGGAGACACCGCGTACGACATGCGCTCCGGCGTCCGCTCCGGGGCCTCCGTCGTCGCGGGCGTCCTCACCGGCGCGCACGACAAGGACGCGCTGCGCGCCGCCGGGGCCACGCACGTCCTCGGCTCGGTCGCCGAACTGCCGTTGCTGCTCGGGGAGTTCGGGCGATGAGCGGCGTTGGTGGCGACGGTGTCGGCGGCGACATCGGCATTCGCTTCGACGGTGTGAGCGTCGCGTACGGCTCGAACACCGTGCTCGACTCCCTCGACCTGACCGTCGAGCGCGGCGAGGTCATGGCGCTGCTCGGGCCGTCCGGCTCCGGCAAGACCACCGCGCTGCGGGCGGTCGCCGGATTCGTGACGCCCGCGCGCGGCCGCGTCCACATCGGCGACCGGGACGTCACGCACCTGCCGCCGCACCGCCGCGGCGTCGGCATGGTCGTGCAGAGCTACGCGCTCTTCCCGCACCTGCGCGTCGAGGACAACGTCGCCTTCGGCCTCAAGGCGCAGAAGGCCGACAAGGCCGCGATACCCGGGCGGGTCGCCGAGGCCCTGGAGATGACCGGCATGGCCGCGTACGCCAAGCGCTACCCACGCGAGCTGTCCGGCGGGCAGCAGCAGCGCGTCGCCATCGCCCGCGCGCTCGCCATCCGGCCCGGCGTGCTGCTCCTCGACGAGCCGCTGTCCGCGCTCGACGCGCAGCTCAGGTCCGGCATGCTCGCCGAACTCGCCCGCCTGCACCGGGAGTTGCCGGACGTCTCGATCCTGTACGTCACCCACGACCAGGTCGAGGCGCTCACCCTGGCCGACCGGATCGCCGTCATGGACAAGGCCCGCCTGCAGGACTGCGGCACGCCGCAGGAGCTGTACCGGTCGCCTCGTACGGAGTTCACGGCCTCGTTCGTGGGCAACGCGAACCTGCTGCCGGTGCGGGTGGGTTCCGGTTCCGGGCAAGTGCGCCTGGGCGACGCCGAGTTGAAGGTCGACACGGCGGGTGTCGCGGCCGGGGCGACGGCCACCCTGTGCGTACGGCCGCACCTTGTCGGGCTCGGGGAGGGGGCGAACACCCTGCGGGGTGCGGTTGCCGAGGTTCAGTGGCGGGGGGCGACGCATCGGTTGTACGTGGATGTCGCTGGGCAGCGGGTCAAGGCGGATGTGCGGGAGTTGCGGACTCCGCCCGCGCTCGGTTCGCAGGTTGCCCTGCACTTTGCGCCGGAGGACGCGGTGTTGCTGTCTGCCGGGGTGGCTGCCGATGCGTAGTCCAGCTGGGCCCCTGACCGAATCGCACCCGGCACGTGGGGCTGTGCCCACCCGTTCCGCCCTGCGGAACATCTGCCCACAGCGGGCGGCGGCGGAGCAGTGGGGGCGGAAGCCGCAGCCGCAGCCGCAGCCGCTGAGGCAGCGGGCGACGTGGGTGTGGGCGTTGCCGCCCGTGCTCGCGCTCGGCGTTGTGTTTCTCTATCCGCTCGTCCTCCTCGTGCAGCAGTCGTTCACGCCGCTCGAAGGCGGGATGTCGGTCCAGCCGTACGCGGACGTGTTCGCCGACCCCGCGTTCCGCGAGGCGCTCGGGACGACCGTGTGGCTGGCGGTCGGGGCGACCGTCGGGTGTCTCGTGCTCGGGTTCGTGCTGGCGCTCGTCATCGCGTTCGTGCCGTTCCCCGGGGCGAAGGCCGTCGCCCGGTTCGTGGACGTCTTCCTCTCCTTCCCGTCGTTCCTGATCACGCTCGCGCTGCTCTTCGTGTACGGCACGGTCGGCATGGCCAACGGGATGTGGACGGACGTCACGGGCGCCGCGAGCGGTCCCTTCCAATTCCTGACGACGCCCTGGGGCGTGCTCCTCGCCGAGATCACGTACTTCACGCCGTTCGTGATGCGGCCGCTGCTCGCCGCGTTCTCGCAGATCGACACCGCGCAGATCGAGGCCGCCTCCTCGCTCGGCGCGAAGGCCCCGCGGATCGTGCGGCAGGTGATCCTGCCCGAGGCGCTGCCCGCGCTCGCCGCCGGCGGCAGCCTCGTACTCATCATGTGTCTCAACGAGTTCGGGATCGTCCTGTTCACCGGGGCGAAGGGCGTCACGACCCTGCCGACGCTCGTCTACAGCAAGGCGATCCTGGAGTCGGACTGGACCGCCGCCTGTGTCGTCGCCGTCGTCAACGTGGTGATCTCCGTGAGTCTCTACGGCCTGTACCGGGTGGTGAGCCGTCGTGTTGGTGCATAGCCGCAGCGGCAGGTGGGCGCTCTGGGCGCTGTTCCTGCTGCTCTTCGTGCCGCTGTTCGCGGTGCCGCTGCTCGTGATCGTCGCCGCGTCGTTCTCGACCAACTGGTCCGGCGCGTTCCCCTCCGGGCCGACCGTCGAGCACTACGCCGCCGCCACCCGCGGCGAGTCCCTGCAGGCGCTCACCACCAGCCTCGTCACCGCCCTGGTCGCCGGCCTGCTCGCGCTCCTCGTCGGCAGCTGGGCCGCGCTCGCCGCGCACGCCCTGCGCAAGAGGGGTAAACGGCTCATGGACACGCTGTTCATGCTGCCCGTCGCCGTGCCCTCGGTGGTCGTCGGCCTCGCCGTCCTCGTCGCGTTCTCGCAGCCGCCGTTCCTGCTCAACGGCACCCGCTGGATCGTGATCCTCGCCCACACCGTCCTCGTCACCGCGTTCGCCTACCAGTCGGTGTCCGCGGCGATCGTCCGCCTCGACCCGGCCTACGAGCAGGCCGCGGCGTCCCTCGGTGCCACGCCCTCGTACGTGCTGTGGCGGGTGAAGCTGCCGCTGCTCCTGCCGTCCCTGAACGCGGCCGCCGGGCTCTGCTTCGCCCTGTCCATGGGCGAGTTGAGCGCCACGATGATGCTCTACCCGCCGGACTGGCTGCCGCTGCCCGTCCGCATCTTCACGGCCACCGACCGCGGCTCCCTCTTCACCGGCTCCGCCGTCGCCGTGGTCCTCATGGGCGCGACGCTGCTCGTGCTGCTCGCGGTGTCCCGTATCCGCACCCGCGCCTCGTACCGCTGAATCCCGTGCTGAAACCCGTGCTGAATCTCGTGCTGAATCTCGTGCTGAATCCCCGTAGAGAGAGTCGAAACGTCATGCGCACCCAAGCCACAGCCAAGGCCATAGCGGCCGTCGTCGGCAGCCTCGTCCTCGCCGGTTCCCTCACCGCCTGCGGCGGCGCCGCGTCCGCCGACGAGAAGGTCGTCACCGTCTACAGCGCCGACGGCCTCAAGGGCGAGAACGGCGACGGCTGGTACGACCAGGTCTTCAAGGACTTCGAGAAGAAGACCGGCATCAAGGTCGAGTACGTCGAGGGCGGCTCGGGCGAGATGGTGCAGCGCGCCCTGCGCGAGAAGTCCAACACCCAGGCCGACGTCATGGTCACCCTGCCGCCGTTCATCCAACAGGCCCAGAGCAAGGGCCTGTTGGCCCCGTACAAGGCGGAGGGATCCGAGCAGGTCGCCGGCGCCGACAAGGCCGCCGACGGCAGCTGGACCGCCGTCGTCAACAACTACTTCTCCTTCATCCACAACAAGAAGGAGCTGAAGCAGCCCCCGGCCACCTGGGAGGAGCTGCTCGACGCCAAGTACAAGAACAAGCTGCAGTACTCCACGCCCGGCGTCGCCGGCGACGGCACCGCCGTCCTCATCAAGGCCATGCACGACTTCGGCTCGAAGGACAAGGCCATGGCCTACCTGAAGAAGCTGCAGGCCAACAACGTCGGCCCGTCCTCGTCCACGTCGAAGCTCGCGCCCAAGACAGACAAGGGCGAGCTGCTCGTGGCCAACGGCGACGTGCAGATGAACTTCGCCCAGTCCAAGTCCATGCCGAACCTGGGCATCTGGTTCCCGAAGACCTCCTCGAAGCCGGGCGCCAAGCCGACCACCTTCGCCCTGCCGTACGCCGCGGGCCTGGTCAAGGGCGCCCCGCACACCGAGAACGGCAAGAAGCTCCTCGACTTCATGCTCAGCGAGAAGGCGCAGCAGCAGGTCAGCTCCGTCGGCGGCGGCTTCGCGGCCCGCGGCGACATCAAGGCGACCGACGCCAACGCGACCGCCCTGACCGAGCTGATGGACGGCGTCGAGGTCTTCCAGCCGGACTGGTCGGACATCGAGAAGAACCTTCCGACGTACGTGGAGGACTGGAAGTCGGCGACGGGCAGCTGAGCGTGCGCACGGGGAAGCGTGCGCGGGAGTGTCCGCAGGGCGAACGGGGCGGGTCAGGGGCCGGGCCCGCCCCGTACGCTGACGGACGTACGGTCCACCCGGTGCAGAGCGGAGATCAGTCCCGTGGCAGAGCGCAAGCCGATCGAATCCTGGCTCACCGACATGGACGGAGTCCTCATCCATGAGGGCGTGCCCATCCCCGGCGCCGACGCCTTCATCAAGCGCCTGCAGGAGTCCGGCAAGCCCTTCCTCGTGCTCACCAACAACTCCATCTACACCGCCCGTGACCTGCACGCACGGCTGAAGCGGATGGGCCTCGAAGTGCCCGTCGAGAACATCTGGACGTCCGCGCTCGCCACCGCGAAGTTCCTCGACGACCAGCGGCCCGGCGGCACCGCGTACGTCATCGGCGAGGCCGGGCTCACCACGGCCCTGCACGACATCGGGTACGTACTGACGGATCACGCCCCGGATTACGTGGTGCTCGGCGAGACCCGTACGTACAGCTTCGAGGCCATGACGAAGGCCGTCCGGCTCATCAACAACGGTGCGCGGTTCATCTGCACCAACCCGGACGAGACCGGGCCCAGCCTGGAGGGGCCGCTGCCCGCGACCGGGGCGGTGGCGGCGCTGATCACCAAGGCGACCGGCAAGGACCCGTACTTCGCGGGCAAGCCGAATCCGTTGATGATGCGGACGGGGTTGAACGCGATCGGGGCGCACTCCGAGACCAGCGCGATGATCGGGGACCGGATGGACACGGATGTCCTGGCCGGACTGGAGGCGGGGATGGAGACCTTCCTGGTCCTGACGGGCCTCACGAAGGAGTCCGAGGTCGACCGCTATCCGTTCCGGCCGTCGAAGATCGTCAACTCGATCGCGGACCTGGTCGAACGCGTCTGACCCAACCCCGGGGCTCCGCCCCCGGCCCCCGGTCCCCGGTCGTCTTGCGCCCACCGCGCCGCGGCAGCCGCCCGCACGCGGTGGGAGTCGCCCATGTCACAGCCCCCACCCCGCCCCTTCCCGAAAGCCTGCGGCGCTGTGTTCTCCGGCTGCCGCGCCGTCGTGGCCGCTCGCGCCCACGCGGCGGAGCCCCCGCACTCCTGAAAACCGGGGCTTCGCCCCAGGTCCCGGCTGTCTTTCGGCTGCCTGCTTTGTTGTGGTTGCTCGCGCAGTTCCCCGCGCCCCTGTCGGGGCACTCACCCCAGCCCCAGTCCGCACAATCCAGCCCCTCCGGCGCAAATCCCGCCCCACCCCACCCGATCCCGCCTTCCCCACCCCGCCCAAATCCAGCCCTCCTCACCCCACCCGATCCCGCTCTCCCCACCCCGCCCAAATCCAGCCCCTCCGGCGCTTGAGGAGCGGGGGTCCGGGGGGGCGGGGGGGAGCCCCCGAAAGGGGGCGCGGGGAACTGCGCGGCCGGCCACGACGAAGCGGCAGCCAACGGACGACCGGGGCCCGGGGCGGCAGCCCCGAGGCGGGGTCCAGGGGCGGCAGCCCCGGGCAGGGTCCGGGGGCGGAGCCCCCTGCAGCCGACGGCAGTCTTTCGGGAAGGGGCGGGGAGGGGATCAGGAACGGGGTCCGGGGCGGAGCCCCGTGGCGGGGGTGCAGGGTCCGCAGCCCCAGGCGGGGGGTGCGGGGCGGAGCCCCGTGGCGGGGTGCAGGGGGGCAGCCCTGGGCGAGGCCGGGGCGGCGCCCTTCGGCGGTCCAGGGGCGGCAGCCCCGGGCGGGGTGCGGGTACGGAGCCCCGGTGCTGGGGGGGCCGGGGGCGGAGTCCTCGGGGCTGTCCGTAGGGCTTGGAGGGGGCACCCGAGTGGACCACCCCCGGAGGCCGAGCCGCGGACCCCGGCGGAGCCTCGAAGCATGCGCCGAATCGTGCCCACCCTCTGCGCCACCACCCTCCTCACCCTCGCCCCCGCGAGCCCCGCGTCGGCCGGCGATACCGGGGTGACCGTCGATCCGGCGAGTGCCGTGCCCGGTATGGAGGTGCGGCTGACCGTCACCGGCTGTGCGGGCCAGACCGGCGCCGCCAAGTCCGAGGCGTTCGTCGCCGACGGCTCCCTCGCCCTCCGGGACGGCAGACGCTCCCCGCTGGTCGGCGAGGCCATGATCCGGTCGACGGTCACGCCCGGCACGTACGACATCTCCGTGACCTGCGACGGCCAGGAGGGCAAGGCCAAGGGCAGCTTCAAGGTCGTACGCGAGAAGCCCGCGGAGAAGCCCGGCGAGAAGCCCGCCGAGAAAGGCAAGACGGCGTCCGCGTCGCCGACCGCACCGAGCCGGGCCGGAGGCGGCGGCACCGCCTCGATGGCCGCCGAAGCCGACGACGAGGGGCCGGGGCTGCGGCACGCGGTGATCGGCGGGGTCCTCGTGACCGCGGCCGCGCTCGCCGTGACCGGGCGGATACTGCGCCGACGCCGCCGCCCCGAGTAGCGGGGCGGACGAGGACGCCGTGTCCGAGGCGCGCACCCCCCGATCCGCCCGGCTGCTCACCGCGGCGGCCTGGCTGCTGCTCCTCGTCGCCCTGTGGCTCGGCGCGCGCGAGCTGGGCCTGCCGGGCCTGCCCGGCGCCGGTGACGTGTCGGCCGCGGGCGTTCAACTCCCGCCCGCGCACGACCCGTTGCCCGCCGCCCGCCCGCATCGCGTCGACATACCGGCGATAGGCGTGCGCGCCCCCGTCGTCCGGCGCGGCCTCGACCGGGACCGCGCCGTCGCCCCGCCGCCGTACGAGCAGCCGGGTGTCGTCGGCTGGTACGCGGGCGGCACCCAGCCGGGGGCCGAGGGCACCGCCCTGTTCGTCGGCCATGTCGACACCGAGTCCGACCCGGCCGTCTTCTACGACCTGAGCACTCTTGAGGAGGGGCAGAAGGTGCGGGTGGCCCGCGTCGACGGCTCGCTCGCCGAGTTCACCGTCGAGGACGTCCGGGTGATCCAGCGGGACGAGTTCGACGCGGCCGAGGCGTACGGCGAACGGCACGAGGGGCGGGCCGAGTTGCGGCTGATCACCTGCGGCGGGACCTTCGACGCCGCGAGCGGCAGCTATTCCTCGAATGTGGTGGTCTCCGCCTACTTGACGGGTACCGGGCCGTGACCCGCCTCGTATGCCAGGATTGGGAGCCCGAACAGCCCGAGGGGGAGTGGATGTACGGCAGCGAGGACCAGCACTACGACAGGTCTGCCGGGCGGGGGTGGAAGGCGTCGGCGGCGGCCGTGGGGGCGGTGCTGCTGATCGCGGGATGTTCGTCGGGCGAGAGCGGCAAGGACCCGGATCCGGGCGGTTCGCCGGTGCGGCAGCAGCCCAAGGCCAGTGACCCGTACTGGGTCGACCCGCAGGGGAACGCGGCCAAGCAGGTCGCCGAGTACCGGCACGACGGAAACGACAGGGACGCCGAGCAGATCGAGAAGATCGCGAGCCAGCCCGTCGCCGAGTGGATCACCGACCCCGACGCGGCCGCCGCCGAGACCCAGGTCCGCGAGCACACCGAGGCCGCGACGAAGGCCGACCGGGACGCGCTGCTCGCCCTCTACAACATCCCGCACCGCGACTGCGGCCAGTACTCCAAGGGCGGCGCCGCCGACGGCAACGCGTACCGGACGTGGATCGACGCGGTCGCCAAGGGCATCGGGGACCGGCGGGCCACGGTCGTCCTGGAGCCGGACGCGCTCCTGCACGTCGTCGACGGCTGCACGCCCGGCGAGTTCCACGGGGAGCGCTTCGACCTGCTCAAGGGCGCCATCGAGAAGCTCAAGTCGCTGCAGAACACCAAGGTCTATCTGGACGGCGGCAACCCCGGCGGCCCGAAGCCCAACGACCTCTACCAGCCGCTCAAGTCGGCGGGCATCGACCAGGCCGACGGCTTCGCGGTCAACGTGTCCAACTACTACGGCACGCAGGAGTCCACGGCTTTCGGCAAGGAGCTCTCGATGAAGTTCGGCAACAAGCCGTTCGTCATCGACACCAGCCGCAACGGCAACGGCCCCTACACCGAGGGCAATCCGGACGAGCGCTGGTGCAACCCGCCGGGGCGTGCCCTCGGTGAGGCCCCGACCACGAAGACCGCCGACGACGCCGTGGACGCGTACCTCTGGATCAAGCGCCCCGGCGAGTCCGACGGCGAGTGCAAGGGCGGCCCGCCGGCGGGCCAGTGGTGGCCGGAGTACGCCCTCGGCCTCGCGAAGGGCGCGAAGTGACCCCCTGAGAGCGACTACTCGGGAACCTCCACCCACACCGCCTCGCTCGGGCGGCCCTCGTCGTCGGTGACGAACAGCATGTACCAGCCGGGCTGCACCAGGTTCTTGTTCCTCGGCACGGTGACCGTCACCTTGTTCCCCGAGGTCTTCAGGCCCAGTTCGATCGAGCGCTGGTCGATGTCGGTGACGTGCGTGGACGCGCTCGGCTTGATCAGGCGGGCCGTCTTCAGGTCCTTCGCCTGCCGGGACTCGAACGTCGCGGAGCCGCCGCGCTCGATGCTCTCCTCGCCGCCGGTCAGGACCGGCTTCGCGCCGTTGTAGAGGTACGGCGGGGTGTAGATCTCGATGCGCTGCTCGAACTTGCCGGGCTTGGTGTCGGCGTCGTCGGAGAACAGCGAGTCCGAGCCGAAGACGACCACCCGCCCGTCGGGCAGGAGCAGCGAGCCCGAGTGGTAGTTGCGGCCCACCAGCGGGTCGGCCACGCGCCGCAGTCGCTCACCGCCCGGCGCGAGCATCCGCGCCTGCAGGATGTTCGAGCCGCCGCGGCCGCGGTAGTCCTCGGAGCCGCCGGTGATCAGGACGCTGTCGTCCGGGAGGATCGAGGACTGCGGGTAGCGGGTGCCCTTGTCGAGCGAAGGCCCGTCCCGGAAGGCGGGCTTGTCGTCCTTGAGGTCGATGATCCGGGTCTTCTCGCTGGACTTCTCGGACTCGCCGACACCGCCGCCGCCGATCACCATGAACCGCTCGTCCTGCGCGGGCGGCAGCATCACGGTGCCGGCGGTCTCCATCAGCTTCGGGTCGCTGAGGCCCTTGACCTTCGTGAACCTGTTGGTGTCGAAGTCCCAGATCCCGGGGTCGCGGCCCACGTCGTCGGGCCCGTACCCGGCGTTCGCCCCGGAGTAGAACAGCTTGCCGTTCGGCAGGATGAACACCGCCGGGTACGTCGGGAACTGCCGCTTCTGCGGGACGTACTCCCACTCCTTGGTGTCCGGGTCGTACACCTCGTTGCGGTCGCCCGGCACGATCTGGCCGATGTCGTCCAGGCCGGACAGGGCGAGGATCTTCCCGTCGGAGAGCGTGGTCAGCGTCGGGTACCAGCGGGCCTCGTTCATCGGGTCGACCTTGAGGTACTTCTCGGCGACCGGGTCGAACTCGTAGGCGTCCTTGATGCCTTGGAAGTCCTTCTTGTCCAGGGCGAGCTTCTGGGCGATGCCGTACGTGTTGCGCGCGTCGGCGCCCTTGAGGCCCTGCACCCGGTAGTTGTCCTCGGTGCCGGTCTCGTACTTCCTGCCGCTCCGCTGCGCCTCGACGTAGACGCGGCCGAGTCCCGGGTCGTTGCGTACGAACGCGCCCGTGGCCTTGTCGAAGACCTTCTTCGCGCGCTCCACGACCACCGGGTCCTTGGAGACGAAGGTCTTGCCGTTCTCCTTGCCGGTGAAGCGGGTGCCCGCGGGCAGTGTGATCGGCTCGTCCGGGTTCTCGTTGTGCACGATCATCAGGCCGCCGGCCTTGGTGACGTCGCCCTGGAGTTTCTCGTACCGCTTGGTGCCGCCCGCCACCAGGAGCTTGCCGTCCGGGAGTTGGGTGTGGCCGGTGCAGAACAGGTCGTTGGGCGTGGGGATCTTCTTGAAGGTCTCCTTGACCGGGTCCCACAGGACCGTGTCGAACTTCTTCGCGTCGAAGTTCTTCTCGTCGTTGCCCGAGCCCGCGACGAGCAGCACCTTGCCGGTGTGCAGGACGGCCGCGTGGATGGTGTTGAGCCGGTACTTCTCGGGGACGTCGACGAGGTCCCAGTGCCCGTTCTCGGCCTTGTACTCCGGTCTGTTGATCTTGTACTCGTGGTACTGCGCGGAGCCGAACCGCCAGAGCCACGGGCCGTTCATGCCGGCGAGGGCCACGACCACCGCTGTGCCTATCGCGAAGCGGCGGGCGCGGCGGCGGCTTGAGCGGTCTGTCATTTCTCAGGTCCCCCATGAGCTGTGTGCGGCGCCGGGTACGGCATCTGCACGGTCTGGTCGGCGGCGGCAGGGCCGGGCTGCCTCGGGTCGGCCGCCGCGGGCCGCGGCGCCGGTTCGGTCTCGGCCCAACTGGGCGTGCGCGCCGCGGGCGTGGCGGGCAGCCGCGGGTCAGGCGGCTGGGGCTGCGGCTCCGGTTGGGGCTGTTGCGTACGTGCCGGCACGGGCGGGGCGGCACCGGGCTGCACCAGCGGCAACACCTGCGTCCGCGCCCCCTCGGGCTCGGGCTGCGCCTGTCGTGCGGGCTGCGCCTGCGGTACGGGCTGTGCCTGCGGTACGGAGAGGGGCTGCCGGAGCGTGTCCCCGGGGCGCGGCTCGGGCGCGGTCGCAGAGGCCGTACGGGCCGCAGGGGCAGCAGGGGCCGAACTCCCGCCCTCCGCCGCCGACTTGCGGCGCTTCTTCTCCTGCCGCCACATGTACCGCCACGCGAAGATCGGCGCCGCCGTGATCAGCAGCGCGAACGAGGCCCAGGTGATCATCGCCGGGTGGGCGTGGCCGTACACGAACGCGGCGGCGATCGAACCGGCGAAGACCAGGATGAAGAAGAGGTGGATCCGGAACGTCCCGAACAGCGTGTCCGGGCTGGCCGACTCGCCCTTCGGGGTCACCACGAACTTGGACTTGCGGCGCAGGACCGCGTCCATCAGGGAGCGGGCGTAGATCGGCGCGGACAGCGCGGACATCACCATGCCGGCCACGCCGCCCGACCCCTCGGGCTCGTGCGGCGACACGTTGTGCCGCCGGTTCCACACGTACAGGCCGATCTGCAGCGCCGAGGCGTTGCCGTACAGCATCAGCCAGATCGTCGGGTCGATGTTCACACCCGAAGCGCCCAGGCCCAGGAACAGCGCACAACTCAGGGCCGCGAGGATCCAGTTGAGGGCGGACATCGGGTAGAAGATGATCATCATCGTGTAGTTGAAGAGCTTGCCCGGAGGCAGGGAGTACCAGCCCTTCCAGTACTGCTTGAGGATCGTCTCGTACGTCCCGCGCGACCAGCGCAGCTGCTGCGTGAAGAAGTCGGTCCAGGCGTTCGGGCCCTCGCCGACCGCGAGCACGTCGGGGGTGTAGACCGACCGCCACTTCTTGCCGGTCGCCGGGTTCTTGTGCCGGTGGATCTCGAACCCGGTCGCCATGTCCTCGGTGATCGAGTCGTAGAGCCCGCCGATCTGCTTGAGCGCCCTGATGCGTACGGCGTTGGAGGTGCCGACGAACATCGGCGCCCCGTAGGCGTTCCCGGCCCGCTGGATCAGCGCGTGGAACAGGAACTGCTGGGACTCGGCGGCCTTGGTGACGAACGTGTCGTAGTTGCCGTACACCTGTGGGCCGATGACGAAGCCGACGTTCTCGTCGCGGAAGAAGCCGAGCATCCGCTCCAGGTAGTTGGGGAGCGGCACATGGTCGGTGTCGACGGAGGCGAAGTACTCGTAGTCGTCGCCGTGCGCGTCCAGCCAGGCGTTGTAGTTGCCGTGCTTGGTCTTCGCGCGGTGCGGGCCCTTCGCCTGGTTCCACTTGGCGACGCCCTTGCGGGAGAAGTGGTGCACGCCCAGGCGCGCACAGACCTCCTTCACCTCCGGGTCGTCGCCCTCGTCGAGCAGCCAGACGTGCAGCAGACCCCGGTGCCGGATCTTGACCGCGGCCTCCAGGGTCTTGGTCACCATCTCGATCGGCTCCTTGCCGGGCACGAACGAGGTGAGGAACGCGACCCGGGTGCCGCTCTCCGGCACGACGGGGACCGGGTCGCGGGCGACGAGGGTGGCGTGCGCGTTGGACAGCACGTTCATGCAGCGGAAGAACTCGATCAGGCCGATCGAGACGAGCATGACGACGTCGAGGTGCTCCAGGTACGCGTTCGGTACGTAGTCCCGCTTCGTCCAGTGCTCGGGCTGCAGCAGCCAGGCCAGCAGCACGAGCGAGAGCAGCGGCGCGGCCCCGAGCATCAGAGCGGCGCGCACCCGGTGCGGCTCCTGGGAGAGCAGTGAGCGGTAGCGCACCTTGTACGGCTTGCCCGGCTCGGGCTGCGTGAGGGGACCGGCGAGGCGGCTGTAGTGCTCGTAGTCGTACCGCGGCAGCGACTTCTTGAGGCGCCGGAACCCGCCCGTCATGTGCGAGAGCACTCGCAACTGGGTCGTCCGGGACGCGTCGGAGTCGGGTCCGGCGCCCGTAGGCGTCGACGTCATGAGTCATCCCCCCGCACGCGGTCGGTCGCCGCGTGGTCGTCGGTCCTGTTCACCGCTCGGCCCCCCTGAACCCCGCGGTCGCGATCGGTGGCAGGCCACCGGTCGTTGAGACGCGCGGAACGCGCCGGTGGTTCGCTCCCGCTCAACTTCGGCACACCGGCCATCACATGGTGTTCACGATTCAGGCAAGGTTTCTACGTCATTGCGATGATCGCAAGGCGGAAATCCCCTGCTTGCTGATCATTTGCACGCTTTGTGGCGGGAGTTGAACGTTTTCGCTTCACGCCTGGTCAGGGCGCGGGCTCGGAGAGCCGAGCCGGGTGCGGAGGTTGCCGAAGTGCTCCCGCACGGCCTGCTCGGCCCGGAGCGTGTCGCCGGAGCGGACCGCGTCGAGGATCTCCCGGTGCTGGCGGCAGGTCACCTTCGGGTCCGGCGGAACGTCCACGAGGTCGGTGCGCACGCGGTGGAACGCGTCCCAGAATGCCTCCAGAACCTCGCCGAGGAGCGGGTTGCGCAGGCAGCGGTAGAGGGTCGAGTGGAAGGCGCGGTCGGTCTCGGCGGTCACCGCGCCGACGGCGGCCTCGCTCTCCATACGGTCCACGAGCGCGTCGAGTTCGGCGAGGTCGTTCGACGGAACCTCGCCGGCGAGCCGCGCGAGCAGTCCGGTCTCCATGGCCTCGCGCAGTTCGAGGAGTTGGAGCAGGCTGTCCTCGCCCCGGTAGTGGCCCGCGACGGTGCGGAAGGCGAGGCCCTCGATCATCGGCGCCATCGACATCGGTCCCACGTACGTGCCGAAGCCGTGCCGGATCTCGACGATGCCCATCGCCACCAGCGCCTTGAGCGCCTCCCGCACGGAGTTGCGGCTCACGCCGAGCAGCTCCATCAGTTCGGGCTCGGTGGGCAGCGGGGACCCGGAGGGCAGCCGCCGGTCGATGATGAGCTTCTTGATCCGCTCCTGTATGTCGTGCGCCATAGGCCAAAGGTATCCGGCGCGTGGTCGGGGCGTCCGTGCGCACGACGAAGGCCCCTCGCTTTCGCGAGGGGCCTTCGACTGTCTGTGCGCCGCCAGGGACTCGAACCCCGGACCCGCTGATTAAGAGTCAGCTGCTCTAACCAACTGAGCTAGCGGCGCCTGCTGACCTGGAGAACTCTACCGGATGTCGACCGGTGCTCCTGACCACCGGGCGACCGGCCCGTGCGCCGCGCGAGGCCTCCCGGCAGGGGGGGGCGCGTACAGCATTCGGACCGTCAGCATGCGATTCGGATGGACAGTTGAGAAACTGACCGGCGTGCAGCAAAGCGGACATTCAGGCCCTGAAAGTGAGCCGGGAATGGAGCCGGGATGTGAGGTGAATCGCACCCCGGCCGATTCCGGGGCCTCCCCGAGGCCCCTTCCTTTTCCCTTTCTCCTTTTCGGCGCGCGCTGTACGGCCTATCGGTACGAGAGCCTCCGGCCCGCCGCGCACCGCCCGGCCCCCGCTGAGGAAGCCCGGCGCTACCCGGGCCCCGCCGCGTTCGGCCCCGGCGCCCGCAGCCCGTACGTCACCCAGCTGGGGCGGCTGCTCGTCCAGCGCGGCGGCGGCCGCTTCTACCGCTCCGGGCCCTCGCCGGTCTGGGGCGAGGCGGACCGCAGGGCGACCCAGGCCTTCCAGCGCGCGCAGGGCTGGACGGGCGGCGCGGCGGACGGGCTGCCGGGGCCGCTGACCTGGGAGTACCTGGTCGAGGGGAAGGGGCGGGATATCCCGACACCGGGCGCGGGCGCGGGCGCGGGCGTGGGCGTGGGTGCGGGTGCGGGCGCGGGCGTGGGCGGGCCTGCCGGGGCGGCGCCCGCGTATCCGGGCCGGGGCGCGTTCCGGCCCGGGGAGTCGAACGTGCACGTGGAGCGGCTCGGCCGCCGGCTGGTGCAGAAAGGGTTCGGCAGGCACTACGCGCAGGGCGGCCCAGGTCAGGTCTGGGCCGAGAGCGACCGGCGCAACGTCGAGGAGTTCCAGCGCGCGCAGGGCTGGCTGGGCGGCGCGGCGGACGGCTACCCGGGTCCGGAGACCTGGCGGCGGCTCTTCCGCTGAACCGACACAGCAGTACGGGATCGCAGCAGTACGGCAGGACAGCGGTAGGCAGCACGGCGGAGGTGCGGAGGTACCGATGGGATCCACGACCGGCATGAGCGACAACGCCGACCCGACCGGCACGACCGACCTGACAGGAACGACCGGGGCGACCGGCGCGAGCGACGAGGCCGCTCAGCCGGAGGCCACGGGAGCGGCGCCGGCAGGGTCAGCGGCGGGATCGGCGGCGGGCGAAGGCGCAGGCGAAGGCACAGGCGCCGGCACAGTCGCCGGGGCGGCGGAGGCGTGGCGGGCTCGGGCGCAGCGGGGGGCCGCGTCCGCCGGTACCCGGACGCCCCGCCTCATCCAGACCGGGTCGACCACCGAGATCCCCCTCCACCTCCTCTTCCGCGACGAGTCCGGCCGTGCCGCCCCCGTACAGCTGCCGCCGCATCTGCCGCCGACCGTCGTCGGCCGCAGGCTGGGCACCGGGGAGCAGCCGCGGGCGGGGGCGCGGCGGCCGGTGCTCGGGCCGTCGCCCGCGCGGGCAGCGGTGCCGACGCGGGTGGCGGTGCCGGCCGAGGTCAGCGAGTGGCGCGGCCGGTCGTGGTCGGGCGCCGCCGCCGTGGCCGCAGGTGCCACCGGTCTCGCCGGATGCGCGGCGGGCTGCTGGTGGGCCGGGCTGCTGCCGACGTACGCGGTCCAGCTCGCGCGGCTCCCGGAGCAGCTCGGCGCGGGGCTCGGCCCGGCGCAGTGGGCGGTGCTCGCCGGGTCGGGCGCGCTGTCGCTCTTCGCGTTCGGCGGTCTGGGGCGGGGGCGGGTCGGCCGGGCGTGGGTGCTTTCGCTGTTCGGGCGGTACCGGGGGAGTGTGCGGCGGAACGGCCTGGTGTGGATCAACCCGCTGCTGAAGCGGCGCCGCGTCGACGTACGCCTTCGGCACTGGCGCAGTGAGCCCATGCCGGGTGTGGACGCGCACGGGGTGGCGCTGCGCGTGGTGCTGCTCGTCGTATGGCGGATCAAGGACACGGCGCGGGCGGCGCTCGGCGTCGACGACCATGTGACCTATCTGCGGGAGTGCGTGGAGGCCGCGCTCGCCGGGGTCCTCTCGCAGCTGCCGGTGGACGCGCCCCTGGGCGGTACGGGCGGGGCGACGCTGCGCAACGCGGAGTCGGTCGGCGACGCGCTCACCCGGCGGGTGGCCGTGGACGCGGAGGCGGCCGGCATCGAGGTGTTCGCGGTGCGGCCGACCCGGATCGACTACGCGCCCGAGGTGGCCGAGTCGGAGCGCCGCCGCAGGCTCGCCGCCCTGGAGGCACGGGACCGGGACACCGCCCTGACGCAGCTCGTCGACTCGGTCGAGGACACGGTCACCCGGCTCACCGTACGTGGCCTGGTCGAGCTCGACGACTGCGAACGCAAGGCGCTCGTGAAGGATCTGACGGTGGCGTTCTGCACGGGCCAGACCGAGCGCTGAGCCCCTGACGCGACGGCGGGTCCGTGGGCTGTCCGGAATCCGCCCTCATTGGTATGGACATGTCTTGTCTTCGATATGGACACCGTCAACTCCCGCCCATAATCTGTAACTTGGTCTAGACCGCAGCACTGTGCACGGCTCACAGAACCCCTCGTTCTCCAGGAGCACAGGAGCAGCAGCATGCGAAAACGGATGTACGCGGCAGCGGTGGGCATCGCCACCGTCGGGGCCTTCGTCTTCTCCACAGGCGGCGCCAGCGGCCACGGCTACACGGATTCCCCGATCAGCCGGCAGAAGCTCTGCGCCAACGGGACCGTCACCGGCTGTGGTTCGATCCAGTGGGAGCCGCAGAGCGTCGAGGGCCCCAAGGGCTTCCCGGCCGCTGGTCCCGCCGACGGTGAGATCTGCTCGGCGGGCCTCGGTCAGTTCGACGCGCTCAACTCGCCGACCAAGCCCGGCGGCGGCGCCTGGCCGACCACCAAGGTGACGAGCGGGGGCAGCCAGAGCTTCCGCTGGCAGTTCACCGCCCGGCACTCCACGACCGACTTCAAGTACTACGTCACCAAGGACGGCTGGGACGACAGCAAGCCGCTGACCAGGGCCGCCCTCGAAACGGCGCCGTTCTTCACCGTCCCGTACAACAACCAGCAGCCGCCCGCCACGCTCGAACACACCGGGCAGCTCCCGAGCGGCAAGTCGGGCCATCACGTCATCCTGTCGGTCTGGACGATCGCCGACACGGGCAACGCCTTCTACGCCTGCTCGGACGTCACGTTCTGACGCCGCCCAGGGGTGCCCTGCGATTTTCATGTCACAGTGAGACATAAAAAACTCGCGGCACCCTGCCCCCTCTCTGGTCCAGGCCCTTCCCCCGACGGCCCGGACCGCGAGCAGGCTGCGCGCACCGCACCCCCCACGCAAGGCGGTGCGCGCAGTCGCTCGCGCACACCTCTCCAATTCTGACGGCCAGTCAATTATGGTGCGGCGCCATGGGTATGACCGGTACGACCGTCGCAGACCTGGTCCACGCGCAGTGGGACGACCACCGTCCCGGGCTCCGCTGCGAGGACCGCGTACTCACCCACCACCAGGTCGCCGCCGGCGCCGCCGCACGGGCCGCGCTGCTCGTGGACCTGCTGCCGCCGGGGGCCGAGCCGCATGTCGGCGTGCTCCTCGACAACACCCCTGAATATCCGCTGTGGTTGAGCGCCGCCGCGCTCGCCGGCGCGGCCGTCGCCGGGATCAACCCGACGCGGCGCGGCGCCGAACTCGCCCGCGACATCCTGCACACCGAGTGCCGCCTCCTCCTCACCGAGCGGACCCACCTGCCGCTCCTGGACGGCCTCGAACTCCCCGGCGTACGCATCCTCGTGACCGATTCCGAGGAGTACGAGCAGCTCCTCGCCCCGTACGCGAACGCCGCCCCCGGCGACGCGGCGCTCGCCCCGCCCGACCCCTCGCGCCGCATGCTCCTCTACTTCACGTCCGGCTCGACCGGCGCGCCCAAGGCCGCGATCTGCAGCCAGGGCCGGCTCGCCGCGGCCGGCCGCTCCCTGGTCGAGCACTTCGGGGTCGGCCGGGACGACGTCCACTACGTCTGCATGCCGATGTTCCACGGCAACGCGGTGATCGCCGACTGGTCCCCGGCGCTCGCGGCGGGCGCGGCCGTGGCCCTGCGCCGCAGGTTCTCGGCCTCCGGGTTCCTGGACGACGTGCGGGCGTACGGGGCGACGTACTTCACGTACGTGGGCCGTGCCGTGCAGTACATCCTGGCCACGCCCGAGCGGCCGGACGACCGGGACAATCCGCTGCGCCTCGGCTTCGGCACGGAGGCGGGCGCGGTGGACGCGGCCCGGTTCGCGGAGCGGTTCGGGGTCCGCCTGGTGGAGGGGTACGGCTCGTCCGAGGGCGGCGCCGCCGTCCAGCGCACCCCGGACACCCCGCCCGGCGCGATCGGCCGTGCGACGCCGGGCGACGACCTGGCGGTGGTCGACCCGGCCACCGGCGAGGAGTGCCCGGCGGCGTGCCTCGACGAGGCGGGCCGGCTGCTCAACGGGGCTGATGCGATAGGGGAGTTGGTCAACCGGGGGCGCAGCCCCTTCGAGGGGTACTGGCGCAACCCGGAAGCGGACGCGGCCCGGGTGCGCGGGGGCTGGTACTGGACCGGCGACCTGTTCTTCCGCGACCCGAAGGGGTTCCTCTACTTCGCGGGCCGCAGCGACGACCGGCTCCGCGTCGACAGCGAGAACCTCGCCGCCGCCATGATCGAGAACATCCTCGCCCGCTACGAGCCGGCCGCTGCGGTCGCGGTCTACGCGGTGCCGGACCCGGTGGCCGGCGACCAGGTGATGGCGACGCTCGCCCTCGGCGATGCCCCCTTCGACCCGGGCGACTTCGGCCGGTTCCTCGCCGCGCAGGGCGACCTGGGCCCCAAGATGCTGCCCCGCTTCGTCCGCCCGGTGCGCCGGATGCCGGTGACGGCGACGAACAAGGTGCACCGTGTAGCCCTGCGCCGCGCGGGCTTCCGCTGCCCGGACCCGGTGTGGTGGCGCCCGGACACGGAGGTGTCGTACGAGCCGCTGACCCCGGCCGCCGAATCGGCGCTCCTCGACCGCTACCGAGAACAGGGGCGGGAGGAGCTGCTCGGCCGCCTGTGAGCCCGGTGCCGCGCACGACGAAGGCCCCCCGCTTTCGCGAGGGGCCTTCGACTGTCTGTGCGCCGCCAGGGACTCGAACCCCGGACCCGCTGATTAAGAGTCAGCTGCTCTAACCAACTGAGCTAGCGGCGCCTGCTGACTCGTAAATAATACCCAACCCCGAGGGGTGCTTCTGACCACCCGGGGTCGGACGGAGCGCGTGGGTTCAGATGGCGAGGGAGAGCAGGACCGGGGCCGCGCTGCGGTTCAGGCTCTCGGCTGCGGCGCGCAGGCGGTGGGCGCTCTCGACCGGCATGGACAGGGCCAGACAGCCGACCGAGGCGCCCGCGGTGATCGGGACGGCCGCGCAGACCGTGCCCACCGCGTACTCCTGCAGGTCGAGGATCGGGACCGTGGGCGGTTGGGAGTCCAGCCGGCTGAAGAGCAGCCGCTCGTTGGTGATCGTCTTCGAGGTGAACCGGGCCGGCTTGTGGCGGGAGAGGTGGTCCCGGCGGCCGTTGACGTCCAGCTGTGTGAGCAGGCTCTTGCCGACGGCGCTGGCGTGCGCGGCGGAGCGGAAGTCCACCCACTCGTTGACCGCGGGGGCGTCGGGGCCGGCCGCGTACTGCGTGATCTTCACTTCGCCGTCGATGTACCGGCTGATGTAGACGGCGGCGCCGACCGTGTCGCGCAGGCGGTCCAGGGTGGTCTGCAGCTGGCCCTTGATCGCCTCGTCGTGCGCCGCGCTGGAGCCGAGCTTCGCGAAGGACTCGCCCGTCGCGTACGCCCCGTCGCTGACCTGGCGTACGTACCCTTCGCGGCGCAGCATCAGGAGCAGCGCGGAGAGAGCCCGCGGGGGCAGCCCCGTGAGGCGTGCGATCTGCACGTCGGTGACGCCGGCGGGGTGCCGGGCCACGGTTTCGAGCACACGCAGGGCGTGCTGCACCGAGTGGTACGGCGCGGTCGACTCTGGCTTCAGCGCCACGGTTTTCCCCCTGCATGGACCGGTTCCGGACAGCTGGGCTCGGTACCACGATAGCCGCCAAGCGCCGCCAACGGAGGGGCTGTTGACAACTTTCGTGGCGTGATCCGGCCCTCGTGCGGCCCCACAAGCAGGAACGCGCCACACTGGCATATGCCAAGGTCAATGCCCTGGTGGAGAACGCCGGTTCTGATCGCCGACGGCCTTCGCGGCGGACTCACGGACCGCGTCCGCGGACGACGAAGGGCCCCGGCCGTACGCGAGGTTCGGCGGGGCCCTTCGACAGGGGGAGCGGCGGGCGGCTAGAGGACCGCGCTCAGGAATTCACGGGTCCGCTCGTGGTCCGGGTCGCCGAAGATCTTCTCCGGGGAGCCGGACTCGATGATGCGGCCCGAGTCGAACATCAGGACCTGGTCCGAGATGTCCCGGGCGAAGTTCATCTCGTGCGTGACGCAGAGCATGGTGATGTCCGTGGAGTGCGCGATGTCCCGCAGCACGTCCAGGACGCCGGCCACCAGCTCCGGGTCGAGCGCCGATGTGACCTCGTCGAGGAGGAGGACCTGCGGGCGCATCGCGAGCGCGCGGGCGATCGCGACGCGCTGCTGCTGGCCGCCGGAGAGCTGCGTTGGGTACGCGTCGCAGCGGTCGCCGAGGCCGACCAGGTCGAGGAGCTCGCGGGCCCGCTCGTCCGCCTCGTCCTTGGACAGGCCGAGGACGTGCACCGGGGCCTCGGTGATGTTCCGCAGCACCTTCATGTTCGGGAACAGGTTGAACTGCTGGAACACCATGCCGATGTTCTTGCGGACCTCGCGGATGTGCTTGTCGCCCGCCGGGACCAGCTTGCCGCCGCGCTCCTCGTGCGTGAGGTACTCGCCGCCGACCTTGATGGTGCCCTCGTCGGGCTTCATCAGGGTCATCAGGAGCCGCAGGATCGTCGTCTTGCCGGAGCCGGACGGGCCGATGAGGGTGACGTGCTTGCCGGAGTCGACCTTGAAGTCCAGCTCGTCGAGGACGGTGTTGCTGCCGAAGCGCTTGGTGACCTTGTCGAAGCGGATCAGCTCGCTGCCGTCGACCGTCGGGTTGGCGGTCTCCTTGGAGCCGCCGGCGTTCGGGTTGGTGGGAGTGCTGTCAGCGGACAAGGCGACGCTCCAGGGCTCGGAGAAGAAGGGAGGCCGGGTAGGCGATGACGATGAAGGCGATGCCGACGACGACGAGCGGCTCGACCATCTGGAAGGTGACGGAGCCGAACTGCCGTGCCTCGCCGAGCATTTCGAGGACGCCGATCGTGGCGATCAGCGGCGAGTCCTTGAGCATCGCGACGACGTAGTTGCCGAGAGCCGGGATCACTCGGCGGATGGCCTGCGGCAGGATCACCGCGAGCCAGGTGCGCGAGCG
Organism: Streptomyces cavernicola; assembly: GCF_029968035.1. Taxonomy (GTDB): domain Bacteria; phylum Actinomycetota; class Actinomycetes; order Streptomycetales; family Streptomycetaceae; genus Streptomyces; species Streptomyces cavernicola. Next base: position 183,882 of record NZ_JASCIQ010000009.1, on the reverse strand, counting down.
CGGCAGGTTGAGCGCGGTGGCGGCCTCCCACTGGCCCACCGGAACACCGTCTATGCCGGCGCGGTACACCTCGGCGGTGTACGTGGAGTAGTGCAGGCCGAGGCCGATCACGCCGGTGGTGAGCGCCGAGAAGGTGATGCCCCACTCGGGCAGCACGTAGTACAGGAAGAACAGCTGCACGAGCAGCGGGGTGTTGCGGATGAACTCGGTGACCACGGTCACCGGCCAGCTCACGGCCTTGAGGGTCGAGCGCTGGGCCATCGCCCAGACGAGACCGAGGGTGAACGCGACGATCACGCTGAGGACCAGCGCCTGGAGCGTGACGAGCACGCCGTCCCAGAACACCGGCATGAAGTCGCCTACTGAGGACCAGTCCCACTTCATGCTGCACCACCCGTTCCGCCGCTGACCCCGCTGGCCGCCAAGTCGTTCGTCTGTCGGAGGGAGAGCTTGCGCCGCTTCGGCGGGGCCTGCCCGATCCCGGCCTTGGCCTGCCGTTCGAGGAGGCGCATGCCGCGCGTCATGACGAAGGCGAGGACGAAGTACATGACGAGGATGACCGTGTAGATGGGGGCGCTCTCGCCGGTGGCGTTACGCACCAGCGAACCCGCGAAGGTGATGTCGTTGACGCCCAGGATCGACACCAGGGCGGTGCCCTTGAGCAGCTCGATCAGCAGGTTGTTCAGCGGCGGGACCATCTCGGGCCAGGCCTGCGGCAGGATGACCTTCCGCAGCGACTGGGCGGGCGTGAAGCTCAGCGCGATGCCCGCCTCGCGCTGCGCCGGCGACACCGCGGCCACGGCGCCGCGGACGATCTCGGAGCCGTACGCCCCGTAGGTGAGGCCCATCGCGAGCACCGCGGCCCACATGGGGACGAGCTGCCAGCCGAAGCCGAGGGGCAGCGCGAAGAACACCAGGAACATGAAGACGAGCGCGGACGTGCCGCGGAAGATCTCGAAGTAGGCGCCGGACAGGAAGCGCACGATCCAGAGTCGGTGGGTGCGGGCCAGGCCGATGACGAGGGCGACGACGGCGCCGAGCGCCGCGCTGAAGACCGTCAGCTGGACGGTGATCCACAGCCCCTTGAAGACGAGCTCCCAGAGCCCAGGAGTGATCTCGCTCATGGCTTGCACTTCTCCTCGGCGCGGATGGTGGTCATCTGGTCCTTGGTGAAGCCGAACGGCCGCATGATCTCCAGGAGTTCACCGCTGCGCTTCAACTTGTGCAGCTCGCGGTTGAACGCGTCCCGCAAGGTGGTCTCCGGGCTGCGGAAGGCGAAGCCGCCCACGTCGATGACGGGCTTCCCGTCGACGTACGGCTGCACCTCCTTGGTCGCCTCGACGCCCGAGCCGGGCCCCGCCTGCTTCACCGCGTTGAACACGGTCACCGCGGTGCCGACGAACACGTCGATACGGCCCTGCTTCACGGCGAGCAGACCGGCGAGCTGGTCGGGCAGGGTGCCGATGTCCTTGACGCCGGCCTCCTTCGCGTAGTCGATCTCCGCGTACCCGACGCCGGTCGCCATCTTGGCGCCCGTCTTCGCGATGTCCTTGTACGAGTGCAGGTTCTTCGGGTTGCCCTTGCGGACGATGAACGCGTCGAGCATCTGGTACTCGGGGTCCGCGAAGATGACCTGGTCGCAGCGTTCCGGGTTGATGTACATCCCGGCCGCGACCACGTCGAACTGCAGCGAGTTCAGGCCGGTGATCAGCGAACCGAACTCGATGGGGAACGGCTCGACCTTGTCGACGCCGAGCTCCTTGAAGATGCGCTTCGCGATCGCGGGCGAGGAACCGGTCATCTCGCCGTCGCTGCCGATGTAGCTGTACGGCTGCTCGCCCGCGAGCCCGAGACGCACGCTCCCCTTCGCTCGCAACTGCTCCAGTAGGTGTCCTCCGTCACCGGTGTCTGCGGTGGCCACACGGCTGCATCCGGCGGTCGCGCCGACGGCGCCCACCGCGCCCAACGCCGCCGCCCCCGCGAACAGTGAGCGACGGCGGAGCCCGCTTTTCCTTGTGCTTCCTGAGTTGTTCCCCTGTGGTGGAGCCATGGGCGCGCGGCTACCCGACTGGCGGGGAGATATGCCGATCGTTTTCAGTCCTTGACCCGGACGGACTGCTTCCGTTGCGCCGCCCGGCCGAACGGCGCTGCTCCGTCCGTGTTGCCCCGACTCCCGGCGTTTTCAGGTCAGTTCGGGACGCGGAATGTCCGTCGCTCCGGACATGTACAGCGCCTGCGCGGCCCGCAGCACGAGCCCGTCCGCATGCCGTGCCGCGACCAGCTGCACCCCGATCGGCAGCCCCGCCCCGTCCACCCCGCAGGGCACCGTCGCTGCGGGCTGCTGGGTGAGGTTGAAGGGGTACGTGAACGGGGTCCAGCCGGTCCACCGGCGGTGCCCGGAGCCCTTCGGCGCCTCGACTCCCGCCTCGAACGCGGTGATCGGCAGCGTCGGCGTGACGAGCAGGTCGTACGTCGTGTGGAACCGGCCCATCCGGCGCGCGAGTTCCAGCCGGGCGTCCACCGCCGCGAGGTAGTCGAGTGCGCTCAGCCGGGCCCCGCGGCCGGATATCTCCCGCAGTCCGGGGTCGAGGGCGGCCCGCTGCTCCTTGCCGAGGTGCTGGATGCGGCGAGCCATGCCGCTGCACCACAGCGTGTGGAAGGCCTCCACGGGGTCGCTGAAGTCGGGGTCGGTCTCCTCGACGTACGCGCCGAGCTCGGCGAGCTTCTCCACCGCGCGCCGCACCGCCGCCGCCACCTCGGGGTGCACGGCGACCTGCCCGCCGAGCGAGGGCGAGTACGCGACGCGCAGGCCGCGCACCCCGTCGTCCAGGCCCGCGCGGAAGCTGCCCGGGGCCGCGGGGAGCGCCGAGCCGTCGCGCGGGTCGGGCACGCCGATCGCGTCGAGGACGAGGGCGGCGTCCGCCGCGTCCCGGGTCATCGGGCCGACGTGCGAGAGCGTCCCGAGAGTGCTCGCCGGGTACAGCGGCACCCGCCCGTACGTCGGCTTCAGTGCGAAGATCCCGCAGAACGCACCGGGGATGCGCACGCTGCCCCCGCCGTCCGTGCCGAGCGAGACCGGGCCCGCGCCCAGCGCCACCGCCGCCGCGCTGCCGCCGCTGGAGCCGCCCGCGGTGCGCGCCGGGTCGTACGGGTTGCCGGTCGCGCCGTGCAGCGGGGAGTCGGTGACGCCCTTCCAGCCGAACTCGGGCGTCGTGGTCTTGCCGAGGAACACCGCGCCGTGCTCCCGCAGCCGGGCCACGCTCGGCGCGTCCTCGTCCCAACTCCCGTGCGGGTCAACGGTGGTGGAGCCGCGCAGGGTGGGGCCGCCGCGCTGCAGCAGCAGGTCCTTCACCGAGACCGGCACGCCGTCGAGCAGCCCGGCCGGCTCGCCGCGCCGCCACCGCCCGGCGGACTCCTCGGCCTGCCGCAGCGCCTCGTCGGCGTCGACCCGGACGAACGCGTTGACCTTGCCGTCCGTGCGCCCGATGCGGTCCAGGGCCGCTCGGGCGGCGTCCACCGGGCTCAACTCGCCCTTGCGGTATCGGTCGATGAGCTGCACCGCGGTGAGGTTGCCGAGCTCGGTCATCCGCCCTCCAGGACACTCAGTGGTCAGTGCCCGGGGACATACCCACGTTTCTTGTCGATCACGTTCGTGAGCGGCTTTCCGGCGGCCCAGTTCTCGTACAACTCCACGAACTGCTCGCCGAGTTCGTCCCGCCAGCCGACCACGTCGCCGCTCATGTGCGGTGAGACGAGGACGTCCGGCAGGTCCCAGAGCGGGCTGTCGGCGGGCAGCGGCTCCTCCTCGAAGACGTCGAGGGCGGCGCCCGCGATCCACCGCTTGCGGACCGCGTCCACCAAGTCTTCCTCTACGACGAGCTGGCCGCGGCCCACGTTGACGAAGCGGGCCGAGGGCTGCATCAGGCCGAAGCGGCGGGCGTCGAACATGCCGCGGGTGTCGTCGGTCAGGGGCGCGACGGACACCACCCAGTCGGCGCGGGTGAGCAGCCGGTCGAGCTCGTCCTGGCCGTGCACGCCCTCGCGCGCGGTCCGGCCGACGAGCGCCACGCGCAGGCCGAGCGCCTTGAGGGTCCTGGCGATGGCCTGCCCGATCGGCCCCGAGCCGACCACGCACGCGCGCGTGCCGCGGACCCGCTGCGTCTCCCGGTGCCGCCAGACCCGCTCGCGCTGCAGCTCCAGGGTGCGCGGCAGCTGCTTGGCGAAGGCGAGCACGAGCCCCGCCACGTACTCGGCGATGGGCTGGTCGAAGACGCCGCGCGCGTTGGTGACGACGGTGTCCGACTCGACAAGCTCGGGGCAGAGCAGGTGGTCGGCGCCCGCGCTCGCGGTGTGCACCCAGCGCGGCCGTGGCCCCGCGCCGGGCCAGGCGTGGCGTACGGCGTGGGAGCTGAAGTCCCAGACGAGCAGCACGTCGGCGAGGGGCAGCTGCTCGGCGAGGGTCGACTCGTCGGCGTGCAGGATGCGGGCGCGGCCGGTGAGGCGGCCGAGGCGGGGCAGCGGCTCGGCGTCGAGGACGAGGAGTGTGGGCTCGGGAGGAGGCGGTTCGGGGCGGGTGTCGGAGCGGGCTTCGGAGGGAGCGTCGGAAGGGGCGTCGGAACGGGCTTCGGAATGGGCCGGTTCGGACATCGCGGGGAAACCGTTCGGCAATGCGTTTCCGCTTCTCTTGAGGAGGTCGGCCGACACGCGGCCGGTGCGTCGGAGATGCGCGGATTGACCACGCTGGCACCGGAACCTACCTTCGTCAACAAGGGCAGTTATCCACGCCCCTCGTGACCCTCAGAGGTCTGCTCGTCATCTGTCCCGACGTCCCGGCGAGCGCCGGCACATTCGCTCCACCTTCCGGCCCCCGGCCGGCCCTTCCCTCACATTTGCCGCTTCGGCGCCTTCGCAGAATCAGGGCCTGTCATGGACGTCTCCTTCCTGGGTGGACCCCACCCGCAACGTGGCATCGGCATCGTCGCCCCTTTTGACTTCGCCCTCGACCGGGAACTCTGGCGCTGGGTTCCCGACGAGGTCTCCCTGCACCTGACCCGGACTCCGTACGTGCCGGTGGAGGTCAGCCTCGACCTGGCGCGCCTGGTGAGCGAGCATCAGACGCTGCGCTCCGCGGTACACGCGCTCAGTGCCGCCGAACCCGAGGTCCTCGCGTACGCCTGCACGTCCGGGAGCTTCGTCGACGGCATGGCCGGCGAGCGCACCATGAGCGCGGCGATGGAGGCGGCCGGCGAGGTCCCGGCGCTCACCACATCGGGCGCGATGCTCGAAGCCCTCGCCGAGCTGGGCGCGCAGCGCATCGCGCTCGTCACCCCGTACACGGCCTCCGTGACCGAGGCCCTGGAGGACTATCTGGCCGAGGCCGGCATCACGGTCGTCAGCCAGACCGGCCTCGGCCTCACCCGGCACATCTGGAAGGTGGCCTACCGCGAGGTCGTCGAGATGGCCCGGCACGCGGTGCCCCGCGATGTCGACGCCCTCTTCATCAGCTGCACCAACCTGCCCACGTACGACGTGATCCCGCAGTTGGAGGCCGAGCTGAGGATGCCGGTCGTCTCGGCCAACCAGGTCACGATGTGGGCCGCGCTGCGCCGACTGGGTACCAGTGCGGTGGGGCCGTACCAGACGCTGATCGACGAGTCGGCGCGGCGCAGCATGCTGCGGGCGGGCGGACCGCTCGCTCCGGCGCCGCGGCAGGACGCCGCCCCGGCGACCGCCGGTGCGGCCCCCGAGCAGCAGCTGTCGGAACAGCCGGGCTTCGCGGAGCCCCCGGTGTTCCCGGAGCCGCCGGTGTTCCCGGAGTTCCCGGGCGCCGAGTGACGCGCCGGGCGCCGGGTGGTCCGCACCCGGCGCCCGACCGCACCACTCGCAACACCGAGCAGCACGGAGGACGCAAGCGATGACCGCACTCGGATTCCTCTACCCGGGGCACTCCGCCGAGGACGACTACCCGCGCATGGAGCAGCTGCTCGGCAGCGACATCCGCCTCGCCGTGATCCACACGGACATCGGCGAGGACGCCCACCGGGTCGACGCGCTGCTGCGCATGGGCGCACCCGACCGGCTCGCGGCGGGCGTCGAGGAGTTGCGGCTCTCCGGCGCGGAGGCGGTGGTGTGGGCCTGTACGTCGGGCAGCTTCGTCTTCGGCTGGGAGGGCGCGCACGACCAGGTCAGGGACCTGGCCAAGGCGGCGGGGCTGCCCGCGTCGAGCACGTCGTTCGCCTTCGCGCACGCGGCCGGCGAGGTCGGCGCGGACCGGGTGGCGGTCGCGGCGACCTACCCCGAGGACGTGGCCGAGCACTTCGTCGCCTTCCTGCGGGCGGCGGGCATCGAGGTCGTCGCGATGCGCGGCAGCGGCATCATCACGGCGGCGGAGGTGGGCACTTGGGGGTACGAGGAGGTCCTCGCCCTCGCCCGCGCGGGCGACCACCCGGACGCGGCGGCGGTGCTCCTGCCGGACACGGCCCTGCACACCGCGGCCCACGTCCGCGACCTGGAACACGACCTCGGCAAGCCGGTCCTCACGGCCAACCAGGTCACGGTCTGGGAGGGCCTCCGCCTGGCGGGCCGCAGGGTGAACGCGCCGGCGCTGGGCGCGCTGTTCACCCGAGAGCCCATCGTGCAGGTCCCGAGCTAACCCTGCGGGGCCTGCTTTTCCCCTCCCCGCCCCTTCCCCAAAGACCTGCGGTCGGCCCCGGGGGCTCCGCCCCTGGACCCCGCTTCGGGGCTGCGCCCCGTTCCCCGGCCGTCGTTCGGCTGCCGCGCCGTCGTGGCTGCTCGCGCAGTTCCCCGCGCCCCTATCGGGGCACGTATCGCCGCCCAAATCCAGCCCCTCCGGCGTTTGAGGAGCGGGGTCTGGGGCGGAGCCCCAGTTCGGAAGGGGCGGGGTGGGGAATAAAGCGGAGGCCGTCTCCTGTTAGCGCCGGGTGCACACCCGAGTACGTACATCAGGAGGCACCCCGGTGAGCAACGGAATCCACGGCACCCCGCAGGGCGAGGCCCCCGTGCCTCTCTCCGTACTCGACCTGGCCACGGTCGGCGCAGGCCACACCGCCTCGGACGCCTTCCGCACCGGAGCGAGGATCGCCCAGCTCGCCGAGAGCCGCGGCTTCCACCGCTACTGGGTGGCCGAACACCACTCCATGCCCGGCGTCGCCTCCAGCAGCCCCGCCGTGATCCTCGCCCACCTCGCCGCCCACACCACCCGCATCCGCCTCGGCTCGGGCGGCGTCATGCTGCCCAACCACGCCCCGCTGGTGATCGCCGAGCAGTTCGGCACCCTGGAGGCGCTCGCCCCGGGCCGCGTCGACCTGGGCCTCGGCCGGGCGCCCGGCACCGACGGTGCCACCGCCGCCGCCCTGCGCCGCACCGACCGGCTGAACGAGGGCGCCGACGACTTCCCCGAGCAGCTCTCCGAGTTGACCCGCTTCCTGGACGACGACTTCCCCGACGGCCACCCGTACGCCCGTATCCACGCGGTCCCGGGACCCGTACAGGCCACCTCGCCCGGCGGGGTGCAGTCCCCGGACCGGCCCTCGATCTGGCTGCTCGGCTCCTCCGGTTTCAGCGCCCGGCTCGCCGGCCTGCTCGGCCTGCCCTTCGCCTTCGCCCACCACTTCTCGGCGCAGAACACGGTGCCCGCGCTCGACCTGTACCGCGAGTCGTTCCGGCCCTCCGCGGTCCTCTCCGCCCCGTACGCCCTGATCGGCGTCGCCGCGCTCGCCGCCGACGAGGAGCGGGAGGCCCGTCGGCAGGTGCTCACCGGTGCCCTGTCGATGGTCCGCCTGCGCACCGGCCGGCCCGGTCTGGTGTCGACCCCGGAGGAGGCGGAGGCGTACGAATTCAGCGCCATGGAGCGGGAGTTCGTCGACGGCTGGGTGAGGAACGTCGTGCACGGCACCCCGGACGAGGTCCGCGCCGGCCTCGACGACCTGCAGAAGCGCACCGGCGCCGACGAGTTGATGATCACCGCCAACGCCCACGGCAACGAGGCCCGCGTCCGCAGCTACGAACTGATCGCGGACGCCTACCGGTTGCCCACGCTCTAAGGAGCCGCCGCCCGCAGCGCCGCGATCCGCTCCGGCGGCACCGCCCGCGAGTAGAGCCAGCCCTGCCCGGTGTCGCAGCCGATCCGGCGGAGCCGCGTCGCCTGCTCGGCGGTCTCCACGCACTCCGCCGTGACGGTGAGCCCCAGCTTGTGGGCGAGCTGCACGAGCGCCTCGACGATGGTCTCGTCGGCGGGGTTCGCGTGCCCGCGCCCGTCGCCCGTCTCGTACTGGAAACCGCGGACGAACGAACCGTCCAGCTTCAGTACGGAGACGGGGAGCCGGCTCAGATAGGCGAGGTTGGAGTAGCCGGTGCCGAAGTCGTCGATGGCGATATGCACGCCCATGTCGCTGAGCTCCTGCAGGGCCTGCAGCGGCCGCCCCGCCGAGCCCATCACGGCGGACTCGGTGAGCTCCAACTGCAGGAGCTCCGGGGCGAGCCCGGTCTCGTCGAGGATCTCGGCGACGTCGGCGACCAGGTCGGAGTCCCACACCTGGCGCACCGCCACGTTGACGCTCACGAAGACCGGCGGCAGGTCCGGGCGCTCCAGCTGCCAGCGCCTGGCCTGCCGGCAGGCGGTGCGGAGCACCCACCGCCCGAGCTGCACGATCGAGCCGTCCTCCTCGGCCAGTGTGATGAACCGATTCGGCGGCAACATGCCGAATTGCGGGTGGTGCCAGCGCACCAGCGCCTCCACCCCGCGCAGCGCCCCGTCCGCGAGCCCCACCAACGGCTGGTACTCCAGGGCGAATTCACCCCGCTCGACGGCCGGCCGCAGCGTGGACGACAGGGCCTGGCGGGTCATCCGGTGCGCGTTGCGCTCCGGGTCGAAGAGCGTCCAGCGGGCCTTGCCGTCCTCCTTCGCCCAGTACAGCGTGGTGTCGGCGGCCTGCATCAGGGCCGTCGCCCCCGTGCCGGCCGCGCGCCGCTCCACCACCCCGATGGACGCGGAGAGCGAGAGCCGCTGGCCCGACAGGTCGAAGGGCTCCTGCAGCGCGTGCAGCACCTGCTCGGCGAGCTCGGCGAGCTGATCCGTGCCGGTGGAGTCCTCCACGAGCAGCGCGAACTCGTCCCCGCCGAGCCGCGCCACCAGCGGCGCACCGCTCCTGCCGTACGCGGACCGGTCCGCACAGCCCGTGAGCCGCCCGGCCACGGCCGCGAGCAGCCGGTCGCCGGTGCGGTGCCCGAGGGTGTCGTTGACGGCCTTGAACCCGTCGAGGTCCAGATAGCAGAGCCCGATCCGCCCGGTCCCGCTCCCCTCGTACGAGGCCGCTTCGAGGGCCGCGGAGAGCCGCTCGAAGAACAGCGTCCGGTTGGGCAGCCGCGTCACCGGGTCGTGCATCGTGACGTGCCGCAGCCGCGCCTGGAGTTCGCGGCGCGCGCTGATGTCGGCGACCGCGAGCAGCACCCCGCCGCAGTCCGGCATCGGCTCCACGGTCACCTGCGCCCACATGCTGTGCCCGGCGGGGTGCTTGAGCCGTCGCGTGCACCGCAGCGTTGCCTGCCGCCCACGCAGCACTTCGCGGTACGTGTGCCACGTACGGCTGTCGGAGGCGAGGTCGACGAGGTCGGCGGCGACCTGGCCGGTGAGCTCGGGCGCCGGGGTGCCGACGAGGGCGCCGAGCGCGTCGTTGGCCCGGCTGACCAGGCCGTCGCGGTCGACGACGGCCAGCGCGAGGTGGGCGGCGTTGAAGGCGGCGCGGTAGTCCCGCAGCTCGGCGTCGGCGCGCCGCTCGACGCCCGGCGGGGTGGCGGGGTGTCCGACGGCCGTCGGGGAGTGGTGCACGGTGATGTCCTGCGGCGCCGTCGTCGGCGGCGGGCTCGTCGGGCTGTGGTGTTCCGTGACGCTCTGAGGTGCTGTGCCGGTCGGCTGTGCGGCTCGCGTGGCCGCCGTCGCCGTGGGTGCCGGCCCTTCGGACGTTCCGCTCACCGCTCGCTCCCGCAGGGCAGTTGGTTCTCGTACAGGTCGGGCCGGGGTCGTGCCGTTCGGATCTGGCCGGATCTGGCCGGATCCGGTCGGGCGGTCACTGTCCGTTCGGAGCGTCGGCACCGACGGCAGCGCTGCGAGGTCCCCCCCTGTTCGACCGCAGCCGAGTGCGTGGGTTGCGTGCCGGCCCCGCGACCCCGGCAAGATCCGAACGGCACGGCCCGGGTCGGCCGGAAAGTGTGCCGATCATAGAGGCTGGTCGGAGCGCTGTTCCAGCTCCGCCACGGTATCCAGGCGTCCGGAGGGGGATGTTCCGGATTCCCTTGCGGGGTAGGCCTGTTGACGCCCGATCGCTTCTGCGCGAACCGGTCCGGTTCTGAGATCCACTGATGCGAACCGACCGCTCTCCGGCCCACTTGATCACGCACTGTGACGGCAAATGAGCGGGCTCCGGTGGGCCCGTCCACCCGACTGGGGCACCAGAACAGGGCGAACATCAACAAATCATCACAGTCTGGGTGGGGTGTTCCGCCGTCCCACCCGGAGGTCGACGTGCCGCGTCAGCGCCCCCTCGGAGATCACCCTCGTGAAGGGGGGCTGTCGCCCCGTGCGCGCAGCGTCGCGTCCGTCCTCACCTCGCTCGCCGCGCTGGCCGCGATGTCCCTGGTGGCGGGCCCGGCGAGCGCCGAGCCCCATGTGAATCCCTGCGCTCTGGAGCGCACGCCCGTGCACCACTCGGAGGGCCTGGACACCTGGAACACCGCCTATCCCAAGCCCGAGCGAGACCTCGACGCCGTCATGGTCTTCCTGTCCTTCCCGGACTCCCGGCCGGCGGTCGACCCGGAGGAGCTGGCCGCCGACCACTTCCCGGCCACCAGCCGCTTCTTCGAGCGCGCCTCCTACGGCCGCTTCACCCTGAACGCGCATCCGCAGCTCGAGTGGACCGAGATGCCCCGCAGTTCCGACGCGTACGCCATAGCGCGCGACTGGGCCCCGGCCGACCGGAGCGCCTACCTCCACGACGCCCTCGCGGCCGCCGACCCGAAGGTGGACTTCAGCCGGTACGACGTCGTCTACTTCGTGGCCGATCCGACCGCGCCCGGCGTCGACTCGGACGCCACGAAGGTCGTGAACTTCGACCGGCCGCTGCATGCCGACAACACCGACATCCGCCGGGTCGTCACGGTCTTCGAGCAGCACCCGCCGGACCGGCACGTCCTGGCCCACGAGACGGGCCATGTCTTCGACCTGCCGGACCTCTATCACCGGCCGTCGGAGGGCAAGGGAGACTGGGACACGCATGTCGGCGACTGGGACGTGATGGGCAGCCAGTTCGGCCTCGCGCCCGATCTGTTCGGCTGGCACAAGTGGAAGCTGGGCTGGCTCGACGAGAAGCAGGTGCGCTGCGTCCAGGGCGACGACGACCGCCTGGTCACCCTGGAGCCGCTGGCCTCCGCCGTCCCGAAGGGCCGCACCGGCGGCACCCGCCTCGCGGTCGTACGCACGGGGCGGGACTCGGCGATCGCCATCGAGGCCCGCAGCTCGACCGGCAACGACCGGACGACGTGCACCGAGGGCGTGCTCGTCTACCGGGTCCGCAACGAGCCGGCTTCCGGCGCGGGCCCGGTCGAGGTGATCGACGCCCACCCGGAGTCCGAGGCCTGCTGGGACGATTCGGTCTACCCGCCGCTGGCGGACGCCCCGGTCAAGCTGGGTGAGCGCTTCACGGTGCCGGGGGAGTCGCTGAGCGTGGAGGTCCTCGACCGGTCCCGCTCGGGGGCTTGGACGGTCCGGATCACGCCGTAGGCCTCCCGTCCGGTGGGTGCGTACGAAGAAAGCCCCTCGCTTTCGCGAGGGGCTTTCGATGTGGCGGGGGTGTGGGTGGCGGAGCCCCCACTCGCGCGGCGAAGCCGCGCAATAACGAAGTTGGCGGGTCATCTTCGCGCTTTCTGCGAAGGTGACCCGCCAACGACAACGTGCGCCGCCAGGGACTCGAACCCCGGACCCGCTGATTAAGAGTCAGCTGCTCTAACCAACTGAGCTAGCGGCGCCTGCTGACGTCGTAGACCTTAACATCACGATCCGCCGGAGGAAAAATCGATACGCGGACCGCCGCACCGGCCATCGCGCGGGCCACACGGACGCTCGCCCAGAGCAGTGCCTCGGGTCCCGGGAGCCACGGATCGCGGGTGTCGGGGGCGACCAGCCAGCGGGAGCCGAGCCGTTCCGCGGGGACGTCCTCGTCGGGTGCGACGAGCGGCGGGACGGTCACCGCGTCGCCGGCGCCGTGGCACAGCGGGGCCGGCACGGCCGGGCTCCACTCCTCCCAGGCGAGCAGGGACGGCAGGCGGTGGGCGGTGCCGGGGGCGGCGAAGATCAGCATCCGGCCGCGGTGGGCGGCGACCGGGCCGGAGCCGGGGCCCTCCTCCCACAGCCGGTCGAGGATGCGCCGGCCGAAGACGGCGTCCACGCTCACCACGTCGAAGGCGGAGCCGCAGGGCAGGACGAGGGGGGCCTGCGGGTGGGACTCCCAGAGCGCGAGGGTGCTGCGCGGGTGCGTGGACGCGGAGGCGAGCCAGCTCGCGCCGTCGGCGGTGACCACGGTGGCGTGGTCCAGGGCAGGCGGGTGGGCGGGGGCGGCCGTGGTCGCCGGGGGCTTCGGGCGGGAGGCGGGGGCGGGGGCGGGTTCGCTGGGGTGGGTCTGCCGTGCGCTCATGACGCACAGGTCTACCGGGAGCAACCGGTCAGATTCTGTGGGTTACCGGAAACGGGGACAGGTCGGGGCGGTATGGAGTATCTTGCCCGGCGGCATATGCCAGCCGGTCTTGTGCGGCGGCACATGAACTCCCCTGCCGCGGACCGGTGTTCAGCCGTCAGGCGGCCCAGAGACTCCGCTGGCTCCGGGGGCTCTGGCGGCTCCGGTGGCTCCGGCCGGTCACTGCTGGGAGCCGGAGCGCAGGAGCTCTCTGCCGAACTCGACCATCTTCTTCGCGTAGTCCTCGGTCCAGTCCGCGCGCTCGGCGATCGCCGCCGTCGTCAGCCGGTCGAATCGGCCGGGGTCGGCGAGCTGGGCCGCCGCGATCGCCTGGAACTCCACCGAGCGGTCGGTGGCCGTGCGGAACGCGAGCGTCAGCTCCGTGGCCCGCGACAGCAGCTCGCGCGGGTCCTCGATCGACTCCAGGTCGAAGAAGTGCTCCGGGTCTGCGGCGGCATCCGTCGGCTCGAACAGCAGCGGTGCCGGTCGCAGCCGCGCCTGTGTCCGCTCGGGCTCCGCCATGCCTGCCTCCTGTGCTTACGTGCGTGTGCTCACTGCGGGTATGTGCAGCGTGTGCTTCGGTCCCGGCTGGTCCACCGGGCCGTCTTCCATTGTCCAGCCGTCCGCAAGACCGCCTTGTTCGAGCGGCTCGCGCACCCGTTCACTGCGGGCGGTACGGCACCCGGTGCTCGGCCAGGTGGGAGAGGACCGCGTGGTTGGCCTCCCAGCCGTCCGGGAACTTCACCGTGACGCCCAGCTGCACCGGTTCGGTGGACGGGTGCTCGTCCAGGAGCTCGGCGACGCCCGCGCGGCACACCACGATGCACGCCTGCCGGTGCCGGGACGCGAGCACGCACAGGCGGCCCGTCTCCAGGTGGAACGCGGTGGCGTCGGGGCGCCCGGACAGCGGGTGAAGCACGACCGTCACGTCGTACTCCCGGCCCTGCAGCCGGTTGGCGGTGTCCACCGTGACGCCCGTGACCGCCAGCTCGGCGAGGGCGGCGCGGACCGCAGCCGCCTGGTCGCGGTGGGCGGTGCCGACGGCGATGCGGTCGGCGGTGAGCGGTGCCGGGTCGGGGGAGCGCTCGCTGACGGTGGCGCCGCCCCGGTCCAGGAGGCGGCGGACGACCTCGGCGACCGCCCGTACCGCTTCAGGGTCCGTGCGCGGAGTGTGCCGGGCGGGCAGTTCGAGCAGGCCCCAGCCGGAGGCCGCCGCCTCGTCCAGGACGCGGTCCGGTCCGCTTCCGTCCGAGGGCACGCCGAACGACAGGCTCCGGTCCCCGTGGTCCGTGCCGGAGCGGAACCGTGTGTACGGATAGAACGCGTCGCTGACCAGCGGCGCGGCCGAGGCGGGCAGCCGCCAGGACACCGGCAGGCGGTGCTGCGGCAGCGTCGGGTTGTGTGCGAGCAGCGTGGACACGGCGCTCGCCGACGGGTCGTACGAAAGCCCGGCCCACTGCTCGCTGCCGACGATCGAGAACGGGTCGAGCTGCCCCGGGTCGCCCACGAACAGGGCCCGCTCGAAGAGGCCGGCGACGGCGAGCAGCGCGTCCGAACGCATCTGGTACGCCTCGTCCACGATGGCGTGCCGCCAGGGCTCGACGTTCTTGACGTGCGCCCACTTCGCGGCCGTGGAGATCACCACGTCGAGCCCCGCCAGGTCGGCGGCCTTGGTCGACTTGCGGACGTGGTCCAGCTCGTCGAGCGCCTTGTCGTACGGGTCGGCGTCGCTGCTGTGCAGGCGGCCCACGGGGAGGTCGGGCTGCTTCTCGGCGAGGCGCAGGACCAGGTCGTCCACCTGCGCGTTGGTCTGCGCTACGACCATCAACGGGCGGCCGGCTGCGGCCAGTTCGAGCGCGGCGTTCACCACCAGCGTGGACTTGCCTGCGCCCGGGGGCGAGTCCACGACGACGCCGCGGGCCTCGCCGTGCAGCGTGTCGTGGAGGATCGCCGCGGTCGCGCGGGCGGCCTCGGCGGACGGGTCGAAAGGGGACCTGTCGGAAGGGGACCTTTCGGAGGGAGGCCCGTCGGACGGGGACCTGTCGTCGGGGGCGTCCGGCCGGTGCGTTCGCGTGGGGTCGGGGGTCACAGCACGTCCTCCGGGGTCACCGGGTCGGGGGCCTGCGCGCCCTCGCCCGGCGGGCCGCCATGGGTCCAGGGGGTGTCCTCGGGCTCGGGGAGCGACGGGCCGCCGCGCGGTGTGTGCTCGAAGAGCGTCCAGGTGATCCGGTCGCCCTTGACCGGCACGGAACCCTCCTCGGGCTCCTTGCCGCGCCCCATCTTGTCCAGGATGCGCAGGACCACACCGCCCTCCTCGTCGTACCCCACGAACTGGGCGCTCTGCGGTTTGCCGGCGAGGGAGCGGTAGACCTTCGCGCGCTCGGCCAGATGCGGGCTGTCGTCCGTGCGCAGCGTGACCAGGGGGCGGGGGCTCGGGCGCTTGCTCTCCGTGTACGCCATCACGACCTCGGTGACCTCGCCTCCGAAGGCCTCGCCGGAGAGCCTGCGCCCGGCCATCACCAGCGGGTCGTCGAGGGCCTCCTGGGCTTCGAGGCGGGCCTGGGCGGTCTCGCGCGTGGCCAGCTTGTTGGCCGCCGTGACCGCGTCGTCCAGGCGGGGCTGCGGGGGTTCGCCGGCGAGGACGCGGTCGCGGTGGCCGGTGTACGACCAGCGGTCGCGGGTCCAGCGCTCGGCGGCGCGCTCGCCCTCCGGCAGGGCGGCGAGCAGGTCGAGGCCGCGCCAGACGGCGTCCCAGGTGGGGCGCGTACGGCTCTCGACCAGGGCGGCGATCTCCCGCTCCGCGGCGGTGAGTTCGGCCAGGTGACGGTCCGCGGCCAGGCCGTCCTCGGCGGCGGCGACGGCGCTGCGCGCGCGGTCGTACCGCTCGATGGCCGGGGCGAGCAGCTTGTTGTCGAAGGCCGGGTCCGTGGCCGGGCCCGCCGGTGGGCAGAGCAGCTGCCCGGCCTCGTCCCGCGCGGTCTCGGCGCGCAGCGCGGCCGCTGCCCCCGAGCCCTCGCCGTCCCGACCCTCGCCCGGCGGGTCGATCCAGGCGAGCAGCGCGCCCAAGTGCTGGTCCTCCAGGCTCGACTGGCCCGTCGCCCAGTGCCGGGACAGGAGCTCCGTCATCGCGGCGATCAGGGCCGAGCCGGGCACTCGGGCTCGCTCCGCGAAGTGCGTCAGCCAGCGGCCGAGCAGCGGCACGCGCGGGGGCGCCGGATACGGGGTGTCCGGGTCCTGCTCGGCCGTGCGCCGGAACCGCATGGAGCGGCCCAGGAGCCGTACGAACTCGATGCCCGCGAGGCTCGGGACGATCAACTGCGGGGCGTCCGCGCACAGTTCGACCTCGACCTTGACACGCTTGCCGGTCTCCGGGTCGGTCTCCGCGCGCTCGGCGGGCTCCGTCTCGTCGGCGAACGACTCGACGTACGGCAGGAGTTCCTCGGCCAGGTCGGACAGGAACGCGAAGCGCAGGTCGCGGTCGCGGGGCTGCGGCACGAGGAGCAGCCGGGGCCGCTCGCGGTCCGCGCCGACCAGGGCGCCCAGCGGTGCGCCCGCCTCGCCCGCGGTGGTGAGCGGCACGAACACCAGGGGGCGGGCGGCCAGATGGCGGTGCCGCACGGTGGCGAGCGGCTGCGCGCGGCCCGACTCGACGGCCTCCAGGCGGGCCAGTGTGTGGATCAGCGACATGCGGCGCCCTCCAGGGCCTGGGCACGCAGCGCCGCAGCGCGACGCAGGGCGGCCACCACCGGATCGTCCGGGTCGCCCGCCTCGCCGCGCGCGGCCGCGAGGACGTCCTCGACCGTGGTGAGCGCGCCCAACTCACCGCGCACGGAACGCCCGAGCGAGGTCACCTCGCCCTCGGTGCGGGAGCGGTCGCGGCAGTGGAAGGCCAGCTCGCAGGCGGCCAGGCACTCCGGTGCGTACGCCGCGGGCACCGACTCGACGGCGCGGCCGAGCTCGTCCGGGGAGCGCTCGACGTCGAAGGTCGTGCCCTCGGGCAGGGCCGCCGCGATGTCCTCGATCCGGGTCAGGCGGCCCAACTGGCGGCGCGTCACCGAGAGTTGCTTACGGACGTCCACCACGGCCGCCGTCGGCTGGTTCGAGAAGTCCTTCGGGCAGACGAGCACCACCTCGTGGCCGACCGGGGGAGCGGGGTCGAGGCGGCCGGCGACCTGCTGGAGCGCCAGCGCGTACACCGCGGCCTGGCGGGCGGCGGAGCCCACCTTCCCCTCGTCCGCCGAACCGTCGATCATCGGGAAGGACTTGATCTCCACGACCGTCCAGCGGCCGTCCGGGTGCACCACCACCGCGTCCGGCTCCAGGAACGCGGGCGAGCCGGCCACGTCGAGCGCCAGCATCGGGTGGTCGAGCAGCGTCCACGCGCGCGTGGCGGCCGCATCGCGCAGGGCGAGCGCGGTGCGGGCGGAGCGGCCCTCGGGGCCGGCCGCGGTGAGGTCCGGGGTGTGCACCTCGGCCGTGTCCGCGCCGCCTTCCGGGCCGGGAGACGCGGGCGCCGGGCCGCCGCCGAGGCGGGCGTGGACCAGGCGGAGCAGCTCCGCGCCGCCGTCGGCCTTCACCTTCGCCTCGAAGGCGTTGCCCCGCACGAGCGCGAACTGCGACTGGCCGAAGCCGGAGGGTGAGCCGAGGGCCTGGGCGAGGGCCGACTTGTCCACCCCCGCGCCGTCGAGCAGGGCGCGGCGGCGGCAGCCGGGGTTGGCGGCGAGGGCGGCCAGCGCGCGTGCGTCGAGCGCCTTGGCGGGGACCGCCGGGCCGCGCAGCTCGGCAAGGCGCTGCCGCAGCGCCGTCGCCTGCGGGGCCGGCCGCGCCGCGTTGTCCGTCGGCGGTACCGCTGCCGTCGGCACCGCGCTGTCAGGGAATTCGCTCACCTGCCGAAGTCTCGCACCCGACACTGACAACCGGGGAACGCTTCGCGTCACGAGACGGTACGAGGCCGCACGAGGCCGTCCGGGAATGGGACTTGAGCTGGGCCGACGTGCCCGTTCGAGCAGAGTGCGGCGGGTGCGCGATGATGGACGGGGCCGGGTGACCTGTCGGAAAAGTCCGGCCCTGTGTACGTACGTCGAAATCTTGGAGAGTTCCTCATGGCCCCGCGCATCCTGCTGGCCCGCCACGGGCAGACCGAGTGGTCGCTGTCCGGGAAGCACACCGGCAGGACGGACATTCCGCTGCTCGACGAGGGCAGGCGCGGGGCGAAGCTGCTCGGTGAGCGACTGCGCCGCGCGCCCTGGAACGGCCTCCCCGACGTCGAGGTGCGCACGAGCCCGCTCGTACGCGCGCGTGAGACCTGCGACATCGCCGGATTCGGTGAGCGTGCGCAGGACTGGGACGCGCTCATGGAGATCGACTACGGGGCGTACGAGGGCATGACCCCCGCCGAGATCCACGCGATCCGGCCCGGCTGGCTGCTCTGGCGCGACGGCGTCCCCGAGGGCGAGACCCTCGACCAGGTCGCGGCTCGGGCCGACGAGGTCGTGGAGTGGGCGCGCTCGGCCGACCGTGACGTGCTGGTCTTCGCGCACGGGCACATCCTGCGCTCCATCGGGGCCCGCTGGCTCGGCCTGCCCATCGGCTTCGGCGCGCGTATCCGGCTCAATCCGACGTCCCTGTCCGTACTGGGGTGGGCTTACGGGGAGCCGGCGATCGAGGCATGGAACGAGACGGGGCACTTGGAGGGGTAGGGGCTTTTGGGAAGGGGCGGGGAGGGGGAGTGCTCAGGCCTGGCGGGGGACGTTTGCGTGGCGGTCGAGGAAGGCGGAGACCGACGCCTCCCGCCGGTGCGGGAGCAGCACGCGCGCGGTGGTGGCCAGTATCGACTGGATGCGGGAGGACTGGACCTCGTCCAGGAGGTCGAGGACTCGCCGCCCCGCCTCCGCCGCCTCGTCCGGCCGCCCCGCCCGCGCCAGGTCGTCGGCCGCCTCGGCGGTGTAGAGCGCGATGTTGCGCGTGAAGTGCGGGGTTCGCGCGGCGGCGACGTGGGCCGCGCGCTGCGCGTGCCGGGCCGCGCGCCCCCACTGGCCGAGCGCCGACCAGCACTGCGCCTCCAGGCCTTCGAGCTCGGCCTCCTGGTAGAAGCTCATCCACTCCGGGTCCGCGTCCGTGCCGCCCCGGCCGAACAGGGCCTGCGCGCGGGCGAGCGCCTGCTCGCACCCGGAGCGGTCACCGAGCAGCGCGTACGCCCCGGCCTCGCGCAGCGCGAGCAGCGACAGCAGCCGCGCGGAGCCGCACTCCCGCGCCGAGCGCTGCGCCGCCTGCGCCGCCCGTACCGCCTCGCGCGGGCGGCCCGCGTCGCGCGCCAGGAACGACATGTTGCAGAAGGCGTGCGCCTCCAGGGCCGGGTCGCCCGCCGTCCGGGCCGTCGCGAGCGCCTCCGCGTAGTGCGAGCGCGCGTCGTCGAACCGGCCCGAGTCGTGCGCCAACCAGCCGACGGAGATGGCCAGTTCACCCGCTCCCGCGTGCAGCCGGTCCGACGTGGCGCGGCGTGCGGCGCCCGCGTCGAGCAGGGCGAACGCGTTGCGCAGCGGCGCGGACGCCCGCCGGTACAGGCCGTCGGCGCCGTGCCGGTCGTCGAGCAGCCTGATGCGGCGTACGGCCTCCTCGACCGCGTCGGCCTCGGTCTCGCCGACCCTGCGGGGCGCGGCGGCGGCCTCGGTGTTGAGGGGGCCCGTGAGCCCCAGGGAGGCCGCGGCCACGGTGGCCGTGCTCCCGGTCATGAATGCGCGACGCAGCACGTCGCTCTCCTCGGTGCTCGGTTGCTCTGCGTTCAGCTGGTCGTACGGGTCCGGATACGGACGCGGGGCCGCACGGTGTCCGGCGCCCGGCCCGGTCCTGGCGCGCGCGGCCCGGCCCCGTACCGTCTCGCGTGGCGCGAACCCCAGGTCGGCCAGGGTCCGGCCCGGGAACAGGTGCAGGAACACGCGCTCGTACGCGTAGTTGGGGCAGCGGATCTCGCCTGCCTCGACCCGGCCGATGTAGCGCGCGTCGCACGCGACCCGCTCACCGATCTCCAGGCCGGCCCGGCGCACCGCGGCCGCGAACTCCCCCGGCGACAGCTGCCCGCGCAGCTGCCGGAAGGCGAGATTCGGCCGGGGAGACCCCGCTGACGATGTCATCGGTGACGACGCCATTGGCCAAACCCTCTCGTGCGGTTCATGCCGGAGCGCGCGGCCGTTGCGGCCCTGTAGGGGGCAGCGGCCCGGCTCCGACGGGGCACGAAAGTACCGGCTGTGACGGGACCGGTACGCAGTGTTTGGCTACAAACCGGAAATCTCACGCCGGATCTGCCATGAACTGCCATCCGATGAGGCGGAGTTGTGCCGTAGCCGTTGACAGGGGGCCGCGTTGAACCATGCGGAGAAGGGGCTGCACCGCGCCTTCCGGGACGAGGAGGGTTTCCTTGTTGGAGGTCGACATGGAGAACGGCAACTCCCCGATGCCGCGCCCGGCCCGCCCCTTCGCGCCGGACCGACCGCCCCTCGAACCGCCTGCCGTGTACGGCCGCAGCGCCCTGTACGGGCCGCCGCTCGGCTCGGAGTGCGACCTGGTGACCGTCCCCGCGCGCCAGGGCCTGGAGGCCGTGGACATTCTGCGCCGCGGCGCCGCCCCCGCCGTCGGCCCGGTCCTGCACGACAACAGCTGCGACACCCTCGGCTTCCTGGTCCCGCCCGGCACCGCCGACGGCTGGGACCTGCCGGGCAGCGCCTGTACGCAGACCTTCGGGCGCGGCGGCTCCGCGCGCGCGGGCGGCCGGGGCGCGCCCGCCGAGCCCGCGCCGCCGGTCGCCGGTACGGGCTGGCTGCTGCCGCCCGCCGACACCGGCCCCGTCACCGATCCGACGATGCTGCGGGCCGCGCTCGGCGAGGCCGCCCGGCTCATCGAGGCCGCCGACAGCTGCCGTTGAGGCCCCGGCCCGGGTGCGCGCAGAGGCCCGTACGGGAGCGCACCGGGGCCCGTACGGGGGCGCACCCGGGCCCGTACGGGGGTGGCGAGCCGGAATTCGTACGGGCGTCGATAATGGACGGATGGCCAGAAGGAAGCGCGACGCGGAAGCCGTCGTCGAAGAGGTGGACGGCGGACTGGCCGAACTCATCCCGGACCCGGACCGCACGCGCGCGTGGACGCTGCTCGTTGACGGCGCCCCGCAGTCGCACGTCGACCTCGACGAGCCCGCGTACCTCGACTTCGCGTACCAGCGCAGGCTCGGCCACATCGTCGATCTGATCGCCCCCGCGGGGAAGCCGGTGCGTGCCGTGCACCTCGGCGGCGGGGCCTTCACGCTGGCCCGCTACATCGCGGCGACCCGGCCGCGCTCCACCCAGCAGGTCGTCGAGCGGGACGCGGCGCTCGTCCAACTGGTCCGCCGCGAGCTGCCGTTGGACCCGCAGGCGCGGGTGCGGGTGCGGGCCGTCGACGCCCGCGAGGGGCTCGCGAAGATCCCCGACGGCTGGGCAGACCTGGTCATCGCCGACGTCTTCAGCGCCGCCCGCACGCCGGCGCACCTGACGAGCGCCGAGTTCCTCTCGGACGTACGCAGGGTTCTCGCGCCCGGCGGGCACTATGCGGCGAACCTCGCCGACGGGCCGCCGCTCACGCATCTGCGCCGGCAGATCGCCACCGCCGCGGGGCTCTTCGCGGAGCTTGCGCTGGCCGCGGATCCGGCGGTGCTGCGGGGGAAGCGGTTCGGGAACGCGGTGCTGCTCGCTTCTGATCGGGCCTTGCCCGTGGGCGAGTTGACGCGGCGGATTGCGGGGGATTCGCATCCGGGGCGGGTGGAGCATGGGGCTGCGCTCGTGGATTTCACCGGGGGTGCGGTGGGGGTGACCGACGCCACGGCGTCCGCGTCGCCGGCTCCGCCGCCGGGGGTTTTTCGGTAGGGCGTTCTTCTCCCCTCCCCGCCCCTTCCCGAAGTCCTCGCCGGACGGCCACCGTCGTCTGCCGCCCCCGGCCCCCCGGTCTCCGAGGTCTGCCGCCCTTGGACCCTGCTTCGGGGCTTCGCCCCGTACCCCGGCCGTCTTTTCGGCTGCTGCGCCGTTGTGGCTGGTCGCGCCCGCGCGGCGGAGCCGCAAATGTCACAGCCCCGCGCCCCTGAAGGCCGGGGCTGCGCCCCAGTCCCCGTGCCGACGGCGGCCACGCGGCGGCAGCCGCATATCGGACACAGCCGGGAAGGGGCGGGGTGGGGATCCGAAGCGCGGGTCGGGGCGTAGCCCCGTGGTGGGGTTCAGGGGCGGCAGCCCCGGGGCGAGGGCCCGAGGGTGCAACACCCGGAGCTGTCCGCTGAGGACTTCGGGGAGGGGCGGGGTGGGGAGAGTCAGCGCTCGTCGAGTTCCACCAGCGGCTTGTGGTCGTGCCAGGTGCAGAAGACCGAGACCTCGCGGTCGCCCTGCGTGAACGTCACGCGGATCCACTCCGGCTGCTTCCAGACCTGCATCTGCCAGCCCGCCTCCGGCGTAGCCGAGACCAGTTCGGCCGAGGAGGGACGCATCTCGAAGGCGACCCGGCCGCCCGAGACCGTGTAGCTCTTCACGTTGCCCTGGGGCTCGGGGGCGGGCGCGCTGCCCGAGGGGGAGTCCTTCGCGGGCGGAGTCCCGGTCGGCCCGGTCGGTTCGGTCGGCTTCTCGGACTGCTCGCCGGACCCCTCCAGCTTCGGCGTCTCGCGCGGCCGGTGCGTGGACGAGGCCTGCGGGGCGGCGCTCTCGGGCGAGGCCTGCGCGGCACCGGTGAGCGGCAGCGCCCGTGGGCGGTCGTACGCCGTGCCCGACATCACCGTGTGCACACCCCACCAGGACAGCGTGACCGCCGCCCCCGTGGCGAGCGTCCACGCCAGTCCGTGTACGAGTCCTCGTTGCCGCATCGCGGGCCATACTGCCCCATGCGCCGAGGGCCTGTCCCGGGCCCTTCGACCCGTGACCGCCGTCCCCCGTATGGCGTACGGTCCTGCACATGGCAAGTGTGCTCGTCGTCGAGGACGACCAGTTCGTGCGCTCCGCCCTGATCCGGCACCTGACCGATGCCTCCCACACCGTACGGAGCGTCGGCACGGCCCTGGAGGCGCTGCGCGAGGTCGCCCATGTCCGCTTCGACGTGGTGATCCTCGACCTGGGCCTGCCGGATCTCGACGGCTCCGAGGCGCTGAAGATGCTGCGCGGCATCACCGACGTACCCGTGATCATCGCCACGGCACGGGACGACGAGGCCGAGATCGTCCGGCTCCTCAACGACGGCGCCGACGACTACCTCACCAAGCCGTTCTCCGTCGAGCACCTCTCCGCCCGGATGGCGGCCGTCCTGCGCCGCTCGGGTTCCGGGGGCGGGGCGGAGGACCCGCTGGCAGGCGTCATCCGGGTCGGCGGGCTCGCCATCGA
Organism: Streptomyces cavernicola; assembly: GCF_029968035.1. Classification (GTDB taxonomy): domain Bacteria; phylum Actinomycetota; class Actinomycetes; order Streptomycetales; family Streptomycetaceae; genus Streptomyces; species Streptomyces cavernicola. The sequence continues at coordinate 160,760 of NZ_JASCIQ010000009.1, read as the reverse complement.
CCCGCTGCGCCGCCAGGCCGAACTCGACGGCGCCGCGCTCGACCTGACCCGCCGCGAGTTCGACCTGCTGACGTTCCTCGCCGGCCGGCCCGGAGTCGTCGTACCCCGCAAGGAACTCCTCGCCGAGGTCTGGCAGCAGTCGTACGGGGACGACCAGACCATCGACGTCCATCTCTCCTGGCTGCGGCGGAAGTTGGGGGAGACGGCGGCCCGGCCGCGCTATCTGCACACGCTCCGCGGGGTGGGCGTCAAGCTGGAGCCGCCGGAGCCGGAGCCGGAGCCGGAGCCGGAGCGGCCGCAGTGAGGCCGCGGTGAGATGGGCCCTGGTCAAGGTGTGCCTGGCCGTCACCGCGATGGTCGTCGTCGCCTTCGCCGTGCCGCTCGGCCTCGTCATCAAGGAGATGGCCGCCGACCGGGCCTGGTCCAACGCCGAACGCCAGGCCGCCGCCATCGGCCCCACCCTCTCCATCACCACCGACCGCGACCAGCTGACCCGCGCCGTCGCCTCCACCCAGGCGGGCGCCGCCGGGCGGATGGCCGTGCACATCCCGGCCGTCGGCGACGACCCGGCCCTCGAAGTCGGGCGGCGGCGGGCGGCCCAGGCGGACCTGGACCGCACCCGCGAGATCGCCAGCCCCTCCATCGCGAACGCCCCCGACGGCATGGCCCTGTTGCAGCCCACCGCGCTCGGCTCGGGCGAGATCGCGATCGTCGAGGTCTTCGTGCCCGAGGGCGAGCTCAGCAACGGCGTCACCACGGCCTGGGTGGTCCTCGCGGGCGTCGGCATCGCCCTGATCATCGGCTCGGTGGCGGTCGCGGACCGGCTCGGCGTACGGCTGATCCAGCCCGCGAAGCGGCTCGCGGGCGCGGCGCACGACCTGGGCGAGGGCAAGCTCACCGCGCGCGTGCCCGAGGACGGGCCGACCGAGCTGAAGCAGGCCGCCGTCGCCTTCAACGCCATGGCCGACCAGGTCGTCCGACTCCTCGCCAACGAACGGGAGTTGGCCGCCGACCTGTCGCACCGGCTGCGCACCCCGCTGACCGTGCTCAGGCTGAACGCGGCATCCCTCGGCGAAGGGCCCGCCGCCGACCAGACCCGGGCCGCCGTCGAGCAGTTGGAGTCCGAGGTCGACACGATCATCCGCACCGCGCGCGCCGCCAAGCCGAGCACGGTGACGGGTGGGCCCGGCGCCGGGTGCGACGCGGCCGAGGTGATCCGGGAGCGGATGGCGTTCTGGTCGGCGCTCGCCGAGGACGAGGGGCGCGAGGTGCGGGTCGCGGGCGTGGAGCGGCCCGTGCGCGTTCCGGTCGGCCGGGCCGACCTGACCGCCGCCCTGGACGCGCTCCTCGGCAACGTGTTCCGGCACACCCGGGAGGGCACCGGCTTCGCCGTCGACGTGCACCGGGCCGAGGACGCGGTGATCGTCCTCGTCTCCGACGCGGGCCCCGGCATCCTCGACCCGGAGGCCGCGCTGGCCCGCGGCGGCAGCGGCACGGGCGACGCCGTCGGCTCAACCGGGCTCGGCCTGGACATCGTCCGGCAGTTGGCCGAGTCGACCGGCGGCGATGTCCGTATCGGCAGCTCTGTGCTCGGCGGTACGGAGATCCGGATCTGGATCCAGTTGGACGAGCGGAGTCCGGCTTCGGGGCGGCGCCGGCACGGGGGGCCGGTGCGGCGCAGGAAGCGGTCGGCCACCACGTCCGCCTAGCCGCTTCCCGGGGCCCCGCCCCCGGCCCCGCTTCGGGCTCCGCCCCGTCCCGGTTTCGGGGCTTCGCCCCGGACCCCGGTCGTCGTTCGGGTGCTGCGCCGTTGTGGCTGGTCGCGCAGTTCCCCGCGCCCCTAGCGGGGGCACTCATCCCAGCCCCTCCGGCGTAAATCCAGAGCACCTGAAAGCCAGCGGCGCTGTGTTTTCGGCTGCCCGCTTCGTCGTGGCTGGTCGCGCAGTTCCCCGCGCCCATGTCGGGGCACTCGACCCCACCCCTGTTTCGGGGCTCCGCCCCGTCCCCGGCCGTCGTTCGGGTGCTGCGCCGTCGTGGCTGGTCGCGCAGTTCCCCGCGCCCCTGTCGGGGCACTCGACCCAGCCCAGCCCGCAAGCTTCAGCCCCCCGCCCTGCAAAATCCAGCCCCGCGCCCCCAAAAAAAGCGAGCCCGCGACCCTGAAGAAACGCCCCGAGCCCCTAACAACGGAGCCCCGCGCCCCTGGAAATCCCGCCGACCTCGGCAAATCCCGCCCCACGCCCGCAAAATCCAGCCCCTCCGGCGTTTGAGGAGCGGGGGTTCGGGGGCGGAGCCCCCGATGCCGACGGCGGTCTTTCGGGAAGGGGCGGGGAGGGGAAGCAACAAGGGCTACGGCAGGCGTCCGCTCCTCGCGACCCCCGAGTACCACCGCCCACTCGACTTCACCGTCCGCCTCTGCGTGCCGTAGTCCACGTGCACCGCCCCGAACCGCTTGCTGTACCCGTACGCCCACTCGAAGTTGTCGAGGAGGGACCACAGGAAGTAGCCGCGTACGTCCGCGCCGGCGCGGATCGCCTCGTGCACCGCGGACAGGTGGGCGTGGAGGTAGCGGATCCGGTCCGGGTCGTGGACGTGGCCGTCGGCGTCCACGACGTCCTCGTACGCCGCGCCGTTCTCCGTGACGAGGAGCGGGACGCCGGGGGCCTCCGCCGTGTACCGGGCGAGCAGGTCGACCAGTCCTGAGGGGGCCACCGACCAGTCCATGGCGGTGAGTTCACCGGGCGGCCGGTGGAACGCCACCCCGTCCGCGCCGGGCCACGGCGACCGCGCGCTCGCGCGGTGGCCGTCGGGGGCCGCGGATACCACGGCGGGCGTGTAGTAGTTGATGCCGAGGAAGTCCAGCGGCTGCCGGATCGCCGCCGGGTCCTCGGGCCGTACGAAGGACCAGTCCGTGAGCCGCGCGGTGTCCGCGAGCAGGTCGGCCGGGTACGCGCCCTTCAGGAGCGGCCCCGTGAACACCCGGTTGGCGAGCGCGTCGACGCGCCGCCGCGCGTCCAGGTCCTCCGGCGCGTCGGTGAGCGCGCGCACCGGGCTCGGGTTGAGGCAGATCCCCACCTGCGCCCGCGCGGGCAGCGCCGCCCGCAGGGCCTGCGCGCCGAGCCCGTGCGCCAGGTTCAGGTGGTGGGCGGCGCGCAGCGCGGCGACCGGGTCGGTGCGCCCCGGCGCGTGCACCCCGGAGCCGTACCCCAGAAAGGCGCTGCACCACGGCTCGTTGAGCGTGGCCCACCGCTCGACCCGGTCGCCGATCGCCTCGGCCACGATCCCCGCGTACTCGGCGAAGCGGTACGCCGTGTCCCGCTCCGGCCAGCCGCCGCCGGCGGGCGAGCCGTCGGACGGCGCGGTCTCCAACTCCTGCGGCAGGTCCCAGTGGTAGAGCGTGACCAGCGGCTGGATGCCGTGCGCGAGCAGCTCGTCGACCAGCGCCCGGTAGAAGTCGAGGCCCTGCTGGGCGGCGGGGCCGCGCCCGGTGGGCTGGACGCGCGGCCAGGACACCGAGAACCGGTAGGCGCCCAGGCCGAGTTCGGCCATCAGGCGGACGTCCTCGCGCCGGCGGTGGAAGTGGTCGCAGGCGACATCCCCGGTGTCGCCGCCGAGCACCTTGCCCGGCGTACGGCTGAAGGTGTCCCAGATGGACGGCGTCCGGCCGCCCTCCCGGACGGCCCCCTCGATCTGGTACGCGGCGGTCGCGGCGCCCCACAGGAATTCCTCCGGAAACCGCAGCAGTTCATTCACGTATCGCTCCCAACGACGGTGTACGGGACGGGAGTCAGAGGTGTGCGGGAGCGGGGGCTCAGCCCTTGACCGCGCCCTGCATGATGCCCCCGACGATCTGTCTGCCGAAGACCACGAAGGCGAGCAGCAGCGGCAGCGTGCCGAGCAGCGCGCCCGCCATGATCACCGACTGGTCGGGGATGTAGCCGCGCCCGAGACCGGTCAGGGCGACCTGCACGGTCGGGCTGCCGTTCTGCGTCAGGGCGATGATCGGCCAGAAGAAGTCGTTCCAGGCCTGGACGAAGGTGAGCATCGCGAGCACGGCCATCGCGGGCCGGGCCGCGGGGAAGACGATGTGCCACACCACGCGCAGGCTGCTCGCCCCGTCCACCCGCGCGGCCTCGATCAGCTCGGTGGGCAGCGCCTGCAGCAGGTACTGGCGCATGAAGAACACCCCGAAGGCGCCGACGAGCGTCGGCAGAATCACGGCCTGCAGCCGGTCCGTCCACTGCAGCTCGGCGATCAGCATGTAGAGCGGTACGACGCCGAGTTGGGGCGGCACCATCATCGTGCCGACCACCAGGAGCATCAGCAGGTTCTTGAAGCGGAACCGCAGCTTGGCGAAGGCGAACCCGGCGAGCGTGGAGAACAGCACGGTGCCGACGGAGACCGAACCGGCCACGACCACCGTGTTGAGCAGCGCCGCGCCCATGTTGGCGTCGGTCCAGGCGATCTCCAGGTTCCTGAACAGGTTGCCGCCGAACCAGAACGGCGGCGGCGTCTGCGCGAGCCGGGTGTTGTTGCGGGACGCGGCGATCGCCGTCCACAGGAGCGGGAAGAGCGAGACGGCGGTGAACACGACGAGGACCGCGTACGTCCACCGCCCGCCGTGCAACTGCCGCCCCGCACCGGACGACTTCGGTGCCCTCATGCCGACGCCCCCTCGCTCTTGCGCAGCCGGCGGGCGAGCAGCCAGTTGACGGCGCCGATCAGGAGCAGGATCAGGAACATCGTCCACGCGATGGCCGAGGCCCTGCCGAGGTGCAGATTCACCCAGCCCTGCTCGTACAGGTACAGGCCGAGCGTCTGGAACTGGTGGTCCGAGCCGCCGCTCGCGCCCGCGCTGCCGTTGAAGAGCAGCGGCTCGCCGAAGAGCTGCATCGCGCCGATCGTCGACACCACACAGGTGAAGAGGATCGTCGGCCGCAGGCAGGGCAGCGTGACGTGCAGGAACTGCCGCCGGCGGGAGGCCCCGTCGAGCGCCGCCGACTCGTACAGCTCGGCGGGCACGGACTGCATCGCGGCCAGGTAGATCAGCGCGTTGTAGCCGGTCCAGCGCCAGACGACGATCGTGGAGACCGCGACCTTGGACGCGAAGCTCCCGTTCTGCCAGTCGACGCCGTCCCAACCGGCAAGCCCCAACGCCCAGTTGATCATCCCGTGGTCGCGCCCGAAGAGCAGCACGAAGACCAGCGTCGCCGCGGCCACCGAGGTCGCGTACGGGGTGAGGGCCGCGACCCGGAAGAACATCGAGCCGCGCAGCCGGTAGTGGAGGAGATGCGCGATGCCGAGGGCCATGAGGAGCTGCGGGACCGTCGACAGGAGGCCGATGGTCACCGTGTTGTGCAGCGCGTTCCAGAAGAAGTCGTCGTCGAGGAGACGCGCGAAGTTCCGCAGGCCCACCCACTCCATCTCCGTCGGGGCCGTCAGCTCCACCCGGTGCAGCGAGGCCCAGCCGGTGTAGAGCAGCGGGAAGAGCCCGAACGCGGCGAAGAAGACGAAGAACGGCGCGACGAACGCGTACGGACTGAATCGCATCTCCCGCCGGGAGCGTCGGCTCAGCCGTTCGCGGGCCCGCGCCTCGGCCGCGCCCTTGGACGGCGCCGCGCTCTCCTCCGTCCGGGAGGGCGCGGTCGCCCGGTATTCGCTCGCCATCGGTCACTCGTCCAGGGCGTTGTCGATCGCCTTCACGGCGGCCTTCCAGCCGGCCTCGGGCGAGGTGCCCTGCTGGTCGACCTGGAGCATGCCGACGTCCGCGAGGTTCTGCGCGATGATCAGGTCCTTCGGGCCGAGCGTCTGCACCGGCGCGCCCTCGGCGGCCTTCGCGAAGATCTTCCCGATCGGGGCGTCGCCGAAGTACGCGTTCTTCGAGTCGGCGACCGTCGGCAGGTCGTACGCGGCCGAGGCGCTCGGGAAGCTGCCCTGCGCGGCGAAGAGCTTCGCCTGCTGCTCGGGCGCGGTCAGCCAGGCCGCGAGTTTCGCCGCCTCCTCGCTGTGCTTGCCGGCCTTCGGCACGACCAGGAACGAGCCGCCCCAGTTGCCGGGCTTCGGCGCCTGCGCCACGTCCCACCGGCCCGCGCCCTTCTCGCCCGCCTTGGTCTTGATGTAGCCGAGCATCCAGGCGGGGCAGGACACCGTGGCGAAGCTGCCGTTGGCGAAGCCCTGGTCCCAAGTGGGCTGGAACTGCTGGAGTTTGGCGGTGAGCCCCTCGGTGGCGAAATCGGCGGCCAGGTTCCAGGCCTCCTTCACGCGCGGGTTCGACTTGTAGACGACCTTGCCGTCCTCGTCGTAGTAGCGCTCCGCGTAGCTGCCCGTGACGGCGGCCATCACACCGGCCGCCGAGTCGACGAACGCCTTGCCCTCGGGGGCCTTCTTCTCGAACTTCCGGCCGACCTGCAGGTACTTGTCCCAGTCCCCGGCCCACAGCCTGCCGACGGCCTCGCGGTCCGTGGGCAGCCCGGCCTTGGCGAACAGGTCCTTGCGGTAGCAGATCCCCTGCGGCCCGACGTCCGTGCCGAGCCCGACGGTCGCACCGCTCTTCGTCGTCCCCTGCCGCCACTTCCAGTCCAGATACGCGTCCTTCGAGACGCCGGGCGCCTTGCCGAGGTCGACGAGCTTGTCGGACTGGGTGGCGACGACCTCCGCGATGTTGTTGACCTCGACGGCCTGGATGTCGGCGAGCCCGCTGCCCGAGCCGAGGTGGGTGAGCAGCTGCGGGTAGTAGTTCTCGTTCCGCTCGATGGATGTCTGCTCGATGACGACGTCCGGGTGCTGCTTCATGTACGCGTCGTACAGCCCGGCCTCCTTCAGGCCGAACACCCCGAAGACCCCGACGGTCAGCGTGGTCTTCCCCGCGCCGTCGCCGCGGCCCGCGGGGCCGCCGGGTTCCTCGGGGTCCTCGGCGCAGCCGCCGAGCAGCGAGGCGCCGAGGGTGACGGCGGCGGCCAGAGCCACCGCCCGCGTACGGGTCGTGGTGCGCATGGCGTCCTCCAATGTGCCCAGCGAGCCGGGAAGCGTCCAACTTCTGTCCGCAGCAAGGCGGTTGGGGCGGCAGCTCGGGCGGGGAACGTGCGGGTCATGTATGCATCCGATACGTTGGGAGCGCTCCCACCGTGATGTGTTGAAGCGTTGCGGGCTCCCCAGGGGGTGTCAAGACGACGGACGTCGGGAGTTCGTTCGGTTACCCGGTGTTAGGTTCCGGTCGGCCGTGGGATTCCGGCCGGCACGGGCGCAGGGGAGGCAGTCATGGCGGTGCGGGAGCCGCGGGGCAGGGGCGGGCGTCGCCCCACCCTGGAGCAGGTGGCGGAGCGCGCGGGGGTGGGCCGCGGCACGGTGTCCCGGGTGATCAACGGCTCGCCCCGGGTGAGCGAGCACACCAGGGCCCTGGTCGAGGCGGCGGTGGCGGAGCTCGGGTACGTGCCGAACACGGCGGCGCGCGCCCTGGCCGCGAATCGCACGGACGCCATCGCCCTGGTCGTGCCCGAGCCGGAGCGGCGCTTCTTCGCCGAGCCGTACTTCTCCGACATCGTCCACGGCGTCGGCCTGGCCCTCGCCGAGACGGAGGTGCAGCTGCTGCTCACGTTCGCGGGCGGCGACCGGGAGCGCAGACGTCTGGCCCAGTACCTGGGCGCGCAGCGCGTGGACGGGGTGCTGCTCGTCTCGGTGCACGCGGGCGATCCGCTGCCCGACCTGGTGGACCAGCTGGGCGTCCCGGCGGTGCTCAGCGGCCGGCGCAGCGCGGACGAGCGACTGCCTTCGGTGGACTCGGACAACTTCGGCGGCGGCCGGGCGGCCGTCGGGCACCTCCTTGACCGTGGCCGCCGCACGATCGCGCTGATCACCGGCCCGCTCGACGTGTACGGGGCGCGCCGCCGGCACGAGGGCTGCCTGGCGGCCCTCGCGGCGGCGGGGCGTCCGGTCGACCCGGAGCTGGTCGCGGAGGGCGACTTCACGGAGGAGGGCGGCCGCCGCGCGATGGCGGAGCTTCTGGCCCGCCGCCCGGACCTGGACGCGGTCTTCGCGGGCTCGGACGTGATGGCGGGCGGCGCCCGGCTCGTGCTGCGGGGCGCGGGCCGCCGAATACCTCAGGACGTGGCGCTGGTCGGCTACGACGACTCGGTGATCGCCCGCCATCTGGAGCCGGCCCTGACGAGTGTGCGGCAGCCGATCGTGGAGATGGGCCGGGAGATGACGCGGCTGCTTCTGGAGGAGATCGCGGAGCGTGCGGGGGGCCGCCCGGCGCGGGGTGCGGGGGAGCGGCGCCGGCTGGTGCTTCCCACGGAGCTGGTGGTGCGGGACTCGTCCTGAGCTGTTCGGCACTCGCATCGGGTGCTCGTCGCGGAGGAGGGCCCGGAAACGCATCAAGGTCCGGGCCTTTCGGCCCGGACCTTGATCCTTGAGGGTGAGTGACGGGACTTGAACCCGCGGCCACCTGGACCACAACCAGGTGCTCTACCAACTGAGCTACACCCACCATGACCGGTCGTTTTTCCGACCGGCCGAGAAAAAGTGTACAGGGTCCGAAGGGGTGCTCGCGCCCGCCTTTTCCTCGGGCGCTGATCGGGGCCCGGATGAGCCCCGATCACCGCCCGCCGGGCGCGGGCCTCGGCTACTCCGCGGGCAGCACGTGCTTCGCGGCGATGGCCTTGGCCGTGTCCGAGTCGGGTCCCGGCTGCGGGACGAAGATCGCCTCGCGGTAGTACCGAAGCTCCGCGATGGACTCGCGGATGTCGGCGAGGGCCCGGTGGTTGCCGTTCTTCTCCGGGCTGTTGAAGTACGCCCGCGGGTACCAGCGCCGGGACAGCTCCTTGATGGAGGAGACGTCCACGATGCGGTAGTGCAGGTAGTCCTCCAGGGTCGGCATGTCCCGCAGCAGGAAGCCGCGGTCGGTGCCGACCGAGTTCCCGCAGAGCGGCGCCTTGCCCGGCTCCTTGACGTGCTCACGTACGTACGCGAGCACCTGCTCCTCGGCTTCGGCGAGGGTGGTGCCGGCCGCCAGCTCGTCGAGCAGGCCCGAGGCGGTGTGCATGTCGCGCACCACCTCGGGCATCGTCTCGAGGGCGGCGTCCGGCGGGCGGATCACGATGTCCACGCCTTCGCCGAGCACGTTGAGCTCCGAGTCGGTGACCAGCGCGGCCACCTCGATAAGTGCGTCGTCCGTCAGCGAGAGCCCGGTCATCTCGCAGTCGATCCACACCATGCGATCGTTCATGCGTCTCACCCTACGGGGCGTTCCCGCTGACCGGGGAGCGTCGCGCGAGCGGCGGCGTACAGTTCGGCGGCCGGTCTGCCGGTGTCGGCCGAGGCCGTCGCGCCCGGCAGGCCGAGCGAGCTGGCGGCGGCCGCACGCCGGGACTGCGCGGGCAGCGGACCCGGGCCTTCCAGGACCTCGGCGGGCTTCTCGCTCTGTGGCCTGCGGGCGCGGTAGGCGGCCCGGTAGGCGGCGGGCGAGGAGCCGAGCTGGCGGCGGAAGTGGCCGCGCAGCGCCACCGGGGAGCGGAACCCGCAGCGGCCCGCGACCTCGTCGACGGAGTAGTCGGAGGTCTCCAGGAGCCGCTGGGCCTGCAGGACCCGCTGGGTGATGAGCCACTGCAGGGGTGCGCTTCCGGTGAGCGAGCGGAACCTCCGGTCGAAGGTCCGCCGGCTCATGTACGCGCGCGCCGCGAGCGTCTCCACGTCGAACTGCTCGTGGAGGTGCTCGAGCGCCCAGGCGACGACCTCGGCGAGCGGGTCGGCGCCGATCTCCTCAGGTAAAGACCTGTCGAGGTAGCGCTCCTGGCCGCCGGTGCGCCGGGGCGGTACGACGAGCCGGCGGGCGAGCGCCCCCGCGGCCTCCGTGCCGTGGTCGGTGCGCACGATGTGCAGGCACAGGTCGATGCCCGCGGCCGTGCCCGCCGAGGTGAGCACGTCCCCGTCGTCCACGAAGAGTTCCCGCGGGTCGACGTGGACGGACGGGTAGCGCTTGGCGAGCGTCGGCGCGTACATCCAGTGGGTCGTGGCGGGGCGGCCGTCGAGGAGGCCCGCGGCCGCGAGGACGAACGCCCCGGTGCACAGGCCGACGATGCGCGCGCCCTCCTCGTGTGCGCGGCGCAGCGCGTCGAGCGCCTCTTCCGGCGGCGGCGAGGTGATCGAGCGCCAGGCGGGCACGACGACCGTGCCTGCGCGCGCGATGGCCTCCAGGCCGTGGGGCGCGGAGAGTTCGAGTCCTCCCGTGGTGCGCAGCGGGCCGTCCTCGCCCGCGCACACGAGAAGTCGGTATCGCGGCACGCCCGCGTCCTGGCGGTCGATGCCGAAAACGGAGAGCGGTATGGAGCTCTCGAAGATGGGTCCGCCGCTGAACAGCAGCACGGCGACGATTTCCCTGCGCCGGCGGCCGGAGAGCTTGCGTACTGAGCCCTCAGGTGCGGCTGCGGAGTCGTGGCTCACGGTGCTAAGCCCCCCTCTGTGGTCGCGGCGCCCCTCACTTGCCGGGCCTGTCGCTCTTGCACACTGCTTCTAGACTTCACAGCCCCTCGGTCCTGCACGAGTCCCCCGCCCACACGGTCATGATCGAATCTACTGTGTCCCGTACCGTCCTCGTGACCAGTTCAGCACCAGGCTCAATGTCGACAATGCGGCGTGGCGTGAAGTTTTCGATCACGAAGCGTGGCACGCAAGGCAGTTCAGGGGAAGTGCGCGAACGCCCCTTGGCCGGTCCCTGTGCGGGTGAGAGGGCCTGCGGGGGCCATCTGGCGCTGCTGGAAAGGGTGTTGGGGCCCGCCTGGACCACTGGGGGCCCGCCGCTGTCAGTTTGGCTGAAAAGAAGCGAAACGGCTCGGCTCATTCCCGTCCACGGTGCGTACGGTTCAGGCCGCACGCCGGTCGCCGCGTCGGGCGTGCGCGCCGCTCGCCCCGTCGGCCTCGCGCCGCTTCGCGTTCTGTTCCGCGAGCAAACTGGCCGCGCTCCGCTCGGACCTGCGGAGCAGTATGCGGCACACCCCGGTGACCGCCACGAGCCCGAGCGCCGCCCCGACCGCCCCGCCGAGCGAGGTGCCGTAGACGACGAGCACGACCGGTACGAGCACACAGCTGAACGCGGCCCAGCCGACGACGTCCGACGAGGAGCTCCGGCCGGGCGCCGGCGCGGGGGGCGGCGCGGGAGTCGGTGCCGCGGCGGTGGCTGCGGTGCCCTGCGGCGCCGGGCGCGAGGCCGGCAGGCAGGTGCGCGGTGGGGGTTGCGGGGTGCTGTGGGGCCGTGGTGGGCGTCGCGAGGCGGGGACGGGTGTGGACGCGGTGCGCGGCCTTGGCACGGAGTTGCTCCTGGGGCTCGGGTTCACGCCTTCAACGCGCGGCGAAGCGCCCAGGTCACTGGGGTGGTCGGGGTCGTCGGCCGGTCGGTGCGGCCCGCGGCGGCATATCTCGGGGAAGGGCGGGTAACGACCCGGTGCAGAAGCCTGTACGGGGCAGCGACCGTTGCGATACGGGGCGGGCTCGTGCATGCTCCCGGGGAACGCTGCGGATGCCGCTGCGGGACCTGGGCAGAGGAGGAGTGTCGCCGTACCCTCGGGGGTATGGGGTTGGGAAGATGTTTCCCGGCCACAGCTTCGCGCCGTGCGCCCCTCCTGCCCGATGCACCCGATGAAAAGTCGCCCCTCTCACCGAGGACTTCCTTCAGCCGAGACACCGATGGCCGGTCACGAATTCCCCGAACCCGCAGACCGCAAGCGGCAGGTCGCCGATCCGACGACGCCGCGGGCGGAGCCTCAGCCGCGCCATGCCTGCGATCCCGCCTTCAAGCACGGCGTCGTGGTCGGCTTCGACGGCTCCACGTCCAGTGAGCGCGCCCTCGCGTACGCGATCGGCATGGCCAGCCGCTCCGGCTCGGGCCTGATCATCGTGCACGTCGCCAACCGGCTGCCCACCACCGTCTGGGCGGGCTGCGAACCCCCGGTCTTCGTGGACGTCCCGGACCACCGCACCGAAGTGCTCGGGCTCGAACTCGCCTGCGCGGAGTACCTGTCCGAGGTCCCGTGGATCCTCGTCGAACGCGGCGGGGACATCTGCCACGAACTCGAAGAAGTCGGGCGGGAGTACGAGGCGGACGCGATCGTCGTCGGCTCCTCGCACGGCCTCGTGGGCCGCATCTTCGGCTCCGTCGCAGGCCGGCTCGCCCGCCGTGCGCAGCGCCCCGTGATCGTCATTCCGTAAGGCGCGCTTCCCTCAAGGTCCTTGCCCCGTCGAAGAGTTCGTCTCGTAGCCGGTGAAAATCCCTGTGCGCAGAGGTGCTTTGTGCCTTTGTGAAGGGTACGTATGTCACTGAGCGTGCTGCCGGGTCGGGGGGTGACGGCCACCGGCCGAGGCGGCTTCCCGGGCCGGGGTGATGGGCGACCCCGGCCGTCCGAAAAGAACGACCCCCTGTGTGCAAGGTGGCGCGCACAGGGGGTCGTTCGGGTTCGGGCCGCGGCGGCGGGGGCTACTCGACCGTGACGGACTTGGCCAGGTTGCGCGGCTTGTCGATGTCCCGGCCGAGGCTCAACGCCGTGTGGTAGGCGAGGAGTTGGAGCGGGATGCCCATGAGGATCGGGTCCAGCTCGGGCTCGTTCTTCGGGACGACGACGGTGTGGTCGGCCTTCTCCTGCTCCTGGTGCGCGACGGCGAGGATACGGCCGGAACGGGCCTTGATCTCCTCCAGAGCGGCGCGGTTCTTCTCCAGGAGGTCGTCGTCCGGGACGATCGCGACGGTCGGAAGGGCGGGCTCGATCAGGGCGAGCGGGCCGTGCTTCAACTCCGAGGCGGGGTACGCCTCGGCGTGGATGTACGAGATCTCCTTGAGCTTGAGCGAGGCCTCGAGGGCGACCGGGTAACCGCGCACGCGGCCGATGAACATCATCGACTTGGCGTCGGCGTAGTCGTCGGCGAGCTTCTTGATGTCCGCCTCGGACTCCAGGATCTGCTGGATCTGCTCGGGCAGCTTGCGCAGGCCCTCGATGATCCGCTTGCCGTCGGAGACGGACAGGTCGCGGATGCGGCCCAGGTGCAGGGCGAGCAGCGCGAACGCGACCACGGTGTTGGTGAAGCACTTGGTGGAGACGACGCACACCTCGGGCCCGGCGTGCACGTACATGCCGCCGTCGGCCTCGCGGGCGATGGCCGAGCCGACCACGTTGACCACGCCGAGGACGCGGGCGCCCTTGCGCTTCAGCTCCTGCACGGCGGCCAGCACGTCGTACGTCTCACCGGACTGGGAGACCGCCACGTACAGGGTGTCGGGGTCGACGACCGGGTTGCGGTAGCGGAACTCCGAGGCGGGCTCGGCGTCGGCGGGGATGCGGGCCAGGGACTCGATGAGCCCGGCGCCGATCAGGCCCGCGTGGTACGAGGTGCCGCAGCCGAGGATCTTGATGCGGCGGATGGTGCGGGCCTCGCGGGCGTCCAGGTTGAGGCCGCCGAGGTGCACGGTGGAGAAGCGGTCGTCGATCCGGCCGCGCAGGACGCGGTCCACGGCGTCGGGCTGCTCGCTGATCTCCTTGTGCATGTACGTGTCGTGGCCGCCCATGTCGTACGACTCGGCCTCCCACTCGACGGTGGTGGGCTCGGCGGTCGTGCGGGTGCCGGAGGTGGTGTACGTACGGAAGTCGTCGGCCTTGATCGTGGCCATCTCGCCGTCGTCCAGGGTGACGATCTGGCGGGTGTGGGAGACGAGCGCGGCGACGTCCGAGGCGACGAACATCTCCTTCTCGCCGATGCCGAGGACGACCGGGGAGCCGTTGCGGGCGACGACGATGCGGTCCGGGAAGTCGGCGTGCAGGACGGCGACGCCGTACGTGCCCTCGATCTGCTTGAGGGCGCCCCGGACCTTCTCCTCCAGGGTGTCCGCGTCGTTGCGGGAGATGAGGTGGGTGAGCACCTCGGTGTCGGTCTCGGAGAGGAACTCGACGCCCTCGGCGGTGAGCTTGGTCCGCAGGTCGGAGGCGTTGTCGATGATGCCGTTGTGGACGACGGCGACCTTGCCCTCGGCGTCCATGTGCGGGTGGGCGTTCTCGTCGGAGGGGGCGCCGTGGGTGGCCCAGCGGGTGTGGGCGATGCCCGTGGTGCCGGCGAAGCGCTTGGGGACGCGGGCCTCCAGGTCACGGACCCGGCCCTTGGCCTTGACCATCTTCAGGGCGGACGACTTGGGGCTGTTGACGACGACGCCGGCCGAGTCGTAGCCGCGGTACTCCAGGCGCTGCAGGCCTTCGAGCAGGAGGGGGGCCACGTCACGCTTGCCGATGTATCCGACGATTCCGCACATACCGGTTGGGTTCCTCTAGCCGTAGACGATGCGGCGCAGCTGTCGGAGCGAGAGCTCCGGCGGCGCGACCGCGCGGTAACGCAGATCCGTGGAGATCTGCTCGAAGATCGCCGCGTTCACCAGGCCCTGACTCTGGAGTTCGCGGTGGCGGCGACGGACGAACTGCTCGGTCGTCTCGTCGAAATAGGCGAGAACGTCCTGGACCACCCGCAGGGCCTCGCCCCGCTGGAGCGGGGTGCTGCGGGTCAGGTGGTCGATGAGGTCGTCGTGCACTCGGATGATCCTGGAGTACGAGGGGGTCGTTCGCAAGAATCCTGCCCGGTTTCGGGCAAGGGTGTGTCGTTCGGTGCAGGGTCGGCTCGGTCCGGTGGGCCGTAAGTGGTCTACACCCTTGACCCCGGTGGGGGCGCACGGTACCCATGAGCGACGTTCTTGCCCACAGTTGCGCAGCCCGTCCGAAGGGACCGCTAGTGACGCATGTGAGATCGCACAGAACAACTCCGCGCCTGCTCGGCGCACTCTTACTCGTCGCCGCCGCGGGGTTCTCCTGCCTCGCCGCGGCCCCGCAGAGCTCGGCGCAGCCCGCCGCCGAGCCCACCCCGCTCGGCCAGGTCGTGCCCGCGCCCGCGAAGGTCGAGGCGGGCGGCGCCCCGTACGAGATCGACGGGTCGACCCGGATCAGGGTCGAGGGTGACTCGCGGGCGGTGCAGCAGGTCGGGGAGCAGCTCGCCGCGCTGCTGCGGCCCGCGACCGGGCTCGGCCTGCCGGTCACCGACGACGCGGGGCAGGACGGCATCCGGCTCCGACTCTCGGACAGTGCAAGGGAGTTGGGCGGCGAGGGGTACCGCCTTGAGTCCGGGGCCCGTGCGGTGACCATCACGGCGCACAAGGCCGCCGGGCTGTTCCGCGGCGTGCAGACGCTGCGCCAGCAGCTGCCCGCGAGCGTGGAGAAGGGGACGCGGCAGCCGGGGCCCTGGCAGGTCGCCGGCGGCACCGTCGAGGACGAGCCGCGCTTCGAGCACCGGGGCGCGATGCTGGACGTGTCCCGGCACTTCTTCACCGTCGAACAGGTGAAGCGGTACATCGACCAGATGGCGATGTACAAGATCAACAAGCTGCATCTGCACCTCAGCGACGACCAGGGCTGGCGGATCGCGATCGACTCCTGGCCGAACCTCGCCAAGCACGGCGGCTCCACGCAGGTCGGCGGCGGGCCGGGCGGCTACTACACCAAGGAGCAGTACAAGGAGATCGTCGCCTACGCGGGCGAGCGGTATCTGGAGGTGATCCCGGAGATCGACATGCCGGGCCACACCAACGCCGCGCTCGCCTCGTACGCCGAGCTCAACTGCGACGGGGTCGCGCCGCCGCTCTACACCGGCACCGAGGTCGGCTTCAGCTCGCTGTGCGTGCCGAAGGAGGTCACGTACGACTTCGTGGACGACGTGATCCGGGAGATCGCCGAGCTGACGCCGGGCCGCTACATCCACATCGGCGGGGACGAGGCACACTCGACCAGCCACGAGGACTACGTGACGTTCATGGAGCGGGTCCAGCCGGTGGTCGCCAAGTACGGGAAGACGGTGATCGGTTGGCACCAGCTGACGGGTGCGAAGCCGGTTGACGGGGCCGTCGCGCAGTACTGGGGGTACGACAAGACCGGCCAGGCCGAGCGGGACCAGGTCGTGAACGCGGCGAGGAACGGCACGAAGCTGGTCCTCTCCCCGGCGGACCGGGCCTACCTCGACATGAAGTACACGCCGTCGACCCCGCTGGGGCTCGCGTGGGCGGGCTACGTGGAGGTGGACCGGTCGTACGACTGGGATCCGGGGGCCTATCTGGAGGGCGCGCCGGAGGAGTCGATCCTCGGGGTCGAGGCGCCGCTGTGGTCCGAGACGATCTCCGAGTCGGAGCACATCGAGTACATGGCGTTCCCGCGCCTGCCGGGCATCGCCGAGCTGGGCTGGTCACCGGCGTCCACGCACGACTGGGACGCGTACAAGGTGCGGCTCGCGCAGCAGGGGCCTCGGTGGGAGGCGCTGGGGATGAACTATTACCGGTCGCCGTTGGTGCCTTGGCCCAAGGGCTGACCGAGGTCGTTCTTCCCGTGCCGGGGTGCTGCTCTTGCGCCCCGGCACGGGCTTGGCCGACATACATCGATCTGGTACATGGGCTAGCATTGGTACATGTCCATGAAGCGAACCAACGTCTACGCCGACCCGGAAGACCTCGCCATCATCAAGGAGGCGGCGAAGCGGCGAGGGATCAGTGAGGCCGAGATCATCCGCCAGGGCATTCACCTCGCGGCCATGGCCAACCGTGTCTGGGACGAGCCCCTCTTCTCGCGCACTTTTGAAGGGTCCGGCCGCACCCCCACCAAGGCTGATGTGCGCGATGCCGTCGCCGACGCCGTAGGCCGCGAGGACGGGACTGCCGCGTGATCATCGTCATCGCGGACACCTCCGGGCTCCTGGCGGCGCTCGACTCGCGCCACCCTGAGCACCAGTCGTCGAACGAAGCGATCATGGCGGCGGGCCTGCTGGTGATGTCCCCCCTGCTGCTTGCCGAGATCGACCATGTGGCCACTCGCGAGATCGGCCGTGAAGCCGCGCTCAGCGCGGTCGACGACATCCGGCTCTGGATGCGCCGTGGTCGCGTCGCGGTCCCCGAGATCACGGAGGACCACCTGGGGGTCGCCCAGTCCGTGCGCGCCCGCTACCGCGGTCTCGACCTGGATCTGGCGGACGCCGTGAACGTGGCCCTCGCCGCTGACTACGACACCGACGCCGTCCTCACGCTCGACCGCCGCGATTTCCGGGCCGTGCGCCCGTTGGGCCGGCACAAGGCGTTCCGGGTGCTGCCCGACGACCTGCCGCTGTGAGACGCCGGCGCCCGGGAGGACCGTCTCCCGGGCGCCGGTTGCGTGTGGGGCGCGTGGTCTAGGCCGTACGCCTCCCGCGCCTCAACTGCCATACGAAATACGGCGTTCCGATCAGGGCCGCGAGCAGGCCCGAGGGGATTTCCGCGGGGGCTGTCGCCACGCGGCCGACCACGTCCGCCGTCACCATCAGCGTCGCGCCCAGGACCGCTGCCGTGGGCAGGAGGCGGTGGGTGCGGGAGCCGGTGAGCATGCGGGCCGCGTGCGGGGCGACCAGGCCGACGAAGGCGACCGTGCCGACCACCGCCACCGCGCACGCCGCGAGCGCCACCGCGAGGGTGAGGACCGCGAGGCGGGTGCGCTCCAGGGGGACGCCGAGGGTGCGCGGGGTGTCCTCGCCGAGGGCCAGGAGGTCCATGCGGCGGAAGGAGAGGAAGAGCAGCGGGATGCCTGCCGCCGCTACGACCGCCAGGAGCGAGAGGTCCGTCGTGTCTCTCGCGTACGTCGAGCCCGAGAGCCACGTCAGGGCCTGCGCGACCTGGAAACGGGCGCCCGAGACCAGGTAGTTGGTGGCCGCCGTCGTCAGCGCGAAGCAGCCGATGCCGACGAGGACCAGGCGCTCCGGGGCCACCGAGCCCTTGCGGCGGGACAGCCCGTAGGTGAGCGCGAACGCCGCCGTGCCGCCGATCAGCGCGGCGACCGGGAGCAGGGCGTACGGCACCGCGGGCAGGGCGACCAGGATGAGGGCCGCGCCGAAGCCCGCGCCGCCGCTGACGCCCATCACGGTCAGGTCGGCGAGCGGGTTGCGGGAGACCGTCTGCACGATGCCGCCCGCGACGGCGAGCAGCGCGCCCGCCAGTGCGGCCACCAGGAGGCGGGGCAGGCGGTACTCCAGGACGACCGGGCCGAGGAGTGCGTCCCCGCCGCCGGTGAGGATGCCGGGTATCTGCGACCACGGCACCGAGATGTCGCCCAGGACGAGCCCCGCGTACAGGACCGCGCACAGCAGCACGCCGCCCGCCGCGAGGACCGCAGGGAAGGGCAGGGGGCGGCGGGTGGGGGTCAACACCGTTCCGGGGGCGGCCGGTTCGGCGGGCAGGCGGCGGGCCAGCCACAGGAAGACCGGGGCGCCGAAGAGCGCGGTCACCACGCCGGCCGGGACCTCGTTGCCCGTGGGCGAGGTGACGCGGGCGAGCAGGTCGGCGGCGAGCAGCAGCGTCGCGCCCCACAGCATCGCCGCGGGCAGCAGCACCGCGTGTTTGCGGACGCCCGCGAAGCGGACCAGGTGCGGGGCGGCCAGGCCGATGAAGCCGATCGGGCCGGTCACCGAGACCGCGATGGCCGCCATGAAGACGGAGAGCAGCACGGTGAGCATGCGGGTGCGGCCCACATGCACGCCGAGCGCGCGGGCCGTCTCGTCGCCGGTGCCGAGGATGTCGAGGGAGCGGGCGAGCAGCAGTCCGGCGAGCAACCCCGCGCCGAGCAGCGGCAGTACGGCGAGGGAGCGGTCGCTGTCGGACACCGCGAGGGAGCCGTGGCCCCAGAAGAAGATCGCGCCGGTCTCCTCCTGGAAGAGCATGACGAGGACGGCCGTCACCGACGACAGGGCGAGGGTGACGGAGACGCCCGCGAGGACCAGGTGCGCGGGCCGTCCCCGGGAGCCGCCCGCGACCGTGTGGACGAGGGCCGCCGCGAGGAGTCCGCCGACGAAGGCGACCGCGCCGCGCGGCAGGTCGCCGAGGGACAGGCCGGTGATCGCTGCGACGGCCACCGCGAGATACGCGCCCGCGGTCACGCCGAGCGTGTCGGGCGCGGCCAGCGGATTGCGTACGGAGGACTGCAGGAGCGCGCCGGACAGGGCAAAGGCCGCGCCCGCCGCGAGGCCCGCGAGGGTGCGGGGGAGGCGGCCGCCGAGCAGCACGGACCGGGTGTCCGCGTCGCCCGCGCCGAAGAGCAGCCGGACGAGGTCGAACAGGCCGGTGTCGGAGCGGCCGTGGCCGAGGTGGAGCGCCGCGACGAGCAGCAGCGCGAGGACGCCGCCCAGAACGACCGCGACCGGTCCGGACAGCGCGCGGGCTGTCCGGACCGGGGCGGCAACGTCCACGGGCTTCTCAGGAGCTGTGGAGGTCATGGAACCTGTTCGGTCGAAAGGGGAGCGTCGAAAGGGGAGCCCTGTCAGATCACTTCAGGTCACTTGGTGAGGGCCGCGGCGATCTCGTCCGCCGCCTGGGCCGTCGAGTAGGGGCCGCCGAAGAACCAGGTGCCCGGGTCGAGGGCGTGCACGCGGTCCTTCTTCACGAAGTCCAGGTTCTTCCACAGGGCGTTCTTGGGAAGGGACTTGGCGAACACGTCGTCGTTCTTCGCGGCCACATAGGCGAGCGAGGACTTCTCGACCGGCTTGAAGCCCTCCACATCGACCTTGCTCATGCCGTACGCGTCGGCCTTGCCGTTCCAGCCGTTCTCCAGGCCGAGCTTGGGGAGCAGCGCGCCGGGGATGGTGGACTCGGTGAGGATCTCCACGGTGGCGGCGCCGTCGGTGGTGTAGCCGCGGGCGACGGTGACCTTCTCGCCGTCCTTGCCCGCGTCGGCCAGCTTCTTCTTCGCCGCGGCGATCTTGCCGTCGAGGTCCTTCAGCGCCTTGTCCGCCGCGGCCTCCTTGCCGGTGGCGGTGCCGAGGGTCTTCAGCGTCGTCTGCATCTCCTCGTACTCGCTGTCCGTGGAGTACGGGTCGAACATCAGCGTCGGCGCGATCTCCTTCAGCTGCTTGAGGTTGGCCTCGGAGCGGATCTTCGACGTGACGATCAGGTCCGGCTTGAGGGCCTTGATGGACTCCAGGCTCGGGGCCTGCCGGGTGCCGACGTCCTTGGTGGACTTGTCGAAGCGCGGGCCGGCCGTCACCCACTGGTCGTACTGCTTGATGTCGGCGACACCGGTGGGCTGCACGCCGAGCGCGAGCAGGTCCTCGGCGTACGTCCACTCCAGGGCGACGACCTTCTTCGCCGGGCCGTCGAGCTTCTGCTCGCCCTTGACGTCCTCGACGGTGATCGAGCCCTTGCCGGAGCCCGCTGAGTCCTTCTTGCCGTCGCCGCCGCCACCGGCCTGGTCGGCTGCGGAGCCGCAGGCGGAGGCGGTGAGGGCGAGGGCGGACGCGGCCACCAGGGCGGTGAGGGTTCTACGCATGGATGAGGTTCCTAGAGGAGTGAGGTGAGCGGATCAGGAAGCAGCCGCGGGCGCGGGCTCGCGCCACGTCGGCAGACAGGTGGGGACACCTGTGTGGGGGTCGAGGGAGACCGTCGTCTCGATGCCGAAGGCCGTACGGATCGTGTCGACGGTGAGCGCCTCGGCGGGCTCGCCGCGGGCCACGATCCGGCCGCCCGCGAGCACCGCCATGGAGTCGGCGTACGCGGCGGCCTGGTTCAGCTCGTGCAGCACGACGGCCACGGTGATGCCGTGCTCGTCCGCCAACTTCCGTACCAGGCGCAGGACTTCGATCTGGTAGCGGATGTCGAGGAACGTGGTCGGCTCGTCCAGGAGGAGCAGGCCGGTGCGCTGGGCCAGGGCCATCGCGATCCAGGCGCGCTGCCGCTCGCCGCCGGACAGCTGGTCCAGGGGGCGCTCGGCGAGCGGGTGCAGCTTGGTCGCATCGAGCGCCCAACTGATCGCCTCGCGGTCCTCGTCGCTGGTGGAGCGGGCCAGGACGCCCTGGTGCGGGTGGCGGCCGTAGGCGACCAGCTCCTGCACGGTGACGCCCGCCGGGATGAGCGGCGACTGGGTCAGGAAGCTGAGCTTGCGGGCCAGTTCGCGCGGCTTGTACGCGTCCAGGTCGCGCCCGTCCAGGACGATCGCGCCGGACTGCGGGGCGTGCAGCCGGGCCAGGGCGCGCAGCAGCGTGGACTTGCCCGAGCCGTTCGGGCCGACCAGGGCGGTCACCTCGCCCGGCGTCAGCTCCAGGTCGATGTCCCGGGCGACGGGCTCACCCCCGTGCCCGAGGGTGAGGCCCTTCGCGCTGATCTCGACGCTCATCAGGCCTGCTCCGCAAGGGGGTTGGGGACGGTGCCGTTGGGCCGCAGGGCGTGGCGCAGGGCGCGGTCGACGTACTTGGTGACGACGAGGCGGTCCGTGTTGAACGGGTAGCGCGGGAAGTCGTCGGCCAGCATGTCGAACTCCGCGAACCGGTCCGCCTTTTCCGGGAACTGCTTGTGGTACGCGACCACCGCGTCCCGCACCAGCTGCCAGAACTTGGCGTCCTCGACGCCCAGCTGCTCGGCGGCCAGCGGGGCGAGGTAGCGGAAGTGGCCGAGGAGCAGCTGGTCGACGACGTGCTGGCGGATGACGACCGGGTTCTTGCGCGGCAGCACGTGGTCGTAGCCGTCCGGCTCGGGGCCGCGCTCGGGGACCGGGGTGTGCGTGACGGACACGTCGTCCACGAAGTCCTTGAGGAACAGGCGCCGCGGTACGTCGTTCTCGTCGTATCCGATCAGGGTGTTCTGGCCGTGCGGATTGAACGTGATGCCGTAGGTGTACATCACGTGCAGCACCGGGTGCAGGACCGTCTCGAACAGCTTGCGCAGCCAGTCCTCGGCCGACAGGCCGGAGGCGCGGGCGAGTTGGGCGGCGAAGGCCGTGCCGTGCTCGTCGACGTGCAGCAGCGAGGCGAAGGTGCGGACCCGCTCGTTCTCGTCCTTGCGGGAGGAGACCGAGTCGCGCCAGATGCAGCCGAGGGCCTCCAGGTGCTGGTACGGCATGTCCGGGACGCGGTCCAGGTACGGGTGGCGCACGGTCACCGAGGCGATCTCGCCGAGGAACACGGTCCGCAGGTCGTCGCGGAGCACCGGGTCCTTGTCGAGCAGCCCGGTCAGCCACTGGGTGGTGACGGGGGCGCCCTGGGTGCAGTGCGGCGGGATGCCGCGCCAGATCAGGGTGTTGACGATCTTCAGCGGGAGCTTCACGTCGTACCGCTCGCGCGCCGCCATGTTCGTCATGGTGCGCACCGACTGCTGCGGCAGGTAGCCGTCCTTGGACGCGCCGAGCGGAATGATCCGGTCCTGCGCGACCTCGCCCGCGAAGAGCACCTGTACGGCGTGGTCCCACTGCCAGGGGTGCACGGGCATCCACACGTACGCGTCCGGGTCGCAGCCGCGCGCCTCGATCACCGTACGGAAGCTCTGGATCTCCCCGGGGCTCAACTCGTGTGCGGTGACGCCCTGTTCGCTCAGCTCCGAGGTGCCGCGGAACTCGGCGAGGCCGCGGTGCACGGCGATCCACTGCAGGTGGACGAGCTGCTGCGACTCGGGGGCGTACGCACGCACGTCGGACGCGGAGAAGCCGATGCGGCCCTTGTTCGCGGCGAGCGTGGGGTGGCCGGTCATGTGGGACTCCAGCTCGGCGTGGCCCAGCTTGGCCAGCTCGGCCGCGCTCGCACCGCCGTGCTCGATCCGGGCGGCGTCCACGGCGAGGGTCGCGGACAGCTCGGTGAGGTACATGCCGAGGGTCGGGGCGTCCGTGCCGATGGTGTCCGCGCAGTCGACCAGGAACTGCTGCGCGTCCCAGGCCGGGGTGGATATCTCGTTGCCGAGCAGACCGGCGGCGCCGCGCGTCACGGAGTCCTTGTCGGCTTGCCAGCCGCCCAGCGCGCCCTGCGTCGCGCCGAAGACGTACGACACGCCGCTGTCCAGGTCGACCCGGTAGCGGCCGTCCTCAAGCGCTTCGGGCTTGATCAGTTCCTCGAACGCGAACTCCGACAGGGTCTTGGCGAGCAGCCGACGATTCGCCTCGCGCCAGGACTCCGGCGACACGTCGTGGAGTTCGGGGACGGGGTGCGTGCTCATGCGGGTGGTGCCTTTCGGTCGGGGTGAGCAGGGCGAGGAGTGTGAGGAGGGCTGCGCCTGCGAGGAGAGGGCCGGTGAGGTCCGCTTTCGCGGTGAAGGTGGCGACGAGGGGGGCCAGGAGGAGACCTGCGGTCTGGGCTGTGGCGATCAGGCTGTACGTCTGGCTCTCGCCGGAGGTCTTCAACACGCGGTGGTCCAGGGCTACTTGGCTGAGGCCCAGGGCCGCGCCGAACAGGACTCGGGCTGCGCCCAGGACCAGGGGGTCGGTGGTTGCCGCCTGCCAGGCGAGGGTCGCTGCGCCGAGGGCCAGGGAAGTCGGCAGCAGGGCGCTGCCCAGCTTTGCCCGCAGGGCGGTTGCGGCGGGGAGCACTGCCAGTACGGCGATGTGGGGGAGTACGAAGAGGAACGCGGCCTCTTGCGTGCTGGTGCCGCCGGCTGTTGCGTACTCGGTGAAGTACGGGCGTACGGCGTATACGGCTACTGCGTACGTGAGGACGACTGCCGCCAGGTAGGCCAACCTGAACTTGTCGGGCGTCTGACCGCCGTCGTGGGGCTGTGCCCACCCTCCCCCAAGCTCTCGGCTTCGCTCGAGCAGGGGGGACCCCCATCGCCCTGCGGAACGCCTGCCCACAGCGGTGGAGGGGGAAGGGGTGGGGGTCCGCCGTGCGGAACGCCTGCCCACAGCGGTAGCGGGGGTGGGGGTGCGGTCTGCGGAACGCCTGCCCACAACGGACAGGAGACACAGCAGGCCCAGCTCTGCCACCGCCAGCAAGGGAAGTGCCGTGCGCGGGTTCGGGACTGTTACCACCACCGTGCCAAGGAGCGTCGCCGCGATCGATGCCGCATGCAGAACCGCTACGTACTGAAGTACGCCTGGGAACAGGCCTTTTGCATGGCTTCTGGCGATGGACGGGTAGGCGAGGAGGACCACCGACTTCGCCGCGATCAGGAGGACCGAAAGGGTCGTGAACGCAACGAAGTTCGGGGCGAGCGCAAGCGACGCCGCGAGGAGTACCGCCGCGCTCTGGCCGGCCGTGACCAGGCGGGCCAGGGGGTAGTGGCGGGTCGCGCGGCCCCACAGGGGCAGGGCCACGATCGCCGCCAGCTGGCACACCATCAGGAACCCGCCGGTCGCGCCGAACTCCCGTACGCCGAAGGCCTCACGGAACAGCTTCGGGTAGAACGGCGCGAGGGCCGACTGCGTGGCCATGTGCAGGCCGGCCGCGCACAGCAGCACTCCCCGGTTCACGCGCTGCGCTCGCGAACCATGAACGCGGCCCGCTTGTCCGGCAGGTCCAGCTCGCGGACTTTGCGGAACCCGGCACGCTCGAAGGCGCGCACCGAGCGGATGTTGCGGACGTCCGGTTCGGCGACGACCCGCTCCGCGTACGGCTCGACCGCGAGCTGCCAGTCGGAGACCGCGCGGAGCAGGCGTGCGCCGAGGCCGCGGCCGCGGAAGTCGGACGGGCCGAGGAGCAGGTGCACGCCGGCGTCGCGCGGCTTGGCGGCGTAGTGCGCGGCGAGCGGGTCGAGGTCCGCGCGGTACAGCTCCCAGTAGCTCATCGGCGTACCGTCGATGCAGCCCAGGTACGGGGTCGAGTGGGCGCTGGCGCGCTGCTCGCGCAGGTAGGCCTCGATCTGCTGCTCGGGCAGCGGCATCTCCCAGAAGCGCGCCACCTCAGGGTCGTTCATCCAGCCGTGCACGTCGGCCAGGTCGCCGACCGGGTCGACGGGGCGCAACGTGAACACGCCCTCGTCGAGCTCGGCCCGCAGCGGTGCGGTGAAGGAAGTCGGCGTCGTTGGCGTTGTTGTCATCGGGTCGCTCCGGCAAGGGGGTTGGCGAGGTCCACGTACACCGACTGGGCCTCGAGCGGGCCGGTCAGCTCGTCCATGCCCTGGACGCGCGTGAGCAGGTTCGCCTTGCAGCGCAGGGTCTCGGCGGTGCGCAGGGTGGTGGCGAGGCGCAGCCGGTCGCCGTGCTCGGCGGCCAGCTTGCCGAGGACCTCGGCGGCGCGGCGGAGCAGCGCGTGCTCGTCCGCGAGGCCCTGCGAGCCGAGCGCGCCGACCATGCCGAGCATGTTGTTGATGCCGACGTAGTAGGCGAGCCGCTCGTCGATCACCTCGTCGTCGACGTACGTGCCGAGGTCGCGGCCCACCTGAGGCACCCAGCCGTAGAGCTCGGCGGAGCGGGTGGGGGAGAAGTAGTAGCCCTGGTTGTCGCGGTAGCGGCCGCCGACGGGCCAGCCCTCCTCGTCGAGGACGACGAGGGTGTTCTGCTGGTGCGCCTCAAGACCCAGGCCGTACGTGGCGTACAGCCACAGGACCGGGGTGACGACCGTGTCGAGATAGCGGGCGAACCAGTCCTCGGCCACGTCGGCGACGCCGCGCCCGGTGCGCTCGGCGAGACCGCGTACGGCCGAGGCGAGCTGCGAGGGCGCGTCCGGGCCGAGGTCGGGGCGCGGTGCCACGAGGCCCGCGGCGCACACCGCCTGGACGGCGTCCGGGGCGGCGGGGAACGGGTTGTCGCGGACCACGACGTCCAGGCCGGTGGCGGAGCCGTCGGTCCCGTCCACGGCGATCCACGCCGGGTCCCGCACGATGTCGAAGCCCGGGTGCTCGGCGCGCAGCGTGTCGCCGAGGCCGGCCGCGAGGAGCCGGTCGATGGCGGCGCCGCGCTCCAGCTCCACGCGCATGTTCTCGCGCCGTGAGTTGGTGATGCGCAGGCCGAGCGAGAACTTCAGCATCACCGGGGCGTCGGCGCGGTAGAGCGTGCGTACGGAAGAGGTCGGCGACCACTCGGGGCCTGCCTGGCCCAGGTCGTGCAGCAGCCCGGCGTCGAGCAGGGCGCGCACGGCCGGGCGCGTCAGGATGTCCTTGGCCTGCCACGGGTGCGCCGGGACGAGGACGGTGCCCGCGGGCGCCTGCGCGGCCCCCCCGTCCAATGCCGCGAGCTCGACCATCAGGCCCTGCGCGGTACGGCCCGCGAGCGTCGAGTCGGCGCTGACCACCGACGGGTCGGCGGCGAACCAGTGCAGCGCGAACGAGCCCCGCAACTCCGGGGAGTACGCGGCGAGTTCGGCGTCCGTGAGGGTCTCGCGGCTCTTCGGCGTCGGGTGCAGCGGGTGCCCGGTGATCAGGGCCTGCTCGGCGGCGAGGAACGCCGTCGTGCCCTCGGGGTCGGCCGGGCTCTCGGCGCGCTGCCGCACGAACTCGGCGGTACGGCGCGTGGAGTCGGCGACCCGCGCCGTCAGGTCGGCCACCTGGGCCGGGTCCGCGGCGGCCGTCTCGACCGCGATGAGGGCGGCGAGCGCGGACGCGGCGAGCGGGGTGCCGGCGCCCTGGACGCGGGCGGGCCCGAAGCGGTGCCAGCCGACGGGCGACCAGTACCGGACGGGGGCCTCGACCGTGACGCCGGAGGCGGGCAGAGGCACCGTCAGAAGGTCGCCGGCGGGGCGCTCCACCGCGGTCTCGCGGATCCAGCAGCGCAGCAGGTTCTCGGTGGCGGCGGCGTCGGCGGCGTGCTCCGGGGTGGCCGCTGGCGAGCTGCTCATGGAAGGTCTCTTTCTGTTTGCGACCGGTCCGACGGCCGCGGGTACGGGACGGATCGGACGGCCGATGACTAACTTAGGTAAGGCTTACTTGGTTCGCAAGCCCTGGTGGCGGCTCTCCTCCGGCGCCGCCGAACCGGACGGCGCCAGGCCGAAGGTCGTGAAAGCGGTCCGCTGCGGCAGCGGGTAAACGTCCTCGCCCGTAAGGGAGTTGAGGATCACGGCGGAACGCCAGGCGGCGAGGCCCAGGTCGGGCGCGCCCACGCCGTGCGTGTGCCGCTCCGCGTTCTGCACGAACACCGAGCCGCCCACCTCGCCGTCGAACACGAGCCGGTGCCGGGCGTCGATCTCCGGGCGGCCCGAGCCGTCCCGCGCCAGATGGGCGAGCAGCGGCTCGATCAGGCCGTCCACGGGCCGCTCCGCGTACCCCGTCGCCGCCACCACCGCGTCCGTCACCAGATGCGCCTCGGCCTGCTGTTGGGCGTGGCTGAGGCCGAGCCGCAGCCGGTTGCCGCTGCGCTCCGCCGAGTCCACGGACACCCCGGGGGTGAGCGCGGCGTCCGGCCAGCCGCCGTCCAGGGTGCGCAGATACAGCTCGTCGTGGATCTCGCCGAGCGTGTCCCCGCTGACGCCCTTGTGCAACTGCCACTGGCGCGGCATGAGTTCGTCCCGAACGGGCTCGGTCAGTCCGTGGAAGTAGCGCGTGTAGTCGGGCGTGAACTGCTCCAGGCCCAGCTTGCTGTACTCCATCGGCGCGAACGCCTCCGTACGGGCGAGCCATGTCAGGCCCTCGTTGCCCTGCGGGCGGTGCCGGAGCAGGTCGAGGAAGACCTCCGCGCCCGACTGGCCCGAGCCGACCACCGTGATGTGCTCGGCGGCCAGCAACTCGGGCCGCCTGGCCAGGTATTCGGCCGAGTGCCACACCGGCGCGGCCGGGTCGTCGGCGAGCGCGCGCAGGGCCTGCGGCACCTTCGGCGCGGTGCCCACGCCGAGCGCCAGGTGCCGGGCGAAGTACCGGCCCACGCCCTCCGCGCCGCCGTCCTCGTCGAGCCGCGTGAAGCCCACCTCGAACGCGCCGCGCCCCTCGTCCCAGCGGACCGTGTCCACCTGGTGCCCGAACCGGCAGGACGCCAACTGCCCGCTGACCCAACGGCAGTACGCGTCGTACTCGGCGCGCTGGATGTGGAACTTCTCCGCGAAGTAGAACGGGAAGAGCCGCTCCTTGGTCTTGATCCAGTTCAGGAACGACCACGGGCTGGTCGGCTCCACCAGGCTCACCAGGTCGGCGAGGAACGGCACTTGGAGCGTGGCGCCCTCGATCAGCAGGCCCGGGTGCCAGTGGAACGCCGTGCGCTGTTCGAGGAAGGCGGTGCGCAGGCCCGGCACGCCGTCGGCGAGCGCGGCGAGCGACAGGTTGAAGGGGCCGATGCCCACGCCGACCAGGTCGAAGGTCTCCTCGTACGGCTCTTCGTACGCGTCTTCGACGAGGGCTTTGTCGGGTGCGGTGCTCACTGGGGGACTCCCTGGGTGCGGGTCCTGAGGTCTTCGGAGGCGGACTGCTGGGCGGGCTGCTGTACGGACTGCTGTACGGACTGCTGTTCTGGAATCGCGGCGCTCTCCTCGGCCGCGCAGTGGGCGACCAGCTTGAGCAGGGCGGCCAGGTCGACGGCTCCGGTGCGCGGGTGCAGAAGCGTGGCCTTCAGCCACAACTTCCTTTCCGGGCCTTCGGTTTCGGGGTCCTCGGCGACGGCGCGGCCGACCACGCCGCGCCCCTCGTCGAGCAGCCGCCGCCGTACCGCCGCGACCAGGGCGTCCCCTTCCGCGGCGGGCAGGGCGTCGGCCGCGCGCGGGCGGAACAGGACCGTGCTGATGCCCGGCTCGCCGGCCCGGACCCGCAGCTCCGGGTGCGCCTCGACGGCCGCGGCGAAGTCCCGCGCGGTCCGTACGCAGTGCTCGACCAGGTCGCCCAGGCCCTTGCGGCCGAGCGCGCGCAGCGTCACCGCGATCTTCAGGGCGTCCGGGCGGCGCGAGGTGCGGATGGACCGGCCGAGCCAGTCGGGCAGGCCCGCCTCGGTGTCGTCGTCCGCGTTCAAGTAGTCGGCCTGGAACGAGAGATGGTCGACCTGGCGCGCGTCCCGTACGGCGAGGATGCCGGCCGCGACCGGCTGCCAGCCCAGCTTGTGCAGGTCGAACGTGACCGACACGGCCCGGTCAAGGCCCGCGAGCCGCGGCGCGAGCGCGTCGCTGAACAGCAGCGGACCGCCGTACGCGGCGTCCACGTGCAGCTCCGCGCCGTGCGCCGAGGCGACGTCGGCGAGCTCGGGCAGCGGGTCGATCAGGCCCTCGTCCGTGGTGCCCGCGGTGGCGACCACGAGCACCGGCATCCCGGCGTACGCGCCGAGCACCCGGTCCAGGGAGCGCGGATCCATCCGGCCTGCCGGGCAGTCCACGACCGCCGGGGTCGGCAGGCCCAGCATCCAGGCGGCACGCTGTACGGAGTGGTGCGCGTTGGCCCCGCACACCACCTGCACGGTGCGCTCCCCGGCGGCCCGCGCCCGCTCCCGGGCGAGCAGCAGCGCCACCAGGTTGGACTCGGTGCCGCCGCTGGTGATCAGCGCGTCCGGCGTCCTGTCCGGCCCCGGATACACCAGCTCCGCAAGGGACTTGGTGACCTCTTCCTCGACGACGCCGGCCGCCGGCGCCTGGTCCCAGGAGTCCATCGACGGGTTCAGCGCCGACGCCGCGAGGTCGGCGGCCGCCGCCACGGCGAGCGGCGGGCAGTGCAGATGCGCCACACAGTGCGGGTCGGACGGGTCGGCGGCGCCGCGCGTCACGGCCTGCACGAGCCCGCGCAGCGCGTCCTCGGCCCCGACGCCCTCGGCGGGCAGCACGGGCGAGCAGTGCGCCCGTACGTCGGCGGCGACCGCGTCCGGGCCGCCGGCCGGCAGCGGGCCGCCGCGCTCCACCGCGCCGTCGGCGAGCGCGGTGAGCACGACGGCGGTCAACTGCCGCAGCGCGGCCGGGCCTTCGGTGGACCCGGCGACGCTCGCGGGGTGCACGGCCGCTGTGCTGTTCGTCTGGTCGTTCACGCGGCACGCTCCGCGTCCCGCACCGCCGCGGCGATCCGCTCCAGGAGCGAGTCGAGCTCGGCGTCCGTGAGGACCAGCGGCGGCAGCAGCCTCAGCACGCTGTCCGAGCGGCCGCCCAGCTCCAGCATCAGCCCCTGCCGCAGGCAGGCCGCGCGCAGGCGTCGGGCGAACACCGGGTCCGCGGGCCGGGACCCGAGCCGGTCGGGCGCGGCGTCCGGGTCGACCAGCTCCACGCCGTTCATCAGCCCACGCCCTCGTACGTCACCGAACTGCGGGTGTTCATCGGCGAGTTGACGCAGGCCGAGGCGGAGCCGTTCCCCGAGCTTCGCGGCCCGCTCGGGCAGCTGCTGCTCGGCGACGGTGCGCAGGGTGACCCGGCCGGCCGTCATCGCGAGGGTGTTGCCGCGGAACGTGCCGGTGTGGTCGCCGGGCAGCCACCGGTCGAGCTCGGGCCGGTAGGCGAGGACCGCGAGCGGAAGCCCGCCGCCGACCGCCTTCGACATGACGAGGACGTCCGGGGTGACCCCGGCCCGCTCGCAGGCCCAGAAGTTCCCGGTGCGGCCCACGCCGGTCTGCACCTCGTCGACGATCAGGACGATGCCGCGCTCCGCGGTGATCCGGCGGACCTCCCGCAGCCATGCGTCCGGGCCCTCGATGACGCCGCCCTCGCCCTGGACGACCTCCAGGATCACGGCAGCAGGCTCGGTCACGCCGCTGCTCGGGTCGGACAGGAAGCTCTCCAGGAGCCGCGCCGACAGCTCCCCGGACTGCGGTGCGCCGACCCCGAACGGGCAGCGGTACGCGTACGGGAAGGGGATCCGCGTCACCGGCAGCGCGTCCGCGCCCACCGTGGAGCGCATCCGCTCGGGCCCGGACACGGCCGAGGCGCCGACGGTCATGCCGTGGTACGCGCCGCTGAACGCCACGATCCCGCGCCGCCCGGTCGCCGCCTGCGCCAGCTTGATCGCGGCCTCGACGGCGTCCGTGCCGGCGGGGCCGCAGAAGTGCAGCCGGGCCTCGTCGCGCAGTCCGCCGGGCAGCCGGGTGAGCAGCTCCTCGGTGAAGGCGTCCTTCTGCGGCGTGATCATGTCGAGCGCGTGCAGCGGGACGCCGGAGTCCAGGTCGGCCCGGATCGCGGCGACCACGTCGGGGTGGTTGTGCCCGAGCGCGAGCGTGCCCGCGCCGGACAGGCAGTCGAGATACGTACGGCCGTCGGCGCCCGTGACCTGCGCGCCGAGCGCGCGCACCGGGGCGACCGGCAGCGTACGGGCGTAGGTGCGGGCGGCGGACTCGCGCCGCTCCTGGCGCGCGAGCAGCTGGTCGAGCAGCTCGGGCGAAGTGGGGTCGGTTACCTCGGGTGGGGTGTCGAGGCTCATGAGACGGTGCCCTTCGGTGCCGCGAACTCCTGGAAGGCGATGGCCTTCTCGACCGGGTAGGCCTCCCGGCCCAGGAGCTCGGCGATGATGTACGAGTTGCGGTAGGCGCCCATGCCCAGGTCGGGGCTGGTGATGGAGTGCGTGTGCACGCCGGCGTTCTGCAGGAACACGCCGCGCCCGGTGGTGTCGATGCTGTAGTTCCTGGCCACGTCGAAGCGGCCCTGGCCGTCGAAGCGCAGCCGTTCGCGTATCGGGTCGAGGAACTCCGGCACCTGGTAGCGATAGCCGGTCGCGAGGATCAGCCCGTCGGTGCGGAGCTGGAACTCCTCGCCCTGCTCCTCCTGGCGCAGGCCGAGCAGGTACTGGCCGCCGCCTTGGGGGCCGTCCTCGTGACTGGCGCTCTGGAGTGCGGTGTTGGTCATCAGGCGGGTCGGGACCGGGCCCTTGACGTTCTTCTCGTAGAGCAGGTCGAAGATCGTGTCGATCAGGTCCCCGTCGATGCCCTTGAACAGGCCCTTCTGGCTGCGCTCCAGGCGGTAGCGGGTCTCCTCGGGCAGCGCGCGGAAGTAGTCGATGTACTCCGGGGAGGTCATCTCCAGGGTCAGCTTCGTGTACTCCAGCGGGAAGAACCGCGGGGAGCGCGTGACCCAGTTGAGCCGGTAGCCGTACTCGTCGATGGAGCTGAGCAGGTCGAGGTAGATCTCGGCGGCGCTCTGCCCGCTGCCGACGAGGGTGATCGACTCCTTCTTCACCAGCTCCTGCTTGGCTTGCATGTAGCGGGAGTTGTGGATGAAGTCCCCGCCGAGCCCCTCACAGGCCTCCGGGACGTACGGCGGCGTGCCCGTGCCGAGCACGAGGTGCCGGGTGCGGTACGTGTCCCCTGCGGCGGTCGTCACCACGTACAGCCCGTCCTCGTGGCGGACCTCCGTGACCGTGGTGCCGAAGCGTACGGAGGTCAGCTGCGCGGCGGCCCAGCGGCAGTAGTCGTTGTACTCGGTGCGCAGCGGATAGAAGTTCTCGCGGATGTAGAACGAGTAGAGCCGCCCCGACTCCTTCAGGTACTTGAGGAAGGAGTACGGCGAGGTCGGATCGGCCAGGGTGACCAGGTCCGACATGAACGGCGTCTGCAGATGCGCGCCCTCCAGGAACATCCCGGAGTGCCAGTCGAAGTCCGGCTTGGAGTCGAGGAAGAGCGCGTTCAGCTCGTCGAGCGGCTCCGCCAGACAGGCCAGGCCCAGGTTGAAGGGCCCGAGCCCGATACCGATCAGGTCGTAGGTCTCACGAGGCTCGGACAAGGGAGTCTCCCAGGTACTGCTCGGCGTGGCCCGCGATCAGATCGAGGACTGCGGCGATGTCGGCGGTGGTGGTCTCGGGGTTGAGCAGGGTGAACTTCAGGTAGTGCCGCCCGCCCGCCTTCGTGCCGGCGACGATCGCGTCCCCGGAGGCGAACAGGGCTTTACGGGCATGCAGGTTGGCGCGGTCGATCTCGGCCGGGTCGGTGACGTCCTGCGGGATGTACCGGAAGACGAGCGTGGACAACTGCGGCTCCACGACCACGTCGTAGCGCGGGTCGAGGGCGAGCAGCCGCCAGCCGTCCGCGGCGAGCTCGCAGACCTCGTCGAAGAGCTCGCCGATCCCGTCGGCGCCGAGCACGCGCAGCGTCATCCACAGCTTCAGGGCGTCGAACCGGCGCGTGGTCTGCAGCGACTTGTCCACCTGGTTCGGTATCCGCTCGGCGACGGTGCGCCGCGGGTTGAGGTACTCCGCGTGGTACGTGGCGTGCCGCAGCGTCTCCCCGTCCCGGACGAGCACGGCGGACGAACTCACCGGCTGGAAGAACGACTTGTGGTAGTCGACGGTCACGGAGTCGGCCCGCTCGATCCCGTCGAGCAGCGCTCGGTTCTTGAGCGAGACGAGCAGCCCGCAGCCGTACGCCGCGTCCACGTGCAGCCACGTGTCGTGCCGGTCGGCCAGCTCGGCGATCTCGGGGAGCGGGTCGATGGAGCCGAAGTCGGTGGTGCCGGCGGTGGCCACGATCGCCATCGGCGTGAACCCGTCGCGTGCGCACTTCTCCAGCTCGTGGGCGAGGGCCACGGTCCGCATCCGCTTGTCGCGGTCGCACGGCACGGCCACCACGGAATCGGCGGGCAGGCCGAGCAGCTTCGCCGACTTCTGCACGCTGAAGTGGCTGCACTCGGAGGCGAACACCCGCAGCTTCGCCGGGTCGTCGGTCTTGCACTCCTCCCGGGCGAGCAGCAGCGCCTCCAGGTTGGACTGCGTACCGCCGCTGGTGAACACCCCGTCGGCGGCCGGGCCGAGGCCGATGCGCTGCGCGGTCCAGTCGATCAGGCGGCGCTCGATCAGCGTGGCCCCGGCGGACTGATCCCAGGTGTCGAGCGAGGAGTTGACCGCGCTGAGCACGGCCTCGCCGAGCACCGCGGGGATGACCACGGGGCAGTTGAGGTGGGCGAGGTAACGCGGGTGGTGGAAGTAGACCGCGTCGCGCAGGTAGGTCTCTTCGAGCTCGTCCAGCGCGGCGGACGGGTCGTGGAGCGGGTGGTCCAGGTCCACGGCGTCGATGGCAGGGGCGAGCCGCTCGGGCGTGATCCCGGTGAACGGGCCCTCGGCGGTGGCGAGTCGGGTGGCGACGCGCTCGGCGCCTTCGGCGATGCAGCGGCGGTAGGCCTCCGCGTTCAGGCCGTTGAGCAGATGAGACCTGGGCGCGAGGAGACTCATGAACGGTCCTCCCAAGAGGGGACGTTGGGCCATGCCCATACGGCGGGCACAGCTCCGAGGCAGTGGGCTTAGGTTAGCCTAACCTTAAGTCGCTTCTCCACGGCAGACCCATAGAGTCACTCCGGCACCGGGGGGCGCGCCAGGGGCGCTCGGGGGCACATCCGGACAGGACGATGCCCCCGCACGGACCGTCGTACGGGGGCATCGAGTTTGGGGAAGTTTTCGGTGGGGCTCGGGCCTTGGTGCTCGGGGTGGCGCCCCGTAGGGGCGCGGGGAACTGCGCGACAAGCCACGACGAACTCGCAGCCGGGCGACGGCAGTTGAGGCAGACGCTTAGCCGGAAGCCTCAGCCTCCGCACGCAGCCCGTCCTCGGTCACACCGAGCCGCCAGTACCCGGTAAAGCTCACGGACCGTCGGTCGAACTCCCGCTCACGCACGAGATGCCGACGCAACGCCTTGACGGTCCCCGCCTCCCCGGCAATCCAGGCATACGGCCGAGACTCGGGCAGGGAGGCGGCCCGAACCGCCTCAACGGTTCGCTCAGTCCGATGCGCCCCGGACGCCTCCGTGACTTCACGCACAAGCCACGTGACTTCCGCATCAGCGGCAGTCTTCAACTCCAACTGATCGCCCACGCAAGGCACTTCGAGCCAGGCCTTCACGCGCAGGCCCGGCGGCAACGACTCCAGAATCGCCGCCGCCGCGGGCAGTGCCGTCTCATCGGCCCACATCAGCAGCCACTCGGCGCTCTCGGGGAGCCGGAA
The DNA here is from genome assembly GCF_029968035.1 of Streptomyces cavernicola. Lineage (GTDB taxonomy): Bacteria > Actinomycetota > Actinomycetes > Streptomycetales > Streptomycetaceae > Streptomyces > Streptomyces cavernicola. Next base: position 126,262 of record NZ_JASCIQ010000009.1, on the reverse strand, counting down.
CCGTATGCCGCTGTTGTTCGGCCCGGTGGGGCCGAGCACCGCGACCCGGTCGCCCGGCTCGGCCCGCTCCGCCCATGCGCACGCCGGGCCGCCGTCCGGATGCACCGCGAAGTCGATGTCCAACTCCCCGGCGGGGCTGTGCCGTTGCTCACGCGCCGTGTACGAGCGCATCACGGCCCGCGTGTCGTCCGGCATCGCCCGATACGCCGCGTACCACCCCGCAGGGTCGTCCCGGTGCTCGTCGGCCGGCGGCAGCAGCGGTTCGGACTGGCCGGGCCGCGGCAGGAACAGCGACAGGCTCTGGTCGAGCCCGCCGGAGGCGAACGCGCCGAGCTCGGGCCCGGTGAACGTCACCCGTACGAGCGACGGCGACAGCCGCACCACCCGCTCGACCTCGATCCGGAACAGCCGGAACGGAGCCAACGACGCCTGGGGGCGGATCACTTGGCGTCCTTGCCCGAGACCTTCTTCGCATCCTCGATGGCCTTCGCCAGGTCCTCGAGGATCGGCGCGCACTTGTCGTACGAGTAGATGGGCTCGGTGACGCGGGGGATGACCTGGCCGGCCTGCACGGCGGGCAGCTTCTTCCAGGTCGGCTTGGACTTGTCGAGGTCGGCCGGCTGGATGGCCGAGGTGCGGTTGTCCATGATGATGACGTCCGCGTCGTACTTGTCGACGTTCTCCCAGCTGAGCTCCTCGAAGAAGCCCTGCGCGTTCACCTTCGGCTCGACGAACTTCACGCCGAGCTCCTGGAAGTACCGGGTGTCGGCGGACGTCTTCGCGAGCGAGACATAGAACAGGTCGGCGCTGGCCGAGCCGATCATGACCTTGATCTCCGGCCTGGCCTTGGCAGCCTGCCGCAGTCGCTCGGCGGCCTTCTCGAACCGGGCCTTCGCGTCGGTGACCTGCTTCGCCTTCAGGTCCGCGCCGAGCGACTCGGCGAGGTCGGCGCGGCGCTGCAGGGCCTTGGGCATCGTGGTCTCGGCGGCCCACAGCGCGACGCTCGGGGCGAGCTTCAGGATCTTGTCCTTGGACTCGTCCGGCACGTACCAGAGCGCGTCCTTCAGCCACATGTCCGTGATCAGCACCTCGGGCGCGAGCGCCGCGTACTTCTCGACGTTGAACTGGCCCCACTCGTTGCCGAGGATCTCCAGCTCGCTGATGTCCATGTCGCCGGCCTGGACGTCGGGCTTGCCGCCCTTGCCCTTGGTGGGGCCGAAGACGCCCTTGACCTTGATGCCGTAGTCGTACAGCGCGGCCGCGGTGCCGGTGAACGCGACGATGTTCGTCGGCACCGCGTCCGTCTTCACGGTCTTGCCCCGGTCGTCCTTGAAGGACCAGGGGCCCTTCTTTCCGCTCCCGGCCCCCGAGCCGCCCTCCGCCTTCTTGCCGCCGCAGGCGACGAGCAGAGCACCGAGGGAGACGGCGCCACCGGCGGCGAGGAGGCCGCGGCGGGGGAGGTGGGTGGCTCGGGACTGGGACATGTCGAGTCTGCTTTCGTGGACAGGACAACGCACCTGGCGCGAAGTCGGCGTTAGGTTAACCTAACCTAAGCTCCACGGAAGCGATTGGTCCACCCCTGGTTTCTGCTTTAAGGGGCGCGGGGAACTGCGCAATCTTTAAGGAGGGCGGGGCCGGCGCGCCAGGTAGGAAACGACCGGCCCGGTGGGGGCGTGGGCTCAACCAGTGAGCCCCAACTCCCGAGCGATCAGCATCCGCTGAACCTCACTCGTCCCCTCCCCGATCTCAAGAATCTTGGAGTCCCGCCACATCCGCGCCACCGGGAACTCGTTCATGAACCCGTACCCACCATGGATCTGCGTGGCCTCCCGCGCGTTGTCGACCGCGACCGTCGACGAGTACAGCTTCGCCAGCGCCGCCTCCTTCTTGAACGCCTCCCCGCTCGTCAGGCGCGAGGCCGCGTCCCGCCAGGCCAGTCGGGAGGTGTGCGCCTTCATCTCCATGTCGGCCAGCTTGAACTGGATCGCCTGGTTGTCCCCGATCGGCCGCCCGAAGGCCCGCCGCTCCTTCGCGTACCGCAGCGACTCGTCGACACAGCCCTGCGCGAGTCCCGTCGCCAGAGCCGAGATGGCGATCCGGCCCTCGTCCAGGATCCGCAGGAACTGCGCGTATCCGCGGCCCTCCGTGCCCAGCAGGTTCTCCACCGGAACCCGCACGTCCGCGAAGGACAACTCCCGGGTGTCCGAGGCGTTCCAGCCCACCTTCGAGTACGGCGCCGCGACCGTGAACCCGGGCGTGCCCGACGGCACGATGATCGACGAGATCAGCGGCTTGCCGCTCTCGGTCCGGCCGGTCACCGCGGTCACCGTCACCAAACCGGTGATGTCCGTACCCGAGTTGGTGATGAAGCACTTCGTGCCGTTGATCACCCACTGGTCGCCGTCCCGCACCGCCGTCGTCCGTGTGCCGCCCGCGTCCGAACCGCACTCCGGCTCCGTGAGCCCGAACGCGCCGAGGATCTCGCCGGAGCACATCCGCGGCAGCCACTCCCGCTTCTGTTCCTCCGTGCCGAAGCGGAACACCGGCATCGCACCGAGGGACACCCCGGCCTCCAGGGTGATCGCCACCGAGGAGTCGACCCGCGCCAGCTCCTCCAGGGCGATGCCGAGGGCGAGATAGTCCCCGCCCATGCCGCCGTACTCCTCGGGGAACGGCAGCCCGAAGAGGCCCATCCGCCCCATCTCACGGACGATCTCGTACGGGAACTCGTGCCGCTCGTAGTAGTCGCCGATCTTGGGGGCGACCACGTCATGGGCGAACTCCTCGACGGTGCGCCGCAGTTCTTCGTGCTCGGCGGAGAGCCGGTGGTCCAGGGACATGGTGGTCACTCCTCGGTTTTCTGTGCGGCCTTGTGGGCCTCGGTGTTCTGCGGCTGCTCCGCCCCGGCGAGGGCCCGGACGGTGCGGGACGGGCTGGGTCGGCCCAGGTGTCCGGCGAGCCACACGCTGGTGGCGGTGAGTGCGGCGAGGTCGACTCCGGTCTCGATGCCGAGGCCGTGCAGCATCCACACCAGGTCCTCGGTGGCGAGGTTCCCGGTGGCGCTCTTCGCGTACGGGCAGCCGCCGAGCCCGCCCGCGGAGGCGTCCACGGTGGTCACTCCGTACTGCAGGGCGGCCAGGGTGTTGGAGAGCGCCTGGCCGTAGGTGTCGTGGAAGTGCACGCCGATGGTCTCGGTGCCGACGCCCGCCTCGTTGAGCCCGGTCAGGAGGGCGCTCACATGGCCGGGGGTGGCCACGCCGATGGTGTCGCCGAGGCTCAGCTCGTCACAGCCGAGATCCATCAACTCCTTGGCCACACGCACCACTTGGCCGAGGGCGACGGGCCCCTCCCAGGGGTCGCCGAAGCACATCGACAGATAGCCGCGTACGTGCACCCCGGCGTCCTTGGCCCGCGCGACGACCGGCGCGAACATCGCCAGGGACTCCGCCACCGAGCGGTTGAGGTTGCGCCGCGCGAAGGACTCCGTGGCGGAACCGAAGACCGCGATCCGGCGCGCGCCCAGGTCCAGGGCTCGGTCGAGGCCGCGCTCGTTCGGTACGAGCACCGGCAGGTGAACGCCCTCGATGTCCTGCAGCTGCGGGAACAGCGCCTTGGCGTCGGCGAGTTGGGGCACCCACTTGGGGTGCACGAAGCTGGTCGCCTCGACCGTGCCGAGGCCGGCCGCGGCGAGCCGGTGCACGAACTCCGCCTTGACGGCCGTCGGCACCGTCGCCTTCTCGTTCTGCAGCCCGTCCCGCGCACCCACCTCGTGGATCCGCACCCGCGCGGGCAGCCCGGGGGCCGGGATCGACATGGGGAGCGCGGCGGGGCCCTCGCCGGCATGAGTCTCGGTGGTCATCGCGCGGCCTCCTCGTCCGTGGGGCGGGGCTCGCCCTTCGAGGCGTCCTCGGCCCTGTCTTCGGCCCCGTCCTCGTCCGGCGCGACCACCGCGAGGATCTGGTCCATGGCGACCGTCGTCCCGGGCGTCACGTCGAGTTCGGTGACCGTGCCCGCGTGCGGTGCGGAGATGACGTGCTCCATCTTCATCGCCTCGACCACCAACAGGCTCTGCCCGGCGGCCACTTGATCGCCCACGGCCACCTTCACCACCGTGACCGTGCCGGGCATCGGGGCCGTCATCGCGTCCACCCCGGCGTGCGCGGCGCCGGTGAGGGAGGCCGCGACTCTGTCGTACGACTGCACATGCCAGGCGTCGCCGTCCCGGCCCAGCCAGTCGCCCGCGCGGTGGAAGGTGTGCGCGACACCGTCGAGCGTGACCGTCACCCGGTCCTCGGTGACCCGGGCGCCCTCGTCGCTCACCGCGCGGGTGACCGGTTCCAGGCCCGGCACGCGCAGGTCGAAGCCGAGCGGTGCGGGTGTCCCGCCGAGCCGCCAGCCCGAGGGCACCGAGAACGGGTCGACCCAGCCGCCGCCCTCCGGCGCGAGCGACTCCCGGCGCACGGCGGCCGCCGCCTCGTACACCTCGTCGGGCACCGTCGCGTCGACCAGCTCGTCCGCCACCCGCTCGACCAGGCCCGTGTCCAACTCCCCGGCCACCACGGCCGGGTGGGCGAGCAGGCGGCGCAGGAAGCCCGCGTTGGTCGGCACGCCCAGGGTGACCGTGCGGGCGAGTGCGGCGCGCAGCCGGCGCAGGGCGGTCGCACGGTCCGGGCCGTGCGCGATCACCTTGGACAGCATCGGGTCGTAGAGGCTGCCGATCTCCGTGCCCTCGGTGAGACCGGAGTCCGTACGCACCCCGCCGCCCTGCGGCTCGTGCAGCGCGAGGACCGTGCCGCCGGAGGGGAGGAAGCCGCGGGCCGGGTCCTCGGCGCAGATCCGGGCCTCCACGGCGTGCCCGGAGAGGCTGATGTCGTCCTGCTTGTAGGGGAGTTGCTCACCGGCGGCGACGCGCAGCTGCCACTCGACCAGGTCGATCCCGGTGATCAGCTCGGTGACCGGGTGCTCCACCTGAAGGCGGGTGTTCATCTCCATGAAGTAGTACGCCGAGGGGTCGTCGCCCGGGACGATGAACTCCACCGTGCCCGCGCCGACATAGCCGCAGGAGCGGGCCGCCTGGACCGCGGCCTCGCCCATCGCCGCGCGCGTGGCCTCGTCGAGCAGGACGGACGGGGCCTCCTCGATGATCTTCTGGTGGCGGCGCTGCAGGGAGCACTCGCGCTCGCCGAGGTGGATCACGTTCCCGTGGCGGTCGGCGAGGACCTGGATCTCGATGTGCCGGGGGCGGTCGACCCAGCGCTCCACGAGCAGCGTGTCGTCCCCGAAGGAGGCCCGTGCCTCGCGCCGGGCGGCGGCGATCTCCTCCAGGAGCGCCGACTCCAGGCGCGTCAGCCGCATGCCCTTGCCGCCGCCGCCCGCCGAGGGCTTGAGGAGCACCGGCATGCCGATCTCCCGTGCCGCCGCGGCCAGTTCGGCGTCGCTCAGGCCGGAGCCGGAGGAACCGGGGACCACGGGGACGCCGGCGGTGCGCACGGTCTCCTTGGCACGGATCTTGTCGCCCATCAGGGAGATGGCGTCGGCGGGCGGGCCGATGAAGGTCAGCCCGGCCTCGGCGCAGGCCCGTGCGAAGGAGGCGTTCTCGGCGAGGAACCCGTACCCGGGGTGCACGGCCTGCGCCCCGGTCCTGAGGGCCGCTTCGAGGAGCCGCTCCACCGACAGGTAGCTCTCCGCTGCCGCGGGCGGGCCGATCCGCACGGCCGTGTCCGCCTCACGCACATGCCGGGCGTCGGCGTCCGCGTCGCTGAACACGGCGACCGAGCGCACCCCCAGCTCGCGCAGCGTGCGGATGACGCGCACCGCGATCTCGCCGCGGTTGGCGACGAGCACCGTGTCGAACATCGGCGCGGCGGACGCGGGCCCGGAGCCGAGGGGCGTGGACGTCGAAGTCGTGGAAGTCATGGTCCTCACATCCGGAAGACGCCGAAGCCGGGCGCCGCGTCGTCCTTCTCGGGCAGGGGGGCGTTGGCGCAGGCGGTCAGGGCGAGCCCGAGCACCTGGCGGGTCTCCAACGGGTCGATCACACCGTCGTCCCAGAGCCGGGCCGTCGCGTAGTAGGCGTTGCCCTGGGTCTCGTACTGCGCGCGGATCGGGGCCTTGAAGGACTCCTCGTCCTCGGCGGGCCAGGACTCGCCGCGCGCCTCCAGCTGGTCCCGCTTGACGGTCGCGAGCACCGAGGCGGCCTGCTCGCCGCCCATCACGGAGATCTTGGCGCTCGGCCACATCCACAGGAACCGCGGCGAATAGGCGCGGCCGCACATCGAGTAGTTGCCCGCGCCGTACGAACCGCCGATGACGACCGTCAGCTTCGGCACGCGCGTGGTGGCCACCGCCGTGACCATCTTGGCGCCGTGCTTGGCGATGCCGCCCGCTTCGTAGTCCCTGCCGACCATGAAGCCCGAGATGTTCTGCAGGAAGAGGAGCGGGATGCCGCGCTGGTCGCACAGCTCGATGAAGTGCGCGCCCTTCTGGGCGGATTCGGAGAACAGGATGCCGTTGTTGGCGACGATGCCGACCGGGTGGCCGTGGATCCGCGCGAAGCCGGTGACAAGCGTCGTGCCGTACTCCGCCTTGAACTCCTGGAAGCGGGAGCCGTCCACCACGCGCGCGATGACCTCCCGGACGTCGTACGGCGTGCGCGAGTCCACCGGCACCGCGCCGTACAGGCCGTACGGATCGACCTTCGGTTCCTCGGCCTGCGTCACGGTCCAGGGCAGAGGGCCGCGCGCGGGGAGCGTCGCCGCGATGTTCCGCACGATGCGCAGCGCGTGCGCGTCGTCCTCGGCGAGGTGGTCGGTCACTCCCGAGGTGCGCGAGTGCACCTCGCCGCCGCCCAGCTCCTCGGCGGTCACGACCTCGCCGGTGGCCGCCTTCACCAGGGGCGGGCCGCCCAGGAAGATCGTGCCCTGGTTGCGCACGATCACCGCTTCGTCGCTCATCGCCGGGACGTACGCCCCGCCGGCCGTGCAGGAGCCGAGGACGGCGGCGATCTGCGGGATGCCCCGGCCGGACATCTGCGCCTGGTTGTAGAAGATCCGCCCGAAGTGCTCGCGGTCGGGGAAGACCTCGTCCTGCATGGGCAGGAAGGCGCCGCCGGAGTCCACCAGGTAGACGCAGGGGAGGCGGTTCTCCAGGGCCACCGCCTGGGCGCGGAGGTGCTTCTTGACCGTCATCGGGTAGTACGTGCCGCCCTTGACCGTGGCGTCGTTGGCCACGATCACGCACTCGCGGCCCGAGACCCGGCCGATCCCGGCGATCACTCCGGCCGCCGGGGCGTCCCCGCCGTACATCCCGTCCGCCGCGAGCGGGGCCAGCTCCAGGAAGGGGGAGCCGGGGTCGAGCAGGGTGTCCACCCGGTCGCGGGGCAGCAGTTTGCCGCGCGCGACGTGCCGGGCGCGGGCCTTCTCGCCGCCGCCCGCCTCGGCCTGCGCGAGCTTTCCGCGCAACTCCTCGACGAGGGCGTGGTGCGCCGCCTCGTTGGCCCGCCAGGCCTCCGAGGCGGGATCCGCCGCGCTCGTCAGGACCGGTGCCTGCTGCATCGCCTGAGCTCCCTTGCTCGTACCGCTGCTTGCTTGCACGGCTGCTTTCCCCGTGCCGCCCTGCCCGCACTGCTTCGCTGCGCCGCGTCCCCTGCATGGCCTCGCGCGGCGTTAATGACCGTTAACTCGCACCACCAGGTTAACGACCGCTAACCGCCCTGTCTAGAATGAATTCATGAGCACCACCAGCGCGGCCCTGACTCGCCGCGAGCAGATCCTCAAGGAGGCCGCCCGCCTCTTCGCCGAGCGTGGCTTCCACGGCGTCGGCGTGGACGAGATAGGGGCCGCCGTGGGCATCAGCGGCCCGGGTCTCTACCGCCACTTCGCGGGCAAGGACGCGATGCTCGCCGAGCTCCTCGTGGGCATCAGCGGCCGGCTCCTGACGGGCGGCAAGCGGCGCGCGGCCGAGGCGCGGGACGGCGGGGCCGCCGCCGAGGCGCTCCTGGACTCGCTGATCGAGGGTCATATCGACTTCGCCCTCGACGACCGCCCGCTGATCACCCTGCACGACCGCGAGCTGGACCGGCTGCGCGACAGCGACCGCAAGTTGGTCCGCCAACTCCAGCGCCAGTACGTGGAGTTGTGGGTGGAGGTCGTGCGCGAGGTCTACCCGACCCTGATCGAGCCGGAGGCGCGCGCGACCGTGCACGCCGTCTTCGGTCTGCTCAACTCCACGCCGCACCTCAGCCGCCCCGGCCCGCTGCCCGGCCGCTCCGCGATGGCGACGCTGCTGCACCGCCTGGCCCGCGGCGCCTTCGCGGCCGCCGCGTCCAACGGCGCGGCCTGAAGCGCGCGGGCGCGCGGCCGCATGCGGTGCGCGCTGTGACCCATTCCGCAGATCGTCCACTCTGGACAGTCTTGGAGACTGCCGGGTAACTTCAGTCTGAGCAAGCGCTTAGCCAGCGTGCTGCGGGTGCGTGCCGATGCGCCGCCCCGAGCGACCCGAGCCAGACGACCAGGAGGCCCGACCGTGCGCCGTACCGTTTTCAATGAGGACCACGAGGCGTTCCGGGAGACCCTGCGCGCCTTCATCGAGACCGAGGTCGTCCCCGTCTACGACGAGTGGTTCGAGGCCGGTCAGGCGCCCCGCGACTTCTACTACAAGCTCGGCGAGCTGGGTGTCTTCGGCATCCGCGTGCCCGAGGAGTACGGCGGCGCGGGCATCGACTCGCACAAGTTCGAGGCCGTCATGTACGAGGAGACCGCCCGCGCGGGCGTCAACTTCGGCGGCTCCGGCGTGCACGTGCTGCTCGGCCTGCCGTACATCCAGATGCTGGCCACCGACGAGCAGAAGAAGCGCTACCTGCCGAAGTTCGTCACCGGCGAGGAGATGTGGGCGCTCGCGATGACCGAGCCGGGCACCGGCTCCGACCTCGCGGGCATGAAGACCACCGCGAAGCTCTCCGAGGACGGCACGCACTACGTCCTCAACGGCGCCAAGACGTTCATCACCGGCGGCGTGCACGCCGACAAGGTCATCGTCTGCGCCCGCACGTCCGCGCCGACCGCCGAGGACCGCCGCTTCGGCATCTCGCTGTTCGCCGTCGACACCAAGGCCGAGGGCTACTCGGTCGGCCGCAAGCTGGACAAGCTGGGCCTGAAGACCTCCGACACCGCCGAGCTGGCGTTCGTCGACGTGAAGGTGCCTGTCGAGGACCTGCTCGGCGAGGAGAACAAGGGCTTCTACTACCTGGGCCAGAACCTGCCCTCCGAGCGCTGGGGCATCGCCTTCGGCGCGTACGCGCAGGCCGCGGCCGCCGTCCGGTTCGCCAAGCAGTACGTGCAGGACCGCACGGTCTTCGGCAAGACCGTCGCGTCGTTCCAGAACACCAAGTTCGAACTGGCCGCCTGCCAGGCCGAGGTGGACGCCGCCGAGGCCGTCGCCGACCGCGCCCTCGAAGCGCTCGACCAGGGCGAGCTGACCCCGGCCGAGGCCGCCTCCGCGAAGCTGTTCTGCACCGAGGTCGCACACCGCGTCATCGACCGCTGCCTCCAGCTGCACGGCGGCTACGGCTTCATGAACGAGTACCCGATCGCCCGCCTCTACGCCGACAACCGCGTCAACCGCATCTACGGCGGCACCAACGAGGTCATGAAGATGATCATCGCGAAGGACATGGGTCTGTGACCTCGCCCCTCGACGACCTGCTCGATCTGCTCGACCTGGAGCGGATCGAGCAGGACATCTTCCGGGGCCGCTCGCGTTCGGCGATCGTGCCCCGGGTGTTCGGCGGACAGGTCGCGGCCCAGGCCCTGATCGCCGCCGGGCGCACGGTGCCGGAGGGCCGCGCGGCGCACTCGCTGCACGCCTACTTCCTGCGCCCCGGCGACCCGGGCGCCCCGATCGTCTACACGGTCGACCGCATCCGCGACGGCAGATCGTTCACCACGCGGCGCGTGGTGGCGGTCCAGCACGGGCAGCCGATCTTCCACCTCTCCTCGTCCTTCCAGGAGTACGAGGAGGGCCTGGAGCACCAGGTCGACATGCCCGCGGCCCCCGACCCGGAGTCGCTGCCGACCGCCGCCGAGATGCTGCCCCAGCACCTGCCCGCCGACGTGGCCGCCCGTCTCGTCGAGGCCCGCGCGGCCGTCGACCTGCGCTATGCGGAGACCCCGCCGTGGGGCAGCGTCGGCACGCCGCGCGCGCCGCGCTCCCAGGTGTGGTTCCGCACCAACGGCAAGCTCGCCGACGACCCTCCCCCAGACTCCGTCTGGGGGGACCCCCACCTGCACGTCTGCCTCGCCACGTACGTCTCCGACATGACGCTGCTCGACTCGGTGCTGCTCGCCCACGGGCGCGGCGGCTGGGCGGTCGGCGATGTGGTGGGCGCCTCGCTCGACCACGCCATGTGGTTCCACCGGCCGTTCCGCGCCGACGAATGGCTCCTGTACGACCAGGAGTCGCCCTCGGCCTCCGGCGGGCGCGGGCTCGGGCAGGCGGGGATCTACACGCAGGACGGACGGCTCGCGATCTCCGTCATCCAGGAGGGCGTGGTCCGGGTGCCGCGCGGTACCTGAGCGAACTGCCTTCCCCTGTACGGGATCTTGTGCGGGATCTGAAATCGGCCTCCACGCGCGCGTGGAGGCCGATCCGCGTTCACGCCCCCTGGGTGAGGCCCGCCGAGTCCAGCAGGTACGCCGTCATCGGGTCGTAGAAGCGCGGGTCGGTGACGTGGTCGTCGAGGGGCACCGTGACCTGCAGGGTGCCCTCGGCCTCGCCGAGGAACAGCGCCGGGTCGTTGCAGTCCGCGTACCCGACCGAGTCCAGGCCGCGCTGACCGGCGAAGCCCGCCCAGCCGTGGTCGGCGACGACCAGGTCGGGCTGCGGGCGGCCCTCGCGCTCCAGGCCGTCCAGGATCGCCTTCATCGGCTCGGGGGAGTGGGTGTGCCACAGCGTGGCGCCGCGCTCCAGGACCGCGACGTCGGCGAACTGGAAGACATAGCCCTCGTCGGCGGTGAGCCCGGCGGGGATCACCACGATCTCGCAGCCGGCGGCGCGCAGCGCCTGCGCCGTCGCGCGGTGCACGTCGAGCAGCCCGCCCGGGTGGCCGGTCGCGAGCAGCACGCGCTCCTTGCCCGCGGCCGCCTTGCGCAGCCGGGCCGCCATCCGCTCCAGGGCGTCGACCGTCAGCTCCGGGTCGATCGTGTCCTGGCCCGTGCGGTGCTCCGGGTCGTCGACCACGCCGCAGCGCTCGGCCATCACCGCGAGGACGTCCTGCTCGTCGGTCCAGCGGTCGCCGAGCTCCAGGCCCAGCCAGTAGTGGCGGTCGCCGTTCGCCAGCTTGCGGTAGTGCGACAGGTTGTTGTCGCGGGGTGTGGCGACGTCACCGGCGATACGGGTGCGGACAAGGTGGTCGACGAGTGCGGCACGGCTGGGTATCGGCATGCCCCCCATTGTGCCGTCGGCCCCGGCCGCCCGGACCCGCAGTCCCGAAGCCTGGACCACGGCCGCAGAGGGAAAACCGCCCCTCTGGAGACGGAAATCGACACCCAGTGGGCGGAATCAACAGTTCCGTAGGGCGAACCACAACTCCATGCGCACATCCGGATCGTCCAGATCCGTTTCAAGCAGTGCGGCGCAGCGCCCGATCCGCTGCCGGACCGTGTTCCGGTGCACGCCGAGCGCCGTGGCCGTACGGTCCCAACTCCCGTGCAGCGAGAGCCAGGTGCGCAGGGTCTCCACGAGGGCCGGGTTCGACGCGACCGGATCGAGCAGCACGCGCGCGTGCGCAGCCGCCTCGGCCGGCTCGACCAGCGCGGCGAACCCGGACTCCCGGTCCCGTACCAGCGGCGACCGTGTCACCTCCGCGCGCCGCAGCGCCCGCGCCGCGCGTGCGTCGGCCGCGACGAGATCCGCGACCGGGGCGGGCGCGGACACCCCGAGCGTCCAGCCGGGCGGCGGATCGAGCTCACGGTCGGCGGGGACGAGGAGCCGTACGACGCCGCTGTCGGGGTCGTCCTCGGCCGGGTCGACCAGGGGCGTGCCGAGGGACACCGCGAGCGCCGACGCGGACGGCGGGGTGCGCTCCGCGCGGGACGGCGCCACGCGCGCGTGCACCACGCGCCACGCCTCGCTCCCCAGGAGTGCCCCGGCCCGCTCCGGCTCGGCGCCGAGCAGCAGCCGGACGAGCGCCGCCGAACGGGCCGCCTCCGAGGCGCTCTGATGCTCACCGGCGAGCAGCGAGAGCAGCACCACCGCGGCCCCGGTGATGGTGTGATCGCCCGCCGCGCGGTGCTCGGTCGCGACGCCGAGCGCGAAGCCGCGCCCGCCGCCCAGGGCGTACGCGGTCAGGTGTACGGGACCCGCCGTGTCCGCGGCCGCGGTGGGCGCGCCCGGCGTCGCGCGGCGCACGACCGCGGTCAGCTCGCGCAGCGCCGCACGCGCCGCCCCGCCCGTGCGGCCCGCGGACTGCAGCTCCGTCCCCTCCGGCCCGTACAGGAACGCCGCACCGTTGAGGCGGGTGGCGAGCTGGCGGAGCACGGCGGGGACCGGGTCCGGCCGGGCCGCCGCGGTCGCCAGGCCCTGCTGCGCCTCGGCGACCCGGCGCAGCTCCGCGTGCCTGGCCTCGGCCATCAGCCGCCACACCGCGCGTGCCACCCCGCTGAACGTCGTCCGCGGCGGCACTTCGAGCAGGGGTAGTCCGTGCCGGTCGCAGGCCTCCTCAAGGGCGCGCGGCACGGTGTCGTGCACCGGTGCCACACCGAAGCCGAGCGCCGCGCAGCCCGCCGCCACGACCCGCGCCACATAGGCGTCCAGGTCGCCGTCGCCCGCCTCCCCGATGTGCACGCCGGCCGTCAGGAGCAGCTCGCCGCCGAGCAGGTACGGGGACGGGTCGGACAGCTCCGAGGTGTGCGCCCAGTGGACGACGGTGCCCGCCTCGCGCGCGTCGGGTCCCGCGATCTGGCGCAGGCCCAGCGAGTCGAGTGCGAGCAGCGCGGTGAGCGCCACCGGCGCGACGGGCGGGGCCGATGGTGTGGAGGAGGGGAGAGGTGCGGGTGTGGACATGGGCAGTGGACGTTCCCTCCATCCATGATGCGAGAAGTGGAGGAAACGTACACTTCAGCCGCTCTTTACGGCCACTTAAGGTCGTGCCGACCACTGGCTGCGGGTACGGGCGGATGTCCCCCTGGCCGGTCACCCCCCAACCCCCGTATCTGCACGACACGCCACTGAGGTGCGCGAAGGAGGGCCGTATGGCCGTCGACTACACAGTGATCGTCATCTATCTCGTCGGCATGCTCGCCATGGGCTGGTGGGGCATGCGCCGCGCCAAGTCCAAGAGCGAGTTCCTGGTCGCCGGGCGCCGCCTCGGACCGTGGTTCTACTCCGGGACGATGGCCGCCATCGTCCTCGGCGGCGCCTCCACCATCGGCGGCGTCGGCCTCGGCTACCAGTACGGCCTGTCCGGCGCCTGGATGGTGTTCACCATCGGCCTGGGCATCCTGGCTCTGTCGATCTTCTTCTCGGCCCGCATCGCGCGCCTGAAGGTCTACACCGTCTCCGAGATGCTCGACCTGCGCTACGGGGGCCGCGCGGGCGTCATCTCCGGCGTCGTCATGTGGGCGTACACGCTGATGCTCGCGGTCACCTCGACCATCGCGTACGCCACGATCTTCGACGTCCTCTTCGACGTGCACCGCACCGTCGCGATCATCCTGGGCGGCACCATCGTCGTCGCCTACTCCACGCTCGGCGGCATGTGGGCGATCACGCTCACCGACATGGTGCAGTTCGTCGTCAAGACGATCGGCGTGCTGCTCCTGCTGCTGCCCATCGCCGTGATCAAGGCCGGCGGCTTCAGCGAGATGAAGGCCAAGCTGCCCACCGAGTACTTCGACCCGCTGGGCATCGGCGGCGAGACGATCTTCACGTACGTGCTGATCTATACGTTCGGCATGCTCATCGGGCAGGACATCTGGCAGCGCGTCTTCACCGCCCGCAGCGACAAGGTCGCCCGCCTCGGCGGCGCCGCGGCCGGCACGTACTGCCTGGTCTACGCGATCGCCGGCGCCGTCATCGGCACCGCGGCCAAGGTCATGTACCCGAACCTGGAGAGCGCCGACGCCGCGTTCGCCACCATCGTCAAGGACGAACTCCCCATGGGCGTGCGGGGCCTGGTGCTCGCCGCCGCGCTCGCCGCCGTGATGTCCACGTCCTCCGGGGCGCTCATCGCCTGCGCCACCGTCGCCAACAACGACATCTGGTCGCGCCTGCGCGGCATCGTGAAGCCCTCGGGCCACGACGAGGGGCCGCACGACGAGGTCAAGGGCAACCGCCTGTTCATCCTGATCATGGGTGCCGCGGTCGTCGTCATCTCCATCGCGCTCAACGACGTGGTGGCGGCCCTGACAGTCGCCTACAACCTGCTCGTCGGCGGACTGCTCGTGCCGATCCTCGGCGGTCTGGTGTGGCGCCGCGGCACCGCGGCCGGAGCGCTCGCCTCCGTCGCCGCCGGCGGCATCTCCGTCGTCGCGCTCATGGCGTACTACGGCATCCTCGCCAACGAGGCCGTGTACGGCGGCCTGTTGGCCTCCCTCGCCGTGTACGTCGTCGTCTCCCTGGCCACCCCGCCGACCGACGCCGCCGTCCTCGCCGCCTGGCGCGAGCGCCTCGCGGGCCGCGCCGAGGAGCCGACCGAAACCCCGGCAACCGCCGTGACCAGCGCCTGAATTCACGTGCGGCCCGTTGTCAGTGGGCCGCGCAACACTTGGAACCGACCCAGCAAGCCAGGAGGAAGAACGACCATGAGCAGCGCCGAGACCCCGACCCCCCGCGGCCCCGTCGACTCCTCCCGCGTCCCGCGCTACGCCGGCCCGGCGACGTACGCCCGCCTGCCCCGCCTCGACGAGGTCGGCGGCAAGACGGACGTCGCGGTCGTGGGCGTGCCGTTCGACACGGGTGTCTCGTACCGCCCCGGCGCTCGCTTCGGCGGCAACGCCATCCGTGAGGCCTCCCGGCTGCTGCGTCCCTACAACCCGGCGCAGGACGCATCCCCGTTCGCCCTCGCCCAGGTCGCGGACGCGGGCGACATAGCCGCCAACCCCTTCAACATCAACGAAGCGGTGGAGACCATCGAGGCCGCCGCCGACGACATCCTGGGCAGCGGCGCCCGCATGATGACCCTCGGCGGCGACCACACCATCGCGCTGCCGCTGCTCCGCTCGGTCGCGAAGAAGCACGGCCCGGTCGCGCTGCTCCACTTCGACGCCCACCTGGACACCTGGGACACGTACTTCGGCGCGGAGTACACGCACGGCACCCCGTTCCGCCGCGCCGTCGAGGAGGGCATCCTCGACACCGAGGCGCTCTCCCACGTCGGCACCCGCGGCCCGCTCTACGGCAAGCAGGACCTGACCGACGACGAGAAGATGGGCTTCGGCATCGTCACCTCGGCGGACGTCTACCGCCGCGGCGCGGACGAGGTCGCGGACCAGCTCCGCCAGCGCATCGGCGACCGCCCGCTGTACATCTCCATCGACATCGACTGCCTCGACCCGGCCCACGCCCCGGGCACCGGCACCCCAGAGGCGGGCGGCATGACCTCCCGCGAGCTTCTGGAGATCCTGCGCGGCCTGTCGTCCTGCAACCTGGTCTCGGCGGACGTCGTGGAGGTCGCCCCGGCGTACGACCACGCGGAGATCACCGCCGTCGCCGCCTCCCACACGGCGTACGAACTGACCACGATCATGTCCCGTCAGATCGCAGCAAGCCGGGAGGCGACCACCGCGTGACCCACGACCACGACCTGGAACTGCGGCCCACCGCCGCGCAGACCGAGGCCGCCCTCAACCCGCCCGCCGGGCGGACCGGGGGGGACCTGGTCGTCGAGACCCTGCGCGGCCTCGGCGCGGCCACCGTGTTCGGCCTGCCGGGGCAGCACGCCCTCGGCATGTTCGACGCGCTGCGCCGCTCCGACCTCACGTATGTCGGCCTGCGCGTGGAGAACAACGCGGGCTTCGCCGCCGACGCGTACGGACGGGTCACCGGCGAGGCCGCCCCGCTGCTGCTCTCCACCGGGCCCGGTGCGCTGATGTCGCTCGCCGCGCTCCAGGAGGCCGCCGCCGCGAGCGCCCCGGTGCTCGCGATCGGCAGCCAGGTCCCGGCGGCCGGGCTCGGCGGCGGACGCCACGGCTATCTGCACGAACTCCGTGACCAGCAGGCCTCGTTCCGAGACGTGGTCAAGTCCGTCCACACGGTCCGTACGCAGTCCCAGATCCCCTCGGCGATCGCCGCGGCCTGGGAGTCGGCGCTGACCGCGCCGCACGGACCGGTGTGGGTGGAGATCCCGCAGGACGTCCTCCTCGCCGAGACGGCGCTGCCCGTCGTCACGGCGATGGACGCCACTCCGCACGAGCTCGTGCCCCGGCCCGAACTCACCGCCGTCGCGGCCGACTTGCTGTCCAAGGCCGAGCGGCCGGCGATCGTCGCGGGCGGCGGAGTGGTGCGTTCCGACGCGGTGGGGAAGCTGCTCGCGCTCGCCGAGAAGCTGAACGCCCCGGTGGTCACCACCTTCGGCGGCAAGGGCGCCTTCCCCTGGGAGCACCCGCTGTCGCTGCAGTCCTGGATGGAGGACCGGCACACCACGGACCTCCTGGAGGACGCCGACGTCCTGCTCGTCGTCGGCTCGGGCCTCGGCGAACTCTCCTCGAACTACCACACGTTCCAGCCCCGCGGCCGGGTCGTGCAGATCGAGGCGGACGCCGGGAAGCTGGAGTCCAACCACCCCGCCCTCGGCATCCACGCGGACGCCCGCCTCGCCCTCTCCGCACTCCTGGAGACGGTCGAGGAGCGGCCCGATCCGGAGGCCGCAGGCCGGGTCGCCGAACTGCTCGCCAAGGTCCAGGAGCGCCTGGACGGGCAGGAGTTGGTGCTGGAACGGCAGGTCCTGGCGGCCGTCCGCGAGGCGCTTCCCGACAGATCGCCGTCGTTCTGGGACATGACGATCCTCGCCTACTGGGCCTGGTCCGCCTGGCCCGGAGCGATGCACTCCGCCCAGGGCGCGGGCGGCCTCGGGTACGGCTTCCCGGCGGCGCTCGGCGCGGCCGTCGCCGACCCCACCCGGCCGGTGCTCGCGGTCTCCGGCGACGGCGGCGCGATGTACTCGATCGCGGAGCTCGCCACGGCCCGGCAGTACGACCTGAACGTCACCTGGCTGATCGTGGACGACGGCGGTTACGGCATCCTCCGCGAGTACATGACGGACGCGTTCGGAGAGGCCACGGCCACCGAGCTGTCCCGCCCTGACTTCGTGGCCCTCGCCGAGTCCTTCGGGGTGCCCGCTGTGCGGACGTCGGTGGATTCGCTCGCCGCGGACCTCGCCAAGTCCCTTGCGGCGCCCGGCCCTTCGGTCGTGGTGCTGCCGGCACTGTTGAAGATGTTCGCGCCTACGCATCTCTGAGGCGACAGCAAGACGCCGGGTGGGCCCAGTCATTGAGCCCACCCGGCGCTTGTTCTCTTCAGCTGCCCCTTAGGGGCGCAGCCCCTTCCGTACGTCCTGCTTGTCCAGTGTCGCGTCGTACGCGGCCAGCGGCTTCGCCTTCGACGGGTCGGACTTGACGGCCGCCGGGGCGACGCCCGCCCACTTCAGGATGTCGGCGGTGGCCTTGGCCTTCTCGTCGGCGACGAGACCGGCGACGTTCGCGCCGTGGTTGGCGCCCGGCGCCGTCACCACGTACGAGTCCTCGGTGCCCGCGCCGGGGCGGAACGGCTCGGAGCCCCACGGGTCGTTCTGGCCGTAGACGAAGAGCATCCGCTCCGCGTTCTGCCGCACCCAGCTGTCCACGTCGCGCATCGTCGACGGGTCGAAGGACATCGGGATGTCACGCGGCACGAAGTTGCGCGGCGGCTGGTAGCCGTAGCGCGTCAGGCCCTCCAGGTGCGGCTGCTGGATGGTGGGCGCGCCCAGCTGCGTACCCGCCTGGTAGTAGTACGGCGTGTAGTCGGCCAGGCTCTGGTCGGTGTAGGCGGACCAGCCGGCGATCGTGTCGATGTAGTCGAACAGCTCCTGGTCGCTGACCTTCGCCGCTTCGGGTACGTCGGCGCAGTCCGCCTCCAGGCTGTACTGCCAGAAGCCCCAGGCCGTGTCGAGGACGGTCGCCTCGAAGGCCTTGTCGAGGGTGCCCACGGTCTTCACGGTGTAGTCGCCCGCGGCCAGGTAGTCCGCGTACAGCTTCTCCATCGGCTCGCGCCGCACCAGTGCCTCGCGCTCGACGGCCTGCAGCGCCTCGCGGCACTCCTTCGGCCCGACGGTCTCGAAGAACCGGTCGTACGCCGAGTCCTCGTTGTTGACGACGTCGTTGGGCGCGACGTACGCGACGACGCCGTCCATGTCGTCCGGGTGGAAGCGCTCGTAGTACGTGGCGGTCATGCCGCCCTTCGAACCGCCCGTCGCCAGCCACTTCTTGGAGTAGATCGGCTTGAGGGCCTCGAAGAGGCGGTGCTGGTCGGCGGCGGCCTGCTGGATGTCGAGCTTCGACCAGTCGGCGGGGTCGGGGCGCGACGGCGAGAAGAAGCGGTACTCCAGGGAGACCTGGTTGCCGTCCACGATCTGCGTCGGCTCGCTGCGGCGCGGGTTCGTGGAGACGTGGTAGCCGGAGGTGAAGAACACCGTCGGCCGCGCGGTGTCCTTGTGCAGGACGGTCAGCCGCTGCTCGAACGTGCCCTTGCCGGGGTTCTTGTGGTCGACCGGCTGTGTGTAGCCGAGGACGAAGAAGCGGTAGCCGGGGTACGGCTTCTCCTCGATCAGGCGCATGCCGTCGATCGCGAGCAGCCGGTCCTTGATGTCGGCCTCGGCCCCGTCGTCCTGAGCCTGAGCCTGTGTCTGCGGCGCTGTCTGCGGCTGTGCGGCGGTGGCCGCACCCGCCGCGCTCACGGTGCCTATGAGCACCACGAGCGACAGCAGCCATCTGAGTGCCTTACGCATGCACCCTCCCCTGTGTCACGGATGTCCGCCGGAACCTATCGGAGCAACTCCTGTGGCACCAGAGGGGATTGGGGAACCAGAGGCGGTTCAGTGGCAGTTCAGTGGCGGTTCAGCACTGGATCCAACGGGGCGCGAGCGAGCCCCCGCCGACCGTGCCGCTGACCCGCACACAGCGGTGCGCGGCGCGCACCGACAGCGGGCCCGCGTACTCCCGGAACATGCCGGAACGGGTCACCGCGCGGTGCCCGCGGGCCTGCAGCGTCACGGACATCCTGCGGGTGCGGCCCGGGTCTTCGGCGTACGTGAGAGCGCAGACGAAACCGCTGGTCTTGAAGACGGTGACGTGGCCGGTGGAGAACCTGAACGTCTTGATCTTGTGGCCCTGGCAGGGGCCGGCCGCGGCCGCCTGCGCGGCGCCCGGACCCAGAAGGGCAAGCAGCAGGGCGGCGGCCGACGTCACGCAGCCGAGCAGCGTCCGTCGGGCCCGTCTCCGAGCTCGTATCCCACTGTGCACAGTCGCCCCTCCCATTGCCGTGCAGCGTACTGAAGTACGGACGATCGCCCTAGAGGGGGCGGTTGCAGGAACTGCCGGAGCTTTACCGGGGGGGTGGGGCAACCTCCGGGGGACGCCCGTCGTCGAACAGAACAGCCGCAGAACCGACAGAAAGGCGGAAGCCATGGCGAAGACGCCCAATCGTCCGCGTACGCCCGGCCGTTCAGGCCGGTTACTCCTCGTCGCCGCGACCTGCACCGCACTCGCAGCGGTCCCCGCGGCGGCCGCCGTACAACCGGAACAAGCGCAGCCCGTCCAACAGAGCAAGCAGCAGCGGTACGCCGGCAGCCCCGGGAACGTCGCCGAGCGCGTGGCGCACTTCTACGCCGCGTACGTCGACGTCGCCAGCGACCGGGGCGGTGCCGTCGGCGGTGAACTCCGCAAGTTCTACCTGACGTCCGAACTGCGCACCCGGCTCGCCGAGTGGGAGCAGCAGCACGAGGCCGACGGCGTCCTGCGGGCGCAGAACGTGCCGAGCGCGTGGAAGGTCACCCCCGGCGACAGCGGCATGGGCCACACCTGGTCCACGGTCCGGCTGACCTGGGGCAAGGGCCAGGACCGCATGTACACCTACCTCGCGGTGCAGTCGGACCTGGCCACCCGGAAGATCTCCGACATCAAGTCGAAGTACTGAACTACGGGGTGCTGACGCCGACCGGCGAGTCCGGCTCCGGCGACTCCTCCACCGGCTCCCCGATGAAAGTCCGCCACAGGCGCGCGTACTTGCCGTCCAGGGCGAGGAGTTCGTCGTGCGTGCCGTCCTCCGCGACCCGGCCGCGGTCCATCACCACGACCCGGTCGGCGCGGGCTGCCGTCGTCAGCCGGTGCGCCACGACGAGCGTGGTGCGACGGCCGGCGAGCCGGTCCGCGGCTGCGTTGACCTGCGCCTCGGTGGCCAGGTCGAGCGCGGCCGTGGCCTCGTCGAGGAGCAGGATGTCCGGGTCGACCAGCTCGGCGCGGGCCAGGGCGATCAACTGCCGCTGCCCCGCGGAGAGGTTGCGGCCGCGCTCGGTCACGGCGTGCAGATAGCCGCCGTCGAGCCGGGCGATCATCTCGTGCGCCCCGACGCTGCGCGCGGCCGCTTCCACCTCGGCGTCGGACGCGTCCGGGCGCCCGTACGCGATCGCGTCCCGCACCGTGCCCTCGAAGAGGTACGCCTCCTGCGGCACGACGCCGAGGCGGTGGCGGTACGAGGCGAGGCCCAGGTCGCGCAGGTCCGTGCCGTCGACGGTGACCCGGCCCGCCGTCGGGTCGTAGAACCGGGCGACGAGCTTCACCAGCGTCGACTTGCCCGCACCGGTCTCGCCGACGAACGCGACGGTCTGCCCGGCCGGAATGCGCAGGTTGACGTCGGACAGGGCGGTCTCCTCCGCGGCGTCCGGGGAGACAGCCGCCCCGTACCCGAACTGCACGTCCTCGAAGGCGATCTCGCCGCGCAGCGAGGGCACGTCGAGCGGCTCGGCGGCGCTCTTCGTGGACGTCGGCTCGCGCAGCAGTTCCTGGATGCGGCCGAGCGAGACCGTCGCCTGCTGGTACCCGTCGAAGACCTGCGAAAGCTGCTGCACGGGCGCGAAGAACAGGTCGATGTAGAGCAGATACGCCACCAGGGCACCCGTCGTCAGCGTGCCCCCGTCGACCCGGTGCGCACCCACGATCAGCACCGCGGCCGCGGCGACGGACGACAGGAGCTGCACGAACGGGAAGTACACGGAGATCAGCCACTGGCCGCGGATACGGGCCCTGCGGTAGCTGTCGCTGCGCTCCCGGAACCGCGCGGCGCCGGACTGCTCGCGGCGGAAGGCCTGCACGATCCGAAGCCCGGACACGGACTCCTGGAGGTCGGCGTTCACCACCGAGACGCGCTCACGGGCGAGTTCGTACGCCTTCACGCTGGACTTGCGGAAGAAGTACGTGCCCACGATCAGGACCGGCAGCGTCGCGAACACCACAAGGGCGAGCTGGAGGTCGATCACCAGGAGGGCGCCCATGATGCCGAAGAACGTCACGACCGACACGAACGCGGTGACCAGGCCGGTCTGCAGGAACGTGGACAGGGCGTCCACGTCGGTCGTCATCCGGGTCATGATGCGCCCGGTCAACTCCCGCTCGTAGTAGTCGAGTCCGAGCCGCTGCAGCTGCGAGAAGATCTTCAGGCGCAACGCGTACAGGACGCGCTCGCCGGTGCGCCCCGTCATCCGGGTCTCGCCGATCTGCGCCGCCCACTGCACGAGGACCGTGACGAGGCCGAGCGCCGCCGCCGCCCACACCGCGCCGAGCGCGAGCTGCTCCACGCCCTCGTCGATGCCGTGCCGGATCAGCACCGGGAGCAGCAGCCCCATCCCCGCGTCCACGGCGACCAGCAGCAGCGCGAAGAGGAGCGGCTTCCCGAACCCGCGCAGCAGGCGCCGCAGCCCGTACGACTCCTCCGGAGTGACCGCACGCGCCTCGTCGACCTGCGGGGTGTCCGTGGCCGGCGGCAGCGCGTCGACCTGCGCGAGCAGCTCGGGCGTCGCCGGAGTGCCCGCAAGCGCCAGATCTCTCGGCTCCCGGTCCCCGCTCCACAGCCTCGGCGTGATGCCCCGCTCGGCGTCGAACTCGGCGTCCAGCTCGGCCCGTACGGAGGTGTCCTCCTCGTCGGCGATCGCGGCCCGCGCGACATGGCCGGGGGAGACCCCGCCCAGCTCGTCCGGGTCGGTGAGCAGCCGCCGGTAGAGCGCCGAGCGCTCTTCGAGCTCCTCGTGCGTGCCGATGTCGGCGAGGCGGCCTTCGTCGAGCACGGCGATGCGGTCGGCGAGGCCGAGGGTGGAGCGGCGGTGTGCGATGAGCAGCGTCGTACGGCCCGCCATGACGCCGCGCAGCGCCTCGTGGATCTCGTGCTCCACGCGCGCGTCGACCGCCGATGTGGCGTCGTCGAGGACGAGGAGGCGCGGGTCGGTGAGGATCGCGCGGGCCAGGGCGAGGCGCTGGCGCTGGCCGCCGGAGAGCGTGAGGCCGTGCTCGCCGACCTTCGTGTCGTACCCCTCGGGCAGATCCGCGATGAAGCCCTCGGCCTGCGCCGCGCGTGCGGCCGCCTCGATCTGCTCCTGCGTCGCCTCCGGCAGGCCGTACGCGATGTTGGCGCGGACCGTGTCGGAGAACAGGAACGAGTCCTCGGGGACCAGGCCGATCGCGGCGCGCAGCGACTGCAGGGTCAGCTCGCGCACGTCGTGCCCGCCGACCAGGACCGCGCCGTGCGTCACGTCGTAGTAGCGGGGCAGCAGCAGCGACACCGTCGACTTGCCGCTGCCGGAGGCGCCGACGACGGCGACGGTCTCACCGGGCCGGATGGACAGCGAGAACCCTTCCAGCACCGGGCGCCCGTCCTCGTACCCGAACGACACGTCGTCGAACTCGACCGTCGCGGGCGCGTCCGCCGGGAGCTCCTTCGTGCCGTCCTGCAGCGAGGGCTCGGTGTCGACCAGCTCCAGGACGCGCTCCACGCCCGCGCGTGCCTGCTGCCCCACGGTCAGCACCATGGCGAGCATCCGCACCGGGCCCACCAGCTGCGCCAGATACGTCGAGAACGCCACGAACGTGCCGAGCGTGATCTGCCCGCGCACCGCAAGCCAGCCGCCGAGGGCCAGCATCGCGACCTGCCCGAGCGCGGGCACGGCCTGCAGCGCCGGGGTGTACCGCGCGTTCAGGCGGATCGTGCGAAGGCGGCCCGCGAACAGCTTCCGGCCGACTTCGCGCAGCTTCCCCGTCTCCTGCTCCTCCTGCCCGAAGCCCTTCACCACGCGTACGCCCGACACCGCGCCGTCGACCACGCCCGCGACGGCGGCGGCCTGCGCCTGCGCGTACCAGGTGGCCGGGTGCAGACGGCTCTTGCTGCGCTTGGCGATGAACCACAGGGCGGGGGCCACGGCGAGCGCGACGAGCGTCAGCGGCAGCGACAGCCAGGCCATGATCACCAGGGAGATCAGGAACAGCAGGATGTTGCCGATGGTCATCGGCAGCATGAAGAGCAGGCCCTGGATCAGCTGCAGGTCGCTGGTGGCGCGGCCGATGACCTGCCCGGTGGACAGCTCGTCCTGCCGCCGCCCGTCCAGCTTCGTGATCGTGTCGTACATGTCCGTGCGCAGGTCGTGCTGCACGTCCAGGGCCAGCCGGCCGCCGTAGTAGCGGCGGATGTACGTCAGTCCGTACACGATGACGGCCGCGGCTATCAGCAGGCCCGTCCACACGGCCAGGGAGCGTTTGGGGGTGTCGATGACGTCGTCGATCACCACCTTGGTGATCAGCGGGACGAGGGCCATCACGGCCATGCCCGCGAGGGAGGCGCCGAGCGCGAGCACCACGTCCTTCGGGTACCGCCAGGCGTAGCCCGCGAGCCGCCGAGCCCACCCCTGCTGCTGCTCTGCCCCGGTCACGTATGGCCTCCCGCCGCTCTGCACTGACGGACATCACCAACGCCCCCGGCCGGTCATTTCATCCCGCCGCAACAAACTGGGGGCTGGGGGAGGAGGGGGGTGGGCCTGTGGTCCTAGGCCCGGCGGTCTTCTCCCCTCCCCGCCCCTACCCGAAGTCCTCGCCGGACGGCTCTCGGGGCTGCCGCCCCGGACCCCGGCTTGTTCGTCGGCTGCTGCGCCGTCGTGGCTGGTCGCGCAGTTCCCCGCGCCCCTAAAGACCAGCCCCTGTCGGGGCTAAATCCAGCCGCAGCCGCAAAATCCAGCCCCTCCGGCGTTTGAGGAGCGGGGGGTCCGGGGGCTGGTCCCCGAAACGGGGTCCGGGGCGGAGCCCCGAGGCGGGGTCCAGGGGCGGCAGCCCCGGGCAGGGGGTCCGGGGGCGGAGTCCCTGGAGCTGTCCGCAGGACTTTCGGGAAGGGGCGGGGTGGGGGAAAAAGCCCGACGGGGCCCGGGTCGACGGTGCGGTGCGGGCCCCGTGGAACCGCTCAGTACGACAACCCGTACCCGACCGGATACAGCACGCTCCCCGGATCCTCGGCCCGCTGCACCGGCACCGGCAGCCGCCCCTCCGGCGAGACCTCCCCGGCGATCACCCGCGCAGCGGCCCGCAGCTCCGTGTCGGTCCAGGAGTACGCCGCCAGGTACGCCGCGACGCCCGGCAGCTGGGCGACGTCGTACGGGTTGCGGATCGCGACCGCGACCACCGGGGTCCCGGTGGCGCGCAGCCGCTCCACGAGGGTGCGCTGCGAGCTGCTCGCCGTCACGTTGTACGTCCCGACGACCACCGCGTCCTTGCCCGCCGCCGCGGCCACCGCCTCGTCGATCTTCGCGTCGGTCGGGGCCGTACCGGTGGACAGCGCGGTGGCCGCGAAACCGAGCTCCGTGAGGGCCTTGGCCAGCACTGTGGTGGGCGGGCCCGTCGTGCCGGACGGCGATGCCGGGTCGGCGCCGACCACCAGGACGTCGTGCTGCCTGCGGGGCGACAGGGGCAGCAGCCCGCCCTCGTTGACCAGGAGCGTCGTCGTACGGTCGGCGATCCGGTCGGCCGCGGCGAGGTGCGAGCGCGTACCGACTTCGCTGTCCACGCGCGCGTGCGTGACGTACGGATCCTCGAACAGGCCGCGACGGGCCTTGAGCTCGAGGATGCGCAGGATCGATGCGTCGAGCCGTTCCTCGGTCAGTTCGCCGTCCTTGACCGCCTGGAGCACCGCGTTCCACGCGACCTCCGGCTGCGGCGGGTTGAGCAGCTGGTCCACGCCCGCCTTCAGGGCGAGCACCGGCACCCGGTCGTCGCCGTACTTGGTGCGTACGCCCTGCATGCCGAGCGAGTCCGTCACGACGACGCCGTCGTAGCCGAGCTGCTCGCGCAGGATGCCGGTGAGGATGGGCGCGGAGAGCGTCGCCGGGTCCTCGGCGGGGTCGAGCGCGGGGACCACGATGTGCGCCGTCATGATCGAGTCGATCCCGGCCGCGATCGCCGCCTCGAACGGCGGCGCGTCCAGCTCCTGCCACTCCTCGCGGGTGTGGTGGATCGTCGGCAGCGCGTAGTGGCTGTCGTCCTTGGTGTCGCCGTGCCCCGGGAAGTGCTTGGAGGTCGCCGCGACCCCGCCGCTCTGGTAGCCCTCGACCTGCGCCGAGACCAGGCGGGCCACGGCCTCGGGGTCGGAGCCGAAGGAGCGCACCCCGATCACGGGGTTGGCCGGGTTCACGTTCACGTCCGCGACCGGCGCATAGTTCTGCCGGATGCCCATCGCGGCCAGTTCGACGCCCGCGATCCGGGCCGCCCTGCGGGCCTCCGTGGGCGACCCGGCGGCGCCGAGGGCCATCGCGCCGGGCAGGAGAGTGGCCGGCTTGCCGACCCGGGCGACGATGCCGTGCTCCTGGTCGGTGGATATCAACACCGGTATTCGGTGCGGCTGTTGGAGGGCGGCGCGCTGGATGCCGTTGGACAGGTCGGCGATCTGGTGCGGCTCGCGGGTGTTGTGCGCCCAGCCGAAGTAGATGATGCCGCCGACGCGGTACTTGGCGATCAGCTCGGCGGCGTTGCGCACGCCCGCCTCTTCCAGGTTCTTGTCGACGTCGCCCTGGTCGGGCTCGGTCGCGGAGTGGCCGTAGACCCGCATCACGAAGAGCTGGCCGACCTTCTCCTCCAGGCTCATGCGGTTGATGAGGGCGCGCAGGGCGGTGCGGTTCACGGTGCTCTTCTCCGCCGCGCGTGCGGAGTTCGCACCCACCGCGAGGGCGGCGGCGGAACCCGCGGTGGCGGCGAGCAGGGTACGTCTTGAGGTGCGGAGGCGATCGGACATGTCGCTCCCGAGACTCGGAGCCCGGACCGCACAAGCCCGACATCCGTGGACCGTTGCCTGTGCGGTCCCGGACTGGTGAAGGAAACTTCCGGGAGGCTACGGATAGTCGGAAAGTTTCTTACGGTCAAGAGAGCGTGCTGTTGCGGGAGTCGGGCCTGTGCGTTTGGCGTTGGAGACTCAGCTCAGCCTGCACGCGCGCGTAGAGGCGGTTTTCAAAGCGGCACTCTTCAAGCGATGCCTTAAGCCGACTCGTTGAGGAGCTGCCCCAAGTGCGCCCGCCCCGCCGCGAGTTGTCCCGGAAGCGGGGCCGCCTCCGGGTGCCAGCGGGCCTCGTACTCCCAGCACAGCCACCCGTCCCAGCCCTTGCGGCTGAGCAGCTCCACGCACTCCGTGAGCGGCAGCACCCCGGAGCCCAGGGCGAGCGGGACGGTGTCGTCGGCGGAGGCGATGTCCTTCACCTGGACGTAGCCGAGATACGGGGCGAGCGCGGCGTACGACGCCGAGGGCTGCTCGCCGCCCAGCCAGGTGTGCATGACGTCCCACAGGGCCCCCACGTGGAGGTGTCCGACCGTGCCGAGCACGCGCGTGGCGGCGGCGCCCGTGCGGTGCGAGTCGTGCGTCTCCAGGAGGACCCGCACCCCGGCGTCGGCCGCGTACTCGGCTGCGGCCCCCAGGCGGCGCACGGCCGTCGCGTCCGCCTCGTCCGGGCTCTGCTCGCCGCCGCCGGGGAAGACCCGGACGTACGGGGCGCCCAGGTCGCGGGCCAGGTCGCACAGGGCGCGCAGCTCGGCGAGGACCGGCTCGTCCGCGCCGGGCGCTGCCACGCGCGCGTACCCGGCGATTCCCAGGACCTCCACGCCGGACGCCTTGAACTCGGCGGCGGCGTCCGCCCGTTCGGCCCCGCTGAGCCCGAGGTGCACCGGCTCCTCGGGGTGCGCGCGCAGCTCGACGCCGTGGTACCCGTGCGCGGTGGCGAGCCGCACCACGTCGGACAGCGGCATCCCGGGCACGCCGAGGGTGGAGAAGGCCAGCTTCACGGCGGGCTCCTGAGGGGTGCGGGGGCGACTAGGGGCGGACTTGGGGCGGACCCTAGAAACCCCGGGCCCGACAGGCAAGCCCTGGTGGCCACCGGCGCGGCGAGCGAGCGCTGAAATACCCGGCGGGCAGGCCTGGGGCACTGGCCCGGTGAGCAGGAGCTGAATCCCCCGGTCTGGCGGGCGGGCCCTGGAAGCCCCCCCAGGGAGCCGGGTGCGGCCCGTCGTGGGCTGGTCGCGCAGTTCCCCGCGCCCCTGACGGGGCACCCCACCGTGCCCCACAGAGGCGGGAGTTGCCGGGCTCCTGAAGCCTCTAGTCGGTTGAGCAGCCCCTGGACCCCCGGCCCGGCAGGCGAGCCCTGGAATCCCGGCCCCGCAAGCAACCCCCGCCGAGCGCTCACGCCTTGCCCGTGGAGCCCCGTACGACGAGTTCCCCGTGGATCGTGGCCGTGCCGCCCGGTGGCTCCTGCTCGCGGCCCATGGCGATGCGCCCCGCGCGGGCGGCGGCCTCGGCGAGCGGCAGCCGTACGGTCGTCAGGGCGGGCACCGCGTCCACGCTGAACGGCAGGTCGTCGAAGCCGGCCACCGAGACGTCGTCCGGGATGCGCCGCCCCGCCTCGCGCAGCGCCGCACACGCGCCGAGCGCCACCGTGTCGTTGGCCGCGACGATCGCCGTCAACGCGGGCTCCCGGCGCAGCAGTTCGACGGTGGCGGCATGGCCCGTGGCGCGGTCGTACGGGCCGTGCAGGGTGAGCTCCGCGCCGCGCGGCAGGCCCGTGTCCGCGAGGGCGTCACGGTGGCCCTCCAGGCGGTGCCGGGTGGTCGTGCGCTCCTCGGGGCCCGCGATGTAGCCGATCCTGCGGTGGCCGAGGGCGAGCAGGTGCTCGGTGAGGGCGCGGCCGCCGCCGCGGTTGTCGAAGCTGAGCGCGACGGCGCCGGTCTCGGGCGCGGGCGGGCGGCCGCAGAGCACCACGCGCGTGCCGGCGTCCGTGAGCCGCTGCAGCTTCGCGGTGAGCGCCGCCGCGTGCTCGGCGTCCTCGACGGCGCCGCCGGTGATGACGACGGCCGCGGCGCGCTGGCGCTGCAGCAGGGTCAGATACGTGAGTTCGCGCTCGGGGGAGCCGCCGGTGTTGCACACCACCGCGAGCCGCTCCCCGCCCGCGCGCCCCCCGGGGCCGCCGATCTCCGACTGCACCGCGCCGGCCATGATCCCGAAGAACGGGTCGGCGATGTCGTTGACGAGGATGCCGACCAGGTCGGAAGCGGCCGCGGCGAGGGAGCTCGCGGGCCCGTTCAGGACGTAGTCCAGCTCGTCCACCGCGCGCAGCACCCGTTCCCTGGTGGCCGCCGCCACCGGGTAGTTGCCGTTGAGGACGCGGGAGACGGTGGCGGGGGACACCTGTGCGCGGGCCGCCACGTCCGCCAGGGTCACGGTCATCTGCACGCCTTCCGTGGGCTCTCTTCGGTTCGACAGCCGAGCGGCTCTTCGGTCCACCGCCGAGCGGCTCCCGTCAGCGACCGGAAAACCGTCACCACGCGCGCGTGCCGCCCGCCTTCGGCGACGGTCCGGCGCTCCCCGTGGGGCACTTCGCCCGGCCCTCTTGTACGGGGCTTGTCACGCAGGCTAGCTTTTCCCCGTATAGAAAGCGCTTGCTATGGCACTTTCCGCGGCGCTTTCCATGCCACTCGCTTCAACGGGGAACGGCGTACGGAGGGACTCACGTGACACGTAAGACGGTGCGTATCGCCATGAACGGCGTGACCGGGCGGATGGGCCACCGCCAGCACCTGGTCCGCTCGATTCTCGCGCTGCGCGAGCAGGGCGGCCTCGACCTCGGCGACGGCACCGTGCTGTGGCCCGAGCCGGTCCTCGTGGGCCGCCGCGCCCACGCCCTCCGGGCGCTCGCCGCCGAGCACGGCCTCGAGCACTGGACGACCGACCTGGACGCGGTGCTCGCCGACGACACGATCGACGTCTACTTCGACGCCCAGGTCACCTCGGCCCGCGAGGAGGCCGTCAAGAAGGCCGTCGCCGCCGGAAAACACCTCTATATAGAGAAGCCGAGCGCCACCTCCCTCCAGGGCGCCCTCGAACTGGCCCGCCTGGCGAACGACGCCGGGATCAAGCACGGCGTCGTCCAGGACAAGATCTTCCTGCCGGGCCTGCTGAAGCTGAAGCGCCTCGTCGACGGCGGCTTCTTCGGCCGCATCCTGTCCGTGCGCGGCGAGTTCGGCTACTGGGTCTTCGAGGGCGACTGGCAGGAGGCTCAGCGCCCCTCGTGGAACTACCGCGCGGAGGACGGCGGCGGCATTATCGTCGACATGTTCCCGCACTGGGAGTACGTGCTGCACGAGCTGTTCGGCCGCGTGAAGTCCGTACAGGCGCTGGCCGCCACGCATGTGCCGCAGCGCTGGGACGAACAGCGCAAGCCCTACGCCGCGACCGCCGACGACGCCGCGTACGGCATCTTCGAGCTGGAGGGCGGCGCGGTCGCACAGATCAACTCCTCCTGGGCGGTACGGGTCAACCGCGACGAACTGGTCGAGTTCCAGGTCGACGGAACCGAGGGGTCCGCCGTCGCGGGCCTGCGCAACTGCCGCGCCCAGCACCGCTCCGCGACCCCCAAGCCGGTGTGGAACCCGGACGTCCCGGCGGCCGAGCCGTTCCGTGACCAGTGGCAGGAGGTGCCGGACAACGGCGAGTTCGACAACGGCTTCAAGGTGCAGTGGGAGCTGTTCCTGCGCCATGTGGTGCTCGACGAGCCGTACCAGTGGGACCTGCTCGCGGCCGCGCGCGGAGTGCAGCTGGCGGAGCTGGGCCTCAAGTCCTCGGCCGAGGGCCGCCGTTACGACGTGCCGGAGCTGACCCTGTGACCGTTCTGCTGCCCACGAAAAACGGCGGCACGCGCGCGTACGTCCCGCGGAGCGAGCCGTTCCGCCCCTCGGGCTCGGCCCCGCTCGCGTCCCGCACCGTGTTCTCGGCGGCTCATGTGGTGGCCGACCCGTACGCCGACACCTCGCCGGACGGGCCGGCCGCCGTCGACTGGGACGCGACGCTCGCCTTCCGCCGCCACCTGTGGTCCCACGGCCTGGGCGTGGCCGAGGCGATGGACACCGCGCAGCGCGGCATGGGCCTGGACTGGACGGGCGCGGCCGAGCTGATCCGGCGCTCGGCGGCCGAGGCGAAGGCGGTCGGCGGCCGCATCGCCTGCGGCGTCGGCACCGACCAACTGACCGGCGGGACCGGCCGCTTCAAGGAGGCGGGCCCCGCCGCCCTGGGCGAGGTCCTGGGCGCCTACGAGGAGCAGCTCGCGCTCGTGGAGGGGACGGGCGCGCAGGCGGTCCTCATGGCGTCCAGGGCCCTCGCCGCCGCGGCCCGCGGCCCCGAGGACTACCTCACGCTCTACGGCCGTCTCCTCGGCCAGTCCGCGGAGCCGGTGATCCTGCACTGGCTGGGCCCCATGTTCGACCCGGCGCTGACCGGCTACTGGGGCTCGACCGACCTGGACGCGGCCACGGAGACCTTCCTTGAGGTCATCGCCGCGCACCCGGACAAGGTCGACGGCGTCAAGATCTCGCTGCTCGACGCGGACCGCGAGGTCGCCCTGCGCCGCCGCCTCCCGCAGGGCGTGCGCTGCTACACCGGCGACGACTTCAACTACCCGGAGCTGATCGCGGGCGACGCGCACGGCTTCAGCCACGCCCTGCTCGGCGTCTTCGACCCCCTCGCCCCGCTGGCGGCGGACGCGGTGCGCGTTCTCGACACCGGCGACACGGAAGGCTTCCGCAAACTCCTCGACCCGACCGTCGAGTTGGCCCGCCACCTCTTCGAGGCGCCCACCCGCTTCTACAAGACGGGTGTCGTGTTCCTCGCCTGGCTCGCGGGCCACCAGCGCCACTTCACGATGGTCGGCGGCCTCCAGTCGGCCCGCTCCCTGCCGCACCTGGCCAGGGCGTACGAACTCGCCGACGGCCTGGGCCTGTTCCCCGACCCTGACCTCGCCGAGGCCCGGATGAGGTCCCTCCTGGACGTGTACGGAGCCGCCCGATGACCGTCGACGCGACCCGCTTCAGCATCAACCAGATGACGGTCAAGCAACTCGCCCTTCCAGAACTGGCATCGGCCTGCGGCGAGTTGGGCATCACAGGCGTCGGCCTGTGGCGCGAGCCGGTCGCGGAGTACGGCCTCGAAGCCACCGCCAAGCTGATGCGCGACTCCGGCCTGACGGTGACGACGCTGTGCCGCGGCGGCTTCCTCACGGCGATCGACCCGCACGCGCGCGTGCGGGCGCTCGACGACAACCGCCGAGCCGTCGACGAGGCCGCGATCCTCGGCACCGACACCCTGGTCCTGGTCTCCGGCGGCCTGCCGCCCGGCAGCCGCGACCTGCACGGCGCCCGCGAACGCATCGCGGAGGCCCTGTCCGAACTCGGCCCGTACGCGCGCGAGCGCGGCGTACGCCTGGCCGTGGAACCCCTGCACCCGATGTTCGCGGCCGACCGCTGCGTGGTCTCGACGCTCACCCAGGCCCTCGACCTGGCGGAGCGGTTCCCCGCCGACGAAGTGGGCGTCTGCGTGGACACGTACCACCTGTGGTGGGACGACCGCGCCCCCGCGGAGGTGGCACGCGCGGGGGTGGGCGGGCGGCTGTACGCGTACCAACTCGCCGACTGGACGACGCCGTTGCCTGCAGGCGTGCTGAATGGGCGTGGCCAACTCGGTGACGGTGCCGTCGACTTCGGGCAGTGGCACGAGTGCGTGACCGCCGCGGGTTATACGGGGCCGGTCGAGGTGGAGCTGTTCAACGAGGAGTTGTGGGCGAGGGGCGGCAGGGAGGTCTTGGCGGAGACGCTGCGACGCTTCAACTCGCTCGCGTAACTGGCCAGCCAGCCAGCCAGCCAGCCAGGCGGTCGGTCAGGCCTATCCTGGCCTGCCTTGCCTCTCCTTTCCCCACCCCGCCCCTTCCCGAAAGTCCTCAGCGGACAGCATCCGGGCTCCGCCCCGGACCCGCGCGTCGCCGTTCGGGGCTTCGCCCCCAGCCCCGGTCGCTTTTCGGCTGCCTGCTTCGTCGTGGCTGATCGCGCAGTTCTCCGCGCCCCTGAAAGCCAGCCCCTGCCAGGGCTAAATCCCGTCCCTAGCCTGCAAGTTCAGCCCTTTGGGATTTGGGAGGGGAGGGCAAGTCGGTCCTGCGGGATTTGAGGGGGAGGGGGCAAGTTTGGCCCGGCGGGATTCGATGGGGTGGGGGCAAGTCAGCCCTGCGGGACTTGCGGGGCGGGGGCAAAATCAGCCCTGCGGGATTTGGGGAGTGGCAAGTCCAGCCCTGCGGGAGCCGAGGGGCGGGGGAAGTTCAGCCCAGCGGGATCCGAGGGGGAAAAGTCGGACCTGCGGGACCTGCGGGGCGGGGGTCAAATTCAGTCTTGAGGGATTCCGAGGGAGAGAGGGCAAGTTCAGCCCTGCGGGGTCCGAGAGGTGGGGGAAAGTTCAGCCCTGCGGGATTTAAGGGTCGAGGGTAAATTCAGCCCCTCCGGCGTTTGAGGAGCGGGGGTTCCGGGGGCTGGCCCCCGAGCGGGGTCCGGGGCGGCAGCCCCGAAAAAACGAGGTCCGGGGGCGGCAGCCCCGTGGTGGGGTCCTCCAGGGGCGGCAGCCCCGGCGGGGTCTGGGGCGGAGCCCCGGGGTGCAGGGGCATGGGGGCGCAGCCCCCGAAGCTGACCGCAGGTCTTTCGGGAAGGGGCGGGGTGGGGAAGGAAAAAACAACCCACCCACCCCCGCACAACCCTTCCGCCCCCGCGCGGGTCGTACCGGATGTCAGGGCCCGGAAGGGATCGGGGGGATCCGGGAGATGGGGGATCGGGCCCTGGACCGAGGGGGAGCCGAGGGGGTCCGGCGGGGTGCCGGACCCCCTCGAAGTCCCGTCGACGCGAAGTTATCCACAGGCTCGGCCGACTGTCCGAGCCCGGCGGTAGCGTCGAGACATGTCGAAAGCGGCGGGGAGCCCGACAGCGGGCACGGCAAGGGGTCTGACGGCGATCGAGGGCGTCCTGGAACGCATCACGTACGCCAACGAGGAGAGCGGTTACACGGTCGCGAGAGTCGACACGGGCCGAGGCGCGGGCGACCTGCTCACGGTCGTGGGCGCGCTGCTCGGCGCGCAGGTCGGCGAGTCTTTGCGCATGGAGGGGCGCTGGGGCTCCCACCCGCAGTACGGCAAGCAGTTCACGGTGGAGAACTACACGACGGTCCTGCCCGCCACGATCCAGGGCATCCGCCGCTATCTCGGCTCGGGCCTGGTCAAGGGCATCGGCCCGATCTTCGCCGACCGCATCACGCGGCACTTCGGCCTGGACACGCTCGACGTCATCGAGCAGGAGCCCAAGCGCCTCATCGAGGTCCCCGGCCTGGGCCCGAAGCGGACGGAGAAGATCGCCGCGGCCTGGGAGGAGCAGAAGGCCATCAAGGAGGTGATGGTCTTCCTGCAGAGCGTCGAGGTCTCCACATCGATCGCGGTGCGGATCTACAAGAAGTACGGCGACGCTTCGATCTCCGTCGTCAAGAACCAGCCCTACCGCCTCGCGGCCGACGTGTGGGGCATCGGCTTCCTCACCGCCGACCGCATCGCCCAGGCCGTCGGCATCCCGCACGACAGCCCGGAGCGCGTCAAGGCCGGCTTGCAGTACGCGCTGTCCCAGTCCACCGACCAGGGCCACTGCTTCCTGCCCGAGGAACAGTTGATCGGTGACGCGGTGAAGCTCCTCCAGGTGGACACGGGCCTGGTCATCGACTGCCTGGCCGAACTCGCCGGCGAGGAGGAGGGCGTGGTCCGCGAGCAGGTGCCGGGCCCGGCGGGCGACGAACCGGTCACGGCCGTCTATCTGGTCCCCTTCCACCGGGCCGAACTCTCCCTGTCCGCCCAGGTGTTGCGGCTGCTACGCACGGAGGAGGACCGGATGCCCGCGTTCCAGGACGTCGACTGGGACAAGGCCCTGGCCTGGCTGCGGCAACGCACGGGCGCCGAACTCGCCCCGGAGCAGGAGGAGGCGGTGCGCCTCGCCCTCACCCGCAAGGTCGCCGTCCTCACCGGAGGCCCCGGCTGCGGCAAGTCCTTCACGGTCCGCTCGGTCGTCGAACTGGCCCGCGCCAAACAGGCCAAGGTCGTCCTCGCCGCCCCCACGGGCCGCGCCGCCAAACGTCTCGCCGAGCTCACCGGCGCCGAAGCGTCCACGGTGCACCGCCTGTTGGAGCTGAAGCCGGGCGGGGACGCCGCGTACGACAGGGACCGCCCGCTGGACGCCGACCTGGTGGTGGTGGACGAGGCGTCGATGCTCGACCTGCTGCTCGCCAACAAGCTGGTGAAGGCCGTTCCGCCGGGCGCCCATCTGCTCTTCGTGGGCGATGTCGACCAGCTGCCCAGCGTCGGCGCGGGCGAGGTGCTCAGAGACCTGCTCGACGAGGCGGGCCCGGTGCCCGCGGTGCGCCTCACCCGGATCTTCCGGCAGGCGCAGCAGTCCGGCGTCGTCACCAACGCCCACCGCATCAACTCCGGTGCCCCGCCGCTCACTCAGGGCCTGAAGGACTTCTTCCTCTTCGTCGCGGAGGAGACGGAGGAGGCGGGACGGCTCACGGTGGACGTCGCGTCCAGACGCATCCCCGCCAAGTTCGGCCTGGACCCGCGGCGGGACGTCCAGGTGCTCGCGCCCATGCACCGCGGCCCGGCCGGCGCGGGCGCGCTCAACGGCCTGCTCCAGCAGGCGGTCACGCCGGCGCGCCCCGACCTGCCGGAGAAGAGATTCGGCGGCCGCACATTCCGCGTCGGCGACAAGGTCACGCAGATCCGCAACAACTACGAGAAGGGCAGGAACGGCGTCTTCAACGGCACCGTCGGCGTCGTCACCGCACTGGACCAGGACGAGCAGCGCCTCACGGTCCTGACGGACGAGGACGAGGAGGTGCCGTACGACTTCGACGAACTGGACGAGCTGGCGCATGCGTACGCGGTCACCATCCACCGCTCGCAGGGCAGCGAGTATCCAGCGGTGGTGATTCCGGTCACCACCGGGGCCTGGATGATGCTCCAGCGGAACCTGCTCTACACCGCTGTGACCAGGGCCAAGAAGCTGGTTGTCCTGGTTGGTTCACGCAAGGCGCTGGGCCAGGCGGTGCGCACGGTATCGGCAGGGCGCAGGTGTACGGCGCTTGACCACCGGCTTCGTGGGAAATGACGATGCGCAGGGCCTGGTTGATCGATCATTTCGGTGGCAAAGCTCACGAGGGGGTTCCGGAACCGGGGCGAAGGGGGCAGGATGTGCAGGCTGGCGGCACTGAGTGCCGCCAATAGGCCCAATGGTCGACCCCGAGTGCACTCTCCAGGGCCAAATGGGGGATGGTAGAGACAGTCAGGGCACCTCGAAGAAGAGGCACTACGTCGGTGAGGGATGACGTGAGCGACAACTCTGTAGTACTGCGGTACGGCGATGGCGAGTACACCTACCCGGTGATCGACAGCACCGTCGGCGACAAGGGCTTCGACATCGGGAAGCTCCGCGCCCAGACCGGTCTGGTGACCCTGGACAGTGGGTATGGCAACACCGCCGCCTATAAATCCGGCATCACTTATCTGGACGGCGAGCAGGGCATCCTGCGGTACCGCGGCTACCCGATCGAGCAGCTGGCGGAGCGCTCCACCTTCCTCGAGGTGGCCTACCTGCTGATCAACGGCGAGCTGCCGACGGTGGACGAGCTGTCCGTCTTCCGCACCGAGATCACCCAGCACACGCTGCTGCACGAGGACGTCAAGCGGTTCTACGACGGCTTCCCGCGGGACGCGCACCCGATGGCCATGCTGTCCTCGGTCGTCTCCGCGCTGTCCACGTTCTACCAGGACAGCCACAACCCGTTCGACGAGAAGCAGCGTCACCTGTCGACGATCCGCCTGCTCGCCAAGCTCCCGACGATCGCGGCGTACGCGTACAAGAAGTCGGTCGGCCACCCGGTGGTCTACCCGCGCAACGACCTCGGCTACGTCGAGAACTTCCTGCGCATGACGTTCTCGGTGCCGGCCGCCGAGTACGACCTGGACCCGGTCGTCGTCTCCGCGCTCGACAAGCTGCTGATCCTGCACGCGGACCACGAGCAGAACTGTTCGACGTCCACCGTGCGCCTGGTCGGCTCGTCGCAGGCGAACATGTTCGCGTCGATCTCCGCCGGCATCTCCGCCCTCTGGGGCCCGCTGCACGGCGGCGCCAACCAGTCCGTCCTGGAGATGCTGGAGCAGATCCAGGCCGACGGCGGCGACGTCGACTCCTTCATCCGCAAGGTGAAGAACAAGGAGGACGGCGTCCGCCTGATGGGCTTCGGCCACCGGGTGTACAAGTCCTTCGACCCGCGCGCGAAGATCATCAAGGCTGCCGCGCACGACGTCCTCTCGGCCCTCGGCAAGTCCGACGAGCTGCTGGACATCGCGCTGAAGCTGGAGGAGCACGCGCTCTCCGACGACTACTTCGTCTCGCGCAACCTCTACCCGAACGTGGACTTCTACACGGGCCTCATCTACCGCGCGATGGGCTTCCCGACCGAGATGTTCACCGTGCTCTTCGCCCTCGGCCGCCTGCCCGGCTGGATCGCCCAGTGGCACGAGATGATCAAGGAGCCGGGCTCCCGCATCGGCCGCCCGCGCCAGATCTACACCGGCGTCGTCGAGCGCGACTTCGTCCCGGTGGAGTCCCGCTGATCCGTCCCGGTCGAGACTCCCGCTGACCCCGGAGCCTCACCGACCCCCAGGGCCTGGAATCCGCGTCCCGCACAGGCGCGGCGGCCAGGCGCAGAGAAGCGCCCCGCGACCGGTCCCCCCACGGGCCGGCCTGCGGGGCGCTTCCCTTTGTCCCCGGTTCGGATTCCCCCCACGGGATCCGGCCGGGCGTCCAAGAGTGCTGCGCCGAGCACACGTCGCGGTCCGCCGGGACGCGTACGCACGGGAGGGCCGCTCAAAGCTCCCCGGTGCACGTGCCCCGGCCAACGCTCTCCCCAGCGCCCTGGAGCGCGGGGATACCTCTGCTGGAGACGTCCCCCAAGACATCCCCAAGACGGCGGGAACGCCCCCCAAGACGTTCAAGCCATCGCACTCTTAGACCTGCGAACCCCCTAAATGGTTACGTGCGATTCTC
The DNA here is from genome assembly GCF_029968035.1 of Streptomyces cavernicola. GTDB lineage: Bacteria > Actinomycetota > Actinomycetes > Streptomycetales > Streptomycetaceae > Streptomyces > Streptomyces cavernicola. The sequence goes on along the minus strand of NZ_JASCIQ010000009.1, from coordinate 88,790 downwards.
TGTGATCTACGTCTCTCGCATATGTCCAGCTACATACACAAGGGCCCCGATTGGGTGATCGGGGCCCCAGAGTAAGACGGTTGTGGGGGGTACGTGAAGGTCTCAGCGGGGCCTTCTCGCACCCCGAGACGGAACCGTCCCCTCAGCGGGACCAGCCCCTGGCGGGACCAGCCCCTGGCGGGAGCGGCCCCAAGGCGGCGGCTTCAGCGGAACGTCTTGAGCCGCAGGCTGTTCGTCACCACGAAGACCGACGAGAACGCCATGGCGGCGCCCGCGATCATCGGGTTGAGCAGCCCGGCGGCGGCGAGCGGCAGCGCCGCCACGTTGTAGCCGAAGGCCCAGAAGAGGTTGCCCTTGATCGTGGCGAGGGTCCGCCGGGAGAGCCGGATCGCGTCGGCGGCCACCCGCAGATCACCGCGTACGAGCGTCAGGTCGCCCGCCTCGATGGCCGCGTCCGTGCCGGTGCCCATGGCCAGGCCCAGGTCGGCGGCGGCCAGGGCGGCCGCGTCGTTGACTCCGTCGCCGACCATGGCGACCGTGCGCCCGGCGGCCTGGAGCTCGCGGACCGCGGCCACCTTGTCCTGCGGCAGCACCTCCGCGCGCACCTCGTCGATGCCCACCTCGGCCGCCACCGCCTCGGCCACGGCCCGGTGGTCGCCGGTGAGCAGCACCGGGGTGAGGCCGAGGGCGCGCAGCTCGCGCACCGCCTCGGCGCTGCTCTCCTTGACCGCGTCGGCGACGCCGAGGACACCGCGTGCCACCCCGTCCCAGGCGACGGCCACGGCGGTACGGCCCCGGGCCTGCGCCTCGGCGAGGGCGGCGGAGAGCTCGCCGGGCAGGTCGATCCCGGCCTCGGTGAGCAGCTGCTCGCGCCCGACCAGGACGGCACGCCCCCCGACGAGGCCGCGCACGCCGAGCCCCGGGGCGTTCTCGAACGATTCCGGTACGGGCAGGGGCGCACCGGTCGCGGCCTCGGCGCCGCTCGCGACGGCGCGGGCGACCGGGTGCTCGGAGGCGTGCTCCACGGCGCCCGCGTACCGCAGCAGCTCCTTCTCGTCGACGCCCTCGGCCGCGTGCACGTCGTGGAGTTCCATGCGGCCGGTGGTGACGGTGCCGGTCTTGTCCAGGACGACCGTGTCGATCCGGTGGGTGGACTCCAGGACTTCGGGGCCCTTGATGAGGATGCCGAGTTGGGCGCCGCGACCGGTGCCGACGAGCAGGGCCGTGGGCGTGGCCAGGCCGAGCGCGCACGGGCAGGCGATGATCAGGACCGCGACGGCGGCGGTGAACGCGGCGGCCGCGTCGCCCGTGTTGCCGAGCCAGGCGCCGAGGGTGGCGGCGGCGATCAGCAGGACGACGGGCACGAAGACGGCGGCGATCCGGTCGGCGAGGCGCTGCACGGCGGCCTTGCCGCTCTGTGCGTCCTCCACGAGCCGTGCCATCCGGGCGAGTTGAGTGTCGGCGCCGACCCGGGTCGCCTCGACGACGAGCCGGCCCGAGGTGTTCACGGTCGCGCCGGTCACCGCGTCGCCGACGGTCACGTCGACCGGCACGGACTCGCCGGTGAGCATGGACGCGTCCACCGCGGAGGAGCCTTCGACGACGGCGCCGTCGGTGGCGACCTTCTCCCCGGGGCGTACGACGAAACGGTCGCCGACGCGCAACTGCCCGGCGGGGACGTGTACTTCGCGGCCGTCGCGCAGCACGGTGGCGTCCTTCGCGCCGAGTTCGAGCAGGGCGCGCAGCGCGGCGCCGGCTTTGCGCTTGGCGCGCGCCTCCAGATAGCGGCCGAGCAGGATGAACGTGACGACGCCTGCGGCGACTTCGAGATAGATCGTGCCGGAGCCGTCGGTGCGGGACACGGTGAGGTCGAAGCCGTGCTGCATGCCGGGCATCCCGGCTGTGCCGAAGAACAGCGCCCACAGCGACCAGCCGAAGGCGGCGAGGGTGCCGACGGAGACCAGGGTGTCCATGGTGGCCGCGCCGTGCCGGGCGTTGGTCCAGGAGGCGCGGTGGAACGGGAGCCCGCCCCAGATCACGACAGGTGCGGCGAGGGTCAGCGAGAGCCACTGCCAGTTGTCGAACTGCAGGGCCGGGACCATCGCCATCAGGACGACGGGCAGCGCGAGCGCGGCGCTGACGAGCAGCCGCCTGCGCAGCCCCTCGGCCTCCTCGCCCCCGTCGCCCGCCGCGGCCTCTGCGGCCGAGGGTTCCGCCCCCGGCTCAGGCTCCGGTTCCGGCTTCGGCGGGACGATCTCCGCGGCGCTGTAGCCGAGCTTCTCGACCGTCGCGATCAGGGCGCTGACCTCGACCCCGTCCCCGTAGGCCACCTTCGCCTTCTCGGTGGCGAGGTTCACGGAGGCGGTCACGCCGTCCAGGCGGTTGAGCTTCCGCTCGATCCGGGCCGAGCAGGAGGCGCAGGTCATCCCGCCGATGGCGAGCTCGACCTCGGAGCTCGCTGCGGCCCCGGACTGCGGGGTCTCGGAGTGCTGGGTCGCCGTGTGGGTCATGGCGTTCTCTTCGTCTGGTCGCTGCTGGGGCCGGCGCTCGCAGCGTACGAGGCGTTCGCCGGCCGGGGTTCGCGGGGTGTACGACGGGGGTCCGGAGCTGCGTCCGGACCCCCCGGGGCGACCGGTCAGGCGCGGCCGGTCAGCTCGTACCCGGCCTCGTCGACGGCGGCGCGCACCGCGGCCTCGTCGAGCTCCGCGGCGGAGACCACGGTGACCTCGCCGGTGGCGGCGACGGCCTTGACGGAGGTGACGCCGGGCAGCTCGGAGATCTCGGCGGTGACGGCGCCCTCGCAGTGGCCGCAGGTCATGCCCGTGACCGTGTAGACCGTGGTCACGCCGGACTGCGGGGCCGCGGCGGCGCCGTCGTCGTGGCAGGAGCCGGAGGGGGAGCAGCAGGAGCCGGTCGTCTGGGTCTCGGTCTGGGCGCTCATGTCGTTCTCCTCGTCGAGGGCGTCGGGTCGGTCCGCGGCCGGCGTGCGCAGCGTACGAGCGCGGCGTCGGGCAGGTCGCGGCGGCAGGAGGGGCGGGTGCCGTGGCGGCCCCTCCTGACACTCCCGACTGTATACCCCTAGGGGGTACTTCTCCAAGTGGGGTCTCGGCGCGCGAGCGAACGCGCCCAGGCGAGGGCGAGCAGGGTGATCACGACGAGGCCGGCATGGCTGGTGGTGAGCATCACGACGAGCCACAGGGTGATCCCGTGCATCGAGTCCCGCAGCGCGTGCAGCAGGGCCACGCCGAGGTGCGCGCCGATCACCGGCCCCGCGAACCGGAAGCGCCCGTCGGTCCGGGTCCGTAAGTAGCCGAGCAGCGTGCCCGACCCCGAGGTCGGCGCCGTGCCGCACGTACGCCCGGAGCGCGAACACGGAGGGCGCGAGGAAGCTGCCGAGCAGAGTCGCGCAGCCGCGGATGCGGCTGCCTCCGCGGAGGCCGCGCGGAGGCAGCGGGAAGGCCCCCGCGCGCCGTCACGCGGGGGCCGGTCAAGGGGGAGTGCCCGCCGAAGGGGGCTACTCTCTGCGCCCCCGGTTCCTTGGCCTGTTGGCCACCCAGGCGCGGATCGTGTCCGCGTACCAGTAGGGCTTTCCGCTCTCCACGTGGTCGGGCGAGGGCAGCAGTCCGTGCTTCCGGTAGGAGCGCACCGTGTCGGGCTGGACCCGGATGTGCGCGGCGATCTCCTTGTACGACCAGAGCTTGCGGTCGGTCATCAGTGGTACCTCCCTGTCCGCGCGCAGTGGCGGCCCGGGGGAGCCGTCGGGGGAGCTGAGCGCGAACCGGCATGCAGCCAGCCTGTGCCCGGCGAACGACACTGCGTGACCGGCGGGGAGGGCTTGTTGAACGGGTGTGACGGGAAACCCGCGTTCCTGAGACATGTGTGACGGAAGGCGAACTTCGGTTACGTGAGTGATGCATTGGGAGGGCGGGGCATCCGTGCGTAAAGGCCGTGTATGTGGTGAAGGCGCGCGCCGCCGGCGTGCGGTGGCGCGCGGTTGCATCACGCGCGCCCCGCCCGGCCGTGCGCGTCGCCGAACGGGGGTTTCCGCCCAGGGAATCCGGACGCGTGTACGGAGTCGGGCGCGCGCGTACGCATGCCTCGCGGGGTGTGGCCTCCGGTCAGGCGCCGCAGCCGCGGAGGTAGCGCCGGGTGCGGCGGGCGATCGGCAGCGGCTCGTCGGGCGCGCAGGGGTACATGTCCTGCTCGACGATCGCGAACAGCTCGACGCCGAGCCGCTGCGCCGCGTCCAGGACCGGTTCGAGCGCGGGCGTCCCGGCAGGCGGCTCGCACATCACCCCGCGCGCCACGGCCGGCCCGAACGGCAGCTCCTCGGCGCGCACCGCCGCGAGGATCTTGGGGTCGACCTGCTTGAGGTGCAGATAGCCGATGCGCGCCCCGTACGTCTCGATCAGCTTGACGCTGTCGCCGCCGCAGTACGCGTAGTGCCCGGTGTCCAGGCACAGAGAGACGAGGTCGGGGTCGGTGGCGTCGAGGAACCGGGCGACGTTCTCCTCGGTGTCGACATGGGTGTCCGCGTGCGGGTGCACGACGATCCGCAGGCCGTGGCGGTCGCGGAGCTCGCGGCCCAACCGCTCGGTGCCCTCGGCGAGATGGCGCCACTGCTCGGCGGTCAGCTCGCGGTCCTCCAGGACCTCGCCGGTCTTGTCGTCGCGCCAGAAGGACGGGATGACGACCAGGTGTTCCGCGCCCATCGCACGGGTCAGCCCGGCCACCCCGGAGACGTGCTCCCAGGTCTCGTCCCAGACGGCGGGGCCGCGGTGCAGTCCGGTGAAGACGGTGCCCGCGGAGACGGCGAGGCCGCGCCGCTCGGTCTCGGCGCGCAGCACGTCCGGGTCGGTGGGCAGATAGCCGTACGGGCCCAGCTCGATCCAGTCGTAGCCGGACTCGGAGACCTCGTCGAGGAAGCGCCTCCAGGGGACCTGACGAGGGTCGTCGGGGAACCACACGCCCCAGGAGTCGGGGGCCGAGCCGATGCGGATACGCGACATGCGCGACAACGTCATGTCCGTCAGCGTCAAGGCCTCCTGAGAGGGCTGTCAAGGCGACTGCCACGGCATGTCCGAGCGTCGTCCGAATGTAAGGACAAAGTGTTGACAGGGGTGGGGGCCGGGGCTAGACCTAGGGACATCGACGGAAGGGGCATCGAGGGTGACCGGTCCGAGCGAAGCGAGACAGCGGCACCAGGCCGATCCCGATCCGTACGCCCCGTACGACCTGATCACCATGGGGCGGATCGGCGTCGACCTCTATCCGCTGCAGACCGGGGTGCCGCTGCCCGACGTCGAGGCGTTCGGGAAGTTCCTCGGCGGCTCGCCGACCAACGTCGCGGTGGCCGCGGCCCGGCTCGGCCGGCGCACGGCCGTCGTCACCCGCACCGGGCGGGACCCCTTCGGCACGTATCTGCGCCGCGAACTGCGGCAGTTCGGGGTCGACGACCGCTGGGCCACGGCGGTGGACGGGCTGCCGACGCCCGTCACGTTCTGCGAGATCTTCCCGCCCGACGACTTCCCGCTCCACTTCTACCGGCAGCCCAAGGCGCCCGATCTCGCCCTGCGCGCCGAGGAGTTGGACCTCGACGCGATCGGCGGCGCGCGGATCTTCTGGATGACCGGGACCGGCCTGTGCGAGGAGCCGAGCCGGACGGCCACGCTCACCGCACTCACCCACCGCGCGGCGGCGGAAGAGCCGGGCACGGCCACCGTCTTCGACCTCGACTGGCGCCCCATGTTCTGGGCGGAGGGCCCCGAGGCGGCCCGCCCGCACTACGCCGCGGCGCTCGCCCACGCCACCGTCGCCGTCGGCAACCTCGACGAGTGCGAGGTGGCCACCGGCGAGCGCGAACCCGAGGCCGCCGCCCGCGCCCTGCTCGCCGCGGGCGTCGAGCTCGCCGTCGTCAAACAGGGACCGAAGGGCGTGCTCGCCCTCGACCGCACGGGCGCGCGCGTCGAGGTCCCGCCCGTGCCCGTCGAGATCGTCAACGGCCTCGGCGCGGGCGACGCGTTCGGCGGCGCGCTCTGCCACGGCCTGCTCGCCGGCTGGCCGCCCGAGCACACGATGCGGTACGCCAACGCCGCCGGCGCGATCGTCGCCGGGCGGCTCGCCTGCTCCCCCGCGATGCCGTACGCGCACGAGGTGGAGGCCGTCCTCGAAGGCGGCGCGGGATGACTGCCGGGAGGCAGCTCGTCGACCCCGCCGAGCTGGCCAGGACCCGCGCCCGGCACCCCGAGGCCGTCGCCGAGGCCGCCGCACGGCGGGTGCGCAGGCCGCTGCTCGGCGCGCGCGGAAAGCTGCTCATCGTCGCCGCCGACCACCCCGCGCGCGGCGCGCTCGCCGTGGGGGAGCGCCGCTTCGCCATGGCCAACCGGCTCGACCTCCTGATGCGGCTCCGCCTCGCCCTGTCCCGGCCGGGCGTCGACGGCGTGCTCGCCAGCGCCGACGTCCTGGACGACCTGCTGCTGCTCGGCGCGCTCGACGGCAAGGTCGTGATGGGCTCCATGAACCGCGGCGGACTCGCCGGTTCGGCCTTCGAGCTGGACGACCGCTTCACCGGCTACCGCCCCGAGGACCTCAGCCGCCGCCGCTTCGACGCGGGCAAGCTGCTGCTCCGCATCGACCGCGACGACCCCGCCTCGCTCACCACCCTCGACGCGGCCGCACACACCGTGGCCGCGATGGCGGAGCTGCAGCTCCCGGTGTTCGTCGAGCCGTTCCTGTGCCGCCGGGTCGACGGGCGGCTGCGCAACGACCTCTCCACCGAGGCGGTCACCACGGCCGTCGCCGTCGCCTCCGGCCTCGCCGGCAGCTCCGCGTACACCTGGCTGAAGGTCCCCGTCGCCGACGAGCCGTACGGGACCGCCCGCGCCCTGGAGGCCTCGACGCTGCCCGCGGTGCTGCTCGGCGGCGACGTGCACGGGCGGCGGCCGCAGGAGACGTACGAACGCTGGCGCAAGGCGCTCGAACTGCCCACCGTGCAGGGCCTCGTCGTGGGACGGTCGTTGCTCTACCCGGCGGACGACGACGTGGCGGCCGCCGTCGACACCGCGGCCGCGCTGCTTCAGTGAAGGCCCGCAGCACACCGAGAGGGAGGACCGATGCACCTACCGGCGGGCAGCGCCGCGAACGGCCCGTACGCCCTGGACATCGACCCGGAGCGGGCCGGATGGGTGTACGCGTCCCTGCGGATCCTGGAGCTCGCACCCGGCGGCTCGCACTCCTTCGACACCGGGGACAGCGAATGGGTCGTGCTTCCGCTGAGCGGCGGCTGTACGGTGCAGGCGGACGGTGAGAAGCTCCAACTCACCGGCAGGGAAAGCGTGTTCGGCGAGCCGAGCGACTTCGGCTATCTGCCACGCGACGCCCAGGCACAGATCGCCTCCGGCGCGGGAGGCCGCTTCGCCCTGGCAGGAGCGAAGTGCGAGCGTCGACTCCCCGCTCGCCACGGCCTCGCGCCGGAGGTCCCCGTGGAGGCGCGCGGCAGCGGCCGATGCGCGCGCCGGGTACGGAACTTCGCCGCCGCGGGGGTCTTCGAGTGCGACCGGCTCATCGCCGTCGAGGTGATCACGCCCGGCGGGAACTGGTCCTCGTACCCGCCGCACAAGCACGACGAGCACCGGCCGGGCGTCGAGTCCCAGCTGGAGGAGATCTACTACTTCGAGATCGACGGGCCGCACGGCCTCGGCTACCAGCGCGTCTCCCCGTCCCGCCCCGGCGGCACCGACCTGCTCGCCGAAGTCCGGGGCGGCGACGCCGTGTTGGTGCCCGACGGCTGGCACGGGCCGTCCATCGCCCAGCCGGGCCACGACATGTACTACCTGAACGTGATGGCGGGCCCCGGCGCCGAACGAGAGTGGAACATCTGCTTCCACCCGGATCACCAGGAGGGCTACCGATGAGCGACACCCTGCGTCTCACCGTCGCCCAGGCGCTCGTCCGCTTCCTCGCCGCCCAGCACACCGAGCGCGACGGCGTACGACAGCGCCTGATCGGCGCGACCTGGGGCATCTTCGGGCACGGCAACGTCGCCGGGATCGGCCAGGCGCTCGTCGAGCACCGCGACCTCATGCCCTTCCACCAGGGGCGCAACGAACAGGCCATGGTGCACGCCGCCGTCGGCTACGCCCGGCAGGCCCGCCGCCTGTCCGCGCACGCGGTCACCACGTCCATCGGGCCCGGCGCCACCAACCTCACCACCGGGGCCGCGCTCGCCACGATCAACCGGCTCCCGGTGCTGCTCCTGCCCGGCGACACCTTCGCGACCCGGCCCGCGGACCCGGTGCTCCAGCAGCTCGAAGTGCCGTACGCGGGCGACGTGTCCGTGAACGACTGCCTGCGGCCCGTCTCCCGGTACTTCGACCGGGTCACCCGCCCCGAGGCGCTGATCCCGGCCGCGCTCGCCGCGATGCGCGTCCTCACCGACCCGGCCGACACCGGCGCGGTCACCCTCGCGCTGCCCCAGGACGTGCAGGCGGAGGCGTACGACTGGCCCGCGGAGTTCTTCGCCGAGCGGGTCTGGACCGTCCGCCGCCCGCACCCCGACCCCCGCGAACTGGCCGATGCTGTACGGGAGTTGCGCGCCGCGCGCCGCCCGCTGATCGTCGCCGGGGGCGGGGTGCGGCACAGCGGGGCGGAGCGCGCGCTGCGGGCCCTCGCCGACGCCACCGGCATCCCGGTCGCCGCCACCCAGGCAGGCAAGGGCTCCCTCGCCCACGACCACCCCGCGGACGTCGGCGGCATCGGCCACACCGGCACCGCGACCGCCGACGCCCTCGCCCGCACCGCCGACCTGGTGCTCGGGGTCGGCACCCGCTGGTCCGACTTCACCACCGCCTCGCACACCCTCTTCGCGGCGCCCGACGTGCGCTTCCTCAACCTCAACATCGCGCCGTTCGACGGTCACAAGATGGCGGGCCGCACCCTGATCGCCGACGCCCGCGCCGGACTCGAAGCGCTCACGGCAGGCCTCCACGGCCACCGGGTGGACCCCGCCCACGAATCCGCGTACACCCACGCCAAGGCCGACTGGGAGGCCCGCGTCTCCGCCGCCTACGCCGCCCCCGACCCGGCCGCCCGCCCCACCCAGGCCCAAGTCCTCGGCGCTCTGGACGAGTTGGCCGACGGCGACGACGTGCTGATCAACGCCGCCGGCTCCCTCCCCGGCGACCTGCACAAACTCTGGCGGGCCCGCTCACCGCACCAGTACCACGTCGAGTACGGCTACTCCTGCATGGGATATGAGATCCCCGCCGCGCTCGGCGTGCAGCTCGCGGACCCCGCCCTGCGGGTGTGGGCGCTCGTCGGCGACGGCACGTATCTGATGATGCCCACCGAGATCGTCACCGCCGTGCAGGAGCATCTGCCGATCAAGGTCGTGATCCTGCAGAACCACGGGTACGCGTCCATCGGCGGCCTCTCCGAGTCCGTCGGCGCCGAGCGCTTCGGCACCGCCTACCGGTTCCGGGCGCCCGACGGCTCGTACACCGGCGAGCCCCTGCCCGTGGACCTCGGCGCCAACGCGGCCTCGCTCGGGATGCGGGTGCTGCGCCCGAAAACAGTGCGTGACCTGCGCGAAGCGCTGGCCGACGCACGACTGTCCGACGTACCCACATGTGTCTACGTGGAGACGGAAACGCCCGACACTGTGTCGGGCGTGCCGCCCGCGCAGGCGTGGTGGGATGTTCCCGTGGCAGAGACCGCGAGCCGCCCGGCCGTGGCCCCGGCCCGTGAGGAGTACGAGCGGCAGGCACGCCTGCGCCGCCGTCACCTGTAGGCGCGCACGCCCGCGCCGCCGCCCTCGTTAAGGAACCGCAAGGGAGCTGTACGCCATGACGAAGACCGTTCACCACTGGATCGGCGGCAAGATCGTGGAGGGCGCCTCGGGCCACTCCGGCCCCGTCACCGATCCGGCGACCGGCGAGGTGACCACCCGCGTCGACTTCGCCTCGGTCGCCGAGGTGGACGCCGCGGTCGCCGCCGCCAAGGCCGCCTACGCGAACTGGGGCCAGTCCTCGCTCGCACAGCGCACCGCCGTGCTGTTCAAGTTCCGCGCGCTGCTCGACGCCAACCGGGACGCGATCGCCGAGCTGATCACCGCCGAGCACGGCAAGGTGCACTCGGACGCGCTCGGCGAGGTCGCGCGCGGCCTGGAGATCGTCGACCTGGCCTGCGGGATCACCGTCCAGCTGAAGGGCGAGCTGTCCACCTCGGTGTCCAGCCGCGTCGACGTCGCCTCGATCCGGCAGCCGCTCGGCGTGGTCGCGGGCATCACGCCGTTCAACTTCCCGGCCATGGTGCCGATGTGGATGTTCCCGATCGCCATCGCGTGCGGCAACACCTTCGTGCTCAAGCCCTCCGAGAAGGACCCGTCGGCCTCCCTGAAGATCGCCGAACTCCTCGCGGAGGCAGGGCTTCCGGAGGGTGTCTTCAACGTCGTGCACGGTGACAAGGTCGCCGTCGACCGCCTCCTTGAGCACCCGGACGTCGCGGCTGTCTCGTTCGTCGGCTCCACCCCGATCGCCCGCTACATCCACACCACGGCCTCCGCCAACGGCAAGCGCGTGCAGGCGCTCGGCGGCGCCAAGAACCACATGCTGGTGCTTCCCGACGCCGACCTCGACGCGGCCGCCGACGCCGCCGTGTCCGCCGCGTACGGCTCGGCCGGTGAGCGCTGCATGGCGATCTCCGCGGTCGTCGCGGTCGGCGACATCGCCGACGAGCTGGTCGCCAAGATCCGGGAGCGCGCCGAGAAGATCAAGATCGGCCCCGGCAACGACCCGACGTCCGAGATGGGCCCGCTGATCACCGCCGCCCACCGCGACAAGGTCGCCTCGTACGTGCACGGCGCGAAGGAGCAGGGCTGCGAGGTCGTCCTCGACGGCACCGGCCACTCGGTCGAGGGCTTCGAGAACGGCCACTGGATCGGCCTGTCCCTGCTCGACCGCGTCCCGGTCACCGCCGACGCGTACAAGGACGAGATCTTCGGCCCCGTCCTGTGCGTCCTGCGCGCCGAGACCTACGAGGAGGGCCTGGCCGTCATCAACGCCTCGCCGTTCGGCAACGGCACCGCGATCTTCACCCGGGACGGCGGCGCCGCCCGCCGCTTCCAGCTGGAGGTCGAGGCCGGCATGGTCGGCGTGAACGTGCCGATCCCGGTGCCCGTCGGCTACCACTCCTTCGGCGGCTGGAAGGACTCGCTCTTCGGCGACCACCACATCTACGGCAACGACGGCACGCACTTCTACACGCGCGGCAAGGTCGTCACCACCCGCTGGCCCGACCCGGCCGACGCCCCGTCCGGCGTCGACCTCGGGTTCCCGCGCAACCACTGAGGTTCCGGGACGAACGGCTCAGGGTGCGCGGAACTCCCAGGTGAGGACCGCGCACCCGCCCGCGCCCACCGCGCCCGTCGCGCGGTACGTGGCGAGGGCGCCCATGTTGTCCAGGTCCACGCCGACCCACATGTCGTAGCAGCCGAGCTCCTCGCAGAGCGCGGCCAGCGTGCCGATGAGGGCGCTCGCGATGCCGCGGCGCCGGTACGGCTCGGCCACCGCCAGCTCGTACAGGCACATCTCGACGCCCTTGTCCGGGTGCAGCATCTCGATGCCCGTGACGAATCCCACCGGCCGCCCGTCCGCGTACGCGAGGAACAGGTGGTGGCCCGCCGCGGACAGGAAGCGCTCGGCCCACTCCGCGCGCGTGGGGGAGTCGAACAGCGGCCCAGCGGCGACGAGTTGGTCCACGGTCGTGGCGCGGCGGATGTCGTGCCGCGTCGGAACGGGCGTCGGCTCGGGCGTCGGTTCCGGAGTCGGCTTCGGCATAGCGGGATTCGTACCACGCCTGCGGTATGCGCGTCCGCCGCGTACGACCGGGGGAGGTGACGAGGTTCCGCCTGGCGGCTGCTCCGGCTGTCAGACCTCGCCCGTACGGTGGAACGCATGCAACGAGACACGTCAGGGCCCAGGCGGTGGTGGGCCCGGCTGCGCGGACGGGCCCTGGCCGTGGTGGCCGTCGTCGCCGTGCTCGCCGGGACCGGCGCCGCGACGGCCGTCGCCGCAGGTGACGACGGACCGGCGGTGCACCGTGAGGACCGGGCGCTGCCCATGGGCGGCGGAGTGCGCGTCGACACGTCGTACTTCACGGCGGGCGACGCGGACGCGAAGCGGCCCGCGGTGCTCATCGGGCACGGCTTCGGCGGCAGCAAGAACGACACCCGCGCGCAGGCCGAGAAACTCGCCGCCGAGGGGTACGCGGTCCTCACCTGGTCCGCGCGCGGCTTCGGCGCCTCCGGCGGGAAGATCGGCCTCAACGACCCGAAGGCCGAGGTGGCCGACGCCTCCCGGCTCATCGACTGGCTGGCGAAGCGCCCCGAGGTCCAGCTGCAGGCCGAGGGCGACCCGCTCGTCGGCATGACCGGCGCCTCGTACGGCGGCGCGGTGTCGCTCCTGACGGCCGGGCACGACGACCGGGTGGACGCCATCGCCCCCGCGATCACGTACTGGAACCTGGCCGACGCCCTGTTCCCGCAAGGCGTGTTCAAGAAGCTGTGGGCCGGGATGTTCCTGTCCACCGGCGGCGGCTGCGACCGCTTCGAGCCGCAGCTGTGCGCCATGTACAACCGCGTCGCCGAATCCGGAAAGCCGGACGAGAAGGCACGCGAACTCCTGGAGGCCCGCAGCCCCTCCGCCGTCGGCGACAAGATCGACGTACCCGCCCTGATCATGCAGGGCCAGACCGACTCGCTCTTCCCGCTCTCGCACGCCGACGCCATGGCCAGAACCATCGGGGACAACGGCGCGCCCGTCGCCGTCGACTGGATCGCGGGCGGACACGACGGCGGGGACATGGAGCTCGGCCGCATCGAGTCCCGCGTCACCGCCTGGTTCGACCGCTATCTGAAGGACGAGAAGTCCGCCGACACCGGCAGCCCGTTCCGCGTCACCCGCTCCGGCGGCGTCGACTCCACCGACGGCCGCACGCAACTGCGCGGCGCCACCGACGCCGAGTACCCGGGCCTCGACAGCGGCCGCCGGGACATCGCCCTGCGCGGCGGCACCCGGTCCTTCGAGAACCCGGCAGGCGCGAGCCCGCCCGCGATCTCCAACGTGCCAGGCCTCACCGGCAACTTCACCCAGCTCTCCTCGCTCGGCCTCGGCGGCCTCTCCACCGACTTCCCCGGCCAGTACGCCGCCTTCGACTCGGCCCCGCTCAAGAGCGACCTGACCGTCACCGGCTCACCCACGGTCGACCTGCGCATCGCCTCCTCCCGGGACGACGCGGTCCTCTTCGGCAAGGTCTACGACGTCAGCCCGGACGGACGACAGCGCGTCCTGCCCTCCCAGCTCGTCGCCCCGATCCGGGTCGAGGACGCCGAGCGCGGCAAGGACGTGGAGCTCACGCTGCCCGCGATCGACCACGAGATCCGCGCGGGCCACCGGCTCCGCCTCGTCCTCTCCTCCACCGACCTGGGGTACGCCTCACCGGCCGCCCCCGCCACGTACACGGTGACGGCCGAGAGCGACCTGCACGTGCCCGTGGTGCCCGAACTCACCACCGAGGCCACGCCGCTGCCCGCCTGGGTGTGGTGGCTGCCGCTCGGCGCACTCGCCCTCGCGGCCGGACTGCTCCTCACCGCCCGCCGCCGCACCACCCCGCCGGCCCCGGACCCTGCGCTCGCCGAAGTGCCGCTGCAGATCACGGAGTTGAGCAAGAAGTACGGCAAGTCCGACCGGTACTCGGTCCGGGAGCTCTCCTTCCGCGTGGAGAAGGGCCAGGTCCTCGGGCTGCTCGGGCCCAACGGCGCGGGCAAGACCACCACGCTGCGGATGCTGATGGGCCTGATCGCCCCGGACGAGGGCGAGATCCGGCTCTTCGGGCACGCCGTGCGGCCCGGCGCCCCGGTGCTCTCCCGGGTCGGCGCGTTCGTCGAGGGCGCGGGCTTCCTGCCGCACCTCTCGGGCCGCGAGAACCTGCGCCTGTACTGGGCGGCGACCGGCCGCCCGGAGGAGGACGCGCACATCGAGGAGGCCCTGGAGATCGCCGGGCTCGGCGACGCCCTCGCCCGCGCGGTGCGCACGTACTCGCAGGGCATGCGGCAGCGCCTCGCCATCGCCCAGGCCATGCTCGGCCTGCCGGACCTGCTGATCCTCGACGAGCCCACCAACGGCCTCGACCCGCCGCAGATCCGCGAGATGCGCGAGGTGCTGATCCGGTACGCGGAGCAGGGGCGCACCGTCATCGTCTCCAGCCATCTCCTCGCCGAGGTCGAGCAGTCCTGCACGCACCTCGTCGTCATGGACCGCGGCCGGCTCGTCCAGGCCGGTCCCGTCGCCGAGATCGTCGGCTCGGGCCAGACCCTTCTGGTCGGCACGGAGCGGGAGTTGGAGCCCGTGCTCGTCGAGAAGATCGACGCCCTGGAGGGCGTGCAGTCGGCCGTGGCCGCGGACGGCGGCGTCCTGGTCCGGCTCGACGGCGCCACGGTCGCCGAGCTCCTCGCCGAACTCGTCCGGCTCGACGTCCCGGTCACGAGCGTCGGACCGCACCGAAGGCTGGAGGACGCCTTCCTGACCCTGATCGGAGGAACGGCATGAGCGCGGCTGTGGATGCGGCGCCCGGCTACCGCGCCGGGCGGACCCTGCCCCTGCGGGTGGAGCTGCAGCGCCAACTCGGCCGCCGCCGCACGCTGGTGATGGGCGCGGTCCTGGCGGTGCTTCCGCTGATCCTGGTCGCCGCGTTCGCCATCGGCGGCACCCCGGAGGCCAACGCGCGGCGCGGGGCGACGCTCATGCAGGTCGCCACCGAGTCCGGTGCGAACTTCGCCGCGACCTGCCTGTTCGTCTCGGCCGGGTTCCTGCTCGTGGTGCCCGTCGCCCTGTTCTGCGGGGACACGGTCGCCTCCGAGGCCAGCTGGTCCTCGCTGCGCTATCTGCTCGCCGCGCCCGTGCCGCGCGCCCGGCTGCTCTGGTCCAAGCTCGCGGTCGCCCTCGGGCTGAGCGCCGCCGCGATGCTCCTGATGCCGCTGATCGCCCTGGCGGTGGGCACGGTCGCGTACGGCTGGGGGCCTTTGGAGCTCCCGACCGGCGGGGGGCTCGCCGCGGGCGACTCGGCGCTGCGGCTCCTGGTGGTCGTGGCGTACATCTTCGCGTCCCAACTGGTCACCGCAGGGCTCGCGTTCTGGCTCTCCACCAAGACGGACGCACCGCTCGGCGCGGTCGGCGGGGCGGTCGGCCTGACCATCGTCGGCAACGTCCTGGACGCGGTCACCGCCCTCGGCGACTGGCGGGACGTCCTGCCCGCGCACTGGCAGTTCGCCTGGATAGACGCCCTCCAGCCCACCCCGGAGTGGGGCGGCATGATCCAGGGCACGGCGGTGTCGCTGACGTACGCGGTGGTGCTGGTCGCTCTCGCGTTCCGGGGGTTCGCCCGGAAGGACGTGGTGAGCTGAGGCCCCCCTCGGGGCTTCGCCCCCGGCCCCGGCAGTCGTTCGGCTGCCGGGGCCGTCGTGGCTGGTCGCGCAGTTCCCCGCGCCCCTGAAGAGCAGTCCCTGCCGGGGCCCGCATCAGCCCGAATTCAGCCCCTCCGGCGTTTGAGGAGCGGGGGTCCGGGGGCGGAGCCCCCGCAGCCGACGGCAGTCTTTCGGGAAGGGGCGGGGTGGGGAAAAGAACCCGGTTACGTCCGCAGCGCCGCCGCCTGCCGGACCGCCGTGGACAGGCGCTGTACGTCCACGTCGTCCGGTTCGGAACTCCCCGCCAACCGGCTTGCGTGGTCGGACAGTTGGGACAGCGACATCCGACCGGGCAGCGGCGTGAACCGATCCTCACCCGAACCCGAACCCGAACCCGAACCCGAACCGGACCCCGAACCGGAACCGGAACCCGAACCGGACCCCGAATCGCCCGACCCGGCCAACTCGTCCTCCGCCCCCCTGTCAGGGCAGGAAGCCGTCGGGTCGTCGTAAGGGCACCCGGAGGGCTGGGGCCGGTACGCCGCCGCCCGCAACGCATCCGCGAAGTACGCCGCGACCACGCTCACCTGGAACCCCCGGTCCGCCCCGTCCCACAGCGGCCGCCGCAGCTGCTCGGCGCTGATCCGCTGCGAACGCTCGTGCGCCTCCCGGGACTTGGGGTCCTGCCAACGCACCCGCGCCGTCGCCACATGCGCGTCACCGGAACCCGCGCCCTCCTTCAGCCGTACCGCGTAGAGCGCCGTCACCGAGTGACCGGGACCGACCTCGCCGCCGTCGACCCGGTCGTCCCGGAAGTCCTCGTCGGCGACCTGCCGGTTGTCGTAGCCGATGAGCCGGAACTTCTCCACCGTCTCCGGGTCGAACGAGACCTGCGCCTTGGCGTCCCGCGCACGCAGCTCGATGTGCGCGGGCAGGTCCTCGGAGAACACCTTGCGGGCCTCGGCCTGATCGGAGACGTACGTGGTGTGGCCGTCGCCCTTGTCGGCGAGCCGCTCCATCAGCGCGTCGCCGTATTCGCTGCCGACGCCGACGCCGAAGAGCGTGATGCCGTGCTCCCGGCGGGCGTCCGAGATCCGCTCCAGGATGCCGTCGGCGCTGGTCTGGCCGGTGTTGGCGAGCGCGTCGGAGAGCAGCACGACCCGGTTGGTGGCGCCCTTCGTGAGGCCCTCGACGGCGGTGTCGTACCCGGTGGTGATGCCCGCCTCCAGGTTGGTGGAGTCGGTGGGCTCCAGGTCGTCGATCGCCTCGTGCACCTCCTCCCGGTCGCCGTCCTCGGCGAGGCGCGTCATCGGCAGCACCGTCTCGGCCTCGTCGCTGAACGTCACGATCGCCACGGAGTCGTCGGGGCGCAGCCGGTCCGTCATGATGCCCAGCGATTCCTTGACCAGGTCGAGCCGGCCGGGCTCGGCCATCGAGCCGGAGACGTCGATGACGAAGGTCAGCGCCGCGGGCGGCCGCTTCTCCGCGTCGGCCGACTTGGTGGCGAGCCCGACCCGCAGCAGCGACCAGTCGTCGCCCCCCGCGCCCGGCGCCTTCGCACCGTCGACGTTCACGGCGATGCCGTTGCCCTTCGGCTGCGGATAGTCCTGCCGGAAGCTGTTCACGAACTCCTCGGGCCGCACCGTCGAAGGTTCGGGCATCCGCCCCTCGCCGAGGGCGCGCCGCGCATAGCCGTACGAGGCGGTGTCCACGTCCAGGGCGAAAGTGGACCGGTAGTCCGGCGGCACCGCCTCCTTCTCGCCGTCCTCCGGCTGCGCACCGTCGGGCACCACGCCGCCCGCGCCCGGACGCGGCGCCGCCCCCTTGGCGGAGTCCGGGGCCGTCGTGGTGTTGCCGCCCCCCGTACACCCGGTGAGCAGCACGCTCCCGAGGGCGAGCCCCAACACCCCCTTGCGCACCCAGCCATCCCCACGAGCCATGTTCGGCCGCCCCCTCAAGTCGTCCAGTTCCTGTGACTGTGACGTGGAAGGGCGGGTATCGGACCGGCCTGGGCGATTGCGGAACGATCACGGTTATGTCTCCGCTTCGTCCGCGTCGGTCGGTGGAGTCGAGCCGTGTCCAGCCCATTGATTTCTCCTTACGCGCGGGTAAGTTGACGTACGCGTAAAGAACTTGCACCGAACGCACTCGCACGCACCAAACGCACCCGCACGCATCCAACGCACCGAACGCACCGCAGCACGGCATGGCAGAGAACGCGCCGACAACGGAGCCGACCCATGGGCGTACGCAAGGATCTGAAACGGGCGAAGCGGCGCAGCGATCTCGCGGCCCGCGTCCACACGGAGCTGATCAGGGAGGGCGGCGTCGTCCGCGAGGTGCGCACGGCCGCCCTCGACTCCGCGCCCGCCCCCGGCACCACCGCGGACATCCCCTTCGTCAACGCCGCCGAGGACCCTGAAGCGGTGGTCCTGCGCCGCAAGGAGGCCGGCGTGTGGCGGCCGGTGACGGCGGCGACGTTCGCCCGTGAAGTCACCGCCGCAGCCAAGGGGTTGATCGCGGCGGGCCTCGAACCGGGCGGCCGCGTCGCCCTGATGTCCCGTACCCGCTACGAGTGGGCCGTGCTCGACTTCGCGATCTGGGCGGCCGGCGGCCAGACCGTGCCGGTCTACGCCACCTCGTCCGCCGAGCAGATCACCTGGATCGTCAAGGACTCCGGGGCCCGCTTCGTGATCACGGAGACGGAGGAGAACTCCCGTACCGTACGGGCCGCCTGTGCCGCACTGCCGGAGTCGGAGAGCGAGCAGCCGCGGCTGTGGGAGCTGGACGCCGGGGCGGTGCTCGAACTCGCCAGGCTCGGCCGGGACGTCACCGACGAGGAGGCGGAGAAGCGGCGGGCCGCGCTCACCCCCGACTCCATCGCGACCGTCTGCTACACCTCCGGCACCACGGGCCGCCCCAAGGGCTGCGTCCTCACGCACGGCAATCTGCACGCCGAGGCCGCCAGCACCGTCGACCTGCTGCACCCGATCTTCAAGGAGGTCACGGGCCAGGTCGCCACCACGCTGCTCTTCCTGCCGCTCGCGCACATCCTGGGCCGCGTCATCCAGGTCGCCTGCATGCTCGCGCGGATCGAGGTCGGCCACTGCCCGAGTATCAAGCCCGAGGAACTCCGGCCCGAACTGCGGTCGTTCAGGCCGACGTTCGTCGTCGGCGTCCCGTACCTCTTCGAGAAGATCCACGACACCGGGCGCGCGACCGCCGAGAAGATCGGCCGCGGCGCCTCCTTCGAGCGCGCCGACCGGATCGCCGTCCGCTTCGGCGAGGCCTACCTCGACAAATTCCTGGACCGCGGCAAGGGCCCCTCGCTCGGCCTCTACCTCGCCTGGGCGCTCTACGACCTGCTCGTCTACCGCCGCGTCCGCAAGGAGGTCGGCGGCAGGCTCCGCTACGCGATCAGCGGCGGCTCCCCGCTCGACCGCCGCCTCAACCTCTTCTTCCACGCCGCCGGAATCATCGTCTACGAGGGCTACGGCCTGACCGAGACGACCGCCGCCGCCACGATCATCCCGCCGCTCAGCCCCCGCCCCGGCACCGTCGGCCTGCCCGTGCCCGGCACGTCGGTGCGGATCGCGGACGACGGGGAGGTGCTGATCAAGGGCCCGATCGTCTTCGGCTCGTACTGGAACAACCCGGACGCGACCGAACAGGTCCTGGACGGCGGCTGGTTCGCGAGCGGGGACCTCGGGGAGTTCGACGAGGACGGCTACCTGCGGATCACCGGGCGCAAGAAGGACATCCTCGTCACCAGCGGCGGCAAGAACGTCTCGCCCGCCGTCCTGGAGGACCGCCTGCGCAGCCGCCCGCCGATCGGCCAGTGCATCGTCGTCGGCGACAACCGGCCCTTCGTCGGCGCGGTCATCACCCTCGAACCCGACGCCGTCGAGCACTGGCTCGCCGTCCGCAAGGCCCCCGCGGACACCCCCATGTCCGAGGTGATCAAGGACCCGCGGATGCTCGCCGACGTGCAGAAGGCCGTCGACTACGCCAACGAGGCCGTCTCCCGGGCCGAGTCCATCCGTAAGTTCGTCGTCGTGGAGGGCGAGTTCACCGAGGACAACGGCCTGCTCACGCCATCGCTGAAGATCAAACGGCATGCGGTGGCGCGCGCGTACGAGCAGCAGATCGGGGCGCTCTATGAGTCCTGAGACCGCCTCCGCGACAGAGGCGTACGACTACGACGTCATCGTCGTCGGATCCGGGTTCGGCGGGTCCGTCTCCGCCCTGCGTCTGACCGAGAAGGGGTACCGGGTCGGCGTCCTGGAGGCCGGCCGCCGCTTCGACCGGCAGACCCTGCCCCCCCAGTTCGTGGAAGCTCCGCGACTACCTGTGGGCGCCCCGCCTCGGCCTCTACGGCATCCAGCGCATCCATCTGCTCCGCAAGGTCATGGTGCTCGCCGGCGCGGGCGTCGGCGGCGGCTCCCTCAACTACGCCAACACCCTCTACGTACCGCCCAAGGCGTTCTTCGACGACCCGCAGTGGCGGGACATCACCGACTGGCAGCGGGAGTTGGCCCCGTACTACGACCAGGCGCGGCGGATGCTCGGCGTGCGCCGGAACCCCACCCTGACCGAGGCCGACGAGCTGTTGCGGGACACCGCGGAGGCGATGGGCGCGGGCGGCACCTTCACCCTCGCCCCGGTCGGCGTGTTCTTCGGCGACGGCGAGGACGCCGACGGGGAGACGAGGGCCGCCCCCGGCGAGGCCGCCCCCGACCCGTACTTCGGCGGGGCCGGGCCCGAGCGGACGGCGTGCGTGGAGTGCGGCTCGTGCATGACGGGCTGCCGGGTCGGCGCGAAGAACACCCTCACCGAGAACTACCTGTACCTCGCCGAACGGGCGGGCGCCGAGGTGCACCCCCTCACCACCGTCGAGGCCGTACGGGAGCACGGCGACGGCTTCGAGGTCACCGTCCGACCCACCGGCCGCCGCGGAAAACGCCGACAGCGCACCCTCACCGCCCGCCACGTGGTCCTCGCCGCCGGCACCTACGGCACCCAGACCCTCCTGCACACCATGCGCGAGCGCGGACAGCTGCCCCGCCTTTCCGGCGCGCTCGGCCGCCTCACCCGCACCAACTCCGAAGCGCTGGTGGGGGCGTTGACGTTCCCGCGCCGCTACCGCAAGGCCCGCGGCACCAGCGCCGAACCCGACTTCACGCGCGGCGTCGCCATCACCTCGTCCGTCCACCCCAACCCCACCACGCACATCGAGAACGTCCGCTACGGCAAGGGCTCCAACCTGATGGCCCTGCTCTGCGTGCCGCAGTACGCGCAGCACCTGCCCAAGCCGATCGCCGCCGCCCTCGCCTTCGCCCGCCACCCGATCCTGGTCGCCCGCACCCTCACCACGTACCGCTGGTCGGAGCGGACCGTCATCGGCCTCGTCATGCAGACCCACGACAACTCCCTCACCACCGGCCTCACCAGGCGCGGGCTCCTCACCGCCGAACAGGGCCACGGCAGCCCCAACCCCGTGCACATCCCGGAGGGTTGGGAGGCGGCCGGGCTGCTCGCCGAGCGCATCGGCGGCTTCGCCGGCACCAACCTGGGGGAGCTGACGGGCCGCCCCCTGACCGCGCACTTCCTCGGCGGCTGCCCGATCGGCGCCTCTTCGGATGCGGGCGTCGTCGATCCGTATCACCGCCTGTACGGGCATCCCGGCATCTCCGTCGTCGACGGTTCCGCGGTCTCGGCGAACCTCGGCGTCAACCCGTCCCTGACGATCACCGCGCAGGCCGAGCGCGCCATGTCCCTGTGGCCCAACAAGGGCGAGCCGGACCCGCGCCCGGCCCAGGGGGCCCCTTACGCGCGCGTGGCCCCGGTCGCCCCGGTGTCGCCGACGGTGCCGGAGGGGGCGTACGGGGCGCTGCGCCTCTCGAACTCCCCTCCGGGAAGCGTGACTTGATGTCTTGTGACTTGAGGTCCTGGTCGGCTACTTGGTGCCCGTAAGGCGGGCGTACACGACAGTGTTGCCCTGGTACGTGCCGGTGCTCCTGGAGTACGCCCCGCCGCAGGTGATCACCCGCAGCTCGGGCCGCTCCGACTGCCCGTACACCCGCGCGTCCGGGAACGCCTCGCCCGGCACCAGCTCCACCCGGTCGACGGTGAACACCGCGGTACGCCCGTCCTCCCGGTCCACCTCGACCTTGTGCCCGGTGCGCAGCGCGCCCAGCTTGTAGAACACGGCGGGCCCGGTCGCCGAGTCCAGGTGGCCCGCGGTGACGGCCGTGCCCGCCGCACCCGGCGACGTACCGTCCTGGAACCAGCCCGCCAGCTGCGGCAGATCCCCCGGCGGCACGTCGAGACTGCCGTCGGGCAGCAGCCCGAGCCCGATGATCGGGGCCTCCACCTGGATCGCCGGAATCCTGATCCGCACCGGCCGGGACGCGGGCATTGCCTCGATCGTCCCGCCGGCCGCGTCCGCCCGCTCCGACGCGGCGGGCGGCCGGGGCGGCTGCGCCTGCGCCCGTACGCCGTCGGCCATCAGCCAGGCGCCGACCAGCACACCGAGCGTGGTGAGCCCCGCGAGCGGAGCCTTGATCCGGGGCAGAGGACGGTACGAGGAGGCCACGGGCGCTCACATCCGTAACTGAGAGGTGGACGGTGGGCTGGGCGAGGGACGGGGGCCCGGGAGGGGGGGCTCAGCCGTGGGTGCCGCGGTTGCGGCGTCGGCGGATCAGCCATGTGCCGCCCACGCCCACGGTCAGCGCGAGCGCCGCGCCTGCGGCGATCTGAGTGCCCGCGTCTTCTGGTGCGCCGCCGCCCAGACCGCCTCTGACCTGGCCGGTGGGGGAGGTGGGGCGCGCGCTGGGGCTGGTGGACGCGCTGGAGGAGCTCACGGTGACGCGCTGGGCTCCGGCGGAGTCTCCGCCCTGGCAGACGACCTGCACGACGTAGGTGCCGGGGCTGACGCCCTGCCATGAGGCGCTCTTGGTGGTGCCGCCCGCGAGGGAGACCTTCTCGCCGTCGAGGAAGTTGGTGTTCCCGCTGGCCATCAGATAGGCGTCGCCGCCGTCGGGGCAGGAAGTGGTGGTGACCTGGACCGACGTACCGGTCGCCGTCACATTGATCTGGGTGGGCACTACGAGCGGGCCGGAAGCCGCGAAGGCGGGGCTCGCGACGAGGGCGAGCGGCGCGGCGACGGCGGCAGCGGCGACGAACAGACCGGAACGCGGGGATATTCGACTCGTACGCATGCGCATGTCCTCCACCGAAGCCCGGGAGGCGGCACCCCCAAGGTGCCACCGGATCAGGGGAGGTCCCGTGCTCCGTGCCACCGAGCCAAGGTGCTCGACGCCCCTCGCGCACGCGGGGGACGCCGAGCGGTGGCTGTGCGGGTGACGCGCTCAGCCAGATGGCGGCACGCGGACTCCGGAGGTCCGGCCCTCACGAGCCGGGGCCGTGCCGAATCCGGCCTTATGAGGCGGTTTCTTGCTCGGCGGGAAAGGTGTACGGCGCGGAGATGACCTCCATGCCGTGGCCCACGGGGTCCTTGAAGTAGACGCCGCGGCCGCCGTGGTTGTGGTTGATCTCGCCCGGCTGCTTACCGTGCGGATCGGCCCAGTACTCGATCCCGGCCTTCTCGATCCGCGCGAAGACGCCGTCGAACTCCTCCTCGCTGACGAGGAACGCGTAGTGCTGGATCGTGATCGACTCGGCGGGGACGGATGCGAAGTCCAGAGTGACGCCGTTGCTCGTGGTGGCGGGGACGAACGGCCCCCATTCCGTCCCGACCTCGAGACCGAGGATCCGGGCGAGGAACTCGGCGGAAGCCCGGTTGTCACGGGCGTGAACGATGGTGTGGTTGAACTCGACTGCCATGCGGGGAATGCCTCCACGGGCACTCACGGGCACCTCCACGCTCACCCGGCCGGTGACCAACGCGCGATGCCGTGCCGGGGAGCTTAGGGCGGCGCGGCTCCGCCCGTCCAGCGTTTTATGTCCCGGCCGGCCACGCGCGGGGCGGTCTCGCGCATCGCCCCGCCACGCCGCCGCGGACGCTCACACTCGCGTGTACGTCAGCGTCGAGCCGTCCGTGAACTCCCGTATCAACTGGCCGTTCTCCGCCCGCAGTTGAGAGGAGGCGCCGGTGACGCACGCCCCCGAGGAGGCGGCGCGGTCGACGGCGGGCGGGGCGAGGCGGACCGTGGCGTCCCGGCCGCCGGCGGAGACCAGGTCCATGCCGGCCTCGCAGTGCTCACCGCCGCCCTCGGAGATCATTCTGGCCGCGGGGCTGCCGACCGCTTCCTGCGTGACGGTCATCCGCTGCGTGCCGCCGTTCGCCAACTGCCGCTGCCAGGTGCCGAGCAGCGCCTGCGGCAGCCGCTCGGGCCCGGTGATCCGGTGCAGTACGGCCGAGCGGCCCGCGGCCTCCCAGCGCAGCGCGTCCTTGCTCTCGGCGATCAGGGTGTGCGAGCCGAGGGCCGAGCAGCTGCCCTCGGGCACGCTGCCGACCACCTTCGTGTCGAGCCGCAGCGAACTGCCGCCCGAGGCGCGGCCGGCGAGCTTGCCGTCGCTCTTGCACTCGTAGTTCCGGCCGAGGCTGATGCTGTTCGCCACGACCTCGCCGTACTGGCCCTCGCTGATCTCGAACCGCCGGAACTGGCCGCTCGGCTGCCCGTCCCGCAGCACCTCGCCCGCCCAGGTGCCGACGAAGCCGCGCGGCACGTCGGAGGCCGTGCCGCCACCCGCCGGCCCACCGGAAGGCTTCCCTCCGCCGAGGGGCGGCCACCCGGCGGCGGACGCGGCGAACACCGCACCGGCCACGACGGCCACCCCGGCGACCGCGAGGACGAGCTTGCGGGCGGCGCGCTTCTTCGGCCGCTCCGGCGCGGGCCTGCCGGTGCCCTCCAGCTCGGGCTTCGGCACCGACTCCGACTCCGACTCCTGCTCGGGCCCCGGCTCCGGTGGCCTGGCCACGGTCGGCTGCGGCAACTTCAGCGTCCCCGCCTCGACGGGAGCGGGAGCAGGGGCGGGAGTGTGCGGAGGCGTGGGCGTGGCTTGCGTGGGGGCATGCGTCCGGGCCGGGGACGCCATCGCCGTCGCGCGCGGCGGGGTGTCCGTGTCCAGCAACTGCACCGCGCGGCGGCCGAGTTCGGCGATGAGCTGGGCGGGCAGCCAGGGCGGCGTCGACGTACCGGTCGCGACCGGCTGCACCTGGCCGATGACGTCCTCCGGCCGGGCCCGCGCCGTCGGGTCCTTGACGAGACAGCCCTCGATCAGCGACCGCAGCGGTTCCTCGATCCCCGCCAGATCGGGCGCCTCCTCCGCGATCTTGAACATCACCGCGTGCACCCCGCCGGACCCGCCGCCGCCGAACGGCGCCCGCCCTGTCGCCGCGTATGCGAGCAGCGCGCCCATGCAGAACACGTCGCTGGCCGGGGTGAGTTGCTCGCCCCTGATCTGCTCCGGCGACATGAAGCTGGGCGAGCCCACCACCATCCCGGCGCTGGTGAGCGTGGACTCGGGCAGGGAGTCCAGGGCCCGCGCGATGCCGAAGTCGATGACCCGCGGCCCGTCGATCGTCACGAGCACGTTGGACGGCTTGAGGTCACGGTGCACAAGGCCCGCGCCGTGGATGTCGAGCAGCGCGCTGGAGAGCCCGTACGCCAAGGTCCGCACGGACAGCTCGGGCAGCGGTCCGTGGCCGCGCGGGGAGACGACGTGCTCAAGGGACGGCCCCGCGATGTACCCCGTCGCCACCCAGGGCGTGTCCGCCTCCGTGTCGGCGTCGAGCACCGGGGCCGTCCACCGGTCGCCCACCCGGCGGGCCGCCTCGACCTCCAGGCGGAACCGCTCCCGGAACTCCGGCTCCGCGGCGAGCTCGGGCTTGATCAGCTTCACGGCGACGGTCCGGCCGCCCTCGGAACGCGCCAGGTGGACCCGGCCCATGCCGCCCGTGCCGAGGACGTGGAGCAGCCGGTACGGGCCGATCCTGTCGTCGTGCTCGGGCGCGGCCTCGCCCGGGAACCCCGCCGCGTGTCCTGCCA
Organism: Streptomyces cavernicola; assembly: GCF_029968035.1. Classification (GTDB taxonomy): domain Bacteria; phylum Actinomycetota; class Actinomycetes; order Streptomycetales; family Streptomycetaceae; genus Streptomyces; species Streptomyces cavernicola. The sequence continues at coordinate 63,320 of NZ_JASCIQ010000009.1, read as the reverse complement.
TGTGCTCCCCCTCAGTTCGTCCTGCCACCCCACTCTCTGCCACGAAGGTCACGAGTCGGCTGCCGAGTGGCGTCTGTTTGACGGGCGTCTCGGCCCGCAGGGCTCAGGTTCTACTGCGCAGCGCCGTCCAGGTGTTGGGCCCGACCACGCCGTCGACCTCAAGGCCCTTGGCGCCCTGGAACTTCTTCACGGCGGCTCTGGTGTCCTCCCCGAACTGCCCGTCCACTCCGGCGCCCCCGATGCCGTACCCGCGCTTGCTGAGGATGCACTGCACCTGCACCACGCGCTGCCCCTTGTCGCCGAAGCGGGTCAGGGCGGTGCCCGAGTAGTACGTGCACTGCGTGATCCACGGGGGCTTCGGTCTGGTCGGCTTCGGCGTGGCGGTCGGCGGCCGGGGCTGCTGGCTCTCCTCGCCGCCGGGCTTCCCCGATGCCGTACGGGTCGGGCTCGCGGGGCGGGTGCTGGACGCGGTGGCGCTCGGCGAAGCGTCCCGGCCGCCCCCGTCCGCGCTCGGCGAACTGCCGCCCCGCGCGGTGTCGGTGGGGGGCGGCGAGACCAGTCCGGACTCGCCCCCGGGCCCTGGAGAGTCCGGGGCGCTCACCGAACCGGCGGGCTCGGGACCCGCCTCGGTCTCCGGATCGCCCTGCCGGGTCAGCAGGAACGCGGTCAGGGCTACGGCGACGACGGCGAGCGAGGCGACCACCGCGAGATACATCCGCCGCTTCCGTCCCCGCCCGGCCGGCACGTCGTGCACGTCCGTCTCCCGCGGCAGCGTGCCGCCCGGCGCGGGCCCCGGCGTGGGCTCCTGCGGGGGAGCGGCCGGCGGCGACGCAGGCCCGGACGCGGCCACGGCAGCCGAACCGAAGCCCCCGGCACTCGCCCCAGGTCCGGCGGCCCCCGTACCGGCTGCCGAAATCCGCAGCTGCACGGTCTCGTCCACCGGCACCTGGCTGAGCACTTCGCACGCGCGGCGGCGCTCCGTCACCTGGGAGTGCAGCGGCTCGTGCCACCGCCCCGGCCAGGGGCGAGCGGCCGCGGCCTCGCTCAGCCCGCCCGGCGTGGGCCGCAGTCCGGCCTCCTTCGACAGGCAGGCGGAGAGTAGATCCGCCAAGTCCGGGTCCACGGCGACGAGTTCCCCTATGACGTCCGCGTACGGCTCCTCGAACGCGACGCGGTGCATGACGTCCACGCCGGTGCCGTCGCCGAACGGGGCGCGGCCGGTCGCCGCGAACACCAGCGTGCAGGCCAGCGAGAACACGTCCGACACGACATCGGCCCGCCCGTCCCGCAGCCGCTCGGGCGACATGTACGCGGGCGTGCCGACGGCTTTGCCCGTGGTGGTGATCGAGCTGGCGTCGGCGGCCTGCGAGATCCCGAAGTCGATGACGTACGCGCCGTCCGCGCCCAGGATCACGTTGGACGGCTTGAGGTCCCGGTGCACGACCTGGGCGGCGGTCAACTCGTCCAGGGCCCGGCCCAGTTCGCCGACGAGCCGCCACACCGCGCTCGCCGGGAGCGGCCCGAACTCGTGCACGGCCTCCGACAGGTTCGGCCCCGGCAGGTACTCGGTGGCCATCCACAACAGGTCGGAGTCGAAGCCGGTGTCGAGCAGCCGCGGCGCGTGCGGACTGCGCACCCGGGCGAGCACGGCCGCCTCCCGCTCGAACCGCCGCCGGAACTCGACGCTCTCCGCGTACTCCGGGCGGATCACCTTGACCGCGGCCAGCCGCTCCGGGCCCTGCCTCGTGGGCCGCGCGAGATAGACCCGCCCCATGCCGCCGCTGCCGAGCAGCCCCAACGGCACGTACGCCCCGATCCGCACCGGGTCCCCGCTGCGGAGCCGTCCGGCCCCGGCCATCCCAAGCGCCGCGTCCACGTCCCGCCCCGGCATGACACCCCCCGCGCCCTCGGCCCTCACCCTCTTCGCGAGGCTATCGCAGCCGACTGACAGCTCTGGTTGCGTCGGCGCAGGGGTCGCCGGGGGAGGGTCCGGCTCCGCTTCGCACCGGTCCGTACGCGCCCCGCCCAGCAAAAAGCCCCTCCCGAAGGAGAGGCGATGGAAAGCGCCCCCGGCAGGACTCGAACCTGCGGCCAAGCGCTTAGAAGGCGCCTGCTCTATCCACTGAGCTACGGGGGCCGGATTGCGGCCGTGGCCTGGAGCCCGGATGTGGGGGTGATCCGTGACCTTGCCGGGGACAAGGATAGGGCTCCGGTGTCCTAGTCCCGGTTGCTTCGCCTCCGCGGCGCGATGTGGAGGTTCGGTGAAGCGGTCCCGATAATCGCAGGCGAGTACGAATTTTGCAGCGGTTTTGGCGTCTCGCGCCCCGGGTGTTGTGCACTCGTTATGCCTGTGCCCCCTCTCGTCCCCTCTGTCTCAAGTGTCCGACCGGCGCGCAGGGGCTCATATCCTTCAGAAAGCCTCCAAAATTGGGCATTCTTCGCATGTGGTGACCTTGGACGTACGGCCTCAGCTGCTCGATGCACTCTCCGCCCTGCGCGACCGTGTCGCCTCCGCACGCTTTCCGCTCCCATTGACAGGCGCACCACGCGCGCGTGCCAACCGGGACGAGCTTCTCGCGCAACTCGACGACTATCTCGTGCCCCGACTGCGGCAGCCCGAAGCTCCGCTCCTCGCGGTCATCGGCGGATCGACGGGGGCCGGCAAGTCGACGCTCGTCAACTCCCTCGTCGGGCGGCAGGTCAGCGAAGCGGGGGTGCTGCGGCCCACGACCCGCACGCCGGTCCTCGTCTGCAACCCGGAGGACCACCACTGGTTCGCCGGACTACGCGTACTGCCCGAGCTCACCCGCGTATGGAAGCCGCAGGAGGACGAGCGGCGCGGCGGCCGCCGGGAGCCGCACCAGGGCGGCCGGCCCGGCGAGCGCGTGCTGCGCGTGGAGACCGCCGCCACCCTGCCGCGCGGCCTCGCCCTCCTCGACGCCCCCGACATCGACTCCCTCATCGCCGGAAACCGCGCACTCGCCGCCGAGCTGATGTGCGCCGCCGACGTCTGGGTCATGGTCACGACCGCCGCCCGCTACGCCGACGCCGTGCCCTGGCACCTGCTGCGCACCGCCAAGGAGTACGACGCGACCCTCGTCTCCGTACTCGACCGCGTGCCGCACCAGGTCCTCGCCGACGTGTCACGGCAGTACGGGGCGCTGCTCACCAAGGCCGGACTCGGCGAGGTGCCGCGCTTCACGATCCCCGAGCTGCCCGAGTCCGCGGGCGGCGGCGGCCTGCTGCCCGCCACGGCAGTGGCGCCGCTGCGGGAGTGGCTCACGCACCGCGCCCAGGACCCCGTCGCCCGCCTCCAGGTCATGAGCCGCACCGCAGCCGGTCTCCTCGCCTCCCTCGACTCCCGGATGCCGGAGCTCGCCGGCGCCGTCTCCGCCCAGTACGCGGCCGCGCTGCGCCTCACGGCCGCCGTCGACGGGGCGTACGACCGTGAGCACGCGCGCGTGAAGGGGCGTCTGCAGGCCGGTGGCGTCCTCGCGGGCACCGCGCTCAGCCGGTGGCGGAGCTACCCCCTGGACTGCAGCTCCGGCGAACTGCTCGACGCCATCGTGGACAGCCTCGCCGCGCTCCTGCAGTGCTCGGTCTCGGCGGCCGACCAGCGCATCGACGAGCAGTGGTCCCGCGAGCCAGCGGCGAGCGCGCGCGAGCTCGCCGTGCGCGAGGCGGACACCGAGGGCGCCGAGCACCGCATCGGCCTGGAGGCGCGCAGATGGCGCCGGGTCCTCGAGGAGTACGTCGAGGAGGAGGTGCGCGGCCAGGAGAACCCGCCCGACCCCGAAGCGGTCACCGCGCTCCTCGCCACGGCCCTGCTCGGCGGCCGCAGGGCCCGTACCGCGGGGGAGACGCTGGCCGAGCGGATCGGCGCGCACGGGGCGCTGAAGCTGCGCGACCGGGGCGGGCGGCTGCTCACCGAATGCGTGGAGAAAGTGCTGCGCGCCGAACGCAACCGCAGGGCCGCCCCGCTCGATGCCCTCGACATCCAACCGGAATCGCAGGCCGAGCTGATCGCCGCGCTGTCCGTACTGAAGAAGGAGAGGTGACCGCGGTGACTGCCGTCACTGATCACACCAGCGGCCAGGAGCCCGCCGAGCCGACGGGGAAGGGCGCCTCTTCCAAGCGTTCCGGGGCGAGTTCAGGCACTGACGCGGCGGGCGATTCGGGCGTTACACGCTCCAGGGCGGGCTCCTCGGGCGGTTCCGCGACGCACGACGACTCCGCCGCGCCGGCCGGCTCGAAGCGCGCTCGCAGGTCACGAGCGGGACGACGCGCCGCTGCCGAGGACGCACCGGAAGCGGACGACAAGGGCAAGGGCAGCGAGGACGGGGGCGACAGGGACGCGCGCGGCAAGGAGAAGCCCGGCAAAAACCGCACTACAAAGGAAGCGAAGGAAGTGCAGGGAGCGTCGGATCGGCGCCACGCGCGCGTGACGAGGCCCGGCGGCGACGGAGCCGAAGGGCGCGCCTGGGACGACGGCCTGATCGCCCGCCGCGTCGGCGACGCACCGGACAGCGCCGAAAGGCGCGACGGAAACAACGGCCACGCGCGCGAGGAGTTCTTCGACCAGCACGGGCAGGACGCACACAGCGGCAACACCGCGCACGGCACCCCGAACAGCACCGCGTACGAGCCGGAACTGCGGGCGCGCCTCGACGCGCTGCGGGAGCTGGTCGGCCTGTCCCGCACCCGGCTCGACGGGCAGACGCTCGCCGAGGCCGGCCGGGTCCTCGACCAGGCCGCCGCGCGGCGCGGGCTCTCCGACCGGCACACCGTGGTCGCCATCGCGGGCGCCACCGGCAGCGGAAAGTCGACGCTGTTCAACGCCCTTGCCGGGGTGGCCATTTCGGACACCGGAGTGCGGCGTCCCACCACCGCGGCCCCCATCGCGTGCAGCTGGACGGACGGCGCCGCAGGCCTGCTCGACCGGCTCGCCATCCCGGGCCGCCTGCGCCGCAGGCCCCTCCAGCACACCTCCCAGGGGCCGGGCCTCGACGGCCTGGTCCTGGTCGACCTGCCGGACCACGACTCGGCGGCCGTCGAACACCGCGAGCACGTGGACCGGATCCTCACCCTCGTCGACGCCGTGATCTGGGTCGTCGACCCGGAGAAGTACGCGGACGCCGTGCTGCACGAGCGCTACCTGCGCCCGATGGCCGGTCATGCAGAGGTCAGTTTCGTGGTCCTCAACCAGACCGACCGCCTGCCCGGCGACGCCGCCGACCAGGTCCTCGACGACCTGCGCCGGCTCCTCGACGAGGACGGCATCGCCCTGGGGGAGCACGGCGAACCGGGCGCCACCGTGCTCTCGCTCTCCGCACTCACCGGCGACGGGATCGGCGAACTCCGGGAAGTGCTCGGCCAGTTCGTGGCCGAGCGCGGCGCGGCCGCCCGCCGTATCTCCGCCGACCTGGACGCCGCAGCGGCCCGGCTGCGCCCCGTCTACGCGGCGGGGCGGCGCATCGGGCTCAGCGAGCGGGCGCGCGAGGAGTTCTCCGACCGGCTCGCGGACGCGGTCGGCGCGACCGCCGCAGGGCAGGCCGCCGAGCGCGCGTGGCGGCGCAACGCGGGCAAGGCCTGCGGCACCCCGTGGCTGCGCCTCTGGCGCTGGTACGAGGACCAGCGCTTCCCGCTGCTGCGCGCGAAGCCGGCGCCCGCACCTCCGGCCGACGAGGAGGCCACGGCACGCCAGCGCGTCGAGCAGGCGGTGCGCACCGTCGGCGACGAAGCGGCGGCCGGCCTTCCGGCGCCCTGGGCGCAGTCCGTCAAGGAGGCCGCCGCGCGCGGCTCCCAGGGGCTCCCGGAAGCCCTCGACGAGCTGGCGCTGACGGCCGCGAACCCGGCTCGCCGCCCCCCGCGCCCCGGCTGGTGGCCGCTCGCGGTGTTCGCCCAGGCCTTGATGACGCTGCTCCAGATCGTCGGCGGAGCCTGGCTGTTGGGGCAGGTCATCGGCGTTTTCCCGCCCAACCTCGGCTCGCCCGTGCTGCTCATGATCGCCGGCATCGTCGGTGGACCGGGCGTCGAGTGGGCCTGCCGGATGGCGGCGCGCGGCCCTGCCAGGCGGTACGGGATCGAAGCGGAACGCAAGCTGCGCGAGGCCGCTGCCGCGTGCGGGCGCGCGCAGGTGCTCGACCCGGTCGCGGCGGAGCTGCTGCGCTATCGCGAGGTGCGTGAGCAGTATGTACGGGTCACCGGGGCGGTGGCCGCGGGGCCGTCGGTGGCGCTGGGGTCGCTGGGCGCGGCCGGGGCGCTGGGCTCGGCTCGGCCGGCGGGTTCCGGCGGCTCGGGCGGGGGCCGGGGAGCGGAGGCTCACGATCGGGTGACGGAGTTGTCCACAACCGGCCGGTAGTCCACAGGTCGGAGCGGGCTCGGCCCGCAGGTTGCAGTCTGAGGTCGCGGCGGATCGCCGGTCGACCTCCGCGAAACCTGCGGTCCGGGCCCGCAGTCGTGTCCGGACGCGAGCACCTCCGAGAAGCGAGCACGTGCGGGACACGGACACCTGCCGGACAGGGACACCTGCGAGACACGAACACCTGCGAGACACGAACACCGAGAAGCAGCCGGGCCCTTGGCGGGCGCGGCGAGGGAGCCGGCCTGCGGGCGCGGTTCAGGGAGGGGACGAGAGAGATGAACGAGACGATGGTGACGCTCGTGGGGAACGTCGCGACGAAGCCGGTCTTCCGGGAGACGCCGAACGGCCCGGTGGTGCGCTTCCGCCTGGCCATGACCTCCCGGTTCTTCGACCGCGCGACACAGGGGTGGAAGGACGGGCACACCAACTTCTTCACCGTGTGGGCCTGGCGGACGCTCGCGGCCAACGTGGCCTCGTCGGTCTCGGTCGGCGAACCGCTGCTGGTGCGTGGCCGGTTGAAGGTGCGCAGCGAGGAGCGCGGCGGGCAGGCGTGGACGTCGGCGGACATCGAGGCGTCCGCCGTCGGGCACGACCTGTCCCGAGGAACGTCCGCGTTCCGGCGTACGGGCAGGGTCGTGACCGAGTCGCCTGCGCGTGCGGCACAGGCCGGGGGTGCGGGCACGGAGGGTTCGCCGGACTGGTCGGGAGCCGTCGTGGCCGGCGCTGCGTCAGACCCGATGACGGAGCATCAGGATCCTCTCGGTCAGCCTGTTTCTGGAGCTCAACTGGCAGATCAGGAGCCCAAGTTCGAGCTTCCGGCGCCCGGGGCGACACGGGAGCCGGAGCCTGCCGGCTAGGGCGGTCTGGGGGGTGATTTGTCGATTGGAGCAGGTCACAGTCGTATCCGGCGATAACGATTCCGAGTCGGAACGGTTATCTGATGGCATGACAGGGATAAGGGGTGCGCGCGCCTCCATAGGATGCCGGGCGTAACTCACGGGGCAGTTGATGCTGCTGGCGGGACCGAACCCCCCATGCGAACGGGTCCCGCCCGGAGGGGAATTCAGTGTTTTCTTCGTTCTCAGTACGCCGGCGAGGCGCCGCCGGCCTCGCCGTCGCGGCACTCGTGTCCGGTCTCGTCGCCGCGGGCGCGACCGTGGGTGCGAGCCCGGCGGCCGCCGACGACGCCCCGCAGCACCAGGGCGGCGCGACCGCCACCCTGGGCGGACTGAAGACCTACGGCCAGGCCGTCATACGAGAAGGCGGCGAGCGGCAGCGCATAGCCGCGGGCCTCTTCGAGATGGCCGTGGACGACGGCGGCATGCTGCAGACGTACTGCATCGACGTCCATAACCCGACCCAGAAGGACGCGAAGTACCAGGAGACCCCCTGGAGCGCGACCTCTCTGAACAGCAACTCGCATGCGGGCAAGATCCGTTGGATCCTGCAGAACTCCTACCCGCAGGTGAACGACCTGGCGGCGCTCGCCAAGAAGGCCGGCGCCCGCGGGCTTACTGAGGAGGCCGCGGCGTCCGGCACCCAGGTCGCCATCTGGCGCTACTCCGACGAGGCCGACGTCGAGGCCCTCGACCCGCAGGCCGAGAAGCTCGCCGACTACCTGGAGAAGAACGCCCGCGACCTGCCCGAGCCCAAGGCGTCCCTCAGCCTGGACCCGCCGGCCGTGTCGGGCAGGTCCGGCGAGCGGATCGGCCCGGTGACCGTGCGCACCAACGCGCAGAGCGTCACCGTGGCCCCGCCCGCCGACGCCGCCGCCAGCGGCGTGAAGATCGTGGGCAAGGACGGCGAGCCCCGCACCACGGCGGCCAACGGGCACCAGCTCTTCTTCGACGTGCCCGAGGACGCCGAGGCCGGCACCGCCGCACTGACCCTGCAGGCCTCGACCACCGTCCCCGTCGGCCGGGCCTTCGCGTCCGAGACCAAGAGCCAGACGCAGATCCTGGCCGGGTCCAGCGAGTCCACCGTGTCCGCCACGGCCACGGCGCACTGGGCGGAGAAGGGCCCGATACCCGCGCTGTCCGCACAGCGGAACTGTGCCAAGGGCGGCGTGGACATCACCGCGGCGAACAAGGGCGACGAGCCGTTCACGTTCCAGCTCATGGGCGCCAAGCACACCATCGCGGCCGGTGACGCGCAGACGGTCACGATCCCGCTGCAGGAGGACCAGGCCTACGACTTCACGATCACCGGTCCGAACGGCTACGAGAAGCGCTTCAAGGGCGTCCTCGACTGCCGGACCGCAGGCAGCTCCGGCGGCGACAGCTCATCGCCGGCCCCGCAGCCCAGCCCGGCCTCCGCGGGCGGCACGGGCGCGAACGACGGCCCGGACCTCGCCGAGACCGGCAGCTCCAACGCCACCCCGATGATCGCGGGCATAGCCATCGTGCTCGTCGTCGTCGGCGGCGCCGCGGTGTTCCTGCTGCGCAAGAAGAAGGACGAGGCGGGCGAGGGCGAGTAGTGCCTGTGTGACTCTCCGAGCACATCGGCCCCGTCGCTCACGCGCACGGGGCCGATCCGTGTCCCGGCCCCCGCCACGGACCGCCCCACACCCCAGGGCGGTCCGGTTGCTCCCGGTTCGCCCGCCGGCCGGTGTGAGACCGGTTTCCGCCTGACGGCAGCCGTCAGGCAAGATGGGGTGTATCTGCCCACTTCCAGTTCTGCCGGACGGTTTCTCTTGGCTGAGTACATCTACACGATGCGCAAGACGCGCAAGGCGCACGGCGACAAGGTGATCCTTGACGACGTCACGCTGAGCTTCCTCCCCGGCGCGAAGATCGGTGTGGTCGGTCCGAACGGTGCCGGTAAGTCGACCGTTCTGAAGATCATGGCCGGTCTGGAGCAGCCGTCGAACGGTGACGCGTTCCTCTCGCCCGGTTACAGCGTCGGCATCCTGCTGCAGGAGCCGCCGCTGAACGAGGAGAAGACCGTCCTCGAGAACGTTCAGGAGGGCGTCGCCGAGACCAAGGGCAAGCTCGACCGGTTCAACGAGATCGCCGAGCAGATGGCGACCGAGTACACCGACGAGCTGATGGAGGAGATGGGCAAGCTCCAGGAGGAGCTCGACCACGCCAACGCCTGGGACCTCGACGCCCAGCTCGAGCAGGCCATGGACGCCCTCGGCTGCCCGCCCGGCGACTGGCCGGTCACCAACCTCTCCGGTGGTGAGAAGCGCCGCGTCGCCCTCTGCAAGCTGCTGCTCGAGGCGCCCGACCTGCTCCTCCTCGACGAGCCCACCAACCACCTGGACGCCGAGTCCGTGCAGTGGCTGGAGGCGCACCTCGCCAAGTACGCCGGCACCGTCGTCGCCATCACCCACGACCGGTACTTCCTGGACAACGTCGCGGGCTGGATCCTGGAGCTCGACCGCGGCCGCGCCATCGGCTACGAGGGCAACTACTCCACGTACCTGGAGACCAAGCAGACCCGTCTCAAGGTCGAGGGTCAGAAGGACGCCAAGCGCGCCAAGCGGCTCAAGGAAGAGCTGGAGTGGGTGCGGTCCAACGCCAAGGGGCGGCAGGCCAAGTCCAAGGCGCGTCTTGCGCGTTACGAGGAGATGGCCGCCGAGGCGGACAAGATGCGGAAGCTGGACTTCGAGGAGATCCAGATCCCGCCGGGCCCGCGCCTGGGCAACGTCGTCGTGGAGGTCAACAACCTCACCAAGGGCTTCGGCGAGAAGCTCCTCATCGACGACCTCAGCTTCACCCTGCCGCGCAACGGCATCGTCGGCGTCATCGGCCCGAACGGCGCCGGCAAGACCACGCTGTTCAAGATGATCCAGGGCCTGGAGACCCCCGACTCCGGCCAGATCAAGGTCGGCGACACGGTCAAGATCTCCTACGTCGACCAGTCCCGCGCGAACATCGACCCCAAGAAGACGCTGTGGGCCGTCGTCTCGGACGAGCTGGACTACATCAACGTCGGCCAGGTCGAGATGCCGTCGCGGGCGTATGTCTCCGCGTTCGGCTTCAAGGGCCCGGACCAGCAGAAGCCGGCCGGTGTGCTCTCCGGTGGTGAGCGCAACCGTCTGAACCTCGCGCTCACCCTCAAGCAGGGCGGCAACCTGCTGCTCCTCGACGAGCCGACGAACGACCTGGACGTCGAGACCCTGTCCTCCCTGGAGAACGCGCTCCTCGAGTTCCCGGGCGCCGCGGTGGTCGTCTCCCACGACCGCTGGTTCCTGGACCGCGTCGCGACGCACATCCTGGCGTACGAGGGCGACTCCAAGTGGTTCTGGTTCGAGGGCAACTTCGAGTCGTACGAGAAGAACAAGATCGAGCGGCTCGGTCCGGACGCGGCCCGTCCGCACCGTGCCACGTACAAGAAGCTCACGCGAGGCTGAGGTCGACTCGGTGACCAGGCACATCTACTCCTGCCCGCTGCGCTGGTCGGACATGGACGCCTTCGGGCACGTCAACAATGTGGTGTTCCTCCGGTACTTGGAGGAAGCCCGCATCGACTTCATGTTCCGGCTGGCGCCGGGCGACGGATCGCCCTCGTTCTCCGGGGGCTCCGTCGTGGCGCGGCACGAGATCGACTACGTACGGCCGTTGGTGCACCGGCACGAGCCGGTGACCATCGAGTCGTGGGTGACGAAGATCAGCGCGGCCTCGCTCACGATCGCGTACGAGGTGAAGGACCCCGATCAGGTCTACGTCCGGGCCTCGACGGTCGTCGTGCCCTTCGACCTGGAGGCGCAGCGGCCGCGGCGGATCAGCGCCGAGGAGAAGTCCTTCCTGCAGGAGTACACGGACGACTCGGAGCCGGGGGCGCTTGCCGCATGACGGCTTCGCCGTTGCGTTTCGCCGACGCCGGGGAGGCGGCCGACCTGGCCGCCTTCCTGGCCCGGCTGATCCACTACGACAAGGCGGCGGCCGTACGGCTGCAGGCCGGTGGCGGGGCGCTCGCCGTGTTCGGGCGGCCCCCGTCCTTCGAGGTGCTCGCCATCCGCGCGGCCCGGCTCGCCGAGCCCGCCGAGTTCGATGTGACTGTCTCCGCGGGTGAACTCCTCGAAGGGATCGACGAGTCGGCGGGTACGGCAGCCGTGCCCGCGGCCGTCACCGGACCGCCGTGGACCGGGGTGCTGCCCCCGCGCGGCGGCTGGCAGCAGGTTCCCGGACTGCCGGGGCTCGAAGCGGTGCGCCGGGCCGTCGGCGTCGCGGTCGGTGAATTCCGGGCGCGTACCGAGGAGTTGGACCCGGAGAAGCGCACCCGCGCCGAACTGGACCGCATCGGCCGGGAGATCTGGTCGCGGCCGGTCGGCGACACCGAACTGACGGTACGGGCCGCGCACGCCGCGCAGGCGCTCGGCTTCCTGCGTCCCGCGAGTGGTTCCGGGCCGGGGAGCGAGCCGGCGTTGTTCGCCTCGGGCGCGTGGCTGCGGCTGCGGACGCCGTACGGGTCGATCGCCGTGCGCAGGGCGGGACTTGGGGCGTTGAGCGTTTCGCCGGTCTAGGTCGGCGTTGTCCGTACCTTGCTCTGGTACGAGGCTCGGGACCTGGGGCTAGCCGCCCCAGACCCCGCCTCCATCGCCCTTCGGGCTCGTCCTCAAACTCCCCCAGCCTTCGGCCGGGAGGTGCCCCAGACGGGCTGGATTTTCAGCCCGCCGTGTTCACCATCGACGCAGCCGCGTACGTCAGGTAGTTCCAGAGCGTGTGCTCGTGCTCCTCGGAGAGGTTCAGCTCTTCGACGGCCACTCGCATGTGCTTCAGCCATGCGTCGTGCGCGGCCTGGTCGACCGTGAACGGGGCGTGCCGCATGCGCAGCCGGGGGTGGCCGCGGTTGTCGCTGTAGGTGCGGGGGCCGCCCCAGTACTGCATCAGGAAGAGGGCGAGCCGCTCTTCCGCCGGGCCCAGGTCCTCCTCCGGGTACATCGGCCGAAGCAGCGGGTCCTCGGCGACGCCCTGGTAGAAGCGGTGCACCAGGCGCCGGAAGGTCTCCTCGCCGCCGACCTGCTCGTAAAACGTCTGTTCCTGAAGCGTGCCGCGCGGAATCTCCATCACCGGTCCATCGTCTCAGACGCGGCGGCCGAGGACCCCGGCCCTAGGACTTCCCCTTTCAGATCCCTGCGAGCGGCAGGTCCCCGCAACGGGTCTCGCCTCCCAGGGGATATCGCAGGACAGTGGGGATATGGGATCCGAGCTGCCGCAGGAGACGCCTGCCCGACAGGCCGAGGGCCCCGAGGGCCCCGTGGGCCCCGTGGGCGCCGTGGAGTCCGTCGACGTCGTGCGGGCGGCGGCTGCGGCGCGGGCCGGGCTTGTGCATGTGATCGAGGCGAGCGGCGCCTTCGCGCACGACCCGGCCTGGCGGGAGGCGTTCGCGGAGGTGCCGCGGCATCTGTTCGTGCCGTACTACTTCGTCGGCACGGAGGACGGCTACGAGCGGCTGTGGGGCGAGGATCCCGGTCCGCGGCGGCGGGCGCGCTGGCTGCGCGGGGCGTACGCGGACGAGCCGCTCGCCACGCGGGTGCGCGACGGGGAGTTGATCTCGTCCAGCAGCCAGCCGTCGCTGATGGCACAGATGCTCGCGGAGCTGGACGTACGGGACGGGGACGCGGTTCTGGAGATCGGCGCGGGCACCGGGTACAACGCGGCGCTGCTCGCCCACCGGCTCGGCGACGAGCTGGTCACCACGGTCGATCTGGACCCGGAGATCACGGAGTCCGCGCGCCGGCACCTCGCGGCGGCGGGCCGGCGGCCGACGGTGGTCACCGGCGACGGGGCGCGGGGCTGCCCCGAGCGCGCGCCGTACGACCGGATCATCGCGACTTGCACCCTGGAGACGGTGCCGCCGGAGTGGCTCGGGCAGTGTCGGCCGGGGGCGCGGATCCTGGCGCCGATGGCCACGGGTCTGATCCTGCTCGACGTACAGGATCGGGAGCGGGCGGAGGGGCGGTTCCTGCACACGCCGGCGTACTTCGTGCCGCTGCGCGGCGGTGGCCGGAGCGGGGAGCGGGGCGGGGAGCGGTGGCAGCCCGGCGGCGGGCCGTTCACCGGCGGGCTGCCGCGGCGGGCCCTGCACAGTGAGCTGTTCCGCTTCCTCCTTGAGCTGACCCGGGACGTGCTCGACCCGCACGAGGCGCTCGCGCTCTGGCAGCGTGAGGGACGGCCGGCCAGGGAACGGTTCGGGGTCACGGTGAGCGGTTCGGACGTATGGGCCTGGCTGGATGATCCAACCGGCCCGTACGCCTGGCCGCTGCCGTGACCCCGAACTGACCTTGCGTCACTGCCTGTTCAGCGCTGTTCTCGTTCAGCGCTGGTTCTTTTCCAGCGTCGGCTTTCGTTCAGCCGCGCCGGACGGTGATCGTCGTCCAGGCGCCGACGTGCACACGGTCGCCGTCCTGCAGCGGTACGGGGACGAACGGCTGGATGGGCTCCTCGCCGCCGTTGACCGTGGTGCCGTTGGTGGAGTTCTGGTCGACGACCGCCCAGCTGCCGTCCGGCTGCTGGACCAGGACCGCGTGCTGGTGCGAGACGCCCGGGTCCTCCGGCGGCACCGACAGGTCGATGTCGGGGGTGTCACCGGTGGAGTGGCGGCGGCGGCCGATCGTGATCTGGTTGCCGACCAGCTGGCGCTGCTGCTCCGGGGAGTACGCGGGCAGGTTGAGGCTGGAGGCCTCGGGGCCGCTGCGGTGCATCATCGCCATGAAGTACTCACGGTCGGGGCCGATCGTCGCCGTCCAGCCCGCGGGCGGCGGGGCCTGCCCCGGGAAGCCGGGGCCCTGGCCGGGACCGGGACCCTGGCCCTGCTGACCCGGCATCCCCTGGTCGGGGAAGCCCGCGTCCGGGAAACCCGGGCCGGGCGGCATGCCCTGCTGCGGGAATCCCTGGCTGGGAGTGCCGGGACCGCCGGGCGCGCCAGGTCCGCCCGGTGCACCCGGACCGCCCTGGGGCTGGTCGGGGAAGCCGGGCTGCGGCGGGGCCGGGGCGGGAGCCGGAGGGGCCGGGGGCGCCATGGACTCCTGCGGGGACGGCGGGGCCTGGCCCGACGGCGGCGGGATCATCCAGTCGTCGTTGCCGCCGAAGCTGGGGCCGGGCGGGGAAGCGGGGGTCGGGCCCTGCTGAGGACCGCCCGGGGGACCGCCCTGGGGGCCGCCCATGGAACCCGGGCCGCCCTGCATTCCGGGTCCGCCCTGGGGTGCGTCGGGGAATCCGGGCGGGGTCGGGCCCTGCTGCGGACCGTCCTGCGGGAAGCCGGGAGGCGGACCCTGCTGGGGGCCGCCCTGCGGGCCGGGGCCGCCCATGGAACCCGGGCCGCCCTGCATTCCGGGTCCGCCCTGGGGTGCGTCGGGGAATCCGGGCGGGGGCGGGCCCTGCTGCGGACCGTCCTGCGGGAAGCCGGGAGGCGGGCCCTGCTGAGGACCGCCCTGCGGACCGGGGCCGCCCATCGAACCAGGACCGCCCTGCGACATGTCGGGGAACCCGGGCGGCGGCGGACCCTGCATGCCCTGCATGCCCTGCGGGGCCTGGGTCTGCTGCGGGCCGCCCGGCATCGGCGGAGGCGGCGGGGCCTGCATCGACGGGTCCGGCTGCAGCGGCTCCGCGGGGCGGTTCACCTGCGAGGGACGCGAGCTCGTGTAGTCATCGGCGCCGGAGGGCGGACCGGCGGCCTGGGCGAAGCCGGGCGGCAGGTTCAGACCGGGCGCGGGCGGGGCCGGCGGCGCGGGTGCGAACGAGGTCGCCGTGTTGGTGAGGAAGTTCCACCGGCACTCCTCGCAGAACGGGGCGTTCGCCTCGCGCGGGGTGTTGCACTGCGGGCAGTTCTCCTGCGGGGCTCCGGCGCCGGGCTGCGGGTAGCCGTACCCACCGCCCGGGGCGGGCGGCGGTCCGGACTGCTGCTGCGGGTAGCCGTAACCACCGCCGCCCGGCGGCGGGGGCGGAGGCATCGCACCGGCCGGCGCGCCTGCTCCGGCCATGCGCTGGCCGCAGACCTCGCACCAGTCGTCGGAACCCGACTGGTGTCCGTTCGGGCAGGTCGGCATGTCGGCGCTCCCCCTCTCCTTCTTTCTGATTCCGCTGTCGGTGACAGCCGTGCTGCGCTGCGTCCGCTTCGCCGAGCGGTCCGTCAGGCAATGCGTTCAGTTCTGGTGTTCTGTGCTGTTCGTGCGCTGTTCTCTGCGTGCCGCACGGTCACTGCTCGGTGTGCTGCACGTCCTGCACGTTCTTGACGCGAACCGTCTTGGTCGACCTGGTTTCGAGAGTCATCTCGTCGGCGTCCTCGACCTTCGCTTTCAGTCGCACAGTACCTGTCGCGGCGTCGACGACGTCGACCACCTTCGCAAGGAGTCTGGCCGTATCCGCGTTGCCGGAGCCCGCGGCCAGCTGAACTGCACGGCCGAGCTTGGCCGTTGCTCCGTCCATGTCGCCGGATTTGCGAGCATCGAGCCCTTGTTGGATTACTTGTGCCAGTTCGGCCTGGCCTGTGTAGTGCGCGACCTGGGGGTTGATCGCCGTGGAGGCCGCCATGTCGTCCGTCCACACCGCCCGTACCAGGCCCTGCGAGAGGTTCTGGGTCTCGCCGTCGCCGCGGTCGATCACCAGGGAGACGCGGGCGGCGAGCATCTCGTGGCCGATTCCGGCGGCCGGGACCTCGACGCATACGTGGTAGTCGCGGGACTCGTCGCCCCAGGAGCCGGTGGGGTAGTCGCCCGCGCGAGGGCCGACGGGGGTGCGGCGGTCGGTCAAGTCCTCGACGGTGGGCGCGACTTGCTTCACGTACCGGATCTCCGCGCCCATCGGTGTCCACAGGCGCAGGGCGACGTCGGCGATCTCCTTGCCCATCGCCGTCTCCATCATGTGCGTGAAGTCGGCGGTGAGGCCGGCCGGGTCGGCCACGATGTCGGCCGAGCCGAGCAGGGCCGAGGCGATGCCCGTGACTTCTTTCACTTCCCAGTCGGTGCCGACGCCGCGGGCGTCGCAGGTGAAGCGGCCGGCGCAGGAGTCCAGGGCGGCCTGCAGGTCCTCGGGCGACTCGTGCTCGTTGCGCCCGTCGGTGAGCAGGATGCCGTGGCGTACGGCGGTGTCCGGGACCTCGTCGGAGTTCAGGAGCCGGTCGGCCAGGCGCAGCCAGCTGCCGATGGCGGTACCGCCGCCCGCGGAGAGCCGGCGCAGCACCTGCTTGGCGTCCTCGCGGGTGCCGGCGTCGGCGACGGCGAGGCGGCCGTACCCCGGGTAGACCTCCTTGGCGACGTGGGTGCCGGCGATCACCGAGAAGCGGACGCCGTCGCGCAGCGCGTCGATCGCGGCGGCCGTGGCCTCGCGGGCGCCGCGCATCTTCGTCGGCGGGTAGTCCATCGAGCCGGAGCAGTCCACCATGATCGCCACGGCGGCGTCCGGGCCCGCGGCGCTCGCTGTACGGCCGCCGGTGGTGCCGCCGCCGGTCGACGTCACCGTCACGATGGCGTTGACCTCGCGCCCGCCCTCCGGCAGGTACTCGTTCGAGTAGACCTCTACGTCGAACCGCGGACCCTTCGGCTTCGCGAAATTGGCCATGGAAATGCCTCCCCCTTGCTGATGCCTGGTCGCCCTCGTCAGCCCTGCCGACCCGTGGCCGTGCCGACCCTTGCTTCCCCCCGGTCCCGCGGACGCGGACGCGGCGAGGCGGCGGCACGGAGGCCGCCGCCCGGTCCGCACACGGGACCCGTCAGGCCGAGCCTGCCCCCTGCGGCGCGACCGGGAACGGCAGCACCGCCACTGTTACGTTGTCGTGCCCGCCGCCGTCCAGGGCGTGGCCGACGAGGACCTGGGCGCTGTGCAGCGGGCGGCTGCAGGCGTCGGCGGGCACGGCGGAGGCCATCTCATCGACGCCCTCCGCGTAGTTCCACAGGCCGTCCGTGCACACGACCACCACGCCGGGCCGGTCGGGCTTGAACGACGCGGTGTGCGGCTCCAGTTCGTACGCGTCCGCGCCGAGCCAGCCCGTGATGGCGTGGGCCCGCTCGTCCGCGTACGCCTCCGCCTCGTTCATCAGGCCCGCGGCGACCATCTGCGCCGCCCACGAGTCGTCCTCGGTGAGGCGGGCGGCGGGGACGGAGCGGTCGGCCGGGACCCAGTAGGCCCGCGAGTCGCCGACCCAGCCGACGACGAGCAGGCCGCCCGCGACGACCGAGGCGACGATCGTGCAGGCCGGGGCGTTCTGGTGGTGGGCGTGGTCCGGAACCGGATCGGGCTGATCCGCGAGGGAGTTGACGGCCTCGGACGCGGCGATGATCGCGTCGTGCATGGCCTGCTGCGGGTGGACCTCGCGGGGCAGCGCGGCGAGCAGCGACTCGTTGGCGGCCTGGGCTGCGGCGATCGAGGCCTCGTCGGGGCGGGTCGCGGACGACACCCCGTCGCAGACCACGGCGACGACCGCGGGCGAGCCGTCGGGCAGGGCGGTGGCCGAGACGGCGAACGCGTCCTCGTTGCGGTGGTGGCGCAGGCCGCGGTCGCTCACGGCGGCCACGGCGTCCAACTCCTGCTCCATGTGGTCGCGTTCACGAGGCTGGGCGTGGCCGCAACGCTCGCAGTAGCCGTCCCGGTCGACGCGGCCCGCGCGGCAGGCCACGCAGAGCTTGATGCCGGCCGGGGGAGTGGGGGTGGGCGTGGCCGTGCGCGGGTCGGCCGTGGGGCGGGACGGGGTGGAGGGCTCGTCGAAGTCGCCGAGCTCGTCCGTGCCGTCCGCGCCAGGCCCAGCGGGACCGTCGGACTCGCCGACCGGCGTCTGCGGCATGGGCGCGGCGGAGGCGTCCGAGCTGAACGGGCGCTCTGCGGCCGGGAGTTCGGAGCCGCCCGAGTCGGTGCCCGCGAGGTCGCTCGGCAGATGCACCGGGGCCGGTACGTCCGAACTGTCCACCTCCCGGGCCTCCGGCCACTCGACGGCGTCACCCGGGGCGGCCGGAGCGGCCAGGGCGGCCGGGTCGGTCGGGTCGGCGGCGGGCGGCGTGGACCCGCGGCCGATCGCGATCGTGGGGTGGTCCTGCTGTGCGCGCACGGCCGACAGGTCGTACCCACAGGCTCCGCAGAACAGGTCACCCGACTCCAGCGGCTCGGCGCAGCTGGGGCACGTCGCCCCGGCGACCCCGTCGGTCAGCTGGTGCATCTGCGACATCAATCACACCCACGTCCGGGGGCGGAAACGGTTGGCCCGCTCCACCAGTTCGATCCTTTCGGCGCCGCCTTTGGCGAGCCTGGCGAGCGTCCGGTACGAGCGTTCGAGCCCGAAGCGCAGGCCACGCTCGTCCAGACTGCTGCCGAGCAGCACCGTCCCGCCGGGGCCCTGCGGCGGCGCAGTCGCGCCCCGGCTCCCGGAGAGCACCCAGTCGAGGGCGGTCCCCAGGACCTCGGTCGACAGCTGTTCGCGGCGGACCGCGTCCAGACCGAAGTGCTGCAGCGCCTCGACCTGCCCGGCGGCGGCGGTCAGGTCGTCGAGCAGCGGTTCGTGCACCGCCTGGTCCCGAAGTCGGGCGCGTACGGCGGCGATCCGGGCCGCCGTGAAGTGGATCGACGCCTCCGGAACTGCTTCCAGGGTACGCACCGCCGCGCGCCGGTCGCCCGCGGCCAGCTGCACCCGTGCGAGGCCGAACGCGGCGCTGACATAGCCCGGGTCGGCGGTCCACACCAGGCGGTAGTACTCGGCGGCGTTGTCCAGCTGGTCGAGGACCTCGGCGCAGACGCCCAGGGCCAGCTTGGGCGCGGGCTCGCCGGGGAACGCGTCGTAGACCGCGTCGAAGGAGAGCGCCGCCGTCTCGAAGTCGCCCGTGGTCAGGGCGACCAGGCCGCGGTACCAGATCACCCGCCAGTCGTCCGGGTGACTGTGTTCGAGCTCGTCCAGACAGCGCACCGCGGCGTGCAGCTCGCCCGTCTCCAGGCGGGCCCGCAGCTCGCGCAGGCGCAGCTCGACCGAGGGCGTGGGCGCCGTGTCCAGGGCGGCGATCAGCTCGGCGGGGGCGGAGGCCATCAGGCCCGCGAGGAACCCGGCGTTGGGATCGCCCGCGTCGACCAGGGGAACGGGCAGGGCGAGCGCGGTGGCGGCGGTGTCGAGGGGCCGGACGAGGCGCTCGGGCGCGGGCACGCTCGCAGGGGTCGCGCGACCGGGCACCGCGCGATCCGGCACCGTACGCCCCGGCACCGTGCGCGCCCCGAGCCGTGAGACCTCACCCTCCCGCTCCGCGAACAACTCCGTGTCCGTGACCCGCACTTCGGGCCCGAACAGCGTGGACAGGGCGGGGCGCGGGCGGCCCGACTGGAGCGCGACGACCTCGCGAAGCACGCCCGTGAGCTGCTCGGCCATCTCCTGCGCGGAGGCGAACCGGCGGGCCGGGTCGGGGTCGGTGGCGCGGACCAGGAGGCGGTAGAACGACTCGTACCGCTGGAAGACCTCGATGTTGGCGGGGTCGGGCAGGGAGTCCACGAAGAAGTTCGTGTACCCCTGGAAGTCGAAGGTGAGGACCGCGAGCGTACGCGCGACGGTGTAGAGGTCGGACGCGACGGACGGGCCGAGCTCGGCGACCTCGGGGGCCTGGTACCCGACCGTGCCGTAGATCGCCGACTCGTGGTCGTCGAGGCGGCGCACGGCCCCCATGTCGATCAGCTTCAGCTGGTCCTGCTGCTGGATCGCGTTGTCGACCTTGAAGTCGCAGTACAGGAGATTGCGGCTGTGCAGGTGGCCGAGCGCCTCCAGGGCCTCGATGCCGTACGCGCAGGCCTGCTCGACCGGGAGCGGATCGCGCCGCCCCTGCGGTGTGCGGCGCTCGTTGGCGATCTCCTTGAGGGACTTGCCGCCGACGTACTCCATCACTATGTATCCGTCGAGGGAGCCCGTGCGCTGGTCCAGGTGCTCGACGAAGTTGTAGATCCGGACGATGTTGGAGTGCTCGATCTCGGCCAGGAAGCGGCGCTCGGAGATCGCGGCGGCCATCGCGTCCTGGTCGCCCGTGTCGAGCAGGCCCTTCAGGACCACCCAACGGTCGGACACCGCACGGTCGATGGCCAGATAGATCCAGCCGAGCCCGCCGTGCGCGAGGCAGCCCACCACCTCGTACTGCCCGTGCACGATGTCGCCGGAGCGGAGCTTCGGCACGAACGAGTACGGGTGGCCGCACTTGGTGCAGAAGCCTTCCGTACGACCGGGGCGTTCGCCGCGCGAGCGGCCCACCGGGGCCCCGCAGTCCGAGCGGGAGCAGAACCGCTTCCGCTCGGGGACCTCCGGGCGCTCCTGCACCATCGCGCGCGGGTCGGGCCGCGGCACCTGCGGCACCTCGACCAGGCCCACGCCGAGCCGGCCGCGGCCCGAGGACCCGGACTGGGCGCCCGAACTGCGCACGGACACCGAGCGGTTGGTGGCGGGCCCGGACAGGGAGCGGCTCAGCCGGCCCGACACCGAGCGGCGCGAGGTGGACGACCGGGACGAGCGGGTGGAGCGCGTGGACGTGCTGCCGCGCGCGGCCGTGGTCAGGCCCGTCGGCGCGGACGCCACCATGCCGTTGGGGGCAACGACGGGAGCCAGCCCGCAGACGTCGCAGTACAGCTCGCCGCCGCCCATGTCCTCGTAGGCGCCCTCGCAGTCGGGGCGTTGGCAGGCTCTGCGCTCCGTGCTCACCGGTTCCTCTTCACTGCCGGTCATCGGTCCCCCCTGCCGTCCTCGGGCGTGTGCTGCTGCGGTACGCGGCCGGAGAGGACCTCCGCCACCGCGTGCTGGTAGCGCAGCACCGCGTCCCCGGCGACGCGCAGGTCGCAGGGCGCGCTCCACAGCATGCGGCGGGCCGCGTCGTACCGCTCGATGAGCAGCGGGTCCTCGGCCGCGCCGTGCCGGGCGACCTTCGCCTTGTACGCGTCGAGGCGGCCGCGCAGCTCCGCGCGGACCGCCAGCGGGGCGGTGACCGCCGTCAACGACTCGCGGGCGCGCAGGAGTTCGTCCTCCGCCTGCTGCTCCAGGGCCTCCAGGAGCGGGGAGAGGCGGTGCCACTGGCCGTGTCTGCGGTAGTCGGCGGCGGCCGCGAGCTGTTCGTGCAGGGCCGTGGGCGGGCCGCTGACGGCGGGCACCTCCGTCGCGGCGATCTTGGCGAGCACCTCACCGCGGGCCGTCCGCGCCTCGGCCAGGGTGCGGTCGGCGCGGGACAGCACGTCCCGCAGCCGCCCGAGGCGCGCCTCGGCGTCCTGGCGGACGGTGAGCACCGCGTCGATCTCGCGGCGCACGTCCTCCAGGGCGCGCGCCTCGCAGTCGTACCGCTCGGTGTCCGGGCGGCCGCCGCCGGGGGCCGAACTGCCGCTCGCGGCGCGCCAGAAGGCCAGCGGGTCGGAGATCACCTGGGCGCGCAGCTCCGTCAACTCCCGGGTGATCCGCTCCAGATCGTCACCCGCCGGGTGCTCCCCGGGGCGTACGCCGACGGAGGCGGCGAGCGTGCGCGTGCGGTGCAGCTCGGCGGCGAGGAGGTCTATCCGGGCGGGCAGCGCGGACCAGACGGCGTCGGCGGCGACGACCACGTCCAGGGACGAGGCGTACAACTCGTTCATCCGCTCGACCAGTTCGGCGAGCGTGAACTCCTCGGTGAGCCGGGCAGGGCCGGTCAGGGACTCCGGGGCGCCGGTGGCGGGCGGCCCCGCGGAGACGGTGACGGAGCGGCCACGGAGGAGTTCGGTGAGCTCGACCAGGTCCTCGCGGCTCGACCAGCGTCTGCGGGCGCGCAGCTCACGGGCGTGCGTCAGCGTCGCGGTGTACGCGTCGAAGTACGCCCACAGGCGGGTGACGGCCGCGTCGGCGGCGGCCCAGCGGTCCGCGGTGACGCCGGTCAGCTCGGCGCCCTCCAGGAGTCTGCGGCCCGCGTGGTCCTGCAGGGCGAGCAGGGAGGTCTCCACGGCCTCGTGCTCGGTGCCGAGCCGGGCCAGGGCGCGGTCCACCTCGTCCCTGTCCATGGCGGGTACGGGTACGGGTCCGGGTCCTGCTGGTCCCGCGACGCCCATCGATCACCTCTCGCTGTGCCGGTTCCTGCCGGTTCGGTCCGCTGCTCTTACGTTTCCTACGTTGCCAGGCTCGCCGTGTTCAGTCCTCGCGGTACTTCGGCTTCGGTGGTCCGTCGACGTTCTTCAGGTCGTCCGCGAGCCACTTCTCGTACGCCTTGCCCCAGTCGCTCTCGCGGTAGTCGACGAGGACCTGGTTGACCCGGCGGACCAGGTCCGGCGACTCCTTGCTCATCGCCACGCCGTAGTACTCGGTGGTGAAGGGCTCGCCGACCAGCTTCACCGTGGGGTCCTGCGCGGCCTGGCCGGCCGCGAGCGCGCTGTCGGTCACCACCGCGTCCACCTCGCCCAGCTGCAGCCGTACCAGGCAGTCGAGTTGGTTGGGCACCTTGGTGGAGACATCGGCCCCGAAGGACTGCCGCTCAAGCTCGCTCTCGGCCGTCGAACCCGTGGCCGTGCACAGGCGCTTGCCCTTCAGCGAGGCGTCGTAGCCCTTGATCTCCGAGTCGTTGGGGACGAGGAGCTGCTGCCCGGTCTCGAAGTACGCCGTGGAGAACGCGACCTCCTTGAGGCGCTCGCAGGTGATCGTCATCGTCCGCACCACCATGTCGACCTGGCCGGACTCGATCGCCTGCACCCGCTGGTTGGTGGGCACCGCGCGGTACACCACCGCGTCCGGGTCGCCGAGCAAGGCGTCCGCGATGGCCCGCACCAGGTCGATGTCGAAGCCCTCCAGATCGCCGGTGGAGGGGTTGCGGTACCCCCAGCGGTAGCTGTTCTGGTCGACGCCGACGATCAGTTTGTTCGGCTTGTCCTTGCGCTCCTTGATCTCCTTGACCGTGGCGCCCTCGTCCTTGCTGGGGCGCAGGCTGCGCACCGCCGACTCGGGCGTGCAGTTGTCGGCCGCGGCGGGCCGGGTCACACCGAGTCCCGGGCCGCCCGTGCCGATGGGGCCCTCCGGGCCCGAGCGGGACAGCGGGAGCAGCGTGAACAGGGCCGTCAGGACGCAGGCGAGCGCCATCGTGGCCACTCCGCCCCAACCGCGCAGCGCGCTGCGCTGCTTGCGGGTCATGTCGCCTCCTCGCCTCGGTCGCGTCCCGCTCGGCGGGGGCGTCGCCCTCGTCTGTCTCATCGGTACTCCGAAAGCCTGCGGCCGATGCCGAGGACCGCGCCCGCGGCGCCGAGCACCGCGACCGCCGCCGCCCCGACGGGGAGTCCCGTCATCGCGCCGCGGCCGTCCTCGGCGGCTCCCCTGAAGTCCTGCTGTTCATGCTCGACGGCCTCCTCCAGGGCCTTGTCGGCCCGGTCGAAGGACTCGCCGGTCGCGTCGTCGTCGCCTATCACGCGGTCGAGCGCCTTCTCGTAGTCCCCCTGCGTGTCCGCTTCGCGGGCGGCCTCGTGGCGCTGCTGCCACTCCTCGACGGCCGCCATCGCCTTCTCGACGGGCGCCCGGCCGGTCTCGTCGTCGGCGTGGTGCAGGGCCTCCCCGAGCGTGCCCATGCCGGCGCGGTCCACGCCGCCGTCGCCCAACTCCCGCATTCTCGCGCGGTAGTCCACGTCGTACTTGTCCTGCCCGGCGTTCGGGCGGCCGTCGTCCGGGACCGTGACCGCGCCGCGCGCCACCAGCGTCAGGTTCTCGTTGCTGCGGGCCTGGAGGGTGCTGATCCGGGCGTCGTTGAGGACGTTGAGCGAGCGGATGCCGTGGTCGTACGAGTCGCCGAGCGCGGTGAAGGCGAGGGTGTGCCCGGCGAGCAGCCACAGCAGGACGGCGGCGGCCGTGCCGGTCGCGGTGACCAGGCCCAGGTTGAACACCCGGTTCGTCCTGCGGTAGTTGCGGCGCTGGGCCCACACCAGGGCGGCGAGGGCGAGCAGGCCGAGGGCTATCGCCGCCCACGGGTACGACTTCGCCGCGTCGTAGTCGGCGCCCAGGCGTTCCTTCTCCGCGTCGTAGAGCTCCTTCGCAGCGGGGAGCATCTCCGTCTGCATCAGGTCGTTCGCATTGCGCAGGTATGCCCCGCCGAGCGGGAGGCCCTGGCGGTTGTACGTACGCGCCGTCTCTATGCGCTCGGCGTACTCGGGGAGGAGGGCGTTGAGCTTCGCTATCTCGGCGCTCGCGGTGCCGGAGCCCTTGCTGTTGGCGGCGGCGGTGGTGAGTTTGCGGGCCGCCGTCGCGATGTCGTCCTCGTACCGATCGCGGACGGCCGGGGGCTCCTGGCCCTCGGCGAGGAAGCCGCTCGCTGCGGCCGTGTTGGCGTCGGCCAGCGAGACGTAGATCGCGGCGGCGTCGGAGGTGAGGGGCTGGCTGCGCTCGATGACGTCGTCGGCGGCGGCCGCGCGCTCGGAGGTCTGCCAGGCGGTGACGGCGCCGAACGCGACGACCAGCAGGGCGAGTAAGGCGCCGATGATGCGGAGCCTGCCGGGCTCGGTCGTCGCCGCGGCGCGCAGCTGCTCCGCGCCTTCGGCGAAGGCGGTGCGGCGGCGTGGTGCGGCGCTGCCGCTGTGTGGGTCTGTCACCTCTCGACCTCCCCCGTGGTCATCCGACGGTCACCGCTCCCCAGGCCGTCCAGTATGACCGCAGGCACTGACAACGGCGCGAGTCTTTCTTGGATCTTGTTCGTACGGGTGGGGTTGGTGGGGCCTCGGCTTGTCCTTGTACACGTGTGGGGGGATTGTTCGGTTCCCGGGGGCCGCCAACTCCGGGTGGGGGTTGGTGAGTTCGGGTTGCGGCGCCTTGTTCCTCTTCCCCACCCCGCCCCTTCCCGAAGTCCTCGCCGGACGGCTACGGGGCCTGCACCCCCGCCCCCACTCCGGGGCTGCCGCCCCTGGTCCCCGCCGTCGATCGACTGCCCCGCCGTCGTGGCCGATCGCGCAGTTCCCCGCGCCCCTGACGGGGCCCGTGTCGCCGACCGAATTCAGCCCCTCCGGCGTTTGAGATGAGGGAGGGGGCCGGGGCGGAGCCCCGGAATAGGGGCGCGGGGAACTGCGCGACCAGCCACAGCGGCGCGGCAGCCGAAAGACAAGCCGGGGTACGGGGCGGAGCCCCGAAGCGGGGTTCAGGGGCGGGAGCCCCGGGAGCGGGGGGCTGGGGGCGGGAGCCCCCGGAGCTGGCCGCTGAGGACTTCAGGGGAGGGGCGGGGTGGGGGAAGCGTAGTGGGCTCGCAGGCGGGCGTGGGCCGGGCCCTCCGTACCCGCTCGGTCGAGGCCCAGGAGCGCCGCGCCGAGGACCGGGCGGGCGGTCACGACCAGGGGTGCCGCCCTGGGGGCGCGGGACGCGAGGCGGGCACGGATGCCCGCGTCCAGGTCGGCGTGGGTCGCTGCCAGGACCGAGCCGCCGAGCAGGACCGGGACCTCCGCGTCAAGCAGGTCGAGTCGGTCCAGGGCGACCGCGGCCATCGCCACGACCTCGTCCGCGAGCCGGTCGACCAGGGACCGGGCCACCCCGTCCCCGCCCGCCGCCGTGGCGAAGAGCACGGGGGCCAGCTCGTGCCGCCGCACCGCCTCGATCCGGCCCAGGTGCAGGGCCTCGATCAGCGCGGCCATGTCGGGCAGACCGAAGTGCCGGGGCAGGGTGCGGGCCAGTTCCGTGGGCCCGCCCCGCCCGTCCGCCGCGCGGGCCGCGTGCCACAGGGCCTCCTCCGCCAGGCCCCAACCCCCGCCCCAGTCCCCGGAGATGCGCCCGATCGCGGGGAAGCGGGCGGTGCGGCCGTCCGGGGTGAGGCCCACGCAGTTGATGCCCGCCCCGCACACCACGGCCACCCCGAGCGGCGGCGCCCCGGCGGGCAGTCCGGCGCGCAGGATCGCGAAGGTGTCGTTGCGCACGTCGACCGTGCGCCCCCACCCCCGTGCCCGCAGCGCCTCCGCCAACTCCTGCTCCTCGACCGGCAGATCGGCGTTGGCCAGGCAGGCCGACACATGGGCCACCCGGTCGAGTCCCGCCTCGGCGAGCGCCCGTACGACAGTGTCCGCGAGCGTGTCGACGGCCTGCCGCACGCCGACGCGCGGCGGCTGGAAGCCCGCGCCGCGCGCCGTGCCCGCCACCCGGCCGTCGGCCGCGACCACCGCCACGTCGGTCTTGCTGTTGCCCGCGTCGATCGCGAGCACGGCCCCGCTGGTGTCCGCCACGGTCACGCCCACGCGAGGTGCTCCCGGTTGTGGGCGAGCAGCCGGTCGGTGAGCGTGTCGGCGTACGCGTACTGCCCGATCAGCGGGTGGGCGAGGAGCGCCTTGAAGACGCGGTCGCGGCCGCCGCGCAGGGCCGCTTCGAGGGCGAGTTCCTCGTACGCGAAGACGCTCGCGATCAACCCCCGTTGCAGCGGGTCGAGTTCGGGCACGGGCAGCGGGTCGGCGCCGTGCGCGTCGACGCGGGCCTGCACCTCGATCACCGCGTCGTCCGGCAGGAACGGCAGCGTGCCGCCGTTGCGCACGTTGACCACCTGGTACGGGCTTCCCCCGGTGCCGATGAGCGAGGCGGTGAGGTCGACGGCGGCCTCGGAGTAGAACGCGCCGCCCCGCTTCGCGAGCAGCGCGGGCTTCTCGTCGAGCGCCGGGTCGGCGTAGAGGCCGAGCAATTCGCGTTCCATGGCGGCTACTTCGGCGGCCCTGGACGGTTTGGTGGTCATTTCGCGTACGACCTCGTCGTGCGCGTAGTAGTAGCGCAGGTAGTACGAGGGGATGACGCCCAGGCGGTCCAGGGCGGCGCGGGGGAGGCGGAGGGAGTCGGCGATCTCGTCGCCGCTCTCGGCGAGCAGGCGCGGCAGCACGTCCGCACCCTCGGGGCCGCCGAGGCGTACGCCGTTCTCCCAGGTGAGGTGGTTGAGGCCGACGTGGTTCAGGAAGACCTGCGACGGGTCGACGTCGAGCGTCGCGGCGAAGCGGCGCTGGAAGCCGATCGCGACGTTGCACAGGCCGACCGCCTTGTGCCCGGCCTGGAGCAGGGCGCGGGTGACGATGCCGACGGGGTTGGTGAAGTCGACGATCCACGCGTCCGGGTTGGCGCGGCGGACCCGTTCGGCGATGTCGAGGACCACGGGCACGGTGCGCAGCGCCTTGGCGAGCCCGCCCGCGCCGGTGGTCTCCTGGCCGACGCAGCCGCAGTCCAGGGGCCAGGTCTCGTCCTGTTCGCGGGCCGCCTGGCCGCCGACGCGCAGCTGGAGCAGCACGGCGTCGGCGCCGTCGACGGCCGCGTCCAGGTCGGCGGTGGTGGTGACGCGGCCGTCGTGGCCCTGCTTGGCGAAGATCCGGCGGGCAAGGGGGCCGACCAGGTCGAGGCGGTCGGCGGCCGGGTCGACGAGGACGAGTTCCTCGACGGGCAGCACGTCCCTGAGCCGGGCGAAGCCGTCGACGAGTTCGGGCGTATAGGTGGAACCGCCGCCGACTACTGCGAGTTTCATGGGAGTTGACCTTTCTCGTACGGGATTGAGGCCCGTCCGCTCAGCCTTTGACGCCGGTCAGGGTGACGCCCTCGACGAAAGCCTTCTGGGCGAAGAAGAACAGGACGATGACGGGGGCCATGACGAGGACGGTCGCGGCCATGGTGAGATTCCAGTCGGTGTGGTGGGCGCCCTTGAACGATTCGAGTCCGTAACTCAGCGTCCAGGCCGCGGGGTTCTCGGAGGCGTAGATCTGCGGTCCGAAGTAGTCGTTCCAGCAGTAGAAGAACTGGAAGAGGGCCACGGCCGCGATGCCCGGCTTCGCCATCGGCAGGACGACCTTGAGGAGCGTACGGAGTTCGCCGCAGCCGTCCACGCGCGCCGCGTCCAGGTATTCGTCCGGGATGGTCAGCAGGAACTGCCGGAGCAGGAAGATGGAGAACGCGTCCCCGAAGGCCATCGGGATGATCAGCGGCCAGAGCGTCCCGCCGAGGTCCAGCTGTTTCACCCAGAACAGGTACATCGGAATGATCACGACCTGCGGCGGCAGCATCATCATCGAGACGACGAGCATCAGGGAGAGCCGCCGGCCGCGGAAGCGGAACCTGGCGAGGGCGTACGCCACGGGAATCGAGCTGAGCACGGTGAGCAGCGTGCCGAGGCCCGCGTAAAGGAGCGAGTTCTTCCACCAGGTGAGGAATCCGGGGGTGTCGAAGACCTTGGCGTAATTGCCGAACTCCCAGGTGTCCGGGGTGAGATCGCGGGTCAGGGCCTGCTGGTCGCTCATCAGCGAGGTGAGCAGCACGAAGACGAACGGAAGCAGGAAGAACAGGGCCGCGGCGACCCCGAGCGCATGCACGCCGACCCAGCGGAGCAGTGCGGTCCGGTTCATCGCTCACCTGCCCCGACGAGTCCGCCGCTGCGCCGCATGAGGAGGGCGGTGCAGGCCATGGCGAGGGCGAAGAGGACCAGGGCGACGACACAGGCGGAGCCGTAGTCGAAGCGCTGGAAGCCGAGGTTGTAGACGACCTGGGGAAGGGTGAGCGTGGATTTCTCCGGATATCCCGGCTCGAACTGCTGGCCGCTGCCGCCGATGATCCCGGAGGCCACTTTGGAGGCGACGATCGGCTGTGTGTAGTACTGCATCGTCTGGATCACTCCGGTGACGACGGCGAAAAGCACGATCGGCGAGATGTTCGGCAGCGTCACGAAGCGGAACCGCTGCCAGGAGTTCGCCCCGTCCAGTTCGGCCGCCTCGTACTGCTCTTTCGGTACGTCGAGGAGCGCGGCCATGAAGATGACCATCAGGTCGCCCACACCCCAGACGGCGAGCATGGTCAGGGCGGGTTTCGACCAGCCCGGTTCGGTGAACCAGCCGGGCGCCGTGAGGCCCATTCCCTCCAGGGCGCTGTTGACCGGTCCGGTGCCCGGATTGAGCAGGAAGACGAAGGCCAGGGTGGCGGCGACCGGCGGTGCGAGATACGGCAGATAGAAGAGGGTGCGGAACACGCCCGCACCGGTTCTGATCTTCGTGATGAGCAGCCCGACGCCGAGCCCGAACGCCACCCGGCAGGTCACCATCACCAGGACCAGCCACAGCGTGTTCCGCAGGGCCGGCCAGAACATGGTGTAACTGCCGAGGACATAACGCCAGTTGGCGGTCGAGTTCCAGGTGGGCGCCCCGAAGCCGTCGTACTTCATGAACGAGAAATAGACGGTCGACACCAGCGGATAGGCGAAGAAGACGGCGAAGCCGATCAGCCAGGGCGAGAGGAACGCCGCCGTGCGCAGCGCCGACCTCCTGCGCTTCGCGCGCAGCGTGTATGCGGTCATGTGCCGTGTTCCCCGGGCTACTTGGCCTGTGCGATATCGGTGTCGATCTCCCGGGCGGTCCGCTCAAGGCCCGCCTGAATGTCCCGCACGGCGCCCTTCTCGACCTCGTATCCGAAGTTCTGCAGCGACATCTGGTAGGTGATGCCGTTGATCGCGCCGTCACTGGTGTTGGAGTCCGGGTGCCGGGCGATGTCCAGGAAGGTCTTGAAGCGCGGGTCGAACTTCAGCTTCGGAGAATCGAGGGCGGCTCTGGTGGACGGCACGTTCTTGATGGCGTTGGCGAACTGCACGACCGCCTCGGTGTCCGTGGTCATGTACTTCAGCAGCTCCCAGGCGGCGTTCTGCTTCTCGCTCGCCGGGGCGATCCCCATGATGGTCCCCGAGAGATAGCCCTTCCCGTAGCTGTCGATCTGGTCCTTCGGAACGGGCAGCGGGGCGACGCCGATCTCGAATCCGGGCTTCGTCGCCTCGGCCATGCCGAGCCGCCATTCGCCGTCCAGCTGCATCGCCACCTGGCCGGTGTGGAAGGGGTGCTTGGCGCCCCATTCGTCGCCGAAGGTCTTCTGGT
The DNA here is from genome assembly GCF_029968035.1 of Streptomyces cavernicola. Lineage (GTDB taxonomy): Bacteria > Actinomycetota > Actinomycetes > Streptomycetales > Streptomycetaceae > Streptomyces > Streptomyces cavernicola. The sequence goes on along the minus strand of NZ_JASCIQ010000009.1, from coordinate 33,236 downwards.
ACTTCTCCAACGCGGCGTACCCGCCGAGCTTCTTCACCAGGTTCCGCTGCCAGGTGTACATCGCCCTGAAGGACGGGTCCTTCGCGATGTTCGACTTTCCGTCCTTCGTGAAGTACGTGGGGCTCCACTGCGAGAGGTAGTGCGAGGGCACGGTCTCGTAGCCGTGGTAGTTCGGCATGAACCCGAGCTGTTCGTAGCCGTCGCCCTTGCGCTCGGTCAGTTTCACGGCGACCTCGTCGAACTCCTCCCAGGTCCTGGGCGGTTCCTCGATTCCGGCCTTGTGGAAAGCGTCCTTGTTGTAGTAGAGGCCGTACGCATCGCTGAGCAGCGGAAGAGCGCAGCGCTTGCCCTCGAACCGGGTGTAGTCGAGAAGCGGTTTCGAGAAGGTCTTCTTCAGATTCAGGCCCGACTTCTCGATGAACGGGCCCAGGTCGGCGAAGGCGCCGGACGAGCAGAACTTCCCGACGTTGGCCGTGGTGAACGACGACACCACGTCCGGGCCCTTCGAACCGCCCGCGCGCAAAGCCTGGTTGAGCTTTTCGTCATTGATCCCGCCGACCGCTTTCACGGTGATGTTCGGGTGCTTTTCCTCGAACCGCGCGATGTTCTCCTCGATGGCCTTCACCTCGGACGGCGCGGTCCAGCCGTGCCAGAACGTGAGGGTGGCCCTCGCCTTCGGATCGTCGCTCGCACCTGTTTCCGTGGAACCCACGCAGGCGGTCGCGAGGACCGATATCGCGAGGACGGGCACGGCGAGACGGAACCTGTTTCTGCGCATGACGATGTCTCCCTCGGCGGGGGCAGGGGCGGACCTTGCTGATGTCGTGCGAGTGGAACGGGTCGTACCGGTGCTGCGGGGCTCAGCGGGCCGAGGTGTCGAAGACCTCGTCGCGGGTGACGGCGAGCGCGCTCTCCAACGCGCCGCGCAGCACGGGCTGTTCGGTCACCTCGCCGAGGACGAGCCGGGGCCGGGACGCGGCAAGGTCGGCGAGCTCGGACTGGATCAGGGCGCGCAGCGGTTCCCCGCCCGCGCAGGCCACGCCGCCGGAGAGGACCACGAGCCCGGGGTCGAGCACCGCGACGACGGCCGCGAGACCGGTGGCGGTCCGCTGCGCGGTCTGCCGCAGCAGGTCGAGAAGGGCCTCGTCACCGGCCTCCGCCTCGCCGGCCTCGGCCCGCTCGGCGGCCGCCGCGGCGCGCGTGAGGAGTGCGGCGGCGGTCTCCGCGTACGGCTGCTCCGCGGTGTCGATGCCGAGGGACTTGGCGATCCTGGGCACCGCCTGTGCGCCGGCCAGCTCCTGGAAGCCGCCGCTGTTGGCCTTCGCGACCTGCCGTACGAGCGGGGTGCCCGGCACCGGCAGGAAGCCGATCTCGCCCGCGCCGCCGGTCCAACCCCGGTGCAGCCGGCCGCCGATGACGAGGGCGGCGCCGATGCCCTCCTGGTTCCAGAGCAGCACGAAGTCCCGGTCCTCGCGGGCGGCGCCGACGCGCTGCTCGGCGACGGCGGCGAGGTTCACGTCGTTCTCGTACTCGACGGGCATCGGCAGGGCCGCGGCCAGCTCGTCGAGGAGCGCGGGGGAGTGCCAGCCCGGCAGGTGGCTCGCGTACCGGAGCCGGCCGGTGTTCGGGTCGAAGGCGCCCGGCGTGCCGATCACCACGCGGTGCAGCTCGGCGCGGGTCAGTCCGGCGTCCTTCGCGGCGCCGTCGACCGAGGCGAGGACCTGGCGCGCGACCTCGTCGGGGGTGCCGCCGCGGCCCGGGGTGCGCAGCTCGAAGCGGCCGGCCTCGGCGCCGGTGATGTCGGCGACGGCGGCGAGGATGCGCTCGGGCGTGACGTCGAGGGCGGCGACGTGCGCGGCGGCGGCGTTCACCGCGTACAGCTGGGCGTTGGGGCCCGGACGGCCCTCGCTCGTGCCGGTCGCGACGACCAGGCCTGCGGCTTCGAGGCGGGCGAGCAGTTGGGAGGCGGTGGGTTTGGAGAGGCCGGTCAGCTTGCCGATGCGGGTGCGGGAGAGGGGGCCGTGGGCGAGCAGCAGGTCGAGCGCCGCCCGGTCGTTCATCGCCCGCAGCACCCGCGGTGTTCCCGGTGTGCCGGGGGGCGTGCCGGGTGTCGTGGGGGGAGTCCCCGCCATGCCGTGCTCCTCCGTACGCAGGACCCGTACCGGCCCCGTACTGTTAGGAATGTTTCCTATTGGGTGTGAGGAACCTAGCAGCGGGCGTCGGGGGGACGTCAAGGGGGCGGGCGCGGGTGAGCCGGCTGTTCTTTCCCCACCCCGCCCCTTCCCGAAAGTCCTGCCGGACGGGCCTCCTCAAACGCCGGAGGGGCTGGATTTGGGCGGCGATACGGGCCCCGACAGGGGCGCGGGGCGCGGGGAACTGCGCGATCAGCCACGGTGGTGGAGCAGCCGAAAGACAGCCGGGGTACGGGGCGAAGCCCCGAAGCGGGGTCCGGGGCGGCAACGCCCCGAAGCCGACCGCAGGTCTTTCGGGAAGGGGCGGGGAGGGGGCGAAGCAGTCCCTCCGGGGATTGACGAGCGGGGCGCCGGGGCGGAGGCTCGGTTTGCGGGGCTACTTGCTCAGGCTCGGCGGGGCGATCGGGGATGCCGCGATGGACTGCGGGGACGTGGCCGAGGAGTATGCCGACGGGGCCGCGACCGCCGGGGCCGGGTTGCCGTCCTCGTCCTCCTCCGCGGCGAGCACCATGCGGCCCACGATGCGGATGCCGGCGGCGTCGAAGGCCTCCTTGATCCGCCAGCGCAGCTCCCGCTCCACGCCGAGCGCCTTGCCCGGCATCGTCTTGGCGCTGATCTTGATGATCATCTGGTCCAGGTAGACCGCGTCGAGGCCGAGCACCTCGACCGGGCCCCAGAGCCGCTCGTTCCACGGCTCCGCCTTGCTCATCTCGGCGCCCACCTCGGCGAGCACCTCGCGCACCTTCGTCAGGTTCTCGTCCGAGCGCACCGTGACGTCCACGCCGGCCGTGGCCCAGCCCTGCGAGAGGTTGCCGATGCGCTTCACCTCGCCGTTGCGCACGTACCAGATCTCGCCGTTGTCGCCGCGCAGCTTGGTGACGCGCAGGCCCACCTCTATGACCTCGCCGGAGGCGACGCCCGCGTCGATCGAGTCACCGACGCCGTACTGGTCCTCCAGAATCATGAAGACGCCGGAGAGGAAGTCCGTGACGAGGTTGCGGGCGCCGAAGCCGAGCGCCACACCGGCCACACCGGCGCTGGCGAGCAGCGGCGCCAGGTTGATCTCGAAGATGCCGAGGATCATCAGGGCGGCCGTGCCCAGGATCAGGAACGAGGCCACCGAGCGGAGCACCGAGCCGATCGCCTCGGAGCGCTGCCTGCGCCGCTCCGCGTTGACGAGCAGACCGCCGAGCGCGGTGCCGTCGACGGCCTGGGCGCCGCGGTTCATCCGCTCTATGAGCTTGGTGATCGTGCGCCGGATCACCGTGCGGAGGACCGTGGCGATCACGATGATCAGCACCACCCGCAGCCCGATGCCGAGCCACGCGGACCAGTTCTCCTCGATCCAGCCCGCGGCGTTCGTCGCCGACCGCTGGGCCTCGTCGAGCTGGTTCACGGGGTCCTTCGCGGACCCGGCGGCCGGCAACGTCGACAACGTCGACACGGCGGACAGAAACACGGCGGGCACCTCCGGGTGTAGCGGTCTGCCCACAAAAGGGAGAGGAGCGGGCAGACCCACCACACTAACGGGGCATCCTGTGTGGATCGTTGTGATGTTCGAAGGAGAGACGGTGCTCACTCTGAGGAGGGCCGTTCACCGTCGGCTCGCCGTCGACTTCCAGCCGACTCCTGGCCGAGTCCCGGCCGACCCGCCCCCGGCCGGGCCCCGATGTGGTCGAAAACACTGCAAGCCCGTTACCGGCGCATGGTGGCGCTACGACCAGGCATGAGGGGAAACTGAGTACAGATCGTCCCGGCGCGAGCCACGCGCCGCCGGCGTACAAGGAGGCATCCGTGCCGCATGTCCTGGTCCTCAACGCGTCGTACGAGCCGCTCGGCGTCGTACCGCTCCGCCGCGCGCTCGTCCTCGTCCTCGAGAACAAAGCTCAGTGCCTCGAGGAGTCCGGCGCCTTCATGCACAGCGCTACCCGCACCATCCCCGCACCCAGCGTGGTCCGGCTGAAGCGCTTCGTGCGGGTCCCCTACCGGGGACCCGTTCCGCTGACCCGGCGAGCCCTCTTCGCCCGTGACGGGGGCCGCTGCATGTACTGCGGTGGCGTCGCAACCAGCGTCGACCACGTCATCCCCAAGAGCCGGGGAGGTCAGCACGCCTGGGAGAACGTGGTGGCGTCATGCCGCCGCTGCAACCACGTGAAGGCCGACCGTCATCTGTTGGAGCTGGGCTGGCGGCTGCGTCACAAACCCGCCCCGCCGACCGGGCTCGCCTGGCGCATCATCGGCACGGGGCATAGGGACCCGCGCTGGCTGCCGTACCTGCAGCCGTTCGGCGCGGACGACGCGATGGCCCGGATCGACGGCATCTCTGCCTGAATGATCCGGACTTTTTGTTTCCCCTCCCCGCCCCTTCCCGAAAGACTGCCGTCGGCACGGGGGCCAGCCCCCGGACCCCCTCCCCCAAGCTCTCGGCTTCGCTCGAGCAGGGGGGACCCCCATCTCAAACGCCGGAGGGGCTGATTTTTCAGCCCCTCCGGCGATTGAGGAGGCCTGTCCGGCAGGCCACGCGGCGGCAGCCGCATATCGGACACAGCCGGGAAGGGGCGGGGAGGGGAAAGCACGCCCCCGCCGGGGTCAGTCGCGGACCGCGTACGCCTGCACGTCCCACAGGGAGTAGCCGAACCGCGTGCCCCGCTTCTCGCCCTCGATGCGGACGAAGCGGACGTCGGGCTCGTCCATGTGGACCGTCTCGCGGCCGCCGCGCCCGTCGCGGACCTCGGCCGCCGTACGCCACTCCTCGCCGTCCTCCGAGACCCGCACGCGGTACGCCGAGGCGTACGCGTCCTGCCAGCGCAGCGCGACCTTGCCGAGGCGCACCGGGCGTTCGAACTCGGCCTGCCACCACGCGTCGTCCTCGGCCGGCGAGGACCAGCGGGTCTCCGGGTCGCCGTCGGCCGCGGCCCGCGCCGGGAAGTCCCGGGTCTCGTCGCCCGACGAGGACGCCTTCGCGCCGCGCACCAGGTCGGGCCCGCCGGTGCGCGGATGCGCGCGGACGGTCAGGATCCGGGTCTCGCCGCCGTACGAGACGGGCACCGCGTAGCTGCCCGCCGGGGTGCCCGCGGGCACGGTGATCTCGACGGGCACCGTGACGTCCGTGCCGCGCGGCACCTTCGCCTCGCGCGGCACCCGCACCTCGACGCCCCTCGGCGCCCGCGCCGTGAGCCGCGCCTGCACGTCGGCCGGGCGGCGGGCGGTGAGTTCGGCGGTGACGCGCTGCGCCGGGCCGCCGATCTCCGCGTCGGCCTCGCTGCGGCTCAGCTCGAACGCGGCTTCCGCGCCGTCGGCGAACCAGGGCACGACGTGCCGCGCGGCCGACGTCACCCGCACCGCGTCCGCCTTCAGGCCCTTCGCGGCGGTCTCCGTCCAGCCCTCGTCGGTGAGCCGGCCGAGGGTGCGCCAGCCCTCGCCGGGCACATGCGCCTGCACCGTGCCGCGCGCGCCGGGCTCCGTCACCGCCGTCACCGCCTCGATGGGGCGCGGGCGCGGCAGCCGCACGGTGTACGAGGTGTCGTCCTCGGAGACCTCGCCGCGCTCCTCGGCCGTGCCCGTCCAGCGCTCCGACTCGCTCGCGGCCTTGTCGAGGAACGGCCCGAGCACGCCCTTGCCGACGGTGGCACGGCCCGCCCGCACGTCCTCGCGGGCCGCGTCGAGGTCCCTGCGGTGCTGCCAGGCCCGCGCGCCGTCGCTGCGCACCTGGGCGAGCAGCATGTCGACGGCGGCCTCGCCCGCGGCGCCGTACCGCCCCAACTGCTCGGCCCACGGCCCGACTTCGGCGCCGAGATCGGTGTCCCGCAGCCGCTGCGGGGTCTCACGCAGCACCGTGAACGCGTCCCTGAGGCGCTGCCCCGCGGCCTCGGTGCGCCGCCGGTCGCCGCCGGCGCGCTCCCGCCAGAAGGCGTCCATCAGGGGCCGCAGGTACGCCGACTCGTCCGCGCCGAGCACCGACGAGGCCGTGTTGCCCGCGAGGGCCCGTACCGCCGCGCGGCGTTTCGCGTCGCCGCCCGCGGACTCGGCGGCGTCGGCGACGGCGGCGCGCCAGGACTCCTGCGGGCGGTACGCCTTCGGGTTCCAGGCGAAGTCGGCGGCCGTGAACAGCGGGATGCGGGAGGCGACCGGCTGCTCCATGGCGTTGGCGAGCAGCGCCGCCGAACCGGTGGCGACGCCCGGCTCGCGGCCCATGTAGGGGCCGAGGAAGATACGGTCCTGCGCGTAGTCGTTGACCGGGTAGTTGTCCATCGTGACCAGCGGATGCCCGAACGCCTCGCGCGCACCGGCCAGTTCACGCCCGGTGATGGTCTTCGGCACGACGCCGACGCCGGTCCACGCCACCTGCACCTGGTCGTCCAGCTTCCCGGCGAGCGCCTCGCGGTACTCGGTCGCGCCGTCCTGGAAGTACTCGGTGGGCATCAGGGTCAGCGGCGCCGCGCGCTCGTGCCGCTTCCGCAGATGCGCGGCGAGCGCCCCCGCCACCTTTGCCTGCGCGGTCGCGGCCGCCTCGGGCCCGGAGCCGTACGTCTCGGCGTCCGCGTCGCAGTGCCACTCGCTGTACGAGACGTCCTGGAACTGGAGTTGGAAGGCGCGCACGCCGAGCGCCCACATCGAGTCGACCTTGCGCAGCAGCGCCTTCAGGTCGTCCTCCGACGACAGGCACATGGCCTGGCCGGGGGAGACCGCCCAGGTCAGCGTCACGTGATTGCGCTCAGCCCGCTCGGCGAGCGCGCGGAAGTCGGCGCGCTGCCCGGCGGGGTAGGGCTCACGCCAGCGCGCCTGGCGGTACGGGTCGTCGCCGGGGGCGTAGACGTACCGGTTGAGCTTGGTCCGGCCCATGAAGTCCAGCTGTTCCAGACGCTGTTCACGGGTCCAGGGCGTGCCGTAGAAGCTCTCGGCGAGGCCGCGCACGCCGGTGCCGGGCCAGTCGCGGACGCGTACGCCGGGGACGGTGCTTGTCCTGGTGCTGGTGCTGGTGCTGGTGCTTGTGCCGGTCTTGGTCTCGGCTTCGCGGATCAGCTGGCGCAGGGTCTGCACGCCGTGGAACAGGCCGTCCTCGCCTACGCCTTCGAGGGCGACGGTGGGCCGGCCCGCGACCTCGCCGACCGCGAGGCGGTACCCGCCCTGCGGCAGGTCGGCGCGGTCCGCGGAGCGCAGGGCGCGCAGTGCGACGGCCGCGCCGGAGCGTCCGCCCCCGCCGGCCTCGCCCGCGCGCACGACGAACGCGCCCGCGGGCAGCTTCGCGCCGGCGTCGACCTCGGTGACGCGGCGGGCGCCGGCGTCCCGCAGGAGGGTGCGCAGCACGTCCACGGCGTACCGGTCGGCGCGCTCGTCCGTGACGACGTACACCTGCTCGCCGATGCGCACCGGGGGGCCGCCCACCCGGGCCTGCTGCGGGCGCGGCCACACCTGGGGCAGGGCGCCGTCGCTCTCGCGGTCGGTGGTGGGGGTGTCGGGTTCGGTGACGGCCTGCTGCGGCGTCGCCGCGAGGGCGCCGGGTGCGCCGCCGATGAGTCCGCCGATCACCGCGGCCGCGATGGCTGCCGCCCGCTTCCTGCGCCGCACCTGCACGGCTGTTCCCGCCCTTCTTCTGCACAACTCGCACACACAGCGTCGGACGTCAGCTTAGGACGCTGCTGCGCGGGGAGTTCCTCCCCTCCCCGCCCCTTCCCGAAAGTCCTGCCGGACAGCCCCGAGAGCTGCGCCCCCAGCCCCCCACTCCGGGGCTGCGCCCCAGGCCCCCGCTTCGGGGCTGCGCCCCAGGCCCCCGGTCGCTCTTCGGCTGCCGCGCCGTCGTGGTTGCTCGCGCAGTTCCCCGCGCCCCTATCGGGGCCCCAGCCGCCTTTCGGCTGCCGCGCCCACGCGGCGGAGCCGTCAATGTCATCGCCCCGCGCCCCTGAATGCGGGGCTTCGCCCCGATCTTGGTCGTCGTTCGGCTGCCCGCGCCGTCGTGGTTGCTCGCGCAGTTCCCCGCGCCCCTATCGGGGCCCGCATCGCCGCCCGAATTCAGCCCCTCCGGCGTTTGAGGAGCGGGGGCCCGGGGGCTGGCCCCCGTGGTGGGGTCTGGGGCGGCAGCCCCGAGGCGGGGGTCCGGGGGCTGGCCCCCGGAACCGACGGCAGTCTTTCGGGGAGGGGTGGGGTGGGGAGAAAAATGGGCTGTACCGGTCGCCGCGCGGCGCATAATCGTCGGTAGAACCCCCGTCCAAGGCGTGATGTGCGTCACGAAGGCCGAATGCGAACGCCTCCTCTGGGTAGGGAAGCCCATCCGACCCTGCTGTCCAGTGAAGGAGCCCCTCGTGGCCGCTCAGCTTCTGCTCGACGCCCTCTCCAAACGTTCGGAGCTGCGCGACCTGCCGGACATCTCGCTGGTGTCCGACCCCGACTCCGGGTTGCTCGGCTCCTGCGCCTGCTGCGTCGAACCGCCCCTGACGAGCGAGCCGCCGCTCGCCGACGCCGCCCCCCTCACCAGCGAACCCCCGCTCGCCGACGCCGCCCCCCTCACGAGCGAGTCCACGGCCATCGAGACGTCCGCGGGCGCGGACCCCTCCCTGTACTGAACCGTGCTGAACCGCCGCCCCCGGGCCCGTACGGGCACCCCGGGCGCGCGGCCCGTTCGGGCACCCGCTAGTTTGGCACCGTGGACAAGAAGAACGCCCTGCGCGCCGGCGCCGTAGCAGCCGGTACGACGCTGATGATGCTGCTCATGTCGTCCCCCGCGCTCGCGCTGACCCGCGACGACGGCGACGACCCCGGTCCCGGCCTGAACGTGATGGAGACTCTCGGCCTGTATGTCGTGGCGCCGATCGTCCTCTTCCTCGTCATCGCCGGCCTGGTGATGGTCGGAGACAAGTCCCGCAAGGGCCAGAAGCAGGGCTGACGCCCGCACTCTTCACGAGGGCGCGTCCCACCGGATCGGTGGGGCGCGCCCTCGTCGTATGCCCAGCCCCCTTCGTTGTTCAGTTTTGCTGAACGGATACGTCGAAAGTTTTCGATGGACCTAAGTAAGCGGGTGTGCGACGGTAGCTCCGTCACGTCGCAGAGCCGCCCGTGTGGGCAGAGGGGCAAGGGGTATCGGAATGGCAGTTCTGGAGCGGGTCCAGGGCCGGGTAGACGCGCAGGCGGCCGAGCCGGGCGGAGCGGGCGGGGCCCGCAGGGCCGCGGTGCTCGGCCTGCTGTTCGCCGGACTCGCGACGGTGGTGTGGTCCGGCAGCTTCGTCACCGCGCGGGCGCTCGCCGACTCCGTACCGCCGATCCAGCACGCCTTCTGGCGCTGGATCGTCGCGCTCGTCGCCGTCGCACCGTTCGCCGCGCGCGCGGCCTGGCGGCAGCGGGCCCTGCTGCGCGAGCACATCCGCTTCCTGCTGCTCGCGTCGCTGCTCGGCGTGACCGTCTACAACACCCTCGTGAACCAGGCCGGGATCTCCACCACCGCCGGGAACATGGGCATGATCATGGCCGCGTCGCCGGTCGTCATGGCGCTCTACGAACGCCTCGGCGGCGTCCGGCTCGGCGCCCGCAGGGTCGTCGGCATGCTCATCGCCTGCGCCGGGGTGCTGCTGCTCGTCAGCAAGGGCTCGCTCGCCATGGACTTCACCACGGGCGACCTGTGGATGCTGGCGGCCGCCCTCTCCTTCGCCTCGTACAGCGCGCTGCTCCGCCGCAAGCCCGCGGAGATCGAGGGGCTCGCGTTCCTGTTCACGACGTTCGTGCTCGGCGCGCTGATGCTGTCGCCGGTGTACGTCGCGAGCCTTGTGGTCCAGGGCGGCTTCGAGGCGACGCCTGCGACGGTCTCGCCGCTGCTCTACGTCGGTGTGCTCTCCTCGGCCCTCGCGTTCTTCGCCTGGAACAAGGCGATCTCGCTGATCGGGGCCGCCCGCGCCGGGGTCGTCTACTACCTGCAGCCGGTGTGTGTGGCGCTGCTCTCCTTCCTCGTGCTCGGCGAGCCGACCGGGCCGATGCAACTGTTGTGCATGACGCTGATCCTCGGCGGCGTGGTGCTCGGCGCGGCCCGCGCGTCCAAGTGAGCGCGGCGCCGGGCGCGGCAGGCCCGGATAGGTTGCCGGGTATGACCGAGTGGGACATCAAGAAGCTGCAGATCCTGCGCACCCTCAGCGAGCGCGGCACCGTCACGGCCACCGCGCAGGCGCTGCTCATGACCCCCTCGGCGGTCTCGCAGCAACTCTCCAACCTCGCCAAGCAGTTGGGCGTGCCGCTCCTGGAGGCGCACGGCCGCCGGGTCCGCCTGACCGACGCCGCCCACCTCGTCCTGCGGCACGCCGAGGCCGTCTTCGCGCAACTGGAGCGGGCCGACGCCGAGTTGGCCGGGTACGCGCGCGGCGAGGCCGGCGAGGTGCGGGTCGGCGCGTTCTCCACGGCAGTGCCCGCGCTCGTCGTCCCGGCCGTACGGCAGCTGCGCGCCGCGGCCCCCGGCATCGAGGTGCGGGTACGGGAGGCGGAGGCGGCCGAGGCGTACGAGCTGCTCGCCGGGGGAGAGGTCGACCTCGCGCTGTCCCTCGCCGCGCACGCGCCGACCCCGCGCGACCCCAAGTTCACGCGGGTGCCGCTGCTCGCCGACCCGCTGGACGTGGCCCTGCCGGTCGGGCATCCGCTGGCGGGCCGGGCCCGGCTGCGGCTTGCCGAACTCTCCGAGGAAGCCTGGATCTTCGGCGGCAGCGGGCCCTGGTCGGAGATCACGCTCGCGGCCTGCGAGGCGGCCGGCTTCGTACCGGAGCAGGCGCACAGCGCGGCCGGCTGGACGGCGATCATGGCGATGGTCGAGGCGGGCATGGGCGTCGCCCTCGTCCCGCGGATGGCGGCGGTGCGCAGGGCCGGGGTCGCGATGTGCACCCTGGGCCCCGACCAGCCGCGCCGCCATGTGGTGGCCGCGCTGCGCAGGGGGGCGGAGGAGGGCCCGGCGCTCGCGCGCGTGGTGGAGGCGCTGCGCGAGACGGCGAACGCGCTCGGACGCGACTCAAACCTCAGCTGAGGAGACGTCAATCACGGTTGGTACGGGCTTACTTCGGGTAGCGCGGGCCGTACGCAAGTCACTCGCTCACTTCTTCACAACTTGATCATATTCCGCTTTCGAACAGTGGATACGATGCGAGCCGCCTTGATCAACATGGGGTGTGGGTCATGCCCCGAGAAGAGAGTGAGTGCTCAGTGGGGTCCGACCTGGCTGTTCCGCCCATCTATTCGCCGTTCAGCGAAGCGATACACCCGCTGTACCGGGACATAGACCAACAGACCGCGCTCTGGGCCGAGAAGTTCCGAATCGGCTCCGACGAACTCCGCGGCCGGCTCGTCCGGCATGACATCGGCGGGTTCTCGGCGCGCATCCTGCCCGAGGGCCGCGAGGAGGTCGTCTCGCTCCTCGCCGACTTCGTCCTGTGGCTGTTCGGCGTCGACGACGGGCACTGCGAGGAGGGCGAACTCGGCCGCAAGCCCGGCGAGTTGTCCGGCTACCTCTCCCGGCTGCTGCGCATCGCGCAGAACCCCGAGACCCCGATGCTGCTCGACGACCCGCTCGCCGACGGCCTGCGCGACCTGCGCCGCCGCGTCGACCGCTACGGCACCGCGGGACAGGCCGCCCGCTGGGTGGACGCGCTGCGCGAGTACTTCTTCTCCGTCGTCTGGGAGGCCTCGCACCGCACCGCCGGCACCGTCCCCGACCTGAACGACTACACCCTGATGCGGCTCTACGACGGCGCCACCTCGGTCGTCCTGCCGCTCCTGGAGATGGGGCACGGCTACGAACTGCAGCCCCACGAGCGGGACAACACCCGCGTACGGGCCGCCGCCGAGCTGGCCTCGTTCATCATCACCTGGGACAACGACATCTTCTCGTACCACAAGGAAGCGGGCGGGAAGGACGAGTTCTGGCTGAACGCGCTGCGGGTCCTCGAACTGGAGCAGGGGCTCACGCCCGAGGGCGCCCTCGACCTCGCGATCTCCCAGCGGGACCGGGCCACCAACCTCTTCCTGGTCCTCTGCGACCAGCTGCGCGCCGACGCCAGCCCGCAGCTGCGGCAGTACCTGGCCGGGCTCGCCAGCTTCATCCGCGGCGCGCAGGACTGGGGCATCACCTCGGTCCGCTACACCACCCCGCACGACCCGGCCAGCTTCCCGGATGCGTTCCGGAAGACGCCGGTCGACGCGAGCCTGCTGCCGCTGGGGATCCCCGCGGTGGACTGGTGGTGGCAGCTGGTGCCCGGCGACGCAGCCGATACGGCATCGGCGAAGGAGACCCTCGGTGTCTGAGTTCCGGTCCGTCCCGCGGGCGCGCGGCGCGCTGCCCGTTCTCGGCCACGCCCTCAAGCTGTGGCGCGACCCCCTCGGCTTCCTCAAGTCGCTGCGCGCACAAGGGGAGTTGGTGCGCGTCGACCTCGGCACCATGCCGATGTACGTGGCCACCTCGGCACGGTTGATCAACGAGGTCACCGTCAAGAAGGCCCGCAGCTTCGAGAAGGGCCGGCTCTACGACCGCGTACGCCCCCTGGTCGGCAACGGCCTCGCGACGGCGAGCGGCGAGGTCCACCGCAGCCACCGCCGGCTGATGCAGCCGATGTTCCACAAGGAGCGGATCTCCGGCTACGCCGAGGTGATGAGCGGCCGGGCCATGGCGCTCGCCGAGTCCTGGACCGACGGCCAGGAGCTCGCCGTCGAGCAGGTGATGGGCGAGTACGCCATCGAGACCCTCGCGGCCACCATGTTCTCCACGGACATCGGCCGGCCCGCCGTGGAGTCCGTACGCCGGAACCTTCCGGTGATCCTCAAGAACATGCTGATCCGCGCGGCATCGCCCAAGCTCTTCGACCGGCTGCCGATCCGGCCCAACCGTGACTTCGACGCCGCGTCCGCGAGCATGCGCAAGGTCATCGACGAGGTCGTCGCCGGACAGCGCCGCTCTGGCGACACCGACCAGGCGGATCTGCTCTCCGTGCTGCTCGCCGCGCGGGACGCCGACACCGGCGAGGCGCTCACCGACGAGGAGGTCAGGGACGAACTGGTCACGATCCTCTTCGCCGGCACGGAGACCACGGCCTCGGCGCTCTCCTGGACCTTCCACGAGCTGGCCCGCCACCCCGACGTGGAGAAGCAGCTCGTCGCGGAGATCGACGAGGTGGTCGGCGACCGCCAGGTCACCATCGAGGACATTCCGCGACTGCCCGGCATCCGACGGGTCCTCGACGAGGTCATCCGCCTCTACGGCGTGACCCTGCTGATGCGCCGGACCACCGAGGAGGTGGAACTCGGCGGCGTCCCGGTCCCGCCGGGCACCGAGATCGCCTTCAGCCTGTACGCGATGCACCGGGACCCCGAGCTGTACGCGAACCCCGACGCATTCGACCCCGACCGGTGGCTGCCCGAGCGGCGGTCGGAGATCGGCCGTGAGGAGTTCGTCCCGTTCGGCTCGGGCAACCGCAAGTGCATCGGCGACGTCTTCGCCTGGACCGAGGCGACCATCGTCCTGGCGACGGTCCTGCGCCGCTGGCAGCTGAGGCCGCTTCCCGGCCACACGCCCAAGGAGTCGGCGTCGGCGATGACGCACCCCGATCACGTACCGATGAAGGTCGTGGCGCGGCCCTGACTCGGGGGAACGTACGCATGTGGGGGCGGCGCCCGGTGAAGGGTGCCGCCCCCACGTAGTGGTGCGGGGGTGGGTCAGCCGCCGAGGATCCGGGACCACCAGGAGCGGTTGGCGGCCGGGGCGCCGGACGTCGTGCCCTCGGCCCGGCCCTCCGGTGAGACGGCGGGCAGCGGGACCGACTTGGGGACGGCCGTGACGGTGACGGTGCCGGTGGTCTCACTGCGTCGCGGCGTGAAGGCCACGGGCATCGACACCATCTGCTGCGACATCATGGACGCCTTGCGCGGGACCTGGTCGGCGGGCACCGCGAGTTCGATGTCGGGCAGCCGCGTGAGCAGCGTGTCGATACCGGTCTCGGCGATGGCGCGCCCGATGTCCTGACCGGGGCACTCGTGCGGCCCGCCGCTGAAGGCCAGATGGGAGCGGTTGCCGCGGACCGGCTTCGCCAGGTCGGGGCGGACCTCCGGGTCCGCGTTGCCCGCCGCGAGGCCGAGCAGGACCGCGTCGCCCTCCTTGATCTGCTGCCCGCCGAGCTCGGTGTCGCCGGTGGCCCAGCGGCCGAGTACGGCGGTCATCGGCGGCTCGTCCCACAGCACCTGGTCGAGCGCGTCGGGCAGGGTCATGTGACCGCCCGAGAGGCTCGCACGGAACCGCTGGTCGGTGAGGACCGAGCGGAGCGTGCTGGCGATCAGGTTGGCCGTGGTCTCGAAGGCCGCCACAAGCACCAGACGGACGTGCTCGACGATCTCGTCGTCGCTGAGGTTCGACTGGTGCTCGAGCAGCCAGGACGTCAGGTCCCGGCCCGGCGTCTCGCGCTTGCGGTCGAGGAGCTGACGCAGCGAGTCGAGGATGTACTCGTTGCTCTCGACCGCCGTCCCGGTGCCCTGGAGCATGTCCCGGGCGGCCTCCACGATCCGGGGGCCGAACTCCTCGGGCATGCCGACGAGTTGGGTCATCACCAGCATCGGCAGCTGCTCGGCGAAGTCGGTGGCCAGGTCGGCCCGGCCGCGCTCCGCGAAGCGGTCGATCAGCTGGTGGGAGAAGCGCGTGACGTAGCGGCGCACGCCCCGCCGGTCGAGGCGTTCCAGGGACTCGGTCACCGCGCCGCGCAGCCGCTGGTGCTCCGCGCCGTCGGTGAAGATGCAGCTGGGCTGCCAGAGTGTGATGGGGGCGAGCGGGTGGTCGGCGGTCAACCGGCCCTCGCGCATGGCGCTCCAGCGACGCGAGTCGCGGGAGAAGCGCGACGGGGTGCGGGCGACGTCGAGGTTCTCGCGGTGCCCGAGGACCAGCCAGGCCTTCAGGTCGCCGGGCAGCAACACCGGGGCCACGGGGCCGTGTTCGGTGCGCAGCGTCTCGTACAGTGCGCGCGGGTCGGCCTCCGCCTCCTCTCCGTACAGGCGTCGCAGGCCCTCGGCGTCCAGGCCGTGCGCCGGGCAGCCGGGCGGCGGGGCGGCGCCGTCGGAGGGGATGGGGGACGTGCTCACGATGCCTCCGTCGTCACAGCGAGGGTCTGCAGGTACCGCATCAGCGCCATCAGCACGTCGCGGCTCGACGTGCGCAGGCGGGCGTCGCACTCCACGATCGGCACGTCGGCGGGCAGGTCAAGCGCGCCGCGCAGCTCGTCGAGCGGGTAACTCGGCGCGTCCGGGAAGGAGTTGACCGCGACGACGAACGGCACGGAGCGCTCCTCCAGGCGGCCGATCACGTCGAAGCTGACTTCGAGGCGGCGGGTGTCGACCAGGACGACCGCGCCGAGCGCGCCCTCGAACAGGCCGCGCCACAGGAACCAGAACCGCTCCTGGCCCGGGGTGCCGAACAGGTACAGGACCAGCTCGTCGTTGATGCTGATGCGGCCGAAGTCCATGGCGACCGTGGTCGTGGACTTGCGTTCCACGCCGGCCGTGTCGTCGACGCCGACGCCGGCCTGCGTCATCGTCTCCTCGGTGGTCAGCGGCCTGATCTCGCTGACCGAGCCGACCAGGGTGGTCTTGCCGACGCCGAAGCCGCCGACGATGACGACCTTGACGGCGGCGGTCGCCGACTCGGGCAGCGCGTCCTCGCTCCGCGGCCCGGCTGTTTCGACCGAGCCGGGGCTCTCAGAGCTTCTGAAGTCCATCGATCACTGCCTCAATCAACGCGATGTCGGGGAGTTTGGCGGGCGGTACGGGCGGTCGGGAGAACACCCGGTTGTCGGCGATGAGATCGCTGAGCAGCACCGTGACGACGCTGACCGGCAGGCTCAGGTGCGCGGAGATCTCCGCCACGGACAGCGGCCGTTGGCAGATGCGGACGATCGCCGCCTGCTCGGGCTGCATCCCGGGCCGCGGCCCTGACCTGGCCACGATCAGGGTGACCAGGTCGAGCGTCGTCTTCGCGGACGAACCGCTGCGGCCACCGGTGATCACGTAGAGCCGTTCGGGGCCGCCGCCCCCGTCCCAGTGCGGTTCGTCCGAGTTCACCTCGCGGCCACGTCCTGGCGCGGCGGGGTGCTCAGGTGCTCGCCGATGCGCAGGACCAGGTCCCGCATGCGCTGGCCCATCAGGCCGGCGTCCACGCCCTCGTCGGCGAGCACAGCGAGGAACGCGCCCTGCCCGGCCGCCATCAGGTAGAAGAACCCGCCGTCCATCTCGATCACGACGAGCCGCATCCGGCCCTCGCTGTACGGGAGTTCGGCCGCGACCGCGCCGGCCAGGCTCTGCAGTCCCGCGCAGGCGGCGGCGAGCCGGTCGGCGGAGTCGGTGTCGGCGCCGTACTGGGCCATGCGCAGTCCGTCGGCGGAGAGGACCACGACCTGCCGGGTCTGCGGGACGCCTTCGGCGAGGTCCTTGAGCATCCAGTCCATGTTGGCGGCCTGGCCCGAGTGTCCCTGCTGCTGAATCACTGCTCGTTCCCCTTGCTAGCCGACGCCGAAGGGGCGTCTGGTTCGTGATCGGCCCGGGGGCCGTTGCCGGTCGCCGCGGGGGCGGCGCCGCTGGTCTCGCCGGACAGGCCGCTCTGGAAGGCGGCCAGCCACATGCCCGGCTGGACCCCGTCCGAGGCCTCCTCGGCGGCGGGGCGCTCCGGTTCGGGGGCCGGGGCGGCGGGGGCCTTGCGACGCCGCTGCGGCAGGCCGTTCGCGGTGCGTTCGGTGACCACGGGCACGTCGTCGTCCACCGGGTTGATGGGCCCTGTCACCGGGCGCTCCGTTCGGGGTGCGGTGGGCGGCTGTGCGGGCGCGGCGGGCGCGGCGGGGGCGGCAGCGGCGGCCGGCTCGAAGGCAGCGGCGGCGGGCGCGGCCGGGGTCGACTCGGCGCGCGGGCCCGGGACCTGCGCCGCCGGCTGCGGCGCCGGCGACTCGGCCCGCTGCGCGGGCACGGACGGGGTGGTGCGTGGCCCGGAGGAGGCGCCGATGCCGTGCGCGAGGCCGGTCGGCTGCGCGGCCGTGGTGATCAGCTCCTGCGGCACGATCAGCACCGCGCGGACACCGCCGTACGCGGACGGCCGCAGCGACACCTGGAAGCCGTACGCCTGCGAGAGCCGGCCGACCACGGCGAGGCCGAGGCGGGGGCTCTCGCCCAGGTCGTTGACGTCGATGCCCTGCTGGGCCTGCTTCAGCATGCGCTCGGCGCGGCCGCGGGCCTCCTCGCTCATCGAGACGCCGCCGTCCTCGATCTCCACGGCGATGCCCGACTGCACGTCGACGGCGGTGAGATGGACCTTGGTCTGCGGCGGCGAGTAGCGGGTGGCGTTGTCGAGGAGCTCGGCGAGCGCGTGGATCAGCGGCTCGACGGCGGTGCCGACGACGGCGATGTCGGAGACGGAGTGCAGTTCGACGCGCTGGTAGTCGATGATCCGCGACATGGCGCCGCGCATCACGGAGTACAGCGGCACGGCCCGCGACCACTGGCGGCCGGGGCGGGCGCCGCCGAGCACGGCGATGGAGTCGGCGAGGCGGCCGATCAGGGCGGTGCCGTGGTCGATCCGGAGGAGGTCGCCGAAGACGTCCGGGGCGTGGCCGTGCCGGTCCTCCATCTCCCGGAGTTCCTGGGCCTGTTGGTGGACGATCGCCTGCACGCGGCGGGCGATGTTCACGAAGGCGCGCTGCGCCGAGTCGCGCAGGTCCTCCTCGGCGGTCACCGCGTCGATGACGGAGCGCAGCACCTCCAGGTGCGCCTCCGGGGCGTGCAGCGAGGCGAGCACGTCCTCGGCGAAGTCACCGCGCCGCAGCCGGGCCACGACCTCGGGCAGCAGGGTGTCGGCGAGGTGCAGGGTCTCCGCCTCCTGCCGGCGCAGGGCGGCCTGCCAGGCGGCGGACTCGTCGCTCAGGGCGGCGATGCGCCGGCCGCGGCGGGCGGCCTCGCCGCAGGCGATCGCCACGACGACGGTGGCGACGGGGCCCGCGATGAGGACCGGGAGCAGCGCGGTCGAAGGGACCACGAGGGCGGTGATCGTGGTGGCGATCGCGAGTGCCAGCGGGGGCAGCAGCCACAGCGGGACGGGAGACTTGGAACTTCGTGGGGATGCCCCCGCGCGAACCCTCTGCACTGCGTTACTCCCGTACGTACGCGAAGATCATCAGACGGGTCGGTAGCGTAGCGCCTTCGAGTGAATTCGCATGACCAGGGGTCAAGTCATCGGCCATCTCAGCGTGTCGGGGGACGGAGAGGGTGTGAAGAGGGCCCGGACCGGGTGCGTCGCTGTGTGCGGCACCCCGGAACCGGGCCCTCCATATGGCTTCTGAGTGAGCGTCAGAAGACGCTCGTCGAACCGGTGGTTCAGCCCGCCGCAGCGTCCGCGGCCTGCGCCTTCAGTGCCCGCTCGACGCCCGCGCGGGACTCCGAGACGAGCCGGCGCAGTGCGGCGTTCGGCTCCTCGACGGCGAGCCAGGCGTCCGTCGTGTCGAGCGTGGCCTGGGCGACCTGAAGCGACGGGTAGAGGCCGACGGCGATCTGCTGCGCCATCTCATGTGAACGGGATGCCCACACATCCTTCACAGCGGCGAAGTACTTCTCCGTGTACGGGGCGAGAAGTTCACGCTGGTCCACCTGGACGAAGCCCGCGATCACCGCCTCCTGCACGGCGTTCGGCAGCTTGTCGGCCGCCACGACCGAAGCCCATGCCTCCGCCTTGGCCTCGGCGGTCGGCCGGGCCGCGCGCGCGGTGGCCGCGTGCCGCTCGCCCGCGGCGGTCCTGTCCCGCTCGTACTCGGCGGCGATCTCCTTCTCGCCGGCCCGGCCGGTCGAGGCGAGCCGCTCCAGGAAGGCCCAGCGCAGCTCGGTGTCGACGGCGAGGCCTTCGACGGTCTCGGTGCCGTCCAACAGGGCGGCGAGCAGGTCGAGTTGCTCGGTCGTACGCGCCGCGGCGGCGAACGCGCGGGCCCAGGCCAGCTGGTGGTCGCTGCCCGGCTCGGCGGCCTTCAGATGCGTGAGGGCGGCCTCGGTCCAGCGGGTGAGGCCGGTCTCGCGCCAGTCCGGGGCCGCGTACAGCTCAAGGGCCAGCTTGACCTGGCGGTGCAGGGACTGCACGACGCCGATGTCCGACTCCTTGCCGATGCTGGACAGGACGAGCGAGAGGTAGTCGCGGGCGGCCAGCTCGCCGTCCCGCGTCATGTCCCAGGCGGAGGCCCAGGACAGGGCGCGCGGCAGCGACTCGGTGAAGTCGCCGAGGTGCTCGGTGACGACCTTCAGGGACTCCTCGTCGAGCCGGACCTTCGCGTACGACAGGTCGTCGTCGTTGAGCAGGATCACCGCGGGCCGCTGCTTGCCCACGAGGGCGGGCACGGCGGTGAGTTCGCCGTCGACGTCCAGCTCGACCCGCTCGGTGCGGACCAGCTTGCCGTCCTGCAGCTCGTACAGGCCGATCGCGATGCGGTGCGGGCGCAGCGTCGGCTCGCCCTTCGCGCCGACGGGCAGCGCGGGGGCCTCCTGGCGGACGGCGAACGAGCTGATGACGCCGGCGGCGTCCGTCTCGATCTCCGGCCGCAGCACGTTGATGCCCGCTGTCTGCAGCCACTTCCGTGACCAGGTCTGCAGATCGCGCCCGCTGGTCTCCTCCAGGGCGCCGAGCAGGTCGCTCAGCCGGGTGTTCCCGTACGCGTGCCGCTTGAAGTAGGCCTGCACGCCGCGGAAGAACTCGTCCATGCCGACGTACGCCACGAGCTGCTTGAGGACGCTCGCGCCCTTGGCGTAGGTGATCCCGTCGAAGTTCACGAGGACGTCGTCGAGGTCGTTGATCTCGGCCATGATCGGGTGCGTGGACGGCAGTTGGTCCTGCCGGTACGCCCAGGTCTTCATGGAGTTGGCGAACGTCGTCCAGGAGCGCGGCCACTTCGAGCCGGGCGCGTAGGCCTGGCAGGCGATGGACGTGTACGTGGCGAACGACTCGTTGAGCCAGAGGTCGTTCCACCACTCCATGGTCACGAGGTCGCCGAACCACATGTGCGCCAGCTCGTGCAGGATCGTCTCGGCCCGCACCTCGTACGCGGCGTCCGTCACCTTCGACCGGAACACATACTGGTCGCGGATGGTGACCGCGCCCGCGTTCTCCATCGCGCCCGCGTTGAACTCCGGCACGAACAGCTGGTCGTACTTGGCGAACGGGTACGCGTAGTCGAACTTCTCCTGGAACCAGTCGAAGCCCTGCCGGGTCACGTCGAAGATCGCGTCGGCGTCCAGGAACTCGGCGAGCGAGGGCCGGCAGTAGATGCCGAGCGGCACGCTCTGCCCGTCCTTCTCGTAGCTGGAGTGCACCGAGTGGTACGGGCCGACGATCAGCGCGGTGATGTACGTGGAGATCCGCGGCGTCGCCTCGAAGACCCACAGGTTGTCGCTGGGCTCGGGCGTCGGGGAGTTGGAGATCACCGTCCAGCCCTCGGGCGCGCGCACGGTGAACTGGAAGGTCGCCTTCAGGTCCGGCTGCTCGAAGCTGGCGAACACCCGGCGGGCGTCCGGCACCTCGAACTGCGTGTAGAGATAGGCCTGGTCGTCGACCGGGTCGACGAACCGGTGCAGACCCTCACCGGTGTTCGTGTACGCGCAGTCGGCGACGACCTTCAGCTCGTTGCGGCCCGCGAGCAGTCCGCTCAGGGCGATCCGGGAGTCGGCGAAGACGGCGGCCGGGTCGAGCGGCGCGCCGTTCAGGACGACCTCGTGCACGGTCGGCGCGACCAGGTCGATGAAGGTCTCGGCGCCCGCCTCGGCACTGTCGAAACGCACCGTGGTCACCGAGCGGTACGTGCCGCCCTCCTGTGCGCCGCCGAGATCCAGGTCGATCTCGTACGCGTCCACGGTGAGCAGGCGCGCCCGCTCCTGTGCCTCTTCGCGGGTCAGATTTGTGCCAGGCACGCGGTCATCTCCTCGGGGTGGGGCTCGGCTGGGACTCGGCTGCGTCCCGGTCTGGACTTTTCGGCAATCCTTGCACGTCCTTTGGGCATGCTGGGGTGGGTACGGGATGCCGTGGGGAAAGGGCGGGGACACGTGCTGGAGATCAAGGGCCTGGGCCACACGTACGACGACGGACACCGGGCCGTCGACGGCATCGACCTGGAGGTGGACCGCGGCGAGCTGGTCTCCCTGGTCGGCCCCTCCGGCTGCGGCAAGTCGACGCTGCTGCGCTGCGTGGCGGGCCTGGTGCGGCCGACGGAGGGCGTTGTGTCGGTGGACGGCACGCCGGTCTCGTCGGTCCCGGAGGGCCTCGCCGTCGTCTTCCAGGACTACACCCGCTCCCTCTTCCCCTGGCTGACGGTCCGCGACAACGTGGCCCTGCCGCTGCGGAGGCGGGGCCTGGGGCGAGCGGAACGGAGGGCGGCGGCTCTCGACGCGCTGGACGAGGTGGGGCTTGCGGACTCGGCCCGCAAGTACCCCTGGCAGCTGTCGGGCGGCATGCAGCAACGGGCGGCGATCGCCAGGGCGTTGGCGTACCGCCCGTCGCTCCTCCTGATGGACGAACCCTTCGGCTCGGTCGACGCCCAGACCAGAGAGGACCTGGAGGACCTGGTCCTACGGGTCCGCGCGGGCACGGGCATGACGATCCTGCTCGTCACACACGACATCGACGAGAGCGTGTACGTCGCCGACCGCGTGGTCGTCCTCACGGGCACACCGGGGCATGTCCACTCCGACCTACGGGTCGACCTTCCGTCCCCACGGCAGCAGATCACCACCCGGGAGTTGGCGGAGTTCGTATCCCTCCGGGCTGTGGTGGGGCGGGCGGTTCGGCGAGAATGAGGTAAATGTCTTGCCGGGGCGGGGAGTTGAGGCGTGGGCACTACGTACGGTGACTGGGTCAGGGAGCGCCGAGAGGCCGCCGGTATGACCCAGCAGGAACTGGCCGACGCGGCGGTGATGACGCGGTCGCACATCGCGCACATCGAGGCGGGCAGGAGGATTCCGTCCCCGGAGGACGCGCGGCGTTTGGACCGGGCGTTGGGGACGGGCGATGTGCTGCAGCGGTTTCGGCCTGGGGGTGATGAGCGGCCCGTAAAGGAGTACTTCGAGTCTGCCCGCCAGCTGAAGCAACAGGCCACGGTGCTACGGGAGTTCGGGCTGTCTTACGTTCCCGGGATTCTCCAGACGGAGGGCTATGTTCATGCGTTGCTGCGCCAGACCTTCCCGCCGCTGAGCGAGGCAGAACGGGAAAAGTCCGTCGCCACCCGGCTGAAGCGGAGCCAGATCCTCAAGGACCCGGTCAAGCCTGTGGTGTGGACGCTGCTCGACGAGGCAGTGATCCGGCGTCCTATCGGCGGGCCGCGGGTAATGGCGGAACAGCTCACGCACGTTGCCGACCTGGCGGACAACGGGCGCATCCGGCTCCACGTCCTGCCGCTGTCGGTGGAAGGTCATGTCCTCATGGCGAGCATGCTGAAGCTCATGTGGTTCGAGGATCAGCCGCCGGCGGCGTACACGGAAGCGACGTTCAGCGGCATGCTCCACGATGAGCCTGCCCAGGTCGAACGCCTGCAGAGCGCCTACCAGCAGGCGCTGGGCGATGCGCTGCCCATGAAGGAGTCGGTAGCCGTCTTGAGGGCAACTGCGAAAGACTATGCGAACCATGACAGTTGACGATCAGACCTGGCGTAAGTCCAGCTACAGCAATGGTGACGAGGGCGACTGCCTCGAAGTCCTCGACACGCATCCCACCGCCATCCCCGTCCGCGACTCCAAGAACCCCCACGGCCCCGCCCTGCTCATCCCCAAGCACAGCTGGGCCTCGTTCATCGCGGCGCTCAACGAAGACCGCGTCTGAGCGAGTAGCCGGGGCGCAGCTCGACGGTGAACGGCTCGTCGATGCCCGCGTCTGCGTGGACGGTGTGCACGAGGTCCTCGGCCATCTCCTGAGCCTCGGTCCAGGTGGCGCCCTGGGTGAAGGTCACGTAGTTGTCGGGAAGGCCCTTGACCTGGACCGCCCACCACTTTCCGTTTCGCGTGGCCTGTGCGGTGTACGTCTTCATGCCCACGTCTCCTCTTCGGTGCAGGCGGCGGCCACAACGTACGGCACCAACGCCGAGCGCCGGGCAGGCTGAGAATCCAGCCCACCCGGCGCTCACGGTGCCAAATCCAGCCCGTCCGGCGTTTGAGGACGAGCCCGGAGGGCGATCGACGGGGCGCGGGCCGTCCCGCGCCTCACGTCGACCTGAGCCGAGGTCAGCCCTTGAGCTCCGCCGCCACCAGCTCCGCGATCTGCACGGCGTTCAGCGCAGCGCCCTTGCGGAGGTTGTCGCCGGACAGGAACAGCGAGAGGCCGTTCTCCGCCGTCTCGTCGGCGCGGATGCGGCCCACGTACGACACGTCCCTGCCCGCGGCCTGCAGCGGCGTCGGGACGTCGGACAGCTCCACGCCCTCCGCGGAGGCGAGCAGCTCGGTGGCGCGCTCGGGGGGCAGGGGGCGCTCGAAGCGGGCGTTGACCTGCAGCGAGTGGCCGGAGAAGACCGGGACACGGACGCAGGTGCCGGAGACCTTCAGCTCGGGGATCTCCAGGATCTTGCGGGACTCGTTGCGGAGCTTCTGCTCCTCGTCGGTCTCGTTCAGGCCGTCGTCCACGATCGAGCCGGCCATCGGCAGCACGTTGTACGCGATCGGCGCGACGTACTTGTCGGGCTTCGGGAACTCGACCGCCGAGCCGTCGTGCGTGAGCTTCGGGGCGTCCGCGCCGACCTTCTCGACCTGCGAGTACAGCTCGTCCACACCGGCGAGACCCGAACCGGACACGGCCTGGTACGTGGCGACGACCAGGGCGGTGAGGCCGGCCTCGGCGTGCAGCGGCTTCAGGACCGGCATCGCGGCCATCGTCGTGCAGTTCGGGTTGGCGATGATGCCCTTCGGGCGGTCCTTGATCGCGTGCGGGTTGACCTCGGACACGACGAGCGGGACCTCGGGGTCGCGGCGCCAGGCCGAGGAGTTGTCGATCACCACGGCGCCCTGCGAGGCGACCTTCTCGGCGAGGGCCTTGGAGGTGGCGCCGCCGGCCGAGAACAGCACGATGTCCAGGCCCGTGTAGTCCGCGGTGGAGGCGTCCTCGACGGTCACGCCGTCCAGAACCGACCCGGCGCTGCGGGCCGAGGCGAACAGGCGCAGCTCGTCGATCGGGAACTTCCGCTCGACGAGGATCTTGCGCATGACCGTGCCGACCTGACCGGTGGCTCCGACGATTCCGACCTTCACTGGGATTCCTCCGCAATTCCGTACATGACGTCATCCGTACATGCCGTCTGGCATCCATGATGCGTCTGTCCAGGTCCGGCTTGTCCAATCCATTGTCCGACGTGCAAGACGACACACCGAGGGGCGGGCACCCGACCGGGCGCCCACCCCTCGACATCACTCAGAGCCACACAGGAACTACGGAACGACCTTCTCGATGCGGACCGAGCCCGCCCCGGCGACCGAGCCCCGGGCGTTCAGGATCTGCACCTCGCCGAAGAACTGCCGCCCCTCGGGCGCCGCGCCGGCCGCCACGACCTCGGCGTCGATCTGCGCGCTCGCCCCGTTGTCCAGCTTCAGCGGCTTGTCGGAGTCGACCTTCACCTCGCCGAGCGACGGCGCGAAGTACACGTCGAGGTAGTCGTAGGCCGTGGACCCGGACGGGACCGAGTAGCCGTCGACGACGATCGTGTACGTGCCGGGTGCGGGCTTGGCGATCCGCACGGCCTCCTCGGAGTCGCCGTCCGCCGCCGAGCCGACGACCTTGCCGTCCCTGAGCACGGTGAGGTCCAGGTCGGCGGTCTTGTCGGCCGGGTTGCCGATGACGACGTCCAGCTTCTCGGCGCCCTCGGGCACGACCACGGTGGTCTCCTGCGAGGCGCCGTGCGCGATCGTGGGCCGCGCCGCCTTGGACGAGCCGAGCGAGCCGCCCTTCAGCGTGCCGTCGACCGCCGCGTACCCGTTGGTGACCTGCCACTCGACGGGCGTCGCGGTGCCCACCTTCGCCTCGGGCACGACCTGCACGGCCGGGTCGAAGGCCACGCCGAGCACGGCGACGTCCAGCTTGTACGGGTTGTCGAGCAGCGGCGACGTACGCCGGGACTCGACCTCCAGCTCCCACACGCCGGGCTGCGGGTCTGCGTAGGAGCGCAGGTCGGGGCGGCAGGTGTTGGCCGGGTTGGGGTAGTTGGCGTAGCAGTTGACGGTGGAGGTCGGGTCGACCGGGACGCCGTACGGGTGCAGCGAGACGAAGCGGGTCTGGCTGCCCTTCGCCAGGCCGCCGAGCGCGACCTCAAGGGACTTGGCGCCCTCGGGCACGGTCACGAAGTACGACGTGGTGCTGTTGCGCTGCACCGTGCCGCTCGCGGCGTACGTGAACGCGGGCTTCTTCAGATCGTGCGCGACGACGACGGTCGACATGACCTGCTTGTCGGTGCCCTCGGTGCGCGGGTCGTCCAGCTCCACGATCGCCGAGTGCACACCGGCGGTGCGCGGCTTCGCCGTGACCTTCAGGGTGACCGGCTTGTTCAGCGGCAGCGACACCCACTCGGGGCTCGCGAGCCTGAACGTGCCGTCGTTGCGGGCGAGTTCCACCTCGTGGGCGACGGCGCGGTCCGGGCCGCTGGTGCGGGTGACGGTGACCTCGTACGTCTTCGACTCGCCGGCCTTCAGGCCGCCCTCACGGTCGTAGACGCCGGTGCCGGGCTTCTTCAGCTCCTGTTCCAGGGCCGTGTCGACGGGGGCCTGCACCCCGTACGAGTGGGCCGTGGCGCCGTCCTCGATGGACTCCCAGGCGTCCACGACGTCCATCAGGCCCGCGCCCTCCTGGTGCGGCTGGAAGCCGCGGATGTGGTGCGCGGTGGAGGTGAGCGCGGTGCGCAGCTCGTTCGGGGTGAGCTCGTCGCCCCGCTGCTTGGCCGCCGAGATCAGCAGTGCCGAGGCGCCCGCGGCCTGCGGTGAGGCCATCGAGGTGCCCTGCAACATCGAGTAGCCGGCGGGCAGTTCGTAGCCCGCCTCGGCGACCGGGCCGCCGGGCAGCCAGGTCTGCGTGGTGTTGATGGACGCGCCGGGCGCGGCGATCGTCGGCGTGAACCCGCCGTCCTCGCGCGGGCCGCGCGAGGAGAACGGCAGCATCGCGTACGGCTGCTCCACGGCCGAGCCGTAGTTGGACGCCCAGGTCTCGCGCGAGATCGACGCGCCGACGGAGATCACCTTGTCGGCGAGCGACGGGTCGCCGATGGTGTTCGTCCCCGGGCCGCTGTTGCCCGCCGAGATGACCAGCTGCACGCCGTACGTGTCGATGAGCCGGTTGTAGAGCTCCGCGCGGGCGTTGTTGCCGTCGTTGAGCGCCGGCAGGCCGCCGATGGACATGTTGACGATGTCGACGCCGCGCTTCGTGACGAGGTCGATCATGCCCTCGGTGAGCGCGACGTTGGTGCAGCCGCCGCTCCAGGTGCAGGCCCGCGAGGAGACCAGCTTCGCGCCGGGCGCGGCGCCGTTCATCCGGCCGCCGAACAGGGAGTTGGCGGCGGTGATGCCCGCGACGTGCGTGCCGTGCTCGGACTCGATGATGCCGACGTTGACGTAATCGGCCTTGGCGCCCGCCGAGTTGTACGTGACGTCCTTGCGGATCTCGACCACGAACGGCACGCGCTCGACGACGTCGGTGTCCGGCTTGTCCGTACCGAAGTACCCGACCTGGAAGCCGTCCTTGTACGGCTTCATGGCCTCGTCGTTCGTGAAGTCCGCGTCGTCGTTCAGGTCGACGCGGACGGTGCCCGCCTTGGCGTCGTACAGGACACCCCACTTGTCGGTGGTGTCGCCGTCCCGGTTCAGGTCGCCGTTCGCGTCGCCGCCCGTGGAGGCGGACTCGCGGAACCAGTTGACCTGGTACGAGCCCTCCGGCGCGGTCCAGGTCCGCCCGTCGAAGGTGAACGTGGGCCCGGCCGCGGGGGTGTTCATCCGGCGCCAGGTGGTGTCGCCGTCGATGACCGGGTCGGTGGCGGTGACCCAGTCGACGATCTTCCGCTCGCCGGTGGTGGTCTTCTGCAGCGCCGGGTGCCCGAGGTCCACGCCGGAGTCCAGGATGCCGATGGTGACGCCGCGCCCGTCCGCCTTCGGGTGCTCCTTCACGAACTCGACGGCGCCGGTCTCGAACGACGGGTTGTACGGGTTCTTCGCCGGGGTGTCCTTGCCGGGGGCGGGGTAAGTGCCCTGCCCCGCAGCGGTCTTGGCGCCCTTCGCCCGGTCGGCGGCCGGCGTCGGGTCGTCCAGCTTCACCTCGTGCCGCAGGTCGATCCCGTGCACGGAGGACAGCTTCGCGGCCTTCTCGATCGCGGCGTCGGCTTTGCCGGTGGGCACCGTGGCGCGTACGTACCCGAGCTTGTCGTAGGTACGTCCCACCGAGCCGCCCTCGACCGAGTCGAGCTGCTCGGCGACCTGTTCGGTGGCGCCGGGCGCGGTGGCGACCATCATGGTGACGGTCCTGTCCCCGTCGGCCTCGGCCTCGTCGAGCAGCCGGGCGTCGGCGGCGCCGAGCTTGTCGCCGGGCGAGGGGTCCGACTTGGCGGCGGGCGCGGGCCCGTCGGCGGCGAAGGCGGGCATCGGCGTGGCCGTGGTCAGCGCGGCCGCGAGTCCGGCGGCCATCGCTATCCGCGCCGCACGTCTCGCACCTGGTCTGGAGGTCATCTGCATCCCTGTGGTGAAGGAGCGGTCCGCAATTCGGGACCGGATGACCGCATAGCTTTACGCAACTGACTGGCTTTTGGGGAGAGTTAGCCGAACAGTGACCATTGCGGGAACGGTTTCGCCGCCGGGCCGTAACGTTCAAGGATGAGAGCGGAACTCCGGGTGGCGGCCTACGCCGTGTGCGTACGAGACGGACAGCTGCTCCTCGCCCGCCTCTCCGGCGGCAGCGTCGCGGGCCGCTGGACGCTGCCCGGCGGCGGCATGGAGCACGGCGAGGACCCCTACGACACGGTGATCCGGGAGGCCGAGGAGGAGACCGGCTACGACGTCGAGCCCGTCGCCCTCCTCGGCGTCGACTCGATCCGCCGCCGCTACCCGCGCGGGCTCGGCACGTTCGCCGACTTCCACGGCCTGCGCCTCGTCTACGAGGCCCGCGTCACGGGCGGAACCCTCCGCCACGAACAGAACGGCTCGACGAACCTGGCGGCCTGGCACGACCTGGAGACGGTGGGGGAGTTGCCGAAGGTGGGGCTGGTGGACGTGGGGCTGAGGCTGTGGCGCGCGGGCGGTGCCTCCAGCGATTCCAGCCCGTCCGGCGCTTGAGGAGAGCGCGAAGCGCGAAATCCCACCCCACCCCCGCAGAACCCCCGTACCCCGATAGGTCACCCCCGTTGCACCCGCGTTCACGCACAAGCCACCCCCGCTGCCAAGCATCCAGAGGACCGCAGCCGCGAACGCACCGCACCCGGGGAGACCGCGCCATGCCGCGCATCCGCTCTGTCGCCGCCAGCCTCGACCGCCGTTCCTTCCTCGCCGCCGCGGGCGCCGTCTCGGCCTCCACGGGGATCGGCCTCGCCGTCGGCCTCAGCGGCGGCGAGGCGAACGCCGCCCGTCCGGCCGCCGCCCGCCCGGACGCCGCCACCGCGCTCAGCTCCCGCAAGGCGCCCGCCGCGCCCCTCGCCCCGTACACCGAGGGCACCACCCTGCACACCACCTCCGCGCCCCACCCCGGCCAGGGCTACGTACGGCTCGGCGAGGGCCCCGCCTGGGAGCGGGTCGTGCGCTCCGACCTCGCCGCGCCCAAGGCGGGCCGCACCGACCGGCGCACCGCCCTCGCCGCGTTCGTGCAGTTCACCGACCTGCACATCGTGGACACCCAGCACCCGCTGCGGTACGAGTACGTGCGCGGCGAGACGTCCAGCGCCTGGCGGCCGCAGGAGACCCTGTCCGTGGCGGGCGCGGTGGCGCTCGTGGAGCGCGTGAACGCCCTGCGCGGCGCGCCCGCGACCGGTGCGCCCCTCGGCTTCGTCATGACGACGGGCGACAACACCGACAACAACTCGCGCGCCGAACTCGACTGGTTCCTGCGGACGATGAGCGGCGGCAGCATCACGCCTAACACCGGCGACCCGCGCCGCTACGAGGGCGTCCAGGACAGCGGACTCAAGGAGTACTGGCACCCGGACCGCGCCGACTTCCGCGACGCCGACAAGCAGCTCGGCTTCCCCGCGATCCCCGGCTTCCTTCAGGCCGCGACCCGCGAGGTCCGCAGCCCCGGCCTGAACCTGCCCTGGTACTCGACCGTCGGCAACCACGACTCCCTGCCCGGCGGCTGCTACGCCTCCGGCGACAGCTGGTTCCACGAGTTCGCGGTCGGCGGCAAGAAGCTGATGTCGCTGCCCGAGGACCGCGCCGCCGCGTTCTGGAAGTCCGTGAAGAAGGGCCTCGACCCGAAGGGCGACCGGTTCCGCGAGCTGATGCGCACCGAGCGCAAGCGCCTGAGCTCCATCACCCCGGACGCCTCCCGCGCCCCGTTCACGCCCACCGAGTACGTGCGCGCCCACCTCGACCCGGCGTACGCGGGCCTGGGACCCGCGGGCCACGGCTACACGCAGGACAACGTGGACGCGGGCACGCAGCACTACGCGTTCCGCATCGCCGACGACGTGCTCGGCATCAGCCTCGACACCACGGACCCGGCGGGCCACTACGAGGGTTCGCTCGGCACGGCCCAACTCGACTGGCTCAAGGGTCAGTTGAAGCAGGCCGAGCAGGACGGCTCGTACGTCATCGTCTTCAGCCACCACACCAGCACGAGCATGC
This sequence comes from Streptomyces cavernicola, assembly GCF_029968035.1. Lineage (GTDB taxonomy): Bacteria > Actinomycetota > Actinomycetes > Streptomycetales > Streptomycetaceae > Streptomyces > Streptomyces cavernicola. The sequence goes on along the minus strand of NZ_JASCIQ010000009.1, from coordinate 3,264 downwards.
GGAACCTGCGCCCCGACCCGGACCGGCCGAACGAGGCCCGGCACGGCGGCGAGGAGGTCCTGGAACTCCTCGGCCGGCACAGCAGGGTCCTCGCCTGGATCAACGGCCACAGCCACCGCAACAAGATCACCCCGCACGGCTCGTTCTGGGAGATCACCACGGCCTCGCACATCGACCACCCGCAGCTCGCCCGGGTCGTCGAGCTGGTCGACAACCGCGACGGCACGCTGTCCGTGCTCACCACGCTCATCGAGTCGTCCGCCCCGCACCGCACGGATTTCGCCGATCTCTCCCAGCCCGGACTCGGCGCGCTCTACCGCGAGTTGGCCTTCAACGCCCCCGGCCGCAAGCCCGACCTCGGCGGCGACCGGGACGACCGCAACACCGAACTGGTCCTCCGGAAGGGCTGATTCCCACCCAACCGGCGCACGGCCGGTCAACCCCGCGACCGCCCCCGGAGTCCTGCCCCGCACACAGCAGCACGTACCACGTACGAGGGAGAGGGACGCTCATGGCAGCACGGACGGTGCGGACCGGCCTGGTGGGACTCGCGGCGGCGGCGCTCACGGCGACCGCGTTCACGACGCCCGCCCAGGCCGACTCCGGCAGGGGACACCGGGCGACGCAGGAGGCGATGGACGCGGCCGTCGAGGCGGGCGTGCCAGGGGTGGCGGGGCAGGCGCGGGACGCGGACGGCGTCTGGAAGGGCACGTCGGGCGTCGGCGACCGCGAGACCGGCGCACCGCGCAGCGCCCACGACCGCTACCGGATCGGCTCGCTCACCAAGACCTTCGTGTCGACGGTGCTGCTCCAACTCCAGGCCGAGGGCCGCATCGACCTGGACGACCCGGTGGACAAGTGGCTGCCGGGCGTCGTCGACGGCAACGGCCACGACGGCACGAAGATCTCCGTACGCCGACTCCTCAACCACACCAGCGGAATCTTCAACTACACGTCCGACCCCGACGTCGCCCGCAAGTCCTTCACCACGGACTTCCTGAAGCACCGCTACGACACGTACACCGCCGAGCAGGTCGTCGACATCGCGATGAGCCACGAGCCGACCTTCGAGCCGGGCACGGACTGGAGTTACTCCAACACGAACTACGCGCTCGCCGGGATGGTGATCGAGAAGGTCACGGGCCGGGCGTACGCGGACGAGATCGAGGCCCGCATCATCGACCCCCTCGACCTCGACGCCACGACGCTGCCCGGCACGGACCCGAAGGTCCCAGCTCCCAGCAGCCGCGCCTACTCGAAGCTGGCCCCGCCGGACGACCAGGACGCCCCGATCCACGACGTCACGGAGATGAACCCGTCGGTGGCGGGCGCGGCCGGCGCGATGATCTCCGACTCGGCCGACGTCAACCGCTTCTACACCTCGCTCCTGCGCGGAAAGCTGCTGCCCGAGCGGGAGTTGAAGGAGATGAAGACGACGGTGCCGACCGGCGAGGACTCCCCGAAGCTGGAGTACGGCCTCGGCCTGATGAAGCTCGGCGGCCTCACCTGCGGCACGGAACTCTGGGGCCACAGCGGCGGCATCAACGGCTCGTCCACGTACGGAGTGACCACGGAGAACGGCGACCACTCCCTCGCCTTCAACTTCAACGGCGACTGGACGGGGGACGCGGGCCCGGTGATCGAGGGCGAGTTCTGCGGCGGCTAACGGCTGCGCCGGGCCTCTTCCCCACCCCGCCCCTTCCCGAAAGCCTGCGGCGCTGTGTTTCCGGCTGCCCCGCCGTCGTGGCTGGTCGCGCAGTTCCCCGCGCCCCTGTCGGGGCACTCTCAGCCCCTCCGGCGTTTGAGGTGGGGGTCCCCCCTGCTCGAGCGTAGCCGAGAGCTTGGGGGAGGGGGTCCGGGGGCTGGCCCCCGTGCCGACGGCAGCCACGCGGCGGCAGCCGCATATCGGACACAGCCGGGAAGGGGCGGGGAGGGGATCAAAAACCAGCCCGTCCGGCGTTTGAGGACGAGCCCGGAGGGCGATCGACGGCGACCGAGTCGACGGTGCGGGACGTGCCACGTAAGCGCCGCCCTACCGCGGCAGCACCACCACGTACGCCGCCGGCTCCCGATCCACCGCCGCCATCAGCGCCGTACGCACCACCGTCGCCTGCTGATCAGCCCCCTCCCGCAGCTTCCGCGGCGTGACGTGGACGACCGTGATCCCCAACTGCTCCAGGTGCTCGCGCCGGCGCACATACTCCGACCACCCCGCCTCCGGCACCGTCCGCATGTCCAGCTCGACCGCCACCGCCTGGTCCGGCCAGTACGCATCGACCCCGCCCAGGTGCGGCCCGCCCGGCAGCCGCAGTTCCACGTTCCACACCGGGTCGGGCAGCCCGAACTCCCGCACCATCCGGAACAGCCGGTCCTCCGCGACCGCCCGCCCCTCGGCGACCAGCGACTCCACGGCGTCCGCCACGTACGGCCGGGTGAGGAGCCGCGCCTGCTCCAACTCCCGTACGACAGCGACGGGTTCGCAGTGCCCGCCCTGCACCGCCTCGGTGAGCAGACGCCGGACCGTACCGGCGTCGGAGAGCTGCTCGGCCGCGTCGGCGAGCGCGCGCGGCACGGGCGCCACATGCACCCCGGTGCGTTCCTGCGGCCGCGGCAGCGCCGCGCTCCGCACGATCCGGGCGAAGCCGGTGGACCGCAGCCGCCGGGTGCGCGGCACGAGCACGTCGATCCGGTCGAGGGAGAGCAGCGAGGGAGCGGAGGCGAACCCGTGCAGGGTCAGCGCCGCGAGCCCCGTGATCATGGCTTCCTCGTACGGCAGCACGGTCTCGCCGCCGACCGCCCGAGGCGCCTGCTGCGGCACGGTGCCGGGGCCCGGCGGGCGGCGTGCGTACAGCAGTGCGGCGTGCAGCCGTTCCTCGCTGGTCGGGGGCCCTGCGTGCGGCAGGTAGACCCCGGGCAGCAGCTCCTGCTGGGGCGAAGTGCGGTGCGACACGGGGGAGTTGTGGTTCATGACAGGCAGGTTCCCGGCTCGGTCGGCCGCTCTAACCGTTGTTACAGCCCTGTCGACAAACGCGGACAAGCCCGCCCTAAAGCCTGCGGCCCCTCGAACCGAAAGGCCCAGGTCCATTCGGGGGTTACGGGCGGGCGTTCACCTGACTTGTCACAAGTTAGCGCGGTCGACTTGTCACAAGTCAGCCCGTCGACTTGTCACAAGGTCCCCCTGGCGCACAAACGGGGGTGGGGGGGCGCCCCCCCCCCCCCCCCCCCCCCAAACCCCCCACACCCCCCCCCCCCCCCCGGGCCCCC
>NZ_JASCIQ010000089.1 GCF_029968035.1 Streptomyces cavernicola | reverse complement strand
AAGGGGCCTGCCGCGCACGGCTGGGAGGACCAGCGGTGGACCCTGAGCCGTGTGAAGACGGTGATCGGCCGGCGCTTCCACCTGACCTACACGATCCAGGGCGTGCGCAAACTGCTGGTGCGCAACGGCTGGTCCTGCCAGGTCCCGGCCCGACGCGCCATCGAGCGGGACGACGACGCGGTGGCCGGGTGGGTCAAGGAGGTGTGGCCCTGCGCGGAAGACTCGCGGCGGCCCGTGGAGCCTGGCTCTTCTTCGAGGACGAAGCCGGATTCTCCATGACGCCGCCGCAGGCCAAGACCTGGTCGCTGCGCGGCCGCACCCCAGTGGTGCGGGTGCGGGGCCGTTCCCGCAGACGGATATCCATCGCCGCGCTGACCTGCTACAAACCCGGCCACCGGTCCCGGCTGATCTACCGGCCCCGCCGGGACGACGGCCGACGCGACGGACGCAAGAGCTTCTCCTGGCGCGACTACCGGGACCTGCTGATCGCCGCCCACCAGCCGCTCGGCGGCCCGATCGTGCTCGTCTGGGACAACCTCAACGTCCACAAGGCCGCCGGGCTCCGAGAGTTCGCCGAAGCCCGGGACTGGCTGACCATCTACTACCTGCCGCCCTACGCACCCGACCTCAACCCCGTCGAAGGGATCTGGTCGCTCCTGCGGCGCGGCTGGCTCTCCAACGTCGCTTTCAGCACCCCCGAACACCTCGTCCAGCGCATCCGACGCGGGCTACGGCACATCCAGTACCGCAGCGACCTCATAGACGGCTGCTTCGCCGAGACCGGCCTGACCATCAACCCCAGACCGTAGACGACACCACGAGTTCAACCTCAGTAGGAAGACCATCCGGGAAACCGGAAGGCAGCCCAGACCAGCTTTCCGGGCCCGTCACGACGTGAGGTACCCCAGCTGTCGGCGAGAGCCGCCACGAGGAACAGCCCACGGCCGTGGTCGTCGTCCTCCGCGGCCTCGCAAACCCGGGGCGACCCATCGCCCGCGTCATGCACTTCTAAGCGCAGCACACCGCCCTCAAGAGCGAGACGCACACGAAAATCGCGCCCAGAGGGCGTGTGCCGCAATGCATTGGTGGCGAGTTCGGACGCGCAGAGGACCACGTCCTCGACGCGGTCGGTCGGTAGATGACCGGCAATGGCTTGTCGTACAGAAGTACGCACTCGGCCGATGGATGCACGACGGCGTGTGAACTGCCGTTGCAAGTAGAGGAGTTGGGGTGCTGCAGCTGCAACCGGCAGCGAAGTGTCAGTACTGGTCATCCCGGCGCCCGCGTGGGGAGAAACGACGGGAGCGTGCCTCATATGGACTCCTCGTGGGTCGGTCCTGCCCGGGAGCTTCAACACGGGCTCCGAGGCGCTGTCCGACACATGTAATCGAGGCACAACAAACCGCTACAGGGACGCAGCGTCCTAGTTTCGTGACGCTACCCGACGACTCCCAAAAACTCAGCCAACGAACGAAGCCCCGACGGATGGTTCGGAAGGTTCCACAGATCACGCACGATGGCCACGGCCAAAGTGTGATGCTGCATCCACGTCGGTGCCACCCGCCGCAACGCCTCCAAGGTCTTTACTGCCCCCGGCGCATCCCCAAGATCGGTGTGAGCCCGAGCCACATCCAACAGAAGCCACGTCCGCCACGACGGGGGCGTGTCCTTACTCAGCCGCATACCCTTGGCCAGCGCCAACGCATCCTCGGGACGCCCGTATTGAACCGCCAACCGAACACGCTCAATACGCACCGACGAAGGACTGAAAACGCTGACCATACGGCTGTCACTCCCCGCAGGGAGCTTGGCCACGCGACCGGCCTCCTTTTCCGCATCTTCCATCAACGCCGCTGCTCGCTCGTAGTCATTGCTACGAGCAGCTGACGTGGCGGCAGACATCGTCAGAGCGCCCCAGACCTTAAGCCCATCGGCAATGTCCGTGTGACCACCATCCTTGATGGACTCAGCAGCCTGCAGGGCGATGGACATAGCGTCGTTCAGCCGGCCCTGCCGCTGATACGTCCAAGCGACAGAGTTGACGATCATGGCAGGGAGCAATGGATCGGAAGACTGCTCCGCAGCATCTATTGCGCGTTCCAGAGAGATAAGAGCCAAGTCTGTCTTAGCCATGCGAACCGCAAGGTGTCCGGCCAGTTGAAGTACCTTGGCCAATGCGGCGAAACCAGCGATTCGATCTTCCTCAGATACTGAGACAGTGACAGAACGGGCTTCGGCGATCAGCTTTGGAATCACCTTCAGGACCGTGTCAAATTCGGCGTCGTGGTATTTCGACCATCCCTGGGCGATTTCCTCGCGCAGACGGTCAAGAGAGAATTCCAAGCAAGGTGACTGTGGCTCAGGTCCCCACAGCACGGGCATGATTGCACGCCGCATGGACACAAAACGTGGCCCGTCATTCTCGCCGCCGGACGAGACAGCCGGAGGGTCCCCGAGCAGAGTGGTCAACTCCACGCCGAGGCCGTTCGCCAGAGCGTGCAGAGTGGGCAGCCGCGCGGAGTGCTTGCGCCCTTGCTCAAGCTGACGGATCACGTCAACAGACACGTGGGAACGGTCGGCCAGCTCTTCTTGCGTCAACGAAGCCAGACGCCGCAGGCGGCGCAACGTTCGCCCCAGATCATCGTTTGCCACGCTGCCACGGTACGCCCGCCCCTGACGTGACCGCCACAGCAGCCTGGGATGAAGGGCACTTGGTTGATGGCCCATCAACCAAGCTTTCTGAATGGCTAGTTGAGGATCCCGATCGGCCCGTTCTATGAGCAGAGGGTGTGCGTGCTTATTCCACAAGATAGCCAGGCCTTATTTTTGACGCACTCAGATTGATGTCTGGTCTGCAACCAACACCTTCGACCCGGACGCCTAGCACCACCCCGGCCCCAGCCAACTCTGACGGGGGATCAACCCTGAGGAGGGGTTCATGCGCCCGAAGCGCCTGGGAGGCTTCCCCCTCAACTAGCTAGCTATATCCTGGAATTCGCGGAGCGAATTCCAGGGGCTCGAA
>NZ_JASCIQ010000088.1 GCF_029968035.1 Streptomyces cavernicola | reverse complement strand
GGGCGCTTCCCTTCGGCCTTGCGTTTCCAACCTTACCAGATCCGTTTTCCGTTCCGTTTCCTGTCGGAAGCGATCGGAATTCAAATCCGTGGCCGCTGGAGAGCCATTCGCCTTTAGTTTGCCTTTCGGCTCCCTTTCGGCGTTGTTCCGAGTTTATCAGAGGTTTCAGTCGGCCTTACCGGCGTCCTGATCCTGATAAATCGGAGGGGCGCTTCGCTCGGAAAGAACTTTCCAGAAGCGGATAAATTCTAACTCTTGCGGTCGAACTTGTCCAGTTCGAGGCAACTGTTTGAATCTACCTCCCCGCTCGAGCCGTGTCAACGACTTTTGTGGGGCGGAGAGGACAGTAGCAGGTCAGCGTGGGTGGTCGCACATCAAGCTGCAGCTGGGGCGAGCGTGCTGCGCTCTGTCGGGTCGAGGTCTCCGGTCTCCCCGCTGCGTGCAGCTCGTCGGCCGACCACGTAGACGTACAGCAGGAACGCCAGCTCTGCCGTGATTCCGATGCTGATCCTTGCCCAGGTAGGGAGGCCGGAAGGGGTGACGAAGCCTTCGATGGCTCCGGAGATGAAGAGGATCAGTGCCAGGCCGATTGCCATGCCTACGGCTGCTCGGCCTTCCTCGGCCAAGGCCGTGCGGCGCGTGCGTGGGCCTGGGTCGATCAGGGTCCAGCCGAGTCTCAGGCCTGTGCCGGCCGCTACGAAGACGGTGGTCAGTTCGAGGAGGCCGTGCGGAAGGATCAGGCCGAGGAAGGTGTCCAGGCGGCCGGCCGACGACATGAGGCCGATGCCCACGCCCACGTTGAGCATGTTCTGGAAGAGGATCCAGATGACAGGCAGGCCCAGGAAGGCACCGAGGACCAGGCACATTGCTGCTGCTTGAGCGTTGTTCGTCCATACCTGTGCGGCGAAGGACGCCGCCGGATGGCTCGAGTAGTACGTCTCGTACTGGCCGCCGGGGCGGGTCATCTCTCGGAGTTCTGCAGGGGCCGCGATGGCGGACTGCACCTCTGGGTGGGTCGCGATCCACCAGCCGATGAGGGCTGCGACTGCCGTCGAGAGCAGGGCGGTGGGCACCCACCAGTGGCGGGTTCGGTAGAGCGCTGCGGGGAATCCCGAGGTCAGGAAGTGCGTGACGTCGCGCCAGCCTGCGCGGCGGGTGCCCGTTACGGCACTACGCGCGCGTGCGACGAGTTGAGTGAGCCGGCCGGTGAGCTGTGGGTCGGGGGCGCTCGACTGGATCAGGGAGAGGTGTGTGGCGGTGCGTTGGTAGAGCACGACGAGCTCGTCCACCTCGTCGCCGGTGAGGCAGCGTCGGCGGCGCAGGAGTGCGTCCAAGCGGTCCCACTCGGGGCGGTGGGCGGACACGAACACGTCGAGGTCCATCAGGCCGCTGCTCCCCTCCTCGTACAACGGCGTGCTGAATCCACAGCTTGGCAGACTGGGCGTTTCAGGGGCAGGGCGGAGAGGGCGGGCTCGTGTGAGTGAGCTGGTGACTGGTGAGGCGGTGGCTCTGGAACTGCGTACGGCGAGGCTTCCGAGCAGGGCCTTGGCTGTGCTCATCGACCTTGCTGTGGCGTTCGCCGTCTACATCTCGGTGTCTGTGGCGTTGTTGGCGGCCACCGCTTCTCTCGACGACGCGGCCGTGGCGGCGATCTCTGTGGCCACGTTCCTGCTCGTGCTCGTGGGTGGTCCCATCGCCGTCGAGACGCTGAGTCATGGGCGGTCGTTGGGGAAGCTGGCCTGTGGGTTGCGGGTGGTGCGGGACGACGGGGGGCCGATCCGGTTCCGGCATGCCCTGGTGCGTGGGGCGATGGGCGTCATCGAGATTCTGGCGAGCTTCGGAGTCGTCGCCTGTATCGCTTCACTGGTGTCGGCTCGGGGGCGGCGGCTTGGAGATGTGTTCGCGGGGACGCTCGTCGTACGGGAGCGCGTGCCGGCTGGGCGGGCTTCCTATGTGCCACCTCCGCCGCCCTGGCTTGTGGGGCGCTTTGCCGAGCTTGATCTGTCGGGCGTGCCGGACGGGCTGTGGTTGGCGATTCGCCAGTACCTGACGCGGATGGGTCAGCTCGATCCGCAGGTGGGGGCGGCCATGGCCGAGCGGCTGGCCGGGGACCTCGCGGCCCGTACCGGAGTGGCGCTTCCGCCTGGTGTGCCGCCCGGTCCTTATCTGGCGGCCGTGGTGCATGAACGGCAGACCCGGGAGGCTCGGCAGGCGTTCACCGGAGAGGGCGTGGCCCCTCGTGGCGATGGCTTCACGCAGGCGCGGCCGGTGGTGCCTCCGCATGGTGTTTCGGCTGAGCGGGGCGCGGAGGTCGAGGCGCCGCCTGCGACCGGGTTCGTGCCGCCCGCCTGAAGTCAGTCGGCCGGCGTTGCGGGGAATTGCGACGGCGGGGACTCCAGGTGCTCCAGCTCGATGCCGGGAGCGGCGAGGACCACGTCGCCGGCGATGTGCACGGTGCTCTGCTCCCCCGTGTCCAGGGCTGTGACCTGGTACTCGTCCACAAGCAGCGGGCCGATGTCAGTGGCGTGTGGTTCTGTCTTCAGCAGGGCCCAGGACTGGTCGAGGGTGCGTGGGGCGAGGACCGGCTGGGTGAAGCAGACGAGGCGTACGCGAGTGGCGGGGGTGCCAGGGGTGAGGCGCAGCAGACGGGCTGTGGCGACGAGAAAAGCCGGGGAGGCCCCGGTGAAGGCGTGAGCGGCGACGTTACCTTCGGTGGCGTGCTCGCCCGTGGGGTCGGTGCGTACCCAGGTGACGCCTTCGAGCGCCGCGCCGCGGACCTGCCAGCTCGCGCTGTGGAGTTCGGCGCGGATGGGGCGGCCGAGCTCGTCGATGGCCAGGTCGACGGAGCCCGCGTGGTCGCCCGCGGGGGTGGTGAGTTGGGAGACGTAGCGCCAGCCGGAGGGGCCGGGGGCGCAGTGGAAGTGTTCTTCGCCGAGGGGGGTGTGGTCGTGGGGGTCGTGGAGCGAGTAGCGGCCGCGAGGCATGCGGATCGGGTCCTTCGTCGGGGCCTTGGTCGGCTGGGCGGGGCGAGCCGGGCGTGCGGCCTGGCCGGGCCGGGTCCGGGCGGCCCTCAAGGGGGCAGGCCCCCGCCACGGGGGCGAGGGCCTGCTTCAGGCTACGGCCGAAGGCGTCCGGTGGCCGGGGCCGGCCGGGCGCCTGGGTCGGG
>NZ_JASCIQ010000087.1:0-2500 GCF_029968035.1 Streptomyces cavernicola | reverse complement strand
TGAAATAGTACCTGAAACCGTGTGCCTACAAGCCGTGGGAGCGTCGCTGGTGAGCTTGCTCATCAGTCGTGACTGCGTGCCTTTTGAAGAATGAGCCTGCGAGTTAGCGGTGTGTAGCGAGGTTAACCCGTGTGGGGAAGCCGTAGCGAAAGCGAGTCCGAACAGGGCGTTTGAGTTGCACGCTCTAGACCCGAAGCGGAGTGATCTAGCCATGGGCAGGTTGAAGCGGCTGTAAGAGGTCGTGGAGGACCGAACCCACCAGGGTTGAAAACCTGGGGGATGACCTGTGGTTAGGGGTGAAAGGCCAATCAAACTCCGTGATAGCTGGTTCTCCCCGAAATGCATTTAGGTGCAGCGTCGTGTGTTTCTTGCCGGAGGTAGAGCACTGGATAGGCGATGGGCCCTACCGGGTTACTGACCTTAGCCAAACTCCGAATGCCGGTAAGTGAGAGCGCGGCAGTGAGACTGTGGGGGATAAGCTCCATGGTCGAGAGGGAAACAGCCCAGAGCATCGACTAAGGCCCCTAAGCGTACGCTAAGTGGGAAAGGATGTGGAGTCGCAGAGACAACCAGGAGGTTGGCTTAGAAGCAGCCACCCTTGAAAGAGTGCGTAATAGCTCACTGGTCAAGTGATTCCGCGCCGACAATGTAGCGGGGCTCAAGCGTACCGCCGAAGTCGTGTCAATCAGACAACAGGGCTAACGCCTGTCTGGTTGGGTAGGGGAGCGTCGTGTGCCGGGTGAAGCAGCCGCGGAAGCGAGTTGTGGACGGTTCACGAGTGAGAATGCAGGCATGAGTAGCGATACACACGTGAGAAACGTGTGCGCCGATTGACTAAGGGTTCCTGGGTCAAGCTGATCTGCCCAGGGTAAGTCGGGACCTAAGGCGAGGCCGACAGGCGTAGTCGATGGACAACCGGTTGATATTCCGGTACCCGCTTTGAAGCGCCAAACATCGAGCCCATTAATGCTAAGGCCGTGAAACCGCCTGCCGCCGGCTTTGCCGTCGGTGGGAGTGGTGGAGCCGCTGACCCAAGGTGGTAGTAGGTGAGTGATGGGGTGACGCAGGAAGGTAGTCCATCCCGGGCGGTGGTTGTCCCGGGGTAAGGGTGTAGGACGCAAGGTAGGCAAATCCGCCTTGCACACAGTCTGAGACCTGATGCCGAGCCGATTGTGGTGAAGTGGATGATCCTATGCTGTCGAGAAAAGCCTCTAGCGAGTTTCATGGCGGCCCGTACCCTAAACCGACTCAGGTGGTCAGGTAGAGAATACCGAGGCGTTCGGGTGAACTATGGTTAAGGAACTCGGCAAAATGCCCCCGTAACTTCGGGAGAAGGGGGGCCATTCCTGGTGAAGGGTCTTGCACTCTGAGCTGGGGGTGGCCGCAGAGACCAGCGAGAAGCGACTGTTTACTAAAAACACAGGTCCGTGCGAAGCCGTAAGGCGATGTATACGGACTGACGCCTGCCCGGTGCTGGAACGTTAAGGGGACCGGTTAGTGCGCTTTCGGGCGTGCGAAGCTGAGAACTTAAGCGCCAGTAAACGGCGGTGGTAACTATAACCATCCTAAGGTAGCGAAATTCCTTGTCGGGTAAGTTCCGACCTGCACGAATGGCGTAACGACTTCTCGACTGTCTCAACCATAGGCCCGGTGAAATTGCACTACGAGTAAAGATGCTCGTTTCGCGCAGCAGGACGGAAAGACCCCGGGACCTTTACTACAGTTTGATATTGGTGTTCGGTTCGGCTTGTGTAGGATAGGTGGGAGACTGTGAAGCGGCCACGCCAGTGGTTGTGGAGTCGTCGTTGAAATACCACTCTGGTCGTGCTGGATGTCTAACCTGGGTCCGTGATCCGGATCAGGGACAGTGTCTGATGGGTAGTTTAACTGGGGCGGTTGCCTCCCAAAGGGTAACGGAGGCGCCCAAAGGTTCCCTCAGCCTGGTTGGCAATCAGGTGTTGAGTGTAAGTGCACAAGGGAGCTTGACTGTGAGACCGACGGGTCGAGCAGGGACGAAAGTCGGGACTAGTGATCCGGCGGTGGCTTGTGGAAGCGCCGTCGCTCAACGGATAAAAGGTACCCCGGGGATAACAGGCTGATCTTCCCCAAGAGTCCATATCGACGGGATGGTTTGGCACCTCGATGTCGGCTCGTCGCATCCTGGGGCTGGAGTCGGTCCCAAGGGTTGGGCTGTTCGCCCATTAAAGCGGTACGCGAGCTGGGTTTAGAACGTCGTGAGACAGTTCGGTCCCTATCCGCTGTGCGCGTAGGAGTCTTGAGAAGGGCTGTCCCTAGTACGAGAGGACCGGGACGGACGAACCTCTGGTGTGCCAGTTGTCCTGCCAAGGGCATGGCTGGTTGGCTACGTTCGGAAAGGATAACCGCTGAAAGCATCTAAGCGGGAAGCCTGCTTCGAGATGAGGACTCCCACCCCCTTTGAGGGGTTAAGGCTCCCAGTAGACGACTGGGTTGATAGGCCGGATGTGGAAGCCCTGTAAGG
>NZ_JASCIQ010000086.1 GCF_029968035.1 Streptomyces cavernicola | reverse complement strand
GCGCGCTCGCCCTGGCCGACTCCGTCGACCGAGCCAAGGGCATCGTGGCTCGCCACCCGACGCAAGACCTTCAAAGCTGGACGCCTGGAAGCCGAGCGGGTCGCGGAGCTGGATGGGTTGGGGACGGTGTGGTCGCACCAGGACGTCGCGTTCGAGGAAGGGCTCGCTGCGGCTCGTGAATGGGCCCTGGAGCACGGGCATTTCCTGCCGCCGGTGGGCGCGGTGTGGAACGGCTACCCCGTCGGGAACTGGGCCAAGGCGCAGCGGGCTGCTGCGAAGGTCGCCGACGAGGTCGAGGAGCAGCGCGCGAGCGGGCAGTCGGTCGGATCGGTGGCCGGGGCGTTGCCCGAGTCTCGGCGTGAGGCGTTGGAAGAGATCGATCCCGGCTGGTGCCCAGCCTGGGATGTGGGCTGGCAGCGCTGTTTTCGCCTCGTTCAGGCGCGTGTGGCCGGCGGCGGGAGCCTGCCGTCGGCCGTGGGTGAGGTGGTGGTGCAGGGCGAGGACCTCGGCCGGTGGGTTCAGGCGCAGCGGTACGGTTTCGAGGCGCTGCAGCCCGCCCAGCAGTGGCTGCTCGTCCACGTGGTGGGTGTTGAGGCGGCCCGGGGCGAGGAGTGGCCCGTGAAGCGGACACAGGACGACAAGTGGCTGCTCAACCTTGCTGCCGCACGGCGGTTTTACGCGCGGGGGGGGCACTTGAACGTCCCCCGTAAGCACGTCGAGGAACTGTCTGTCGAGGACGCCGGCCCGGCCGCTACGGGACGTGAGACCAGCCCCGAAGGCACGGTGCTTGTGGCTTTGGGGATGTGGGTGGCCAACACACGGCGCCGAGCGGCGAAACTCACCGCAGAGCGCCGCGGCGACCTCGACCAGCTCGGCATGCGCTGGTGAGAGGAAGCATGTTGGAACGGCACGAGGAACTTGTCGTTGAGGTCAGAGTGGTCAGTCGCGTCGGCTGCATCGTGCGCGTCGCGGGAACGGGTGTCGAAGGGTTCATCGACCAGTCACAACACCCCTCATGACGCGGTGATGCCGCACCCCCGAAGGTCGGCGACGAACTACACGCCGTCGTGACCGACCCACACCACAACCCACCACGCCTCAGCGCCCTGGACAGAGACGTCACCACCGCCACCCACCTACACCAAACCCAGCCCCAACCAACCACAAGACGATCCCGACGAGTTGGAGAAGCGCAGGTAGTCGCGGATGTGGGTCAACGTGCGGAGCTGAGCTTGCCGAAGGCCCAGCAGAAGACTTCTTCGTCGACGCAGGGTCGGCCGGTGCGTTTCAGGGCGGTGCGGGCGAAGGCAGTGCGGGTGAGGACGGTCGGACGCGTCCAGTCGCAGAAGTTGCCGTGTGCGGCACGACTGCCGACACAGGGGCTTGAACGTCCCTCGCAGGCATGTCGAGTCGATCTTGATCAGGTGGGCGTGCGCTGGTGGGAGGGCGGGAGGCGGCGTGGGTTGGGGCGGGTTGGGGTGGGTTGGGTTCTGGTCGTGGTGGGGTGGGGGTGATGGATAGAATTTGTTCATGGATGGGCGTTTTGCCGGTTTGGGGTTGTGGGGGTGGGGCTCGGGTGGCATGAGGGCCGGGGGTGTGCGGGCGGGGGGTGGGTGATGGGTGCGGCCAGTGGTGGCGGGGGGCCGTCCGCGGGTGGGGCGGGGCGGTTGGTGGGAGCGCAGATCGCGGGCTATCGGGTGGAGAGTGAGCTGGGTCGGGGTGGGATGGCGGTGGTGTACCGGGCGAGGGATCTGCGTCTTCAGCGGACGGTGGCGCTGAAGTTGCTGACCGAGGACATGGTCGGCAATGACACTTTCCGTCGTCGGTTCGCGCATGAGCAGCGGGTGGCGGCCGCGCTGGATCATCCTCATATCGTGCCGGTCTTCGAGGCCGGCGAGGCGGATGGTGTCCTGTATATCGCCATGCGGTATGTGCCGGGGCCGGATCTGCGGGCGTTGCTCGATCGGGATGGGCCGTTGCCGGTTTCCACTGCGTTGCGTATTGCTGCCCAGGTGGCGTCGGCTCTGGATGCGGCGCATGAGCATGATCTGGTGCATCGGGATGTCAAGCCCGGCAATGTGCTGGTGGCGCGGGGGACGGACAGTGATCATCCCGAGCATGTCTATCTCACGGATTTCGGGCTGACGAAGAAGTCTCTGTCGTTGACCGGGTTCACGTCGGTGGGTGAGTTCGTGGGGACGCTCGACTATGTGGCGCCGGAGCAGATCGCGGGGCGGCCGGTGGACGGCAGGTGTGATCTGTACAGCCTTGCCTGTGTCGTGTACGAGACTCTCGCGGGGCAGCCGCCGTTCAGGCGTGATGATCCTCTGGAGCTTCTGTGGGCCCATCAGTACGACACTCCGCCCGCTCTGAGTGAGAGGCGTCCGGGTACGGCGGCGGCGATGGATGAGGTGTTGGCACGGGCTTTGGCCAAGGCGTGTGAGGACCGGTACAGCTCCTGCCTTCAGTTCGTGGCGGCCCTGCGTGCTGCGGCTCAGGGCGGGACGGGGCGGGGAGAGGCGGGGCGGGGAGAGGCGGCGCTGGGTGGCGTCGAGCGGGGCGGGCTGGGGGTGCGTGCGCCGGTTCTGCCGGACCATACGGGTGCCGGGTCGCCTCCTGATCCGCCCGCCTGGGCCCAGCCGGTCTTCGCCGGCCCCGCCGGCCCCGCCGGCCAGTGAGGAGGAGGGGAGGGCGATGATGCGGGCGGCCGGGGCTTCATCGCGGCCGGCCTTCTCTCCCTCTCCTCCTCCGCCTCCGTGTGCACCTTCGCCTTCGCCTTCTGCGGCACAGGGGCGGGTGTCTGGCGTGGGGGTTCCTGGCCTCGTACGTCTGCATCAGTGCGGGCGGGCGGGCTCGGTGATGATGCGCGGCTGAGTGGTATTTCGCGGCGCGTTGTCTGCACGCGCCGCCTGCCGTGAGCGTTGCGGGGGTCCCTGGACGGGGGCGCCGGGTCGGCTTCGTCTTCCGGCCGGGGGTGTCCGTGTGGGCTGCAGGGGTGCGGGTGGGTTCTGCAACTCCTTGTCTTGAACGCCCAGTTGGGTGCCCAGGTGCGGGGATCCGTGTACCGGGCTTTCTGTGCGGTGGTGGGGGTGCTGCCCAACTGTCGTTGCTTGGTGGTGAGTTGGTGGTGGGCCGGCCCTCTCCTGGAGGGTGGGCGCGGGTGGGGTGACGGGGGCCGGTGCAGGTCGGGGGCTGGGGCTGTGTTGGCATCCGTGCGGCGCGGGCCGGGTGTTGACCGGTGGTGATGTGTGCGCCTGGGCGGGGGGCTGCTCGGTGTGTGTCTTTCTGCCCGTTCGCTTGCCGCACAGGGTGGTTCGCCGTCGGCGGGGTCGGGCGGGGGTGCCTGGTCGGCGGGGCCGGGCGGGGGTGCCTGGTCGGCGGTGCCGGGTGGGTGCTTGTTCTGTCGCCGCCCTCGCCGGCCCGGCCTGCTTCGGTCTAGGGCCCGGGATAGGCCGGGGCCCCTGGTGATGCAGTCAGGCACGGGGCGGGTTCTTGTCTGCCGGCGCCGGGTTCGCCGGGCTTGCCTTCAGGGTGGGGTCGCCGGTGTCGTACGTCCTTCGCATGTGCCATGTCGAGGGGTGCACCTGTGGCGTGCGGCCGGTGGCGGGGGCGTGGGCCGGGGTGGCTCTGTGCAGGGCGCGGGCGGTCCGGGGTGTGCGTTTCGTGGCTTTAGCCGGGTTCTTTGCATTCGTCAAGTCACGAACCCTCGGAGCATGACCAAAACGGACTAAACGGGCCTACTGGTTGAGCGGCCCCACCGGAAACACCGCAGACGGCGACGGGGGCGCAGACCGCAGACAAACACCTCAGGAGGAACCATGAACCCCTCTCCCCGCACCCCCGGCAACGCCCGCTCCAAGCGCCCGCTGGCTCTGGCCACGGCAGCGGCGTCGGCTGTCGTCGTCGCCGGAGGCGTCATCCTGCCGGCCACCGCCGCGACGGCGGCCCCGATGTCCTCCACATCGGCCACAGCCATGACCCCCCAGCACAAGAAGCACAAGCTGGACTACTGCTGGAGCAAGCACCACAACAAGGACCACAAGCCCAGCACCGGCGGCAACGGCGGCAACGGCACCGGCGGCAACGGCACCGGCGGCAACGGCGGGAACGGCGGTAATGGCGGCAACGGTGGTAACGGCACGGGCGGCAACGGAACCGGCGGCAACGGCGGCAACAGCAGCCCCGACACCAGCGACCACGAGAGCGACCACCACGACACCGGCGACACCGGCGGCAACGGCGGGAACGGGACCGGCGGCAACGGAACCGGCGGCAACGGCGGGAACGGCGGTAATGGCGGCAACGGTGGTAACGGCACGGGCGGCAACGGAACCGGCGGCAACGGCGGCAACAGCAGCCCCGACACCAGCGACCACGACGAGAAGAACACCTGCTGGGCCGGCGGCAAGAAGTTCCACTGGGACCACCACTACAAGATCTACTACATCGTCGTAAAGCACCAGAAGCTGTACTTCTGGGATAGCCATAACGACTTCCACTTCTTCGCCAAGCCGCACAACAAGCACTACTGGAAGAGCGTGGACCACCACGACCACTGGTGGGAGAGCAAGAAGCACTGGTGCGACGAGGACAAGGTCAAGGACAAGATCAAGGAGAAGGAGAAGGAGAAGGAAGAGCACAAGGACGGCGGCGACGGCGGCAACGGCACCGGTGGTAACGGCGGCACCGGCGGCAACGGCGGCAACGGAACCGGCGGCAACGGCACCGGCGGCAACGGCGGCACCAACGGCAACGGTGGCAACGGCACCGGCGGCAACGGCACCGGTGGTAACGGCGGCACCAACGGCGATGGTGGCGACGGCACCGGCGGCAACGGCACCGGTGGTAACGGCGGCACCGGCGGCAACGGCGGGAACGGCGGCACCGGCGGGAACGGCGGGAACGGCACCGGCGGCAACGGCACCGGCGGCAACGGCACCGGCGGCAACGGCGGGAACGGCGGGAACGGCACCGGCGGCAACGGCACCGGCGGCAACGGCGGGAACGGCGGGAACGGCACCGGCGGCAACGGCACCGGCGGCAACGGCACCGGCGGCAACGGCACCGGCGGCAACGGCGGTGATGCCGTGTAAGGCACAAGGAAGCGAGGGCGGCAGGCGGTGGGCCGCGTGCCACCCTCGCCGAAAGGGCCACACACAGTGCGGGCCCGGGGACGGCGGGGCAAAGGCCATAACGGCCTTTGCCCCGCCCTCTGCATGCCCCCTCCCCTGCATGCCCCCTCCCTTGCGTGCCCCGCCCTCTGCATGCCCCCTCCCCTGCATGCCCCCTCCCTTGCGTGCCCCGCCCTCTGCGTGACCTCGCTCCAGGTCAGGACCAGCGCAGCCTGCACACCCGCCTCACCCCGTCACCCCGTGCGACACCCCGCCCCGATGGCCGGGGAATCCGCCCCCTCCCCCGGCCACGCCCGGCGCGCTGTCCCGGAGCACGACCGGTAGCCGCGATACCGGCCCACGACACCAGCCCGGCTCGGCAGTACGTCGCGCCGATGAGGGCACCGAGGAAAGCGCCTGAGGAGCCCGCCCTGCCACGGCGGGCCCCCGGGGTGCGCGCCTCTCGCGCAAGGCACTGACACGTACGCAGGATTCAGGCGCAGGCATTCATACGCGGGGACTCATGCTCGGGGATTCATACGCGGGGACTCATGCGCGGGGACTCATGCGCGGGGACTCAGCAAGGGCAAACAGGAGGGGCGAGCAGGAGGGGCGAGCAGGAGGGGGCAGGCCAGCGCCAGGCGAGAGGAAGCAGGCCCCCCCGGGGGGGCGGGAGGGAGGGAGGGCGCGTGGCGGGCGGGGCGACGGGAGGGAGCAGGCCGGAGGGAAGGCAGACCTGGGGCAGCGGGAGAGGACAAGCGAGGGTTCAGACGGAAGGGGCGGGCCGCAGGCGGTCGGAAGGAAGCAGACGGAGGGCGGGCCGCAGGCGGTCGGAAGGAAGCAGACGGAGGGCGGGCCGCAGGCGGTCGGAAGGAAGCAGACGGGGAGGGCAGGCCGAAGGGAGCAGGTCCCGGGGGGGAGCAGGCCGGAGGGGGGAGCAGGCCGAGGGGAGCAGGCCGAGGGGAGCAGGCCGAGGGGAGCAGGCCGAGGGGAGCAGGCCGGGGG
>NZ_JASCIQ010000085.1 GCF_029968035.1 Streptomyces cavernicola | reverse complement strand
GCCCCCCCCCCCCCGCCCCCCCCTGGGGGGGGGGGGGGCCCCCCCCCCGCCGGGGGGGCCCCCCACCACCGTCATCTCTGGTGAACATCACGGCCCGCACTCGTCCAGCCACCGCCCGGGAGGCGGTGACCGTCCGGCGTAGTTCTTGGACCGATACATGCCGGACCAACGGCAAGTGTGGGCGGAGGTAGCAGCCGCCCGCCTGGACGAGCAGCTGGAGGTCGGCCGACCCCGTCGCCGTGGACATCTGCCAGCACTGGTACGACACAGAGCCAGCCACCGCGCTCATGCTGGGCGCCAGTTACGCCCGCTTCTGCCGAGCGACTGCGGCGGCCTGCTGGTCCTCGGCGGCACCCACAAGAAGTGGGCCAGAACCTAGAGGTCAACAACACCGGCCACACCGTGGACAGCCGAGTGCAGGTCGGTTGACAAGTGAGTTCACGACCTGGCGAAGATCGCGTTCAATGGCGATCTTCCGCAGGCCACAGCGATGAGAAGCGGGTAAGGAGCCTGATTCCGTTCGGGTTTAGGCACCGGCGCGCTCGGACCGATGGGGTCACCTGTGCCCGATCATGAACCAGAGCGAGGTAGCTGAGCCACAGGTTTGACGAGATCTCGCACTGGAGTCGGACGATTACGGGAGGCATACATGGCAGGAACACTGACGGAGGTCACTGATGCCGATTTCGACTCGGTCGTTCTCAAGTGCACCAGGCCCGTTCTGGTCCACTTCTGGGCGCCGTGGAGCGGTCCATGCAGGCAGATCACCTCAAGCCTTCAAGCGATCGCCGCGGAGCACGGCGACAGGATCGAGATCGTCAAACTGAACACCGACGAAAATCCGACGATCACATCAAGGTGCGGGATCATCTCCATCCCGACGATGAACATCTACCAGGGTGGGGAGGTCGCGAAGACCATCACCGGTGCCAGACCGAAATACGCCATTGAAAATGACCTTCATCGGCATGTAGCTGTGGTCGGCGCCGAATGCCTCCCGCCCCGGGGATCAGGTGGATGAGTGATCTACTCGTACGCCCAGGCACGGCCGCTTTGTCGGTACTCCTCGACAGGAATGGGATCTACGACGGTCCGCATCCGGGCGGTGCAGAGGAGGCCGTCGAGGTGGTCGACCTCGTGGTGGATGAACCGGGCCAGCCGCGCTCGTAGACGGTGGTGACAGTCTTGCCGTCCAGCACGGCGGTCTGCACGGTGATCCGCAGCGGGCGGGGCACCAGGCCGCGGGCGTCGAAGAAGGACAGACACCCCTCGTACTGCTCGAAAACGAGCGTCGCTGCAGGTCAGGCACCTGCTGACGGTCAGGACCGCAGTTCGAGACATCCAACCGGTGAACTTCATGACGAAGTCAACCAGGTTCGCCCCATTGGTGCGGACTAAGCGGCTCGCCGTCCAAGGCGCAGGCCGGCCCCGGTGGGCAGGCGCGCTCACTGCGCACCGGCCCACCGACAGCGATCAAGTATCCGCGACTGGGCCCCACAGCGGTGTCAGCCGACCTTGAAGAGCGCAAAGACCCAGGTCAGATGTTGTCTGACCTGGCTCTCAGGCAACCCACTGCGGAACGATCCTGTCGAGGATCGGCGCATGGTCCCCGGGATAACGCGCGGGGGTAATCGTCAACGCCTTCAAGACGCAGCCCAAGAGCATGCGCCGATCCGTGAGCGTCGACTCCGCCCACGCGTCCGCCAGCGCCGCGCCGTCCGCGAAGAAGACCGAGAGGTCGGCCTCCCGCGCGAGCTCAGCGGCCTCAAGATCAAGCGCTTCGATCACTGCTGACTGCTCAGCCGACAGCGCCTTGAACCGGTCTTCCGCCAACGTGCCCTCGACATAGAAGTCGTGTTCCAGCTTGTCACGGCGCGCCCTGGCCGCATCAAGGCCCGCGAGGACCTCCTTACGGCGAGCTTCCTTCTCCACGTCGTGGAGGACCGCCCAGCGTCGGACGATGGCGTCAAGGCCCGGGGCTCCGAATTCGAGGGTCGAGACATGGCTCAGCCACATCGCTTCGACCGCTGCGTCTATGCGCTCTGCCCGGACCACCACGCCGGGGCACGCGTCCTTGCCGTACACCGCTCGGGTGCGACACCGGTACATGCGACCACGCTCGCCGCCGCTGCCGGTCATCGGCTTCCTGCAGAGGGGGCAGGAGAGAATTCCGCCCAGGAACGTGGTGTGAGGGCGCTTTCCCCGCGAGCCCCCACCCATCTTCGTGACCCGCGCTTCGATCAGGGCGAGAATCCTGAGCCTCTCCCCCGGACTGACGACACCCACGCCGATCACTACCGGGGTGCCTTCAGCATCGCGCACAGGTTCAGACGAGGGCACCCAGACATCGAGGGGCTGACCGTGATCGTCGTGCAGCCTGTCCTTGGTCGGCAGCAGGCCCGCCCACGCCGTCGAGCGCACCATGCGCGTGATCGCGCGAGCGTCCCACCGGGCGCCGTCACGTGTCCTGATTCCGTCCCGTTCCAGGTCGTGGGCCACTCGCATCGCGGATTTCCCGGTCAGCAGCTCGTCCGCTATTCGACGGGCGTGCGGATACTCGGCCGGGTCCGGCTCGATCCGTCCCGATCCTTTGGGGGACCGGACGCCGTACGGGGTACGACCGCCCGGCCACCGCCCAGCAGTCCGTGCCGCGCTTTTTCCGGTCGTTACCCGAAGGGTGAGGTCCTTGATCTCCTCGCGGGCACGTTCGGCCAGGATCGCGAAGACGATGCGGGTGCCCGGCTGGCTGGAGTCCAGGTTCTCCTGAAGCACGAAGAGACGCGCCCGCCGGCGATCGAATTCGTCCAAGGCCGTACCGATGGCGGCCATGCCTCGCCTGTCGAAGCGGTCCGTCTTCCACACCGCGAGCGTCTTGACCTCGCCGGCCATGACAGCAGCCATCGCGCCTTCGAGCTGCTCCCGCCGTACGTGCTGCTTGGAGGCGCTCCTCTGCTCCAGCCAGACCTTGCGCACGGTGAGCCCCTGCCGGTCCATCTCACGGCGCAGGTCACGCCATGCTGCTTGAGAGTCTCGACGGTCTCCCGCTTCTTGCTGCGCCGGAGGTAGAGGTCGACCAGGGCCTTCCCCGCCACTTCCTCGGGAGCACCGTCCCGGAACTCCTCTGCCGCCATCTTCGCCATATTGCCCTCCTACAACACAGATCCGGCCGCTCCAAACGGCATCCGTGCAGGTGAGGGCTGCTGTGTACTTCTAGGCGCTCTCTCAGGCAAGGGCCAGGAACCGTTCGATACGGCCCAGGTCGAGCTCGACGGCAAGCGAGACCGCGATCACGGCATGGTCGACGTTGACGGCGAGGATCTGGCCCTCGGACCGCTTGGACGAGGTGTTGCGCAGGAACGCGGTGTGCCGCTGCAGCAAGGCACGCACATAGCGCGGGTCGCCGTCCTCCGGGTCGAGGGCGGCCCAGTCGCCCGTGCAGACGACCTTGGCGGGGTCGCGCGGCACGACGAACTCGGTGTCGGCCCGAACCGTGCCGCCCGGGGTGACGACATCGCACTGGCCACGATCGACCCGCACGACCCGACCGGGCACCAGGCCCTGCTCGGCGTACGGGGCGAACTCGGCCTCGCGGCCCGCGTCCCAGCCGTACGGGGACAGCGGGTGCGACGAGGACGGGGACAGCGGAGAAGAAGAAGTGGAAGAAGCAGAAGAGGAATTCAAGGGGAACCCTTCACAGGGTGGCCCCGGCTGCGCCTCAACGGCGCGGTGTCAGTGGGTGGTTCAGCCGGTGACCACAGGGGTGGAAGTGACGCACTTCTGAACGCGGGCAACACCCGCAGCAGCGACAGTCATCAGTCACACCTCCCGGTACACACAGCTGACGAGGACCGCTCGACGCGGCCTCTCGGAACAGGACCAAAGATAGGGAAGCCCGGTGGCGAGACGCCAACGGTTTTTCGCGGCGTCCCACACAGGACGCCCTGTAGCTGATCACCGTGAGGAGAAAGCGCGTGGACGAAGGCGCGTTGGCGGCATCACTCGCCGAGGCCGGCCTGGACTACCAGGGGATGGTTGATCCGCTGACCCCGCTCATTCCGCCTGCCATTGCGGGATTCGCCGATAGTTGCCCTGCACCGGACATGAGCGAAGTCATATCGCTGCCATCTGACGATCCACAACTCCGAGAGACGGCCAATTCCGCATGGCATCGACTGTCCGTCGGGAATGGACTCTTCACCGAGAGCACCCCGGAGTTCCTGCTGGCCGTCAACTGCGCGGAACCCGGAACCCCTCGAACGCTGTGGTGGTCGAAAGTCGCCTTGCTGAGTTCATGGGACATCGCGGGTGCAGGCGGGGCCACCGGAATCCTTGGGAACGGGTACGGCCACCCGGCGTTCGTGATGCTGTCCCTTGAGGGGAGCGTCGTCGTGCGAGGCACTCAGGGAGAGCAGTACCCAGAGTTCATCGCGGTGCGCAGCCCTGGTGAGGTGGAGTTGTTCCAGCAACGCGGAACGTGGGCAGCCGGACGGCCCCGAACCGGAGAGTTCACGATCGCCGCCATTGAGCGCTGGCTGGCCGGCTCTCGGCTTGCAGCTCGCCCCGCACCCATCACTGATAGTGACTGCTTGCTACGGAGGGGAGGTAGGGGGTGTGGAGTCGTGATTGCGGGGTAGGCGCATCCGACGCCCAGTACAGCAAGGGGAAGCGGCAACGATGCGGTGAGTCCGGACACTTGTGTGGACAGGTGGACCCTGCCACTTGCCTCGGGGTTGTTTACTGTGCGTATAGTTTCGTCATGAGCAACCAAAGTCCAGATAGTGGAACGACGACGTCCCAGGCTGGCGGGGTGCAGTCCGTCGATCGCGCCATCACGGTGTTGGAGATCCTGGCTCAGCGCGGCGAGGCCGGAGTCGTGGAAGTGGCCGCCGAGATCGATGTTCACAAGTCCACCGCGTTCCGTCTGCTCGGTGCGCTCGAGGCCCGTGGCCTCGCGGAGCAGACCGGTGACCGCGGCAAGTACCGGCTGGGCTTCGGGATCGTACGGCTCGCGGGCGCCGTCACCGGTCGCATCGACGTCACGCAGCAGGGCCGCGCGGTCTGCGAGCGGCTCGCGGAGGAGATCGGCGAGACCGTCAACATCGCGGTGATGCAGGAGCACTACGCGATCAACCTGTACCAGGTGCGCGGCCCGTCGGCGATCACCGCACAGAACTGGGTGGGGCAGCTGACCCCGCTGCACGCCACGTCGAGCGGCAAGGCGCTGCTCGCGTACCTGCCCGCCCAGGAGCGTGCGGCCATCCTCGCCGAGGCCGGGCTGCGGAAGATCACCCCGCACACGCTGACGGCGAAGACGAAGCTCGAGAAGAACCTCGCCGAGGCCCGGGAGCGCGGCTACTCCTGGACGCTCGAGGAGATGGAGATCGGCCTGCACGCGATCGCCGCACCGGTGCGCGACCGGGACGGTGACGTCATCGCCGCGCTGAGCGCCTCCGGCCCCTCGTACCGCCTCACCGAGGAGCGGATCGAGGAGATCGCGCCGGCCCTGATCAAGGGCGCGGACGAGATCAGTCACCGCATGGGCTACCTGGGCTGAACCCGGGCCGGCCTTCGCCCGCTGCCGAACCCGCACCACCGGCCCCGCAACCGGCCTGCCCCCGGTCCGCCCTCGGCCCGCCCCCGGCGCAGGACCTGCGCCGCACAGCTGCTCCCGGCCCGCGACGCTCCGCCACAGGAGCGCGTCGGGACCGGTCGAGCGGCAACTCCCCGGTCCCGACGCGCTCACACCGGACCCCTCGGTCACGCCGGCCCCCGTCGGCGGACCTTCGAGGATCCGGGTCTCTCACCGCTCGTAGAGCGGGTGCTTCTCGGCCAGAGCGGTCACGCGGGCCTTGAGGGACTCGGTGTCGAAGCCGGGCTTGAGGGTCTCGGCGATGATGTCGGCGACCTCGCGGAAGTCGTCGGCGTCGAAGCCGCGGGTGGCCAGGGCCGGGGTGCCGATGCGCAGGCCGGAGGTGACCATCGGGGGCCGGGGGTCGTTCGGGACGGCGTTGCGGTTGACGGTGATGCCGACCTCGTGGAGGCGGTCCTCGGCCTGCTGGCCGTCGAGGTCGCTGTCGCGGAGGTCGACCAGGACGAGGTGGACGTCGGTGCCGCCGGAG
>NZ_JASCIQ010000084.1 GCF_029968035.1 Streptomyces cavernicola | reverse complement strand
CGACGGCACGGAAGCGAGCGCTGTCGTACGTCCCGGCTTGGCAACGGAGGGTGAGCGGGCCTCGGCCGAAGGGTCGAGGCCCGCTCGTCCCGGCGCAGTCGTCGGCGAGGCGCGGCCGGGGGAAACCGCGCCCGCCCGCCGACGCGCTGCCGGGAGGTCAGGCCTGCTTCGCCGCCGTGGCCGCGTGGCGCAGGGCGTCGGCGCGGTCGGTGCGCTCCCAGGTGAAGTCGGGCAGCTCACGGCCGAAGTGGCCGTACGCGGCGGTCTGGGCGTAGATGGGCCGCAGCAGGTCGAGGTCGCGGATGATCGCGGCCGGGCGCAGGTCGAAGACCTCGTTGACGGCGGCCTCGATCTTCTCGACGGCGACCGTGTTGGTACCGAAGGTCTCCACGAACAGGCCGACCGGTTCAGCCTTGCCGATCGCGTAGGCGACCTGGACCTCGCAGCGCTCCGCCAGGCCCGCGGCGACCACGTTCTTGGCGACCCAGCGCATCGCGTACGCGGCGGAACGGTCCACCTTGGACGGGTCCTTGCCGGAGAAGGCGCCGCCACCGTGCCGGGCCATGCCGCCGTACGTATCGATGATGATCTTGCGGCCGGTGAGGCCCGCGTCGCCCATCGGGCCGCCGATCTCGAACCGGCCCGTCGGGTTGACCAGGAGGCGGTAGCCGTCGGTGTCGAGCTTGATGCCGTCCTCGGCGAGCTGGGACAGGACGTGTTCGACGACGTGCTCGCGGATGTCCGGGACGAGCAGCCCGTCCAGGTCGATGTCGGCGGCGTGCTGCGAGGAGACCACGACGGTGTCAAGGCGGACCGGGCGGCTGCCCAGGTACTCGATGGTGACCTGGGTCTTGCCGTCGGGGCGCAGGTAGGGCACGGTCCCGTCCTTGCGGACCTCTGTCAGCCGGCGCGAGAAGCGGTGCGCCAGCTCGATCGGCAGCGGCATCAGGGTGGGCGTCTCGTTCGTCGCGTACCCGAACATCAGGCCCTGGTCGCCGGCGCCCTGCTGATCCAGCTCGTCACCTTCCGCACCTGCGGCGGCACCTTCGACACGCTTCTCGTACGCCGTGTCGACGCCTCGCGCGATGTCCGGCGACTGCGCGCCGATCGACACCGAGACCCCGCAGGAGGCGCCGTCGAAGCCCTTGGCCGAGGAGTCGTAGCCGATCTCGAGGACCTTCTCGCGCACCAGCGCGGCGATGTCGGCGTAGGCGGAGGTCGTCACCTCACCGGCGATGTGCACCTGACCGGTGGTGATCAGGGTTTCGACCGCGACCCGCGAGGTGGGGTCCTGGCGCAGCAGCGCGTCGAGGAGCATGTCGCTGATCTGGTCGGCGATCTTGTCGGGATGCCCCTCGGTCACGGATTCCGAGGTGAACAGGTTGCGGGACATGGCACTCCAAAGCAGGGCGGGTGGGCATGGAGCAACGGGGGAGGCACTGCGATCAGGTCAGGCGTTCAGGCCTCCCGGTCATGCGACTTGGGTCGCGCACAGGATGGCCGCACCGGTACGACGTCTGGCGGATTCTCGCTGGAGCCGTGGTGACCGCCCAGGCACCCACCGGCCGAGGGAGTGACCCACGTCACTTCGGGGCGCTCTTGGCGTGCAGATGGAGCCCGTGTCACTCTTTCCGCACGCCTCCCCTGCCCAAAAACCCTTTGTGGTGCGCGAGTTGAGTGTGATCGCCGACTCGGCCAGGCGGGGCGCAGCCTCTTTCGAGGCGCGGTGTCACCGCGCCTTCGCGTCTCATCACCCGCTTCGAGCGTCGACTGACGGCCCCAACGCGCGACACGTCCGGCACCACGTCGGATACCGGTGTCGCCCGTTGCGGGCCGTCAGTTCATGGTGGGCGAAAACTCCAGCCTCAGCACGTGCAGAAGGCAACTCTAGAGAAAGTGGATTCTCGATATGCCAAGGCTATGCAAGCCGTCGGTAAGGGTGCCGGAATACGTCATCACCGCGGCAGAAACTCTGGAATTCGCCAAGAAGGTTCATTCCGGCAAGCCGCAACTCCCACTGGCGCTGCGGTTGATTGAGAACACGGGGGTGCAGAAGCGCCACATCGTGCAGCCCATCGAGAAGACGCTCAGCCACCCGGGCCTGACGGAACGCAACCGCATCTACGAGGCCGAGTCCAAGGAGCGGACACCGGAGGTCATCGAAGAGGCCCTGAAGAACGCCGAGCTGACCGCGCGGGACGTCGACGCGATCATCTACGTCTCCTGCACCGGCTTCCTGATGCCGTCGTTGACGGCCTGGCTCATCAACCACATGGGCTTCCGGTCCGACACCCGGCAGATACCCATCGCGCAGCTGGGGTGCGCCGCCGGCGGCGGGGCGATCAACCGGGCCCACGACTTCTGCGTGGCCCACCCCGGAAGCAACGTCCTGATCGTGTCGTGCGAGCTGTGCTCGCTGTGCTACCAGCCCGAGGACGACGCGATCGGTTCGCTGCTGTCCGACGGGCTGTTCGGCGACGCGGTCGCGGCCGCCGTCGTACGAGGCGATGGCGGTATCGGCATCGAGCTGGAGCGCAATTCCTCGTACCTCATTCCGCACACCGAGGACTGGATTTCCTACGCTGTGCGGGACACGGGATTTCACTTCCAGCTGGACCGCCGCGTTCCCGGAACGATGGAACCACTGGCCCCCGTGCTGCGGGACTTCACGGCGGAAGCCGACTGGGACGCCGGCAATCTCGACTTCTACCTCGTGCACGCCGGCGGTCCCCGCATTCTGAACGACCTCGCCAAGTTCCTCGACGTCGACCGGAAGGTGTTCCGGCACAGCTGGGCGACCCTGACCGAGTACGGCAACATCGCCAGCGCGGTCGTGCTCGACGCGGCCTACCGACTCTTCGAGACCGACCCCCCGATGCCGGGCGCCACCGGCCTGATCGCGGGTTTCGGTCCCGGCATCACCGCCGAGATGGCACTGGGCCGCTGGGCCATGGGCGGGCCGCAGTAGGGCGGCCGAGGCCGGCGAAGCACATCGTCCCCGTCCCCTGAGCGGGATGCAGCGCGGAAAGGAACCGAATCAATGACTGGCCTTGTCGTCCCCCCAGGTCAGGGACGGAAGCTGATCACTCGGGCGCAGGAGGTGACCTTCAAGGTGACCAAGGCGGACGGTTCGTCCGCATCGATCTTCGAGGTGGTCGTGCCGCCCGGCTTCGATGTGGGGGCGCACGTCCACCACCAATCCCAGGAGTTCTTCTACGTGTTGGAGGGACAGCTCGACCTCATGGCGTTCGAGCCGGTCACGAGGTCCGAAGACAGCTGGCACGACTGGGAGTCCACCGGCGGGGACCGCGTCGTCCGCGCCGGGGAGGGCAGCTGCATGTTCGTTCCCCCGGGGACGCCGCACGCGTTCAGGAACGCGACGGACGCGCCCGCCCGCATGCTGTTCCAGAGCTCTCCCTCGCCCGACCACGAGCACTACTTCGAGGAGATCGTGGAGATCTTCTCGGCCGGCAAGTCGGTGGATCCCGAGGCCGTGGAGCGGATGCGCCGCCGGTACGACGTCAGCCAGATCACGCCGCTCCGGTACGAACCCCCGGCGCCCCGCGCATCCCGGCCGACGACAAAGCAGGGAGCGTAACGGGAGATGGCAACCATGGACAGGATCCCCCTGGTGCACGCGAGCCTCGGCGCGCAGGAACTGGCGGCCGTGGCCGAGGTGTTCGAGTCGGGCTGGCCGGCCGGTCAGGGCCCGAAGGGCAAGGCCCTGGAAGCCCAGCTGGTCGAGCGCTACGGCGTGGGCGACGCGGTCGCCCTCACCAACTGCGGTGTCGCGCTGCATCTCGCCCTGCTCGCGCTGGGCGTCAAGCCGGGCGACGAGGTGATCGTCTCCGACTACGGCTTCCCGGCCCCCGCGCACGCCGTTCGGTACCTCGACGCGGTGCCGGTCTTCGCCGACGTCCATGCCGACACCGGCCTGGTCGACGTGGAGTCGGTGGCGGATCTGATCACGCCGCGGACCGTCGGCATGATCGTGATCGACACGGTGGGGCTGCCGGCCGACTACGACGAGCTCAACGCACTGGCGGCGCGGCACGGTCTGTTCGTCATCGAGGACGCCGCCTGCGCGGTCGGTGCGACCTACCGAGGACAGCAGGCCGGCACGCTGGCGCCGGTGGCCTGTCTGTCCTTCCACGGACGCAAGGGCGCCACGAGCGGCGAGGGCGGTGCCCTGCTGGCCGCCGACCCGGAGGTCGGCCAGGACGTGCGGCTGCGGTCGGCGTTCGGCATCACCAGCATCTTCGACCAGGCGAAGGTCATCGGCCTACCGATCTCGGAGTTCACGGAAATCGGCTACAACTACAAGCTGTCGGACATAGCCGCCGCCATCCTGCAGGTGCAGCTGAAGCGCCTGGACGGCTTGCTGGAGCGCCGGCGCGCGGTCGCGGCACGCTACGCCGAACTCCTCGCCGACGAGGAACTCCTGACGCTCCCCGTGGTGCCGGAGGACCGGACCCATGTGTGGCAGTCCTACCTGGTGACACTGGACGCGAGCGTGGACCGCGCGGCCCTCGCCGCCGACCTGCGCGCCCAGGGCATCGGCTGCGGGCACGGCACATGGGCGGGGCATCTTCAACCTGTCTTCGAGTCCAAGCAGGTATGCCATGTCTCGGCGGATCTCTTCCGCCGCCATCTCGCCATCCCCATGCACGCCGAACTGAGCATGGATCAGGTCGAACGGGTCGCGCAGACCCTGCGCGCCGCGCTGCCGACCCACGCGACCTCCGCGCGGGGCCTGCGCGGGGCGGCGTGAAGCAAGCCAGGTGAGCGCCGCGGCTCACCGAAAGCATCGGAAAGCCTGAACAGGTCAACGTACGAAGGAAGAAGACGACCCATGTCATCTGTCAATGTCGCGATCGTCTACTACAGCGCGACCGGCCATGTGCAGGCGCTGGCGCAGGCCGCCGCTGAGGGTGCGGAGAAGGCCGGTGCCACCGTTCGCGTGCGCCGGGTCGCCGAGACCGCCCCCGACAAGGCCATCAACGCCAACCCGGCCTGGGCCCAGTACCGCAAGGACCACGCCGACGTCACCGAGGCCACTCTCGACGACCTCGACTGGGCCGACGCCGTTCTGCTCGGCACCCCCACCCGGTTCGGCAACCCCGCCAGCCAGCTGCGCGCCTTCATCGACACCGCCGGGCCGCTGTGGGCGCAGGGCAAACTCGCCGGCAAGGTCTACTCCGCCTTCACCGTCAGCAACACCCTGCACGGCGGGCAGGAGGCCACGATCCTCGCCCTGTCCAACACCTTCTACCACTGGGGCGGCATCATCGTGCCCCCCGGCTACACCGACCCCGTCCAGTTCCAGACCGGCAACCCCTACGGCACCTCCCACGTGGCAGGTGTCCCCGGCCGGCAGGAAGCCCCCAGCGACGTCACCCTGCAGGCCGCCCGCTACCAGGCCAGTCGCGTCACCGACACGGCCATCGCCCTCAAGAAGGGCCGCGCCACCACCTGACACCCGCCAACACCGGGCCGGTCACCGCCGGCCCGGACTCAGGGCCCGTCGTTTTGATCTCGCCGGGGGCGCGGACCGATCGGCACCGCCGACCAGATCCGGTCTGATCCAAACGACAGGCCCTGACCGCACACGGCCACTTCGGCCAAGGTTCGCGGTGCGCGGTTCCGTCCCCCCGGCCGCGCACCGCCCTCCCCGTGCGACCCCGCCACCGGCCCAGGTTCAAGGAGTGCTTTGCCGTGCGTATCGCCGTGACCGGCTCGATCGCGACCGACCATCTGATGGAGTTTCCCGGCCGCTTCGCCGAGCAGCTGATCAAGGAGCAACTGGAGCGCGTCTCCTTGTCGTTCCTCGCCGACCACCTCGAAGTACGACGCGGCGGCGTCGCCGCCAACATCGCGTTCGGCCTCGGTCAGTTGGGCCTCGACCCGATCCTGGTGGGTGCCGCGGGTGTCGACTTCGCCGAGTACGACACCTGGCTGCGGACGAACGGCGTCGACACCTCGGCCGTCCGGGTCAGCGAGACGCTGCACAGCGCGCGCTTCGTGTGCACCACCGACCAGGACCAGAACCAGATCGCCACCTTCTATGCCGGCGCCATGGCCGAGGCCCCCCACATCGACCTGGCCGAGATCACCGCGCGCACCGGCAAGCCCGGCCTCGTCCTGGTCGGCGCCGACGACCCCGAGGCGATGCTGCGCCACACCGCCACGGCGCACCGCCTGGGCATCCCCGTCGCCGCCGACCCCTCCCAGCAGCTCGCCCGCCTGGACCGGGAGCAGGCCCGCCAACTCGTCGACGGCGCCACCTGGTTGTTCACCAACGAGTACGAGGCCGCCCTGCTGGCCGAACGCACCGGCTGGAGTCGCCGGAACCTCCTCGGCCGGGTCGGCACCTGGATCACCACCCTGGGCGAGGCCGGCGTCGGCCTCGCCCGCGACGGCGCCCCCGACCTGCGCATCCAGGCCGTCCCCGCCGGCCGGATCGCCGACCCCACCGGCGCGGGCGACGCCTTCCGCTCCGGCTTCCTCGCAGGCACCGCCTGGCAGTGGCCGCAGGAACAGGCCGCCCAGCTCGGCTGCGCCCTGGCCACCATCGTCCTGGAGTCGGTCGGCACCCAGGAGCACAAGCTGGTCCCGGCCGACCTGATCACCCGCATCGACCGGACCTACGGCGCCGCCGCTGCCGCCGCCATCGAGCCACGCCTCGCGGAGCTGTCGTGAGCACGACGGCACGCCGACGCGCGGACGCCCTCCGCGAGGCACTGGCCACACGTGTGGTGGTGGCG
>NZ_JASCIQ010000083.1 GCF_029968035.1 Streptomyces cavernicola | reverse complement strand
CTCCATGACCGCGACCGGAGCGAAGTTCTCCGACGCGATCATCTCCAGGGTGGACTGCTGACGGTGCAGCTCGGCGTCCACGGCCGCCGCGACATCGGGGTCGAGCTCACGCAGCGACTGGTGGAAGGCGGTCATCGACGGGCTCCTTGAGTGAGGGCGCAGTGGGCGGCGTAGGCGTCGGCGGACAGCGCGCCGGCGATGTTCTCGACCCGCAGCTTGAACAGCCAACCCCCGTCGTACGGCGTCGAGTTGACCATGCTCGGGTCGGCGACGAGCCGGGTGTTGACTTCGGTGATGTGGCCCGATGCGGGGGCGTACAGCTCGCTGACGGCGGTGGGCGAGGCGATCTGCCCGCACGTCTCCCCCGCCTCCACCCAGGATCCGACCTCGGGCAGCCGGAGGCTGACGACGTCCCCGAGGGTTCTGGTCGCGAACTCGGTGACGCCGACGGTGCCGTTGCCCGCCTCGATGGCCAGCCACTCGTGATCCCAGGTGTAGCGCAGGTGCGGCGGCACGGTCATGGCGTTCTCCGTGGACGGGTGGGGAGTCGGCGCCGGTTCACGAGGCGACGGCGGCCAGGGCGGGGGTGAGCTTGCGGCGGAGGCGGTTGAACAGCTTCGGCTGGTTCATGGCGACGGCGGCGACGGGCTCGCCGGCGATCTCGTAGACGGCCGCGAAGGACCGGCTGTCGACGTCCCCTTCGACGATCCGGGGCCGGGCGCCCGCGGGCACATGTCCGGCGAGCTGGATGCGTACGCCGTACTGGTCGGACCAGAAGTACGGGGCGGTCGCCGGGGGTTGGGCGGAGACTCCGGTGAGCAGGGTGCGGATCGCGGTCCTGGACTGCTCGTTGGCGTTGCTCCAGTGCTCGATGCGGGCGTGCCGGCCGGTGAACGGGTTGGGGCAGCGTGCGATGTCGCCGACCGCCACCACGCCGGGGACGCTGGTGGCGCAGCCGGCGTCGCAGACCACGCCGTCGTCCAGTTCGACGCCGGAGTCGACGAGCCAGTCCGTCGCGGGTCGCACACCCACGCCGATCACGACGACGTCGGCGGGCAGGGTGCGGCCGTCGGCGAGGTGGACTCCGGCCACGCGGCCCTCCCCGGCGAAGCCCGTCACGCCCGTGCCGCACACCAGGTCGACCCCGTGGTCGGTGTGCAGGGATGCGGCCAACAGGCCCATGTCGCGGCCGAGTTGGCGTTCGAGCGGGACGTCCAGGGCTTCGACGACGGTGACGTGCAGGCCGAGTCGGTGGGCCGTGGAGGCGACCTCGGCGCCGATGAAGCCCGCGCCGATGACGACGACGCGCGGCATGCCGTCGAGGAGTTCCGCGCGCAGCGCCAGGGCGTCGTCCAGGGTGCGCAGGGTGTGCACGCCGGCCAGGCCGTCCGCCGCGGGAAGGGTGCGCGGGGCGGCGCCGGTCGCGATGACCACGCCGTCGCTCTGCAGCTCCTGCCCGCCGGCGAGGGTCACCGTGCGCGCGCCCGGGTCGAGTCGTACGGCGCTCTCGCCGAGCAGCCAGTTGGCTTCCAGGTCCTCGTACTCGTACGGCTCGCTGAGCGCGAGCGCCTCGGCGTCGAGGTTCCCCTTGAGGAACTCCTTCGACAGCGGGGGCCGGTCGTACGGGAGGTGGAGCTCCTTGCCGACGACGGTGATGTCGCCCTCGAAGCCCTCGGCGCGCAGCGCGCGCACCGCGCTGAGTCCCGCCAGGGACGCGCCGACGACGGTGACGCTTCTCATGCGGGCTCTCCCACGGAGATGTGCAGCAGGACGTGGCCGTTCTCGACGGAGACCTGGTGGGTGCGGACGGGGAACTTCGCCGGGGCGCAGGTCGGGTTGCCCGTGCGCATGTCGAAGAAGGCGGCGTGCAGGGGGCATTCGACGAAGCAGCCCTCCATCCAGCCGTCGCTCAGCGAGGCGTCCTGGTGCGAGCAGGTGTCGTCGAGCGCGTAGACCTCGCCGTCCTCCGTGTGGAACACGGCGACGGGCGCGGGGACGCCCTCGGTCACGCGGATGGACTCGCCGGGGGGCAGGTCGTCGATACGGCACACCGTGATCATGAGAGAACCTCCAGAGAGCGGGGCCCGGCTGGGCGGGGGGCCGTTGAGCGGGGCACTGGAGCCCGTCGTGAGATGAGAGAAACAAACGGCTTGCTGTTGTGTATAGCGCAACGCGGCTTGCTATACGCAACACTGTTCCGGTTGGCCAGGGCGGTGTCAAGAGGGGAGTTTTCAGCGGATCGGAGCACCTCGGCGAGCACCGGAGGGACCACACTGCGAACGCGCTGCGCACAGCCTTCGCACCCCGGAAACAGCGGCCGGGAGAGGGGAGAAGAGGGACAGAAAAAGTCCCCGCGTCACACGAGGCCCCGCCTCACATGAGCACGACGGGACGCAGGACGTCTCCCCCGAAGCGCATCCGCCCGAGCGCCGTCTCCACGTCGTCGAGGGCGATCTTCTCGCCGAGGAAGGCGCGGAGGTCGAAGCGGCCTTGCAGATAGAGGTCGAGCAGCGCGGGCACGTCACGGGACGGCAGGAAGTCGCCGTGCCAGGAGGCCCTCAGCGACCCGCCGCGCCCGAAGACGTCGCCCAGTGGCAGCTCGACCGTCGCTTCCGGGGCGGGGGCGGCGGCCAGCACGACGACGCCGTTCAGGTCGCGGGCGTAGCAGGCCTGCCGGTACGTACGGGCGGTGCCGACCGCGTCCACCACGACGTCGGCGCCGAGGCCGCCGGTGAGGGATCTGATGCCGTCGACCGCGTCGATCCGGGACGAGTCGACCGTGCCGGTGGCGCCGAACCGCTCGGCCAGGTCCAGCCTGCGGCCGTCGGCGTCGACGGCGACGATGCGGCGCGCGCCGGCCACCCTGGCCCCCGCGACGGCGGCGAGGCCGACGCCGTCGCAGCCGATCACGGCGATCGAGTCCCCGCGTCCGACGCCGCCGGTGTGGACGGCCGCGCCGAAGCCCGCCATGACGCCGCAGCCGAGCAGCCCGGCGACGACCGGTGACACGACGGGGTCGATCCTGACGCACTGCGCCTCGGCGACGAGCGTCTTCTCGGCGAACCCTCCGACGCCGAGGACCGGGGACAGCGGAGTGCCGTCCGGCAGCGTCATCGGCCGGTCGGCCCGGCGGACGGCGCGGCAGCCCCAGAGCCGGCCGCGTCTGCAGGAGCGGCAACTGCCGCAGGCCGTACGCCAGTTGAGGGCGACGAAGTCGTCCGGCGCCACCCGGGTCACCCCCGCGCCGACGGCTTCGACCACGCCGGCGGCCTCGTGCCCGAGCAGGACGGGGAAGGGGGCGTCGCCGCCGACCTCGCGGTGGTCCAGGTCGGTGCGGCAGACGCCGCAGGAGCTGACCCGGACCAGCACCTCGCCGGGTCCGGGGTCGGGGACCAGGACGGTCTCCACGGAGGCGGGGGCGCCCTGCTCACGGACCACGACGGCGCGGACCTGATGCGCCACGGCCTCATGCGTCACGCCCTCACGCATCACGGCCTCATGCGCCACGGCCTCATCCGTCACGGCACGGACCTCATGCATCGCGGCGCGGATCTCATGCGTCACAGCTCGAACCTCATGTGTCACTGTCAAGCTCCTCGATGGGGGCCGACCGGCCCGAGCAAGGTTCGTTGCGCATGGGGCACCAGATTTCAGCGTGCGCAACGATGGCTGCTCGCGCGGACGACTGTCAAGAGTCGCCGGATTCCCGGCGCATCGGACCCCCCACCTCTCCTCCCCGCCCCCGCCCGCCCTTCTTCCGGCGTTGGCCTTGACGACGCCTCGCCATCAATGGATGGTTGCGCATGCAGAAACTCGTCCTGTTCTACGCAACGCCAGAGCGGCGCCCCGCCTGTGGAGTCGTCGGTGCAGGACGGCCCCTCCGACCAGGTTCCCTGGTCTCCCCATAGCGCCGCGGGCCCGCCCGGCGGTGTGGCCGGGTGACTTCCGGCCACACCGCCGGCACAGCGCTGACCTGGCGCGTGCGCCCCCTTGTGCGCGACCGCCCGCACGCTCCCCCGTCCCCCGCCCCGGGAGGTCTGATGTCCATCCGTGCCATCGACGAGGCGCCACTCAACCCGTTCCATCGAAAACTCACCTGGGCCTGCGCGGGCGGCCCGTTCCTCGACGGCTACCTGCTCAGCATCATCGGCGTCTCTCTCGTCGGCATGACCAACGAACTCAGCCTGTCCACCGGGGAAGTGAGCCTCATCGGCGCCGCCGCGCTGGTCGGCATCTTCGTGGGCGGGCTGTTCTTCGGGGCGGTCACGGACCGGCTCGGCCGCGAGGCGATGTACACCATCGACCTCGCCGTGCTCGTCGGGGCGTCGGTCCTCTCGGTCTTCGTCACCGACAGCTGGCAGGTCGTCATCCTGCGCTTCGTCCTCGGCGTCGCCATCGGGGCCGACTACCCCATCGCGACGTCGCTGCTCGCCGAATGGGTGCCCAACAAGCACCGCGGCCGACTGCTCGGCGTCCTCATCCTCGCCTGGTACATCGGCGCGGCAGCGGCCTACGTGATCGGCTTCGTGCTGGCCGAGATCGGCGGGCCCGACGCCTGGCGCTGGATGGTCGCGTCCTCGGCCGTGCTGTGCGCCGTGGTGCTGCTCATGCGGCTCGGCACCCCGGAGTCGCCGCTGTGGCTGGTGAACAAGGGCCGTACCGCGGAGGCGCAGGACGCGATCAAGAGCGCCCTCGGTCGTACGGTCCCGATCGAGGAGCTGCTCGCCGCCTCGGCCGCCGAGCAGTCCGTCGTACAGAGCCGGGTCCGCGACCTGTTCAAGGGCGTCTATCTACGGCGGACGCTGTTCTGCGGCCTGTTCTACATGTGCCAGATCACGCCGATGTTCGCCCTGCTGACCTTCGGCCCCACGATCCTCGGCTCCTTCGGGCTCGGCGAGGGCAACACCAGCCACCTGGGCTCGGCGCTGATCAGCATCGTGTTCGTCCTCGGCTGCCTGCCCGCGCTGCGCATGGTGGACCGGATCGGGCGCCGGCCCGTCATCGTCTGGTCGTTCGCGCTGATGGCCGTCCCCCTCGCGGTCCTCGGCGGCGGTTCGTCCGTGCCGGTCGCGGTGGTCATCCTCTGCTTCTGTACGTACGCCCTGTTCTCCGGAGGGCCCACGGTCCTGGAGTGGACGTACCCCAACGAGCTGTTCCCGACCGGGATCCGGGCCACGGCGGGCGGCGTCGCGACGTCCATCAGCCGCGTCGGGGCCGCCGCGGGCACCTACCTGCTGCCGATCTCCATCAGCCGGCTCGGCATCGGCGCGACCATGCTGATCGGCGCCGCGATCACGCTCGGGGGCTGGCTGGTGTCCCTGCTCTGGGCGGAGGAGACCCGCGGCCGCACCCTGGCCGAGACCAGCGCCCCGCCCGGCGCCGCCACGCGCCCCTCGACGCCCGGTGAGGGGCGCCGCACGGACCTGCAGGACGGCGAACTCGAACGGTCCTGACCCGCTGCGGCCGCCCTCGCGGTGCCGACTGCCATGGCAGACAGCCGACTTGGCCACGCCCCGAGGCGTCCGCCGAGCCGGCTTTCTGCCATGGGCGCGGCCAGGACCAGGACCTGGCCGCCCTCTCTTCCCCCCGGAAGTCAGCGCGTTCCTGATCGCGACAACGGAGGCGTCATGCGTGCCCACCGACAGGTCTGCCCCGGCCGCCCGAGCCCCGCGCCCGCGACGTCCACCGCTTCGGCGCGCTCCACCGGCCGGCGTGCGCGGAGTCGGAGCGTGGCCAGCCAGGTCTTCCGCCTCCATCTGGCCGTCGTGGTCCTGCTCGTCCTCGCCGCCGTGGCCTCCCTCGTCCTCGAAGCGCGGGGCACGAGCCTGCAGGAGGCGTACGACCGCTCCCGCATCGGGGCCGAGACCTTCGCGCACGCCCCCGGCACGCTCAGCGCCATGAAGTCGGACGACCCCAGCGCGCTGCTGCAGCCGGCCGCCGAGGAGGCCCGCAAGGAGTCCGAGGTCAACTACGTCATCGCGTTCAGCCCGTCCGGCGTGCGCTGGACCCACCCCGACCCGGACCTGATCGGCAAGCGCGTCGTCGGCTCGTACAGCGAGGCGCTCGCGGGGCGGGTGCACCAGGAGACGTACGAGACGCCGGGGGTCGGGAAGGCCGTGGACACGATGGTGCCGGTCGTCGACCGCGACGGCCGGGTCGTCGGCCTGGTGTCCGTCGGCATCACGGTCGAGAGCGTCAACGCGCGTGTGACCGGCCAACTGCCCCTGGTCCTCGGCTCGGCGGCCGTCGCGCTGCTCCTGGCCACGGTCGGCTCGGCCCTGGTGAGCCGCCGGCTGCGGCGCCAGACGCACGGCCTGGACCCGGCCGAGATGACACGGATGTACGAGCACCACGACGCGGTCCTGCACTCGGTGCGGGAAGGCGTGCTCGTCGTCAGCGGCGAGGGGCGGCTGCTCCTCGCCAACGACGAGGCCCGGCGGCTGCTCGAACTGCCCGCGGACGCGGAGCAGCGGCAGGTCTCCGAGCTGGGCCTGGAGCCGGACGCCGCCCGGCTCCTCGCCTCCGGCCGGACGGTCGCCGACGAGGTGCTCCTGGCCGGCGACCGGCTGCTCGCCGTCAACGTCCGGCCCGTGGACCGCCGCGGCGCCGCGTCCGGCAGCGTCGCCACGCTGCGCGACACCACCGAACTGCGGGCCCTGACCGGCCGGGCGGAGGTGGCCAGGGAGCGCCTGCAACTCCTCTACGACGCGGGCGTACGCGTCGGCACCACCCTCGACGTGGTCCGCACCGCCGAGGAGCTGGCCGAGGTGGCGGTGCCCGGCTTCGCCGACTTCGTCACCGTGGAGCTCTTCGAGGCCGTACCGCGCGGCGACGAACCGGACGGTGCGAGCACCGAGATGCTCCGCACGGTCGTGCACGGAATCCACGAGCCGCACCCCTTCGTGCCGGTGGGCGAGCTGATCCGGTACGTGCCGAGCAGCCCCGTGGCCGAGAGCCTCGCGGGCGGCCGCGCCGTGCTCGAACCGGACCTGGCCGGCTCCGAAGGCCGGCGCGCCCAGCACCTGGAGCGCGCGCAGCGGCTCCTCGACCACGGTGTGCACGCACTGATCTCGGCGCCGCTGCGGGCCCGCGGCATGGTCCTCGGGACGGTCAACTTCTGGCGGTCTCAGAAGCCGACCTTCGAGGAGGAGGACCTGTCCTGCGCCGAGGAGCTGGCGACCCGCGCGGCGGTGTCCATCGACAACGCCCGCCGGTACACCCGCGAGCACACCATGGCGGTCGCCCTGCAGCGCAGCCTGCTGCCGCACGAACTGCCCGCGCACTCCGGGGTGGAGGTGGCCCACCGCTATCTGCCCGCGCAGGCGGGCGTGGGCGGCGACTGGTTCGACGTCATCCCGCTGCCCGGCGCCCGGGTGGCGCTCGTCGTCGGCGACGTCGTCGGACACGGGCTGCACGCCGCGGCCACCATGGGGCGGCTGCGGACCGCGGTGCACAACTTCTCGGCCCTCGACCTGCCGCCCGACGAACTGCTCAGCCACCTGGACGAGTTGGTCGCCAAGATCGACCAGGACGAGACCGCCGAGGGCGAGGGCCCGGCCGTCACGGGGGCGACCTGCCTGTACGCGATCTACGACCCGGCCACCGGCCTCTGCTCCCTCGCCAGGGCCGGGCACCCGGGTCCCGCCCTGGTGCACCCCGACGGCCGGGTGGAGTACCCGCAGGTGCCCGTCTCCCCGCCGCTCGGCCTGGGCGGCGGCCTGCCGTTCGAGACCGCCGAACTGCGCCTGGCCGAGGGCTCCCAGCTGGCCCTCTACACCGACGGCCTCGTCGAGGACCGCACCCGCGACATCGACACCGGCTTCGAGCTGCTGCGCACCGCCCTGGCGCAGCCC
Source organism: Streptomyces cavernicola (assembly GCF_029968035.1). Classification (GTDB taxonomy): domain Bacteria; phylum Actinomycetota; class Actinomycetes; order Streptomycetales; family Streptomycetaceae; genus Streptomyces; species Streptomyces cavernicola. The sequence continues at coordinate 1,200 of NZ_JASCIQ010000083.1, read as the reverse complement.
GGCCGCGCCCCCGAGGAGTCCTGCCGGGCGGTCTTCGAGGCACTGCTGCCCGAGCGCCCCGCGGACGACGTCGCGCTGCTCATCGCCCGTACGCGGCTCCTCGGCCGCGACGACGTGGTGGCCTGGGACGTGCCGAGCGATCCGGCCGCCGTGTCCCGGGTCCGGGCCGACGTCACCCGCCAGTTGGAGACCTGGGGCCTGGACCAAGTCGCGTTCACCGCCGAGCTGTTGATCAGCGAGCTGGTCACCAACGCGATCCGCTACGGCCACGACCCGATCCGGCTGCGCCTGCTGCGCGACGGCGCCACCCTGATCTGCGAGGTGTCCGACGGCAGCAGCACCTCCCCGCATCTGCGCCGGGCGAAGGCGACCGACGAGGGCGGGCGCGGCCTGTTCCTGGTCGCGCAGTTCGCCCAGCGCTGGGGCACCCGCTACACCGGCCGCGGCAAGGTCATCTGGACCGAGCAGTCGGTGCACGGCCCGGCCCTGGAGACGGCAGGGCCGATGGGCGACGAGGCGCTGCTCGGCCTGTGGGACGACGACGAGACGTACTGACGGCTGCGCCTTCGCACTCAGGGGCCGGGAGGGTACGCGGATCCTCTTGACAACCCCCTCCCGCCCCGAAACGCTGTTGCGCATAAAGGTGAATGTTGCGCTATTTGCAACAACCCCGTTCCGCTGACCAGGGAGCCCGCCCGTGGCCATCTCCGTGTTCGACCTCTTCTCCATCGGCATCGGCCCGTCCAGCTCGCACACCGTCGGCCCGATGCGGGCGGCCCGGACGTTCGCCGGACGGCTGAAGGAAGAAGGCCATCTCGCCCAGACCGCGGCCGTACGCGCGGAGTTGTTCGGCTCGTTGGGCGCCACCGGCCACGGCCACGGCACCCCGAAGGCCGTCCTGCTCGGCCTGGAGGGCAACGAGCCGCACACGGTCGACGTCAACCGGGCCGAGCAGGACGTGGAGCGCATCGCGTCGACCGGCCGGCTGCGGCTGCTCGGCACGCAGATCGGCGCGGACCACGAGATCGACTTCGCCGTGGACGACCACCTGGTCCTGCACCGCCGCAAGGCCCTGCCGTACCACGCCAACGGCATGACGATGCACGCGTACGACCGCGAGGGTGCGCTCCTCCTCGCGAAGACGTACTACTCGGTGGGCGGCGGCTTCGTCGTCGACGAGACTGTGCTCAATCAAGACGG
>NZ_JASCIQ010000082.1 GCF_029968035.1 Streptomyces cavernicola | reverse complement strand
AAGTCGATCGCCCGGTGGCTGGCCTGAGGACCGGGGGAAGTTGTCCTGATCTCAACCAGCGCATGTCCAGGGCTTGAAGTGCGTTGATCTCTTGGGTCGTGAGGCGGGCGATGCCTCGGCGTCGTTCGGACAGCCAGCGGCGCAGCAGGAGCGGATCGCTGGGGTCGTCGCCGCGGTAGGTGGCGGGGACGGCGAGGTGGTGGTGGGTGCGCCAGAACAGGTAGGCCTCGCGCAGTCCTTTGTGGAAGGCCCAGGCGGAGTATCCGCGGGGCCGGCGCAGCAGGTGGGCGAGAGGGTGGCGCAGGGGGATCTGGTCGAGGAGTTCGCGCTGGGTGGTGGTGAGACGCGGCAGGGCGGTGATCTGGTCGGCTAGCCACCTGCTGTGCAGGTTGCGGGCCTGTTCAAGGCTGAGGTCGGGGAAGGGCAGTTTGTTGCGGCGGGCGGCGGCCAGGACGGCGGCGTAGGAGCGGCGCCATTGGCCGGTTTTGTCCCAGGGGCTGTTCCACCAGGGGTAGATCTCGGTCAGGGCACGCTGGTAGCAGTACGGCAGGGAGGCTTCGCGGGCCTCGCGGCGCCGGTCAGCGAGCCAGGTGCCCAGCGGGAAGCCGTCGTGGGTGTCGGTGGTGCGGGGCACGAGGTGGCCGTGGCGGGCGGTGTAGTCGCGGGCGATGGTGAGGGCGTACTCGATGCTGGTGGGCGGGTGTTCCCACTGGATGTCGAGATGTTCAAGGGCTTCGGCTCGCTGCGGCAGGAGCATGCCGTGCTGTTTCAGGGAGCGTTGTCTGCCCACCCACCAGCCCAGGTAGAAGCCGTTGGACGTCCGGTAGCGGCTGGGGACGTTCAGGTGGCCGTGCATGTCGTGGAAGGCGCGGGCTTGTTCGTGGGCGGCGTCCCAGACCTGGTTGGGGGCGGGGGTGTGTTTGGGGTGGAGCAGGTCGATGAGTTCGTCGGCGCGCAGCGGCCGGGCGGGGGTGTAGGGGCGCGTGGTGCGTTGTCCGTTGTGGAGGGTGACGCGGGTGAAGACGAGTTCGTCCCAGGCGCTGAGGCTGATGAGGATCTGGTGCAGCAGGTGGAAGCTGGTTCCTTTGACTCCTTCTTGGAGCTGCTGGCCTGGGCTGAGGTAGACGGGGACGACGATGCGGGCGATCTTGCCTTGGCCGGGGGTCTGGCGCAGGGCTCGGCCGATGGCCTGGAGGATCTGGACGGGGCTGCTCTTGGGGTCGGCGAACAGGATGGAGTCCAGAGAGGGGATGTCGATTCCCTCGGTGAAGCAGTTGCAGTTGCTGAGCACGGCTCTGCGCGGGAGGTCCTCGTCTGGGGGGCCGTGGGTGGGGGTGTCGATGAATTCCTGGACCCGCTCACGGCGAGCGACTGCGCCGAGGCTGCTGTGGACGGCGTTGCTGGACAGGCGGCAGCGCATGGGGGTCGGCATGAACTGCGCGGTGGCGGTGAGGGTTTCGGCGAAGACACAGGCGTCGGCGATGTAGGTGTGGAAGGTGAGGGTGCGTCTCAGGTCGTAGAGGTGCTGGGCGCGCAGGAGGGCGATCTGTGCGGCTGCCAGGCGCAGTCCTTCACTGGTGGTGTCGATGCGTTCGGGGTTGCGCAGGGCTTGTCTGAGGTCTTCCTGGGTGACTTCGACGGCGACGACCTCGTAGTCGGCCAGGAGGCCTTCTGCGATCGATTCGGCCAGGGAGAGACGGTAGACGACCGGGCCGTACAGGCGGGGGTCGTCCATGGACGCGATCACGTCAGTGCCCAGGGTGTCCGAGTCGGCGGTGGGGTCGAGGACGCGGGGTGTTGCGGTCATGTTCAGGCGGTGGCGGGCGGGGAAGAGGTCGTCGTCGAGGACGCGGGCCCAGGCCTTGTTGCCGTCGCCGGCGGTGCGGTGTGCCTCGTCGCAGATGATCAGGGCCCACCGGGCGAGATGGAAGGCGCGGTGGGCCTGTTCGACCTTCTCCTGTGAGTGGTAGGTGCAGAAGACGTTCAGGGGTCCGAAGGCCGCTGCCTGTGCGGCGTGTTGGGCGAGTTCTTCGGCCGAGTTGATGCGCAGGATGCCGCCGGGCAGCGTAGGGCTGGCGTCTTCGTGGCAGACGGTCAGGTACAGGCCTCGGCGGCCTTCACGCTGCCAGACCTGCGCGGTCTGGTAGAGCAGCTCGATGGTGGGGGCGAAGAGGATCACGTTGCCGTCGCCGGCGGTGCGGTGGGCGATGTGGAGGGCGACGAGGGTCTTGCCGGTGCCGGTGGCCATCACGACGGACGTGCGGGCGTGGTGGTCGAGGAACGCGGAGACGCTCGCGTCGACAGCGGCGGCTTGATGGCCGCGCAGCTCGGTGACGAGCTGATCCTCGGTGGCGGCTGAGGTCACCGGCGCCCCCTGATGCTCGCGTGCCTGGATCTTCATGGTCCGCACGCGAGTTGGGGCTCGGTTTGTCTTTCCCGGAGCGGTTCACCCTTTCCGGCATATCGAGCGGGCGGGACGGTTCTCGGCCCGCGGCGCGGAGCAGCATGAGGGAATGCCGCGCTCGCGGCAGCAGCCACCGGCGGGGAGGGGCTTGGGGAGGTGAGCGAACTGGCAGCTCCTGCTTGGCCGTTCGGCCCGCGTCAGCCTCTTCCGGTGCGGGTGGAACCGGTACCGGGTGAGTCGACGGGCAGTTTCGTCAGCCGGCTGGCACACGGCCAGGGGCTTGGGCTGGAAGAGCTGCTGGAGCGTGTGGGCTTCGGGCAGGCTTCCACGGATCCGGTGCGGGTGCGGGCCTATCCCTCCACCACCGAGATGTACGTCAACGAGCGGGGACTTGAGTATCTGGCCGTACTGGCCGACAGCACCCCGCGGGCGCTGCAGGAGGTACTGCCGAGCACCGCAGCCGCGCACCTACTGACGGCGGAGCAGGAGGATGCGGTGTGGACGTGGCCCTGGCAGGTGCGCGAGGGGCACCTGGTGCCGCTGTGCGGAACGTGTACCGCCGCCCGTGGGGTGCGGGAGACGGTGTGGATGATCAGCCCGGACCGCTGGCGGGTGTGCCTGGAGCATCTTCGGTTCACCGACAGTGACGGCACCGGGGGTGAGCGCGGGCTGTCGCTGAAACTCCTGCCCGAGACGGTCGCCGCGCACCAGGAGCGGGAAGCGCTCAGCCGGCCATACGGTGCGGCGGGAGAAGAGTTGTTCGCCGACGCCTTCCAGATCACGGTGCACTGGTGGACGCACCTGCCCCACACGACGCGATGGGTGCAGCGGGCGCGGGATGCGGGACTTCGGGCGCACGCTGTGCCCACGGCGCCGCTCGTGCTGATGCCGGAGGCAGCGGCCGTGGCAGGGCATCTGGCGGCCTTCGAAGTCTCGGGCCAGCGGGACAGCAAGGCTCGTGCACGGTGGTTGGAGGAGCTGCGCGACTGCATGGACCGGTGGGGTGTCGACTTCACCGTCGGCCGCTGGGCACTGACCGACTGGCTGCAGCGGCACAGTGCTCCCGCCGGCCCTCCAGGCACCGACAAACCAGCCATGACAACAGCCCCTCAGGCGCGACACGTTCGATCTGGTCCGCCGAGTGCTGAAGAGTTGCGGCAGGTACGTCTACGGCTGTCTGCCGGGCATGAATGCGCGGAGCAGCCCACGGGGGTATTGGGGGTGGCCTCGTGCCTGCCCTGGCAACTGGGAGACCCGGCATGCGAGATGTGACGCCCGGCAATAGAACACCAGCGCCCGCGAGGCCCGTCGACAGACGAACGCCCGGTACAGACAGGGGTGTTGGGAGCGGAGGGTCGCGAGTCGGTGCAGTACCACGGCCACGGCAGGGGGCGGGTGGCGCGGTGGAGGACATCGGCGACGTGCAGGAAGCAGTGGCGGCGGACACGAGGCGGGGCATTACGGCCGTGTACCGCGCGCCGTACGGGCCGCGGCTCTCGTGCAGTGCGGGCCTGCTGCGGGGGCTGGCGCTGGAGGAGTTCGGGCCAGTCACCGAGCCGGTGCCCTACCGGGGCCGCAGAGGCGTCATCACCTACTGGCCGGTGGCGACACGGGATCAGACCGTGGTGTGCGCAAGCCTGCGGCAGTGGCGGCTCGCGCTGGAGCTGGACTTCGAGTCGGCCTGGGCGGCGTTCAGCGCGAACCCGGTGGAACTGCGGTGGCAGACAGACGGCCAAAAGTACCGCTGGCGCCCGGACTTCATCGCACGCACATCAACCGGCAGGCGTGAGGTGCTGGTGCTGAAACCGTCCGGCCAGGAGAGCCTGCCCGCGTCGAGGCTTGAGGTGCTGAACGACGTCGCGCAGGCGGCCGGGTGGCGAGTGCGGCAGGTGCGTGAGCCATCAGGGCTGCGCGGGCGCAATCTCGTGTGGCTGACCGGCTACCGGTTTCCTGCATGCGGCGAGGACGGCGGGGAGCAAGCGCTGCTGGAGGCGTTCGGGGAGCCGACGGGCCTGCGGGCGGGTGTGGCGGCGAGCGGCCTGGATCCGCTGACGGGCCTGGATCTCGCCTACCGGATGCTGTGGCGGCAGCAGCTGCTGTTCGACCACAGTCGGCCGCTGCTACCCGACTCCCTGGCCTGGACAGTGAGAGACGCGGTAAAGGGAGCAAGGGGCGCTGATGAAGGCTCGTGGAGGCGGGTTGGTGGGGGCGCTGTCGATCGGGGCACGGGTGCGCTGGCAGGAACGTGTGTGGGAGGTGGTGGCGTGGCAGGGGCCGCAGGTCACCCTGACGCCACACGACGGCAGTGGTGAAGCACCCCGTGCGGTGTCCTACCGGTGGCTGGTGGGTGCGGCTGATTTCGCTGTCGTCGATGCCGGAGGCGAGCCGAAGCCTCCCGCCGGCAGGACCGCGAGACTGGCGTTGCCGGCGGCGCTCTCTGATGCCGAGCGGGAGCAGGCCCGGATCTGGCAGGCGCGCATGGCGGAGATCGACACCGGGCTGGCACCCGGCGCACGGGTGTCGCAGGACGGGTTCGGTCCGGATACGACGCTGGCACAGCGGTGCACAGCGATGTCCGAACGGCTGGCCGCCGCCGGAATCAGCTACTCGCCCCACACGCTCGCCGACAAACGGCGTACGTGGAAAGAGGCAGGTGAAAATCCTGCCGTCCTGCTGCCCAGACCTCGGTGCAAGCGGCCGGGCGGCTTCACCGATCCGCGGTGCCTGACCGCTATGCAGGAGGTAGTGGCCCGGCACGCGCATACCTCAGACGTCACCATCGAAGTGATCCGTGAAGAGGTGGAAGACCTCCTGCGCGCACGCTACGGCGACGAGTGTGATGATCCGGTGGCTGGGGCCGCCCTGCTGCCGTCGCGTTCCACTTTCTACCTGCGCATGAAGGAATCCGGCCTGGCCGATGTTCTGGCCCGGCCGACACGCGCCCGCACCACCCTGGCCTCCATCCCGCCCCCGCCCCACGGCGGACGCGAAATCGTGCTGCGGCCGGGGCAGGTCACCCAGGTCGACACCACACCGCTGCGGATCCTCGCCCGCGGCGACGACGGCCGGCCCGTGGCCACAGAATTGACCGTACTCATCGACGTGGCCAGCCACAGCGTGTGCGCCCTGATGATCACCCCCAGCCACGCGAAAGACACCAGCCGCGGGCAGGCGGGCCGGGCCACACGGGCCATCGACCTGACCCTGATGCTGGCGCAGGCCTTCGCGCCCTGGCCGGTGATGCCCGGCTGGGACCCGCTGTCCGCGGCCGCCGCCTCCGCGCTGCCGTTCGGGCAACTCGCCGCGGCAGACGAACGGTTCACGAAGGCCACCGCCGCCCGGCCCGTCATCCACCCCGAACTGATCGTCTACGACCAGGGCAGCCCGTATGTGAGCGAGCACTTCACCGAAGTCTGCGACCGGCTCCGTATCGCCCGGCGCCCGGCGCGTAAGAAGACTCCCACCGACAAGCCGCTCGCCGAACGCTTCTTCATCACCCTCGCGCACGGCTTCAGCCAGCACGTCCCCAACGGCTGGGCCGGCCGCAGCCACAAAACGCGCGGCCGCGGCATCGACCGGATGCCGCTGTACACGATCGCTGAACTCCAGCAGATGGCACAGGAATGGGTCGCGCTCGAGTACCAGCAGACTCCCGATGCGGGGCTGCGCGACCCCTTCAGGCCGCACATCGAGCTGTCCCCCAACGACATGTATGCCGTGCAGGTCGGGCGCTGCGGCTACCGGCCGCTGCCGCTCTCGCCGGCCGAGAACCGCTTCTTCCTGCTGCCTCGGTGGGTCAGGCCCGGCAAGAGCGGCTTCATGATCGATTATCGGGTCTATCAGCCCATCACCGAGAACGCCGGACGCTACCGCCGCCTTCTGCTGCGCGGCGGCTCGAAACTGCCCGGCCGTGCGGACCGGTGGGAGTGCCGCTACAACCCGTATCGCCCCGAACGGGTATGGCTGCATGACCACACCACGGGCACCTGGATCACCTGCGACTTCAGACTCCGCCACCTGCTCACCGACCCGTGGACCGCCGACATGTGGGCCGAGCACGCCGAACAACACCAAGCATCCGGCGGCAGCCAGCAGGACCAGGAGGCGATCGCCCTGGCCCTCGCCCAGCGGGGCAGGCGCCGGCGCTCCCGCAGACCGCCGCCCAAGCGCACCGGGACCGAACTCCCCTTCCAGGGAATGGAGTTGGACACCGAGCAGCCGGCCGAAGACCCCTACGCCGGTCTTGAGGACTTCGACCTGTCGACACTGCGGCCCTACCCCGCCCAGCCCATCTCCCCCCAGGCACCGCCGCGTACGGCCGCATGCCCGGCGTTGCCCGCAGGCGCAGACGGCACAGACAGGCAGCCCGAGGACAGGCACGCACCGCACCCGCTCCACTCGCTCTTCGGCGATGACGACGCCGACAGGGAGCCGAAGCTCCCCACAGCCGGGGCGCCGGCATCGGACGGCGAGGTGGTCGAGGCCGAGCTCCTGGACGATCTCGATCCACACGACGAAGACGGTGAACACGATTCCGGGTGACGCAGGGCAGGCAGAGCGAATGGCGCCGCCTCAAAGGGCGTGAAGGACAAGCCCTTTGGGCCGATGTGCGCAGTCCTGCTGCCCCGCTTCAGCCTGTCTGCCGCAAAAGCGGCGGGCTCGAACTACGGTGAAAGGGCACCAAGGATGAAGGCATCCGTTCAGCTGCGTGAGGCACGAGAAGCCCGACTGCGCCAGCAGCTCAAGGACACCCCGATGCGGCCACTGCCGCTGTTCCAGGTCACCGGGTGGAACCACTTCGTCGACGACGACGTCACCCCACCCGCCCTGACCACGGGCACCGCTCCCCCACCGAACCGGAAGAGGGACGAGGCGGCCATCGCCTACCACCGGCATCTGCGGATGGTGCCCACCGACGCGATGACCCACATGCAGAACACAGTCGTCGACGCAATCCACCTCAACAGCGGACGCCGCGACGGATTGATGGACCACGTCATCGACGGACCTCCCGGAACAGGCAAGACCTGCCTGCTGCGGGCCATCGGACGCACCGCACACAAAGAGATCGAAACCGCCCAGGGCGGCAGGCAGCCCCACCAGATCCCCGTCGTCCACATCACCACCCCCGCCGACCCCGAGTCGAAGGTGAACTGGATCTGGGAGATCGCCTCCTACCTCGGCGTCAGCCACGAGCCCAAAAGCATCGCCGAAGTCCTCGAGCTGCGCCGGCACCCCGACCACACCCTGTCGGTCAACTACATCATGGAGACGACACAGACCCGCCTGCTCCTCATCGACGACATCAACCGCGCCACCCCCGGACAACTCGCAGGCGTGCTCCCCTACTTCGACTACCTGCGCAACAAACTCGGCATCACCCTCGTCTACTGCGGAACCGGCGCCAGCCACCTCATCCACCAGGCCCGCAACCTCGCCGACGACCTGGCCCGCGTCAGCGAAGAAGACCAAACCCGCCTGAAGCAGGCAGGACACACGACCTCACCAGCCCCGCCCTCCCCCGCCGCGCTGCTCCCGGTGACCTGGCTGCACCCCCTGCCCCTGAACACCGAAGACCCGGAAACCTTCCGGAACGTACTGGCAGGCTTCGAGAACGACCTGCGCCTGTACCACCTCGAAGAACACGCCCTGACCCGCCACGCCGTCGAACTGCACCGGCACACCGGCGGCCACTTCAAAGCCCTCGCCCACATCATCTCCACCGCCGCCGTCACCGCGATCCGCACCGGCAGCGAAAACATCACCCTCAAAGAAATCAACACCGCCGCAGCCCAACTCAGCGCCTGAAACACATCGGCCGGCCCACAGCCCGAACCCCGCCCACGGCTCCCGAAGCACCCACTGGTCGATGAGCAGCGCGCCCCCGGTCGTCACGCAGCTTTGGCCCCTTCACGAAAACCCCGAACTCGCAGCAGCGCGACCTACGTTGGCGTGCGGGAAAGCCGCTTGGCTCCTGCCCTGCAGAGCGCTGATACTTCGTCCAATGACGACCGAATCACCCCGCTACGGAATACGTGCCCTCTCATGGACCACCATCCAGGCCGACCAGTACCCCCAGCACGGCCCGGACACCGCTTCCTGGGACGGAACCCAAGCCGCGGAACTGAACCGGCTGAGGGGCCTGGTGGTAGTGCAGGCCGCGCAGACCGAGGCAGTCCTCGGCATGATCCTCTCCCGCCTCGACCCGGTTGCCCCCATCGACCAGCCCGCGGGGCGCCTCCTGAACCGCATACGGCAGAAGATCGACGGCTTCTGCGACACCGAATGGCCACCAGCGCTCGACCTCATCGACGACGCCGTCAAACGGCGCAACCGCGTAGTCCACGACAGTCCGACGATCGGCAGGGTCTGGCGCGAGTACGCCACCGGTGGCGGCGAATGGGTCCACGTCACGACAACACTGGGTGATGAAGACTGCGACACCACAACCCTCGTACGCGACCTCGACCTCCAACAAGCAGCGACCACCACCGCCGTCGAAATCCTCAACTCCCTGACCGTCCCGACCTCATCTGACTGACACCCCAGCCAGGAACGAACAAACACCACTCCCCAAAGACAGACCACAGCCCACCCACAAAACGAAATCCCGCACCGATCACTCCATACCGAAACGATCACCACACCCACACGCCAAACCCACCCCCACCCACCCCCCGCACCCGCACCACAACCACACATCCCGAAACAATCACCACACACCCAGGCCAACACCCCACCCCCACAAACCACCCCAGTGATCACCAACGGATTTGTCACCGC
>NZ_JASCIQ010000081.1 GCF_029968035.1 Streptomyces cavernicola | reverse complement strand
TCCCTCCCCGGGCCCCGCAGGTCCACGTCAGTACGACTTGGGCAGGCCCAGGGACTGGTGGGAGACGTAGTTGAGGATCATGTCGCGGCTCACCGGAGCGATCCGGGCCACGCGGGACGCGGTGATCAGGGAGGCGAGGCCGTACTCGCGGGTGAGGCCGTTGCCGCCGAAAGTGTGCACCGCCTGATCGACCGCCTGCACACACGCGTCCCCCGCGGCGAACTTCGCCATGTTCGCCGCCTCCCCCGCCGCGACGTCGTCGCCCGAGTCGGACAGCTGGGCCGCCTTCTGCATCATCAGGCGGGCCAGCTCCAGGTCGATGTGGGCCTTGGCGAGGGGGTGCGCGATGGCCTGGTGGGCGCCGATGGGCTGCTTCCAGACGCTGCGCTCCTTCGCGTACGCGACCGCGCGGGACACCGCGTACCGGCCCATGCCGACGGCGAACGCGGCCGTCATGATGCGCTCCGGGTTGAGCCCGGCGAAGAGTTGCAGCAACCCCGCGTCCTCGTCGCCGACCAGGGCGTCCGCGGGGAGCCGGACGTCGTCGAGGACCAGCTCGAACTGCTTCTCCGGGGCCTGGAGTTCCATGTCGATCCGGTTGCGCCGGAAGCCGGGCGCGTCCCGGTCGACGATGAACAGGCAGGCCTTGAGGCGGCCCGTGCGGGCGTCCTCGGTGCGGCCCACGATCAGCGTGGCGTCGGCGATGTCGACGCCGGAGACGAAGACCTTGCGCCCCGTCAGGATCCAATCGCCGGAGGCCGGGTCGCGGCGGGCGGTCGTCGTGATGCGGTGTGAGTTGGAGCCCGCGTCGGGTTCCGTGATGCCGAAGGCCATCGTGCGGGAGCCGTCCGCCAGGCTCGGCAGCCAGGCCCGCTTCTGCTCCTCCGTGCCGAACCGGGCGATGACCGTGCCGCAGATCGCCGGCGAGACGACCATCATCAGCAGCGGGCAGCCCGCGGCCCCCAACTCCTCAAGGACGATGGAGAGTTCAGCGACCCCGCCGCCGCCCCCGCCGTACTCCTCGGGCAGGCTCACGCCCAGGTAGCCGAGTTTCGCGGCCTCCGCCCACAGCTCCTCGGGGTGGCCGCCCTCGCGGACGACCTTGGTCATGTACTCGCGGCCGTAGCGCTTGCCGAGCGCGGCCACGGCGGCGCGCAGTTGCTTGTGCTCCTCGGTTTCCAGGGTGGCGGCCATCAAGAGTCCTCTTCCTGTACGACGGCGAGCAGGGCGCCGACCTCGACCTGGCGGCCGGGGGCGGTGTGGAGCGCGGTGAGCGTGCCGGAGGCGGGAGCGGTGACGCGGTGCTCCATCTTCATCGCCTCCAGCCACAGCAGGGGTTGGCCGGCCTGGACGGCGACGCCTTCGGCCAGGCCTTCCGCGAGCCGTACGACGGTGCCGGGCATGGGCGCGAGCAGTGAGCCGGGCGCCCGGTCGGCGGCGGCGTCGGGGAAGCGGGGCAGGGCGGTGAGGGCGGCGCCGTTGACGTGGACGCGACCGTCCGGGTAGGCGGCGACCCTGAACTTCCGCTGTACGCCCGCGACTTCGAGGACCACGAGCGTGCGGCTCGTCCGGAGCACCCGTACGCCCCCGGCCTCCACACCGGTGCGCGTGTGCCGGTAGCGGACCTCGTGCTCGGCCCCGTCCGGCTCGCTGCGGTACCGCTTGACCTGGTCCTGGGAGTGCAGGCTGCGGAAGCCGCCGAAGCGGGACCGGCCGTGCGCGTCGGCGAGCGCCGCGGCGAGCGGTGCGTGCGGGTCGGGCTCCGGGGCGGTCAGGGCGTCCAGGTGGCGCTCGTAGAAGCCGGTGTCCATGCGGGCCGCGGCGAACTCCGGGTGACGAAGGGACCGTACGAGGAAGTCGCGGTTGGTGACCGGGCCGTGCACCTCGGCCCGCTCCAGGGCCCCGGCCAGGCGGCGCAGCGCCTCGGCGCGGGTCGGGGCGTGGGCGACGGCCTTGGCGAGCATCGGGTCGTAGTGCACGCCGATGGTGTCGCCGTCCGCGCAGCCGGTGTCGACCCGGACGTCACGGATCGAGAAGCGGTGCAGCGCGCCGGTCTGCGGGGCGAAGCCGTGCGCCGGGTCCTCGGCGTACAGGCGGGCCTCGACCGCGTGGCCGCGCGGGTGCGGCGGCTCCGGGTCCAGGGGGGCGCCCTCGGCCACCCGGATCTGCAGGGCGACCAGGTCGAGCCCGAACACGGCCTCGGTGACGGGGTGTTCGACCTGGAGGCGGGTGTTCATCTCCAGGAACTGCGCCCGCCCGTCCCGCCCGACCAGGAACTCGACGGTGCCCGCGCCCACGTAGCCGGTCGCCCGCGCGGCCCGTACGGCCTGCTCGTACAGCGACTCCACGAGGGCGGGGGCGAGGCCGGGCGCGGGGGCCTCCTCGATGACCTTCTGGTGGCGGCGCTGCAGCGAGCAGTCGCGGGTGCCGAGCGGCCAGACGGTGCCGTGCGCGTCGGCGAGCAGCTGCACCTCGACGTGCCGGCCGCCCTCGACGTACGGCTCGACGAACACCTCCCCGTCCCCGAACGCGCTCACCGCCTCGGCCCGCGCGGCCGCCAACTCTCCGTCCAGCTCGGCAAGTTCGCGTACGACGCGCATGCCGCGTCCGCCGCCGCCCGCCGCCGCCTTCACCAGGACCGGCAGGTCGGCCTCCGTGACGTCCGCCGGCGGGGCGACGCCCATCAGCTCCTTGGCGCGCGTCTTCGACGCCATCGCCTCGATCGCCTCCGGCGGCGGCCCGATCCACTTCAGGCCCGCGTCCGTGACGGCCCGCGCAAAGTCGGCGTTCTCGGACAGGAACCCGTAGCCGGGGTGGACCGCGTCGGCCCCGGCGGCCTGCGCGGCCTTCACGATCAGGTCGCCGCGCAGATACGTGTCGGCGGGCGCCGACCCCGGAAGCCGTACGGCCGTGTCCGCCTCGCGCACGTGCAGGGCGTCCGCGTCCGCGTCGGAGTGCACGGCGACCGTGGCGATGCCGAGCTCGCGGCAGGTGCGGAAGACACGGCAGGCGATCTCGCCCCGGTTGGCCACCAACAGCGAAGTAATCATGGGGATTTCCCTCACATCCGGAAGACGCCGAAGCCGCCGCGCGCGCCCTCGTACGGGGCCGTGTGGATCGCGGACAGGCAGATGCCGAGGACCGTCCGCGTGTCCCTCGGGTCGATCACGCCGTCGTCGTAGAGCCGCCCGGACAGGAACATCGGCAGCGACTCGGACTCGATCTGCTGCTCCACCATGGCGCGCAGCGCCGCGTCCGCGTCGTCGTCGTAGGGCTGGCCCTTCGCGGCGGCGGACTGCCGGGCCACGATCGACAGGACGCCCGCGAGCTGCTGCGGGCCCATGACGGCGGACTTGGCGCTGGGCCAGGCGAACAAGAACCGCGGGTCGTAGGCGCGGCCGCACATGCCGTAGTGCCCGGCGCCGTACGAGGCGCCCATGAGCACGGACAGGTGCGGGACGCGGGAGTTGGAGACCGCGTTGATCATCATCGCGCCGTGCTTGATGATGCCGCCCTGCTCGTACTCCTTGCCGACCATGTAGCCGGTGGTGTTGTGCAGGAACAGGAGCGGGATGTCGCGCTGGTTGGCCAACTGGATGAACTGGGCGGCCTTCTGCGACTCCTCGCTGAACAGGACGCCCTGCGCGTTGGCGAGGATGCCGATCGGGTAGCCGTGCAGCGTCGCCCACCCGGTCGCGAGGGACGGCCCGTACAGCGGCTTGAACTCGTCGAAGTCGGAGCCGTCGACGATCCGGACGATCACCTCGCGCGGGTCGAAGGGCGTCTTGAGGTCGCCGGGCACGATGCCGAGCAGCTCGTCCTCGTCGTACTCGGGGGGCTGTACGGAGACCGGGTCCGGATCTGCGTACGCCTTGCGCCAGTTGAGGCGGGCGACGACGCGGCGGCACTGGCGCAGCGCGTCCGGCTCGTCAGCGGCGAGGTGGTCGGCGAGGCCCGAGGTGCGGGCGTGCATCTCGGCGCCGCCGAGGGACTCGTCGTCGCTCTCCTCGCCGGTGGCCATCTTGACCAGCGGCGGGCCGCCGAGGAAGACCTTCGCCCGCTCCTTCACCATGATCACGTGGTCGCACATGCCGGGCACGTACGCGCCTCCGGCGGTCGAGTTGCCGAAGACCACGGCGACGGTCGGGATGCCGGCGGCGCTGGACTGCGTGAGGTGTTTGAAGAGCGCCCCGCCCGGGATGAAGATCTCCTTCTGCGAGGGCAGGTCGGCGCCGCCGGACTCGACGAGATGGATCGACGGCAGCCGGTTGGCGAGCCCGATCTCATGCGCGCGGAACGCCTTCTTCAGCGTCCAGGGGTTGCTGGCTCCGCCGCGTACGGTCGGGTCGTTGGCGGTGATCAGGCACTCGACGCCCTCGATGACGCCGATGCCGCAGACCATCGCGGCGCCCACGTGATAGTCGCTGCCCCAGGCCGCGAGCGGCGACAGCTCCAGGAACGGGGTGTCGGGGTCGAGCAGCAGCTCGATCCGCTCCCGCGCCGTCAACTTGCCGCGCCCCCGGTGCCGTTCGACGTACTTCTCCCCGCCGCCCGCGAGCGCCTTCGCATGCTCGGCGTCGAGCGCGTCGAGCTTGTCGAGCATGGCGGCGCGGTGCGCGAGGTGGTCGGGGTCGGCGGGATCGAGAGCCGACGGAATGACCGTCACAGCAGAACCTCCGGTAGGTCGACGTGCCGGGAGCGCAGCCACTCCCCCAGGCCCTTGGCCTGCGGATCGAACCGCGCCTGCGCGGCCACCCCGTCGCCGAGGAGCCCCTCGACGACGAAGTTCACGGCGCGCAGCCGCGGCAGCACATGCCGTACGACTCTCAACTCCACGACTTCCGGCAGGAGTTGACGGAGCCGTTCGACGGTCAGTTCATGGGCGAGCCAGCGCCAGGCCGCGTCGTCGCGCACCCACACGCCGAGGTTGGCGTCCCCGCCCTTGTCGCCGCTGCGGGCCCCGGCGACCAGGCCGAGCGGGGCGCGCCGGGTCGGGCCGGCGGGCAGCGGCTCGGGCAGTCCGGGCTCGGGCACGGGCGCGAGGGGCCTGGTGCGCGCGGGCGGCGGGATGTCGATCCGCGCCCCGTCCGGCAGTACGGCGACGTGCGGGACCTCGCCCTGCTCGACGTACGCGGCACGGAACACCCCGTACGGGGCGCCCTTGCCGGGCGGGGCGGTGACGTGGAAACCGGGGTAGCTGCCGAGGGCCAGCTCGATCGCGGCGCCGCTGACGGCCCGGCCGACGGCCTCCTGCTCCGGGTCGCGCACGACGAGCCGCAGCAGGGCACTGGCGGTCTCCTCGGTGCCGGCGTCCTCGCGATCGGTCCGCGACAGCTCCCAACGCACCTCGCTAGGCCGGGACTTGGCGCGCGCGAAGGCGTCCTCGACCTGTGCCTTGACCAGCTCGGCCTTGGCGTCGACGGCGAGCCCGGTCAGCACGAACACCACCTCGTTGCGGAACCCGCCCAGCCGGTTGAGCCCGACCTTGAGCGTCGGCGGCGGCGCCTCCCCGCGCACCCCGTCGACCCGCACCCGGTCCGGGCCGTCCGGCGTGAGGCGTACGGAGTCGAGACGGGCGGTGACGTCGGGGCCCGCGTACCTGGCGGGGCCGGTCTCGTAGAGGAGCTGGGCGGTGACGGTGTCGACGTCGACGTAACCGCCGGTGCCGTCGTGCTTGGTGATGACGCTCGACCCGTCCGCGTGGATCTCCGCCAACGGGAAGCCGGGCCGCCGCAGTTCCCGCACCGGGTCCCGCCCGGCCGCGTCGAAGAACGCGTAGTTCCCGCCGGTCGCCTGCGTACCGCACTCCAGCACGTGCCCGGCGACGACGGCCCCCGCGAGCTCGTCGTACGCGTCCGCCGCCCAGCCGAAGTGCGCGGCCGCCGCACCGGTGACAAGGGCGGCGTCGGTGACGCGGCCGGTGACGACGATGTCGGCCCCGGCCCGCAGGCAGGCGGCGATGCCGTGCCCGCCGAGGTAGGCGTTGGCGGTGAGCACGCCGTCGCCCCAGCCTCCGTACCCGCTGAGATCGTCCCCTTCGACGTGCGCGACGGCACTGGACACGCCGAGCCGCTCACCCAACTCCCGTACGCGGGCGGCCAGTCCGGCGGGATTCAGCCCGCCCGCGTTGACGACGATCCGCACTCCCCGGTCGTGCGCGAGCCCGAGGCACTCCTCGGCCTGCCGCAGAAAGGTCTTGGCGTACCCGAGCTGCGGGTCGCGCAGCCGGTCGCGGCCGAGGATGAGCATCGTGAGCTCGGCGAGATAGTCGCCGGTCAGGACGTCGAGAGGGCCGTCGGTGAGCATCTCGCGCAGGGCGTCGAAGCGGTCCCCGTAGAACCCGGAGGCGTTCCCGACCCGCAGCGGGCGGTCCGTACCGCTAGCCACGGGCGCTCCCGGGCGTACGCCCCTTCCCCGGCAACCCGGCGAAACACTGCGCGATGTCGAGCCACCGGTCGGCGTCCGCGCCCTCCGCCCGCAGATCGAGGTCGTCCCGGTGGGCGCGCTGGACGACGAGCCGACAGAAGTCGTACGCGGACCCGGTGACGCACTGCCCGGCCCCCTCGTCCCCGTAGACCCACAACTCCCCGTCAGGACCGACGAGTTCGACGCGAAACTCCCCCTCCGGCACGGGCAGGCCGTGCACCCCGAAAGCGAAGTCCCGCGTCCGTACGCCGAGGTGGACGACGTGCCGCAGCCGCGCGGTGGGCTCCGGCCGCACTCCGAGCGCGTCCGCGACGTCGAGGCCGTGCGCCCAGGTCTCCATCAGGCGGGCGGTACCCATCGACGTGACGCTCATCGGCGGCCCGTACCAGGGCAGCCGCTCCCCGGCCGGGCGCGCCCGCAGCACCCGCTGCAACTCCTCGCGCCCCTCCCGCCAGCGCACGAGCAGCTCGCCCGGCGGGAGTACGACCAGCTCCTCGGCCCCCTCGTCCACGAACGACTCGGGCGCGGCGACCGCCTTCTCCACCTCCCGCGCGAAGCTCTCGGCGTCGGTGGCGGCGAGCAGTGCGGTGGCGTCGGTCCAAGCCAGATGGGCGATCTGATGCGCCACGCTCCACCCCGGCGCGGGCGTGGGCGCCGCCCACTCCTCATCACTCAACTCCCTTACCAGGGCGTCGAGTTCAGCACTTTCGTCACGCAGGTCGTCGAGCACGTACACGGGGTCGGGCACGGGCGCTCCCCTCACGGATGCGGTGTGCGGCGAGCATGGCAGCGCAGCAAGAAACAATCAAGCGTGCTTGAAAAAGACCACCCACGGCAGACACCCCCGGGCCTCCACCCCGGCCCCCGGCTCGTCATTCGACTACCGCGCCGCCGTGGCCGGTCACGCAGTTCCCCGCGCCCCCATTTCGAGGCTCCGCCCCGAACCCCGGCTCGTCATTCGACTACCGCGCCACCGTGGCCGGTCGCGCAGTTCCCCGCGCCCCCATCTCGGGGCTCCGCCCCGAACCCCACTCCTCAAGCGCCGGAGGGGCTGAATTTCCCGCCCTGGCGCTGGATTTCCAGGGGACGCAGCCCCGGTCTTTCAGGGGCGCGGGGCTGCGACATCAGCGGCTCCGCCGCGGGGCGCGACCAGCCACGACGACGGGACAACCGAACGACGGGCCGGCCCTTCAGGGGCGCGGGGAACTGCGCGACCAGCCACGACGGCGGGACAGCCGAACAACAACCGGGGGCCGAGGGGGGCGAAGCCCCCTGACAGGGGCGCGGGGAACTGCGCGGCCAGCCACGACGGCGCGGCAGCCGAACAACAACCGGGGACCGGGGGCGAAGCCCCGAAAAGGGGTCTGGGGCGAAGCCCCGGGGCCGTCCGCGAGGACTTTCGGGAAGGGGCGGGGAGGGGAAGATTCAGCCGGCGACCTGCGTCCGCACAGCCCCCATACTCGCCCCCACCACCAACGCAATAGCCAACGCATCAGTCCAGGCCAGCGCCTGATCCAGGATCAGGAACCCCGCCGTCGCGGCGATCGCCGGCTCCAGGCTCATCAGGATCGCGAACGTCGGCGCGGGCATCCGCCGCAGCGCGAGCATCTCCAGGGTGTACGGCAGTACGGACGACAGGATCGCCACCCCCGCCCCGAGCAGCAGCGTCATCGGCACGAGCAGCTTCTCGCCGGACTCGACGATCCCGAACGGCAGACTGAACACCGCACCGACGGCCATCGCGAGGGCCAGCCCGTCCGCCTGCGGGAACCGCCGGCCGGTACGGGAGCTGAACACGATGTACGCGGCCCACATCGCCCCCGCCGCGACCGCGAACGCCGCACCCACCGGGTCGAGTCCGCCGAACCCGCCCGCCCCGCCGAGCAGGAACACCCCGCCGAGGGCGAGCGCCGCCCACACTGCGTTGACGGCACGGCGCGAGGCGAACACCGAGAGGGCCAGCGGGCCGAGGACCTCAAGGGTGACGGCGGGACCGAGCGGGATCCGGGCGACGGCCTGGTAGAACAGCCCGTTCATCGCGGCCATCGTCACGCCGAAGACGAGCACGGTGCCCCAGTCGGCCCGTGCGTACCCGCGCACCTTGGGCCGGCAGACGAGCAGCAGCACGACGGCCGCCGCGACCAGGCGGATGGTGACCACGCCGAGCGCACCGGCCCGCGGCATCAGCGTCGCCGCGAGCGCCGCGCCGAACTGCACCGAGATGCACCCGGAGAGCACGAGCCCGATCGGCCCCGCGCCGCCGCCGCGGGATCGCGGAGCGACCGCCTCTACGGCCGGCGGTGCGGTGGTGGCCTGGGGGGCGGTCTGCGGGCTTGCGTTCACGGGGGCCTTCCTGAGGTGTCACGGTCTCTCGAAGCAGTGTGCAGCATCCTGAACTATTCCGTCCAACGTACTGAACTGATCATGCTCGATCGTCCGCTCCTCGCCAGCCCGTTCGGACACGGCGTCTCGGGAGGTGGACCGGGAGAACCCCCGGTCCGGGGACCCGCTAGGCTCACGACGTGGCTGAGATCCAGATTCCCGCTGACATCAAGCCCGCCGACGGCCGGTTCGGCGCGGGCCCCTCCAAGGTGCGTACGGAAGCGCTCGACGCTCTGGCCGCCACCGGTACCTCCCTGCTCGGAACGTCCCACCGCCAGGCCCCGGTCAAGAACCTGGTCGGCCGCGTGCGCGAGGGCATTCAGAGCCTCTTCCAGCTCCCCGAGGGCTACGAGGTCGTCCTCGGCAACGGCGGCTCGACCGCGTTCTGGGACGTCGCGACGCACGGCCTGATCGAGAACAAGTCGCAGCACCTCTCGTTCGGCGAGTTCTCCTCCAAGTTCGCCAAGGCCGCCAAGCTGGCCCCGTGGCTCGCCGAGCCCACGGTCGTCCAGAGCGAGCCGGGCACGCACCCACTCCCGCAGGCCGAGGCGGGCGTGGACGTGTACGCGTACACGCACAACGAGACCTCCACCGGTGTCGCCGCCCCCATCAAGCGGGTCGAGGGCGCCGACGAGGGCTCGCTCGTCCTGGTGGACGCCACCTCCGGCGCGGGCGGCCTGCCCGTGGACATCACCGAGACGGACGTCTACTACTTCGCGCCGCAGAAGTCCTTCGCCGCCGACGGCGGCCTGTGGCTCGCCGCGTTCTCCCCGGCCGCCATCGAGCGCGCCGAGCGGATCCACGCGAGCGGCCGGCACGTCCCGGAGTTCTTCTCGCTCCCCACGGCGATCGACAACTCGCGCAAGAACCAGACGTACAACACCCCGGCGCTCGCCACCCTGTTCCTGCTCGCCGAGCAGCTGGACTGGATCAACGGCCAGGGCGGTCTGGACTGGGCCACGGCCCGCACGAAGGACTCCTCGACCCGCCTGTACTCCTGGGCGGAGGAGTCCAAGTACGCGAGCCCCTTCGTCGCGGACCCGGCGCAGCGCTCGCAGGTCATCGGCACGATCGACTTCGCCGACGACGTGGACGCGGCCGCCGTCGCCAAGGTCCTGCGCGCCAACGGCATCGTCGACACCGAGCCGTACCGCAAGCTCGGCCGCAACCAGCTCCGCATCGCGATGTTCCCGGCGATCGACCCGGCGGACGTCCAGGCCCTCACGGCCTGCGTGGACTACGTGATCGACAAGCTGTAACCAGCACGCCCGTACGTCACGAAGGGCCCGGCACCGCGAAG
>NZ_JASCIQ010000080.1 GCF_029968035.1 Streptomyces cavernicola | reverse complement strand
GGAAGGCATCGTCCGCTTCCTCCTCGCCGCAGGCGCCATCGGCATGCTCTTCAAGGAGAACGCCTCCATCTCCGGCGCCGAAGTCGGCTGCCAGGGCGAAGTCGGCTCCGCCTGCTCCATGGCCGCAGGCGCCCTCGCCGAAGTCCTCGGCGGCTCCCCCGAACAGGTCGAGAACGCCGCCGAGATCGGCATGGAGCACAACCTGGGCCTGACCTGCGACCCCGTCGGCGGCCTCGTCCAGATCCCCTGCATCGAACGCAACGGCATGGCCGCCGTCAAGGCCGTCACCGCCGCCAAGATGGCCATGCGCGGCGACGGCTCCCACAAGGTCTCCCTCGACAAGGTCATCAAGACCATGAAGGACACCGGCGCCGACATGAGCGTCAAGTACAAGGAAACCGCCCGCGGCGGACTCGCCGTCAACATCATCGAGTGCTGAGCGAGCCACCCGAACACAAGCCACCCGGACATACGAGAAGGGCGCCGCGGTCATCCGACCACGGCGCCCTCTTCGTTGGGGGTCAGCGCCCGATGCGGGACTGGACCCAGTCGTGGAACTCGCCGATGTGGTGCTCGCTCGGGACGAGGACGCCGCCCTTGGCGTACAGGCGCGAGCTCATCGCCGGCTGGCAGCGCTCGCAGGCGTCGAAGTCCTGGCGGTTGACGCGGTCGAAGAGCTCCACCGAGCGGCTGACGTCCTTGCCGCTCTCGACGACGTGCGGCAGGTACAGCCAGTCGCACTCGACGATCGTCCGGTCGGCCGCCACCGGGTACATGCGGTGGAAGATCACATGGTCGGGCACCAGGTTGATGAAGACCTGCGGGCGGACCGTGATCGCGTAGTACCGGCGGTCCTGGTCCTCCGAGACGCCGGGGATGCGGTCGAGGCCCTCCGAGCCGTCCACGGTGAAGCCCTCGACGTCACCGCCGAACTCGGCGCCGTGCCCCACGTAGTACTGCGCGGCGAATCCGTCGGCGAACTCCGGGAGCACCTCGGTGAGTTCGGGGTGGATGGTCGCGCAGTGGTAGCACTCCATGAAGTTCTCGATGATCAGCTTCCAGTTCGCCTTGACGTCGTAGACGATCCGCTTGCCGACCTCCAGGTTCTCGACGTCGTACCCGACGATCGCGTTCGCGTCGCCGAGCCGGTCCACCACGTCCTGGATCACCGACTCCTCGAACGAGGGCGGGTTCTCGGCCAGGCACACCCACACATAGCCGAGCCACTCGCGCACCGAGACCGGCGCGAGCCCGTACTCCTTGCGGTCGATGTCGGGCATCTTCGTCAGGTTCGGGGCCGCGGTGAGCTTGCCCTCGAAGTCGTACGTCCAGGCGTGGTACGGGCACTGGAAGGAGCGGCGCACCTCGCCGGACTCCTGGGTGCAGAGCTTGGCGCCGCGGTGCCGGCACACGTTGTAGAAGGCCCGGACCGAGTTGTCCCGCGCGCGCGTCAGGAGGATGCTCTCGCGGCCGACGTCGACGGTCTTGAACGCACCGGGCTTGCCCAGATCCGAGGAACGGGCCGCGCAGAACCACATCGTCTCGAAGATGTTCTCCTGCTCCAGGCGGAAGATCTCCGGGTCCGTGTAGTGCTCACCGGGGAGGGTCGAGATCAGGCTCTCCGGAAGTCCGGCAGTAGTCATGGTTCACCTCGTGAAGAAGCACCTTGGGCAGGTGGTCAGGTGTGATCGCGCAGGTCGCACAGGACGCGCAGGGATGAACGATGGAGCGGGCGGCCCCGCCCGGCCGCGGTCAGTGGCCGACCGGTGCGGTCGGCCGGTGCGGGGCCGCCGGTTTGTGAGATGTCAGAGAGTCAGGGGGAGGCGTCAGCGCTGCGGGGCGATGCCCGCGGCGCGTTCGGCCGCCTCGACGACGTTGGCGAGGAGCATCGCCCGGGTCATGGGGCCGACGCCGCCGGGCATCGGCGCGACCCAGCCCGCGGTGTTCGCGACGTCCGGGTGCACATCGCCGAGCAGGCCCTCTTCGGTGCGGCTGATGCCGACGTCGAGGACGGCCGCGCCGGGCCTGACCATGTCCTTGGTGATCAGCCCGGCCGACCCGGCGGCCGCGACCACGACATCGGCCTCGCGGACGTGCCAGGAGAGGCCCTTAGTACCGGTGTGGCAGAGGGTCACCGTGGCGTTCTCGGACCTGCGGGTGAGCAGCAGGCCGATGGGCCGCCCCACGGTGACGCCGCGGCCGACGACGCAGACGCGGGCCCCGTCGAGCGGTACGTCGTACCGGCGCAGGAGTTCCACGATGCCGCGCGGGGTGCAGGGCAGCGGGGCCTCTTCGCCGAGGACGAGGCGGCCGAGGTTGACGGGGTGCAGGCCGTCGGCGTCCTTGGCCGGGTCCATGCGCTCCAGGACGCGGTTGGCGTCGAGGCCCTTGGGGAGCGGGAGTTGGACGATGTAGCCGGTACAGGCGGGGTCGGCGTTGAGCTCGTCGACGACGGCCTCGACCTGCTCCTGGGTGGCGTCGGCGGGCAGGTCCCGGCGGATCGAGGCGATCCCGACCTGGGCGCAGTCGCGGTGCTTGCCGCCCACGTAGGAGTGGCTGCCCGGGTCGTCGCCGACGAGTACGGTGCCGAGTCCGGGGACGATCCCGTGCTCGGCCAGCACCGCGACGCGCGCGGCGAGTTCGGCGCGGATGGCGGCCGCTGTCCCACGGCCGTCGAGGAGTTTCGCGCTCATCTCTCTGTCACCTTTCCTAGAAGCTCCGTTAGGCCGTTTCCTTCGGATCAGGCCGGATCCGGTCGGCGGTGAGCTGCCGATCAAGTTGAGCGGGGGCTGGTGCGTGCAGCTGCAAGGCGGAGGAGGGCGTCAACGCGGAGCGTTGGCAACCGACGACAACGCCGCAGATGCGCGTGCCAGCCCCCGCGCCCCCGGCAAGATCCGAAGGAGACGGCCTAGCCGCGCAGGCGCTGCATCTTGGGGTCGAACAGGGGCTCTTCGGCGACGACCGCGGAGATCCACCGGTCGAAGTAACGAATAGTCAACTGCTGTCCGGGGGTGGCGAGTTCGGCGGGCAGCCAGGCGTAGGCGATGCCCTTGCCGATGGTGTGGCCGTACGCGGCGCTGGTGACGTAGCCGACCGGCCGGTCCCCGTCGAGCACGGGTTCCTTGCCCATGACGACGTCGCTCGGGTCGTCGATGGTCAGGCAGGTCAGGCGGCGGGTGACGTGCTCCGCGCGGCGTTCGAGGGCGGCCTTGCCGATGAAGTCGTCCTTGTCCTTCTTCACGGCGAAGCCCACACCGGCCTCGTACGGGTCGTGCTCGTAGGTCATGTCGGCGCCGAAGGAGCGGTAGCCCTTCTCCAGGCGCAGGCTGTTGAAGGCGCCGCGGCCGCCGGCGATGATGCCGTGCTCCTGACCGGCCTCCCAGAGGGTGTCCCACAGCTTGAGGCCCATGTCGGCGGTGGTGTAGAGCTCCCAGCCGAGCTCGCCGACGTACGACAGGCGCATCGCGGTGACGGGGACGGAGCCGATGTACGCCTGCTTCGCGCGGAAGAACTTCAGGCCCGCGTTGGAGAAGTCGGCGTCGGTCAGGGGCTGGAGCACCTCGCGGGCCTTCGGTCCCCACAGGCCGATGCAGCAGGTGCCGGCGGTGATGTCGCGGACCTGCACGCTGCCGTCGGCGGGCAGGTGGCGCTGGAACCAGTCGAGGTCCAGGTTGCCGTTGGCGCCGACCTGGAAGCGGTCCCTGGCGAGGCGCGCGATGGTCACGTCGCTGCGGACGCCGCCGTCGATGTCGAGGAGCAGGGTGTACGTGACCGAGCCGACGGACTTGTCGACGTTGCCGGTGACCAGGCGCTGCAGGAAGGCGGCCGAGCCGCGCCCGGTGACCTCCAGGCGCTTGAGCGCGGTCATGTCGTACAGGGCGACGTTCTCACGGGTGGCCTGGGCCTCGGCGCCGACGATCGGGGACCAGAACTGTGCGGCCCAGTCGTTGGGCGTGGGGATGTCGCGGCCTTCGAGGAGGCACTCGTTGGCCGCGTACCACTGGGGCCGCTCCCAGCCGGAGGCCTCCAGGAAGACCGCGCCGAGCTCCTGCTGGCGGGGGTGGAAGGGGCTGGTGCGCAGGGGGCGCGGCGCACCCGGCGGCTGGAGGGGGTGGAGGATGTCGTAGACCTCGTCGAAGTTCTGGCAGTCGCGGGCCAGGACGTACTCGGGGGCCAGTTGGTGGGTCTCGAAGCGGTTGACGTCGAACTCGTGCAGGTCGAACGAGGAGCAGTGGCCGTCGACGAGCCACTCGGCGACGGCCCGGCCGACGCCCGCGGAGTGCGTCACCCACACCGCCTCCGCCACCCAGAAGTCCTTCACCTCGGGTGATTCGCCGAGCAGGGGCATGCCGTCGGTGGTGAAGGAGAAGAGGCCGTTGATGCCTTCCTCGACCTTCGCCTCGCGGGTGGAGGGCAGCAGCGACTGCGTCTCGGTCCAGGCCTCGGCGAAGTCGTCGGGGGTGAAGCGGAGTACGGAGGGCATCTCCTCGGCGTCCGCGAGGGAGGCGATGTCGTCGGCGGAGACGGGCATGGCGCGGTGGCCGTAGTAGCCGATGCCGAGGCGGTCGAAGTTGTCGCGGTAGTAGAGGTCCGCGTCCTGGTGGCGCAGGATCGGGCGGATCGCCTCCTGGTCCTGCCCGGCGAGCTCGGGAACCGGTCCCGTCCAGGCGAGTTGGTGGGCGAGCGGGGTCAGCGGCAGGTTCATGCCGACCATGCGGGCCACCTTGGGGCCCCAGATCCCGGCGCAGCACACCACGATGTCCGCGGGGATCTCGTCCTGGTCGGTGACCACGGCGGTGACGCGCTCGTCGCCGTCGGCGCCGGCCTCGGTGCGTACGTCGAGGACCTCGTGGCCGCCGAGCAGGCGGGCGCCGCGCTCCTCGGCCGCCTTGAGCTGCGCCTCCACCGCGTTGACCGCCTTGGCGAGGCCGTCGGTGGGGATCAGCAGTCCGCCGAGGACCCGGTCGGGGTTGACCAGGGGGTGCAGCCGGACGCACTCCTCGGGTCCGACGAGCCGGGCCTCGACGCCCCAGGACGTCACCCAGCCGTGCCGGCGCTGCAGCTCGGCCAGGCGCTCGGGGGTCGTGGCGACCTCCAGGCCGCCCACCCCCAGGAAGCAGGGTTTGCCGTCGACCTCCAGTGAAGAGAACTTCTCCACGGTGTAACGGGCCATCTCCGTAAGGGCCTTGGAGGCGTTCGTCTGGAACACCAGGCCGGGGGCGTGCGAGGACGAGCCGCCGGTGACCGGCAGCGGCCCCTGGTCGACGACCGTCACCTCGGTCCAGCCCCGGACGGTCAGCTCATCCGCCAGGGCCGCTCCCACGACACCCGCACCGATGATGACCACGCGCGGTCCCGCCATCGCCGCCACTCTCCCATCCAAAGGAAGTTGCTTGATGTGCAACACACATCGGGTTACGCAACAAACAGTGCAGTCGCCCCCACCCGGTGTCAAGGGGTGGATCGGCGGTCGGGACACGGGATTTCAACGTCGCCCGAGGACACGGCCGCGGGACCTGCGAAGGCCGGAAAATCGCGCGGAACAAGGTCGAGGAACGCCCTTGACCCAAGGACACCCGGCCCGGACTATGTTGCGTATCAATCACTGTGTTGCGCTATACGCATCTCTGGGAGGACCCCGTGTCCCTTCGCCCGAACCCCGGCAGTGAGTTCGTCCTCACCCTCTCGTGCCCCGACCGCGCCGGTCTGGTCCACGCCGTCACCGGGTTCCTCGTCCAGCACTCCGGGAACATCCAGGAGAGCCAGCAGTTCGACGACCGGCAGCTGAACCGCTTCTTCATGCGGGTCCAGTTCGACGTGTCGGACCCGGCCGCCACCCTCGACAGCCTGCGCTCCGGCTTCGGCCCGGTGGCGGAGGCGTACGGGATCACCTGGCAGTTGCACGCCACCTCGACGCCGACGCGCACGCTGCTCATGGTGTCGAAGTTCGGCCACTGCCTGAACGACCTGCTGTTCCGGCAGAGCACCGGCACGCTCAACATCGAGATCCCGGCGATCGTCTCCAACCACCGCACCTTCGAGCCGCTGGCGGAGAGCTACGGGATCCCGTTCCACCACATCCCGGTGACACCGGAGACCAAGGAGCTAGCGGAGGCCCGACTCCTGGAGCTCGTGGGCGAGTTGGACGTCGACCTGGTGGTGCTCGCCCGCTACATGCAGATCCTCTCCAACGACCTGTGCAAGCAGCTCGAAGGCCGGGCGATCAACATCCACCACTCGTTCCTGCCGAGCTTCAAGGGCGCCAAGCCGTACAACCAGGCGCACGCCCGCGGAGTCAAGCTCATCGGCGCCACGGCCCACTACGTGACGCCCGACCTGGACGAGGGCCCCATCATCGAGCAGGACGTGACCCGCGTGAACCACGCGCAGAACTCCGCGAGCCTGGTCGCGCTCGGCCGCGACGTGGAGGCCCAGGTACTCGCCCGCGCGGTCGAGTGGCACAGCGAGAGCCGCGTCATGATCAACGACAACCGCACCGTCGTCTTCCGCTGACCGGCCGCCACGGCAGACCTGCGGGCGTCCGTCGGGGCGCCCGCAGAAAGTCCCTCAACAGGGGTGGTCAAGTTGGGCAGTTCACATATAGTTGCGTCATGAGCAACAACAGTGCTGGGGTCGCGGGCGCTTCCGGTGGCGGGGTGCAGTCCGTCGACCGGGCCGTCGCCATCCTGGAGATCCTCTCCGAACAGGGCGAGGCGGGCGTGAGCGACGTGGCGACCGCGATGGACGTGCACAAGTCCACCGCCTTCCGCCTCCTCTGCGCCCTGGAGGCGCGCGGCCTGGTGGAGCAGGACGGCGAGCGCGGCAAGTACCACCTCGGCTTCGGCATCGTCCGCCTCGCCGGCGCGGTCACCGGACGCATCGCCGTGACGCGGTACGGCCGCAAGATCTGCGACCGGCTCGCCCAGGAGCTGGGCGAGACCATCAACATCGCGGTCCTGGAAGCGGAGTGCGTGATCAACCTGGATCAGGTCAGCGGCCCCTCCGCGATCGCCGCGCAGAACTGGGTGGGCCGGCAGACCCCGCTGCACTCCACGGCCAACGGCAAGGTCCTGCTCGCCGACCTCGCCCCCGAGGTCCGGCACGAACTGCTCGCCGAGGCGGGCCTCCCGCGTACGACGCCGCACACGCTCACGTCCGAGGAGGAGTTGGAGGCGGCCCTGGCCAAAGTCCGCGCCTGCGGCTACGCGTTGGCCCTTGAGGAGTACGAGGAGGGGCTGAACGCCATCGCGGCCCCGATCCGCTCGGCCGAGGGCGAGACCGTCGCGGCGCTGACCGCGTCCGGGCCGGCGTACCGCTTCACCGAGG
Source organism: Streptomyces cavernicola (assembly GCF_029968035.1). GTDB lineage: Bacteria > Actinomycetota > Actinomycetes > Streptomycetales > Streptomycetaceae > Streptomyces > Streptomyces cavernicola. The sequence goes on along the minus strand of NZ_JASCIQ010000080.1, from coordinate 2,832 downwards.
AGCACCTGCACGAGATCGCACCGGCCCTCGTGGCGGGAGCGGAAGAGATCAGCCGCCGCCTCAGCAAGGGGAATTGAGGCTCAGCTCTCGTGCGTCGCGGCGCGTGCGGGATCAGGCCTGCCTACGCCGGGGACGGCGCAGGGGCGCGGGGCTGTGACATTTGCGGCTCAGCCGCGTGGGCGCGACCAGCCACGACGCAGCGGCAGCCGAAAGACCGCAGGGGCCGGTCCTTCAGGGGCGCGGGGAACTGCGCGAACAACCACGACGGCGAGGCAGCCGCAAACAGCCGGGATCCGGGGCGGAGCCCCGAAGCGGGGCCCAGGGGCTGCACTGACCCGCGGCGTCGGCCTACCTCGGCAGGGGGCGCCGAGGCTCAGTGGATCTGCAGGCCGCCTCGTCCCGCCCCGAACACCGGGCTTTCCGCTTCCCTGCCCCAACGGGCGGCAACCCGCACCGCGTCCGCCGTGGCCGCGACGTCGTGCACGCGGACGCACCATGCGCCCTGCATCGCCGCCAGGACCGACACCGCCGCCGTGGCCGCGTCCCGCAGTTCGGCCGGGCGGGGGCTTCCCGTCACCGGGTCGGCGAGGAGCTCGCCCAGGAAGGACTTGCGGGCCGCGCCCACGAGCACCGGATGGCCAAGGCCCATGACCTCCTGGATGCGGCCGAGCAACTGCCAGTTGTGGTCGGGGTTCTTGGCGAAGCCGAGGCCCGGGTCGACGATCAGGCGGTCCCGCGACAGGCCCGCGAGCAGCGCCGCCTCCACCCGCAGCCGCAGCGCGTCCACGACATCGGTGACCACGTCGTCGTACACCGCGTTCGCCTGCATGCCCGCGGAGTGCCCGCGCCAGTGCATGAGGACGTACGGCGTTCCGGCGCGGGCGACCAGGGGCAGCATCTCCGGGTCGGCGAGGCCGCCGGAGACGTCGTTGACCAGACCCGCCCCCGCCTCGATCGCCGCGGCGGCCACTTCGGCCCGCATGGTGTCGACGCTCACCGGCACGCCGGCGGCGGCGAGTTCGCGTACGACCGGCACCACGCGCCGCAGCTCCTCCTCGACCGAGGGGCGCGCGGCGCCGGGGCGGGTCGACTCGCCGCCCACGTCCAGGATGTCCGCGCCCTGGCCGACGAGGGCGAGGCCGTGGGCGACCGCCTCCCACGGTTCGCACCACCGGCCGCCGTCCGAGAACGAGTCGGGGGTGACGTTCACGACGCCCATGACCAGGGTCCGGGCAGGGGCAGGGAGCCCCCGCGGCGACAGCGCGGGGGCTCCCTGGACCAGAGGTGTGGCGGTGCTCATGCGGTGCCGACTCCGACCGCCGCCGCGGCGAGCTGCTTGCGCCAGCGGGTGAACAGCTTGGCCCGGTTCACGCCGAGCACGGCGACGGGCTGCCCGGCGCTCCGGTAGACCGCGACGAAGCTGCGGTCCTCCTCGCTGCCGTCCTCGATGGTGACGCTGTCGGCCCGCGCCGCGTGCCCGGCGAACTGGATGCGCACGCCGTACTGCTCGGACCAGAAGTACGGCGGCTTCGGCGGCGGAAGTTGAGCGGTGCCACCGGACAGGAGCGCCGCTACGGCCGTGGCGGGCCGCTCGTTGGCGCCGGTCCAGTGCTCGACCCGGCGGTGCCGGCCGAGGGCCGGCTCGTACCAGGCCGCGCAGTCGCCGACCGCGACGACCTCCGGGATGTTCGTCGTGCCGTCGGACCAGCAGCGCACCCCGTCGTCCAGCTCGACGCCGGAGCCGAGGAGCCAGTCGGTGTGCGGCGAGGCGCCGATGCCGACGACCACGATGTCCGCCGGGATGCTGCGGCCGTCCGCCAGCTGGACCGCCTGCACCCGCGCGGGCACGCCCACCGATGCGGGCGTCCCCGTCACGCCCTGCACGCCGGTGCCGCTCAGCACCCGCACGCCGTGGTCCGCGTGGAGCGGCGCGAGGGTCGCGGCCATGGCGGGGCCGAGGGCGCCGGAAAGGGGCGCGGGGCCGGACACGACGAAGGTCACGTCGAGGCCCAACTCCCGCGCGGTGGACGCCACTTCGGCTCCTACGAAGCCGCCGCCGACGACCACGAGTCGGCCGCCGCGCGCCAGGTCGTCCTGCAGGGCGCGGGCGTCGTCGAGGGTGCGCACGACGTGCACGCCGGTCATGCCCCAGCCGCCGGGCAGGTGCCGGGCTGCGGCGCCGGTGGCGACCACCACGCCGTCGACGGCGAGGTCGCGGCCGTCGCTGAGCCGGATCGAGCGGTCCCGGAGGTCGAGGCCGGTGGCCTTGGTGCCGAGGAGCCACTCGGCGTCGAGCTCGTCGTCCTCCGCTTCGAGGTAGAGGTCCTCCTCGGGCAGCGTGCCCTTCAGGAACTCCTTCGACAACGGCGGCCTGTCGTACGGGCGGTGGATCTCCTCGCCTACGACGACCAGTCGGCCTTCGTACCCCTGCCCCCGCAGCGAGCGGGCGGCGGAGAGGCCCGCGAGCGAGCCTCCGATCACGGCCACGGTGTTCATACTGCGCTCCCTGCGGACGGATTCTGCTGCGGCTCGGCGAGACGACGTGCGGGAATCATCAACGACTCCTTGTTGCACATAAAGAAACACGCTTCATTTGACGCAACGAGTCTGCGGGTGGGTCCGAGACGATGTCAAGAAGCTGCCGGGGCCGCCGGAGACGGATTTTTCGACGCACCGGGAACCGCCGACGCCAGGGCGAGCAGCCGGGATGCCTTGAGCTCGGTCTCGTCCCATTCCCGCTCGGGGTCGGAGCCCCAGGTGATGCCGGCGCCGGTGCCGAATCGCAGCAGCGGCCGCCCGGGGTCGGAGCGGTCGGAGCGGTCGATCCAGAAC
>NZ_JASCIQ010000008.1 GCF_029968035.1 Streptomyces cavernicola | reverse complement strand
GCCCCCCCCCCCCCCCCGCCGGCGGCGGGCGGGGGGGGGGGGGCGCCCCCGGGCCGCGGGGCCCGCCGCAGCCGGGTTCCCCGCAGCGCCGCTCCCAGTCCCGTCCCGTGAGCCGTCCTCGTGCCCTGGTCTCCGTGTCGCCGCCCGGAAGCGGGGCACCCGGTCCGCGAGGGCCCCGCACCGGTCGTACGCGTCACCGCGGCCGGTACCCCAGGGGTGCCCCGGACGCCGAGGAGGAGGACGAGCATGCGCGCCGTCGAGTACTGCCTGGTCGCCGTGGACTGCCCCGACCCGGTCGCCCTCTCGGGCTTCTACCACGGGCTGCTCGGAGGCGAGGTGAAGAAGTACGACGACGACTGGTACGACCTGTACGCGCCCGGCGGTCACCGCATCGCCTTCCAGCGCGCCCCCGGCCACCGCCCGCCGCAGTGGCCGCGCGCCGACGAGAACTCGCAGCAGCTGCACCTGGACTTCCACGTCCGGGACATGGGCGCCGCCGAGACCCAGGCCCTGTCCCTCGGCGCGGTCCCGCTCGACCTGGACGACCAGGACGGGCAGCGCGGCTTCCGGGTGTACGCGGACCCGGCGGGGCACCCGTTCTGCCTCTGCCAGGCGTGAGACGGGCCGCGTCCAGGGCGCGCCCGAGCGGCTGTGGTGGTTCGCTGGGTGGTGGCGGGGCCGCAGCGTGAGACCGCGGCCCACCCGGCGAGCCCGCGCCCCTGCGAAGCCGGCGAGACCGTACCTCTGCGAAGGACGCAGCCCCACGAAGGACGCAGCCCATGAACGACCAGAGCACCAAGAGCAAGGCACCGGACGCGGCCACGGCGGTGAGCAGCCGCTGCGTCACCGTGACGCTGAGCGACTGCAGCGCCGATGAGGCCCACGCCGTCCTCGACTACCTGAGCAGCCTCTTCCCGTACGAGGAGTGCGGCCCGGTGCGAGCCGACACACATCCGCACACGCCCACCGTCTGGTCGGCGACCCTCGACACGACGCGTCCCGCCGCGCCGCCCGCCGAGCCGCGGCCGCCCGTCGGCGTGCAGGGCCCGGTCGAGGTCACGCTGCAGGGCACGCCGCAGGACGTCGCGGCCGTCCACACGGCACTCGAAGAGGCCTTCAGCTTCCACGACGAGGGCACGGTCTCGGGCGACCAGGAGCGGGAGGTGCAGCTGCGGATCAGCTCGCGGTGAGCTCCCGCCGTACGTATGGGGTGGCGCCGCTCAGCGGCCGCGGCGCACCCGTGCGGCCTTGCGCGCCTCGGCGAGCTTGCGGGCCTCGGCCGACTTCCGGGACGACCTGCCGCCTCCGCCGCCTCCTTGGGTGCCGCTGCCGCTCTTGGTGGAGCCGAGGCCGCGGAACGGCTGGTTGGTGTTCTTGGGCCGGGGCGTCGCCGAGCCGTCGAGCGGAGTGCCGGACGGGGCCTTCGCACCGGTGATCCGGCTCAGCTCGGCGTCGCCCGAGCGGACCTTGGTCACCTTCGGCTCGACGCCCGCCTCGGCCGTCACGAGGCCCAACTCCCGCCGCCCGCCCGACAGTACGAGCGTGACGACGCGGCCCGACTCGCCGGCGCGGGCCGTCCGGCCCGCCCGGTGCAGATAGTCCTTGGCGTCGGTGGGCGGGTCCACGTTGACGACCAGGTCGAGTTCGTCGACGTGCAGGCCGCGGGCCGCGACGTTGGTCGCCACGAGCGCGGTGACCTCGCCGTTCTTGAACTGCGCGAGGGTCTTGGAGCGCTGCGGCTGTGACTTCCCGCTGTGCAGCGCCGCCGCGTGCACCCCGTGCGCCCGCAGATGCTTGGTGAGCAGGTCGACCGAGTGCTTCGTGTCGAGGAACAGCAGCACACGGCCGTCGCGGGCGGCGATCTCCGTGGTGACGGCGTACCGGTCGGGGCCGTGCACGACGAGCACGTGGTGCTCCATCGACGTGACCGCACCCGCCGACGGGTCGACGGAGTGCTCGGCCGGCTCGTGCAGATAGCCCTGCACCAGCTGCTGGACGTCCCGGTCCAGGGTCGCCGAGAACAGCATCCGCTGACCGTCGGCCGCCACCAGGTCGAGCGCCTCCGTGACCTGCGGCAGAAAGCCCAGGTCGCACATCTGGTCCGCCTCGTCGAGCACGGTGATCCGCACCCGGCTCAGACGGACGGCCTTGCGCTCGACGAGATCGTGCAGCCGGCCCGGGGTGGCGACGACGACCTCGGCCCCGTCCCGCAGCGCGGCGATCTGCCGGCCGATCGACAGGCCCCCGACGACGGTGGCGATCCGCAGCCGCAGCGCGTCGGCGTACGGGGTGAGCGCCTCGGTGACCTGCTGCGCCAGCTCGCGCGTGGGCGCGAGGATCAGCGCCAGCGGCTGCTTCGGCTCGGCCCGCCGCCCGGCCGTCCGCGCGAGCAGCGGCAGGCCGAAGGCGAGCGTCTTGCCCGAGCCGGTGCGCCCGCGCCCGAGCGCGTCCCGGCCGGCGAGCGCGTCCGGCACGGTGGCCGCCTGAATGGGGAACGGCTCGCGCACCCCGCGCTCGTCGAGGGCGCGGAGCACGGGGGCGGGCAGCCCGAGCCCGGCAAATCCCCCGGAGGAGGAGACGGAGGAGGAGGCGGGGGAGGAGACGGTCTGTTCGGTCTGAGCCATGAAGAGCCTTCCGCAGGCGTACGTACCGAGGAAGGCCCGGCAGGAGTTGGTCGGCAGAACGGGGCCTTGAGCGAGTCGACGGAACGCGATTCGGCCCCCGGAAACAGTACCGGCGGAAGACCGGGAGCGGAGCCACGGGCCTTTTCGGAGGGCTGCTATCGTCGACGGGGAAACGGGGAGGGCTCCCCACTTATGGGGGCCGGCGGCGAAGGAGACGGGGATGGCAGGAGCGGGGCTGGATGGGGCGGGGACGGCGGGGACCGCGCTCGTGCTGGGCGGCGGAGGGCCGGTCGGTGGGGCCTGGCTGACCGGGGTGCTCGCGGGCCTCGCGGACGGGGGCGTCGACCTCGGGGCGGCCGGCGCGGTCATCGGCGCATCCGCGGGCGCGATCTTCGGCGCGCGCCTGGCGACGGGCGAGACGCCGCAGTCCCTGTACGAGCGCCAACTCGCCGGCGCCGACCGGATCGAGCTGGGCGTCACCGCCACGCAGACGCTCCGCTTCCTGTGGGCGGCGCTGGGGTCGAGGGACCCCGAGCGTTCCGTGCGACGTCTGGGGCGCGCCGCGCTCGCGGCCCGAACCGTCCCCGAAGAGCAGGTCCTCGACGTGCTGCGGCCGATCCTGCGCGAGGCGGAGGACTGGCCCGAGCGGACGGCGCTGCGGGTGGCCGTCGTGGACGCCGAGAGCGGTGGGCTCGCGCGCTTCGACCGGGACTCGGGGGTCCCGCTCGCGCGGGCGGTCGCCGCGAGCTGCGCGGTACCGGTGGTCTGGCCGCCGATCACGGCTCTGGGCCGCCGCTGGATCGACGGCGCGAGCCGGTCGACCACGCCCTTCGCTCTGGCCCGCGGGTGCCGCCGCGTCCTGGCCGTCTCGCCCGTCCCGTCCGCCGTCGGCCCCGCACCCGAGCGCGCGGCGGCAGGCCGGCGAGCTGGCCGCCTCGGGCGCTTCCGTCACACTCGTCGTCCCGGACGCGGCCGCTCGCCGCGCCATGGGCCGGGACATGACCGCCGACCACCGCAGGGCGGACGCGGCTCGCGCGGGCCACCGGCAGGGTGCGGTAGCGGCGGACTCGGTGCGGGAAGTGCTGAGCGGCGGCTGACGGGCGAACAGGCCGGGGGCCTGACTACACGCTGTCCTTCTTCCGGCGGACCATCTCGTCGATCCACACGGGCGCGTACGGCGAGGTGCAGCCGGGGGAGGTCGGGTAGTCCCTGAGGACCTGCAGGCGTTCGCCGACGGCGCGGGCGCGGTGCTCCGGGTGCTCGATGCCGATCGTCGACTCCACCGCCTCAGCGTACGGGGGCCTTGAAGCGGGGCTCCTCGTGATGCTTTGATCGATGATCGATCAAATAGCTGGAGGTCTTGTCGTGCAGCTGCAGCAGCCCATCACCGTCGTCACCGGCGGCAGTCGCGGCATCGGCGCCGCGATCTGCGTGCGCCTGGCCGAGGAGGGGCATGACGTCGTCGTCGGCTACCGCTCCGACGCCGCGGCCGCGCAGCAGGTCGCCGAGGCCGTGACCGCGCACGGCCGCCGCTGTCTGGCCGTGCGCGTCGACACCGCAGACGAGGCCGATGTCGACCAACTCTTCGACATCGCAAGCCAGTTGGGGCCCGTCACCGGCCTGGTCAACAACGCGGGCGTCAGCGGACCCAACGGCCCTCTGGCCGAGGCCGACGCGGAGGGCATGCGCCGTGCTCTCGACGTCAACGTGCTCGGCTACCTCCTCTGCGCGCGCCGCGCCGTACGGGACATGTCGGCGCGGGGGAGCGGCGCGATCGTCAACATCTCCTCGGCCGCCGCGACGCTCGGCGGGCCCGGCCAGTACGTGCACTACGCCGCGGCGAAGGCGGCCGTCGACGCGCTGACCGTGGGCCTCGCCAAGGAGGTCGCACAGGACGGCATCCGCGTCAACTGTGTTGCGCCGGGCACCGTTTGGACCGACTTCCACGAGGATCCGCAGCGCCCCGCCAAGGTCGCCGCGAACATCCCGATGGGCCGCGCCGGCCGGCCCGAGGAGGTGACCGGCGCCGTCGCCTGGCTCCTGTCCGAGGACGCCTCGTACGCGACCGGAGCGGTGGTGCGCGTGGCGGGCGGACTCTGAGCGGGCGGACTCTGAGAGGGCGGGCTCTGAGAGGGACGGATCTGAGCGGGAGGGCCCGCCGGTCAAGCGGGCTTGTCGAGGATCTCCGTCGCCGCGCGGTGGCCCGAGCGGACCGCGCCGTCCATGTAGCCGTTCCAGATCGCGGCGGTCTCGGCGCCCGCCCAGTGGATGCGGCCGACCGGGGCGGAGAGCGCGGCGCCGTACTGCGTCCAGGCCCCGGCGGCGAGCCGGCCGCCGTAGCAGCCGCGGGTGAACTCCTCGGCGGACCAGTCCAGTTCGACGACGTCGAAGGGGTGCGCGGCCTTCGGCCCGAAGTACTTCACGAGCGACGACAGGACGAGCTGGCGCCGCTCCTCGGCGCTCAGCAGTCCGGCTCTGCGCGCGTGCGCGCCCTCGAAGAAGCCGACGAGGACGCCGCACGAGGCGTCCTGCGGGGAGTTGTCGAGCACGACGTCGAACGCGTCGCCCGGGTCGAGGCTGAGGACCAGGCCGTTCAGCCCTTCCTCGCGCCAGAACGGGGTGTCGTAGCCGATCTGGAACTTGATCACCGAACCGGCCGGCATCTGCTGCGTGAGCCCGTCCCGCAGGGCGGGCAGCGGCGGTACGTAGCGGATGCGGCCGGCCAGGGTCTGCGGCACGGCGACCACCGCGTGCCGGGCCGTGACCGCGCGCCGGGCCGTGACGCTGTCGCTCTCGTACTCGACGACGACGCCCGACTCGTCCTGCCGGACGGTGCGGACCACGGCGTTCAGGCGGACCCGGTCGCCGAGTTCCGCGGCCATCCGCTCGGCGATCCGGTGTGTGCCGCCGACCACCCGGGACTCCTGCGCGCCGCCCGTGGTGGTCATCAGGGCGGTGAGGCTCGTGCCGGACTTCACGTAGAACAGGAAGTGCAGGAGGGAGAGTTCGGGGGTCTCGGCGGAGAACAGGGAGGGGACGATGCGGCGGAAGAAGCGGCGCGCGACGTCGTCCTCGGTGTGCTCGACCAGCCAGCTGTCGAGCGTCCCGCGGTCCAGGCCCTCGGCGCCCTCGGTCTCCCAGGGCGCCTCGACGGCGACCGTGGCGGCCCGGGTCTCCAACTCCGTCCAGAGGCGGGCGACTTCGGCCGCCGAGCGGGGCGGAAGGCCGTAGCTCTCGTCGGTGTACGGGATCACCTTCCCGTCGAGGACGGTGAGGTACTGGCCCTCGTCGAAGCTGGGGAAGGTCTCCAGGCCCAGCTCGTCGATGAGCCCGAGCACCGCGTCCTGTGTGGGGCCGACCCACTGGCCGCCCAGCTCGACGGGCGTCCCGTTGCCGAGGAAGCCGCCGTGCGTGCGGCCCGCGACCCGGTCGCGGGCCTCCAGGACGGTCACGGTCCGGCCCGCCGCGACCAGTCGGCGGGCGGCGCTCAGGCCGGCCAGACCCGCGCCCACCACGACGACGTCGACCTCGTGCATCGCTCGCCCCTCCCGAAAAGCCGGTCGGCTGACCGGAACGGCCGAACGTAGCCCCCGGCGTACGGGCGCACAACCCCGCGGGCCCCGCCGACCAGTTCGGTGGAGCGTCCGGGGAGTGTCAGGCCGGTGGGCGCTCGGCCGTCACCGTCACGTGCGCGCCCGGCGCCGCCAACACCCAGGCTCTGTCCCCGCGTTGGACCACTGTGGCCCCGCCGCGGGCCTTGACCCGCCAGTCCTCGGCGGGCAGCGACACCTCGGTGACGCGCGGGCCGGGGCGGGTGGCCGCGTCGTACGCCAACCGGTAGACGCCGCCGGCCGGGTCGTACGCGGAGGACCTGACCGTGCCCGCGACGGCCTCCGCGTACGGCTCGGCGGTGAGCTCCTTGTTCGTACGGAACGCGCCCTTCTCGTCGACCGCGCAGTAGCCGCCGCCGTAGCACCACACGTAGCCCGCGAAGCCGGAGCTGTAGCGGCCGAGGGAGGCCATGGCGTCGCGGTAGAAGCGGTTCATGTTCGGCAGGTTGTTGTTGAGCGGGCCCCACTCGCCCACCAGGACCGGCACTTCGTACCGGCTCGGGTACTGCGTGACGGCCGCCTCGTAGGCCTCGATCCAGCCCGCCGACGGGTCGTAGTCCGCGCCGCTCTCCATCGCGGTGTTGTAGAAGTGCGGGGCGTACACCACCTTCTCGTCGTCGATGCGGCCGAGGCCCGTCGGGACGCCCTCGCCGACGATCGGGGTCGGCTCGACGAAGACCCAGTTGTCGTCGTCGACCGAACGGACCGCGTCGGCAAGGCGGTTGTACATCGGCGTCAGGTGCTCGCGCTCGATGCGGCGGGCCGCGTCCGGCAGCTCCTCCCCCGCGCGGAGCTCGCCCATCGGCTCGTTGATCAGGTCGTAGCCGAACACGGCCGGATGGTCGGCGAAGCGGTCGGCGAGCACGCGCCACATGCGGGCCTGCGCGCGCCGCAGATCCTCGTCCTCGTAGAGGTGCGTGAACGCGCGCTGCACGGCGGGCTGGAAGTACTCGGAGAACCAGTCGTCCGGGTTCGGCTCGAAAGGCAGGCCGTCCGTCCTCGTGGCCCACTCGGGAACGCCGCGGTGGCCGAAGGCCGGCCCGAACACGTCCTGGTGCGCGTCGATGAGCACGCGTACGTCGTACCGCTCGGCCCAGTCGAGGATGCGCTCGATCTTCCGCAGATAGTCCTCGCTGTACTCGCCCTGCCGCGGCTCCAGGTCGTCCCAGAAGACAAGCAGACGGGCGAAGTTGAAGCCCTTGGCCCGCATGTCGCGGAAGTGCTTCTCCTCGATCGCGGAGAGCGCGGCCTCGCCCCGGTTCGCCTTGTCCTCGACGTTCCAGCCGCGCAGCGTCAGCGTACGGCCGCGCTCGTCGGTGAGGGCGGGGATGGCGGAGGCCGAGGCTGTGCCTGTGCCTGTGGTGCTCGTGGAGTCGTCGGCGTGGGCGGCCGAGACCGGCAGGAGCGCGGCGGTCAGCAGGGCGACGAGGGTTCTGCGCAGCAAGTGGGTCTCCAGGTGGTCAACTGGCCCAGAGGGAACGGGTGTTACCCGTGGTTCTACTCGCCGGTACGGCAGATGGGAAGGGGCGTGGGGCAGAAGTAGGCTGAACAAGACAATGTCGCGGCAGCCGAACTCGGACCCCCCATGAGCTGTGAAGAGACCTTCCCCGCGGCTCCGCCGAGCCGCCTGACCGAGCTGGAGCAGCGCATCGGCGCCAAGCTCCCTGATGCTTACCGCGCCTACTTGGGCACTCAGGACGGCGGCGCGCCCGGTGGCTACAACCACGTCGGCATCGAGGTCATCTTCGGAGTCGGCGAGGTCCCCGGCTGGGCCAGCCTCTGGCGCTTTCTGGACTCATCGGGGGATGTGATTCCCGACGGCAGCATTCCCGTGGGCGCAGACGGAGGCGGCGGTCTGTTCCTGCTGGCCGTGACCGGCACGGATCGCGGTTCCGTCTGGTACCAGAGCGGCGAACTGGAAGAGGACGATTCGGGTGCGGTCCTCCCCGTGGTCCGCGAGCGACTCGCCGACACCTGGGGGGAGTTCCTGGCGTCGATCGGGCCGCTTGAGGATCGGCGTCCTTAGGGGACCTCCGCGCTGGAGCAGGCCGGTGGTCCGGTCGTGTCGGTTCAAGCGGTGGCGCGCAGCTGCAACAGGTACGTCGCCGTCAGGGCCACCGCGCGGTCCGCGTCCTGGGACAGCTCCGTGAGGGCGCGCGTCGCCGTGGCGCCCGGGATGTCGGCCAGGGCCTGGGTCAGCCGGCCGCGTGCCGGGGCGGCGGTGGAGGCGTGGGCGAGGCGGTCGACCAGGCCGGTCGCGATCCGCTCCGCCGTTGCCGTGTCGTGTGCGAGCGCGCTCAGCACATCCGCCGCGTCTGTGTCGTTCCGGCCCGCCACGACCATGTCGACGAGCGTCGGGACCACCTCGGCCGCCCCGCGTGCGCCGAGCGCCAGCGCCGCCTGCCCGCGGACCACGTCGTCCGCGTCGCCGAAGGCGTCCCGCAGCCGCGCCGTCGCCTCGTCGCCGGGCAGCTCGGCGAGCGACCGGACGGCACGCTCCCGTACCTCGGGGCGGGGCGAGGCGAGGCCCTCGGCGAGCAGCGCGGCCGCGCTCGCACCGCTGTTGCTGCCGCCGCTCTCACTGCTGCTGTCGCCCGCCCGCGCGAGGGCCCAGCGCAGTGCCCCGGCCACGTTCGGGTCGGCCTCGCCCAGGGCCGCCTCGACCAGGGCCTCCACCGGCGCGGGCACCTCGTCGCCGGAGGAGAGCGCCGCACGCTGCCGGGCCGCGGTGCTCTGCGAGCCGAGCGCCTGAAGGAGCGCCACCACCTGCAGCACGTCGTCCCAGGCGGCGGGCTCCGCGGCGTCGATCCGGCGCAGCCGGGTGAGCAACTCGCGCTCGGCGGCGATGCGTTCGCGCGTCTGCCGGATCAGGTCCTCGACGAGTGCCGAGGGCGCGAAGCCGGGATCGTCGAGGGCCCGCCCGATCTCGCGCAGCGACATCCCGAGCGAGCGCAGGCTCTCCACGTGGAAGATCCGCCGGATGTCGGCGGCCGCGTACTCCCGGTAGCCGGAGCTCGTACGCCCCGTGGGCCGCACCAGGCCGAGCGACTCGTAGTGCCTGAGCATGCGGGCGCTCACCCCGGACCGCCGCGCCACCTCACCGATCAACACGCCCTGCCGCCCTTCCTGCGCCGCCGACCCCGCCTTGAACCTACGGGGTGTCCCCGATCACCGCGGGCCCGCGCCCCAGCCTCCGGCCCGGGGAAGATCCCCTCCCCGCCCCTTCCCGAAAGCTTGCAGCAGCTTCGGGGGCTCCGCCCCCGGACCCCCTCCCCCAAGCTCTCGGCTGCGCTCGAGCAGGGGGGACCCCCATCTCAAACGCCGGAGGGTCTGGATTTTCGCCCGACCCGCCAAGAGCCACGACGCGCTTCGCCTCCTCGATCGCGAACTCGAAGCCCGCTTCCGGGTCGTGCAGGAGCCGCTCCGTGGCGAGTGCGTGCGTGCGCACCCGCGGGTCGGCGGTCGCCGCCGCCGTGCGCAGCGCCGGCACGATCAGCTCGCCGAGCGCGAGCAGCGCCCTGCTGAGGCTCAGCCGCGTCTCCCGGTCGCCGCGCCCGAGCTGCGCCGCGAGCTCCGCCGCGAGGCCGGACTCCGCGCCCTCCGGTACGAGCAGCACCGCGGCCCGCCAGGCGCTCCGCGCCACCTCCTCGTCGGGGTCGGCCAGGAGCGCCGGGGTGATCGCCGGCCACGCCGACCGGTCCCCGACCTTGGACAGGGTGTGCAGCGCCTGGCTCCGGGCCTGCGCACGCTCCGAGCGGACCTCGCGGAGCAGCGCAGGGAGCGTCACGGACACCGGGTGCCGGGTGAGCGCCCAGGTCAGCATGTCGCGTACGAAGAACTCCGGCTCGACCGCGCAGCGTTCGACGAGCGGCTCGACGAACCTCGGGTCGGGCGCCGAGCCGACCTCCATCGCGGCCCGCAGCCGCACCGACGAACGGCCGTCCGCCAGGCTTTCCAGTACAGCCGCCGAATCCTGGCCCAGGGTCTCCATGGTCATCGGGACCACCTCCTGGACCAGGAGTGAAGGGCTTGACACGGTGTCAAGGTCAAGCGGACCCGTCCCCTGCGCCGGGAAGTGACCCCTTGACCGCTGCGAGGTCGGCCGATTAGCTTGCCGTAGCCGTCGATCCAGGACTACGAAGAAGGGGGCGACCAGCGGATGAACACCTGCTCTGATCTCGGTCGCCTCGCCCAGCGCACGGTCTGGGTTCCGGGTCGGATCGCGCACGGCTGCTGACCGCGCCGACCTGATCGGCCCGTCCGCCGCCCGTCCGCGGCGCTTTCCGGGTTTCCTCCCACCCTTTCCTTCCGGTTTCCGTCCGGCACCTTCCGGCGTCCCGCCGACGTGTGCCGTGCTGCGCCCGCTGCCCTCGCGCGCGGTGCGCCGACCACAGAAAGCTGCCCGACCTTGGCGAACATGATGCATCGACCGATCACGCTCCGTGACGAGGCCCTCTCGTGACGGGGGCACGGATCACCGTCAACGGCCAGGAGGCGCCGCTCGCACCGGCCGCGCCCCACACCACCGTCCTGGACTTCCTGCGCGAGCGGGGCCTCACCGGCACCAAGGAAGGGTGCGCCGAGGGGGAGTGCGGGGCCTGTTCGGTCCTCGTCGCCCGGCCCGGCGTCGACAAGCCCACCGACTGGGTCGCGGTCAACGCCTGCCTGGTCCCGGCCGCGTCCCTCGACGGCCAGGAGGTCATCACCTCCGAGGGCCTCGCCACCCCCGGCGAAGCCGGGACGCCGCCCGCGCTGCACCCCGTGCAGGAGGAGATGGCCGTACGCGGCGGCTCCCAATGCGGTTACTGCACACCGGGGTTCGTGTGCAGCATGGCCGCCGAGTACTACCGGCCCGACCGGTGTCCGACGCACGACGGGGCGGAACCGGGCGGGCATGAAGACCCCGAGCACGGCCCGAACGGCACCGACCCGGAGCACGGCCCGAACGGCTTCGACCTGCACGCCCTGAGCGGCAACCTGTGCCGCTGCACCGGCTACCGCCCGATCCGCGACGCCGCGTTCGCCGTCGGCGCGCCCACCGCCGAGGACCCCCTGGCCCAGCGCCGCGAGCAGGCCCCGCCCGCTCCCGTCGCCACCGAGTACGCCCAGGACGACAGCGCGTTCGTACGCAAGGACACCCTCGCCGAGACCCTGCGGCTGCTGCACGAGCGGCCGGACGCGGTGGTGGTCGCCGGGTCCACCGACTGGGGCGTCGAGGTCAACATCCGCTCCCGCAGGGCGAGTTGCGTCGTCGCCGTCGACCGCCTCCCCGAACTCCGGGAGCTGCGCGTCGAGTCGGACCACGTGGAGATCGGGGCCGCCCTCACGCTCACCGAGGTCGAGCGCCGCCTGGACGGGCAGGTGCCGCTGCTGGCCGAGCTGTTCCCGCAGTTCGCGTCCCGGCTGATCCGCAACGGCGCGACCCTGGGCGGCAACCTGGGCACCGGCTCGCCCATCGGGGACAGCCCGCCCGTGCTGCTCGCGCTGGACGCCTCGGTGGTGCTCGCCGGGGTCGACGGGGAGCGGGAGGTGCCGCTCGCCGACTACTTCACCGGGTACCGGCAGAGCGTGCGCCGCGAGGGCGAGTTGATCCGCTCGGTGCGCGTGCCGCTGCCGCTCTCGCCGGTCACGGCCTTCCACAAGATCGCCAAGCGGCTCTTCGACGACATCTCCAGCGTGGCCGTCGCCTTCGCCCTCGACGTCCGGGACGGCGTCGTACGCAAGGCGCGCATCGGCCTCGGCGGCGTGGCCGCGACGCCGATCCGCGCCCGCGCCACGGAGGCGGCCCTGGAGGGCCGGCCGTGGACGAGCGGGACCGTCGAGGCCGCGGCCTGGGTGCTGCGCGGCGAGGGCACGCCGATGGACGACCATCGCGCCAGCTCCCTCTACCGCTCCGCGATGCTCGGCCAGAGCCTGCTGAAGCTGTACGCGGAGACCCCCGAGCCCCACGCGCAAACCACCGAGGCGGTGTCGTCATGAGCCAGTTGTCCGAGCGCCCCGAGAACCCCGTGGTCGGGCTCTCCCTGCCGCACGAGAGCGCCCACCTGCACGTCACCGGGGCCGCGCTCTACACCGACGACCTGGTCCAGCGCACCAAGGACGTGCTGCACGCCCACCCGGTCCAGGTCATGAAGGCGCACGGCCGGATCACCGCCCTGCGCACCGCGCCCGCGCTTCAAGTGCCCGGTGTCGTACGGGTGTTGACCGGTGCGGACGTGCCCGGCGTGAACGACGCCGGGATGAAGCACGACGAGCCGCTCTTCCCCGACGAGGTCATGTTCCACGGCCACGCCGTCGCCTGGGTGCTCGGCGAGACCCTGGAGGCGGCCCGGCTCGGGGCGCAGGCCGTCGAGGTGGAGCTCGACGAACTGCCCTCCGTGATCACGCTGCAGGACGCGATGGCCGCCGACAGCTTCCACGGCGCACGGCCCGTGATGCTGACCGGCGACGTGGACGCCGGGTTCGCCGACTCGGCGCATGTGTTCAGCGGCGAGTTCCACTTCTCCGACCAGGAGCACTTCTACCTGGAGACGCACGCCGCGCTCGCCCAACTCGACGAGTCGGGGCAGGTGTTCGTGCAGAGCAGCACCCAGCACCCGTCCGAGACCCAGGAGATCGTGGCGCACGTCCTCGGCCTGCACAGCCACGAGGTGACCGTGCAGTGCCTGCGGATGGGCGGCGGCTTCGGCGGCAAGGAGATGCAGCCGCACGGCTTCGCCGCCGTCGCCGCGCTCGGCGCGAAGCTCACCGGACGGCCCGTGCGGCTGCGGCTCAACCGCACCCAGGACCTCACGATGTCCGGCAAGCGCCATGGTTTCCACGCCAGTTGGAAGATCGGCTTCGACGCCGAGGGCCGCATCCAGGCCCTCGACGCCACCCTCACCGCCGACGGCGGCTGGAGCCTGGACCTCTCCGAGCCGGTCACGGCCCGCGCCCTCTGCCACATCGACAACACCTACTGGCTGCCCAACGCCCGCATCACCGGCCGCATCGCCAAGACCAACAAGGTCTCCAACACGGCCTTCCGCGGCTTCGGCGGGCCCCAGGGCATGCTCGTGATCGAGGACATCATGGGCCGCTGCGCCCCGCTCCTCGGCCTCGACCCGACGGAGCTGCGGGAGCGCAACTTCTACGGCAAGGACCAGTCGACGCCGTACGGGCAGCTCGTGACGCACCCCGAGCGGATCGCCGCCGTCTGGGAAGAGGTGCAGCGGAACGCGGGCGTCGCCGACCGGCGCAGGGAGATCGCCGCGTTCAACGCCGCGCACCCGCACACCAAGCGGGCCCTCGCCGTCACCGGCCTCAAGTTCGGCATCTCGTTCAACCTCACCGCCTTCAACCAGGGCGGTGCCCTCGTCCTGATCTACAAGGACGGCTCGGTCCTCATCAACCACGGCGGCACCGAGATGGGCCAGGGCCTGCACACCAAGATGCTGCAGGTCGCCGCGACCACCCTCGGCATCCCGCTGCACAAGGTCCGCCTCGCCCCGACCCGTACCGACAAGGTCCCCAACACCTCGGCCACAGCGGCGAGTTCGGGCGCGGACCTGAACGGTGCGGCGGTGAAGAACGCCTGTGAGCAGCTGCGCGAACGGCTCTCGCAGGTGGCCGCCTCGCAGCTGGGGGCCAACGCCTCGGACGTACGGATCGTCGAGGGCGTCGCCCGTGCGCTCGGCAACGACAAGGAGTTGGCCTGGGACGACCTGGTGCGGACGGCGTACTTCCAGCGGGTGCAGCTGTCGGCGGCCGGGTTCTACCGGACCGAGGGGCTGCACTGGGACGCCAACACGTTCACCGGCACCCCGTTCAAGTACTTCGCCCATGGCGCGGCCGTGGCCGAGGTGGAGGTGGACGGCTTCACCGGCGCGTACCGCCTGCGCCGGGTGGACATCGTGCACGACGTCGGCGACAGCCTCTCCCCGATGATCGACATCGGCCAGGTCGAGGGCGGCTTCGTGCAGGGCGCGGGCTGGCTGACCCTGGAGGACATGCGCTGGGACGCGAGCGACGGACCGCAGCGGGGTCGCCTCCTCACGCAGGCGGCCAGCACGTACAAGCTGCCGAGCTTCTCCGAGATGCCCGAGGAGTTCCACGTCACGCTGCTGCAGAACGCGGGCGAGGAGGGCGCGGTCTACGGCTCCAAGGCGGTGGGCGAGCCGCCGCTGATGCTGGCGTTCTCGGTACGGGAGGCGCTGCGTCAGGCCGCCGCCGCGTTCGGGCCGAGCGGGGTGGCCGTCGAGCTGGCCTCGCCCGCGACGCCGGAGGCGGTGTACTGGGCGATCGAGTCCGCCCGCGCGGCCGGTGCGGAGCCAGGGGCAGGCGAACTCCCCACGAGCACGGCAGCGTTGAGCGGTGCCTGACATGAGCTGGGTCGCCGCGGTCGCGCGGCTGCGGGCACGCCGGGAGCCCGGCGTCCTCGTGACCGTCGCGACCGTGCGCGGCCACGCACCGCGCGAGGCCGGCGCGAAGCTCGTCGTGGGCCGGACCGGGACCTGGGGCTCCATCGGCGGCGGCAACGTCGAGGCCGTCGCCATCGACCGGGCCCGCGAGCTGATCGACGCGGGCAAGGCGGAGCCCGAGCTGATCGACTTCGCCCTGAACGACAAGGTGACCAACCAGCACGGCGTCCAGTGCTGCGGCGGCACCGTCCAGGTCCTCCTCGAACCCCTGCACGTCGTACGGGCGGTGGCGGTCTTCGGCGTCGGGCACGTCGGTCTGGAGCTGGCGCGCATCCTCGTACGCCAGGATCTCGACCTGCACCTGATCGACAGCCGTGCCGCGATGCTGGCCGACGAGCGGCTCGGGGTGCTCGCGGACGCGGTGGCGCAGGTGTACGTCCACCACACGCCGCTGCTGCCCGAGGAAGTCCTGGAGCAACTGCCGCACGGCGCCCATGTGTTGATCATGACCCATGACCACGCCGAGGACGCCGCGCTGTGCGACGCGGCGCTGCGTACGGACCACCTCGGTTCGGTCGGCCTGATCGGCTCGGCCGCGAAGTGGGCGCGCTTCCGCAAGCGCCTCTCGACCGAGGGCGGCCACGAGGACGCGGTGATCGACCGCATCAAGACGCCGATCGGCCTGCCCGACATCGCGGGCAAGGACCCCGCGACGATCGCGGTGAGCGTCGCGGCGGACCTGCTGCGCACGTTCGGGGAAGAGGGCTAGGGCCCTTCAGGAATGCGGGGGCGGCCGGGATTCAGTCCCGGTCGTCCCGTTCCTGCTGGTCGAGGATGGTGAGGACGACCGCCGTGGCCGTGGTCGGGTCGCCGTGCCGGACCGCCTCGTAGAGCTCCTCGTGCGAGGTGTCGTTGCGGGCGATGGTGTGCTCCATGCACTGGTCGACCTTGATGCTGTCGCGCAGCGCGTCGCTCATGCCCTGGTAGAGGTCCTGCAGCACGGAGTTGTGGGCGGCCTCCGCGATCCGCAGATGGAAGTCCACGTCGGCGTCGGCGAAGGCCTCCACGTCGGCCTTGCCGCTCGCGGCGGCCCGGCGGTCCAGGGCCTCGCGCAGCCGCTCCAGGTCCTCGTCGGTGCGCCGCGTCGCCGCGAGCCGGGCCGCGACCAGGTCGAGCCCGCGGCGTACGTCCATGACATCCGTGGCCCCGGCCTCGTCGAGGCGGCGGCGGAGCGCGACCTGGGCCTCGTCGGTGGCGGTCACGAACGTGCCGTGGCCCTGGCGGGTCGTCAACAGGCCCGCGTGCACCAGGACTCGGACGGCCTCCCGCACCGACAGGCGGCTGACCTGCAGCATCTCGGCGAGCCTGGTCTCCGAGGGGATCTTGTCGCCGAGCTGCCAGACGCCCTGGGCGATCTCCTGCCGCAGCTCCGCGATCACTCCGTCGACGAGGGACGGGGCGCGCTCCACGTTTTTCATGACACCACACCTCTGTTTTTCATGTGTCCAACCCCTTCTCTGGTCATCAGAGGACCTGATAACTCTAGCGTCGGTTCTTCTCCTACGAGGGCCGATGAAGGAGTCATTCCGCCCATGACGCATGTCTTGTTCACCGCAATCCGCCTGCCCGGCACGGGAGTTCACGACCTCCTGGTGTCCGAAGGACGGATCGCCGCAGTCGATCCTTCCGCCCTCCCCGAGGGCTGCGTGACCGTCGAAGGCGGCGGCGATCTGGCGCTGCCCGCACCGGTCGACGCCCACATCCACCCCGACAAGACCACATGGGGACAGCCCTGGCTCAGCCGCGAACCCGCGGCCACCCTACGAGACCTGATCGACGGCGAGGTGGCCGCCCGGTCCACCATGACGGCCTCGGTCGAGGAGCGCTCCGGCGCCCTCATGGACCGCGCCGTCACCCGCGGCACCCGGGCGATGCGCGCCCACGTCGACGTCGCGCCGGTCTACGGCCTGGCCAACGTGCACGGCGTACGCGCCGCCGCCGACAAGCGCGCCGACCTGCTCGACGTGCAGATCGTCGCCTTCCCGCAGCTCGGCCTGCTCACCGCGCCCGGCACCGCCGAGCTCATCGAACAGGCCCTGGACGAGGGCGCGGACATCGTCGGCGGCCTCGACCCGGTCGGCGTCGACGGCGACCTGCACGGCCACCTCGACGTCCTGTTCGGCCTCGCCGAGCGGCACGGCGTCCCCATCGACCTGCACCTGCACGACCGGGGCCCCTCCGGCCTCGCGCAGATCGCCGAGATCGCCCGCCGCACCACGGCGCTCGGCATGGCCGGCCGGGTCACCGTCAGCCACGCCTTCTGCCTCGGCGAACTCGAAGGCGTCGAACTCGCCAAGGCCGGCGAGCAGTTGGCCGAGGCCGGCGTCGCGGCGGTGACCTGCGCCCTGGGCGCCGACCCCGTCGTCCCCTTCGGCCCGCTCACCGCGCGCGGCGCCCGCGTCGCAGCGGGCTCCGACGGCATCCGCGACCCGTGGACCCCGTTCGGCGACGGCGACATGATCAACCGCGCCCACCTCCTGGCGTACCGCACCGACGCCCGCACGGACGCCGAACTGGCCGCCTGCTACGACCTGGTGGCGCACGGCGGGGCCGCGCTGCTCGGCCTCGAACGGTCCGGCTTGGACATCGGCGACCCCGCCGACTTCGTCCTGCTGCCCGCCGAGTCCGCGGTGCAGGCCGTCGTGGACCGCCCCCTCCCGAGCCTCGTCGTGCGCGCCGGCCGTGTGGTCGCCCGCGACGGCCGGCTCGTCGACCTCGGACAGCTCTCCGAAAGGGCCTCCAGATGATCCGTGTTCGCCGCACCGTCCCCGCGATCGGCCTCGTCCTCGCCCTCGCCGCCTGCTCGTCCGGCGCTCAGCAGACGGAGGAGAAGGGCAAGGCCCCGGCCGAGCTCGACCTGAAGACCAGCACCCCGGCGGCCGCCAAGGGCCTGGACAAGGTGACCTGGAACCTGCCGTACGAGCCGCAGACGCTCGACCCGATCCGCTCCTTCAACTACGCGGAGAACACGGCACTTTCCAACATGTGCGAGAGCCTGCTCAGGCTCACCCCCGACTTCAAGATCAAGCCGGGGCTCGCCGAGAAGGCCGAGAACCCGAACCCCACCACCTGGGTCTACACGCTCCGCAAGGACGTGAAGTTCTGGAACGGCGACCCGCTCACCGCGAAGGACGTCGAGGCCAGCCTGCGCCGCCACCTCGACCCCGCCCTCGGCACCTGGTGGGGCGACTACTTCCACACCGTGAAGTCCATCGAGGCCACCGGCGATCACCAGGTCACCGTCAAACTCAAGCAGCCGGACGTGCTCTTCAACCAGGCCATGGCCACCGCCGCGGGCGCCGTCGTCCAGGAGAAGTTCCTCGACAAGGCCGGCAAGGGCATCGGCACCCCGTCCGACGGCGTGATGTGCACCGGGCCGTTCGAGTTCAAGGACTGGAAGTCCGGCGACTCGATGACCCTCGTCCGCAACGACTCCTACTGGGACAAGGAGTTGAAGGCCAAGTCCAAGTCCCTCAAGCTGCGGTTCATCGCCGACGAGACCACCGCCGTCAACGCGCTGCGCTCCGGCGAGGTCGACGGGCAGTTCTTCTATCTGCCGCCCGCCGGGCTCGGCCAGCTGAAGAAGTCCACCACCGGCTCCGTCACCCTCGGCCGCTCCCTCACCTTCTGGACCCTGCTCGGCTCCGCCAAGTCCGGTCCGTACGCCGACCCGAAGGTGCGCCGGGCGCTGTCCCTCGCGCTCGACCGGGCGGCGATCTCCAAGGTCGTCTTCCAGGACACCGCGGCACCCCAACGCGCCCTCACCGGCAGCGACTTCTGGGGCTACGAGCGCGACATCTTCGAGAAGGCCCACAAGGCACTCCCGCCGGAGACCCCCGACCAGGCCCAGGCCGAGAAGCTCCTCGCCGAGGCGGGCAAGCCGAGCAAGCCGATCGTCATCGGCATCCAGGGCAGCTCCGCCGTCCACGAGCAGACCGCCAACCTCCTCAAGGCCACCGGCGAAGCCCTCGGCCTGCCCATCGAGATCAAGGTCATCCCGGTCGAGCAGTACGGCAACCTCTACAGCGACCCCAAGGCCCGCAAGGGCGTCGACGCCTTCCTCTCCACCTGGTACGGCAACGTCCCCGACCCGCTCGACGTCTACACCGTCTTCCTCAAGGGCGGCCGCACCAACTTCAGCGACTACCGCGCCGTCGACGCCGACATCAAGAAAGCCCGCGCCGAGGCCGACCCCGCCGCCCGCGCGAAGCTCGTCACCGGCATCCAGTCCAAGGTCACCCGCGACGTCACCTGGATGCCCCTCAACAACCTGCCGGTCATCCTCTACATGAACGACCGCGTCACCGGCGCCGTCCCGTCCTTCCCGTACCTGTACTACCCGTGGGCCTCCGGGCTTGGGGCCGCCCGATGACGTTCCTGCTGCGCCGCCTCGCCGGCCTGGCCGTCGTCCTCGTCGTCGCCTCCTTCCTCGTCTACGGCCTGCTCTACCTCGTGCCCGGCGGCCCGATGGCGTTCCTGCTCGGCAACCGCAGCGGTACCCCCGAGCAGATCGCCGCGATCCGCGAGCAGTACCGGCTCGACGACCCGTTCCTGGTCCGCTACCTGGCCTGGCTCGGGGACGCCCTGCAGGGCGACTTCGGCACCTCGCTCGTCTACCGGCAGGACGTCTCCGCCCTGCTCGGCGCGCGCTCCACGACCACCGCGCTGCTCGTCGCGTACGCCACCGTCGTGATCGTCGCGGTGGGCGTCGCGGCGGGCACCCTGGCCGGGCTGCGGCCCGGCCGGGCGGACGCGGTGATCAGCGCCCTCGCCTCGGCCGCCCTGGCCGTGCCGACCTTCGTCATCGGCGTGCTCCTCGTCATCGTCCTCGCCCTCGGCCTCGGCTGGTTCCCGGTGTTCGGACCGGGAGAGGGCTTCCTCGGCAGGCTCCACCACCTCACCCTCCCGGCGATCACCCTCAGCCTCGGCAGCGCGGCCTTCCTCGCCCGCATCACCCGCGCCTCCGTACGCGAGGAGCTGGGCCGCGAACACGTCGAGACGGCCCGCAGCCGCGGCCTGGCCGAACGGCACGTCGTCCGCCGGCACGTGCTGCGGAACGCCTCCATCCCGGTGGTCACGGTCACCGGACTCACCGTGGCCTCGCTGCTCGCCGGATCGGTCGTGGTGGAGAACGTCTTCGCCCTCGACGGCCTCGGCTCCCTGTTCGTACGGGCCATCCTGCAACGGGACTTCGCGGTCGTGCAGGCCGTCGTCCTCGTCCTCGTCACCGCATTCGTCCTCGTCAACCTGGTCGTCGACCTGTGTTGCAAAGCCCTCGACCCGAGGCTCAGCCGATGACCGCAACCGATGCCCTGAAGGCCCGCCGCACGCTCCGGCTGCCGCGCACGGCCCCCGCCCTGCGCAGGCTCGGCCCGCTCGGCGTGGTCGCGGCGGCCCTGCTCGCCGCGGTCACCCTGACCACCCTCCTCGCCCCGGTCCTCGCCCCGTACGACCCGGACCGGCCCGACCTGTTCAACGCCCTCGCCGGGGCCTCGCCCGAGCACCTCCTCGGCGGGGACGCCCTCGGCCGGGATGTCCTGTCCCGGCTGATGTGGGGCGCCCGCACCACCCTCAGCGGACCGCTCCTGATCATCTTCCTGTCCACCACGATCGGCACCACCCTCGCCATCACGGCGGCCTGGGCGGGCGGCAAGGTCGACGCGGTCGTCTCCCGCCTCCTCGACGTTCTCTTCGCCGTCCCCGGCATCGTCTTCGCCCTCGTCGCCGTGGCCGTCCTCGGCCCCGGCGTCCCCGGCGTCGTCCTCGGCCTGACCATCGCCTACACCCCGTACGTGGCCCGCGTCGTGCGCAGCGCCGCACTGCGCGAACGCCAACTCCCGTACATCGCCGCGGCCTGGGTCCAGGGCCGGTCCGCCGTGGGGATCTGCGTACGGCATCTGCTGCCCAACCTGCGGCCGCTGATCATCGCCCAGTCCGTGTCCGCGCTCGGCTTCGCCGTCATCGACCTGGCGGCGATCTCCTTCCTCGGGCTCGGCGTCCAACCGCCCACCGCCGACTGGGGGTTGATGGTCAAGAGCGGCCTCGACAGCGCCACCCGCGGCCAGCCCCTCGAAGCGCTCGGCGCCGGCCTCCTGATCGCACTCGTCGTCGCCGCGGTGAACGTCCTCGGCGACCGCATCGGCCGACAGGAAGGTGAACTGCGGTGACTCTCCTCGACGTACGGAACCTCGGCGTGGCCGTGCCCGCCGCGCGCGACTGGCGCACGCTCGTCGACGGGGTCGACCTGGCCATCGGCAGCGGCGAGGCCGTCGGCCTGGTCGGCGAGTCCGGCTCGGGCAAGTCCATGACGGCCCGCACGCTGCTCGGCCTGACCCCGCCCGGCGCCCGCGTCACCGGCGACATCGTCTTCGACGGCGACTCGGTGACCGGTATGAGCAGACGTGAACTGCGCGCCCTGCGGGCCCGCCGCGTCGCCATGGTCTTCCAGGACCCGCGCGCCCACATCAACCCGGTGCGCAGCGTCGGCGACTTCCTCACCGAGGCGCTGATCGCCCACCTCGGCCACACGCCCACCGAGGCCCAGGCCCGCGCGACCCGGCTCCTCGCCGACGTCGGCATCCCGGACGGGGCCCGCCGCCTGCGCCAGTACCCGCACGAACTCTCCGGCGGACTGCTGCAACGCGTCATGATCGCCGCCGTGCTCGCCGCCGAACCCGAACTGGTCCTCGCCGACGAGCCCACCACCGCCCTCGACGTCACCACCCAGTCCGAAGTCATGGCGATCCTCGACGAGTTGCGCCGCGAACGCGGCATGGCGATGCTCCTCATCACCCACGACCTGGCCCTCGCCGCCGCCACCTGCGACCGGCTCTCCGTCATGTACGCCGGACGGATCGTGGAGACCCAGGAGTCCACCGCCCTCACGGCCACACCCCGCCACCCGTACACCTCGGGCCTCATGCTGTCCCGCCCGAGCATCGACACCGTCGTCGACCGCCTCCCGGTGATCCCGGGCCGGCCCGTCGCGGCGTACGAGAGCGGCGACGGCTGCGCCTTCGAGCCGCGCTGCGCCCACGCGGAGGCCCACTGCCGGGACCGCAGACCCGCCGTCCAGGACCTGGCCGGGGCGCGCGTCGCCTGCGTACGGGCCGGCGAACTCACCTTGCAGGGGGACACGGCATGACCAGTCTCAAGAAGAGCGCAGGCCCAGACACGGTCATCGAAGCGGCGGGCCTGCGCAAGGAGTTCGGGCCCGCGGTCGCCGTCGACGACGTGTCCCTGACCCTGGAGCGCGGCGCGTCCCTGGCCGTCGTGGGGGAGTCGGGCTCGGGCAAGACCACGCTCGCGCGGATGCTGGTCGGCCTGGAGACCCCCACCGGCGGAACGGTCACCGTCTGCGGCCGGCCGCGCAAGCCCGGACGCGTCTCCTCGGCCGAACGCCGCCGCCGGGCCCGGGAGATGCAGATCGTCTTCCAGGACCCGTACTCCTCGCTCGACAAGCTGCAGCGGATCGGCGCCGTCATCGAGACCAGCCTCGACCTGCACTTCTCACTCACACCCGGCGAACGCCGCAAGCGGGCCCTGGAGTTGCTGGAGGCCGTCGGCCTGAGCGAGCGGCACGCGTCGATGCTGCCGCGGCAGCTCTCCGGCGGGCAGCGGCAGCGCGTCGCCATCGCCCGCGCGATCGCCGTCGAGCCGCAGATCCTCGTCCTCGACGAGGCCGTGGCCGCCCTCGACGTCTCCATCCAGGCGCAGATCCTCAACCTGCTCGCCGACATCCGCGAACGCAGCGGCATCGCCTACGTGTTCATCTCGCACGACCTGGCCGTCGTCCACCAGATCAGCGACTTCGCCCTGGTGATGTCCGGGGGCCGCGTCGTCGAACGGGGCGCGACCCGGGCCCTGTTGAGCGCTCCGCAGGAGGCGTACACGCGGGCGCTGCGGGCGGCCGTGCCACGGCCGGGGTGGAAGCCGGAGCGGAGGCCGGTGGGCTGAGCTCGCTTCATTGACGGGCCCGGTGGGCTGAGGTCACTCCTTCCGGTACGTCGCGAGGGTCTTCGGCGGCTCGACCAGCTCCTGGAGCCGCATCTCCCCGTCCGGCGCCTTCAGGACGTACTTGGAATCGAACTCGGGGGCCGGGCAGTTGACGGTCTTCCGGCCGCGCACGAGCTCGGCCTCGTCGGGCTCGACCGTGTCCTTCCAGATGTTCTGCACGTCCATGCGGACCGTGCAGGCCGTGCCCTTCAGCGTCTCGACCGTCAGGCCGGCGGGACGGTCGGGCCCGGCCTGCCGGAACGTGAGCCGATGGCTGCCGTCCGTGGCCCGCCAGGTCCCGAGGAAGCGCTCGCCGAGCCGCTTGTACGCGGTGTGCTCGGCGCCGAAGCCCCGGCCTGCGCGCCACTTCACCGTTGTGCCGCTGCTCCACGTCTTCGTCGCGAACGTCGCGGAGCGCCCGTCGCCCGCGATCCGGACCCGGTCCCAGCCGTCCCAGTCCTCGGAGACGTGGGTGTCCCACTTCTCGAACTCCCCGGCGCCGACGGCCGCCACGGTCTCCGCGGGCGGTTCGCCGTCCCGGCAGTACGCCGCGAAGTCGGCGCGCACGGCGACCGTGCCGTGGCGTGCGTTCAGGTCGATGCCCGTGCAGGGCTCGGTCCTCGTCGCGTACAGCGTCCTCGGCTCGGACCAGGGCGCGTCGGCCGTGCTCCGGTGCCGCTCGACCAGGCCCGTGCCCTGCCGGTACCGCAGGGAGACCTGGCGTCCGTCGCCCAGCTCGACCACCGCCTCGTCGTCGGTGTCCTTCACGATGCGGGAGGCCTTCTCCTCGCTGTCACACCCGCTGACGCCGATTACGGCCAGGAGCGCCCCGGCGACTCCCCACGGGACTTTGTGCGGCATGAGCTTCCCCCGAACTACGAACTCCGAGCTATGAACTACGAGCTCCGAACTTCTACGACGAGCCCTCAGCGTACGGAAGCGTACGGACGCAAGGAGACTCACCGGGCGTGTCCCCCGAATGGCCCGCCGGGCGGGGCGGGCCCCGGAGCCAGCCCCTTCACTGAAAGCATGTCTCGCCTCGACCAGGCGCCCGCCCGGCGGGCCCGGCGCCTTCGCTCCGCTGCGGCCCTGGGGCTCGCGGTCGCGCTGGCCGGCGCCGGCTGCGCGGGCCCCGACACCGCCGCCGTCCTCCCCAAGGCGGCCGCCCCGACGTCGCCGCTGCCGACCGTCCCGCCGGCCCAGCCGCCGCAGCAGCTCTCCCGCGAGAAGATCGACACGGCGGTGGACAAGCTCGACGGGATCGTCCAGGACGCCATGCGCAGAACCGGGGTGCCGGGCGTCGCCGTCGGCGTGGTCCACGACGACGAGGTGCTGTACATGGAGGGCTTCGGCACCCGGAAGGCGGGCACGAAGAGCAAGATCAGCCCGGACACCGTCTTCCAGCTCGCCTCCGTCTCCAAGCCGGTCGCCTCGACGGTGGTCGCCGCGGCCGTCGGGGACGAGACCGTCGGCTGGGACGACCCGGTCGTCAAGTACACCCCCCGCTTCGCCCTCAAGGACCCCTGGGTCACCGACCACGTCACGCTCGCCGACCTGTTCTCGCACCGCAGCGGCCTGCCCGACCACGCGGGCGACCTCCTGGAGGACCTCGGCTTCGACCGCACGTACATCCTGGAGCATCTGCGGTACGAGCCGCTGGCCCCGTTCCGCGCCAGCTACGCGTACACCAACTTCGGGCTCACGGCCGCCGCCGAGGCCGTCGCGCAGGCCTCCGACACCAGCTGGGAGAAGCTGTCCGCCGACAAGCTGTACGGTCCGCTCGGCATGGACTCCACCAGCTCCTCGTTCGGCGACTACGAGAAGGCCGAGAACAAGGCCGTCGGGCATGTGCGGGAAGGCGACGCCTGGAAGGCCGAGTTCGTGCGGGACGCGGAGGCGCAGAGCCCGGCGGGCGGGGCCAGCTCCACCGTCCGGGACATGACGAAGTTCCTCCGACTCCAGCTCGGCAACGGCAAGTTCGACGGCAAGCAGGTCGTCGAGGCGGAGGCGCTCGACGAGACGCACCTGCCGCACATCGTCTCCGAACCGCCGCACGCCCCGGCGGGCAGGACGGGGTTCTACGGGCTCGGCTGGAACGTCGGCTACGACGACCAGGGGCGGCTCAAGCTCAGCCACTCCGGGGCGTTCGCGCTCGGCGCGGCCACCAACGTCACGATGCTGCCCTCGGAGAACCTCGGCATCGTGATCCTCACCAACGGCATGCCCGTCGGCGTGCCCGAGGCGATCGCCAGCACGTTCCTCGACACGGTGCAGACCGGTGGGCCCACCGTCGACTGGCTGAAGTTCATCGGCCCGCTCCTGGAGCAGGCCGCGGCGGGCGACCGCTCCGAGACGAACTACGCGAAGCCCCCGGCGGACGCGGCGCCCGCCAAGGCCGATGACACGTACACCGGCACGTACGCCAACGACTTCTACGGGCCGATGACGGTGAGCGCGGAGGGGGAGGGGCTGGTCATGCAACTCGGGCCGAAGAAGCTGAAGTTCAGGCTGCGGCACTATGACGGGGACACGTTCAGTTACCGCACGGTGGGCGAGAACGCGGTCGGCCTGTCCGGAGTGACGTTCACGGTCGACTCCTCGGGCCGTGCGGACAAGGTCCGCGTGGAAAGCCTCGACCACAACAAACTGGGCACGTTCACAAGGCAGTAGCCCCAGCACCCCCGGGACCCCCTGGGGCGCAGCCCCAGGCCCCCACCCGAGCTGCGCCCGTCATCCCCGCCACGGCTCCCGCCTCGAACCCCACCACGGGGCTCCCGCCCCGGCCCGCCCCCCGGGCTCCGCCCCGGACCCGCCCCCCGGGCTCCCGCCCCGGCCCGCCCCCCGGGCTCCGCCCCGGACCCGCCCCCCGGCTGCCGTCCCGGACCCGACCACGGGGCTCCGCCCCGGACCCGCCCCCCGGGCTCCGCCCCGGACCCGCCCCCCGGCTGCCGTCCCGGACCCGACCACGGGGCTCCGCCCCGGACCCCGTTCCGGATCCCCTACCCGCCCCTTCCCGAAAGCTTGCAGCGGCTTCGGGGGCCAGCCCCCGGACCCCCGCTCCTCAATCGCCGGAGGGGCTGAATGTGGGCGGCGCCCTACAGGGGCGCGGGGAACTGCGCGACCAGCCACGACGGCGCGGCAGCCGCACAACAACCGGGGATCCGAGGCGAAGCCCGCGGGCCGGAAGGGGCGGGGTGGCACCTCCGAAGCGGTGGCCGGGGAGGCAAAGCCTCGGAGCTGACCGCAGGTCTTTCGGGAAGGGGCGGGGTGGGGAAAAGGAAGGCCCCTCCAGCGGCCGAGGAGGAACGGAGCCGGGGCGGAGCCCGGAGGCGACCGGGCCCCCGGGCAGTGAGCGAGGTGGCAGTCCCGAACCGAGGGCCGGTGAGGAGGTGCGCCGTCGGGGGTTACGGCATGAGGGGGCTGGGCGGAGCGCCGAAGTGAGGTCCCAGGGGTGGGAGCCCTGGGCAGGGAACGGGGTGGCACCCCCGAAGCGGTGGCCGGGGAGGCGGAGCCTCGGAGCTGACCGCAGGTCTTTCGGGAAGGGGCGGGGTGGGGAAAAGAACCCAGGGGCAGCAGCTCCGAACCGGGGCGGGGCGGAGCGCCGAAGCGAGGTTGCAGGGGTGGCAGCCCCGGGCGGTGGGCGAGGTGGCAGCTCCGAACCGGGGGACGCGGCGAAGCGCCGAAGCGAGGTTCCAGGGGTGGCAGCCCCGCGCCGGGGACGGGGTGGAGCCCCGGAGGCGCGAGGTCCCAGGGGCGGCAGCTCCGAACCGGGGGACGGGGCGGGGCCCCGGAGGCGATCCCGGTGCTCAGGAAAGGGCCAGGTGGGGGGGAACAGCCCCGGTCAGGGCTACTGCATCTGGCGCCGCACCAACTCATGCAACCGCCCACCCGTATCCGCCAACAACTCCGCAGGCGCCCCCTGTTGGACGACCCGGCCCTCGGACATGACGATGACCCGGTCCGCGCCCAGCACCGTGGACAGCCGGTGCGCGATCACGACTCGTGTCGCGTTCAGGGTGCGTGTGCTGTCCATGACCGTGCGCTGCGTCTCGTTGTCCAGGGCGCTCGTCGCCTCGTCGAAGAAGAGGACGCGAGGCCGGCGGATCAGCGCCTGGGCGATCATCAAACGCTGCCGCTGGCCGCCGGAGATCGCCCCGCCGCCGGAGATCATCGTGTGCAGCCCCATCGGCATGCGCTTGATGTCCTCCGCGAGCCCCGCCATCGCCGCCGCCTCCCACGCCTCCTCCTGCGTGAACGACTCGGCGCCGCAGATGCAGTCGAGGATCGAGCCGGTGAGCGGCTGCGCGTTCTGCAGCACCACACCGCACTGTCGGCGCACCGCGGCCTGGTCCAGGGCCGCGAGGTCCTGGCCGTCGTACAGGACGCTGCCCGAGACCGGTTGGTCGAAGCCGATGAGGAGGCGGAGGAGCGTCGACTTGCCGCAGCCGCTGGGGCCGACGACGGCCACGAACTCGCCGGGGCGGATGGAGAGGGACACCTCGTCGAGGACCAGCGGGCCGTCGTCGGTGTAGCGGAAGGACAGGCCGCGCGCCTCGATCTCGCCCTGCAGCTCGCCGGGTTGGGTGGAGCCGGTGCGCACCTCGGGTGTCTCGTCGAGTACGGGCTTGATCTGCTCGAACATCGGCAGGACGGCCGCAGCCGAGATGAGCGCGCCGGTGAGCTGGGTGACGGAGGTCAGGAGCATCGTCACCGAGGTGCTGAAGGTAAGGAACTCGCCCGCGGTGAGGGTGCCGCTGGCCGGGCCCGCGAGCAGCATGAACATGATGAGCGTGCAGAGCGGGAGATAGACCGAGTTCAGGACCGTCGTGACGTTCTTGATGCGGCCGGCCTTCTGCTGCAGCTCCCGGCTGCGGGCGAACTCGCCCGCCCACGCCGCGTACGCGAAGCTCTCCGCCCCGGCGACGCGCAGCTTGGGCAGTCCGCGCAGGGTCTGGAAGGCCTGGTTGTTCAGCTTG
Source organism: Streptomyces cavernicola (assembly GCF_029968035.1). Classification (GTDB taxonomy): domain Bacteria; phylum Actinomycetota; class Actinomycetes; order Streptomycetales; family Streptomycetaceae; genus Streptomyces; species Streptomyces cavernicola. Next base: position 206,214 of record NZ_JASCIQ010000008.1, on the reverse strand, counting down.
TTGGCGAGCTCCACCAGGCGTCGCTGCCAGCGCAGTTCCCACAGGCCGAGCGCGAGGAACACGGCCGCGATGACCACCAGCATCCCCATCGCGGCCAGGGCGAGCGGAACGCTGAAGAGCAGGAGCAGTACGACGTTCATCGCGCCGATCGTCGTGGACTGCAGCGCGACCGGGCCGATGCCCGAAAGGACCCGGCGGATCGCGCTGACGCCCATCGCGGCGCTGGCCAGCTCGCCCGTGGAGCGGGCGGCGAAGAAGCGCGTGGGCAGCCTCAACAGGCGGTCCCAGACGGCGGGTTGGAGCGCGCTCTCCATCCGGCCCTCCATCCGCAGGACGGTGAGGTTCTGCAGCAGCATGAACGCCGCCGCGACGATGCTGCTGATCATGACGGCCAGGGACACCTGGACGATCAGGCTCTTCTCGCCGTTCGGCACGAACACACCGAGCACCTGCCCGGTCGCGATCGGCACGAGCGCCCCGATGAGCACGGTCACGAGGGAGGCGAGCCCGAGGTTGCGCAGGTCGTCGCCGCTGCCGCGGAGTGCGAACCGGGCGAGCTGCCAGGGGCTCAACGCCCGGTCCGGCAGCGGCCGGTAGAACATCACGCCGCGCGGCTCGAACTCGTCGGCGTTGGACTTGTCGACGCGGGTGCGCCGCCCGGACGTGGGGTGCACGGACTCGTAGCCGCCGCGCCGCCACAGCAGCGCGACGGGTGTGCCGCTGGCGGCCTTGTGTCCCACCAGGGGGCCCGCGTTCTCGCGCCACCACCGGCCGTCGAGCCGCACCGCGCGGGTGCGGATCTGCGAGGACACGGCGATCTGCTCGACGGGGTCGATCCGCTCGCTGACCGCGCCCTCAAGCGCGTCGGCCAGCTCGATGCCCGAGGCCTCGGCGACGAGGCGGCACGCGGCGTACGTGGCGTCGTGCCCGGCGCCGGACTCCGTACGGCGTGAACTGCGCCTGCCCGAGCGGCCGATGGAGGCGATCAGGGTGCGGTCGGCCTGCTCGCGGACGTTCTCGCCGGCCTTGATGCCGGCGGCCGCACGGTCCTCGTGGGCCCGCTCCAGGAGTTCGATCCAGCGGTCCAGGGCGGAGAGCAGCCGCCACTGCTGGTTGACCATCCGCTGCCACATGTCCGGGTCGACCAGGAGGTCGCCCGCGGCGTCCGCGTGGTAGGCGGAGCCGTACTGGACGCTGCCCGGCAGGACCGGCATCCACACGATCTCGTCGTCGGCCACCACCTCGTCGCCCATGGTGCGGCTGTTGAGCGGCGCCTCGAAGAGCACCCGGTGGCCGCGCCCGATGCCCAGCGCGAAGGCGTGCTCCAGGAGGCTGAGGGCCTGGTCCTGGGTGTCGTACTGACTGGCGTACTGGGCGGCGTACTGCTGCTCGTACGCCCAGGCCTCGCCGTGGTCCGCGCGGTACAGCTCGCGCAGCGGGATGCGGCGCAGCGCGCACCCGGCGAGGGGGCGGCCGACCAGGGTGTGCTGCGGGCCCTCGACCGGGCCGAGCAGCAGCGTGCCCGGTTCGAGGCGGCCGAGGTAGTGCCAGTGGCCCTGCTGCACCGCGTCGACGGCGAACAGGTCGAGCGCCCCGGACTCCACGAGCCACAGCACCTGCGGGCCTTCCAGGTGCACGCTGCGCAGGCCCGTGCAGTCGACGTGGGTGCCGAGCGCGCCGAAGGCGGCGGCCACCGGGTCGGCCGTGCCGTCCGCGCCGTTGGAGTACGCGTGCTGTTCCGCCGGAGTCGTCACCTCAGTGCTCCTTGACCAGGTCGGCGTAGGCGCCGCCCGCGGCGACCAGCTGCTCGTGCCGGCCGCGCTCCACGATCTGCCCGTGGTCGAGCACCACGATCTCGTCGCTGTCGCGGACCGTGCTCAGCCGGTGGGCGATGACGACGCAGGCGCAGCCGCGGCGGCGGAGATTGTCGATGACGGTCTGCTCGGTCTCGGCGTCCAGGGCGCTGGTCACCTCGTCGAGTACGAGGATGCTCGGGCGGCGCACCAGGGCCCGCGCGATCTCCAGGCGCTGCCGCTGCCCGCCGGAGAAGTTCCGGCCGTCCTGCTCGACCCGGCCGTGGATGCCGCCAGGCCTGCGCGCCACGATCTCGTACAGGCAGGCGTCCTTGAGGGCGGCGACCACGGCGTCGTCGGGGATGGACGGGTCCCACAGGGCCACGTTGTCGCGGACCGTGCCCTCGAAGAGGAACACGTCCTGGTCGACGAAGGAGACGGAGGCCGAGAGCGCGCCGCGCGGGATGTCCTCCAGGCGCTGCCCGTCGATGCGGATCGTGCCCTCCCACGGGGCGTACAGGCCCGATATCAGCCGGGAGACCGTCGACTTGCCGCTGCCCGAGCCGCCGACGAGCGCCACCTGCTGGCCGGGTCCGACCGTGAGCGAGAAGCCGGTCAACAGCGGCTTGTCGAGCGGGGAGTAGCCGAAGGTGATGTCCTCGAGCGCGACATGGCCCTTGAGGCGGCGCGTGCTGGCGGCCGGTTCGGGGCGCGAGTAGACCGCGTCCACGGGGAAGTTCTCGACGTCCTTTAGGCGGGCCACGTCCGCGGCGAAGTCCTGGATGCGGCCCGCGACGCCGTTGAGCCGGGTGATCGGCGCGGTGAAGCGGGTCACGAGCGCCTGGAACGCGACGAGCAGACCGATCGACAGATGCCCCTCGACCGCGCGCAGACCGCCGATCCACAGGATCAGCGCGCTGTTGAGGGCCGCGAGCGTCGGCGCGACGACCCCGAGCCACGCGCTCGGCACCCCGAGCCGCTGCTGCTCCTCCAGGGTGGTGGCGTGCTGCCCGGCCCACCGCCGGAAGTAGCCGTTCTCGCCGCCGGTGGCCTTCATCGTCTCGATCAACTGCAGGCCGGTGTACGAGGTGTTGGTGAGCTTCGCGGAGTCGGCGCGGAGCTTCTGGGTGCCCGTGGCCCGCATCCGGATGACGATGCGCATCGCCACGATGTTGAGCAGCGCGATGCCGACGCCGACGAGGGTGAGCTGCGGGTCGTACGTCCACAGCAGGGCCGCGTAGAGGAGGACCACGATGCCGTCGACCGCGGTGGCCGTGAGGTCGCGGGCCAGGGTCTCGGCGACCGCGTCGTTGGAGGCCAGGCGCTGCACCAGGTCGGCGGGGCTGCGCTGGGCGTAGAACGTGACGGGCAGCCGTAGCAGATGGCGCAGGAAGCGGGCGCTGCCGAGGGTGGAGGAGATGATGCGGCCGCGCAGCAGGTTGGCCTGTTGCAGCCAGGTGAGGACCACGGTGAGCGCCACCATCGCGCCCATCGACGCGAACAGCGCGCCCAGCAAGGAGGTTTGATGCTCGATCAGGAACAGGTCGATGTACGTGCGGCTGAGCGCGGGCAGGGCCGCGCCGACCGCGACGAGCAGCAGGCTGGCGAGGAGCGCGGCGAGCATCGTGCCGGTGGTGCCGCGCAGGCGTGCGGGCAGCGCCTTCATGACGCCGGGCCTGCGGCCGCCGGGCCGGAAGTCCGGGCCGGGGGAGAGGACCAGGGCGACGCCGGTGAAGCTGGTGTCGAAGTCCTCCGCGGGCACGAAGCGGCGGCCCTTATCCGGGTCGTTGATGTAGACGCCGCGGCGGCCGAGGCGGCGGCCCGTGCCGTCGTACACGACGTAGTGGTTGAACTCCCAGAAGAGGATCGCGGGCGCCTCGACCTCGGCGAGCGCGGCCGGCTCCATCTGCATGCCCTTGGCGGTCAGGCCGTAACTGCGGGCCGCCTTCAGGACGTTGCTGGCGCGCGAGCCGTCGCGGGAGACGCCGCAGGCGATGCGGAGCTCTTCGAGCGGGACGTGCCGCCCGTGGTGGGCGAGGACCATCGCGAGGGCGGCGGCCCCGCACTCCACCGCCTCCATCTGCAGGATGGTGGGGGTGCGGACCGTCTTCTGCCGCTTGCCCTTCGGCGGGGGCGGGGCCGCGCGGCGGCGGCCGCCCTTGGGCGGTTCGGGGCGGTGCCTGCGCCGGCCGCCGGGGGGCGGCAGTTGCTGCTGATGCTCCGGGGAGGGGTGCGGTGCGGTCACGGAAGCAGCCAATCGATCGGGCGCTGCTCGGCGAGGTGCAGGGCGCCGGTGGCCGGGGTCATGGAGTCGAGCGCGAACGGTGGCCCGTCGGCCTTTGACCAGGCGTAACCGGACTTGGACCGGGGCGACTTGTCGAGGCGGACGAGGACGGCCACGGGCGGCCCGCCCTTGGTGAACTGCCCGGCGAGCTCCTTGTCGCCGAGGAACCCGGCGATCTTCTGCAGGCTCTGCGCCGAGCGTCCGACGGCCTGGACGCGGCCGCGCAGCGTCCCGTACTCCTCGGTGGGCACGGACGGGACGGTCAGGTCGACGGAGGCGCCGGCGGGGACGGTGGCCGCGCTCTCGGCGGGTACGTAGAGCGTGGCGAGGAGCGGGTCGTCGGCGCCGGCCACGCGCTCCAGGGTCGCGACGTCCGCGCCGGTGGTGACGACGGTGCCGATGCGGGCGACGAGCGTGTTGACCCGGCCGGCGGCGATCGCGCGGACCACCCTGTCGCCTTGCTGCGTACGGACGTTGAGCACGGGAGCGCCCGCGGTGAGGCGTTGGCCCTCCTCGGCGAGGACGCGGGTGACCTGGCCGGTGACGGGGCTCTGCAGGACGTAGCTGCCCTGGCCGTGCGTGAGGATGCCGGGGGCGCGAAGTGTGGAGGGGACCGTGCCGGTGACGGCCCAGACGCTCGCGGCGGCCATCACGACGAGGGTGACGGCGAGGACGAGCAGGCCCTGGGGACGGGCGTAGCGCACCGGTACGTCGAGTTCCTCGGGCGACTGCAGCTTGGACAGGGCCTGTTGGCGGAACTGCACGGGACGCTTTCCTTACTGTGCCGGTGGCGGGTCCGGTCGGGACGGCACCGGTCGTGACGGTGCCGGGGTTCGGGGCTGCCGCCACTGTGCCATGGGCCGGTCCCGTCGCGTCCGTGGGCCCCGGAACTGGATGTTCCGGGGCCCACGGATCACTGGTGTCTCAATGAGCGCGAGACTCAGAGACCAGCGACGGTGCTGGTGGCCAGGCCCTGGAGCGGGGCCGTGTTGAGGCCGGTGGTGGCCTCGACGGTGCCGACGACGGTGCCGACGGTGGAGGACACCGGGGCGACCGAGTCGACGGTGTTCAGGACGGTGCCGACCGAGGCGGCGGACAGGCCGGCGGCGATGTTGTCGAGGTCGGCGTCGGCGATCTCAGCGGTCTCGACCTGGGGGGTGTTGTTCATGGTGTGAACTGCCCTTCTCATCAATGTTGCAAAAGGTGTTTCCAGCCCCGCGGAACCAGCGTTGCGAATTCCGCCGGGAGCCAGGATCAAAGCACGCGCGCCGCGCACGCATCCAATCGTCGAACCGACGTTCCGGCACGGTTGCAACATCCAATCACCGCTGCGTGCAGGCAGTTTCACGACGTGGGAGCAGCTCCTTCACAACATTCACAGGGGGAAATGAGGGGCGCGGAGCGACTCCCTCCAACAAATCGGACATCGCCCCGTCGACAGGCACTTCATGTGGCCCATGCACAGAAATTCCAGGGGTAACCCGAAACGTTCGCGCGGTAACCGGGACCGAATAGCGTGACCGCAGTGCACATTCGATGTGCAGGTTCACTGAAGGCGTGCGCTATCGGGTCCGAAGCGGACACAGGGGCTGATAGGCCGACTGTTCATGCCTCAGTTGTGTGGGGCGGGACAGAGCGGTCAGCGGTGCGCGGGAGCGAGGGAGTCAGCGTGCCGACGGCCGCGTGATCGCCCCGCTCCGTGCGAGGAGCAGGCAGGCCGCGCCGCGGGCGTGCTCGGTGTCGCGCCAGGGGGAGACGGTGACCGACAGGTCCTTGAGCGGCTCGATCACCCCGGCGCGCGCCGACGCGGTGAAGGACGGCCCCAAGTAGGGCCAGAGCACATGGCTTTCGCCGATGACCTTGACCGCCTTCACCGCGAGGACGTTCACCACCCCGGCCACACAGCGCCCGAGCAGCGTCCCTGCCTCGGAGAGGAGTCGGAGCACCGCGGGCTCGCCGCGCTCGGCGGCGGCCACCAGGGCGGCCGGCCCGGCGTCCGGGGCGAGCCGGACGCCGGCGCGGCGGGCCCGGTCGAGCAGCGCCGACTGGCCGACCAGGGTCTGCAGACAACCCCGGTTGCCGCACGTGCAGTCGGGCCCCTCCGGGTCGACGGGCAAATGCCCGAACTCGCCGGACGAGCCGTCGGCGCCGCGCTGCACCCTCCGCTCCAGGACGACGCCCATGCCGAGGCCGTCCCCGATGCCGAGGACGAGGAAGTCGTCGTGCTCGCGCCCCATGCCGAAGAGCAGCTCCGCCGTCGTGCTGGCGCGCAGGTCGTTGTCGACGAGCACCGGCACCGGAAGGGCGCGCGCCAACTCCGCGCCGAGCGGCAGTCCGTGCCAGTCCATGATTCCGGAGAGGCGCACGACCCCGGACTCCGGATCGGCCATGCCGGGCACCGCGACGCCGACGCCCCGGACGGGGGTGGTGTCGCGGCGCGCGTCGATCTCCGCCCGTACGACCTTGGTGAGGAGGCGTACGGGGGACTGGGCGACGCGCTCCGGGAGTCGGAACTCGTCCACGATCCGCCCGTCGAGCCGCACCACGGTCCCCACCAGGTGGTCGACGGCGACCCGGATGCCGAGCACATGCGCGGCGTCCGACACCAACTCCAGGGGCACGCGCGGGCGTCCGGCGCCCGAGGCGTGCGGGGCCAGCTCGCGCAGGAAGCCCGCGCCGATCAGCCGCCGGGTGTGCTCGGTGACCGTCGCCGCGCCCACCCCGAGGCGGGCCGCGATCTCGGCCCGGCCGAGCGGTCCGGCCGAGCCGAGCAGCGCCAGGATCTCCGTGCGGATCAGGTCCCCGTGGGCCGGGCGTCGCGTCATCTCAGCCTCCGTGATGCCGGTGTGATGCCGGTGAGCAGGCCGGGTCAACTCCCGTTCAGCCGAGGTGTCTAGACCTCTTGACGTCCGACCTCTCTGGTTCTAGCGTCCCAGTTTACTCGGGCCCGAATTAAACGGTTCGGCCCGGACGGAAGTGCCCCGCCCCCCATCCTTCCCCGCCCACCGCACGGTGGTGAACTAGGAGGTCAGCGCATGCGTTTGCGTGCCGCTCAACGGGTCAGCATCGGAACCGCGGCCGCGCTCGTCGCACTCGCGGGCTGCGGTGGAAGTTCCTCCGGTGAAGGTGCTGGAGGCAGCAAGAGCTCCGATGGCTCGGTGACTCTGACCTGGCAGATGTGGGCCAGCGGTGCCGATGAGGAGAAGCAGCTCAAGCAGCTGGCGGCGCTCGTCCACAAGAAGCATCCGAACATCAGGATCGACCTCAACACCGCACCGTTCAAGGACTACTTCACCAAGCTGCAGACCCAGGCCGCGGGCGGCGAGCAGCCCTGCCTCGTGAGCATGCAGAGCCTGCGCCTGCCGGGTTTCGCCGAGCTCATGGAGCCCCTGGACGCACATGTGAAGAAGGCCGGCACGGAAGGGTTCGAACCGGCGGCGACGGAGGCCCTGCAGTACGAGGGCAAGACGTACGCCCTGCCGATGGACCTGGCCGCGATGGTCGTCTACTACAACAAGGACGCCTTCGCGAAGGCCGGGGTGCCGGAGCCGAAGGCAGGCTGGAAGGTCGCCGACTTCGAGAAGGCCGCCAAGTCCCTGACCGGGCAAGGCAAGAAGGGCTTCGGCCTCTCCTTCTCCGACCTGCACTCGCTGACCATGGCCCTCACCTACAACGGCGCCCGCCCGGTCACGAAGGACGGCAAGCCGCAGCTCGACGACCCGAGGATGGTCGAGGCGTACGACTGGTACGCGGGCCTCGCCACCAAGGCCAAGTCGGCGAGCGTGCCCGCGAGTTCGAGCGACGGCGGCTGGGCCGAGACGCAGTTCGTGAACGGCAACACCGCGATGGCCGTCGACGGCACCTGGAACCTCGGCTCGCACATCGGCGAGGCCAAGTTCAAGGTCGGGGTCGCCCCGATCCCCGCGGGCCCGGACGGCTCCAAGACCTATGTCGCCAACTCGGGCTTCGGCATGTCCAAGTCCTGCGCCTACAAGGACGAGGCCGCCAAGGCCCTCGCCGTCCTCACCGGCCCCGAGGCGCAGCAGTCCCTCGCCGAGCAGGGCCGTGTCTTCCCGGCCCGCACCGACGCGCAGCCCGCGTACGAGAAGTTCCTGACCGAGCAGAACGGCAGCGACCCGGAGAGCGCCGAGACGGTCGAGCTCGGCATGAAGGCCGTCATGGACGGGCTCGCCGGCGGTGAGCCGTTCGTCGGGACGGAGAACTGGGACCAGGTCAACACCCTGTTCAGCCAGTACCTGTTGGAGGCGTACACCGGCTCGAAGAGCGCGAAGGAATCCCTGACGACCATTCAGCAGAAGTCGGCCGGCTGACCATGGCCGTGAGCGAACTGACCGAACCGAACCGCACCGCCAAGTCCGCGCCGCCGGTGAAGCAGCGCACCGGCGGCCGCGGCCCGCGCGGCCGGGAACGCTGGTACGCCTACGGGTTCCTGTCGCCGGGGCTCATCGGCCTCACGGTGTTCACGCTGTTCCCCGTGGGCATGGCCGTGGTGATGAGCCTGCACGAGTGGCCCATCTTCGGGGAGCGCTCCTTCCTCGGGATCGACAACTTCCGCCATCTGCTCGCCGAGGACCCCACGTTCCTGGTGTCGGTCCGCAACACCTTCGTGTTCACGGCCCTGTTCCTGCCGCTGAACGTGGTCCTGTCGCTCGCCCTCGCCTTCTGGATCGCCAACTGCCGGGCGCGGCAGGTGTTCCGGGTCCTCTTCTTCATCCCGACGATCACGCCGATGGTCGTCTCCGCCGTCATCTGGAAGCTCCTCTACCAGCCCGACGGCGTCTTCGACCACTACCTCGGCAGCTGGTTCGGGGTCGACGCGCCGAACTTCCTCGCCGACCCGGACACCGCCATGTTCGCCGTGGTCGCGATGAGCGTGTGGCAGGGCATCGGCTACAACCTCATCGTGTTCTCCGCGGCCATCGACGCGCTGCCGACCTCGGTCCTGGAGGCCGCGGAGATCGACGGGGCCCGCGGCCTGGTCAAATTCCTGCGCGTACAGCTGCCGTTGATGTCGCCCGCCGTCTTCTTCGTCACCACCATGACCATGATCACGTCGATGCAGGTCTTCACGCAGACGTACATCCTCACCAAGGGCGGCCCCGGCGACTCCACCGTGACGATGGTGCAGAACGTGTACGAGAACGGCTTCATCTCCCGTGACCTGGGCGTCGCCGCGGCCGGGGCCTGGCTGCTCTTCGCGGTGATCCTGCTGATCACGGCCGTGCAGTTCGTCGGACAGAAGCGGTGGGTGCACTATGAGCACTGACTCCCGGACCCTTGCGCGGGCCAACTCAGCCAGACAGCAGGGTAGTTGGTGGACGCCGCGCCGTGTCGTGTCGCATGTGCTGCTCGTCCTGGTGACGTTCCTGTTCCTGACGCCGGTCCTGTATGCCCTGGCCACCGCGCTCAAACCGGCGGGCGAGACCTTCGCCAGCCCGCCGTCCCTCGTGGGCTCCAGTGTGCGCTGGCAGAACTTCGCGGACGTCTTCGACTACCTGCCGTTCCAGCGCTTCGTCGTCAACGGTCTGCTCGTCGCCGTCGTCGGCACCCTCGTGGTGCTCGCCGCCTCCTCGCTCGGCGCGTACGCCTTCGCGCGCCTGCGCTGGCGGGGCCGCGAGAGCCTGTTCCTGCTGTTCCTGGGAACCCTGATGGTTCCTCAAGAAGTCCTGGTCGTACCGATGTTCATCCTCATGCAGGAGTTCGGCTGGGTGAACAGCTACCAGGCGCTCGTCTTCCCGTGGGCGTTCACCGCGTTCGGCACGTTCCTGCTGCGGCAGTTCTTCCGGCAGATCCCGTACGAACTCCAGGAGGCCGCGACCCTCGACGGCTGCTCGCCGCTGCGCACCTTCCGCTCGGTGATGCTGCCCATCGCCAAACCGGCCCTCGGCGTGGTCGCCGTCTTCACGTTCATCTCGTACTGGAACAGCTTCCTGTGGCCGCTGATCATCGTGAACGACGTCCATGACCTGGGCACGGTGCCGCTCGGCCTGTCCCTGTTCTTCGGCCAGAACAGCAACCAGTGGCACCTGGTGATGGCCGCGTCCGTGATCTCGCTCGTCCCGACGCTGCTGCTGCTCATCGCCCTGCAGAAGCACCTCGTCAAGGGCATCGCGGCCACCGGCCTCGCCGGCCGCTGACCAGTCCGCTGCCCCGGCCTGCCGCGATCGGCCGCCGTATCGAAGGAGACTCTCCTGCTGCTCTTCGACCAGCGCACCGGACCCGACCTCGGTGCCCAGAGCCCCGTCTACCCGCAGTCGGACGTGCCCCGCTGGTACGCCGACGCCAAGCTCGGCGTCTTCGTTCACTGGGGCGTCTACTCCGTGCCGGCCTGGGGCACACCCCGCGAGCCGGGCCAACACACCCCCGTGGAGCTGGAGTTCGCCCACCACGCGTACGCCGAGTGGTACGCCAACACCGTGCGCATCCCCGGCTCGCCCACCCGCCGCTTCCACGAACGCACCTACGATTTGGGCACCTCCTACGAGGACCTCGCCGACCGGTGGACCGCCGAGCGGTTCGACCCCGACGCGTGGATGGAGCTGTTCGCGGCGTGCGGCGCCCGCTACGTCGTGCCCACCGCGAAGCACCACGACGGCTTCTGCCTCTGGGACTCGGCCACCACCCCGTTCACCGCCGCCCGCCGCGGCCCGCGCCGCGACCTGCTGGCCGACCTGAGCGGCGCCGCGCGACGGCACGGGCTGCGGCTCGGCCTGTACTACTCGGGCGCCCTCGACTGGCACGTCGGCGACTTCCCGCCGATCCGCTCGCTCACCGACCTCTTCGAACTCCGCCGCAACGACCGGGAGTTCGCCGACTTCGCGCACGACCAGCTCACCGAACTCGTCGACCGCTTCCGGCCCGACTACCTGTGGAACGACATCGACTGGCCCGACAGCGGCAAGGGCCGCGGCGACAAGGACCTCGCCGCCCTGTTCGCCCGCTACCTCGACCAGGTGCCCGAAGGCCTCGTCAACGACCGCTGGGGCGTGCCCTATTTCGGCGTCCCCACCCGCGAGTACGTCAGCGAACAGCGCACCACCGACCGCGTGTGGGAGGCCTGCCGCGGCCTCGGCCGGTCCTTCGGCCACAACACCGCGGAGGACGACCGGCACCTCGTCTCCGGCCCGGAGCTGATCCACCTGCTCCTCGACACGGTCGCGAAGAACGGCAACCTGCTCATCAACGTCGGCCCGCGCGCGGACGGCTCCTTGCCCGAGGACCAGGTCGAACGCCTGCGGCAGCTCGGGGACTGGCTGACCGTCAACTCGTCCGCGATCCACGGCAGTCGGCCCTGGCGGCGGCACCGCGACCCGGTCGGCCGGCCCGTGCGCTACACCACCCGCGACGGCGACCTGTACGTGGCCGACCTGGCCCCGGCGCGCGGCGCGCTCGTACCGTCCGCCGACGTGGCGGAGCTCGCGGCGGGGTGTACGGCGCACTGGCTGGCCCCCGGCGGACGACGCCCGGCGAAGCCCGGACCGGACGGGACGTTCGATGTGCCCGAGGAGTTGAGGAGTACGGCGGCGGCCGTGCTCGTGATCGAAGGAGGCGCGGCATGACCGCCGGGACCACCGAGCGCCCGCCCGTGGAACTGGCCCGGGTGGTGCGCGGCGGCTTCGTGGAGAGCCGCCACCTCGGGCACGTCGTGGTCGTCGCACCCGACGGGACCGTCAAGGAGAGCTGGGGCGACCCGGACGCGCTGATCCTGCCCCGCTCCAGCCTCAAGCCGTTCCAGGCGCTCGCCGCACTGACCGCCGGGGCGGACCTCTCCGGCCGCACCCTCGCCGTCGCCTGCGGCAGCCACACGGGCGAGCCCTTCCACACCGAGGCCGTCGACGCGATCCTCAACGGCAGCGGACTCACCCGCGCCGCCCTCCGCAACGTGCCGGGTCTGCCCGAGAACACCGACGCCCGCGACGCGCTCGTACGCGCGGGACGGGGCCCGGAGCGGATCGTCATGAACTGCTCGGGCAAGCACGCCGCGATGCTCGCCGCCTGCGTCCACCAGGGCTTGGACACCGCGACCTACACCGACCCGGACCACCCGGTGCAGCGGCACATGTACGACACCCTGGCCCGCCTGTCCGGCGCCCCGACCGGCACCGTCGTCGTCGACGGCTGCGGCGCGCCCTGCCCCGCCCTGCCCCTGTCCGGCCTCGCGCGCGCGGGTGCGGCGCTCGCCACCGCCGCACCGGGCAGCCCCGAGCGGGCGGTGGCCGAGGCGATGCGCGCCCACCCCGAGTACATCGGCGGCACCGGCCACCTCAACACCCGCTTCGCACAGCTGATCTCCGGCTCCCTGGCCAAGGGCGGTGCGGAGGGCGTGTTCCTCGCGGCGCTCGCCGACGGCACGACCGTCGCCGTCAAGGCCGTCGACGGCAGCCCGCGGGCCACCACCGCCGTCGCTGTCGCCGCCCTGCGCGCGACCGGCCAGGCCCTGCCGCCGCTGCCCGAGCTCGAAGACGTGCCTGTGGAGGGCGGCGGCCGCAGAGTCGGCGCCGTGCACACCGTGATCGGAAAACCGGTCGGAAACCCGGAAGGAAGTCGATGACCGTGAGCCTCCCCGAGGACTCCTGGTTCCGCAGCGCCGGACTCGGCCTGTTCGTGCACTGGGACCACGCCAGCGCGCAGGGCCTCGAAGTGTCCTGGCCGATGGTCGGCGGCGCCGCCAACCTGCGCCACACCACCAGCACCAGCATCGACCGGTACCGCAGCACGGAACGCACCTTCGACCCGGACCGCTTCGACGCCCGCGAACTCGCCCGCACCGCACGGGAGTCGGGCGCCACCTACGCCGTCCTCACCTCCCGCCACCACAACGGGTACGCGATGTGGCCGACCGAGACGTCCGACCGCTCCGTCGCCCACAGCCGCGGTAAGCGCGACATCGTCGGCGAGTACGTCACGGCGATGCGCGCCGAGGGCCTGCGCGTCGGCCTCTACTACTCGCTCAGCGACTGGAACCACCCCGACTACCCGGCCTTCACCGACGCCCGCCACCCCTATCTGCAACCCGACAAGACCTGGCCCTGGACCCCCGCACAGGCCGACCGCTACCGCGACTACCTGCGCCGCCAACTCACCGAACTCCTCACCTGGTACGGCCCGTTGGACGTGCTCTGGTTCGACGGCGAGTGGGAGCGCACCGCCGACGAGTGGCGCACCGGCGAGCTCCGCGAACTGATCCGTACCCTCGCCCCCGACTGCGTCGTCAACGACCGCCTCCTCGGCCACGGCGACTACGCGACCCCCGAGCAGTACATCCCCGCCGCACCGCCGGACGGCCCCTGGGAGGCCTGCCTCACCATGAACACCTCCTGGGGCCACGTGCCGCAGGACGGCGACTACAAGTCGGCCCGCGAGATCCTGCACACCCTCGCCGAGACCGTCTCCAAGGGCGGCAACCTGCTCCTCAACGTCAGCCCCACCGGCGACGGCACCCTGCCCGCCGAGCAGCGCGAACGGCTCGCCGCCATCGCCGGGTGGATGGCCGACCACCGCGAAGCCGCCGTGGGCGTCCGCCCCGGCCTCGCCCCCGGCATGTTCTACGGCCCCACCACGCGCCGCCGCCACGACGACGGGTCGGAGACGCTGTACCTGTACCTCCTCGCCTGGCCGGAGGAGCCCATCGGCGTACGCGACGTGCCGACCCGACGCGTCCGCTCCGTCGACCTGGTCGGCGTGGGCGAGCTCCCCTGGGAGGAACGGCTGGCCATCGCCGACCTCGAACTGCCCGACCCCAGCGGGGAGTTGAGGGTGACCCTGCCGACGGAGCGCCCCTCGGACGTGCTTCTGCCGGTGGTGCGGGTGGAGCTGGGCGCGGCGCGGTGAGGGGCCCCGCGGGGGCGGGGGCGCGCGTACGCGACCCGCGACGTACGAGGTGCTGGGCGCGGCCGGTGAACCGCCGGCGGTGATCAACGGCGGAGACGACGCGGTGGTGAGCCACGACGGCCCGCTCGGCGTCTCCCGGGACGCGAGCCCCCAGGACCGACAGCCCCGCACGGTCGGTAGACTCGCACCCCGTGGCGGACACCCAGTACGAAGACCTGTTGAAGCACGTGCTCACCTCCGGGACGGCGAAGGCCGACCGGACGGGCACCGGTACCCGAAGCGTCTTCGGGCACCAACTGCGGTACGACCTCTCCCAGGGGTTCCCGCTGGTCACCACCAAGAAGGTGCACCTGAAGTCGATCGTGTACGAGCTGTTGTGGTTCCTGCGCGGCGACTCCAACGTCGGCTGGCTGCAGGAGAACGGCGTCAGCATCTGGAACGAGTGGGCCGACGCCGACGGCGAGCTCGGCCCGGTCTACGGCGTGCAGTGGCGCTCCTGGCCCGCCCCGGACGGCCGGCACATCGACCAGATCAGCCAGGTCCTGGACACGCTGCGTAGCGACCCGGACTCCCGTCGCATGATCGTCTCCGCGTGGAACGTCGCCGACCTCGACCGGATGGCGCTCGCCCCCTGCCACGCGTTCTTCCAGTTCTACGTCGCCGACGGCAAGCTCTCCTGCCAGCTGTACCAGCGCAGCGCCGACCTGTTCCTCGGCGTCCCGTTCAACATCGCCAGCTACGCCCTGCTGATGCACATGGTGGCCCAGCAGACCGGCCTGGAGCCCGGCGACTTCATCTGGACCGGCGGCGACTGCCACATCTACGACAACCACGTCGAGCAGGTCACCGAGCAGCTCACCCGCACCCCCTTCGAGTTCCCCCGCCTCGAACTGCGCAAGGCCGACTCGCTCTTCGACTACGCCTACGCGGACGTCGCGGTGCGCGACTACCGGCACCACCCGGCGATCAAGGCCCCGGTGGCGGTGTGAACGCGGCGGGGAACGCAGGTACGGACGCAGGCGTGACCGTCGGGCTCATCTGGGCGCAGAGCCTCGACGGTGTCATCGGCGCGGACAACACGATTCCGTGGCGCGTGCCCGAGGACATGGCCCACTTCAAGGCGACCACCCACGGCTGCCCCGTGGTGATGGGCCGCAAGACCTGGGACTCGCTGCCCCCGCGCTTCCGCCCCCTGCCCGGCCGGCGGAACATCGTCCTGACCCGGGACCCGGACTGGTCGGCCGAGGGCGCGGAGCGCGCCGGGTCCGTCGAGGAGGCCCTGAAACTAGCGGCCGAGCCGACGGACCCGACCCGGCCCGTGCAGGTGTGGGTGATGGGCGGCGGCGAGATCTACCGCGCCGCCCTGCCGTACGCCACGGCGCTCTCGGTGACCGAGGTCGACACGACCGTGACCGGCGACACCCACGCCCCCACCCTGGACGCGACCTGGCAGGTCGCCGAGGACAAGGGCCGGCAGACCTCGACATCCGGCCTCGGCTACCGCATCCGCACCTACACGCGGTGACCTGACGTCACGCCTAGTGGCCCTGGCCCCGTACTCCCGACCTCAAGCTCCGCCCCCGCCCGAGCCGCCGCCCCCACCGCGACCGCCGTCTCGCCCAGGCGGGTCGGGAGGATCGTCAACGGGTGGGCGCTGACCGGGGGTTCGGCGGTCAGGGTCCGGCGTACGGACGGTTCCAGGAGGTGCCACGCGCCCGCCACGCCGCCGCCGAGGACGCATGTCGTGACGTCGAGGAGGCCCGCCGTGATCAGCAGGGCGCGGGCCACCGCCGCCCCGGCCGCCTCGTACACCGCGGCCGCGTCCGCGTCGCCCCGTACCGCCGCCTCGGCGATCGCGCGGGCCGTGCGGGTGCGGCCGGTGCGCTCGGCGTAGCGGGCCGTGACGGACCGGCCGGAGGCCACCGTCTCCAGGTGGCCGCGGCCCCCGCACGTGCAGGGCAGCTCACCGAAGCCGGGCACGTGCCCGATCTCGCCGGCCGCGCCGCGCGGCCCGTCGTACAGCGCGCCGTCGAGCCACAGCGCCCCTCCGACGCCCGTGCCGAGCGTCATCCCCAGGACGTGCTGCTCGCCTGCGACCGCGCCCCGCGCGACCTCGCCGCGCAGGAAGGCGTTCACGTCGTTGTCCAGGTACGCGGGCACGCCGAGCTCCTTCTCGACCGCAGCCGCCACCGGGAACCCGGCCCAGTCGCGGAACGAGTCGCTGGCCACGAGCACCCGCCCGGCCGCCGCGTCCACCACGCCCGCCGCGCCGACCCCGACGCCGAGCAGCCGTGCGGGCGTACGGCCGAGCAGCCGCCGTACCGCCGCGAGCGCCGTGTCGACCATGGCCCGGCCGCCC
This sequence comes from Streptomyces cavernicola, assembly GCF_029968035.1. Classification (GTDB taxonomy): domain Bacteria; phylum Actinomycetota; class Actinomycetes; order Streptomycetales; family Streptomycetaceae; genus Streptomyces; species Streptomyces cavernicola. The sequence goes on along the minus strand of NZ_JASCIQ010000008.1, from coordinate 189,926 downwards.
TCGGCCGCCGGGGTGGGAGCTTCGGTGCGGTCGACGACGGTGAGGTCGGCCGTGCACAGGACCGCCTGGGTGGTGGTCCCGCCGATGTCGAGGCCCGCGAGCACCTCGGGCCCGGGTGAGCCGGTGGCCGTCATGCCGTAACTCCCCGCCCGGCCAGGGCAGTTGAGTTTCCGCGCTCCGCCCGGCGGCGCCGCTGCACCACCGGATCGGGTACGGGCACGGCCGCGATGAGGCGGCGCGTGTACTCCGAGGTCGGCTGCAGCAGGGTGTTGCCCGTCGGCCCCTGCTCGACCACCTCGCCCGCCCGCAGCACGACCACACGTTGCGCGAACTGCTGCACCACGGCCAGGTCGTGGGAGACGAACAGGCACGCGAAGCCCAGCTCGCGCTGCAGCTCGGCGATCACTTCGAGCACCGTCCGCTGCACCCGTACGTCGAGGGCGCTGGTCGGCTCGTCCGCGACGAGGAGGCGTGGTTCGAGGACGAGGGCGCGCGCCAGACTGACCCGCTGCCGCTGGCCGCCGGACAGTTCGCGGGGGCCGCGTGCCGCCAACTTCTTTTCCAGGCCCACGCGTTCGAGCATGTCCGCGACCCGGGACCGCCGCTCGGCCGCCCGCATGTCGCGCCGGTGCACGAGCAGCGGCTCGGCCACGCACTGCGCCACGCTCATCCGCGCGTCGAGCGACGCCACCGGGTCCTGCAGGACCACCCCCACCCCGGAGAGCAGCCGGCGGCGTGCCCGGCCGCGGGTCCGCCGCAGGTCGGCGCCGAACAGGGACACGGCGCCGCCGGACGGCTTGACCAGGCCGAGAGCCACCCGCGCCGCCGTCGACTTGCCCGAGCCGGACTCGCCCACTAGCCCGACCGTCTCGCCGGGGCCCACCGTGAGGGACACCTCGTGCAGAGCCCGTACGGCACCGGCCCGATGCCCGAACTGGACGGACACGTCCCGGAGTCGAACCACCGGGGAGGCCGGGTCGGTGGGGTCCTCCGGCGTCGGGGGAGCGGCCGTACTCCCCGCCTGTGCCGGGCCGGTGACCGTCAGGCGCGGCACCGCGGCGAGCAGCCGCCGCGTGTAGTCGTGCCGCGGCCGCAGCAGCACCTCCTCCACCGGGCCGGTCTCCACGATCTCCCCGTGCAGCATCACCGCGACCCGGTCGGCGAAGTCCGCCACCACCCCCATGTTGTGGGTGACGAGCAGCACGCCTGTGCCGGAGTCGGCTGCCAACTCCCGTAGCAGATCGAGGATTTCGGCCTGCACCGTCACGTCGAGCGCGGTGGTCGGCTCGTCCGCGACGAGCAGCTCGGGGGAGTTCGCGATGGCCATGGCGATGACGACGCGCTGCCGCTGCCCGCCGGACAGCTGGAACGGGAACGCCGCGGCCCGCCGCTCCGGCTCCGGAATGCCGACCCGGCGCAGGAGTTCGACCGCCTCGGCGGCGGCCTCCCGGGCGGAGACGGGCCGGTGGTTGCGGATGACCTCGGCGATCTGCCGGCCGATCCGGGTCAGCGGGTCGAGGGCCGTCGCGGGCTCCTGGAACACCATCGACGCCGTACGGCCCCGAAGCCGCGCGAGGGTGTCCTCGCCGCTGCCGACGACCTCCGTGCCGCCCACCGCCACCCGCCCCGACACGTGCGCGTTGCCGGGCAGCAGTCCGAGCGCGGCGAGCGCCACCGTCGACTTGCCGGACCCGGACTCGCCGACGAGCGCGAGCGTCTCGCCCGGCCTGACCTGCAGCGACACCTCGCGGACGGCGGGTACGTCGCCGGTGTCGGTGGCGAACGTGACGCCCAGGCCTTCGACCTCAAGGATGTCGGTTCCCGTGTTCGCGTTCATGCGCGTCCCCTCACGTCGAAGGCGTCGCGAAGCCCGTCGCCGATGGCGTTGAACGCGCACACGACGAGGATGATCGCGAGGCCGGCCGGCACGATCAGCCACCAGCGCTCCGAGTACGCGGCCGTGAGCCCGGCCGACAGCATGCCGCCCCAGTCCGTCGCCGGCGGCTGCACGCCCAGGCCGAGGTACGAGACGTAGGCGACGAGCAGGATCGCGTCGGCGACCTGGAACGTCGCCGCGACCACGATCGTCGACACCGAGTTGGGCAGGATGTGCCGCCCGATGGCCCGCCCGTGCGTGCCGCCGATCGCGCGGAGCGTCAGCACGTAGTCCCGGCTCTTCAGCGTCAGCGTCTCCGCCCGGACGAGGCGGGACGGCACCAGCCACGACACCAGGCCCAGGATGACGATCAGGCCGAGCGGGCCCGGCGTGGTGATCGCGGAGACGACGAGCAGGATGAACAGCGCCGGGATGGCGATGCCCGCGTCGACGATCCGCATCATCACCGCGTCCACCCAGCCGCCCGCGTACCCGGCGACCGCGCCCCACAGCGTGCCGACGACCGTCGCGAGGATCCCGGCGGCGAGCCCGACGAGCAGCGACACCTTGCCGCCGAACATCAGCCGCCCCAGCTCGTCGTGGCCCACCGCGTCGGTGCCGAGCGGATGGGCGCCGCCGGGCGGCAGGTTGACCTGTGTCAGGTCGGTGTGCGTCTGGTCCGTCGGCCACACGAGCGGCCCGACGAAGCAGAACAGCAGGAACAGGACGACGACCGCGAGGCCGCCGACGGCCAGCTTGTTGCGGGCGAACCGGCGCACCGACAGGCGGTGCGGGGAGATCGCCTCGGCGGCCGGGGCCGCAGTCCGCAGTACGGCACTCATGCCCGGCCCGCCTTCACTCGGGGATCGATGACGCGCTGGACGACGTCGGCGAGCAGCGTGCCCACCACCGTCGCCACGGAGATGACCAGGACGCAGCCGAGCAGCACCGGATAGTCGGAGGACTGCGCGGCGCTCCAGAACAGCAGCCCCATCCCCGGGTAGTTGAACAGCTGCTCCACGACGAGGGCGCCGCCGAAGAGGACCGGCACGTAGTAGCCCAGCATGGCCACCACCGGGGTGAGCGAGTTGCGGAACACGTGCCGCCGCAGGATCGCGCCCCGCCGGCTGCCGCCCGCACGGGCCGTACGCACATAGTCCTCGGCGAGGTTCTCCAGCGTCGCGGACCGCATGTACCGGCTGAAGACGGCGATCATCGAGGCGGCGCCCGACACCACCGGAAGGACGAGCGCCGCCGGGTCCGCGAACACCTGGGCCAGCGAGTCCCCTTGCGGCGCCTGCGAGGGGAACCAGCGCAGGACCTGCGTGAACACGAGCACCAGGACGAGGCCCAGGAAGTACACGGGGGTCGAGTACGCGACGAAGCTCAGCCCCGTGACGACGTAGTCGACCGGCTTGTTGCGGCGCACCGCCTGCCACATGCCGAGCGGGATCGCGAGGAGCAGTCCGACGAGCGCGGAGAGCACGGTGAGCACGAGCGTCTTCGGCAGCCGCTGCCCGATGAGCTGCGCCACCCCCTCGTTCAGGGCGTACGAGGTGCCCAGGTCGCCCTGGAGCAGGGTGCCCAGGTAGTAGACGTACTGCACGGGAAGCGAACGGTCGAGGCCCTGTTCGTGGTTGAACGCGGCGATCTGCTGGGCGGTGGCCTGCGGGCCGAGGATCCCGCGCGCGGGACCCCCGGGCAGCGCGTGCAGCAGGCAGAACACCACGACGGTGACGATCAGGATGACGGCCAGGGCCTGCAGGACCCGGCGGGTGAGGAACCAGAGGATGTCCATGTCCGATACCCCGGCCTCAGTCCGTCCACTTCCACTGCGCGGGGTGGAAGTTGGCGAGCGAGTCCTGCGAGAAGCCGCCGAGGCCCTCCTTGACCACCGAGACCTGGTAGACGGGCTCCGGCAGCCAGACCACCGGCAGATCCTCGGCCAGGGCGGCGCTGTACTCCCGGATCGGCGCGTTCGAACTCGACGTTGTGGAACGGGAGATGAGCTTGTCGACCGAAGGGTTCGAGTAATTGCCGAAGTTCGAGCCGCCCTTGGTCTGGAACAGCGAGTCGCCCGTCGGGAAAGCGGAGAAGTACCAGCTGCCGGCCGTGCCGAAGTACGACAGCTGCCACTTGCAGATGTCCTGCTTCGCGGTGCACTGCGGGGTCTGCGAGAGCACCGAGTTCACCGGGGCCGTCTTGATGTCGAACTTGATCCCGGTCTTCGCGAGCGAGGACTGGATCGCGCTCATCATGTTGTCCGTCACCGTGGACCCGGACTGCGAGAGCACCTGCATCTGGAACTTCGTGCCCTTGTCGACCCCCGCACCGCACTCGGAGGGGCCGTCGCCGGGCTTCGTGCAGGTCATCACGCCGCCCTTCTCGGTCCAGCCGTGCTCGGTCAGCAGGGACCTGGCGGCCGACGTCGAGAACGGATACGGGTTCTTCGCCTGCTCCGGCGAGAGGAAGTCGGACTTCTGGCCCTGCGGGACCGGGCCGTATCCGGGAACCGCGGTGCCGTTGTAGATGACCTTCGCCAGGTTCTCCTGGTCGATGGACCGCTGCACGGCCTGCCGCGCGTACAACTGCTTGAACACGGCGCCCATCTGCGGGTTGTTGAAGTTGTACGGCATATACGTGATCGCCCAGCCCGACCACGGCTTGACCTCATAGCCCTGCGCGGTGAACTGCTCCTTCTGGTCGAGGTCCGTCGCCTCTATGTAGCCGTAGTCGACGGTCCCGGAACGCAGCGCGTTCTTCTCGGCGTCGGCCGTGGTGAACGGCAGCAGATTGACCGTGGAGATCTGCGGCTTCTCTTTGCCGTCGTACTTCTTGTTGGCGGCCAGGACCACCTTCCCGGCCGTGGAGAACGACTTCACCCCGTACGGGCCGCTGATGGTCTTCCACAGCGGATTCGACGCGTAACTCCCGATCCGCTTCGCAGAGTTGTTGAGATACGTCCAGATCTTCTTCGCGCCCGCGGGCGAACGGTCCGCGTCGGACACGGCCGCCGAGTCCGAGGTCTTGCCCCAGACGTGCTGGGGGAGCGGGGTGATGTCGCTGAGCTCGTTCGCCAGCATCCAGTCGGAGTTGTACGCGCGGTCGAAGGTCAGCGTGAAACGGCGGTCGTCCTCGGCCTTGAAGGACGTCCAGTTGTCGGGCTTCTTGCCGGGGTTGTAGCCCGCCCACTTCGTCTTGTTCGCCTTGATGAGGTTGAACCAGAACTCGACGTCACGCGAGGTGATCGGCTTGCCGTCGCTCCAGTGCCGGTCGCCGAGCGTGACCCGCACGCTCTTGCCGTCGTCGGCGAAATCGGCGGCGGTGGCGATGGACCCCTTCTTGTTCCAGCCGATCTTCCCGGTCGAGCCGTCGTACGCGATCAGCGGCTCCCAAAGGGTGTCCGATATCGAGGAGTTGTTGGTGTTGAGGTGCGCCGCCGTGCCGATCGGCAGGATCCAGTTCGGCGTGAAATTCGCGGGCAGCGCGTAATTGATCGCATCGCGGGAACCGGACGGCGCATCGCTCGTCCCGGAGCAGGCCGAGAGCAGCAGCACGCCCACGGACAGGGTGGCGCCGGCGACGAGTCTGGTGCGAGCAGGAGACATGGCTCTCCTTGAAAAAAGGGTGACAGGAGCGGGGCGAAGGACAGTCAACGACCCGACGGGGCGCGGAAACAGGAGTGCGTCTGTAAAAGGATTGTTTCTGCTGTCCTGGAAAAAGCCCGCAGCCGACGGCCTGGGCATACGCTCGGTGCCCCCTGCCGGCGACGTCGGAAGTTACTTCGTACATGCGTGAAAAAAGTGCACCGCACCCGCACCCGCACCGGAGAAACGCCGGGAACGCCGGGAACGGCAGGAACACCGCGGGCTTCTCCGCGCTCGCCGAGCCGGTCCTCGAACTCCTCGCCTCCGGCCGCGCCACGACCCGCACCGAACTCGCCGGGCTGCTCGGCGCGGCCCCGTCGACCGTCTCGTTCACCGTGAGCCGCCTGATGGCGCATGGACTCGTCGCCGAGGAGGGCACCGTGTCCTCCGCCGGCGGGCGGCCGCGCAAGGTGCTGCGGCTCGGCGGCAGCGACGGGTACGCGCTCGCCGCCGACATCGGCGGCCGGCACGCCCGCGTCGGCGTCGTCCAGGCCGGCGGGGTCCTCACCGACGTGTCGACCGTGCCGTTCGCGACCGACGAAGGCCCCGACACCGCCCTGGCCGCCCTCGCCGCCACCCTCGACACCCTCACCGAACAGCACGGCCGCCCGCTCCTGCGCGGCATCGGCCTGTGCCTGCCGGGCCCGGTCGACGTCGAGCCGGGCGTCGTCACGCTGCCCGCCCGCATGCCCGGCTGGAACCGGTTCCCCGTACGCGCCTGGCTGGAGGAACGGTTCGCCGTCCCGGTCGCCCTCGACAACGACGCCAACTGCATGGCCGTCGGCGAACACACCGTCCAACCCGCGGGGCGCCGCCAGTCGATCCTGGTGAAGGCGGGCACCGGCATCGGCACCGGCGTCATCGCCGACGGCCGGCTCTACCGCGGCGCGACCGGCGCGGCCGGGGAGATCACCCACGTCCGCGTGGAGGCCGCCCAGGACATCCCCTGCTCCTGCGGCAACACCGGCTGCCTGGAGACCGTCGCCTCCGGCGCCGCCCTCGTCCGCACCCTCCGCGAACGCGGCCTCCCCGTCACCTCCACCGAGGACGTCGTCCGCCTCGCCTCCGACGCCGACCCCGAGGCCACCCGCGCCGTCCGGCAGGCCGGCCGCTACCTCGGCCAAGTCCTCGCCGCCAACGTCAACTTCTTCAACCCCGACGCCGTCTACCTCGGCGGCATCCTCTCCACCCTCGAAACCTTCGTCGCCGCCGTCCGCAGCCAGCTCTACGAGGGCTGCCACCCCCTCGTCACCGAGCACCTGGCGATCGAACGGGTCGCCCTCGGCGCGGACGCGGGCCTGGTCGGCGCGGGCCAGTTCGCCCTGCAGCGGGCCCTCGCCCACGCCCTGCGCGCGGTCACCGGCGCCGCCGCCCCGATCCACGTCTGACCCCCATCTCCCGGAGGAGCCATGTCAGCACCGCACTCCGAAGCACCCCGCCCCGCGGACCGCCCCCGCACCCCCGTCGCCCGCCCCGTCATCGCCGTCGCCGGTCTCGGCATCGAGTCGTCGACGTTCTCCCCGGCCCGCACCGCCGCCCCGGCCTTCCACCCGAGCCGCGGCGCGGACGTCCTGACCCGCTACCCGTTCCTCGCCGGGGGCGAGCCGCTGCGTGCGGCCGCCGACTGGCGGGGCGTCCTCGTCGGCAAGTCCCTGCCCGGCGGCACCGTCACCGCAGAGGCGTACGCCGCACTCTCCGGCGAACTCCTCGACAGGCTCCGTGAGCTGGGCCCGGTCGACGGCCTCTGGTTCGACATCCACGGCGCGATGACCGTCGAGGGCCTGGACGACGCGGAGGCCCAACTCCTCGCCCGCATACGGGAGATCGTCGGACCGGACACGATCGTGTCGACCTCCATGGACCTGCACGGCAACGTCTCCCGCCCCCTCGTCCACCGGAGCGACCTGATCACCTGCTACCGCATGGCCCCGCACGAGGACGCCATGGAGACCAAGGAGCGCGCGGCCCGCAACCTCGTCGACCTCCTGCACAGCGGCGCGCCCCGCCCCGTGAAGGCCTGGGTCCCGGTGCCGGTCCTGCTCGCCGGGGAGCAGACCTCCACCCGTATCGAACCCGCACGGAGCGTGTACGCGGCCGTCGCCGACGTCGAGTCGACGAGCGGCGTGACGGACGCCGCGATCTGGGTCGGGTACGCCTGGGCGGACGAGCCCCGCAACCACGCCGCGGTCGTCGTCACGGGACCCGACCGGGCGGCGGTCGCCGCGGGGGCCGAACGTCTGGCCCGCGGCTTCTGGGACGCCCGGCACGCCTTCGAGTTCGTCGCGCCCACGGGCACGCTCGACGACCTCCTCGACGAGGCGCTCACGTCCACGGCCCGCCCGTACTTCATCAGCGACACCGGGGACAACCCGACGGCGGGAGGCGCGGGCGACGTCACGTGGAGCCTCGAACGGCTCTTCGCCCGCCCGGAGTTCAAGGACCCGACGGGCCCGACCGTCCTCTACGCCTCACTGCCCGGCCCGGCGGCGGTCGACACGGCGGTGGCGGCGGGCGTCGGCGCGACGGTCACCGTCACCGCGGGCGCGGAGGTCGACGACCGGCACGCGGGGCCGCTCACCCTGACCGGCACCGTCCACGCGATCCGGCACGGCGACCCGAACGCCGAGACGGAGGTCGTGCTGCGGGTGGGCAGTGTGTACGTGATCCTGACGCGGCTGCGCAAGCCGTACCACCACGAACACGACTTCACCGACCTGGACTTGACGCCCCGCCAGGCCGACCTGGTCATCGTCAAGATCGGCTACCTGGAGCCGGAGCTGTTCGCCATGGCCGCCGGCTGGAAGATGGCGCTCACCCCGGGCGGCGTCGACCAGGACCTCCTCCGCCTCGGCCACCACCGCGTCCGCCGCCCCCTGTTCCCGTTCGACCCGGCGATGCCGGACCCGGACCTCACGGCCCGCGTGATCGCACCCTCCGACGAGCCGCCGGCGCAGGCATGACGAGAGCGCCAACCCGCCCAGGACCAGGGCGGGTTGGCGCTCGATCAGCGACCGATGCCCGTTAACTGCCGCGGTACGTCGTGCAGTTCCACGGCGTGCAGATCATCGGCACGTGGAAGTGCTGCGTCGCGTCGAACACCGTGAAGCGCACGGGCACTTGGTCGATGAACGCCGCGTCGGGCAGCGTCCCGTGCAGCTCCTCGTAGTACGCGTCGACGTGGAACAGCAGCTCGTACCGCCCGGCCTTCGCCTCCTCGGGCTTCAGGATCGGTTCGTCGGTCCGGCCCTCCGCGTTGCTCCGCACCGTCTTGAGCAGCCGGTACGCGCCGTCCTCCAGGATCGAGAAGTCGATGCGCATTCCGGCGCCCGGTCGCCCGTTGGCGATGTCCAGGACGTGCGTCGATATTCCGGCCATGCTTGCCACCTCCTGGGTGCGGACTAACTGCCGCGGTAGTAGGAGTAGTTCCAGGGGCTGAACAGGATCGCCACGTGGTAGTGCTGTCGGGCGTCCGCCACGGTGAACCGGATGGGTACCTCTTCGAGGAAGCCGGGCTGCGGCAGCCTCGCGCCGATCGCCGCGAAGTACTCCGCCACGTGCAGGGTGATCTCGTAACGGCCGGACTTCAGCTCGTCGCCGCGCAGCAGCGGGTCCTTGGTCCGTCCGCCCGCGACCGCCTCGAAGCTGTCGAGCAGCCGGTAGCGGCCGTCCTCGAAGTACGAGAGGTCGCAGCGCAGGCCCGCCTCGGTCGCGCCGCGGTAGGTGTCGATCGCGTGCATCGTCAGCTTCGGCTCCGCCGCGGGGGCCGGGGCCGCCCCGCCCTGTGCCTTCGTACGGTCGGCCTCCGGGGTCGCCGCGCTGCTCGGACCCGCGCCGACCAGCGGTGCGACGGCGGCCGTGCCGAGGACGAGGCCCGCTCCGAGGCCTGCTCCCAGGGCCCGTCGACGGCTGGGCTCCTCGCCCTTCGGGGCCGGTGTGTACCCGTGCGTCATGACCTCGCCCCGTCCCGTACGACCGCCTGGAGACGCCGGCCGGTGATCACGGTGATCTGCCGGACCGCCTCGGCCAGTTCGGCCTCGGTGTCCTCGGCGGTGCGGCGGCGGAACTCGTCGAGGATCTCCTGCTTGGTGTAGCGCGGCACGCAGATGATGAACGGGAAGCCGTGGCGCTGCCGGTACTCGGCGTTCATCCGCGTGATCTGTTCGAGCTCGGCCGGGGACAGGGCGTCCAGGCCGGCGCTGGCCTGTTCGGTCGTGGAGTCCGAGGTCATGCTCCCGGACTGGGCTTCCTTGCCCGCCAGTTCGGGGTGCGCGCACAGGAACGCGATGCGCTCGTCCGTCGGAAGGCCCTCGACCACGGCGATCATCGCCTGGTGCAGGGCGTCGACGCCGGCGAACGGACGGGCGGCGGCGGCCCGTTCCGCGACCCACGGCGAGTGCTCGAAGACGGAGCCGAGCAGGGCGACGAACCCTTCGTGGTCAAGGGAGTTGACGGTCCGGAGGCCCACGGCCGGGGTGTCGGCCGAAGTCGGCGCGGGGGCCGTGGAGTTCGATGCGGTCATGCGTGGGGCACCTCGACTTCCTGCTTGGCCGAACCCGGGGCGGCGGCTTCGCCCTTCTTGAACTTCGGGATCAGCAGAAGGATGAGTACGGTCGCGACGATCTCGAAGACCGCGACGACGGCGAGGCCGGGGGAGAGGGAGCCGGTGGAGGTCTTGATCGTGCCCAGCATGTACGGGGCGCTGAACCCGGCGAGGTTGGCCATCGAGTTGATCAGCGCGATGCCGCCGGCGGCGGCGGTCCCGGCGAGGAACTGGTTCGGCATCTGCCAGAAGACCGGGATGGCGCTCATGGTGCCGATGATCGCGAGGACCAGGGCGGCCAGGGTGAGGATGGGGCTGAAGTTGATCGTGACCGCGATGGCCGCGAACGACACCGAGCCGAGCGCCGCGGCGAGCCCGCAGTGCCAGCGGGCCTCAAGGGTCCGGTCCGAGTGGAAGCCGTTGTAGATCATGCCGACGCCGCCGAGGAGGTACGCGAACGCCATGATCCAGCCGATGGTCACCGGGCTGTCGAAGCCGACCTCCTTGATGATCGTCGGCGCGTAGTAGGTCTGGGCCGAGTTCGCCATGATGATGCAGAAGAAGATGGCGATGAACTGCCAGATCCTGCCCTGCTTCAGCGTCGCGAGCATGCTGTGCTCACGCGAGCCGAGCGTGGCGTCCTCACGCGCGATGTCGGCCAGGACGAGCTCCCGCTGACGCGGCGTCAGCCACTTCGCCTTCTCCGGCTTGTCGCTCAGATAGAACCAGGTCACGAGGCCGGCGATCACGGAGGGGATGCCCTCGACCAGGAACACCCACTGCCAGCCCTGCAGGCCGTTGGCCCCGTCCAGCGAGGTCATGATCCAGCCGGCGAGCGGTCCGCCGAGCACTCCGGCGAACGCGGAGGCGGACATGAACATCCCGAAGACCTTGCTCCTGCGGCTGTGCGGGAACCAGTAGGTCAGGAACAGAATGATGCCGGGGTAGAAGCCGGCCTCGAACACGCCGAGCAGGAAGCGCAGGAAGTAGAACATCCCCGGGGTCGTCACGAACATCATCGCGACGCTGGTCAGACCCCAGCCGATGGTGATTCGCATGATCGTCTTCTTCGCGCCGATCTTCTGCAGCAGCAGGTTGCTCGGCACTTCGAAGAAGAAATAGCCCAGGAAGAAGACGCCGGCGCCGAGGCCGTAGACCGTCTCGCTCCAGCGCAGGTCGTCGAGCATGGTCAGCTTGACGAAGCCGATGTTCACGCGGTCGATCCAGGCGAGCACCCACAGGGCCGCGAGGAACGGGACGAGCTTGAGCGTGATCTTGCGGTAAATGCCTTCGAGTTCGGCCCCGGACTGGTCGGACTCACCGACCGGTCTGGTCTGGGGACTGCTCATGGAGATCCCTCCGGTTCTGCGGGCGTGCGTGTCCATGTCGACGGCGTGCGCGGGTCGAACGGGCAGGCACTGGACGGGTTGTGGGGCGGCCGAAGTCGCCTTCGGGGCAGCCGATATCGCCGGCTCGATGGAGGCGCGTCGGCATCGGCCGTTGAGGCAGGGAGGTGGGGCAGGGTGAAGCGAGGCGGAGCAAGGTGGGGACGGGCTGCGGATTCCGCCGTATCCACGTCGATGGGGATTTCGGCGGTCCTGGGGTCAGCTGGGGCGGTCGGTCCGAGGGCCAGCTGGGGTGCGGCCGGTGCAGCTGGTTCGGCCGGGGTCGTCGGTCGCGTCGGCCTCGTCAGGTCCGCGACGGCCTGCGCTCGTGGCGCTTCGTCCGTACGGCAAGCTGACTCGGCGTCATGAGTCAACCGACCTGACCGACTTGCTTTTCGGAAGGCAACTTCCGCAATGCGAGACGGTATACCGACGGGGTGGCCCGGTCAACGATTTGTTGACAGCAATGCAGGTGTATGCAGCATGTAGCCGGGGTGGGGCGGAGTGGGTGTGCGGGTGACCGTGGCGACGGAGCTGCTTTGTATACAACCGCGCCGGAGGCTTGGCCTGTCACGCCGAAGCGGCCGCCGCGTACGTGACCTGCGGCTACGGGTGAACGCGCCGTGGGCTGGGGCGAGTTGGGCCCGGGGTGGGGCGGCCGGAATGTCGATCTGCGGGCGGGTACGTACGCCGACGGCTCGGGCCCATCCCTGTGCGGGGTGGGCCCGAGCCGTTGGTGCGACCGGTCCTCGTGGCGCCGGTCGGCTTGAGCGGGAGGGGGGTCTCCTCAGGCGGGCGTCGCGCCCGGCGTCGCGTCGAACGCCGGGAACGTGGGCGGGAACAGCTCGCTGCTGTCGCGCCGCAGGATGTCGCGTTCGCTGTACGCCGCGCGCATGCGCGTGAACAGGTCCTGGGCGCGCAGCCGCAGGTCTTCGAGGTCGACGCCGGGGACGGAGCCGTCGACCAGGACGGGCCGGCCCGCGACCACGCTGTGCGTGGCCTGCCGTGCGGTGCCGTTGAGCAGGAACGTACGGACCGGGTCGTCCTGCACCCCGTCGCGGATGTCGTCGATGCGGAACGCCACGAGGTCGGCCTGCGCCCCGGGCTCCAGCCTGCCGAGGTCGCTGCGACCGAGCGCGCGGGCGCCGCCGAGGGTCGCCGCTTCCACGTACTGCTCGGCCGTCGCCGCGTCGTGCCGTCCGTCGATGACCTTGGCCAGGTGGATGCCGACGTCCATGCCGCGCACCAGGTCGGGCGGGAAGGAGTCGGTGCCGAGGCACAGGTTGAGCCCCGCCTCCAGGTAGCTGCCGAACGAGCGGAGGACCGCGCCGTAGCGCAGCGAGGTCTGCGGGCAGTGGATGACGGAGACGCCGGCCTTGACGAGCGTCTCCAGGTCGCCGCGGTCCTCGCCGTGGACGTCGGGGTGCCGGTCGAGGACCAGGCCGTGCGGGATGAGCAGACGGGTGTCGAGGAGACCGGTGCGGCCGAGGAGCTGCAGCGGGGTGACGCCGTGCCGGCGCTCGACCAACTCCCGTTCCAGTACGCCCTGCAGAGCGTGCAGCCGTACGAGCGCGTCACGTTCCCGGGCCACGGTCGCGGTGTCGCGCATCAGCTCCTCGGTGAGGGTCTCGATGCGGCACGGAAGGAGCACGCCGGTGAGCAGCGGGTCGTCGAGCTTGTCCAGGTGGTCGAGGAACCGCACCGCGTCGCGGAGGCCCGCCCGTCCCTGCTCCTCGTCGAAGGCCACGTCCCGACTGCCGTCCGGCAGGGCCACGTTGACGCCGGAGCGGTAGGCCGGTCCGAGGTAGCCGCGCAGGCCGATGCGGCGCGAGGTCTCGGCCATGCCGACCAGTTCGTCGTACGGCTCGGCCCAGGAGCTGTGGATCTCGGAGGCGATCGGCATGTACGTGGTGATGCCGTGCAGGGCGAGTTGCACGAGCGCGTACTCACGTACGGTGCGGCGCTCGGCCGGGGTGAAGACGTCGCGCCGCCGGTCGGTGAAGTACTCCTGCGACCACTGGAGTCCGGGGGCCCGCTCGGGCGTGGACCACGAGTCGAGGACGAGGTGGTCGATGTCGGTGAGCGCGTCGAGGTCGATGAGGCCCGGCATGACCAGGGAGTCGCCGAGGTCGACCTCCTCGTCGACGGGGCCTTCGTAGCGCGGTCCGACATAGACGATGACGTCGTCCTCCCAGACGACCTCGCCGTCTCGCAGCAGAGTGTGACGGCCGTGCTGGTGGGCGACGATGTGGCCGGCGTGCCAACGCGTGCGCACAGGACCTCCTGGACGTTTCCGGGCCGGTCTCCCCGGCCGGGAACGAGGCGCGGCGCGAGGGACGGCGGGACGGGGCGCGGGGACGGGGCGTGGGGGATGGGGCGCGAGGTCCAGGGATCGTAGCAACCGGTATACCAAAGCGGAAGACTTCGCTGCGTCGGCGGTTAAGGCCGAAATAAAAATCCCTGCTGCCAGGGGTATGGACAGGAGCCCGGTAGCCGGTGCACCTTTTCCGGTATACCAAACGGCCCTCCCGGGAGAGCCGGTACCGAACGTCGCCTCCTTGTTGCGGAGACAGTCATGGATCTGACCCACGACACGACCACCGCCCCCAGCCCTCCGGCCAGTTCCCCGGCCAGTTCTCAGGCCGGTTCTCCTGCCGGTTCTCCTGCCGACCCTCCGGCGGGGAAGGTCACCTGTGCCCACTGGGTGACCGCCACGGTGCTGTCCACCGCGATCTCCCTCGTCGCCGTGCTCATCGGCGAGCACACCTTCGAGATAGGTCCGGCCGCGATCGCGCTGTTCCCGATCATCTGGGCGGTCCTGATCGGCGGCATCGTCGGCGTGCAGCAGTGGCGGCCGGTGTCGGGGGCGACCCGGTCCGTGTCGACGGTGCTCCTGGAGATCAGCATCGTCCTGTTCCTGGCCCGCCTCGGCACCGAGATCGGCCCTTCCCTGGCCAAGTTCACCAACCTCGGCCCCGCCATCGTGCTGCAGGAGGTCGGCCACATCTTCGGCACGGTGCTGCTCGCCCTGCCGGTGGCGGTCGGTCTCGGCCTCGGCCGCGCGGCCGTCGGGGCCACCTGGTCCATCGACCGCGAGTCCTATCTGGCGTTCGCCATCGAGCGGTTCGGGGTGCGGTCGCCCGAGTACCGGGGCGTCTTCTCGGTGTGGGTGCTCGGCTCGGTCTTCGGCGCCCTGTACATCTCGCTGCTCGCCGGCGGGCTCGGCAGCCTCGGCATCTTCAGCCCGCTCGCGCTCGCCCTGGGCCTCGGCCTGGGCTCCGGTTCGATGATGCTGGGCGGCGTGGGCGCGCTGTCGCTGATCTACCCCGACCAGGCGGCGGAGATCACCGCGCTCGCGGCCCTGTCCAACCTCGTCACGAACCTCGTGGGCTTCTACTCCGGGATCTTCCTGGCGCTGCCGCTGTGCCGCCGCCTCTACACGTTCTGGAGCCGGGTGTTCGGCCGGGACGACAACGGCCGGCGGATCGCCAAGGCCGGAAGCACCACGGCCGAAAGCGCCACCGCCGGAAGCGGCTCGGGTGTCGCAGCGGAGAAGGCCGATGACGACGACGACCGGCCCGTCCTGGAGGTCGTCCGCGACCCGGACGTGGCGACACCGCCGCGCGTGCAGGCCATCGCCTACGCGATCGTGGGCCTCGGTGCGCTGCTGATCAACGCGCTCGGCACCCGCTCCATCTCGGTCGAGGACGCGATCGGCGTCGCGTTCCTGCTGCTCCTCACCCGCGTGTGCTTCGCGCTCGGCAAGCGGATCTCCGTCATCCCGGCCAGCGTCTTCGTCCTGGGCATCGCCACGATCCTGTCGGCCGACTTCCTGCCGACCGGGGCCTGGCTGGGCCACGTCATGGAGAACCTCGACGCGATGCTGATCGGCCTGCCGGGCCTGGCCATGATCGGCCTGACCCTCGGCCGTGACATCCAGGCGCTGCGCCAGCTGAGCTGGAAGATCGTGGTCGTGGCGCTGCTGACGTACAGCTCCTCGTTCATCGTCGCCGCCGCGCTCGGCCAGAGCGTGCTGCACCTCTGAGGCTCGGAGACGAACAGGGGGAGAGACACGAGCAGGCGGCACCCGGCAGGGAACTCCCGAGTGCCGCCCGCGTGTTGGGGCCTACTGGCCGAGCGCGGCGACGCCGGCCTTGGCGAACTTCTCGTCCAGTTCGCCCGACGGCGCACCGGCCACACCGATGCCCGCGATCGGAGTGCCCTCCTCGGCGACCGGGGCGCCACCGCCCAGGAACAGGGTGCCCGGGATGTCCTTCAGGTTCGGGGCCTGCTCAAGGCGCTTCACCAGCTCGGAGGTCGGCGCGTTCCAGGAGACGGCCGTGTACGCCTTCCGCTCCGCCGACTCGTACGACTGCGGGCCCGCGCCGTCGCCGCGCAGGGTGACGATGGTGTTGCCGTTGCGGTCGACGACCGCGACGGTGATGCGCTGGTTCTCCTTCTCGGCGGCGTCGAGCGCGGCCTGCGCGGCCTTGGTCGCGGCGTCGACGGTCAGGTGGCTGGTCTCCCGCAGGTTCTCCGCGGCGGCCTCCGTGACGGCGGCGGCCGGCTCGGTCTCGGTCGCGTTGGCGGAGAGCACACCGGCGGTTCCCGCGGCCACGGCGGCGGCGACGCCCGCGCCGATCAGTACCCGCGTACGGAGTGGCTTCTTCGCGTGCTTCAACGGGGGCTCCTCAAGGTGTACCGGAATGACCGGGATGGTGCGGGAAGCCGGCGTTCCCGCTCTGCCCCCTCAGTTTCGGGACGACTCAGGCCCAGGCCCTCGACAACCCGGCTGCGTTCCGTGCGCCGTTCGGCGACGACAGGATCAACCGATCGGTCGATGCGGCAGCGCTACGGGCGCGCGTCTTACGGCTCCGACGGCGCGGCATCGGTGGGCAGTCCACCTTCCCCGAGCCGGAAGAGCTCCCCGAACTCCCTTGCGCGGCCCGCCCGGGGTTGGGATCCCCTGCGCCGCGAGCACGGTCGAGCGTGCCGTAGATCTTCGCGCCGGCCAACCGGGGTTTGTCCTGGCCGAGTTGGGCGCGCGCGACTTCCTCGGCGTGGCTGCGGGGGCTGTGCCGAGCGGCAGCCTGGAGGGTGCTGCCTGATGCCCTGATGCCCTGATGCCCTGATGCCCTGATGCCCTGATGCGCTGATGACCCGATGCCCCGCCGAGCGCGGGCTCGGCGGGGCGCGGTTGGGCACGGGGGTCTCCTTGCGATTCCCCTCAGTTCTCCTTGTCGTTCTTCCTGCCTACTTGGCCTACTTGCAGTTGTGCGCGCTGGAGGTGCTGGAGCCGAGCACCACGTCCGCACCCCCGAGTGTCGTCAGGTGTACGGCGTTGACCGTCAGGCCCTTGTCGGCGCCCTTCACTCGGGTCTGCTCGTTGACCACGAGCTTGCCCGCGGGGCCCAAGTCGACCTCGAAGCCCGGGGTGCTCGGGAGCTCGACCGCCTTGCCGGCCACGGTCAGTTCCAGGCTGACGCTCCCCTTGGACTTCGTGCAGCTGCTCGTCGACTTCGACGTCAGCCCGGAGACGCCGATCACGGGCAGCCCAGGCAGGCCGATGTTCGCGTCGGCGACGGTGGCGGTCGACGTGGCGCTGCTCGGGCCGGTCCGGGTGGCGACCTTCGCGCAG
The DNA here is from genome assembly GCF_029968035.1 of Streptomyces cavernicola. Taxonomy (GTDB): domain Bacteria; phylum Actinomycetota; class Actinomycetes; order Streptomycetales; family Streptomycetaceae; genus Streptomyces; species Streptomyces cavernicola. The sequence continues at coordinate 172,840 of NZ_JASCIQ010000008.1, read as the reverse complement.
AGCGCCTTGACGTCCAGGACGAGCGCGTCGACGCCCTTCACGCACTCCGGTCCCTCGGTCTCCGCGCCCGCCGCGCGGACGGGGCCGGTGTCCGGCGTCGGGTCGATGTTCACCGGGACCAGCGGGAGCGGGACCTCGGCGGAGAGGCCGTAGGAACGGCCCTCCACATGCTGGAGCTTGAGGTCCGCGTTGTCCTTGGACTTCCCGTACGAGCTGTCGCCCTTGAAGGTCGCGGTGAGCGGCACCTCGGCGTCGTCCGTCAGCTTCTGCCCGGTCACCGGGACCGGGCAGGAGGCCTTGCCCTTGGCGTCGGTCTTGTCCTTGCAGGTCTCGGCGGATTCACCCGTACCGAGCTTGAAGGACACCACGCGGTTCTTGACCGGCTTCTCCGACTTCTTGGTCTTCAGTACGGCGGAGAGCTTGGCGTCCGAGCCGTTGGAGATGCTCTTGTCCCCGGTGTACTCGAGGGTGGTGGCCTTCGGCTCGGGGCCTGGCTCACCCGGGTCGTCGCCGTCGCCGCCGCAGTTGGAGCTGACCAGTTCCTTCCGCTCGCTGTCGTTCGGGGGGTAGGGGTAGAGGTTCTTGCCTTCGAGGTGGACCTCCACGCCCTTGCCGTTGAGGCGCTGGTCGAAGTGGAGGTGCGCCAGCGGGGCATCTCCGGTGTTGCCCAGCGTGCCGATCCGGTCGCCCTGCTGGACCTTCGCGCCGTCCTTGACGGTCTGGCTCTGCAGGTGCAGATAGCGCGTCTGCCAGCCGCCGCCGTGGTCGATCTCCACGTACTTCCCGGCCTTGCTGTCTGTCGCGACGTTCACCTTGCCGCCGGCCGAGGCGAGGATCGGCTCGCCCAGGTCCGAGTTGCCCGAGCCCTTGTTGATGTCCAGTGCGCCTGTGTAGTCGTGCCCGCCGAAGTAGGTCCAGCCCTTCTCCTTGCACTGGTAGGGGGCCTTGAAGTCCGGGCGGTCGGCGAGCGGGTCCTGCGCGGCGGCCGTGGGTGCGCTGAGCGCGGCCGCTGCCAGGACCCCGCCCAGTAGCACAGCCATGCTTCTCTTCACTTGGTTTCCTCCCCGTTGTGGCATGCCACCTGGTGTGGCCATGACCAGTGGTGCCATTAGAGGAGACGGGTTGCGGCCACGGCCAGAAGGTTTGGCCCTGAGGCAAACGGACCTCCAGGCTCCGGCGAGGCTTCAGGAAGGATGTGCCGCCCCGCGCCCCGACAGTTCCGCGCCCACGGGGCGCGAAGTGCTGCACCTCGCCGCCGTGCCGGATGCTGGTGATCAGGCCCGCCTCCCGGAGCGCCGTCCGCGTGCCTGCCGGCCCTCGCCGCGGACAGCCCGATGTGCAGGGCGAGTTCGCCGCTTCGCCGGGATCGTCCACCAGCGCGCCACGTCGCGCCGCGGACGCTGCGCTCGGTCCTCGGGGGGACATGCGACAGCCCCCGGAGGACGGGCTCCGGGGGCGCACCTCCCCGGGCGATGTCCACAACAAGGGGAGGTAGCCAGGCCAGGACACGGATGACCTGAACCGGCCAGTGTGGGCTTCCGCTCCTCGGACGGGCCTTGTAGCTCTCTTTCCGGAGAGCCCGCAGGCGCCAGGGCTGCCGGTGCCGATGAGCGGAAGTCAACTCAGGTCAGCATTCGCCGCCCCACTGCGCATAGTTCAGGACCACACCCGTATAGGTCTTCTTGCTGTTCGGGGTGCTTCCGGGGTAGTGCAGACAGCCCGAGACCTCCTTTCCGCCAGGCTGGTAGGTGTACTTGTAGTAGATGTGGTCTGCGCCCGGGTAACGCGTTCCGTTGTTGAGGATGGAGATCCCGTCGGCCGAGAACACGTCCCTGTTCAGGTTGCCCTTCGACTTCCATTTCGGCTTTCCGGAGAACGAGTTGTTGTTCCACACGCACACGTACCCGTCGGGGCAGCTCGACTTGCCCTGAACTTCGAACCGGGCCGTGGTGTCGCTGTTGGTTGCCTGAGCAGCTGTGGCCATGCCGAGGGCCAGTAGGCCGGCAGCGGCTGTCACCAGTGTTTTCCTCATCAAGAAGATCCCTCCCGTTTGGTGGTTGTCGGCGGACTCGCCGGAACCGGACGTGTCAGGCGTTGGCGCTGACGGTCTTCCCGCAGCGGTCACCGTCCCCGCCGTTGTCCCGGCAGGCGAGGATCTGGACCTTGCGGCCCTCCTTCAAGTCGAAGTTCTTCCACCGGACATCGATGTTGCCCTCGTCCGGACCGGAGTCGTAGTTGTGCCACTTCGACCAGTCGCCACCGGAGCACCAGCGGATACTCCCGATGGTGCGGTTGCCGTCGGACAGGGAATCCACGATCTTGAGCCTGTCCCCGTGCTCGTACCAGGTTGCCTGTCCGGGGTGCGTGGGATTCTGGGCGTAGGCGGTCCACTTGTCGCCGTTGTTGATGTTGCCGACAAAGCAGTCCCGTTTCCCGGTCTGTGCTTCGGCCTGGGCCTTCGCTTCGGCCAAGGCTGCGGCCGGCCCGGTGTCGGCCGAGGCCGCCGGCGTACTGACGGCAAGTGCCCCGGCGGCCACGAGGGCGGCGGCTATGGACGGCAGGCTCGATAAGCGCACCATGTGCTCCCTGTCTGTTGATGTCAGCGCGTTTCTGGGTGAAATCGGTTTCCGGGGGTGAGCTCGTCGAGGACGATGTGGTCGAAGGTCCAGTACCAGGACGCTTTTTCTCTCTTCGCCGCACTCGGACCGTCGTCGGTTTCGGCTCGGTGGCCCTGTCGGCCTTCGCGAACTTCAGCGTTCCGAATCATCACGCCCCTCCCTTTGTCGCTCAGGGCATGACAACGCGAACGCTAGGGCTGCTCCCCGTGCTCTCGCCAGGTGTTTCGGCCAGCGTCGAAACTGCTGGCCGCAGCGCGCGTCGCAAAGGAAAGTTCCCCTGTCGGCCTCGGCATTGGGCGCGTGACGTGAAAAGGATCTGAGCGCCTTCCGCCCGCGGCCGACTCGGAACAGAAGGCGGTTGCCACCGCGGCGACAGCAGCGACAGCGATACGGAGGAAAACACATGAAAGCACGGCGGAATGTGACTGCCGCCGCTTGTCTCTTCCTGGTCGCTGGAGGTGGAATTACGGCCGGCACGGGGACTGCATTCGCCGGACAACAAGCCGAACAAGTCCGGATCGCGGTCGGCGCGTCCGCATCCTCGTCTCTCTCCGTGTCTCCGCCCGAATCGGCCGCAGCGTCACGCAAAAAGACGAAGTGCTACACGCAGGACCTGGCCGACATCAGCGCGGGGTGTTACACGACCAAGGAGAACCGCACCTTCGCCTGGTTCGAGCCGGACGGCGACAGCATCGGAATCCTGGACCACTACCGAAACGGCCACTCCACCAAGGTCCTGCTCAAGGTCGACGGATACAAGAAGCGGACGTACAGCAGCAAGGGCAAGAGCTACCGGACCATCGACGAGAACTTCAAGGAGAACCGCGAAGTCAAGATCAAGGTGTGTACGTCCTTCAGCAAGAAGGCCAAGTGCTCCGCCTGGAGCGAATCGGATCTCACGTAACGCCCTGAGGACTTGAGGAGAATCGGATCAGCCCATAGCGATCCAGCACGCCGAACACCGTTGGGGGGAACGGTTCATGGCACTGCGTATCCACTTCACTGCGGACGATCTGGCCCGCACTGTGGTGTCTGCCTCGCCCGATGTGATGTGGGAGCTGGTGAACAGCCTGCACATCCTTCAGTCACGTCGGCCTGCCGCCGTGTACGGGCCGTGGCTGCGGCACGTCCGGGCACGCCTCACCGCGAGCGATCACCGGCGCGTGGTGCGGCTGTTGACCACGCTGGTGCCGCCGCGCGGGGGCTTCCCCGACTTCCTGACCCCGGCGAATCCGGGACGCTTCGACGCCTCCCTCGACCTGGTCCGGTCCACTCCGGCGGGGAGGCTCAGACAGGACCTGGCCCAAGCCTTCGACCACCGTGCCGCACCGATGTGGGTGCGCCGGCTGGCCGACGGGGATCAGCCGGTCCAGCAGGAACTCGGACATGCCCTTGCCGTGTATCACGACGAGTTCCTCGCACCGCACTGGCCACGGGTCGATCAGTGTGTCCACGGCGAACGCGCCCGCCGCAGCCGCGACGTCCTCGACGGCGGGGTCGGACAGCTTCTGCAGAGCCTCGAGCTATGCGGCCGATGGACTGCCCCGACGCTTACCTGCAGCTACCCCCGCGACCGCGACCTGCACCTCAAGGGGCGGGGCATCACCCTGATCCCCTCGTACTTCTGCACCCGATTCCCCGTCACCTTCATCGACCCTGAACTGCCACCGATCCTGGTCTATCCGGCTACCCACCAGTCCCGACCGGCGAACACACCGCGCGCGGCCCTGAGCGCCCTGCTCGGGCGGACCCGCGCCACCGTCCTGTGCTCACTCGACACACCCTGCTCGACCAGCGAACTCGCCCTGCGCAGCGGAGTGTCCATCCCCTCCGCCAGTCAACACGCCAGCACGCTCCGCAACGCCGGACTGATCAGCAGCAGTCGGCAGCGCTCCGCCATGCTCCACACCCTCACGCGGCTCGGCCGAGAACTCGCCCACGGTCCTACCCCATAGCGGCGCCGGCCCCGTCCCGTCGGTGACGTGGGCACGGGAAAGACCACGTCGTCTCAGCTTGTTCCTTGTGGCCTGAGGTCGAAATGAGCCGCACACCTGGGCATTCGCCGGACGCTGGAGCGGCCTTCGTCTGCCTGACGCCGGTCCCGGAGAAGCGTTCGCGAAAGCGTCACGCCTCCGGGAGGACCTATTGGTGTTGGACGGCGACGGTGTGGGTTCCGTTCTTCGCATCCCCCGGCTCGTCCACAGCCAGCAGCGCGGCCTCCTCGCCATGGAAATGCTCGACGACGTATGCGCGCATGTGGCGTGAACACCACCGGCCACGGACAGGCGGCCGTGAACACTCCCGGCCCGGCCCCGCCCCCGCCCTGACGTCAGGCCCGCCCCCGCCCTCGGCAAGCCCCGCCCCTCCCCGCCCGGATCCGTAGTCGCAGACCGGTTGCGCAGCCCCCTGTGCCAGCACAAGCTGGCCGGTACCGGCGAGCCTGGGCGGGCCGGGTGATCTATCTCTCCACCGATTCGGCGCGGGCCGACGCATCGGACCGGTGCGGGCGAGGCATCACACACCCGTGCACCACCCCACCACGTTCCGCCACCGACGTTGAGGAGTCGGATGTTCACCAAAGTTCTCGTGGCCAACCGTGGCGAGATCGCGATCCGGGCGTTCCGGGCCGCGTTCGAGCTCGGTGTCTCCACGGTCGCGGTCTTCCCGCACGAAGACCGCAACTCGCTGCACCGGGCGAAGGCGGACGAGTCGTATCTGATCGGCGAGCGCGGCCACCCCGTACGGGCGTACCTGTCGGTCGACGAGGTGATCAAGGCCGCCCGGCAGGCCGACGCGGACGCGGTCTACCCGGGCTACGGCTTCCTCTCGGAGAACCCGCACCTGGCCGCGGCCTGCGCCGATGCGGGCATCACCTTCGTCGGCCCGCCCGCGGACGTCCTGAACCTGACCGGCAACAAGTCGCGCGCGGTCGCCGCCGCGCGCGAGGCCGGTGTGCCCGTGCTCGCCTCCTCGCCGCCGTCGACGGACGTCGAGGCGCTGCTCGCCGGTGCCGAGGACGTCGGGTTCCCGCTGTTCGTGAAGGCCGTCGCGGGCGGCGGCGGGCGCGGCATGCGCCGGGTCGCCACCTCCGGTGAGCTGCGCGACGCCATCGAGGCGGCGATGCGGGAGGCCGAGTCAGCCTTCGGCGACCCGACGGTCTTCCTGGAGCAGGCGGTCATCAACCCCCGCCACATCGAGGTGCAGATCCTCGCCGACGCCGAGGGCAACGTCGTCCACCTCTACGAGCGGGACTGTTCGGTGCAGCGCCGCCACCAGAAGGTCGTCGAGATCGCCCCCGCCCCGAATCTCGACCCGGGGCTGCGGGAGCGGATCTGCGCCGACGCGGTCGCCTTCGCCCGGCACATCGGGTACGTCAACGCGGGCACCGTCGAGTTCCTCGTGGACGAGCGCGGCCACCACGTCTTCATCGAGATGAACCCCCGTATCCAGGTCGAGCACACGGTGACCGAGCAGGTCACGGGGCGGGACCTGGTGATGGCGCAGCTGCGCATCGCCGCCGGGGCGACCCTGCCCGAACTCGGCCTGTCCCAGGCCGACATCGTGCTTTCCGGGGCCGCGCTGCAGTGCCGTATCACCACGGAGGACCCCACCAACGGCTTCCGTCCCGACACCGGCACGATCTCCGCGTACCGCTCGCCGGGCGGTCCCGGCGTCCGGCTCGACGGCGGCACCATGCACACCGGCGCGCAGGTCAGCGCCCACTTCGACTCCATGCTGGTGAAACTGACCTGCCACGGCCACGACTTCGCGACCGCCGCGGGCCGGGCGCGGCGGGCCATCGCCGAGTTCCGGATCCGCGGCGTCTCCACCAACCTGCCGTTCCTGGCCGCGCTCCTCGACGACCCGGACTTCCAGGCGGGCGACGTCACGACGAGCTTCATCGACGAGCGCCCGGAGCTGCTGCGGTCCCGCCCGCCGGCCGACCGGGGCAGCCGCATCCTGCACTACCTCGCCGAGACCACCGTCAACAAGCCGCACGGGCCGCGGCCCGCCGTCGTCGAACCCCGGGTCAAGCTCCCGGCCGTCGACCTCACCACCACCCCGCCGCCGGGCTCGCGCCAGCGCCTGGCCGAGCTCGGGCCCGAGGGGTTCGCGGCCGAGCTGCGTAGGCAGAGCGCGGTGTCGGTCACCGACACCACGTTCCGGGACGCGCACCAGTCGTTGCTCGCCACCCGTGTCCGCACCCGCGACCTGCTCGCCGTCGCCCCGCACGTCGCCCGCTCGGCGCCCGAGCTGCTGAGCCTGGAGTGCTGGGGCGGAGCGACGTACGACGTGGCGCTGCGGTTCCTCGCCGAGGACCCGTGGGAGCGGCTCGCGGCGCTGCGCGAGGAAGTGCCCAACATCTGTACGCAGATGCTGCTTCGCGGCCGCAACACCGTCGGCTACACCCCGTACCCGACCGAGGTGACCGACGCGTTCGTCGCCGAGGCCGCCGCGACCGGCATGGACATCTTCCGTATCTTCGACGCGCTCAATGACGTCGCGCAGATGCGTCCCGCGATCGACGCCGTACGGGCCACGGGCACCGCCGTCGCCGAGGTCGCCCTCTGCTACACCGGCGACCTCAGCGACCCCGGCGAGCAGCTCTACACCCTCGACTACTACCTGCGGCTCGCCGAGGAGATCGTCGAGGCAGGGGCGCACGTCCTCGCCGTCAAGGACATGGCCGGACTGCTCCGCCCGCCTGCCGCAAGGAAGCTCGTCACCGCGCTGCGGGAGCGCTTCGACCTGCCCGTGCACCTGCACACCCACGACACGGCGGGCGGCCAGCTCGCCACGCTCGTCGCGGCGATCGACGCGGGCGTGGACGCCGTCGACGCGGCCGTGGCGTCCATGGCGGGCACCACGAGCCAGCCCTCCCTGTCGGCTCTGGTCGCCGCCACCGACCACACCGAGCGCGCAACAGGCCTGTCCCTGCAGGCAGTCGGTGACCTGGAGCCGTACTGGGAGGCCGTCCGCAAGGTCTACGGGCCCTTCGAGTCAGGGCTCGCCTCGCCCACCGGGCGCGTGTACCACCACGAGATCCCCGGCGGCCAGCTGTCCAACCTGCGCCAGCAGGCCATCGCGCTCGGCCTCGGCGACCGCTTCGAACTGATCGAGGACTGCTACGCGCACGCCGACCGGATGCTCGGCCGCCTCGTGAAGGTCACCCCGTCCTCCAAGGTCGTCGGCGACCTCGCCCTGCACCTCGTCGGGGCCGGGGTGGAGGCGAGCGACTTCGAGACCGACCCGGCCAAGTTCGACCTGCCGGACTCGGTGATCGGCTTCCTCCGCGGCGAGCTCGGCGACCCGCCGGGCGGCTGGCCCGAGCCCTTCAGAACCCGCGCCCTCGAAGGCCGCCCCGCCCGCGCCGAGGCGGCCAGGCTCGCCGAGGACGACCGCGGCGGCCTCGCCAAGAACCGCCGCGCCACGCTCAACAGGCTGCTGTTCCCCGGCCCGACGAAGGAGTACGACACCCACCGCGAGGCCTACGGCGACACCTCGGTTCTCGACACCAAGGACTTCTTCTACGGCCTCGAACCCGAGACGGAGCACACCGTCACCCTCGGCCAGGGCGTGACCCTCCTCATCGAGCTGGAGGCGATCTCGGAGGCGGACGAGCGCGGCTACCGGACCGTACTGGCCACGCTCAACGGCCAGTTGAGGCCCGTGCCGGTACGCGACACCTCCATCGTCACCGATGTGAAGGTCGCCGAGAAGGCGGACCGGAACGACGACCGCCAGGTCGCGGCGCCCTTCGCGGGCGTGGTCACCCTGCAGGTGACGGAGGGCGACACGGTGGAGGCCGGGCAGACCGTCGCCACCATCGAGGCGATGAAGATGGAGGCCACCATCACCGCGACCCGCGGCGGCACCGTCGACCGCCTCGCGATCGGTGAGATCCAGCAGGTGGAGGCGGGCGACCTCCTGGTCCTGATCCGCTGATCCCCGCACCGGAAGTCGGGTGCCTGGAGGAGCAACTGCCCCTACAGGCACCCGACTTCACTTTTACGCCGCCCGCGGCGGGTTCCTGAAGAACCGGTGCCGCAGGGGCTCCAAAAAGATGAACATTGCTCTACTCTCTCGCGCATGTCCTGGACCCGCAGGTTCCTCGCCGTGCTCCTGGCGCTCGCCGCCGCGCTCCTCGCCGCAGCCCCGACGGCCCTGGCGCACGAGGAGCGGCCCGTCACCTTCCCCGACGGCTCGGGCAGCGTGCCCGAGTACCGCACGGGCAGACCGGACCTGCTCGTCTGCAAGACCGACCGGGCCGACTTCGAGCGCCGCACGTCCGCCTTCCCGAAGGGCCTGCGCGAGCGCAACCTGAAGCTCTTCGACCGCTGCCAGGACGAGGGCTACCGGCACCTCCAGGAAGCCGTCGACGCCGTCGACGAGCCGGGCATGAACATCGCGATCCTGCCCGGCCTGTACGAGGAGGAGCCCTCCCAGCCGAAGCCGAAGGGCGGCTGCGCACGTCTCAAGGCCCCCGATTCCGCACTCGGTTACCAGATCCTGTCGTACGCCCAGCAGCAGCGGTGCCCGCACAACCAGAACCTCGTCGCCGTCCTCGGCAAGAAGAACCTGCAGATCGAGGGCACCGGAGCGACCCGCTCGGACGTCGTCGTCGACGCCAAGTACCAGAAACTCAACGCGATCCGCGCGGACGGCAGCGACGGGATCTACTTCAGGAACTTCACCGCCCAGCGCACCACCTTCAACTCCCTCTACGTCCTCGCGGCCGACGGCTTCGTCATCGACGACGTACTGACCCGCTGGAACGACGAGTACGGCTTCCTCACCTTCGCCAGCGACCACGGCCTCTACAAGAACTGCGAGTCCTACGGCAACGGCGACTCCGGCATCTACCCGGGCAGCGCCTCGAACATCAACGACGGCCGCGGCTACGACGTGCCCCGCTACTCCATCGAGATCACCGGCTGCCGCAGCCACCACAACATGGTCGGCTACTCGGGCACGGCGGGCGACTCCGTGTGGGTCCACGACAACGAGTTCGACCACAACATGGGCGGCGCCTCCATGGACTCCGCCTTCCCCGGCCACCCCGGACTCCCGCAGAACCACGCCCGGTTCGAGCGCAACCGCATCCACGACAACAACGAGGACTACTACCGGAACGTCGCCGACGGCACCTGCGCCAAGCCGCCCGTCGAGCGCGGCTACGAGGACGGCGTGGTCTGCCCGCAGATCTCCATGCCGCCCGGCACCGGCATCATCACCGCGGGCGGCAACTGGAACCTCTACGAGAAGAACTGGGTGTACGGCCACGACCGCGCCGCGTTCTACCTGAACGCGGTGCCCGCATTCATCCGGGGCGAGGAGGCCTGGGCCAAGCAGACCGACACCTCGCACCACAACCGGTACGCCGCCAATGTGCTCGGCAAGGACCCGCAGGGCCGCTCCCGGCCCAACGCCGCCGACGTCTGGTGGGACGGCCAGGGCGAGGCGAACTGCTGGCAGGCCGACGCCGGCGCCTCCTCGCCGCGCACCCTGCCCGCCTGCGGCCCCCGCCGCGGGGACGTCTCCGGCGGCTCCGACCGCCTCGCCGGCGAGCCGGTCAAGCTTGCCCAACTCCTCGTCTGCGCCGACTACAACGTGCAGGCGCGCCGACTGCCCGCGGGCTGCGACTGGTACGGGGCGCGCGGCCTCGAACGCGTCGAGGTGCAGATCGCCCTGGCCGGCGCGGTGGTCCTGGCGCTCGTCGGGGGAGTGCTGTGGTGGCGCAGGCTCCGCCACGTCCGCCTCGCCACGGTGGCCTCGGCACTCGGCGCGGTGGGTCTCGCCCTGGACGTGGCGGGCGCGACGACGACGCTCTCCTCTTCGTACGTCCCCGCCCTCGCCCTCCTCTTCCTCGCGGCCTGGTGGACCGGGCTCGGCCTCGCTCTGCGGCGTACGCGCCCGGTGTTCGCCTGGACGACGGTCGCACTCGGCGCCCTGACGCTCCTCGACGCCTTCGACAAGGCCGTCGTGATGCTCCCGTGGATCCCGCTGGGTCCGGCCTGGATCCGTGGACTGCTCGGCGTGGTCTGGGTGTTGTGGGCGGTGATCGCGGCGGCCGGCCGGGGCGGTGCGGGCGCGGACGCCGACTCGTCGGAACGGGAACCTTCGCGGAGTGCGGGGGCGGTGGCGGACGCCGGGGCGGGGGCATCGGCATGACGACGACGTGCAGGCACACGCACACGCCCAGGTCCACGCACACGCCCAGATCCACGAGCGGTCGGGCGACCCGTCCCTCCGTGGTGCTGGTCGCCGCGGTACTCGCCCTCGTCCTCGGCGCGCTGGGCGGCTGCGGCGGGCGGCCCACCACCCACCACAAGCCGGGCACCAGCCATGAGCAGGCCTCGGGTTCGGCGGGCGAGCTGCTCGCCGCCAGGGACGACGACGGCCACCGCTTCCGGCAGGTCGACGACGAGGGCGCCCCCGAGGTCGCCCTCGCCGCACGCACCGACTCGGAGGACGGCTGGAACGTCCACCTCTCTCCACGGAACTTCCGCTTCACCCCGGACAGCGTGGGCGGCGCGGCCCTTCCGGGCCGTGGGCACGCCCACCTGTATCTGGACGACCGCAAGGTCGCCCGGGTCTACGGCAGTTGGTTCCACCTTCCGGGCAGCCTCGTACCGCGCGGCAGCCACCGGCTCACCGTCCGCCTGTACGCCGACGACCACACGGTGTGGGCGGTCGACGGCAAGCCGATCGAAGCCACCATCCGGCTCAGGGCGTCGAACGGAGGCGCAGGGCACGAGCACCCGGAGTGGAACGAGGGCTCCGACGGGAACGAGGGCTCGGGCAAGAGCGAGGGGCGGGACGGGAACGAGGGCTCGGACGCCGCCCGTACCGTCGCGATCGCCATCGCCGACGGAAGGGTCCAACCCCCGCCGGACCGCGTCGAGTTGAAGCGGGGTGAGCGCGTCCGCCTGAAGGTGACCAGCGACCGGGCCGACACCTTGCATGTGCACGGCTACGACAAGGAGGCCGAGCTCCCGGCGGGCAAGCCCGTCACCTTGACCTTCAGCGCCGACCGCACCGGCCTGTTCGAGGTCGAGACCCATGACTCGGGCCTGGTCCTGACCCAACTCGTCGTCCGATGACGAAACCGCTGCCGCTACCGACGCCACCCTCGGGCGTCGGCGAGCTCGCCCACCTGCCCGACGCCCCAGCCCCCCGCCCCGGGTTCCTTCAACTCGCCCACGGCATCGGCTCGCAGCATGATCTGCCCATCTCCCCCTTCTACGCCTTCGCAGGTGCGTTCGCCGCCCTCTTCGTCTCCTTCCTCGCGCTGGGTCTGCTCTGGTCGGCCTCCCGATTCCGGGGCGACCGCTCGGGTCTGGCCCTGCCCGCCGCCGTGCAGGCGCTCGCCGACGCCCACGTCACCCGTGCCGCCCTGCGTGGACTCGGCCTGGCCGCCGCCCTGTTCGTGGTCCTGCACCTCCTCCTCGGCCCGGACGACCCGGACCGCAATCCGGCCCCCGGCACCGTCTACGTCCTCTTCTGGGTGGGCCTCGTCCCCGCGTCCCTCCTCCTCGGTCCCGTATGGCGCATGCTCAACCCGCTGCGCACGGTGCACGCCCTGGCCTGCCGTGCCGTCCGCCGCGACCCCGCCGCCGGTCGCCCGCTGCCCGCGCGCCTGGGCATGTGGCCGGCCGCCGCAGGGCTGTTCGCCTTCACGTGGCTGGAACTCGCCGCCACGGAGCCCGCGTCCACCACCACCTTGCTGGTCTCCCTCGCCGTCTATGCCGCCGCCCAACTCGCCGCGGCCGCCCGCCACGGCGATCGCTGGTTCGCCGACGGTGACGCCTTCGAGGCGTACTCGACGCTCCTCGCCCGCCTCTCCCCGTTCGGCCGCCGCGTTGACGGCCGGCTCGTCCTGCGCAATCCCCTGCACGGTCTCGACGCGACCCCGGCCGCCCCCGGTCTCGTCGCCACCGTCTGCGTGCTGCTCGGCTCGACCGCCTACGACGGTTTCTCCGGCACGCCCTCCTGGATCGACACCGTCCAGACGTCACCCCTCGGCCGCACCCCCACGTCGACTCTCGGTCTGCTCGGCGCCGTCGCACTCGTCGCCGCGCTCTATGCCCTGTGCGCGGGCGCGACGCGCCTCATCTCGGGACAACTGCCGCACCCCCTCGCGGCGTTCGCCCACTCACTCGTCCCGATCGCCCTCGGCTATCTCATCGCCCACTACTTCACACTCCTCGTCGTCGAAGGGCCACGCACTGTCATAGTGGCATCCGGCACTGACAACGCGGCCGCGCCCGAACCCCCGCTGGATCCGGGCGGTCTCGCCGCCCTCCAGGTCCTCGCCATCGTGGCGGGACACGTCCTGGGCGTGATCGCCGCACACGACCGCTCGGTCCGCCTCTTGCCGCCGGGCCGGGCCGTGGCGGGCCAACTGCCGCTCCTGTGCCTGATGGTGGCGTACACCCTGGGCGGCCTGGCACTGCTCCTTGCCTGAGCCTGAGCCCGAGCAGCCTCCGGTGCACCTGCACCCGGCCAACTCGCCGAAGGGCGCGCCCAGTTAGCCGAAGCGGTCATGGAGACGGGCACAACCATTCAGATGTGTGGTGGGTCCTACCAAGTGCGAGCAGACCGCTCGAACTGCGATATGGGGGGAAATATGCGATTCAGCCGACCTGTCCTGACCGTCTCAGCCCTGGCGGCCCTGGCGATGGGAGGTTCGACGGCGCTGGCGACTCCCGCCTCCGCCGCGCCCAACACCACGCCGCAGAAGGTCTGCGGCAGCAGCTACAAGACCGTCAACTCGGCCCCGATCGGCACGCGGGGCACCGTGTACCTGACGTACAACGCGACGAACGGCAAGAACTGCGTCGTCACCATCCGCAGCAACCCGGGCACCGCGATGGACATGTCGTCCTGGATCTACGTCCCCGACACCGGCGAGTGGGCCGACGACTACGGGGCCTACACCTCGTACGCGGGCCCCGTCTACGTCTACGGCAAGGCCCACTGCGTCGACTGGGGCGGCAGCATCGGCAACGTGTACGTGCAGGTGACCGGCTCCAACTGCGCCGCGCTGAAGGAACAGCGGGTCACCACCGTCCGCTGACCACCGCACCTCGGAGGGCCGGGCAGCTCGCCTGGCCCTCTCGCGTGCGGCCGCGTACGGCGGCTCACGGCTCGGACGGCTCGTAGTCCACATACGGTTCGCAGGCCACGCCGTCGTCGTCCCGGTCGAGGTGCGGCGCGTACCCCGGCCGGCCTTCGAGCAGGGGCGCAGCGCCGTCGGACCGGGCGGCATCGCAGTTCGGGTAGTACGGGGACGGCGAGCCCGGCCCCGGCTCCGCGCCCGGCACCTCGTGCACGTCGGCCCCTACGATCACCCCGCCCCGTACGTCGTACGTCCCCTCGAACACCTTCACCGAGCCGTCCGTCTGCGTGGCCTCCAGCCTGATCGACACGGTCGAGCCGTCGGATCCGAGGATGCGGACGTCGTCGTGAGCGGTGGTGGCGAAGCCGTCGACGAAGGCGGTGTAGGACTCGGCGAGGTTCCTGCCGCCGAGGTCCCACGCGCGCCGGTAGTCCTGCACGTTGATCGCGGCGAAGTACGCGAGCACGACACCCTCCGAGTCGAGCGTCGGCTCGGCCGAGTGCGGTGGCGGCGGCTGAGGCGGCGGTGGAGGCGGAGGTGGCGCGGGTGTGGTGGGCTCCGGAGCCGAGGGTGCGGGGGTGGTGCGTTCCGGGGGCGACGGGCCTGCGTCGGGTGTCGTCGGCGCGGTTGTGACGGTTTCGGTCACGGTGGGCCGGGCGCCTTCGCCCGAGTCGCCGTCGCAGCCGGAGAGAGCGAGCACTCCGGCGACCGCCCCGGCCGTGAGCAGGGCCGGGATTCCCGTGCGAACAGTACGGCGACTCACGGGTACCACCTCAGAACCTGGCACTTCTCCTCTCAGGTTGCGTCCCGCGCGAGCACGCGTCCAATCGGGCGGGAACGGGGCGGCGCCCAGCGGGGCCGCAAGCCGGCCGGCCCAGACGGCTCACTTCGTCGAGGCCGGCCGCTCCGGCGGTGCGTCCGGGGCCGCGAAGAACTCCCAGATGGTGATCATGGCGAGGATCTGGGCGATCAGATACGCGACCTGGAGCGAGTAGTAGCGCATCTGGTAGATCGACAGGAGCAGGCCCAACCGGCTCTGCCAGTACCGGCGTTCACCGCGGAACGTGTCGAAGTCGGCGGCGATCCCCGTCACCGTGAGCACGAACAGCAGCGCCGTCACCGTCAGCGCGAGGTTGGCGGCGCTCTCGTCGGTCAACCGGAACACCAGCGCGTCGAGCGCCGGCGGCACCGCCAGGGCGAGCGTCACCGGCAGGGCCTTGGCCGGACCGCGCCGCCCCGGCAGCCGCCGCCACAGCGCACCGAGCACGAACGCGGAACTCGTGCACATCGCCACCTCCCCGACCAGCTGCAACGGCAGCGACGCCAGCCCGAACTGGTCGTGCAGCGTGGTCTGCCAGGCCTCGCCCCGCACGTTCCACACCCAGACGAGCAGCAACGCCACCGGCACGGCGGGGAGCAGCGCGAGACGGGCGCAACGGCTGCCGTTGGCCCACCATGTGTCCCTCGGCCCGAGCGCCAACGCCCCGTCCACGACCGACACTTGGGCAGGGAGCCGGTCCGAGCCGCCCGCCGACGGCCAGTTGTGCAGGGCGCTCAGGCGGTGCTCCAGATCGCTCCGCTTCGGCGGTACGTCACCGAACAACCCCTGGTCGAGACGGCGCAGTTCGGCATGCGTCTCGCGGTACGCGCGGGCCTTGCCGAGCAGTACGGCCCGCATGCCGGGCCCGGCGGACTCGGCGAGCGGCCGCCCCGAGTCCTCGAAGGGCTGGGCGAGCACGGACCGGCGCGCGAACGGCGCCACCACCCCGTACAGGCCGAGCATGGCGAGGAGCAGCCACACTCCGGTGAAGGCGTTGTCGGCCAGGAAATAGCCGCTGGTGGGTGCGGCCACGACCGTGAAGAACGTCAGGAAGAGCAGCCGGTCCGCCGGCTCGTCCAGCGGCGCCACCGACCCGGGCGCACGCCAGGTACGCAGCACGGCGAGTACGGCGACGCCGGTGAGCAGCCAGGTCTGCCAGGCGAGCCAGTCCTGCCCGTGGGGGACGGACCACAGGGCCTCCAGCACGACGTCCCTCGACCGCTCGATTTCGTACACCGGGTCCGCGCGGTCGCTCAACCACGTCACGCGCAGCCAGTTGCGGTGTTGCGCGAGCACGAAGCACACCCCGACGACCGTCACGAACAGCAGCACCGCAGGACCGGCGATGCGGAGTCTGAGCACCCGGTCGTGTCCGGCGTGCCGACGGCTCGGCGGCAGCAGCCCGCCGTCGACCGCGAGCCGCCAGGCCGTCGCCACGAAACCGAGCGCGAACAACGCCAACATGCACAAGGCGGCGGTTCCTTGAGCCGTGACCGCCAAATCCGACGCCTCATGCCCCGCGAAGCGCATTTTCTCCAGACCGAACCAGTTCGGCCCCATGGTCACCACGACCGGCGGCACGGCGAGCAGGGCTGTCGCAGCCCGCACGCGGTGGCCCGGCCGGGCCACGAGGAACAGTGCGGCCACGGCCGCCGCCTGGGCCACCACGGTCCCCATCGCGATCTGCTGCTCCTGCGCCGACCCGCCGCCGTACCGCTGCCCGTACCGTTGGAGCACATCGTCGACGGTGGTCGCCACGGCGACGAGGAAGAGCGCCACGGACCAGGTCCGCAGGTTGCGAAGTGTCCGTTCCTGTACGGGAGTCGGGGCAGTGGAACGCCTGCGGTACAGGGTCGCCGAGTACAGCAGGAGGACGGTGGTCGTCCCGGTCCAGAGCAGCGTCCCGGACCGGTCCACGACCACGGCCACGAGCCGGTCGCTCTGCGCGGCCTAGGAACGCTGCCAGGGCGGTTCGAGGGAAACGGTGAGGTCGCGAGGGGCCGTGGAGGCTTTCGCCTTCTTCCCCTCGGCCGGCGCGCCGGGACGCCACACAAGAGCCGTCGCGCCGTCCCCCTCGTCAGGGCGTGGCTTCGCCGACTGTGCGCCCGGCGTGCCGGGGTCCACCTCGATCTCGGTCCAGCGGGCCTTCTGCAGCGCGGCGGGCGGCACGAGTCGCAGCGTCCACCGCTCCGCGCCCGCGCGGACCCGCCAGAGGCCGACGTCGATGAACGAGCGGTAGACGTTCACCCAGGAGTGCGTCCGGTCGACGACCTTCACGCCGCCGCTCTTCGTGGACACCGCCGTCGGCCGGCCGCTGCGCCACTCCGACCAGCGCCGGTACTGCCCCGGCTCGGTGCGGGTCAGGCAGGACATGGCCACCGCGTACCGCCTGCTGTCCTCGCTCAGCAGCAGATCCTTCGCCAGCGGCCACGCCTCGGGCACCTCGACGCTGACTCCGCTGCGTATCCGGCTGTACGTGCTGCCGCCGTGCTCAAGGCGCACCCACGTACTCACCCGCGCCTTCGCGAGAGCGGCGGAACGGCAGACGTCCGACTCGGTGACCGGGGACGACTCGGTGACCGGGGACGGCGCGGCGACCGGGGGAGGCTCGGCGGCGTGGGCCGGGGTGCCGCCGCCCGAGAGCAGGAGGAGCAGCCCGAACACCCCGAGCAGCACGGACCGCAGACACCGCACACCCCGTGCACCCCGTACGCCCCCAGGCAAGCCGTGGTCGCCCAACAGATCCGCCTCCCCCTGGAATCCGAGAGCAACATCATGGCGCATGACGGGAGTTGGCTGTCGCAGCCTCCGAGGAGCCGAAGTCGCCGGACAGGAACCGTAGTTCAGTACTCGTCGAACGGATCCGACCACACGTCCATCGGCACGACCCCGACGCTCCGCCCCACCGGGTCGAGCAGCCGGCCCATCCGCTTCACGAACCGCAGCACCACCGCCCGGTCGAGGACGACGAGTCGGGGAAAGCGCTGCGCGAGCAGCTGCTCCAGGCGTTCCGCGTCGTCGAGCGAGCGCAGCCACGCGCTGTACGAGAGGTTGCCGCGGCTGCCCGTGAGCCCCAGGCACACCCGGGTCTCCGGCAGCTCCGCCAACTGCCGGGCGATCTCCTCGCGTTCGGCGCCCGGCACCTCCGCGAGCAGCCATGTCGCGATCGGCCAGCCGGACAGGGGCTGCGCCACCTCGCACCGCAACTCCAGATCCCCGCCCGCGGCCAGGGCGTGCAACCTCCGCCGCACGGTGCTGACGCTCACGCCGAGCTCCGCCGCGAGGTCGGTCAGCGGGGCCCGCCCGTCGGCGCACAGCAGCAGCATCAACTGCCGGTCCTGGTCGGTCAGCCGACGCGTCCCGGCCGTTGTGGCCCGCTCCGGGCCGTCCGTCGCGAGCTGCGCCCGCTGCTGTGGGTCGAGGGCGCGCGGCCGCCAGTCGCCGCCCTGCGCGTGCACGCTCGTCACCAGGTGGCTGCGCGTCTCCCGTACGCCCGGCAGCGCGCCGAGCGACTCGACCAGATACCGGGACAGTGTCGCGAGGCTCGGCAACGCCACCGTCACCAGGAGGTCACGGCTGCCCGTGGTGTGCTCCACCGTGAACGCGTGCGGCTGCCGTGCGAGCGTCGCAGCCACCTCCAGGGACCGGCCCGCCTCGCAGTGCACCTCCACCACCGCGGTGAACGCCCGCGCCGACTGCCCCTGCCCCATCTGCGGCGTCACCCACGCGAGCCCCGCGTCCGCCATCCGCGCCCAGCGGCGCGCCACCGTCACCGGGTCCAGGTCGAGGGCCGCGCCCACCTTGGTCCACGGGGCGCGCGGGTCGAGCTGCAAGGCGTGGACGAGGCTCAGATCGGTCTCGTCGATGCCCAGCGTGGTGAATGAATCCTGCGCGTCATCTGTCACGCAAGAAAAATAGCTGCAAATTCCTGAGCACAGTGCTTCGCCGGTCACGCTTTCCACCACCACCAGCACCGTGAACGGAAAGGAGCACCACGTGTCGGTACGTGACGACGCGGCCGAGGTGCACGACGAGCTCGTCCGGCTCCGCCGCGCCCTGCACGCCGAACCCGAGATCGGCCTCGACCTGCCCCGTACGCAGGAGAAGGTCCTCACCGCCCTCGACGGCCTCCCGCTGCACACCTCCACGGGCCGCGGCCTCAGCTCGGTCACCGGCGTGCTGCACGGCGCGCGGCCCGGCCCGACCGTGCTGCTGCGCGGCGACATGGACGCCCTGCCGCTCACCGAGGCCGTGCCCAGCGACCACCGCTCCCGCGTCGCGGGCCGAATGCACGCCTGCGGGCACGACCTGCACACCGCGATGCTCGTCGGCGCGGCCCGGCTGCTCGCCGCCCGGCGGGACTCGCTCGCCGGGCAGGTCGTCCTGATGTTCCAGCCGGGGGAGGAGGGCTACGACGGCGCCGGCCGGATGCTCGACGAGGGCCTCCTCGACGCGGCCGGCCCCGGCCCGGACGCCCGGCCGGTCGCCGCGTACGCGCTCCACGTCAACTCGGCGTCCCTGCCGCAGGGCGTGTTCCAGACCCGCCGCGGACCCGTGCTCGCCGCGTCCGACCAGCTCAGCGTGACGGTACGGGGAGCGGGCGGGCACGGCTCCGCCCCGCACCGCGCGAAGGACCCCGTCCCGGCGGCCTGCGAGATGGTGACCGCGCTGCAGACCTTCGTCACCCGCGCCTTCGACCCGTTCGACACGGTCGTCCTCAGCGTCGGCTCCTTCCACGCGGGGACACAGAGCAACGTCATCCCCGAGCAGGCCGTCTTCGAGGCGACCGTCCGCTCCTTCTCGCCCACCGCCCATGCCCGAGTCAAGGACGGCGCGGTCCGCGTCTGCCGCGGCATCGCCGCCGCCCACGGCCTCGACGTCGACATCGAGTACGCCGAGCAGTACCCGGTGACCGTCAACGACCACGCGGAGGCGGAGTTCGTCGCCCGTACCGTCGCCGAGGTGCACGGCGAGGAACGCTACGCGTGGGCCGAGCAGCCGGTCACCGCCTCCGAGGACTTCTCCCGCGTACTCGACGCCGTGCCCGGCGCGATGGTCATGCTCGGCGCCTGCCCGGCCGACCGCGACCCCGCGCACGCGCCGTACAACCACTCACCGCACGCCGAGTTCGACGACGCGGTACTCGGCGACGGCGCGGCCCTCTACGCCGAGCTGGCGCTGCGCCGCCTCGCAGCCGCCAACTGAACTTCCCTCCCCGCCAGTTCCCCCCCCCACGGCCCCGAACCCCCCGTCCCCTCCGGAGTCGCAGATGCCCCGCGAACCGCACGCCCAGCCGTCGACCGTCGTCCCCGACACCACGGCCGACGCCGGCGCCGCCGCACCACCCCCGTCCACCGCCGCGCCCGCCGACCGCGCGGCCCGCCGCCGCACCGTCTTCGGCACCGGCATCGGCAACGCCCTCGAGTGGTACGACTGGAACATCTACGCGGTGTTCACCCCGTTCTTCGCCCCGCAGTTCTTCCCCGAGTCCGACCCCGCGTCGGCCCTGATGGCCACCCTCGCGATCTTCGCCGTGGGCTTCCTGATGCGTCCGCTCGGCGGCCTGCTCTTCGGCCGGCTCAGCGACCGCAGGGGCCGCCGCCTCGCCATGATCGTGTCGGTCGGCCTCGCCTCGGCGGGCAGCCTCGTCATCGGCCTCGCGCCGACCCACGCGAGCATCGGCGTCGGCGCGTCACTCCTGCTCCTCGTCACCCGGCTCGTCCAGGGCCTCGCCCACGGCGGCGAACTGCCCGCAGCCCAGACGTACGTCTCCGAGATGGCCCCGCACGGTCGTCGCGGCCGCTGGTCCAGCCTGATCTACGTCTCCGGAACCTGCGGCATCGTCGTCGGCGAAGTCCTCGCAGCCGTCCTCGCCGGCACTCTCACGGACGCCCAACTCCACAACTGGGGCTGGCGCGTACCGTTCCTCGTCGGCGCCGCGATCGGCGCGTACGCCCTGGTCACACGCATGCGCCTGACCGAGACCGAGGCCTTCGAGAAGCAGCGCGAGTCCACCGGTGCGGGCGCCGCGCCGTCCCTCTGGCAGGACTTCCGCGCCAACCGCCGCGCCTGCCTGCGCGTCGTCGGCATCACCCTCGGCGGCACCGTCACCTACTACACCTGGGTCGTCTCGGCCCCCGCCCAGGCCATCGCCGTCAAACACTTCGACCCGGAGGCGGCGCTCTGGGCGGGCGTCCTCGCCAACCTCGTCTTCATCGCCGTACTGCCCCTCTTCGGCATCCTCTCCGACCGCATCGGCCGCAAGCCGGTCATGCTCCTGTCGTACGTCGGGATCCTGGCGCTCACGTTCCCGCTCGACCTGCTGATCCGCGACCAGGTGTGGCAGCTCGGCGTCGCCATGACCATCGCCATGCTGTTCATCGCCGCGAGCTCGGCGATCCTGCCGACGGTCTACGCGGAGATGTTCCCGACCGGCATGCGCACAGCCGGAGTCGCCGTCCCGTACGCCTTCTCCGTCGCGGCCTGCGGAGGCAGCGCGGCCTACCTGCAGACCTGGCTGAGCTCACACGGTCTCGGCGAGGTGTTCCTGCTCTACACGATGGCGCTGCTGCTCCTCGCCGTGGTCGTCATCTGGCGCATGCCGGAGACGAAGGACGTGGAACTGACCTGACAGGAGCAAGGCCCACGAGAGGCGCCAGACCGGCTGAGCGCGGGTCAGGCGCCTCCTCTCGTGCCCTGCTCGTGGCCTGCCCGCGGGCGGGGGTCTCGGGTGCGCGCCTCGGGTGCCTGGCTCGGGTGCCTGGCTCGGGTGCCTGGCTCGGGTTCCTGGCTGGGCAACGCCCCCTGCAGACAGCCGAGTTCAGGCTCGTGGCTCCTCGTAGAAGCCGATCCGGCCTACGGTCTGTGGGTCACCCAGAGCAGTTCCGCCGGCCAGCGGTGGGCCCAGTCGGGTGGGTCGGTCTCGTTGTAGCCGTTGGGTGTTCCGCGTTCGGGCCGTGGTTCGATGAGGTCGTCGATGACGAGACCCGCGCCGCGCAGGACCCTGACCCAGCCGCCGTACGTGAGCTGATAGCTGGTAGCGCCGTCGCCGTCGCCGTCGCCGTCGCCGTCGCCGTCGCCGTCGCCGTCGCCGTCGCCGTCGCCGTCGCCGTCGCCGTCGCCGTCGCCGTCGCTTTCGTCTTCGCCGTCGCCTTCGTCTTCGGCGATGGTGTTCAGTCCGAAGTAGTCCTTCTGCAGGGTCGTGGTCACGCGGCTGGCGGCCTCGTCGTAGCAGGTTTCGAACCAGGGGCTGGCGACGTTGAACACCAGGCGTCCGCCGCGGCGCAGGACACGTGCGGCCTGCGGGACGGCCAGGTGCGGAGGCGCCCAGCTGAGCCCACCGAAGTCGCAGAACACCAGGTCGAAGCTGCCGTCGGCGAACGGGAGTTGTTCGGCGGCGCCCTGCACCAGCGGGTAGCGGGCCGTTCCCATCGCCCTTGCTGCTGCGGCGAGTTGGGCTTCGGACAGGTCGAGCCCGACCACCTGGGCGCCCTCGGCGGCGAGCGCCCTGGACCACTGGCCGGCGCCGCAGCCGAGTTCGAGAACGCGCTTGCCGGTGACGTCGCCCAGGGCTTGCAGGTGCGCGTCGGGGATGGAGTACATGCCCCACAGCCGGGGTGCGGCGCCGATCTGCGGGTCGTGCTCGTGCTGGTAGGCGCTGCTGATCCGGTTCCAGAGCCGCCGGTTGGCGGGGATGCTGTCCACCCGCCGACTCCAGCACTGCCTGCCGGGGGCGGTCAACACGATCAGGGCGCTGCCCGGCCCTCGCCTCGGTCCGGCCCTGGTTCGGCCCGTGATCTGCCGTACTAGCCCTAGGTGTTGCTCCACCCGGCCGTGCTGGAATACGAGTCCAGCAGGTCCACCACGAAGATCAGGGTCGAGCCCGGCGGGATCAACGGCGAGGGTGACTGATTGCCGTAGCCGAGGCGCGGGGGAACGATGATCTCGCGCCGACCGCCGACCTTCATTCCTCTGACCCCGCGGTCCCAGCCCTTGATGACCCTGCCACTGCCCAGGGCGAACTTGAACGGCAGGCCCCGGTCCCAGGAGGCGTCGAACTCTTTCCCGGACTCGAAGGTCACCCCGACATAGTGGACCCTGACCACCATGCCCGGCTTCACCTCGGCCCCGTCCCCGATGACCAGATCCCGGACGGTCAACTCGGTGGGAGCGTCGCCCTCCGGAATGTCGACTTCGGGCTTCGTCGGTTCACTCATCGCAGCCTCATCACTCTCCGCCGGAACTCTCCGCCGGAACGCTCCGTCAGAAGCCCTCGCACGGACCAGTCGCGCGCATGGACACCCCATGCAGCCAACGGTCACGCTACCGAGAATCCCGATCCCGGAGCACACCAGTCGATCCAGCTGAAACGTTGGTCAGTTGAGCCTTCGGCCTTCGGCGCTAGCCGGTGAGGTCGGCCAGGCTGTTGAGTGCGGTGTCGATCTCTGCCGGCGTGTTGATGACGGCGGTGCCGATACGGGTGAAGGTCGAGGTGGACAGCCGTACGTTGTCGGCGGCGGCGTGGTCGACGACCTGCTGATGCGTGTGGCCCGCCACGCTGAAACAGGTGATCCCCGCCGACAGTTCCGGGTCGGCCGGAGTGTGCACGGTGACCCCGCGGATGCGGCTCAGGCCTTGTTTCACTCGGGTCGACAGCTGTGTGATGCGGGTGGCAACGCGGGCTCGGCCCAGCTGCTCATGCAGTGCCACCGCCACCGGCAGGGCGAAGGCATGCTCGAACGCCAGAAACCCGCCGGGTGACAGGGGCGCTGCCGCCGCGCCGCTGATGAAGCTCACGAACGTGGGCCGCAACTGTTCGAGGACGTCCGGCGCCACCCAGATCAGCCCCGTTCCCCTTGGGCCGAACAGCCACTTGTGCGTTCCGGCGATCACCACGTCCGCGCCCAGTCCTGCGGCGTCCTCGTCGACTGCCGCAAGGCCGTGCACGCCGTCCACGACCAGCAGGCACCGGTCGGCGGGACTGCGCCCTTCGTTGGCTCGGCGTACCACCTCGGCCACCGCACGCACCGGCATCCGAAGCCCCGTGCTGGACTGCACCCAGGTGATCCCCACAACTCTGGTGTTCGGGCGGATCACCTCGCCGACCGCAGCCGCGATGCCGTCCGCCGTCGCGGTGGCCGGATCAGAGAACCAAGACACCTGCCGCACCTTGTTGCCATGCTTTTCGGCGGCCAAGCGGGCGGCGGTGCGATGGGAGACGTGGTCGTGCTCGGTCAACAGGAACTCCTGCCCCGGCCGGGTTACGACGCCGTTGTAGACGACGCCGAGCCCGATACTCGTACTCGCCGTCATCGCGATGTCCTCGGCTCGGCCTCCCATATAGGCCGCGAGCGATTCGCGTACCCGGGGCCATCCGGTAGGACCGTCGGGCAGCGCCATCCCCGTGGGCACCGACAGAGGATTGGCGTCGGCTTGCGCCCGCAGATGATCCACCGCATCCCGCACCGCCTCGGGATGCGACGCCAGGTAGAACAGCGCGAGGTTCACCCACCCGCGCTCCAGCCGAAACTGCGCCCGCAAGGCGTCCCAGTCCACGCGCCCGTCTGCGGCGATGAGGGCGCGCTCGCGTGGTGTGTTCACCGTGGCCGCACAGGAGCTGGGCGCGAGGGTGAGCGCCACCGCCCCCGCAGACCTCGCCAGCAGGCCGCGCCGACTCGTCATCGACATCCAGCACCCCTTTGCAGTGCGCCCGGCAGAGCGGTGGCCGAATAGCTGTTGGTGCCCTTCTGGTGGTGAGGCTACGCGCGGTGGCGGCGGGTGCCGACAGCACCACCGCCATACGGCTTGCGAGGAGACGGGTTCAGGGCGTGTGGGGTCGGGCCGACATCATTGCGGGACCCGAACCGTCCTTGTGCTCAGGCACGGCAGCCTGTGGCGGTTTTGGCTTTGGATCGGGACGCCCTTGACCAGTGCCGAGGGCCCACGCGTCGATGTCCTGATAGCGCCGCAGGCCCGAGTGGCCTCTCACCGTGCTGCCGACCAGGTGGAGGCGTTCGGTCCGCCAGGGGCGTCCGGTGAAGCCGTCGAGGCGGGCGGCCGCGGCCGTCACGGACGTGTTGTCGTTGCGGCGAGCGCGGGCCAGCGTGAGGTGGGGACGCAGCGGACGCTCGACGAACGCGACGCCGCAGTGCCTGACCCGCGTACGTACGGCTTCGGCCAGCTCCTGCAGTCTGTCGAGATCGCCCTCGATGCCGCTCCACAGCACTCGCTCGTCGAAGTGTCCGCCACCGAGCAGTGCCAGCTCGAGAGCGGGGCGGGCGGCCGCCAGGTCGGCGAGGGGCGAACGAAGCCGCTGCACGGCCTGCACCGGCAGCTCGCCCAGGAAGGCCAGGGTGATGTGCCAGTCCTCGACGCGGTTCCAGCGCAGGTCGGGATAGGCGGCGTAGGCCGGGCTCAGCGCGTGGGCCAGCTCGTTCTTCGCGTCGTCGGGCGGCGCGAGGGCGATGAACGCGTACTGGGTGGCGGTCCGGGGCGGTTCGGTCACGGCTGTCTTCTTACCTCATGCGTCTACGGGGCCGAAGCCTGCCCGTCTGCCGCGCACGCCCGGCCGCCGTCCCGGTGGAAGCCCGTCGTTCAGTGTGGGTCGAGTTCGTGGGTCGACTTCGTCTGCGTGGTCAGGGGTGGTCGGCTGGTCGGGGCCGGGGGCTCGTAGTGGCCGACTGCCTCGGGGCGTACGTCATGAAGTTCACCAGCCGGCAGCGCTGACCTGCCGGTTAGAGCGACGCCACCCCTCTGGCCTAGCATCGCCGGCATGCCCGTCCGCCCCGCCCGGAGTCCCCGGCCCGCGCTCGCCACCTTCGTGGTCGGTGTGCTGCTGGCCTGCGCCTACCTGATGTGGGGTCCCGCGCACACCGCCATGGCCATGGCCGAGCCCATGCCCGGCATGACGGGTACGGGCATGACCGCCGAGGTGGTCCCCGCGGGGCCGGAGCAGCTCCTGCGTGCGGTGGCTCCGGTGCCCGACGAGTGCCCAGCCATGAGCATGGAGTGCCCGCTCACGACCGCGCACCCACCTCTGCCCGTCGCGTTCGCCGCCGCCCCCGACCTAGGTGTCCTCGCCGATCCGCAGGCACCCGCCGAGCCGCCGGCCGCGGTGGGCGACAACGGGTGTGCCTGGCCGCGGGCGCCCGATCCCGTCACTCTTCTCTGCGTCAGCCGGACCTGATCACTCCCGTACCCGCTCGCCTTTTCGGCTTGTCGGGTACTCCGTCATGTCCTGATCCGGCTATCCCACTCGGGAGAGTTCCTCCTCCATGGCCTCCACCACCACCCTGTTCGTCACCGGCCTGACCACCGGTCTCTTCGCCGGTGGCGCCTCCTGCGCCGCCGTCCAGGGCGGCCTGCTCGCCAGTGCCGTCGGCCGCCGCGCTACTGCCTGGAGCCCCGAAGCGTGGGAGCGCAGCGGCCTGTTCGCTCCCGTGGGCGCGTTCCTCGGCGCGAAGCTCGCCTCCCACACGCTCCTCGGCGCGGCCCTCGGCCTGGTCGGCGCCGCGATCCAGCCCGGCCCACGCGCCCGCGCCGTCCTCCTGATCGCCGGCGCGGTGCTGATGCTGCTGTTCGCCCTCGACATGCTCGGCGTCCGCGCCGTGCGCCGCTTCGTCCCCCGGCCGCCCGCCTCGTGGGGCCGGCTCGTACGTCGCTCGGCCAAGTCGACCGCCGTCACCACCCCTGCCGTACTCGGCTTCCTCACCGTCCTCATCCCCTGCGGCGTCACCCTCAGCGTCGAACTGATCGCCGTCACCGCCGGAACCCCGCTCGCCGGCGCCGCCGTCATGGCCGGGTTCGTCCTCGGCACCGGTCCGCTCTTCGCCGTACTGGGCTTCCTGCTGCGCTCCGCCGCCCGCCGCTGGCAGGGCCGCCTCAGCGTCGTCACCGCGGTGATCGTCCTCGCCGTCGCCGTGTGGACCGCCGGTTCCGGACTTCGCCTCGGCGGCTGGTGGCCCACTCCCGCGCCCGCGTCCGAGGCCGCCGCACAACAGCCACAGAAGACCGTGACCACGACCGACGGCGTCCAGACGATCACCGTCCAGGCCCGCACCAACTCCTACGCGCCGACCGCCATCACCGCGACGTCCGGTCTACCGACCGAGCTCGTCGTCGCCACCGACGACACCAGCGGCTGCGTACGCTCCTTCGTCGTCCCCGACAAGGGAGTCCAGGAGATCCTCCCGGTCACCGGCCGCACCCCCATCGACCTCGGCACCCCCGAGCCCGGCACCCTGAACTTCACCTGCGGCATGGGCATGTACGGCGGCGAGATCACCTTCCAGGAGCCCGCCGGCCCCCGCACCGCCACCCCGAAGGAGACCGCCCGATGACCCTCCGTCTCGAATTCGCCGTCACCGGCATGCACTGCAACAGCTGCGGACTTCTCATCGACGACGAGGTCGAAGAACTCCCCGGCGTCACCGCCAGCACCACCGACCTGCGCACCGAACGCACCGTCGTCGAGCTCGAACGACCGGTCCCGGCCCAGGAGATCGTCGCGGCCATCGCCACTGCCGGCTATACGGCCACCCTGACCGCGTGACCCTGCTGGGGGCCTCGAACTGAGGCCCCCAGCAGGCTGATTGCCCAACTCCACCTGGCCCGGCGCCCTGGAGACCTGGGCGTCGTGGGCGGGAGCGTGTCGTGCTGCCCGCCCCTCTTCTGCAGGGCCGTTGAGGGTGCCGAGTCGGGTGGGCCAGGGCCTCGTAGAGGTCAGACCTTCACGGGCTCGGGCTGGTTCGGATCGAATACGGGCGGTGGTACGAGGCGGCCGGTGCGGTGCAGCCCGTACAACGCGGTGGCGCAGGCGATGCCCAGGGCGATCAGCGTGAGCCACGGAATCGCGGCCATGCCCGCGGCCCGCGCGGAGTCGAGGGCCGCGCCGGTGCCGAGGTTGCCGAGGGTGATGCCGACGCCGCAGATGGTGTTGTACAGCCCGTAGTGGGTGGCGACGAGCCGGTCACCGGAGAGCCGGACGATGGTGTCCATCTCGAAGGGGTACGCGATCATCGTGCCCACGGCGAGGAGGAACGCGGCGAGCGTCGGCGGGGCGGCGGCGAGCAGCCACAGGCCCGTGCCGCTGTCCGGCACCGGGACGACGGTGGGCACGATCAGCGGCACGAACGCCAGGCCCATGATGAGCAGCCCCCGGCTCAGTGCCTGGCCCGGCTCCATGCGGGCCTTGCACCAGGCGGTCACCCTGGTCTGGAACAGGATGGTGCTCAGGCCGGAGACGGCGAACATCACCGCCACCGCCGCAGTCCCGAACTCCCCGTCCCCGCCGAGGCGTCGGACCTCGAGGGGCAGGGAGAGATAGACCTGGAACTGCAGGACGTAGAAGCCGATCATGGCCGCCGAGAACAGCAGGAACGGCCGGTTGGCCACGATTCCCCGCCACTGCGAAAGGACGCTCTCCCGCGCCCGCTTCGCGTGCCGCCCGCGCCTGGCGCGCCGGGTGAGCCTCGCGCTCCGCGCCGTCCGCGGGTTCGGTGACTTCTGCGTGTCGTCGGCTCTGCGGGCGGGCAGGGCACGCAACTGGACGATGCTCAGGACGGCGAAGATCCCGGCCGCGACCAGGCAGGTGACGCTGAAGTCGACGCCGGTCAGGAGCATGCCCACGAGCGGGCCGAGCAGGATGCCGGCTTGGTAGAAGACGTTGAACAGGGCGAACGCGTCGACCCGGCGTTCTCCCGTCTCCACCGACACGTACGCCCTCACGGCCGGGTTGAAGAGGGCTCCCGCAAGGCCGGTGGCGGAGGACGCGGCAAGGAGGGCGGGGATGGAGTCGACGAGCCCGAGGGTGGCGAAGCCGACGATACGCAGGACGAGCCCGGAGACGATCATGGGCTTGTAGCCGAGCCGGTCGGCGAGGGTGCCGCCGACGAGGAACATGCCCTGCTGGCTGAAGTTCCGTACCCCCAGGATGAGTCCGACCGTCCAGCCGGCGAGGCCCAGGGATCCGGACAGGTGCTGGGCCAGATACGGCATCAGCATGTAGAAGCCGAGGTTGATGGTGAACTGGTTCACCATCAGCAGCTGCACGCTGCGCGGGTAGGTGCGCACCTGCGCGAGGACGCCCTTCACTTGCTCTTCTCCTGCCCGCGGGAGCCGGTGGCCTTCTGCTCGGCGAGGCGTTGCGGGTCGACGACCTCGGTGCACCGGGTCCAGCGGCTGACCTGCTTCTCGTCCGGCCGTCCGAGCACGTCCGGTTCGGGGGCCGGCGGGAGGTCGAGCAGCCCGTGGGCGGCGCAGTAGTCGTCGTCGTAGACCGTGCCGAGGTAGCGCTGCGGGCCGTCGGGGAAGATCGCCGCGATCCGGGTGTCCGCGGGCAGGGTGCGGGCCAGCCAACCCGACACGAGCGCGACGGCGCCGACGCTCCAGCCACCGGTGGCGTAGTGCGATGCGGCCAGCTGACGGCAGGTCCACACGGCCTCGGCCGGGGCGACCCAGTGCACCTCGGAGAAGTTCTCGTACGCGACGTTGCGGGGGTGGATGCTGTTGCCGAGGCCGCGCATGAGGCGAGGCCCGGAACTCTGCCCGAAGAGCGTCGAGTTGACGGTGTCGACGCCGACCAGCTTCAGCTCCGGGTAGAGCTGCTTCAGGACCCGGGAGACTCCGGCCGAGTGTCCGCCGGTTCCGACGCTGCACACCAGGATGTCGATGTGGCCCAGTTCGGCGGCCAGTTCAAGGGCGAGCGGGGTGTACGCGGACACGTTGTCGGGGTTGCTGTACTGGTCCGGGCTCCACGAGTCGGGGTGCTGCTTGAGGAGTTGGGCCACGCGCTCGCGGCGGGCCTGCTGCCAGCCGCCGGTCGGGTGCGGCTCGGAGACCATGTTGATCTGCGCTCCGTACGCGGTGAGGAGCTGGGTCATGGACCGCTCGAGGCCCGGATCGGTGACGAGGGTGACGGGATGCCCGTAGACCATCCCGGCCAGTGCGAGGCCGAGTCCGAGGGTGCCGCTGGTGGACTCGATGATGCGGCCGCCCGGCTTCAACTCGCCACGGACGCGGGCCCGTTCGACCATGTGCAGGCCGGGTCGGTCCTTGATGCCGCCGGGGTTGAAGCCTTCGAGCTTCGCCCAGAATCCGCGGCCGGCCGGGGCCAGGGGTTCGGAGATGTGCAGTACGGGGGTGTTGCCGACGAGTCCGGTCATTCCTCGACCGCGCAGCTGGGGCGCGGGGGAGGCGGGGCCGGTGGCGGTCGATTCGGGGGAGACCGTGAGGGTCTGAGAGTGCATGGCTTCGCTTTCGCTCTACGGGCGGGGGGTTGAGGGTTCGCTCGATGCGTGCGGAAGTACGCGAGGAGCGGCCTAGATGAGCCACCGGCAGAGGCGGGATTGGGCTCTTCGGGCACCCAGCGGCATGCGGGAGTCATGGTTGGCGGGGGGCTGCGCATCGGTATGCGCGGGCGTGCCCGCCGGGGCGGCGAGCGGGAGTGCGGCGAGAGCCCACGACTGCGGGGCCGGCGTGCTCTGGCCGGCGTGCGGCAGGACCTCGCAGGCAGGCGCGTGGTGCGGGGACGACCCGTCCTGCGGCGATGCGACGTCGGCGGTCGCGGCCGGCATCTGCCGCGCGGGCGCTGCGTGTCCGCCGCGGTCACCGGGCAGGAGGCAGGCGGCGAGGACGAGCAGAAGCCCGCCGAGGAGAATGCACGGCCGGAAATGCGTATGCGTTGAAGGAGAGGTCTGGGTGCAGCCCTGTGTGTACGCCGAATTGCGTACCGATGGCTTTCCCAAAGGGAGTTGGGCAGGGGAGATGTACGTCACAGCGCTCCGTACGGCAAGCCGCGCATTCGGAGGTCGAAGCGAGCGGGCCGGGTGAGGTGGATCGGACGACAGGCGGAGTGCCGAAAAGGAATCGCACTGCTTACCGGCGCTTTATGGGCGCAGGCGATGCGGCATTTCGGTCACGCGGAGCAGGTCGCATGAGCCAGTGGCGGAGAATTGCCGCCTCAGAGCCGGCTGACGGTGGTCGACCTGCTTGTCGTGGATCGGCCTAGACCCGGAGGATCGCTGGATCTCTCCCCGCCGAGGACGAGCTGCCGGCGTCCACGGAGCGGGAGTTCGTGAGGGAGCCGACAGGCGCGGAATGGGCGGCACTGACCGGCGTTGAACACGGTTCCGGCAGGTCAACGCCCTGCTGCGGCTGGTTCGAGAGGCATTCCTCGGCCGCGTGTTCAGCGGACCCGCTGTCGTGCTCATCGGGGGAGACAGCATGCCCGTCCTGTGCGGCCGATGCCGTGGCTGTCGTGGAGGTCCCGGGTGCCACATGGTGCGCGGCTGTTTCGCTGCTCACCCCGTGCGTGTACAGCAGGCCCAGAATGAGTACGGCAAACCAGAACAGCCGCAGCGGGCCCGCCACTTGAGTGCGGGCCCGGCGCGGTGACGATGTCCGGGTGGCCGTGACCATGCCGTGATCGTAGCGGCAATTCATGGGTGCTGCGCAATCAACTCGGTTGAACAGCACGTGAATTGGCTGACATCAAGAGCGTCGCAGATCGGACGTTCGCGGCCATCTCGGATTGTGGAGGTCTGGAACCGGCCGAAACGTGACCGAATTTGGCGAGGGCCGGCAGTGGGCAATGTTCGGAATTCATGTACCGCGTGCGCGGTGCAGTCGGAATGGCCCAGCGGTCAGTGCTCGTCTGCTGACTCCACCGCGAGCCGCTTCGTGAACGACTTGCCGCCGTCCTTCGACTCGTGGACGCCGTTCTGGGTGGCGGCCAGGAGGTGGTCGGTGGTTACGGCAGTCAGGGCCTGGGGCTGACCGCCGGGCACGGTGCCGGCCTTCTTCCAGGTCGAGCCGCCGTCGCTGCTGCGGTGCAGGGCGCCGGTGGGGTCGATGCCGTACAAGGCGTCTTCCGCCGGCCAGGACAGGAAGGCCATCGTCGGCTGCTTGCCCTTGGCGAAGGTCTTGCCGCCGTCGGTGCTGCGGGCGATGCCGTCGGCGGTGGTGGCGAGGACGAGGTCGCGGTCCTCGGGGGACACCGCGATGTCGAGGGCCTGGAGTTCGGCGCCGTCCTTCCAGGTTGTGCCGTCCTTGCTGGTGCGCAGCAGGCCGTTGGTGGCGTCGTAGCCGTAGACGGTGTCGTGGGCGTACTCCAGGGCATGGAAGTCGGACTCGCCGGACAGGGAGAGGGACTTCCAGGTCTTGCCGCCGTCGGTGCTCTTGATGAGGCCCTTGTCTGCGTGGCCTCCGGCGTCCGGTGCGGGGTGGCCGCTGGCGTAGAAGGTGTTCTTCCGGGCGACGGTGAAGCCCATGAAGTCGTCCTTGCTGTCGCCCACCAGCTCGGGCTTGCCGTTGGTGTCCGGGGTGTAGACGCCTTCGTGGGTGGCGACGTACAGGCGCTGGTCGGACGGGTCGAGGCCGAGGCCGTGGATGTGGCTGATGGTCACGGCGGAGGAGCCCCCGTCACCGGACGCCCCGGACGCTGTCCGGTCGTTACCGGCGCAGGCGGCCAGGAGGAGGGCGAGGGGGAGTGCTGCGGCCGAGAGGGCAGCGTGGCGCTTGTTCATGGGTCCTTCGAGAGAGTGGAGGCCGAGTGCCCGGAGACCGCCGGGGCCCGCGCTGCCTGATGGGGCGGCGCGGGTCCCGGGCGGTCTGCCGGTAAGGGTGCGGGGCGAGGGTCAGATGCGGTCGAGGATCTTCTCGAACTGGTCGACCTCGGCGGACTGGCTCTTGACGATGGCGTCGGCCAACTTCTTCGCGTCCGCGTTCTTGCCGTTCTTCTTCTCGTCCTCGGCCATCTCGATCGCGCCGTTGTGGTGCTCGATCATCATCTCGGCGAAGGCGCGGTCGAACTTCGCGCCCTTGGCGGCCTCGAGGTCCTTCATGTCCTGCTCGGACATCATGCCGTCCATGTCGCCCATGTCGTGGTCCATGCCGGGCATGGACTCCATCTCGGTGGGCTTGCCCCAGGACTTCAGCCAGCTCTGAAGGGTCTTGATCTCCGGGCCCTGGGCCTTCTCGATCTGACCGGCGAGCTTCTTGATCTCCGGGTCGGAGGCCCGGGTCCCGGCCAGCTGGGACATCTCGATGGCCTGCTCGTGGTGCGGGATCATGCCCTGGGCGAAGGCGACGTCCGCGTCGTTGAAGTCGGCGGAAGCGCCCGCGTCCTTGCCCGGCTCCTCGGACGCTGCGGCTGTGGAGTCCGAACCGTGGTCCATGCCGTCCATGGCGTTGTCGTCGCCGTTGCCGCACGCGGCGAGCAGCAGGGATCCGGCGGCGACCCCGCCGACGAGCGCGATGCGGCGGCGGGCGGAACCGCGGGGAGTGTGCTTCATGGAGTTCATGTCGATACACCTCTGGTGTCGGTACTGGGGGTCTGTTTCGGCGTACGTCCGTATGCGCGGGGGCAGCGCGAAGCGTGCCCGCGCGGACGGTTCGGCCTAGATCCGCAGAACTGACAGCTGGGTGAGATCGGGTCTCGGCGGCGGAGCGTTGGGCCGAAGTGCGACGACGGTGCGCGCCAGGAGGTCGGCCGGCCAGGCCGGACGCCGGGTGAACGCCGCGTACAGCAGCGCCGCGAACGCCCAGACGCCGAGCACCGCGACGCACAGCGACGTCATGTCCATCGCCATACCGGAGAGGGGCGCATCCGCCGAGGCGTGCTGGGCGTTGGCGGCCTCATGCGCGACGGCCGCCGTCATGACGTCATCGGGCATGGCCATGTCGGGGGCGGTTGCCCCGTGCGAGGCGTGGGCACCGACGCTCATCGCGGCCCCGGAGGACTCGTCAGGGTGTCCGGCCGTGTGCATCACGAACACACCGAACGCGAGCGTGACGACCAGCAGCAGGTGCGCCAGGGCACCGCCTGCTCGTACGAGCTTGCTCACGTTCATCTCCGGACCTCCGCTGCCGAGATTACCGACGCGACTGCACGTGCGCGGCAGGGCCGGGCATCCGTCCGGTATGAGGCCCGGAGCGCGTGGATCCGGCCACTACGATGAGTGGCCGCTGGTGCGGGAGGGCGCCTGCGGTCGGGCTCGGGGAGCGAAAGGAACGGCGTTGCGTCAACTGGGTGAGCTGGAGGCGGAGATCATGAACCGCCTGTGGGCCTGGGGCCGGCCGGCGACCGCGCGCGACGTGCTGACCGACATCAACAAGAACCGCCCCGTCGCCTACAGCACGGTCAAGACCGTGGCCGAGATCCTCCACCGCAAGGGCATGCTGCGGCGCGAGAAGGAAGGCAGGGCCTGGGTGTACGAACCCACCTGCACTCGGCAGCAGTACACGGCCGGACTCATGCAGGAGGCCCTCGGCAGCAACCCGGACCCGGCCGGTGCCCTCCTGAGCTTCGTGGAGCAGATGTCTCCTGAGGAGGCGGATGCCCTCAGGGCCGCGCTGCGGGCGGCGAAACGGCGGCACGACTCATGATGACGGCCCTGACCTTGACCGGTTACGCGTTTCTGGTGGGTGCCGTGGTCCCGTACCTCCTGGCGCGGGCGCGCTGCCGCACCAGGCCCCGACCGTCGCGGTGCTCGCCTGGCTGGGCCTCATCGTGACGTTCGTCGTTGCCGCCTCCCTGGCCCTGAACCACGTGGTCCTGGCCGAGCGGCAGCATGTGCACAGCGGCCTCCTCGGGCTGCTCGGTGCGTGCGGTGTGGTGGCCGGGGCCGGCGTGGGTGAGATGGCCCCCGCGTTCAGCGACATCGCCGCGCTTCTCGGGCCGGCCGCCATCGTGCTGCTGCCTCTGGGGTGGCTGCTCCGTACGGGGTGGAAGGCGCGCCGGGCGCGGCAGCGCCAGCTCGACATGCTGGCCTTGGTCGGCAGCCCGGCCATGGAGTACGACGTGACGATCGTGGAGCACGACGCCCCGGCGGTCTACTGCCTACCGGGGCGTGCCTGCCGTGTGGTCGTCACCCAGGGCGCACTGGATGTGCTCTCCGGCCCGCAGCTGCGCGCTGTCCTCGCGCACGAGCGGGCGCACATCGAGGGTCGGCACCATCTGTTCCTCCTTGTGACGGAGGCGTTCGGCCGGGCCTTCCCCGGGCTGCCGCTCGCCCGGCACGCCAGGGAGCAGACCGCACTGCTCCTGGAGACGGCCGCCGACGACCACGCACTGCGCTTCCACGCGCGCGAGGAGCTGGCGACAGCGATGTGCGAGGTCGCCTCGGGGCACACGCCGCAGGCGGCCTTGGGGGCGGGCGGGCCCGGCGCGGTCATCCGGCTGCGCCGCGTCCTCACCCCGCAGGCGCGGCCTCGACGCGCGACCTGGATGACGGTCGTCGCCGCCTCGGTGTCAGCTCCGCTGCTCCCGCTGCTGTTCACGTGCGGGCACGCGGTCTGAGAGTTGCGCGCCGCTGAGGCGCGCCCCCCTCACGCTGCGCTCGTCGCTGCGGGGGACCGGTCCTGTTCCCGCTGCTTGCGCCATCCGTACCGGGTCCTGCCCTGGGGCTTGAACACGGACAGGGCTGTGGTCGTGAGCAGCACCAGGAGTGCGGCGGCCGCGTCCGCGACCAGCTGCACCTTCAGACCGTGCAGCTCGGCACCGGTCACCCCGGTGCCTGCCGCCAAGTCCGCCGCGTAGGAGATCGGTTGGGTGTGCACGAGCAGGAGAACCGTGGCTGCCACGGTCAGCGCCAGCTTCACCACGACCCAGTAGTGCCGCAGCAGCCCCCAGGGTGTGCCCAGTGACTGGACGACTCCGGTCAGCAGCGTCGCGAAGCTCAGCGGGACGATGACCGACCACGTGGTCACCTCCATCGCGATGTACACGGCACCCGCCAACTCGCCGTCCCTGCTGGTCAGTCCGGTGATCGCGAGGGCCAGGAAGACGGCGACCGAGCCCAGCCAGCCGACCGAGCACATGACGTGTGCGGTGAGAGCGGCCTTGCGCAGGCGCGGCACCATGGCCATCAGTGACCGCCGGAATGCATGCCGCTGCCGAAGCCGGTGCCGGTGAGGTGCAGGACGAGGAACACGAGGATCAGCGCGACCGCGACGGCCCCGGACACCTTCACCCAGCGCGGGGCGCCGGGGGCCGGCTCGCGACTGCCCTGAGGTGCGGGCGAATCAGGCATGGCGAACTCCTTCGTCGTACGCCGCTGTGAGGCCGGTAGCCGCCGGCGGCTGGCACTGCCAGATTTATCGAGACACTCTGTCTACGTCAAGTCATACTGTATCGAGGAGGTCGCCGCGTAGAGTGGGCGTGTGCCGAAGCTGTGGAACGAGACGATCGAGGCGCATCGCCGTGCGGTGCGCGACACGGTCCTGGACACCACGGCGACGCTGGTCGCGGAGCACGGCCTGCGGGGCGTGACGATGTCGAAGATCGCCGAGGAGTCGGGCATCGGCCGCGCGACGCTGTACAAGTACTTCTCCGACGTCGAGTCGATCCTGGCCGCCTGGCACGAGAACCAGATCCACGCCCATCTGCAGCAGCTCGGCGAACTCCGGGACGGGGCGGGCAGCGCGGAGGAACGGCTCGAAGCGGTGCTCACGGCCTACGCGCACATCCAGCGGCAACGCCACGGGCACGGCGCGGAACTCGGCGCCTTGCTGCACCAGGGTGAGCATGTCGCGCGGGCGCAGCAGCACCTGACGGGCTTCGTCCGGGACCTGCTGTCCGAGGGCGCGCGATCCGGCGACATCCGGGACGACGTCCCCGCGGGCGAACTCGCGAACTACTGCCTGCACGCCCTTGCGGCAGCCGGCGGGCTCAAGTCCAAGGCGGCGGTGCAGCGTCTGGTCGACGTGACGCTGGCCGGACTGCGCCCGGTGCGCTGACTGCGACCGCTTCCCTGCCCTTTCTCGTACGGAGCGTCGCTGTCGGTGCTTCGTCTCTGCTCGTGACAGTGGCCGCCGCCCGCGGGGAGCGGGGCGGCGGCCAAGTCTCGTGCGGTAGGCGGTGGTTCAGGCGGCCTTGGACAGGCTGGACCGGTCCCCGTTCGGGGCGTGAACGGCGGGCTTCACAGGCCTGGTTGCGGTGCCTCGTCCGTCGTGGCGCGGCCAGAGGACGAGGGCACCGAACGCCCCTGCCGCGGCGAGGACCGCGAGCACCGACCAGGCGGTGGTGAAGCCGGCGCTCGTGCCGAGCCATCCCGCGATCGGGTACGTGATCAGCCAGGCCAGGTGCGAGAGCGAGAACTGGGCGGCGAAGGCTTCGGGGATCGCGTTCCGCGTGACCGAGGCGCGCAGGACCTTCCCGGTCGGCGTGATGATCAGCGCCATGCCGATGCCGATCACGGTCCAGATGGCCGCCGTACCGGCCCAGGAAGCGAGGCCGGCGGCGGTGAGCGTCAGCGCGGCGGTCGTGCCGCCGACGAGGACTGCGGCGCCGGTCAGCATGACGGTGCGGGCGGCGATCCGGTCGAGGACCCGGGGCAGTACGAGGGCGGCCAGGAGGGTTCCGGTGCCGGAGGCGGCGAGCATCCACGCGACGCCCGACTGCGAGCCGCCGAGCTCGTCGCGTACGTGGTTGACGGTGTTGACGACGACGATCGAACCGGCCGACGCGACCACGAGGTTGAGCGCCATGACGCCGCGCAGCCGCGGTGTCCTGAGGAAGGTCCTGATGCCTGCGGCCGCCTTGTCCCATGCCTTGGTGTGGGCGCTGGGGCGGGCGTCGGGGATCCGCGTCCCCAGGATGAGCAGGCCGGAGAGGAGGAATCCGGCGGAGGTGCCCAGGAACAGCCGGTCGAAGCTCATGAACGTCAGGGCGACGGCGGCGAGTACGGGGCTGAGCAGGCTCTCCATGGTGGCGGCGACCTGGGATGCGGACAGGGCGCGGGTGTAGTCGGACTCGTCGGTGACGATGTCGGGGATGACGGCCTGGAACGTCGGGGTGAACGCGGCGGAGGCGGCCTGGAGGACGCCGATCAGGACGTAGATGTGCCAGACCTCGGTGACCAGCGGCAGTGCGAGGACCACCGAACCGCGGACCACGTCGAGGAGGACCAGCAGGGTTCTTCGGGGGAGCCGGTCGACGTACGCGGCGGCCAGCGGGGCTATGACCACGTACATGACCATCTTGATGGTGAGGGCGGTGCCGAGCACCAACCCGGCGTGCGGGCCGGCGAGTTCGTAGGCGAGCAGGCCGAGGGCGACCGTGGTCAGGCCGGTGCCGAAGAGGGCGATGACCTGGGCGCCGAACAGGCGGCGGTAGTCGCGGATGGCGAACAGACGCATGGCGGTGTCCTTGTGTGTGGGGCGGGGCGCGGCCCCGGGGTGGCGGCCGCGGCCCGCACGTACAGGCGGGGTGGGCCCTACGCACCGGTGACGGTCTCCGGTGTGAGGCCGGCGAGCAGATTGAAGGCGCCGGTGAGGATGTTGAGCGCGACGATCCCGACGACGTCGGCGATCGCGCGGTCGCTGTAGCCGTGCTCCCGCAGCGCGTCGATCTGTTCGTCGGTGATCGACGTCGGGTCGCGGTAGACCTGGAGGGCGAGGGCGATGATCGCGGCGATCGCGGGCTCGGTGGACGTGCCGGCGTGGGCCCGCTCGATCTCCTCCTCGTCGACTCCCAGGGCGCGGGCGGCAGTTACGTGGGCGTCGAGGCAGAGCCCGCAGCCCTGCTGGGCCTGTACGGCGATCGAGATCCGTTCGCTGATCCTGCGGTCGAGCTTGGCCCGGCCCATGGCCCGGCTGAGCTGGAGGTAGCCGCCGAGCACGGCCGGTGAGTGCGCCATCGTGGAGACCATGTCGCCGATCTCGCCGTGGCGGGCGACGAGGTCGCCGAGGAGGTCGCGGGAGGAGCCGACCGCGGTGTCGGGGGTGAGTCGGGTCAGGCGGGGCATGACGTTCCTTCCGGTGGGTCGGCCGATCAGTGGTGTGCGTGCTGCGCGTGGTGGCCGTGGTGGTGGCCGCTGTGTCCGTGGGCGGCCGGGGGAGTGGCCACGTCCGTGGTCCGCACGGTGAACTCGGCTGTCCTGACTGTGTCGTTGTGCTGGAAGTCCAGGAACAGGCGGTAGGTACCGGCGGATGGGGCGACCGCCAGGAAGGAGATCTCGGGACCCGGCTCGGTGGTTCCGTCGCCCGGTGCGCCCTCCGGGTGGACGTGGAGGTACCCGAGGTCGCCGACGCGCAGCGCGACCAGGTGTCCGTACGCGGCCAGGTAGGGCTGCAGGTCGGTGACGGGGCGGCCGTTGCGGCGGACGGTGAGCGTCAGCGCGCTCGCCTCGCCGGGGACGAGTCCGCCGTCGAGCGTGACGGTGTACTCGCCGATCCGTGCGGTCCCGGTGGCCTCGGGGAGCGGCTGCGGGTCGTACGGTCCGGACACCGCTACGTCGATGCCCAGCGTCATGCTCCCGTCGTGGGCGGCCGGGTGGACGTCGGTGAACAACCTCCAGTCCCCGGGTTCCAGGGCCAGTTCGACGCTCCAGGTGCCCTTCTCGTCCCGTACCGGGTGCACGTGCTGGAACCCGGCGGTGTCGCGCCGTACGGCGATGAAGTGCAGCTCCTTCTCGTGCTCGGGCACGAACTCGGTCACGGCCTGCCCGTCGGGACCGATCACCCGGAAGCTGACCGGCTGCACGCCGGCGGTGAGGACCGTCGAGTCGAGTTCCAGCGTGTACCCGTTCTCGGAGACCGAAAGACCGCCGGGGCGGGCCCCGCCATGACCGGTTTGGTTGCCGTGACCGGCGTGGTGGGTGTGGTCGTGGCCGGAGTGGTTCTTCATGACATCTCCCGTGGGTGCGATGCGCCGCTGGCGTTGTCCGCTCGCGGCGTTGCTCGAACTATATACCCCCTGGGGGTATATGCCCAGCACGGGGTGTGCCGGGATCTTGCGGGAGGGCTGCCGGGCCGGGCTTTCGCATGGGTGCACTCAACTGGCGCTCTGTTACGGCGAGTTGCAGACGTCGCTCGGGTGGTGTCGGCCGTTGAGGCAGCGGCCGGGGGCGTGTCGACGGTGCGGCGGAACGCGGCCAGGAAGGCGCTCGGTGCCCCGTATCCGACGGCGTGTGCGCCCCGGAGGCGGGCTGGTCCCAGGCGGGGAGCGGGAATGCGGCGCGCAGCCGTGCGTGGGTGCGCCGGCGGTCGAAGTTCATGCCGGTGTCGTGGACGAACAGTCCGGTGAGACAGAGCCCCGGAGCACTCCTGACGGCCGTACCGGGTTTGGCCTCAACGCGCCCTGAGGTCAACCCCGTTCACATGTCACGGGCAGTCCCGCACACCCTGGACCAGTGCGGCGATCTCGTCCTCGGTGTTGTAGTAGTGCACGAGGCGCCGTGCAGGTCGAGGACCGGGGGAGCGAGCCGATCGAGCACCTCCCGTCGTACGTAGAGGAGCCCCGTACCGCGCGGGCCGCGCAGGTTTTTGCGGCCCGTCGTCGACAGCATGTCGCAGCCGATCTCGTCGACGTCGACCTCGAGATGCCCCACGGACTGGCAGGCGTCGAGGAGTTAGAGCGCTCCGCAGGACCGGGCGACCTTGCCGATCTCCGCCGCCGGGTTGACCAGGCCGCCGTTGGTCGGCACGTGCGTCACCGAGATGACCCGCACCCGCTCGTCGACCGCCTCGCGCAGGGCGTCCACGGAGAGTCGGCCATGCTCGTCGTTGGGGACGACGTCGACCTGGACGCCGTACCGCTCGGCGATCTGCAGATACGCGATGAAGTTGCTGGCGTACTCCGCCATGCTCGTCAGCACTCGGTCGCCGCGGCGGAACGGGACGGCGTAGAAGGCCATGTCCCAGGCGCGGGTGGCGTTGTCGAGCACGGCGATCTCGTCGCGAGCACAGCCCAGGAGCCTGGCCGCCGAGTCGTACACCGCCTCGATCCGGTCGGCGGCGAGAGCTGCCGCCTCGTAGCCGCCGGTGTCGGCCTCCAGGTGTACGTGGTCCACGGTGGCGTCGATGACGGGCTGGGGCATGAGGGCGGCACCCGCGTTGTTGAAGTGCGTCACCTTCGTACATCCCGGAGTGTCCGCCCGCGCTCGGGCGATCTCGGTGGGCCCGAAGCCCGGGGTGTCCGGTCCTGCGTCCCGTGTGCTGTGCGCCGTGGTCAACTCGCACGCTCCCATCCGTCGCGTACCTCTGGTTTCGGACCTGATGGTGGCCCGCCGGGGTCGTCATGGGCCACCAGGCGCAGGAAGGACTGGGCTCGGGGGTGGTTCGGGTGGGCTTGACGGCTGCCCCTCAGCTTTGGAGCTAATCTGCTTAGCGGTTGAGCTCTGGCCTCAGTTCTTCGTGGCCTGTCGGTCACCCACCCGGGGTGGCGGCGGAGTAGAGGGAGTTGCCCCGTGGCGTCACACCGCCGTCCCAAGCAGCCGAGCCGGGCGTACGCGACGATGGTCGGCGCAACTGCCGCAACTGCGGCGGCCGTTGTCGTCTCCGCGCCGTCGGCCCAGGCCGACCGCCTGCCGGACCCCACCAAGAAGGGAGTCAAGGCGCAGGTCGACCGTCTCTACGAAGGGGCCACGCAGGCCACCGAGAAGTACAACGGGGTGAACGAGAAGCGGGAGAAGCTGCAGGAGGAGATCAGCGACCTGCAGGACGTCGTGGCCCGTGGCCGCGAAGAGCTCAACGAACTCCAGCGGGGACTCGGCTCGATAGCGGCCGCACAGTACCGGGGCGGCGGGATCGACCCGTCGGTGCAGCTGTTCCTGTCCTCCGACCCGGACGGCTATCTGGACAAGGCGGCCGCCCTCGACCGGATCGGCAGCAAGCAGTCCGCCACCCTGAAGCGTGCCCAGGCCAAGCAGCGCACCCTCGACCAGCAGCGCGAACTGGCCGCCGAGAAGCTGGAAGACCTCGCCGGCACCCAGAAGGAGCTGCGCGAGAAGAAGAAGGAGATCCAGGGCAAGCTGGCCAAGGCCCAGAAGCTCCTGAACACGCTGACCGCGGAAGAGCGGGCCAAGATCGCCGCCGAGGAGGAGCGCGCCAACCGTGCCAGCGAGCGGGCCGAACTCGGCAGCGAGGCAAGCGCCACGGAGCGCACCGCAGCGGCGTTCAGCGCCGCGAAGAGCCGGGTCGGCATGCCGTACGTCTGGGGCGCCTCAGGGCCCAGCTCCTTCGACTGCTCCGGCCTGACCTCCTGGGCTTTCAACCAGGCCGGGGTCTCCATACCTCGCACATCGCAGGCCCAGGCCGATATCGGCACCCGGATCAACTCCCTGAGCGAGCTCAAGCCGGGCGACCTCATCCTCATGCGGGACGACCTGAGCCACGTCGGCTTCTACGCCGGCAACGGCCAGATCCTCCACGCGCCCAAGCCCGGAGCGCAGGTGCGCTACGAGCCGATCAGCACCAGCGGCATGCCGTTCATGTGGGGCGTACGTGTGAGCTGAGCACTGCGTGCGGCGACGGGGGCCGGCCTACCGCTGCGTGAAGCCGGCCACTCCCGCTCGGCGAGCCGCCACCGGGCTCCGCCGACCGGGAACAGCCATCAAGGGTGCCGGTCACGGCGTCGCCCGCGGTCACGTCCACCGGGACGGACTCGCCGGTGCGCCTGGAGGCGTCGACGGCCGAGGAACTCTCGACCACGGTGCCGTCCGTGACGATCTTCTCGCCGGGCCGTACGACGAAGCGGTCGCCCACCGCCAACTGCCCTACGGGTATGCGGACTTCCTTGCCGTCGCGCAGCACCGCGACGTCCTTCGCGCCCAGCTCCATCAGCGCCCGCATCGCCGCGCCCGCCTTGCGCTTGGACTCCGCCTCCAGATTGCGCCCGGCCAGGATGAACGTGGTCACCCCGGCCGCCGCCTCCAGGTAGACCAGGGGGCGGCCAGGGGCAGCGTCTTCTCGGGTGCCGTGCTGGTCATGTACGTATCTCCTGAGGCGGGCCGGGGCGTTAGGCGTCCGTATCGGCGGAGCGATACGCCCCGGCGCAATGAGGATTTCGCTCGAGGGCAGGACGTGTGCTTCGGCCTTCGGTCTTCGGACTTGGGGGATGGCTCTGCCCGGTTGTTGCAATTGCGTGATTCAGCCGAGGTCCGGACGCCGTTCCGTCCGGGCGAGCTTCCCCCGGGACTGCACATCGCGCACGGCCTGAACTCTCCCTCCTCTCCCGCCTGTTGATCTAGGCCGCTCGTTCTGCGGCGCCCGCGTTCCCGCACGGGAAGACGCGTGTCCGCACTCGGCCCATCGACGGCACCGCTGAGAAGAGGACAACCCATGAACAGCAGCAACCGCCGCTCCGTCCTGCTGGCCGGGCTGGGTGCCGCAGGCGCCGGTGCGCTCGCTGCGTGCAGCAACGATTCCGCCGGTACGCCGACCCTGGTCAGCCCGAGCGGTGAGGTCGCGTCGGCCGAAGGCAAGGATGCGAGCGGCGCGGCGCTGGTCCGCACGGGTTCCGGCGGCAGGCCCAAGCCCACCGTCCGTCCGGCCGAGTTGAACGGCGTGATCATGACCGCCTCCCAGCTGAAGGCGGCGGACGACGTGCGGCTCGACTCGAAGAAGCCCGACCGGGTCCACCGCATCGAGCTGACCGGCGGCATGGACAAGTACAACTGGGGCGGCAACCGCAAGCGGTTCGACATGAACGACCCGACCGCGAACCCCATCCTGGTCGAAGAAGGGTAGCGGGTCCGCCGACTTCGTCAACAAGACCGAGATGTGGCACCCGATGCACCTGCACGGACACACCTACCAACTGGGCGCCGGCGGGCCGCGCAAGGACACCTCGATCGTCCTCCCGAAGGAGAAGCTCTCGGTCTGCT
Organism: Streptomyces cavernicola; assembly: GCF_029968035.1. Lineage (GTDB taxonomy): Bacteria > Actinomycetota > Actinomycetes > Streptomycetales > Streptomycetaceae > Streptomyces > Streptomyces cavernicola. The sequence continues at coordinate 129,676 of NZ_JASCIQ010000008.1, read as the reverse complement.
TCGACGCGGACAATCCCGGCCAATGGATGCTGCACTGCCACAACGCGTACCACGGTGAGGTGGGGATGATGGCGCTGGTGGCCTACCAGGCGTAGCGGGCGGGGAAGTGCAGCCGGAGCCTGGCGAGAAGCAGAGGGGTGGGGGCTGCGGCAGCCCCCACCCGGATCGAGGTCAGGTCCTGCCGAGGAAGCCGTATCCGGCCTCGTCCACCGTTTCGGCGATGAGGGTGTCGTCGGGTTCGGCGCCGATGTGTTGACGGTACTCGACGCGACGAACGAACCCCCTCTTTCCCCTCCTGCGATCGAGAGAGGAAAGAGGGGCGCAGCACAGCCAGGCGCCGCAACCCACCACGTATCGGCGTGAGTCCGTGGCGGCGGGCGCGGAACCCTACATGCCGGGGCGCGTGGCGCCGGGTGAAGTGCGGTAGCGCGCCAGGTACTTGGCGTCCATGCGGTACCGCAGCCGCAGCGGCCAGCTGCCGCCGACGACGGGCTTGCGGTTCCGGACGAAGACCGTCTGTCCGCCGACGTCGGGCATGGAGATCGCCGACATCCGTGTCACCTTGCGCCGGTCGAGTTCCGCGGCCGGCTCACCCCGCAGTGCTGCCACGGCGTTACGGGCTGCGGTCTCCGCCTGCAGGCGTGCCATGATCCAGGTCTTCGGGAGCTCTGTGTCCATGCCCTGCACATCACTGAAGTCACCGGCGGCGAAGACGTTTCGGGCAGTGGGCGCGGCGAGTGTGGGGTCCACCGTCAGCATGCCGCGCGAGTTCAGAAGGCGGCCCGGCAGGCCGAGGTCGGGTCCGCGCAGCGGGCTGGTCACGCAGATCAGGTCTGCGTGGACACTCCGCTCGGCGAGCAGCAGCTCACCATCGGCCACCTGCTCGATGCGCGCGTGCCTGATGCTCTCTATGCCCAGGGTCGCCGCCTGTCGCAGGATGCGTTCGGCGGCGCGCACTCCGAACTGGCGGTCCAGGGCGTCACCGTGCTCCACCACCGTGACGCGGATGCCGTCACGGCCCTTCGCCCGTGCGGCACGCGCCACCCACCCGGCGTATTCGAGCCCGGGGCCGATGCGCTCGCCGGTGAGCACGAACAGCACAGCGGCTTCGGACAGTTCGGCCAGGCGGTCGATCAACTCCTGGGCGCCGTCCGCATCGCAAGGGAAGATCGCGTGCTTCTCGGCTCCAGGGATGCGTTCGCGGTCCGCGGGCGCGCCCGGTGCCAGGATGAGCTGCTTGTACTCGACGATCGCGGACTCGGGTCCGACGGTGAGCCGCGAGGCCTCCGGGTCGACTCGCCTCACCTGGCCGTGCACCAGCGCGAATTCGTGCCGGCCGGCGATCTCGGACAGGGGCATCGTCATGTCGGTTGCGGAGGCGGCGCCTGCGGGCAGGTACACCAGCCAGGGCCGGTAGCGCAGGCTCCGGTCCGGGCTGATCAGTGCGACGGAGCTGTCTGGCTGCTGCTCCCGGACCGCGACCGCCGCATCCACACCCGCGGCTCCGCCTCCCACGACGGCGACATCGACGTTCATCAGCACATCCCCCTCTTGCCTGCAACAACGGCTGTTACGCAACGTGATCTGGCTTGACACCCGAACTACTGCGCACCACAGTACATGGCATCGGTATGGAACATACCCTCAGTTTCTACGGGGTGGTTCTCGACTGGGGCGGCGGTGGTGCCGAGCCGCCGCAGATTCGCTCGTACTTGCAACATCCGGATGCCATACGGGGGGTTATTCGATGCTGAGTGGACAGATCGCAGGGGCTGATGCATCAGCGTGTCGGAAAGGGGAGGGCTGCTCGCTGAGGGGAGGGAGGCGAGCCACCGTCCTCATCGAGCCGCATTCCATGACGCGGCGGGGGCTGCAGCACTTGCTTGAGGAAGCGCGTCCAGGGGCTGCTCTGACAGCGGTGGCGCACCCGGAGGAAGTTCCCTCAGCGCAGTTGGGGCGCGCGTGCACGGTGCTGCTGTCCATCCGCGCGCTCACGGAACGGGTCCGCCACCTCCGACCGCTCTGGTCGTGCTGCTGCACCCGGTTGGTGCTTCTCGCCGGATCCCGGGACCGTGACCGCCTGGACCGGGCCCGGCTGCAGGTCGCCGCGGAACTTCCCATCGACGCGGTCCTCCGCGAGGAGGACCTGTCCGACGGCTCCTTCGCGGAGACCCTGGACGCGCTGGGGCGAGGAACGGTCTCGGTCTCCCGCAACACCATGCGTGAGTTGTTCGCCCTCGCCGCTGACGCCGGACCGCAGGGCCCGCACACGCGCTTCGAGCTCACCGCCCGGGAGTTGACCGTGCTGGAGCTGATGATGCCGGGGCTGAGCAACCGGCAGATCGCCAAGACCTTGGGGATCACCGAACACGGCGTCAAGCGTCATGTGGCCAACATCCTGGTGAAACTCGGCTGTCAGAACCGCACGATGGCAGTGGCCAGCGGAATCCGACTGGGGCTCGTCAACCTGGAGTCCGTGCCGAGCGCGATGTGACAGCACGCAGGCCCTACCGGCCGACGCGCTCTCCGTACAGCGCGTCGGCCAGGAGGTCGCTGAACCCCGCCACATCGTCCAGATGGAAGAAGTGGCCTCCGGGCATCTCCGTGAGCCGGAAGGCGGCGCGGGTCTCCTCCTCCCACTTCCACAGGTCGGCCGCCGGCGCCTCGACGTCCTCCTCCCCGGCGAAGACGTGGACGGGGCAGCTCAGCCTGCGCCCCTCCCGGTAGGCGTACGTCTCGAAGACGGCGAAGTCCGCCCGGAGTGTGGGCAGGAGGAGAGCCTTGAGTTCGGGACTCTGCATCACACCCTCGGGGATCCCGTTCAGCTCCACGGCGCTGGCCCACAGGGCGTCGTCGCTCAACTCGCGCCGCTGCGGGAGCAGTTCGCGGCCGGGCGATCGGGGAGCCTGACAGCCCGAGACGACGAGCGCTTCCGCCCGCATCCCGAACCGGGCCTCCAGGACTCGCGCCAACTCGAAGGCGACGAAGCCGCCCATGCTGTGCCCCCACACGGCGAATCGACCACGCAGCTGCGGTACCAGCCGAGGCACGAGAGCCTTCACCACATCGCTCACGTTCTCGAACGCCCGCTCCCCGATGCGGGATTCACGACCCGGCAGGTGTACCGGGCGAAGGGCGACCTGAGGGGCCAGGGGGCGGGCGAACGGGCGGTAGATGCTCGGGCCCGCCCCGGCATGCGGTACGCACAGCAATGTCAGGGCCTGTGCGGATGCCGTCGGCGGCGGGGGGAGGAGCCAGGCGGGCTCGCCCGCGGGTTCCGTTCTCGACCCGTTCATCCCGTTCATTATGTTCATCACGTTCACGGCTGCTCTCCTCTGGCGCTTCCCTCTGACCTCCTCTCAGCGGACCGTGTGCAGGACTTCGAGTTCCCCCTGCTCGTACAGAGCTCGCGTCGCCCGCCGCTGCCGCTTGCCCGACGAGGTCTTCGGCAGGGTGCCGGGCTTGATGAACACGATCTCGTGGGGGGGGGCGTGCTCCGCGGAGCGGCGCAGGCTCTCCATGACGCGCTCGCCCATGTCCTGCAACACGCCGCCGGTACCGCGCCCTTCGGCCACCACAACCATGCGCTCCTGGCCCGGCAGGGAGAACGCGACGACGTTCCCGGCCCGTACCCCCCGGACCCGCTCGGTCACCACTTCGTAGTCCTCCGGGTAGAGGTTGCGCCCGCCGGCGATGACCATGTCCTTGATACGGCCGCAGATCACCAGCTCGCCGTCGTCGAGGAAACCGAGGTCGCCGGTGGCGAGGTAGCCGTCCCGCAGCAGGCCGTGCGAGTCGACGCGGCCGCCCGCACTCCAGTAACCAGGCGTCACGCCAGGCCCCTTGACCAGGACCTCCCCGACGGCGCCGGCGGGCAGCACGGAGCCGTCCTCGGACCGGATGACAACCTCCGTACCGGGAAGGGGAGCCCCACAACTCACCAGCCGGCGCTCCGGGCGGGCATCGCCCGGCGTGCCGGCGGCCTCGCCCGCAGCGAGCGGCTCGATGATCCGCGCCGGGGTCGCATGGTCGCTCCCCGAGACCGCCAGGGTTGCCTCGGCCAGGCCGTACATCGGGCACATGGCGGTGGCGCCGAAGCCCACACCGCCCAGGGCGCTCTGCACACCGGCGAGTGCCGACGGGTCGATCGTCTCGGCGCCGTTGATGGCCACGCGCAGCGGCGACAGATCGAGTGCCGCGGGCCGCAGGGACTGGACCTTGGCCGCGAGCCCGTACGCGAAGTTGGGTGCGGCGGTGACCGTACCGCCGTAGTCGCTGACCGTGCGCATCCAGCCGGCGGGCTGCTCCATGAACGCTTCGGTCGCCATCATCACGACGTCGCCACCACCGGCCGCCATTCCGGCGAGGGACACGATGCCCATGTCGTGGTAGAGGGGCAGCCAGCTGACGTAGACGTCGTACGCGCCGAAACCGCTGTGTTCGCCTGTCGCTGCGATGTTCGCGATGAGCTGCCCCTGCGTCACGGGTACGGCGCGGGACGCGGCCGTGGTGCCCGAGGTGAACTGCAGCAGTCCGATGCTGTCGGGCGACGGCATCGGCAGCGACTCCGTCGACGGCGAGGTGAGGTCGCGGAGCTGCCGAAGGCTGACCGTGCGAACCGGCAGACGGTCGGCGAACAGGGCGGCGGTGCTGTCCGTGGTGACGAACAGCGCGGGCGCCGCCGCCTTCACCCTGCGCCGCACCTCCTCGACGAACGCGTCCGCGTCCGCGCGTCGCGGCCGCGGCAGGACCACGGGGGCCGCGCCGAGCCGCCACACACCGAAAAGCGTGACGAGGAGGTCCTTGCTCGCCGGGGCCAGCAGACACACCCGGTCGCCCGCTGAAACACCTTGCGCGCGAAGGGACTTGGCCGCCGTCTCGGCCAGTCCTGCCAGCTCCCGGTACGGGATACGAGTGGGGGTCAGGTCGTTGTCGAGGACGGTGAGTCCCGCGGACGGTCGGGCCCGAAGCAGCCCCTCCGGGATGGAGAAGCCACCGGCTTCCGATGCGACGTACGACGGGTGACGAGCCTGGTCCGACGGCACCACAACCTCCTCGATCGACGATCAACGCCTCCGACGCTAGGTCGGCCCGGTGCGAAGGGGATGCCGAAGACGATCACCTCGAAGGGCTACCTCGACCGACCTGACGAGGTAGCCGATCGGTCACCCACCAAAGCCCTGTACCGACGGACGTTGTCGTCGAGCGGCCGTCCGGGGAGCGTCGGCCTCTGCATCAGTGCTGTGACGTCGAGGAGAACCCCATGAACACCGCGCCCACGCCCGCCTCCGGCCATGGCCTCGCAGACCCCGGCTTCCCCTCGACGTTGCTGGCGGAGAAGGACCGCGAGAGCCGATGTCGCCTGTTCGCCGAGGCCGTCCGGACGTTCCTCGTCACCACCGACACCCTCGACATCGACTCCGACATCCACGCGGCGGCCACTCTCGAGTCGCTCACCGCGGTGGAACTGAACGCCGTCCTCGACGCACGGTTCGGAATCGAGCTGGGCCTGTCGATGCTGCGCCGACCGGTGAGTGCCCGGGAACTCGCCGAGACCGCCCTCGACCTCATGGACGAGGCACCCCGCACATCGCGGCGCGAACACCTCGTTCCCGATGTGGTGGGCCGCGGTGAGCCGTTTGCGTTGACGGATCTGCAGCAGGCGTATCTGTTGGGGCGGGGTGGCTTCTTCGCGTTGGGGGATGTGCCGGCGGCGTTCTACGCGGAGATCGAGGCGGACGCCGTTGAGGTGTCGGCTCTGGAGGAGTCCTGGGGCGAGGTGGTGTCGCGGCACGGGATGCTGCGGACGGTGTTCACGGACGACGGTCTGCAGCGTGTGCTGGAGGAGGTGCCCGGTTACCGGTTCGCGGTGCATGACTTGCGCGCTCTGGAGGAGGAAGAGCGTCGTGAGCGGCTTTCGGCGCTGCGTGCGGAGATCTCCGGCCGGGTGCGGGACCCGGGGCAGTGGCCGCTGTTCGAGATCGCCGTCAGCCAGGTGGAAGGTGACCGCTGCGTCCTGCACGTCGCCGTCGACCTCCTGATAGCGGACGCGCCGAGCATTCGCCGGATCGTCGGCGAATGGCTGACCCTCAATGCGGGAGGGCAACTTGACCCGGCCCCTGAGGTCTCGTTCCGTGACTATGTGCGGGCGGTGGAGGGGGTCGAGGACTCCGCCGCTTTCGTCGCGGCGCGGGAGTACTGGCTGGAGCGGTTGCCGGAGCTGCCTGCGGCGCCGGAGCTGCCGTTGCGGATGGCCGTGGAATCGGTGACGTCTGCTCGGTTCTCGTCGCGGGTGTTCGGACTGGGAGCCGAGCAGTGGGCGCGGTTGCGGAAGGCGGCGCTGCGGCACGGACTCACACCCTCGATGGTGCTGTGCTGGGCGTATGCGGCGACGCTTCGGGCATGGTCGGCGACGGACGCGTTCACTCTGAACGTGACAGTGAACGACCGGCTTCCGGTCCACCCGGACATCGACCGCGTCGTCGGCGAATTCACCTCCCAGGTCCTGGTGGCCGTGGACGCGGATGCCGACACACCGGCTTGTGACCAGATCGCCACTCTCCAGGGCCGGTTCTGGGAGGGCTTCGAACACCGCGCGTTCAGTGGTGTTCAGGTCCTGCGCGAGCTCGCCCGGAGCGGCGACGGAAACCGCACGACCATGCCGTACGTGTTCGACGCCGTCCTCGGCCAGGACCTCGACGACGAGAACACGCCCGACTGGTTCCGAGGCCTCGCCCATGTGTCTGCCACGGCGCCGCAGGTCGCCGTCGAGTGCCAAGTGTTCGAGCTGGCCGGTGAGTTGCGGGTGCAGTGGGCCGTCGTGGAGGAGCTGTTCCCGGATGGGTTGATGGATGCGGCGTTCGGCGCGTTCACAACTCTGGTGGCACGCCTGGCCGATGACCAGGGCGTCTGGGATTCCGCTGCGCTGAAGCTGGTGCCGGCCTCGGATTTGGCGGCTCGGACGGAGGCGAACGCGACGGCCGCGCCGATGCCTGATGGTCTGTTGCATGGGCTGGGTGGTTTCTTGGCTGAGCGGGGTGATGCTCCTGCGGTGATCGCTCTTGGTCGGACGCTGAGTTATGGGGAGTGTGACCGGTTTGCGTCGCGTATTGGGCGGCGGTTGCGGGAGTTGGGGGCTTGCCCGAACGCCTTGGTGGGTGTGGTGATGGACAAGGGCTGGGAGCAGCCGGTTGCCGCGTTGGGCGTGTTGTATTCGGGGGCGGCGTATCTGCCTGTTGATGCCGGATGGCCGGGCGAGCGGGTGCGGCGGATTCTTGAGCGGGGGCAGTGCCGGATTGTGCTGACCCAGTCGCATCTGGCGGGCGAGATTGAATGGCCGGCGGGTGTGACGGTGCTGGCCGTGGATGACGAGCAGGTGTGGTCGGAGGTGGATGACGGTCGGCTGGAGCCTGTGGTGGGTCCGGGGGATCTGGCGTATGTGATCTTCACGTCGGGTTCGACGGGTGAGCCGAAGGGCGTGATGATCGACCATCGCGGTGCGGCCAACACGGTGGTGGACGTCAACGGCCGTTTCGGGGTGGGGAGTTCGGACCGGGTGTTGGCCCTGTCCTCGCTGAGTTTCGACCTGTCGGTGTGGGACATCTTCGGGATGTTCGCCGCTGGTGGCGCCGTGGTGGTGCCGGGTGCGGACGCTCACCGTGACCCTGCCGCCTGGTTGGACTTGGTGCATGAACACAGGGTTTCGGTGTGGAACTCAGTCCCGGCGTTGATGGAGATGTTCACGGATTACGCGGCCGCGAACAGTGAGGTGGTCGCGGGGCTGCGGTTGGTGCTGCTGAGCGGTGACTGGATCCCGTTGTCCCTGCCCGGACGTATCGACTCGGTGGTTCCCGAGGCTGGGGTCATCAGTCTGGGTGGTGCGACGGAGGCGTCGATCTGGTCCATTCACCACCGGATCGGTGAGGTGGATCCGGGGTGGCGGAGCATTCCGTACGGTCGTCCGCTGGCGAATCAGTCCTTCGCGGTGTTGGACGGGCGGTTGGAGCCTGTTCCGACGTGGGTTCCCGGCGAGTTGTTCATCGGCGGTATCGGGGTGGCGTGTGGTTACTGGGGTGATGCGGAGAAGACCGCGGAGCGGTTCATCACCCACCCTGTTACGGGTGAACGTCTTTATCGGACTGGTGACTTGGGTCGCTATCTGCCGGACGGGTCGATCGAGTTCCTGGGTCGTAATGACCATCAGGTGAAGATCAACGGGTATCGGATCGAGCTGGGCGAGATCGAGGCCCAGCTCAACACACACCCGGCGGTCAAGGACGCCATCGTCACCGCCAACCACAACCAACTCACCGCCTACCTCACCCCGAACCCCACCCCCACTCTCACCCCCACCACGCACGCCATGGACGACCCGGAAACACTCACCGTCTCCCTGCGGCAGCACCTCGCAGCCGTGCTGCCGGACTACATGCTGCCGCGCGCCTTCGTGATGCTCGACGCACTGCCGCTCACGGCCAACGGCAAGATCGACCGCGCTGCTCTGCCCGCACCGCAGCCCACGGCTTCGACAGCACCCACCGGCGTCCCGGAGGAGAACGGGGACGCGCCGCGCAACGACATCGAGCGGCGGCTCAAGAACATCTGGGAGCACGTCCTTCCCACCGGCAAGGTCGGAATCCACGATGTGTTCGGGGACCTGGGCGGTGATTCCCTGCTGGCCCTCCGGGTCATCAGCAAGGCCGCCGAAGCCGGACTCGCCCTGACACCACGGCAGTTCTTCGAGAACCCGACCATCGCTGGGCTCGCCCGGGTCGCCACATTGGCGGCTCCCAGCACGTCGGCGGCCCCGACCGAAGTGACGGGCCCCGCGCCGTTGCTTCCCTCCCAGTCGATGCTGCTGTCCGGACTGAGCGAAGAGGCTGCCCGACATCACAACTACGCCCTGTTCTTCGAACTGGCCGAGCCCATGGACAAGGTGGCGCTTCGCGTGGCGCTGCGCACGGTGATCGCTCGCCACGATGCGCTGCGTACCGGCTTCACCCTCCGGGATGGGAGCTGGCAGCAGGAGGTACGTGCCGGCAAGGAGCTGTCGACCGTCCCTGTGGAATGGTTCGACCTCGCCGGCCTGCCTGAGGAGGACCAGGACCGCGCCATCGAAGGATCTGCCGAGCAGGCTCAGCGGAGCTTCGATCTGGCCGAGCCGCCGCTCCTGCGTGTCCTGTACTTCGACCGCGGGAGCGACCGTCGGCCCGAACTCCTCCTGATCGCACACTGGTTGGCGGTGGACAACTTCTCCATGCGGCTCGTCCTCGACGAACTCCTCACTGCGCACGACCAGATCGCCGAGGAGGGAGAGGCCGAGCTTCCGCCGGTTTCCCTGCCGGCGGCGGTCTGGGCCCAGCAGCTGGCCGACCACATTTCGCGTTCGGAAGCCTCGACGGCCTCGACGGCCTCGACCGCCTCGGTGTCACGAGCCCTCGCGGGCACGGCTGGTGAGGCGGAGACGCTCATCGAAGTCGTGCCATCGGAAACCGTCGACCGGTTGAGGGAGTATGCGCAGGGAGCCGCGACGATCGGTGACGTTCTGCTGGCGGCGCTCGCCCGCGCCGCGCGCGCTTGCCGGTTCGGCGACGCCATCGACGTCGAGGTCGACGGGCACGGTCGTGCTTCCGCGCTGCCGGACACCGTCGGCGACCTCTCGCGCACGGTCGGCAGGCTCTCGGTCCGTTATCCCTTGCAGGTCCCGGCGGTCGGCGACGCCCGGCGGGGGACCGAGGCGGTGGTGGCGGCACGCTCCGCCCAGTCCAACGGCGGCCTGGACCACGCCCTGGCGGCTTACGGTACGGCCGCTCACGTGGACGGACGAGCAGGAGGGGCCGACTTCGCCTTCAACTACCTAGGAGCAGTCGATGAGTTGTACGCCCACCCGCGCCTGGCGCCGTCGACCCATCGCCCTGGGCCGCTACAGCACTCCGCCACACCACTGCGGCACCGGTTCGAGTTCCTCTGCGGCACCGTCGACGGCGCCCTGCTGGTCGGCATCACGTCCGCCGGCTCGGAGCGTGAGGCAACGGAAGAGCTGCTGAAGAGCTTCGTGTCGGAGCTGGAATCGTTCGACGGGCAGGGGCAGGGGCAGGGGCAGGGGCAGGGGCAGGGGCAGGGGCAGGGGCAGTCGCCCGGTGGTCGGTCGGCGGACGGCCGCGGTGCGGCTCTCGCGGACTCCTTCCGGCACTGGCTGTCTCCTGGGACAGTCGGCTAGTTGCCCCGTACCACTGCTGCGGCGTTCCTGGGTCATCACCAGGAACGCCGCAGCGCGTTGTGGCGTCGGAGAGCACCGGTACCATGCCGGAAATCGAGCGGAGGCGCAGCGTGTGGAATCTGGGGTCACTGGAAGCCGAGGTGATGGAACGGCTGTGGGCCGCCAGTCGGCCACTGCCGGTCCGTGACGTGGTCGACGCGATGAACGCGGAACGCCCCGCGGCGCTGGCGTACACCACCGTCATGTCGACGATGTCCAAGCTCAACAGGAAGGGCTGGCTCGATCGCACGCGGCACGGCAAGCAGTACCTGTACCACCCGCGGGAAACGCGCGAGGCCTGCACGGCCCGGCTCATGGCGGAGGCACTCAGCGGCAGTGGCGACCCTGAGTCGGTGATGCTCCACTTCGTCGAACGTGTCGCCGCCAGCGAATCACCGGATCTCCAGGCCGCCATCCGCCGTGCACTCGGCGACGAGGACGGCGCATGACGGGTGCAGCGTTCCAATCGGTGTACCTGCTGGTGACGGCAGTGCTCGCGCCCCGGCTGCTCGCGCGGGCGCGCTGGCCGATCCCCGCGCCCCGGCTGGCCATCGGTCTGTGGCTCGGCATGATCGTCTCGGTTCTGGCCTCGATCGTCTTCTTGGGGCTTGAGCTCGCAGGCACTGCCGTACACGCGCTGATCTGGCAGTGCTGCGTACGCTGGGTCGCCCATCTTTCTTCGGACGGCCTCAGGCTGCTCATCACCGTGGCGGGGGCCGCGATCGCAGTCGGAGTGCCGCTGAGGGTGAGCACGGTGCTGTTGCGCAACCACGTGCGTTGGCGCCGTCGTCAGCAGAACCACGTCGCCGCGGTGGACCTGCTGGGCCGCCGAGTCGGCCTGCGTGATGCTTCCGCCGTAGCCATCGACCACGCGTGCCCGGCCGCGTACTGTGTGGCGGCCCACGGCGGGCGCATTGTCCTGACGACAGCGGCCTTGAAGATGTTGTCGAAGGCCGAGCTGGCAGCGGTGATGGAACACGAGAGGGCCCACCTCCGTGGCCGCCACCACTACATCACCTGCTTCACCGGCTCCATGGCTCACGCACTGGCCTGGGTTCCCCTCTTCGCGGAGGCCAAGGGGGCCGTCGCCCGCCTTGTGGAGATGGCGGCGGACGACGCCGCCGCGCGACAAGTCCGGGCGGATGTCCTGGCCCGCGGACTCGCCAGGCTTGCCGCGGGCCGGGTCGAGAACGCTGCGGTGGCCGGAGCGGGGGCGTTGTACGCCTCTGGCGGGGACGTGGCCGAACGCATCAACCGGCTCCTCGACACGGGCACCGCCTACGGTTCCAAGTCGGCGTACGGAGCCGGGGCTTGCTGGATGCTCGGACTGGTGGCGACCCCGTCGGCAGTACTCGTCGCCACGGTGAGCCTCTGGTGCTGAGCGCCGCGATGCAGTGACGTGATGCAGTGCCGCGATGCAGCGAAGCGATGCAGCGCCGCGATGCAGTAGAAGAGGGCCGGCCCCCGGGGGCCGGCCCTCTGTCCGTTCAGCGCCTCGTAATGGGCTACTGCGTCACACGCTCGCGCGATTCGCTCACGGCGGGGGCGCCGCCGAGTTCACCGGAGGACGCCGTGTCCCGCTCCTCGTCGGCTGAGGGACCGTGGCTGAAGCCGATCTTGTCGTGCAGGCGTCGCAGGGGGCCCGGCGCCCACCAGTTCGCGCGGCCGGCCAGCCGCATGAACGCGGGAACGAGCAGGCCACGGATGACGATCGCGTCCATCAGGATGGCGAGGGCAGTGCCCAGGCCCAGCATCTTGACGTGCGTGACGCCGGCGCTGACGAGCGCCACGAAGAAGATGGCCAGCAGCGCCGCCGCCGCGGTGATCAGACGGCCGGTGCTCTCCAACCCCCGGGCCACCGCTGCCTCGTTGTCGCCGGTGCGGTCGAACTCCTCCTTGATGCGGGAGAGAAGGAAGACCTCGTAGTCCATCGACAGGCCGAAGATGACGCAGAACATCAGAATCGGCATCGTGACGTCGACATAGCCGGTGACGGTGAAGTCACCCGTGAGCCATTGCAGGTTGCCGTCCTGGAAGACGTACACCATGGCCCCGTATGTCGCGGTGAGGCTGAGCAGGTTCAGGACGATGGTCTTGAGCGGCATGATCACGCTGCCCGTGAACAGGAACAGCAGCGTGAAGGTCAGCATCGCGATGATCAGCACAGCCCAGGGCAGGGCGGACCAGAGGCTGTCCAGGGTGTCGGCATAGGTGGCCGCCGTGCCCGCGACGAGTGCCGCGGTGCCGGCGGGAGGCTGTGCGTCCCGCACCTCGCCGACCAGGTCCTTGCCGGCTTCCGAGTAGCCCTCCACATCGGTGGTCAGAGCCAGCCAGGCTCCGTCCGCTTCGGTGAACGTCTTCTCCGCGCCCGCTGCGGGCGGAGCGATCTGCTTCCCGTCCCGGAAGCTGCCGGTGGCCGTGTCCACACGCTCGACGTCCGCCACATCGGACAAGGCGGTCGCGTAGTCGGTGAGTTCGCTGTCGGACGGCCGTGCATCGGGAAGGACGACCTTCAGGTCCCGGCCGGTCGGCGTGGAGAACTCCGTACGCACGGCATCGCCCACCTGGGCGGCGGCCAGATCCTTGGGCAGCGCACGGTCGTCGGGCAGCCCGAACGACGCCTTGGTGAAGGGCATGACCACGATCGCCAGGACGACCAGGACAACGGCGAGCACGGGCAGCGGGCGTCGCATGACAGCCGTGGCGAGACGGTGCCAGAAACCCTCCTCCGGGCGCTTCTCCTTCTTCGGCCCCCGGCGGAGCTTCGCCATCAGGTCGAACTTGTCGATCCGGCCGCCCAGGGCAGCCAGCAACGCCGGCAGCAGCACCAGCGCTCCGAGCGTGGCGAAGAGCACCACACCGATGCCCGCGTAGGCGAAAGACCGCAGGAAGTACAGCGGGAACACCAGGAGCGCAGCCAGGGACAGCAGCACGGTGACGGCGGAGAAGACGACAGTCCGTCCCGCTGTACGAAGCGTCGCACGCAGCGCTGTGGCGGTCTCGGCCCCCTTCTTCAGCTCCTCCCGGTACCGGCTGATGATGAAGAGTGAGTAGTCGATGGCAAGCCCCAGGCCGAGCGCCGTGGAGAGGTTGGCCGCGAAGATCGATACGTCCGTCACCTCGTTGAGCAGCCGCAGCACGGCAAGCGAACCGACCACGGAGAAGCCCGCCACCGCGAGGGGCATGAGCGCGGCCATCCCCGATCCGAAGACCAGCACGAGCAGCAGGATGGTGATCGGGATCGCGATGCCTTCGGCCCGAGCGAGGTCGGTGGTGATGCGCTCCGAGCCCTGGCGGTTGAATTCCGCCCGGCCGCCCGACTTCACCGAGAGCACCCCCTGCTCGCCGGTGACGCGAGGAGCGAGGCGTTTCGCGGTCTTCAGCGCCTCGTCGTCGTCCCCGCTGAGGCGGGCGAGGATGAGGGCCGACCGCCCGTCCTCCGACCGCAGTTCGTCGGCCGCCGGTCCGCCCGTCCAGTACGAGGAGACCTCGGCGACGCCGTCCTGATCGGTGAGCTCACGGGTGAGATCGCGGCCGGCGGCCTCGGCTTCGCCGCTGTCGACCTGCCCCGGTGCCCGCGCCACGAGGATGAAGTTCGGTTCGCCCGTGTCGAAGCGCTCGCGCAGCACCTCCTCGGCGATCGACGACTCCGCCTTCGGATCCTCGAAACCGCCTGCCGAAAGAACCTTCATCGCCGGGGAAGCGATCGCTGCGGCGATCGCGAACCCCAGCACAGCGATCACGAAGACGAGGCGGCGCCGGCGCATGGCCAACGACGCGAGACGGACAAACATCTAACCCCCCGAAGGTTTCATTCTTAGAGATGGCAACATACCGAGAGTATGTAATAACCTGCGGTCATGACTGTCAAGACGCGTCGCCAGGAGTACGTCGAGGCCACCCGCACGGCACTGCTGGACTCGGCAGGGCGCCTGTTCACGGAGAAGGGCTTCGCCCACACGTCGCTGGACGAGGTCGCCGCTTCCGCGCGCGTCACCAAGGGGGCGCTGTACCACCACTTCTCCAGCAAGCAGGCACTCTTCGAGCACGTCCTGGAGGGCGTCAACGAGCGGATCGCCGAAGCCGTGATGAGCGCGGGCGGCAACGCGGACGACCCGTGGGAACGCATGACGAGCGGCCTCGACGCATTCCTCGACGCCTGCCTGGACGACGAGTACCAGCGCATCTGCCTTCAGCAGGGGCCTGCGGTGCTCGGCTGGGAGCGGTGCCGCGAGATCGAGGCGCGCATGATGGGGCTGCTCGATGCGATGCTCGCCGAGCTGGCGGACAGCGGCGCCCGTCTCACCCCCAGCCCCCTGCTGACTCGCGTCCTCTTCAGGATGGTCAGCGAAACGGCGCTGGCCATCGGTGAGGCGGAGGACAAGAAGGCCGCGAGGGCGGAGGCGGGGGAGCTGGTGACGGGGCTGTTGGCTTCGATTCTGCGCGGAGCGCCGACTGCGGACGAAGGCTGACGCAGGGCCGGCCGCTCACCTTGGCATCCAGGTCGGTGGCCCCGCCCCGTCGCGCACGGTGGTCAGCGGCGTGCGCAGATTGAACTCCGCGTTGATGCTTGGGCCGCGTCTTCGCGAGGCTCACTCCCCTCGAAGACGCGGCCCGCGGGCAAGCGCCAAGCGCACGCGAAGTGCGTTCGGTCAGTGCCCAGGCTTTGCGTTCGGCTCAGTGCCTACGCTTTGCGCTGCATGTCGCGGCGGGCAGGGTTGCCCTGTTCCGCGGCCTTGGGGTCCTTCTCGCCGGCTTTCGCGCGGACTCCGTCCTCGATGCGCTTGCCGATCGACTCGTCGATGTTGGACCAGTACTCGAAGGCCCGCAGCAGGACCGGCTCGGTGACGCCGTTGAGCAGGTGGCCGACGACGTTGTCCACCAGGCGGTCTCGTCCGTCGTCGTCCAGGACCTCGCGTACGAGGGTTCCGGGCTGGCCCCAGTCGTCGTCCTCCGCGTGGGAGACGTACGCGGCGCGCGTGATGTCGCCGTCGGCGTGCCAGCTCGGCGGGCTGCCGAAGCGCTCGGTGTCGGCGGCGGGCCCGCCCTTGGAGTTCGGGGCGTACACCGGGTCGCTCGTCTTCCGGTACGCCATCGCCCCGTCCTTCGAGTACGTGTGGACGGGCACGATCGGCGCGTTGACGGGCAGCTGCTGGTAGTTGCCGCCGATGCGGTGGCGGTGCGCGTCCGCGTACGAGAACAGGCGGGCCAGCAGCATGCGGTCCGGGCTCGGGCCGATCCCCGGGACCAGGTTGTTGGGCTGGAACGCCGCCTGCTCGATCTCGGCGTGGTTGTCGGTGGGGTTGCGGTCAAGCGTCATGCGGCCGACCGGGATGAGGGGATAGTCGCCGTGCGGCCAGACCTTGGTGAGGTCGAACGGGTTGAACCGGTAGTTCGCCGCCTCCTCGTACGGCATGACCTGCACGTGCAGCGTCCACGACGGGAAGTCCCCGTCCCGGATGTGCTCGAAGAGGTCACGCGTGTGGTAGTCCGTGTCCGCAGCAGCCATCTGGTCGGCTTCATGCTGCGTGAAGAACTCGATGCCCTGATCGGTTTTGAAGTGATATTTCACCCAGAACCGCTCACCGGAGGCGTTGATCCACATGTACGTGTGCGAGGTGTAGCCGTTCATGTGGCGCCACGTGCGCGGGATGCCCCGGTCGCCCATCAGCCAGGTCACCTGGTGCGCGGACTCGGGGGACAGGGTCCAGAAGTCCCACTGCATGTCGTGGTCGCGGAGGTTGCTGTCCGCGCGGCGCTTCTGGGACCGGATGAAGTGCTGGAATTTCATCGGGTCCTTGATGAAGAACACCGGTGTGTTGTTGCCGACCATGTCGTAGTTGCCTTCGCTGGTGTAGAACTTCACCGCGAAGCCGCGCGGGTCGCGCCAGGTGTCCGGGCTGCCGCGCTCACCGGCGACCGTCGAGAACCGTACGACCAACTCGGTGGTGGTGTCCGGCTGGAACAGCGCCGCCTTCGTGAACCGGCTGACGTCGTGGGTGACTTCGAAGCGGCCGAAAGCTCCGCTGCCCTTGGCATGCGGCTGACGCTCGGGAATCCGCTCACGGTTGAACTGCGCCATCTGCTCGATCAGGTACGAGTCCTGCAGCAGGATCGGTCCACCCGGCCCGAGAGTGAGCGAATGCTCATCGCTCTCCACGGGGGTGCCGGAGTCGGTCGTAGTCGGTTGAGGAGTGGGGTCACTCATGATCGAGTCCTTCGCTGTGGGGCCTGCTGCGCTTGGGGCTCTGGGGGACAGGCCACCGTAGGGTGTGGGAATTGGCCTCCCCTTTTGCCGGCTCCGGGTCACCCAGGGCCGCTCCTTCGGGTGACACGGCGGCCGAGTGGGCTATCCGGCCCTCAGCACTTCCCGGGCGGCGCGAATCCCGGACTGCAGCGCACCCTCGAAGTACCCGACGTACTCGATCGCAGTCTCGGTGCCGGCCCAGAGGATCCGTCCATCGGGTGCACGAAGCGCTTCGCCGTACGTGCACCCCACGCAGATCGGGCTCCAGCTTCGATGGGCTGAGCAAGAGGCGCCTGGCGGGCAGAAGCCCAGCTCAGGCGCCTCTTTTCTGTTCCCCTAGAAGAACCCGAGCTTGTCCGGCGAGTAGGACACCAGCAGGTTCTTCGTCTGCTGGTAGTGGTCCAGCATCATCCGGTGGTTCTCGCGGCCGATGCCCGACTGCTTGTAGCCGCCGAAGGCCGCGTGCGCCGGGTACGCGTGGTAGTTGTTCACCCAGACCCGGCCCGCCTGGATCGAACGGCCCGCCCGGTAGGCGGTGTTCATGTCGCGGGTCCAGACACCCGCGCCCAGGCCGTACAGCGTGTCGTTGGCGATCTTCAGGGCGTCGTCGTAGTCGTCGAACGGGGTGACCGAGACGACCGGGCCGAAGATCTCCTCCTGGAAGATCCGCATGCGGTTGTCGCCCTCGAAGATGGTCGGCTGGACGTAGTAGCCGCCCGCCAACTCCCCGTCGTACTCGATGCGTTGACCGCCCGTGAGGACCTTCGCGCCCTCCTGCCGGCCGATGTCGAGATACGAGAGAATCTTCTCCAGCTGGTCGTTGGAGGCCTGCGCGCCGATCATCGTGTCCGTGTCCAGCGGGTGGCCCGGCACGATCCGCTCCGTGCGGGCCACGGCCGCGTCGAGGAACTCGGCGTAGTGACCGCGCTGGATCAGGGCGCGAGACGGGCATGTGCACACCTCGCCCTGGTTGAGGGCGAACATCGTGAAGCCCTCAAGTGCCTTGTCGCGGAAGGCGTCGTCGCGCGCCCACACGTCGTCGAAGAAGATGTTCGGCGACTTCCCGCCCAGCTCCAGGGTGACCGGCTTGATGTTCTCCGAGGCGTACTGCATGATCAGCCGCCCCGTCGTCGTCTCCCCGGTGAACGCCACCTTCGCGACCCGCGGACTCGACGCCAGCGGCTTGCCCGCCTCCGCGCCGAAGCCGTTGACGATGTTCACCACCCCCGGCGGCAGCAGATCCGCCACCAGGTCCAGCCACACATGCACCGACGCCGGGGTCTGCTCGGCCGGCTTCAGGACCACCGCGTTGCCCGCCGCGAGCGCGGGCGCCAGCTTCCAAGTCGCCATCAGGATCGGGAAGTTCCACGGAATGATCTGCGCGACCACCCCGAGCGGCTCGTGGAAGTGGTACGCGACCGTGTCGTCGTCGATCTCGCTCAGCGAGCCCTCCTGGGCGCGCACCACGCCCGCGAAATAGCGGAAGTGGTCGATGGCGAGCGGAATGTCGGCGGCCAGCGTCTCCCGTACCGGCTTGCCGTTCTCCCAGGACTCGGCGACCGCGAGCGGTTCGAGATTGGCCTCCATCCGGTCGGCGATCTTGTTGAGGATCTGCGCGCGCTCGGTCGTGGACGTACGCCCCCACGCGGGCGCGGCCGCGTGCGCGGCGTCGAGCGCGCGCTCCACGTCCTCCGCGGTGCCGCGGGCGATCTCCGTGAACGTCTGACCGTTGACCGGGCTGGGATTCTCGAAGTACTGGCCACGGGCCGGCGGCACGTACTCGCCGCCGATGTAGTGGTCGTAGCGCGGCTTGTAGGACACGAGGGCGCCCTCGGTGCCGGGCGCGGCGTAACGGGTCATCTCTGCGGGCCTCCCGGGAACGGCCACCCACCGTCGGGCAGCGCTCTGCCGCGGAGACTAGGGACGCGGAGGTTGCAACGACGTTGCCCGTTGCCCGTTGCCCGTTGCCCGTCGCCGTCGGGGTCGAGGCCTCACGCCCCCGACTGCTCCGCGTCCAGTTCCGCCCGCCGGGCGCGCGCCGCCGCATGCTCCGGCGTGCCCGCCCGCGTGACCGCCACCAGCGCCTGCCACACGCCGAGATCGTCCCCGCCCCACCTGCTGTACGCCCAGTCCGCGAGGAGCTGCGGATCGGACCGCTCGATCAGCGCGTCCCGCAGCGACCGCTCCAGCCGGTGCCGCAGCCGCGCCACCTCGGGCGCCTGCGACAGCGGAAGCAGCGGACCGCTGTACGCGCCCACCGCACCGGACACCGAACCCGCCGCCAACCGCCGCTCCGCGAGCAGGAAGTCCGCGTCGACCGGAGCCGTGAACCGGTACGGACGGGACGCGAGCAGCTCGCCGCCGAGCAGTGAGCGCAGCCGCGACAGCTCCGCGCGCAACGTCACCGGCGACATCGACTCGTCCTCGTACAGACCGATGAGGAGCTGGTCCCCGGTCAGGCCCTCCGGATGCCGCGCGAGGAGTACCGCGAGCTCGCTGTGCCGCCGGCTCAGCCGGGTCTTGCGGCCGTGCGCGACGAGCAGCGCCTCGTCCCGGCCCAGGGCGTACAACTCGACGGTCTCACGGTTCGACTGCCGCCGGTCCAGGGCGAGTTGGGCCTCCGCGGCCCGCGCCACGGCCTGCACGAACGCCAGGCTCATGGGCTCCGCGAGCCGGTCGCCGCCCGTGATGTCGACCGCGCCGAGCAGCTGCCCCGTGTGCGGATCGTGCACCGGCGCCGCCGCGCACGTCCACGGCTGCACCGGCCGGCTGAAGTGCTCGGCCGCGAACACCTGGACGGGCCGGCCCACCGCCACGGCCGTGCCCGGCGCGTTCGTGCCCATCGCCGACTCCGCCCAGCGCGCGCCCGGCACGAAGTTCATACGCCCCGCAAGGGCCCGGGTCGCGGAGTGCCCCTCCACCCAAAGGAGCCTGCCGTGCACGTCGCACACCGCGAGGAGATGCTCCCCGTCCATCGCGAAGGTGCTCATCAGCTCCCGGAACAGCGGCATCACCCGCGCCAGCGGATGCTGCGCCCGGTACGAGCCCAGGTCCCCGTCGACCAGCTCGACCCGCGCCGTGCCCTCGGGGCTGACCCGCGCTCTCGCCGAGCGCCGCCACGAGTCGGCCACCACCGACCGCACCGGGCGGGCGACGGTCCCCGCCGACGTGAACGCCGAGTGGGCGCGGCGCAGCATCCGCACCCGCTCCACGCGGTCGGTGCCCGGCTGGAGTGCCACCCACGGATCGGTCAACTCTGCCTCCCTGAAAGGGCCGTGCGCATGCAGTCATCGTGGCCTCGCGGGTGCGGGCCGACAACCGTCATGACAACAGAAGTCGTGACCGGACGGTGATGATCCGGTCACTCGGGGTCCACGGTGCGCGCCGCTGCCGAATATCGGGGGAGGAGTAAAATGAAAGGTCGAACAGCGTTGGAGAATGCCCCAGAACGCCTGGCGAGCAGAGCGGATTCGCAGATCCCCCGAGTTGACCCGAGTTGATTGCGGGAGGTGTGAAGGCGCCCGGAATCCGGGCGTCCGCCATCATGATCACGGCAACGAGTGAACTGTTGGACCTGGCCGCTTCCAGCGGCGCCGTCGGGCGTATCGCCGCATTCATCGGTGGCATCGTCGTCGTCGGTGGCCTGCTCGGAGCCTTCTGGCTGGGCAATCGAGTAAAAGACCGGGAGCCGCACCGACCTCGGCCGGAGGAGCAGCCGAAGCTGCCCGATTCCGGACCGGTCCGGGAGATTCGGGAAATGCGGGAAGCGGACGAAATGCCCGTGGCGAAGGAGGAGAGCGAACGGCTCATGCCGTACGCACTGCACGCCACCAATTCCAAGAGAGCGAAGGATCAGAAACCACGCCGCTGGACTCCGGGCATGAGCGGATCCTTCGGCAGCGGCGGCCTCCGCTAGGCCCAGCAGGCTAAGCCCAGCAGCAGGACACGAACTCCCCGATCACTTCGGAGGCCGGCCGGTCACTCGGCCGGATCCGCGAGATCGGGGAGTTCGCGCTGTCGCAGCGGCCGCGTGGCCGGACCCTGCAGCACCGAGCCGTCCGTGCCGAACCGGGAGCCGTGGCAGGGGCACTCCCAGGTCTGCTCGGCGTCGTTGTAGTGCACCAGGCAGCCGAGGTGCGTGCAGCGCGCGGAGACCGCCGTGACCTCCCCGGTGTCGTCGCGGTGCACCGCGCACGGCTTGCCGCCGAGCCGTACGACCGCACCGCCGCCGCGCGGGACGTCCGCCAGCGAAGCGGCCTCGCCCGTGTGCAGCCGGTCCCCGACGAAGTGCCCGGCCACGGACGCCTGCTGGGCGGCGGCATGGCCCGCGTCCCGCACCGGCGGCAGTCGACGCGGGTCGTACAGCTCGGTCCAGGCAGGGCGCGGCCCGCCCACGATGTGCGCGGCGAGGAGGCGGCCGGCCATGACGCCGTTGCTCATGCCCCAGCCGCCGAACCCGGTGGCCACATACACATGTTGGCTGCCGGGATGTGCGTGGCCCACATAGGGCAGTTGGTCCACGGAGTCGTTGTCCTGCGCGGCCCAGCGGTACACGCTGTCCGCCTCGGCGAAGCCCGGCAGGCTCGTCCGCGCCCACGCGTCGAGCCGCTCGAACCTGTCCCGTACGTCCCCGGCGCCCGGTTCGAACGCCTCTCCCGTGACGACGAGCAGCCGCCGCCCGCTGTCGTACGGGGCGCTGCGCAGCGAACGCGTACGGTCCTCCGGGGTGATGAACATGCCCACGGGCGCCGCTTCCGTCGGGACGGGCGCCGCAAGGACCAGCTCGCGCCGGGGTTCGAGGAGCGTCAGCAGGAGCGTGCGGTCGAAGACCGGGTAGTGCGTGGCGATCACCACGTCCCGCGCGGTGACCGTCACGCCCCGGCCACCTGTCTCCCCGCCACCGCTACCGGTCTCCCCGAGGTCGCCACCGCCGCTGTCACCGGTCACCTCCCCGCCGTCTCCCGGGTGCTCGACGGTGAGGCGGCAGCGGGTGGCGTCATGCAGGGCCGTGACGCGGGACCGCTCGTGGATCCGCCCGCCGGCCGCCTCAATGCGCTCCGCGAGCCCGAGCAGGAACTTCCTTGGGTGGAACTGGAGTTGACCGTCCACGCGGACCGCGCCCGCGACCTCGAAGGGCAGTTCCGTCTCCGTCACGTACGACGCGTCGAGCCCGGCCCTGCGCGCCGCGGCCGCCTCCGCCTTCAGGTCGTGGACGCCCTCCGGATCCCGCAGGTACGTGAGCGCGGGGGCGCGTTCCAGGTCCGCCTCGATGCCCAGCTCGGCGCAGAGCGCCACGATCCGGTCGACCGCCTCCTGCTGCGACTGGCCGTACAGATATGCCGTCTCGCTCCCGTGCTCCGCCTCCAGGCGCGCGTACTTGAGGCCGTGCGCGGCGGTCACCTTGGCCGTCGTGTGCCCGCTCACGCCCGCCGCGATCCGGTCCGCCTCCAGGACGACCACGTCGAGGCCCGCGCTCACCAGCTCCCAGGCGGTGCAGAGGCCCGCGATGCCGCCGCCGATCACGGCCACGTCCGCGGTCAGGTCGGACTCGGGCGGCGGACGGTCGGCGCCGGGCGCGGTGACCATCCAGTACGACGCGTCCACGGTCGGTCGTTGCTGCGTAGCCATGTCGTCCCCTGACGGGTCTCCGCGCGTGCGGGCGGTTTCCGCGAGTACGGACGGTCTCCGCGCGTGCGGGCGGTTTCCGTGCTGCAGGCGGTTTCCGTGCCTCTGGAACGGCAAGGGGCGCACCCTCAGTGTGGGTGCGCCCCTTGAAAACCGCCGCTGTGCGTGGCTCGGTTCAGGTCCGCTGTCCGCACCCTCCTCATCGTGGCACGTTCGCACATGCGGTGCAGCATGGTCGATCACGGTGCGTGAAGGACCCCTACAGGGAGTTGACGAGGTCCATGTAGTGGTCCCAGTCCCAGTTCGGCCCCGGGTCGGTGTGGTCCGCGCCCGGCACCTCGTTGTGCCCGATGATGTGCTCCCGGTCCTTGGCGATGCCGTACGTGGCGCACAGGTACGCGGTGAGCTCCGCCGACGACGCGTACATGGCTTCCGTGAACCACTCCGGCTGGTCCACCCAGCCCTCGTGCTCGATGCCGATGCTGCGCGTGTTGTAGTCCCAGTTCCCGGCGTGCCAGCCGACGTTCCGGTCCCGCACGCACTGCGCGACGTGCCCGTCCGCCGAGCGCACCACATAGTGCGCGGACACCTGCGCGTCCGGGTTCTGGAAGATGCCGAGGGTGTCGGCGTACGTCTCCTGCGTGACGTGCACGACGACGAAGTCGATCGGGTACGTGAGCGGCCGGTTCGACGCCGTGTAGTTGGAGCTGCTGGCCGGGACCCACTCGGCGTCCGGGTAGTCGGCGGGGCGCCGCGACTGCCTCGGCACGACGTCGGCGCGGGCGTCGGGGAGGAGGAGGGCGGTGGGGACGGCGGCGAGGGCGGCGCCCTGCAGCAGCCGGCGCCTGCTGGGGCCGCCGGTGGGGACTCTGCGTGCGCGGTCCATGGGTGACCTGCCTTTCCTGTGGGGGAGTTCAGGTGCGGGATGTGCTCCTCGGGGGTGGTGCGGTCGGAACGTGCCGTGACGGCAGCCAGGCGCGGTCCGTCAACGACCGCTCTGGTGGCGGAAGTTGACGGACACGTGTGCGCCCCCATGTTGTGCCCGCCGGAAACGCCCGCTACGCGCGTACGCCAGGGATCCACGCGCAGGCAGCCAAGCGAAAACAGCCCCTACGCGCGCGTGCCCCCGCCCCTCCCGCTCCGAAAACAGCCCCTACGCGCGCGTGCCCCCCGCCCGCGGCGTCTCCGGCAGGTCCCCGTCGCCGTACACCGACGCGCGCTCCTCGTCCGTCAACGGCGGGCCGGTGAGCGGCTCTTGGCGCGGGCCGCGCAGGGCCGTGAGGACCAGCGCGGGGCGGAACAGGCCCGTCGCCGGGGCCGACAGCGTCATGACCTCGAGCAGGCTGCGGGCCGCGTACGGCCGGGCCGTCGCCGTGGACGTCAGCCGGTCGACGTACCGCTGCCCCGCCCGCTCCAGGAACGTGGGCCGCTTCCCGGTCGCCTCCGGGTAGAGCACGTCCTGCCCGGCCGCCATCTGCCAGGCCATGTCGATCGGCCCGGCCACGGCACGCTGCGCCCGACGCGCGAGGCCCAGCGCCTGCGGCCCGTTCCTGCGCAGCTCCGCCCGCAGCGCCAGCACCCCCTGCGCCGCCACCGACATGCCGTGCCCGTACACCGGGTTGTACGTCGCCACCGCGTCCCCCAGGGCGACGAAACCCTCCGGCCAGGCGCGGCACTTCTCCAGATATCGGCGCCTGTTGAACGTACTGCGCGACAGCGTCACCTCGTCGTCCAACGGCCGCGCGTGCGCGATGAGTTCGCCGACAACCGGGTCCCGCACCTCGCGCGCGAACCGTTCGAACGCCTCCGGCGCCTGCGGAGGATGCGCACCGCGCGTGCCGCACAGCGTCACCAGCCAGCGCCCGCCCTCGACCGGCGCGATGATCGAACCCCGTCCGGGCTCCCCGGTGTTGGCCCGCGGCTGCACATTGACCAGCGGGAAATCCTGCACCCCCGGAGGGGCCTGGTAGAGGCGGCTCGCGTAGAGGACCCCGGCGTCCACCTCCGCCTCACGGACCGGGCCGATCCCGATCCCGGTGAGCCACTGCACCGCGCGCGTGCCCCGGCCCGAAGCGTCCACCACGAGATCCGCGGGCAGCTCCTGCACGCCCGCGCCGGGAGAGTGCACCCGCACCCCGCGCACCCGTCCCGCCGAGCCCAACAGGCCCGTCACCACGGTCCGTTGGAGCAGCCGCACCTGCGGCAGGGCGAGAGCCCGGCGGCGGATGCAGAAGTCGAGCAGGTCGCGGCTGCAGGAGATCAGGAACTGCATCTCCGTGCCGCCGCGCCGGAACCAGCCCTGCGGCGTCATCGACACCAGCGCCGACGGCAGCGGTATGCGCCGCGCCCCCGCGGCCGTCCAGTCGTCGAGGACGCCCGGTAACAGGCTCTCCATGGCGCGCGCTCCACCCGACCACAGGATGTGCGCGTGCCGGGCCTGCGCGAGGGACTTGCGGGGCGACGGGCTCTGCGGCAGGGCGTCGCGTTCGACGACCGTGACCTCGTCCAGGTGCTCGGCAAGCGCGGCGGCGGCCAGCGTGCCGGTCAGGCCGCCGCCGATCACCACGGCACGGCGGGGGCGAGGGCGGGGAACGGTGCTCATACGTGTTGTCCTTCTTCTTCGGCCGCCTCCCGGCGGAACCGGGCCACGACCGTCGATCGGCGCATGGCCTGCGAGATCCTGCGCAGATCGGCCTCCGCGGCCGGGACCGCCCCGGAGGACCGACCCGCATGTGCGGCATCGTCACGGACCTGTTCCTGC
This sequence comes from Streptomyces cavernicola, assembly GCF_029968035.1. Classification (GTDB taxonomy): domain Bacteria; phylum Actinomycetota; class Actinomycetes; order Streptomycetales; family Streptomycetaceae; genus Streptomyces; species Streptomyces cavernicola. The sequence goes on along the minus strand of NZ_JASCIQ010000008.1, from coordinate 104,785 downwards.
CGGTCCGCTGCGACACCTTCGAGCCGCGCGGCCACCGCGATCATCGCGGCCGCCCCCTCTACCTCGGCGTCCCGCTCGCTGCGCCCGTCGAGGAGCGCCGCCTGCGCCGCCTGTGCGCGGACCCGCGCGTCCAGGGCGGGGCCGAGCCGCAGCAGCGCGTCATGGATGGCCGTCTCGCGCTGCATCACCCGCAGCGTGAGGGGCGCGAACAGGCCGAGCGGCACCTCGCGCGTCCCGCCCGCCGAGGACGCCTCCAACTCCCGGAGCAGCGGCCCCAACTGCCGGTACGCGCGCCAGTCCCGCCATTTGCCGACCACCTGAGGGCCCGCCATCGGCAGCAGGAAGCCGGCCGGGCAGAGCGTCCCGCCGACGGCCGCGAGCGGCGGCCCGATCGACGTGCTGAGCACATCCCAGTCGACGCCGTACCAGCGCGCCACCACCGCCGTCAGCTTGCACACCGCGTTGCCGAGCGTGATCGCGAAGGCGTACACGAGCAGCAGCAGACCGGCCCGCAGCCACCCCGTGGCCTTCCGCGACCAGCGCAGGCAGAGCACGCTCATGCCCACGCAGAACGCGCCGTGCGCCACCAGGTAGAGCAGGATCATCTCCCTGATGTACGGGGAGTTGGCGTAGTACGTGTCGAAGTCCTGCAGCCGCTCCACGGGCGCGTGGCCCAGGAAGAACAGCACGAACAGCGAGCTGGACACCACGAGGAAGCCCGCCGCGCACCAGCCGCTGACACGCCGCACCGTGGCCTGGTCGCCGCTGTGCCAGCAGATCAGCAGCACGAAGCAGGAGGCGCTGAGCGCGCTGAGGATCGAGTACGTGACGGGCGCGGCCAGATTCGGAATGTTGGAGGCCGAGTTGACGATCTCGATCGTCGGGGGCGCCGCGAACGTGAACACCAGACCGGCCAGCAGGATCAGCGTGCACAGCGACCAGAGCAGCGGATCACGCCAGTTCCGGATCAGGGCAGGCAGTTTCAGGGCAAGGGCGAAGCCGAGGACGTATGCCGGTATGTAGTAGTCGCCGGGGCTCACTCGGTCTCTCCCTGGTGCGTGATCTGGCGCGCAGCGCGCTCGGAGGAGCCTCTCTCAACCGGTGGCGCTTTGACCAGGCCCGGTCTCATCCGACGGTCGAACGAGCGTCGCTGCCAAGGCTGTTGTCGTCGCCACTGTCGCTACCGTCGCCTTTTACGCCGCCTGCTGAGCCGAGCAGCGGCTCCGCCCCGTCGAGCACTGCGGCGAGCCGCTCCAGGGTCTCCTCGTCGCGCCGCACCGGCTCCAGGAGCGGCCCGCGCGCCGTGTCCCAGCGGCGGGCCACCGCCGCCGGGTCCTCGCCGGTCAGGAGCCCCGCCGCCTGCGCGGCCGCGCCGAGCGCCACCAACTCCCGGGCCTGCGGCACCTGTACGGCCCGACCGGACAGCCGGCGCACGGTCTGCTGCCACGCCGTGCCGCGCGCCCCGCCGCCGATGAGCAGCAACGGCGCGCCCGCACCCGTACCTGCATCCGTACCGGACTCGCTCGGCTTGTCTCCCAGTACGAGATCAAGCGCCCTGAGGAGCGCGAACGCCGCGCCGTCGTACGCCGCCTGCAGCAGTTGCCCGCCGCTGGTGTCGTGCCGCAGGCCGTGCAGCAGCCCGGACGCGGCAGGCAGGTCGGGGGTGCGCTCACCGTCGAGGAACGGCAGGAACGTGACCCCGCCGCCGGGTTCGACCGCCTCCCGGTCGAGGCCGAGCAGCGCCGCCACACGGTCCGCGGCCAGCGTGCAGTTGAGGGTGCAGGCCAGCGGCAGCCAGTCACCGCGCGCGTCGGCGAAACCCGCCACAGTGCCGGAGGGGTCCGCCGGACGGTCCCTGGACACCGCGTACACCGTGCCCGAGGTGCCCAGGCTCAGCACGGGCGCACCGGGGAGCAGACCGAGCCCGAGGGCGGCCGCAGCGTTGTCCCCGGTGCCCGCCCCCACCAACACCCCCTCGCGCAAGGGGAGTTCCGCATGCCGCCGTACGGTGCCCGCAGCCTCACCCGGCCGCAGCACGCGCGGCAACAGCGCAGGGTCAAGGCCGACGGCTTGCAGCACGTCACTGTCGTACGCCTCAGTGGCGGAGGCCCACCAGCCGGTGCCGGAGGCGTCGCCGCGGTCGGTGGTCGCCTCACCGGTCAGCCGCTCGGTGAGGTAGTCGTGCGGCAGCCGCACCGCTGTGGTGGCGGCAGCGGCGGCGGGCTCGTGCTCGCGCAGCCACGCCCACTTGGGCGCCGTGAACGCCGCCCCCGGCACGCTCCCGATCCGCCCGGCCCACCATTCGGCGCCGCCCAACTCTGCGACGAGCCGGGCCGCTTGAGGCGCGGAGCGTACGTCGTTCCACAGCATCGTGGGCCGCACCGGCCGGCCGTCCGCGCCGAGCGCCACGAGCCCGTGCTGCTGCCCGCCCACCGACACGGCCGCCGCCTCACGCGCGGCGTCCCCGCACTGCCGCAAGGCGTCGACGAGCGAGTCCCACCACTCCTCCGGATCGCTCTCGCGGGCGGCTCCGGAGGACACCTTGTGCGGCGCCTGCCCGCTCGCCACGACCCGCCCGGTGGCCGCGTCCACCACGAGCGCCTTGGTGGACTGCGTGGAACTGTCCACCCCCACGACAAGCGGTCCACCGGCTGCTGACATGACGGCTCCGATCGCGAGACGGCCTGACCGCCCGGATACTAATGCGGCCCACCCCACGGGGAAACGCCCGGGGCACGGTCCCGAAAATCACCCCTGCCTCGCAAACTCCCGCCCCCAGCTGCCCCATTCGGTCCCTGAGTGGTGTTGGAGGGGCGGGCCGATTCAGCCCTTCCGGTGTTCGAGGGGCTGGGCTGGGGCGGGCCCTGGCGGCGTCTGGGGGCTTAGCGAGGTCTGGGCGTGGAGCGAGCGGGGTTCGGGGGCAGGACCCGAGTGGGGCGCACGGGCTGCCAACCAGCGGGGCCCGGGGGCGGAGCTCTCCGGGTCTGACCTTGACCGCAGCCTGGGCGGCGGCCCCGAGCGGTCCGGGGCTGGCCCCGAGTGGACTCCGGGGGCTGACCCTGAGCGGGGTCCGGGGGCTGGCCCCGCGCGGTGTCCGGGGGCCCCGGGTGGGTTACGGGGTCGGCCCCGAGCGGTCCGGAGCTGGCCCCCGCAACGGGGCACGGGGCGGAGCCCCGAAGCGGGGTCCAGGGGCGGCAGCCCCGGGCAGGGGGCCGGGGGTGCAGCCCCCGGAGCCGTCTGCTGAAGACTTTCGGGAAGGGGCGGGGAGGGGATCAAAACCAAGCCCGTCCGGCGCTTGAGGACGAGCCCGCAGGGCGATCGACGGTGCCAAGTCGACGGAGCCGGACCCAGGACCCTGCCCCCGCCTCACCCCTCCCCAGCCCCCGCCAGCCCCGTCGCCGGGTCCTGCGAGGCATCCCCCGCCGGCACCCACCGCCCCCGCACCTTGCGATACGGCCACCAACGCCCGTCCCGCCCCAGGCGAAGCTGTGCGCCGCCACCGGCCAAGGTCCACCGATTACGGTCGGCCCGCAGAGCAGGCCGCTCACCCTCCTCCCACGCCGACTCCAACGCCGCACGCGCGCGTGCAGCCGTTTCCCCCTGCGGCGTCCACACCTCCTCCAGCACGGCGAGCCCGGCCGCGCCACCCAACTCCCAGGCCAGCACGGCCAGTCGGAGCCCTTCACGGTCGCGCCCCGTCCCTTCGGCGAGCCGCGCCAGCACCCGTACATCCGCATCGGCACCGGCGTCCGCGGCAAGACGCACCGCATCCACAGCGAGCCGCACCGCATCCTCGGCCACGGTCAGCGCAGCAGCCGGCCCGATCGGCGCGTGACCGGGCGCGAGCGCCTCGGCCAGTGCCCGGTGCGCCTCAGCCGTCGCCGCCGCAGCGAGGAACTCCACCGCGGAGGCGTCCACTCCGGGCGCGGGTGCGGTCTCCGTGTCCAGGGACGGCGGCGTGCCGGCCGACTCGGGCAGCACGGGAAGCGGCGGCAGCGGCGGCAGGATCCCGCCCGTCGCGTACGCCTCACCGGCCGGCACCCCCCGCGCCCCCTCCGGCTCCCGCTCCCGCTCCCGCCCCCCAGAATCAGCAGAACGCTCCGGCTCGTCCTGCCCCGTCTGCGCCGCCCGCGCCACGCTGCGCACCTGCAGGTCGTCGAGCAGCGCCCGCTCGCCCCGCCCGCGCAGCAGGAGCAGTACGAACGGATCCTGGTCGAGCAGTCGCGCCAGCTGGTAGGAGAGCGCCGCCGTGTGCGCGCAGTGGTCCCACGCGTCGCAGCTGCACTCGGGTTCCAAGTCGCCGATGCCCGGGAGGAGTTCGACCCCGGCCGCCGCCGCGTCCTCGACGAGGTGCGGGGGCATCTCGCGGTCGAGGAGCGCCGCGATGTGCCCGGCCCGCTCCACGGCCATGTCGAGGAAACGGTCCCACTCGTCGTCGGTGAGCCGCTGCAGGAGGACGTCGGAGCGGTGCCCCGTACGGTCCCGGTCGCTCACCACGGCCGTGATCCGCCCCGGCCGCACCGACACCGCGCCCACCGCCCCCGAACGGGCAAGCCTGCGGCCCGCCTTGAGCTGCGCGTTGTCGAGCGCCGTGTCCTCAAGAGCCTTCAGCCAGGCCTGCCCCCACCAGGTGACGGCGAAGCCGCGGCCGTGGGCGGGCGGCAGCGCCGCGAACGTCCGCTCCTCCGCGGCCCCTTCGAGCCCCTCGTCGTACCACTCGTCACGCTCGTCGTGTCCACCGCTCATCGCGCGCCCCCTCGAAGTGCCACCAGGTCGGCCAGTTCCGCGTCGGTCAGCTCGGTCAGAGCCGCCTCGCCCGCGCCGAGCACCGCGTCGGCGAGTTCACGTTTCCGCTCCAGCATGGCCGCGATCCGGTCCTCGATCGTGCCCTCCGCGATCAACCGATGCACCTGCACCGGTTGGGTCTGCCCGATCCGGTACGCACGGTCCGTGGCCTGCGCCTCCACCGCCGGGTTCCACCACCGGTCGTAGTGCACGACATGCTCGGCCCGCGTCAGGTTCAGGCCCGTGCCCGCCGCCTTCAACGACAGCAGGAACACCGGCACTTCACCGGCCTGGAACCGCTCCACCATCGCCTCACGTTCCGATACAGGTGTACCGCCGTGCAGGAACTGACTCGGCACCCCGCGCGCCGCCAGATGCCCCTCGATGAGCCGCGCCATCTGCACGTACTGCGTGAAGACGAGCGCGCTCGCGCCCTCGGCGAGGATGGTGTCGAGCAGTTCGTCGAGCAGCTCCAGCTTCCCCGAACGCCCGGACACGCGCGGGCGCTCCTCCTTCAGGTACTGCGCCGGGTGGTTGCAGATCTGCTTCAGGCCGGTGAGGAGCTTCACGATCAGGCCGCGCCGCTCCATGCCGTCGGCCGCCGCGATCGCCGCCATCGTCTCGCGCACCACCGCCTCGTACAGGCCTGTCTGCTCCTTGGTGAGCGACACGGCACGATCGGTCTCCGTCTTCGGCGGCAGCTCCGGCGCGATGCCCGGATCGGACTTGCGGCGCCGCAGCAGGAACGGCCGTACGAGCCGCGCGAGGCGCTCGGCGGCGGCCGGGTCGCCGCCGCCCTCCACGGCCTTCGCGTAGCGGGAGCGGAACGTGCCGAGCCGGCCGAGGAGTCCCGGCGTGGTCCAGTCGAGGATCGCCCACAGCTCGGACAGGTTGTTCTCCACGGGGGTGCCGGTCAGCGCCACGCGCGCGTGCGCCCCGATTCCGCGCAGCTCCTTCGCGGTCGCCGAGAACGGGTTCTTCACGTGCTGCGCCTCGTCGGCGACGACCATCCCCCAGGTGACGCCGGCAAGCCGGGCCGCGTCGAGGCGCATCGTGCCGTACGTGGTGAGCACGAACTCGCCGGCGGCCAGGTCGCCGAGGCTGCGCGTGCCGCCGTGGAAGCGGCGCACGGCGGTGCCGGGCGCGAACTTCCTGATCTCCCGCTCCCAGTTGCCCATCAGGGACGTCGGGCAGACCACGAGGGTCGGTCCCGCCGAGGCCTCGTCCTGCTGCCGGTGCAGGTGCAGCGCGATCAGCGTGATGGTCTTGCCGAGGCCCATGTCGTCCGCGAGGCAGCCGCCGAGGCCGAGGGACGTCATCTGGGCGAGCCAGCCGAGGCCGCGCAGCTGGTAGTCACGCAGCGTCGCCGCGAGCGCCACGGGCTGCTCCACGGGCGTCGCCGCCTCGGGGTCGGCGAGCCGTTCACGCAGCCGCGCCAGCCACCCGGAGGGCTCGACGTCGACACGCCGCCCCTGGACCTCCGTCGAGCCGGTGAGCGCGGCGCTCAGCGCGTCGACGGGGCTGACCTTGTGATCCTGCTGCGCACGCGCGCGTTGTGCCTCTTCCGGGTCGATCAGCACCCACTGGTCGCGCAGCCGCACCACCGGACGGTTGGCTTCCGCGAGCTGGTCGAGCTCCGCGCGTGTGAGCTGCTGATCGCCGAGCGCGAACCACCAGTTGAAGGTGAGGAGCGCGTCGGCGGACAGGAACGACGGGGTGCCGTCGCTGTCGCCGAAGCCGCTGCGGCCGCGCCCGCTTGCGCCCTCGCCTGCGCCGTCGCTCGCGCTCCCGCCGGGTCCGTCGGCGTCGTCCGACGGGCTGATCACGGCACGCGCGGTGAGCTTGCGTGCGAGTTCGCGCGGCCAGTGCACGTCGACGCCGACCGCCGCGAGCGTGCGCGCCGCCGAACCGAGGAGTTCGGTCACGTCCTCGTCGGCCAGCTCCACCGCGTCCGGCACGGCGGCCGAGAGGAGCGGCGCGAGCGGCGCCCAGGCACGTGCCGCGCGACGCAGGGCGAGCAGCGCGTCGAGGCGCGCTCGCGGCCCGAACGAGCGTGCTGCGGGCCCCGATTCGGCCCACACGTCGGCCGCGTCGGCGACCAGGCCGGGATCGCTGACGCTGTGCATCTGCAGCACGGCACGGAAGGACCCGGGCACCGCCCCGCCCCCTGCCCCTGCCCCGTCCCCGTCCACTTCCCCTTCCGCCTCGCCGTCGCCGCTGAGGCCGCCGACCTCCACGCGCATCGAGACGCGTACGCCCGCGTCCTGCCCCGCCGCGACGTCGGCGGCCCAGTCCCGCTGCTCGGGCAGCGGCTCGGGCGCCTCGCCCGCGAACGCCCGCTGTCCAGCCGCGAGTTCGGCGGCGGGGGAGCGGGGCAGCGTGTCGGCCACCGCGTCGAGGAAGGCGCGGAGCAGCCGCTCGGGGACGGGCAGCAGCACCGGACCGCCGGCGGCGGACGCGGAAGCGGGCATGGGAGCGGACGCGGAGGCGGGCAGGGGCACGGCGTGGGCGGCGGGCGGCATCGCGGCCGCCAGATCGCGCAGCAGCCGCAGGTCGTCGACGGTCAGCGGACCCACCCGCCAGGCGTCGTGGTCGTCCGCGGACAGGCCGGGCAACAGCAGCCCGCGCGCGACGAGCTGGAGCCCCCACAGGGCGGCGGCGCCCCAGAACGCCGACGCGGAATCAGCCCCTTCAAGGGTGCGCGCCCGCGTCAGCACCGGCAGCGCTTCGCGTACGGACATGACCCGCGCGGGTACGCGTACGAGCTCGACCCCTCCGTCGCTCGCGGCGCCGTCCGCAGCCGAGGCCGAGGGGAGTGCGACGGTCAGCTGTTCGACGGTGCCGAGGCCCGCGGCGGGCGGTTCCTGCCCGTCCGTGTGCCAGAAGGCCACACGGCCGGTGCGAGCCGGATCTCCCGGCAGAAAAACGGCACTACAGAAGGAGAGCTCGACGATCTCGGAGAACGTTACTGCGGGTGGCCTGTGCACAGCGATGTCAGATTCCTCAAATTTGACTACCGGGCGAGCGGCCGAGGGTAACCCGCCGAAGAGCTCCCGCGCTAACGACCTCCCTGTGACTGTCGTCACTCACCCCTTCTGTAAGCCCTCCTGGGTGCGTCGACCCCCACCGTGAACGCCTGGAAGCCCCCGGTCGCACACGGGTGGTGGCGTCATGAATGCGCAAGGTCACGCCTCCGTACGTTCGAGCCCTCACCTTCTCCTGGCCCGGCCTTTCGTCCGCCGGCGCGGGCCGGGCTGTGAGTCGTTGTCGCCGCTCCGGTCCACGAGCGTGGGCACCAGGGGTGCATCAGGGTGGAGTCAGGGTCAGGTCAGGGTTCGGGACGCTCGACAACGGGGGGACCCACGGGGGGAGACTGGAACCAGGACGCGCTCGGGCCCGTTCTCCGTACAGGAACGTTCCGTGGACCGGACGTGGAGCACCGCCACGGGACACGGGGCGGCAGACGCAGAGCGAGGCTCGAAGAAGCGCGGCACGGGCAGCACGGCTGCAGGGCCGCAGAGGAGGCGACAGTCATGTCGAACAACGCGAAGATCGCCATCGGGGGCGTGGCGCTCGGCCTGTTCCTGTGGATCTGGCTGCCGCTGTGGGCCGTCGTCCTGATCGTCGTCGGCGTACCCGCCGCCGCGTATCTCATGCTCGACCCGTCCCAGCGCCGCAGACTCCGCCGGACACGACGACGCGAGATAGGTCGTTGAGGCGTCCTGGAATCGGGCGCCGAGGTACCGGAGAGTCACGTGTTGAGGCACCGGAGAGCCGGGTGTCGAAGCACCAGAGAAGGGGTCAGAGACGGAGCCGGAGAAGGAGCCGGAGAAGGAGCCGGAGAAGGGGCGGCGGGAGCGGTGAAATCCAGTTGCCCGCCCGCCCCTTCACCCGCCAACCTGTCCCCATGACTTCCGGAAAGGAGGCCCAGCGATCCCACGGTGATCGCTGATGGCCACACCCGCATCCCCTCAGCCCGCGCAGCCGTCGTCGTCCTCCCCGCAGCCCCTCACGCCGGGCTGGCTCAGCGCCCACTTCGACCCGCTGCCCTTCCCCGCCCGCGCCAGCGCCCTCGCGCGCTACGCCCGAGCCCTCACCCCGGCCGCCTACGCGGCCCTCCACCACGCCCTCGACACAGGCACCGACCACGAACGGCACACCGCGCTCTTCCTCGCCGTATCCCGCCGCGACCTGACCACCGTGGCCGACGCCCTGACCGACCCCCTGCTCCGCCGCCGCGCCCTGTCCGCCGCGATCCGCCTCCCCGTCCCCGAACACGCCCTGGAACAACTGGCGTTGAGCCCCCTCCGGGCCGTACGCCACGACACGTACCGCATCCTGAAACGCAGCCGCCGACAGTCTCTGGCCGACGCACTGCTGCCCCGGGTGCACGAGCGGTACGGGGCCGACGATTCGGCCCGGCTCCTCACCGCCTGCCCCACCGAGACCGTCGACGTGTGGCTGCCGCGGCTCGACCCGCCACAAGGCGTCCTCCGCGCACTGGCCCGCACCGCGCCCCTCGCGGCCGCCCGCTTCGTCGCCGACCGGAGCGTGCGGATCGAGCCGAACGGGCAGCGCGTCCGGCGCGCCTTCGACCGCAACCACCGCTCCCTGGCCTGCCTGGCGGCCCGACGGGACCCGGACGCCGGACTCGTACTGGTGCGGGCGGCGCCCCACCTGCTCGAAGGAGACGCCGTGCTGTCCGTGCTGCGCCACCCCGCCGCCGTACTCGAAGAACTGCGCGCGTCGAGGCCGGCAGAGACACGACACCAGCGGCAGGAAGAGACCGGCTGCGGCGCACCACAAGCCGAACTGCGCGTGCCGCCCGGCCCGTTGCCGCGATCCGTCCGGAAAGCCCTCCTGCGTCTGCCGCCCGAAGACCTTGTCGACCTGGCGGAGCGCTGCACGGACGGCGTCCGCAGCCGCAACGTCCGACAGCGGTACGAAGTCGTGCCCGACGGGCTCCTCATGCTGCTCCCGCCCGCCGAGCGCCGCCGGGTCGTCGAACGCAGGGCGGAACACTGCCGTTGCGGCCTGGACCAGGTGTCCGCCACGGCCCTGGCGGCGCTCACGCCCGAAGACCGTGCCGAGTTGACCGAGCCGAGCCGCGAGCGCTGGACCCGACGCCCACGCACCGCGAGCCGCCGAGCCGTCGCACTGCCCCTGGAACACGCCGAACCGATCCTCCTCGACCTCGCGGCGCAACACCGCCTCCACCACCGCGTCCTCGCCTGGCCCGCCCTGCTCGCCTGCGCGGAACTCAACGGCGACACACGGGAGTTCGCGCGCATCGCCACCGCATGCGAGCGAGCCTGGCACGACCGCGACGAGATCCGACTCCGTACACTCGCCCAACTCGCCGGAGCACCGAAGCATCTGCTCGCCGCGCTGCCCAGGAAGGTCCTGCGCGACGCCGCGCTGACCGCGGTCCAGTCCGCCGACACCTCACACGCCACCCTCGTCGAGGCGGACCGGCTGCTGCGCCGCACCATCGCGAGCGCGGCCGCCCGCGACGACCACGAAAGCGCCGCCCACGGCGTCGAGTTGTTGTGCGAGGTCCTCAACGACCCCCGACACCCCTCCTACCCACACCCCGCTACCCACCAGCCGCGCGCCAACCGGAAGCGGCACCGCGCCGCCGCTGTACGGCCACTGCCGTTCGACGTGGCGACAGCCGAGGCCGTCTGGTCCACGATCGCCGGAACCGCCGCAAGCGACGCGACAACAGAAGCAACAGCGACCGCCGCCGCGACAGCCCGCCGAACCTGGCACACCCCCACCCTGAGCGTGCCGCTCGCCGAACTCCTCGCACCCCACCTCCTGCATCTGCCGGAACTGGACGACCGTACGCATCACATCGCCCTGACCGCCGACGACCCGACCCTCGCAGCCCGCGCTGCCGAAGCCTGGCTCGCACCCCACCGCGTCCGTGAGCAGCGCTGCGCCGAACTCCTCGCCCACGACCCCTCGTACGCCTCCGTCCCCCGCGCCCTGCACACACTCACCACCCGCCGCACCGACCTCCTCGACCGGGTCCTCGCAGCAGCGGAAAACGGCCTCACAGGGCACCTGCGCCCCCGAGCCACACCTTGGGCACCCCGCATCACACCGGCCACCATGTACCGCTGGCTGCCGCACCAACGCCGAGCCCAGAACCAGCACTACGCGCGCGTGGCACAGGACGAAACGGCCCAACTGCAGTCCAGAGCAGCCGCCGCCTCCCAACTCCGCGCCCCCGACCTCCTGACCGCACTCGCCGACCAAGCCCCGCAACCCGTCGCCGCGTCAGCCCTCACCGCCCTCGGAACAATCGACGAACCACCCGCGAACCAGGACGAGTTGCATGTCCTGCTGCTCCGGCACGCCGGTACGGGCGGCGTACGCGGCCGCGCCGCGATGGCCGCACTCCGAAGGCTGCTCGCCCACCAGCCCCCCGAGCAGGCCATCACCGTCCTCGCCGGAGTCCTCACGACGCCGGGCGCACCGGTCGGCAGCCAGAAGGAAGCCGCCCGCGCACTCGGCGAACTCCCCGACACGGACGCCTTCGACACTCTCCTCGCAGCCTGGGACACGGACGGCCGACACCGGGACGTACGGGCCGTGCTGGCCCGCTTCCTCGTGCCCCGGATCGACCGCCCCGACATCGCCGACCGCCTCGCCGCCCACCTGACCGAACCCGCCGTACGCGAAATCGTGCTCCACGCGCGCGTAGAGCACGATTCCACGCCGACGGCTCCGTCGGCGGCCGCGTACTCCGTGTTCCTCGTCCGGCTGTTGCGCCGTACGGAGACGGATCGCGAGACGCTGATCGACCTGTGCCGCAAGGTGACGGACCGATGCGCCCCGGACGACATGTCCGCCTTGCTACGGGCCCTCGCCAATCTGATCGGCGACCCCGCGCGGGAACCCGAGGTGTGGGGCGCGGCAGCGGAGGCCTTGGGGCGCTTCCCGATCGAGGGACCGCACGCCCGCACCATCCTCCCGCACCTGTGGAACGCGCTTCGCGCCCGAGCCTCCGCCCCCTCGACCGACGGCAGCCGCAAAGACCGAGGCGATGCACTGCGCCGGCTCACCGCGTGCGCCGACGCACTCCACAACGCCGTACGCCCCAGCACCAGCCGCAGCCGCAAATACGGCCACGACGGCGGATACGGCTACGGACCCGCTGGTCGCCCGCCCGCTGAGGCAGTCACAGCGGCCCGGAACGCGGGTCAGGTGGTCGACGGCCTCGTTGACGCTCTGGAGGCGGTGGGCCTGCTCCAGAGGGCGGCCCGACTGCAGCGCACCGCACTGGTGAGTGCCTTGTTGTACGGCCACTACGAACCCGAACGCTGGGACCGGTTGTTGAGCCGCCTGGAGGGTGACGGGAACGAAACGCTCGACGACCCCGTCGACCCGCCTGACAACGACCCAGAGCCAGGTCCGGGCCCCGCCCCGGTCGCCGCCGTCGCAGTACGCGATCTACGTGCCCGTGGCACCCGCACAGGGGCCCGGATCGCGCTGGCGCTCGTACGGTCCTACGGCCAGCGCTTCTCCTGGCCGTCCGGCTGGCGAGCCGAACTCGACGCGCTGCGCGCTCACCAGGACACGGACACGGCAGCGGAGGCGCTACTCCTGGACCCTGACCGGCCCTGACCGGCCCTGACCGCAAAGGGAGTTGAGCCGCTGAGGACGAAACCGGTCGGGGAGGGGCCACCTCTCTGCCCCTCCTCGACCGGACGCCTCTCGCCCCGCAGCTGTGCTCGTGTTCCGGGCTCAGGCGGGCCGAACGGCCATCTTGTCGAGGGCATCGAGGAGTGCGGGGAGCTCAGGGCCCCGGCCCACAGGGAGGACCTCGCCAGGCTCTTCGTCGAGCAGCACGAACGCGATGTCGTCGGTCCTGGCGACCAGCGACCATCCCGGGCCGTCCGCACGCAGCGTGCGGGCGTCCTGCGTGGCGAACGCCGACCGCACCCGACCCAGCGGAGGCGGCGCGTCGATGTACGCCCGCGCTTCCTCCAGCACGCGCCGCACCCCGCTTACGGACTCAGCCTGCTCACCGGCCTCGCCCTCGCCCTCGGCCCCACCCACATCCGCGGCGCCGGCCTCGGAGGGAGCGGACTCGGTGGCGGCCTCGGCCACATCAGCGCCGGTTCCCTCCGGGTCGGTCACCTCCGCGTCGGCAGCCTCCGGATCGGACTCCGGATTCACGAACTCGGAGTCGTCGATCTGGGCCCGCCACGTCGCCCACTGCAGGGCGATCTCGTCCGCGCCGAGCCGCCGTTGGGCCGAACCCCACGTGCTCGTGTCCGGCGGAGTGAGCACCCGCACGTCGGGACCGTCCAGGTCAGGGTCCGGTTCCGGGTCGTGCGGGGCGGGCACGTCGGGAGCGGCGACGGCCACGGCCAGCGGCCAGCCCGGCAGCGCGGCCACTACCGTGCGGTCGTCCGGTGAGAGGTCGTACTCCATGCCGCAGTCCCACGATGCGATGGCCACGGCCACGAGGGACACGTCGTCCACGACCACTGTCCATCGCGCGCCGTCGCCGTCCTGCCCGAGCACGAGCCCGTACCCGTCGGCCACCGGGCTGAGCCCCAGTGCGCCGCACGCCTCCGGATAGTCGTCGCCGAGCACGCTCGGGAACTTCGCGGGCGTCAAGAGCACTGCTGTGAGCACGTACAGCGCGTCGTCGTCGGCGGCGACGGTCTCGCCCGTCCCAGCCATGGCATCCTCCACATCGGTTCGTCCGTCGGCGCACCTTAACCAGTGGTAACTCGCGCGTCGAGGGCCGGTGATGCGGAAAATCGCTCGTCGGCGCACTGATCGGCTCGCCCCGCGGGTTCCTACCCGGGGGAGCGAACCCGGGGCCGGGGCGGCGAGGTCAGGCCTCCGGCGCGGCCCGCTCCACGACGGGCAGGTCGAGGAGCGCGCGTGCCACCGCGTCCGGTGACTCGCCGCGCTCCCGCGCCAGATTGAGGACGGCCCGCGTGGCGAGCTCGCTCACTCCGAAGGAGAGCGCCTCGGGCGAGACCCAGCCTGCTGCCTCGTCCATCCGGTCGTGATCGTCCGCAGCGGACGCGGATATGTAGGTCGCGGCAGCCTCGAACAGATTGTGCGTGGCCCTGCTCTTGGGCGGCCGTTCACGCTGCTTTTCCTTTGTGCCCGCTCCGGCCGCCGTCCCGCCCCAGCCCCGGCCGTCCGGCCGGAAAATACTGCGAATCCTGTTGTACATCTGCCAACCACCTTCCCCCTGCGCGGTTTCCAGCCCTCTCAGTCCTGGCGGACCGCAAGAGCCAAGAACCTGGCGTCCTCATCAACGTACGACATCATCTTCCACCCCGAACTGGCCAGCAGAGGACGCAAGTTGGCCTCGTCCCGCAGGTCGTCCGGAGTCAACTGGCGTCCCCGCCGGACGGCCAGTGCCGCGCGCCCGACGGCATGGAAGAGCGCAAGCCGCCCACCCGGTCTCACGACGCGAGCCAACTCCCGGAGATTATCGGCCGGTTGCGGCAGGTGCGCGATCAGACCGGCAGCGAACACGGCTTCCAGCGCCCCCGTCCGGATCGGCAGCCGAGACACATCGGCACGCACCAGCAGACCTGCACGGTCCCGGCCCGCCTCCACCGCGGCGGTGAGCATTTCCTCGGTGAGGTCGGCCCCCACGACCACACCGTCCTCGCCCACAGCGGCGCGCAGCGCCGGCAGCGCACGCCCCGTCCCGCAGCCCGCGTCGAGCACACCGTCGCCGGGACGCAGGCCGAGTTCCGCGACTGCCGTGACGTAAGCCGGTCCGTCGTCGGGGAACTTCGTGTCCCAACCGGCAGCGCGGGCCCCGAAGAACTCCTGCACCCGGGCGGGGTCGTACTCCTTGAACTGCCGTGCTCCGCTCTCGTTCTCGCTCATGCGTCCATCATTGCGCAGCCCACTGACAACGAGCCCCGTCGACGACTCAGCGGGCACCGAACCGGCGGACACCCAGCCCGCAGCGGGACCCGAACACCGACCGGCTGCGCCGACATCGTCCTGACCGGATCGATCACGTCACGACCCCGAAAACACCCACCGCACAGCCCTTACCCGCCCCCATACGGACACCACTCGGCTGCGCAGCGGTCAGAACACACAATCCACGATCCCAGTCCCCGAGCCGCAGCCCCCGGCCCAGATACTGCATGCCACATCGAAACCGCCACCGCCCACCGGGTCTGCCAGCCCCCCCCCGAAACCGGCACCGCGCGTGTATCTGACGACCCTCTGGAGAGAACTGTCCATGGCCCCCGAGCGCGTCCACGCTGACAGTGGTGCCCCCACCGCCCTGTCCCTGAAGATCCTCGTCGCCGGCGGATTCGGCGCGGGAAAAACCACCCTGGTCCGTTCGGTCAGCGAGATCCGGCCACTGCGCACAGAAGAACGCCTCAGCGACATAGGGGAGTTCGTGGACGACACGGCAGGCGTGGACCGAAAAGCCACCACTACCGTCGCTCTGGACTTCGGCAGGATCACCATCCGAAGCGGCTCCTCCGGGCTCCTCTCCCTGTACCTCTTCGGCACGCCGGGACAGGACCGCTTCTCCTCCCTGTGGGACGACCTGTCCAGCGGAGCCCTGGGTGCAGTCGTGCTCGCCGACACCCGACGCCTGGAGGACTGCTTTCCCGCGGTCGACTTCTTCGCGCACCGCCGCATCCCCTTCGTGGTCGCCGTCAACACCTTCCCGGGAGCGCGCAGCCACGGAGCGGCGGACGTCTCCCGCGCCCTCGATCTCGACTCCGGCACCCCCGTAGTGCTCTGCGACGCCCGCGACCGCGACTCGGGAAAAGAGGTGCTGATCAGGCTCGTCGAATACGCCGGACGCATGCACACCACCCGTCTTCTCGCCGGCGTCGGCCACCATTGACACCGCCCCGACCACCCCGACAGCCTCGAAACCACCACCCACCCCGTCGACCCTCATGGTCGACAGCTTCCTGGTACAGGCCACATGCGAGACAAATGCCTGCCATTCGGCCTCAGTCACCTTCTGTGCCATGTCCCCATCCCGTCTTGCCCGTAGCGCGACGGTGGTGAAGGCTTGCAGGCAACGGAGGAACGGGGAGGCCCAAAGATGGCTCAGAACACAGGACTTGGCTGGTTGCTCGACGACCTGACCAAGCGCGTCGAACACGTACGGCACGCACTGATCCTGTCCAACGACGGACTGGTCACAGGAGCGAGTTCGGACCTGCAACGGGAGGACGCCGAACACCTGGCCGCGGTCTCCTCCGGCCTGCACAGCCTCGCCAAAGGCTCCGGACGCCACTTCGGCGCCGGCAACGTACGCCAGACCATGATCGAGTTCGATGAGGCGATCCTCTACGTGACCGCTGCCGGCGACGGCAGCTGCCTGTGCGTCCTCAGCTCCGCGGATGCCGACATCGGGCAGGTCGCGTATGAGATGACGCTGCTCGTCAACCGCGTCGGCGAACACCTCGGCGTCGGCGCACGCCACCGCTCGCCCGCCGCCGACGCCTGAAACCTGCGAGTCCGAACAGGCCCGACCTGCCCGACCTGCGGCGACGGCCTGTTCGGAACAGCAGACGCAAGCCCGCAGAATCGACCGAAGCCGACCGGCGAACGAAGTTATCCACAGGCCGAGCGGGCAACGGCACGACCGACTACGGTCTTCACCGAGAGTAGTCAGAGCGATCCGACCTCACGGGGGAGACCACCATGACCGGAAAAGCCGTACCCACCAAGCCAGTTCACCGCCTCGCAACGTCGTACACACCCGGGCGCGCGGCCATCGACCTGGGCCTGAAACGAACCGACCTGCTCCTGGCAGTCCAACTCGGCCTGGTCCGCACCACCGCAGGACAGGATCCCGGGCGTTGGCGCATCCCCAGGTCGGAGATCGAGCGACTCCAGACCGCCCAAGGCTTCCCCGACACGCTGCGTGAACGCGTCAAGCTCGTCGGCACCACCGAAGGCGCCGAACTCATGGGGATCACCCGCGACCGCTTCACCAAGCTCGCACGCCTCGGCTTCCTGACACCGGCCAAGTTCTACCTGAACCGCTATCGCACGTTGGTGTGGCTCTATCTCGCCGACGACGTCCGCCAGTTCGCTGAAGCCAACACCTCACTGCTGTCCGGGAAGGCCCCCGTCACCCTGCGCACCCGACTCGGCGCGGGCGAGGACCGGCGCGCCCGCAACTGGCGCGAACGCCACTGCGGCCATCTCCTCCGCCTGGCCCGAGGCCCTTGGCAGAGCGCAGCGGTCACGGCCTCGATGCTGGACCCCACGCAAGTCGCCGACATCGTGCCCGACCCGTACGAGCGCGCCTACCTGAGCCGGCTCCGCCCCGAATCGACCACCGTGCCAGGCGCCCCGGACTCACCCACCGCCGAAGCGGCCTCGCGCGTCTTGGCGGCAGACGACCCGGACGAGATCCGCTGGCTGCGCACCACCCTGGCCCTGAGCATGGAGGAGGCAAGGAACGAACGCCCAGCCGAAGTCCCACCCACGCCACCAGCCACCCCGCACCACGCCTCGACCTCCGTCCCAGCTGCACCACAGAGCAGCACGCCTCAAGGAATCGCCCCGACGCCGCCCGGCAAAGCCGAAAACGAACAAGGCGAGCAGGCCGAACAGCGCGAACCAGCCGACCCAAGCGGGCCGCCGGACCACGCAGAACCCAGGCTGCCGGCACCCGGAACAGGAGCAACCAGGCGCGGCCTGCTGGGCCGCTGGCTCAGCCGCAGACACGGCTAGGCGCCGGCCTGCGGCCCCTTGGCTGGCCTCTTCGTCAGCAGGCCGATGCCGAAGCACAGGGTCGAGATCCCGAAGGCGCACAGCAGCAGACCGCCGATCTTGGCCTCTGCGTCGGTGTCCGGGCTGCGCCCGGAGTTCGAGGAGCTGGCGACGACAGAGGCCGGATCGGCGACTGCCGTGACCCCGCCGTACAACAGGCCCACCGCAGCGAGAAGCAGGACGATGCCGCCGATGATGCGCCCGGCGGTCCGGCGGGGCCGGGCAGTGGGCTCGGTGTTCTCGGAAGAAGGGGAGACGGGCATGGCCCGGGACATTAGCACCGCCGTCGGCAGGGCTGGGAAGGGCAGACGCCTGCCTCAAACCGTGATCCGCCGGACACGGCCTAGGGCAGAGAGCCAGACCCGGCCGGGGGGACGGCGGAGTCCTCCGCCACCCTCGCGTGCAGGTCCTGTGCGTAGTGCTCGATGGCCGGTCGGTACTCGGCGACGTTCGGATCGTCACTCGTCGTGGCGACCAGCGTGAGGAGCAGCTCCATCGCGTCGTGATGGCGGCCCACGTTGAACAGCGCCATGGCGAGGAACGCCCTGAGCGCACCGTTCTCCGGGAACTCCGCCGACGCGGCCGTCAGCGTCTCCACGGCCTGCTGATACCTGCCGAGGACGCGGTAGGTGGAACCCAGACCGAGGAGCGCATCGGCCCGGTCCTCGGCCGACAGGCCGCCGGGGATTGCGAGCGCCCGTCGATAGTGGGGTTCCGCTGCCGACTCGAGGCCGAGCGTGTCGTGCACCCAGGCTGCCTGGTAGGCGACTTGGGCATCGTCGGGCAGCTCCTGGGCGAGCACGACCAGGAGCTCCCTCGCCTCGGCGGGCCGGCCGCTCTCCCGCAGCCGGACCGCCTCCGCGAGACGGGCGTCCCGGTCGATCACGAAGCTCCCCCGGGCTCGTACCGGCGGAACAAGCCCTCCTGCACGACGGAGACGAGGAGTTGCCCCTGCTGGTCGTAGATCCGTCCGCGGGCGAGACCGCGACCACCCGTGGCGATCGGCGACTCCTGGTCGTACAGGAACCACTCGTCGGCACGGAACGGGCGGTGGAACCACATCGCGTGATCCAGGGAGGCCATGTCAAAACCACGCGGGCCCCACAAGGGCTCGACGGGGATCCGCACAGCATCGAGGAGGGTCATGTCGCTCGCGTACGTCAAAGCACAGGTGTGAACGAGCGGATCGTCGCCCAACGGCCCCACGGCGCGCATCCACACGGCGCTGCGCGGCTCGGCGCCCTGGACCTCGTCCTGCGTCCAGCGGAGCCGATCGACATATCGGATGTCGAAGGGCTGCCGACGAGCCATGCGCTCCAACTGCTCGGGCAGAGCGCCCAGATGGGCCCGGATCTCGTCGGTGACGGTCGGCAGGGTCTCCGGGGCCGGGGCGTCGATGCGCGGCGGCAGCTGGTGCTCGAAGCTGCCCTGCTCGCCCTTGTGGAAGGAGGCGGTCAGATTGAAGATCGTGCGGCCCTGCTGCACGGCGGTCACCCGGCGGGTGGTGAAGGAACGGCCGTCGCGGACACGCTCCACCTGGTACACGATCGGCACGCCGGGCCGGCCCGGCCGCAGGAAGTAGGCGTGCAGTGAGTGCACCGGCCGGTCGCCGTCGGTGGTGCGGCCCGCAGCGACCAGGGCCTGGCCGGCGACCTGCCCACCGAAGACGCGCTGCAGCGACTCCTGCGGGCTGCGGCCGCGGAAGATGTTGACCTCGATCTGCTCCAGGTCGAGCAGGTCGACGAGTCTCTCTGCGGGGTTGGTGGTCATCAGGGGACTCCGACGGTCACGAGGGGAGGGGCGGGGTGGTGGGGGAGGGAGGGGAGGGGGAGGGGGAGGGGGAGGCCCCCAAGAAGGCCCCAAGAATTCGCGATCCACTCACAACTGCCCCACCCCCGTAACCCGAACAACAGCCCGCCCCTCTTCGTCGGAGGCGGCGAGGTCGACTTCGGCGCTGATGCCCCAGTCGTGGTCGTCGTTCGGGTCGGCGAAGGTCTGGCGGACGCGCCACAGCCCGTGCTTCGGGTCTTCCTCGATGGCGAGGAGCTTGGGGCCGCGCGCGTCGGGGCCGGTGCCGAGGTCGTCGTACTCGTCCCAGTAGGCGTCCATGGCTTCGCCCCAGGCGTCGGCGTCCCAGCCGGAGTCGGCGTCGAGTTCGCCGAGTTCGTCGACGTTGTCGAGGGCGGCGAGCTCGACGCGGCGGAACATGGCGTTGCGGACGAGGACGCGGAAGGCGCGGGCGTTGGCGGTGACGGGCTTGACCTGGTCGGCCTTCTCCTGGGCCTCTTCGGCGGTCTCGACCTCGGGGTTGGCGAGCTGTTCCCACTCGTCGAGGAGCGAGGAGTCGACCTGGCGGACCATCTCGCCGAGCCAGGCGATGAGGTCTTCGAGGTCCTCGGACTTGAGGTCGTCGGGGATGGTGTGCTCGAGGGCCTTGTACGCGCTCGCCAGATAGCGGAGGACGATGCCTTCGGTGCGGGCGAGTTCGTAGTGGGACGTGAACTCGGTGAAGGACAGGGCGCGTTCGTACATGTCGCGGATCACGGACTTCGGCGATACCGGGTGGTCGCCGACCCACGGGTGCGAGCGGCGGTAGAGCCCGTACGCGTGCCAGAGGACCTCTTCGAGGGGCTTCGGGTACGAGATGTCCTGGAGGCGCTCCATCCGCTCCTCGTACTCGACGCCGTCGGCCTTCATCTGTCCGACGGCCTCGCCGCGTGCCTTGTTCTGCTGGGCGGCGAGGATCTGGCGCGGGTCGTCGAGGGTGGATTCGACGACGGACACCATGTCGAGGGCGTACGAGGGGGATTCGGGGTCGAGGAGTTCGAATGCGGCGAGCGCGAATGTCGACAGGGGCTGGTTGAGGGCGAAGTCCTGCTGCAGGTCGACGGTGAGGCGGACGATGCGGCCGGTGGCGTCGGGCTCGTCGAGCTTCTCGACGACGCCGCCGTCGAGGAGCGAGCGGTAGATGGCGATGGCCCGGCGGATGTGCCGGATCTGGTTCTTGCGCGGCTCGTGGTTGTCCTCGAGGAGGCGGCGCATGGCTTCGAAGGCGTTGCCGGGGCGGGCGATCACCGACAGGAGCATGGTGTGGGTGACGCGGAACCGTGAGGTCAGCGGCTCGGGCTCGGAGGCGATGAGCTTCTCGAAGGTGTTCTCGGTCCAGCCGACGAAGCCTTCGGGGGCCTTTTTGCGTACGACCTTGCGGCGCTTCTTCGGGTCGTCTCCGGCCTTGGCGAGGGCCTTCTCGTTCTCGATGACATGCTCGGGGGCCTGGGCGACGACGAATCCGGCGGTGTCGAATCCCGCGCGTCCGGCGCGGCCCGCGATCTGGTGGAACTCGCGTGCCCGCAGCACGCGCACGCGGTTGCCGTCGTACTTGGCGAGGGCGGTGAACAGCACGGTCCTGATGGGGACGTTGACGCCGACGCCGAGGGTGTCGGTGCCGCAGATGACCTTGAGGAGCCCGGCCTGGGCGAGCTTCTCCACGAGGCGGCGGTACTTGGGCAGCATGCCCGCGTGGTGCACGCCGATGCCGTGGCGTACGTAACGGGACAGGTTGCGGCCGAACTTGGTGGTGAAGCGGAAGTTGCCGATCAGTTCGGCGATCTGCTCCTTCTCGGCCTTGGTGCACATGTTGATGCTCATCAGGGACTGGGCGCGTTCGACGGCCTGTGCCTGGGTGAAGTGCACGATGTAGACGGGCGACTGCTTCGTCTCGAGCAGTTCCGTCAGCGTCTCGGTGATGGGCGTGAGGCGGTACTCGTACGAGAGCGGAACCGGTCGGGTCGCGGAGCGCACCACGGAGGTGGGGCGGCCGGTGCGGCGGGTGAGGTCCTTCTCGAACATGGAGACGTCGCCGAGGGTCGCCGACATCAGGACGAACTGGGCCTGCGGGAGTTCGAGCAGGGGGATCTGCCAGGCCCAGCCGCGGTCCGGCTCCGCGTAGAAGTGGAACTCGTCCATGACGACCTGGCCGATGTCGGCGTCCTTGCCGTCGCGCAGGGCGATGGAGGCGAGGACTTCGGCGGTGCAGCAGATGACGGGTGCGTCGGCGTTCACGGAGGCGTCGCCGGTGAGCATGCCGACGTTCTCGGTGCCGAAGAGCTTGCACAGGTCGAAGAACTTCTCGCTGACGAGGGCCTTGATCGGCGCGGTGTAGAAGGTGACCTTGTCGGCGGCCAGGGCGGCGAAGTGGGCGCCCGCGGCGACGAGGCTCTTGCCGGACCCGGTGGGCGTCGACAAGATCACGTTGGCCCCGGAGACCACCTCGATCAGCGCCTCCTCCTGAGCCGGGTAGAGAGTGATGCCCCGTTCCTCGGTCCACGACGAGAAGGCGTCGAAGAGGGCATCGGGGTCGGCGTCCGGCGGCAGCTGATCGATAAGGGTCACACCCCCATCTTGCCTGCCCGCACCCCCGATCAGGGAACCGGAGGTCGGCGGGAAGATCACGAGCGTTACGCTGTGCCGTCGACCGGGCGCCCGACCACGCGTCAACTGGGCGTCAGCAGAACGAGAATTGGGGCGGGCACGGCCATGATGGGTCCAGCACACTCACTGTCGGGAGCGGCGGCCTGGCTGGGGGTGGGAGCGGCGGCGGCTGCCGCTGGGCACCCGATGCCCTGGCCGGTCCTTGTGGTCGGCGCGCTGATCTGTGCGGGCGCGGCCCTTGCCCCTGACCTGGACCACAAGTCGGCCACGATCTCGCGCGCTTTTGGCCCGGTTTCGCGTGGTTTGTGTGAAGTCGTGGACAAACTCTCGTACGCCGTCTACAAGGCGACGAAGTCGCGGCATGATCCGCGGCGCTCGGGCGGGCACCGGACGCTGACGCACACCTGGCTGTGGGCGGTGCTGATCGGCGGTGGCGCGTCGGTCGCCGCGGTCACCGGGGGGCGCTGGGCGGTCCTGGCGATCCTTTTCGTGCACCTGGTGCTCGCGGTGGAGGGATTGCTGTGGCGGGCCGCGCGGGTGTCGAGCGATGTGCTGGTGTGGCTGCTCGGTGCGACGAGCGCGTGGATCCTCGCGGGTGTGCTCGACGAGCCGGGCAACGGCTCGCACTGGCTGTTCACCGGCGCCGACCAGGAGTACCTCTGGCTGGGCCTGCCGATCGTCCTGGGCGCGCTCGTCCATGACATCGGAGACGCCCTTACAGTGTCGGGTTGCCCGATCCTGTGGCCGCTCCCGATCGCGGGCAAGCGCTGGTACCCGATGGGGCCGCCGAAGGCGATGCGTTTCCGCGCGGGCAGCTGGGTGGAGCTGAAGGTGCTGATGCCGGTGTTCATGCTGTTGGGCGGCGTGGGTGGAGCGGCGGCGCTGAACTTCATCTAGCGGCTTCGGAGGCTTCTGGGAAGGTGATTCTCGGGGATGCCCGAACGATCTCTCACTCTTGACCTCAGGGTGAGACTTCGCTCGATCGTCTGATCAGGCAGCCGGCGGTCGCGCCTTGCAATCAGTGCTCGCGCGTTAGTGCCCGGCCTCGTTTCACACCGCTCCCGGCTCTGCTCTCAGCGAATGAGTTGCCCTGTGGGAACGTCGGATTCCGGGCGATCCGAGGCGTAGATTCGAGTGTGTTCGACGGGCACAGACCGCACACGAGTCGGGGGGCGTCATGGCAGTGCTGAAGGGCAAGACGGCGGTTGTCACAGGGGGTTCGCGCGGGATCGGCCGGGCGATCGTGGAGCGCTTGGCGCGCGACGGGGCGAGCGTGGTGTTCAACTACGCGCAGAGCACCGATGCGGCCGCAGACGTCGTACGAGCGGTCGAAGACGCCGGCGGAAGCGTCCATGGCGTGCAGCTCGACCTGGCAGCTGCGGGAGCGCCGGAGCGCCTCATGGAGCTCGCCGACGAACGGTTCGGCGGACTCGACATCCTGGTGAACAACGCCGCGCTCAACTTCTCGATCGCGCCCCTCGCGGAGACCGAGGAGGAGGTCTTCGACCAGGCGATGACCGTCAACGCCAAGGCCGCGTTCCTCACGATCCGCCACGCGGCCCGGCATATGCGGGACGGCGGCCGCATCATCACCATCTCCACTTTGAACACTGCCCGCCCGGCCCCGCAGAACGCCCCGTACGCGGCCAGCAAGGGCGCGATCGAGCAGCTGACCGCCGTGGCGGCGCAGGAGCTCGGACCCCGAGGCATCACGGCGAACACGGTCTCGCCCGGAGCCACCGACACCGATCTCCTACGAGGCACCAACTCGCCGGAGAACCTCGAGATGGCCGTGGCAATGACCCCGCTCCGCAGACTCGGCCAGCCGTCGGACGTGGCCGATGTGGTGGGCTTTCTGGTGGGTCCCGATGGCAGATGGATCACGGGGCAGAACATCCGGGCCACGGGTGGCATCGGCTGAGCCACGCCGCCCAGTGAGCGGAAGTGCCGCCGGCAGGCGTCGGCCGGCAGCACCTCCAGCCCTCTTCGCGGAGTGGGTCACCCGTGCCAGGACCGCCACAGTGCGGCGTACGCGCCGTCCGCGGCGACGAGTTCGTCGTGGCTGCCCAACTCGCTGATCCGGCCCTGCTCGACGACCGCGATCACGTCGGCGTCATGTGCCGTGTGCAGACGGTGCGCAATGGCGACCACGGTGCGGCCGTCCAGCACGCGCGCCAGGGACCGCTCCAGGTTCCGGGCGGCGCGCGGGTCGAGCAGCGAGGTCGCCTCGTCCAGGACCAGCGTGTGCGGATCGGCGAGCACCAGCCGGGCCAGGGCGATCTGCTGGGCCTGAGCCGGGGTGAGCGTGAAGCCGCCCGAGCCGACCTCGGTGTCGAGGGCGTCGTCGAGCGCCCGCGCCCAGGCGTCGGCGTCGACCGCGCCGAGCGCTGCCCACAGCTCGGCGTCCTTGGCGTCGGACCGGGCGAGGAGCAGGTTGTCGCGCAGCGAACCGACGAACACGTGGTGTTCCTGGTTGACCAGGGCGACATGCTCGCGGACCCGTTCCGCGGGCATAAGGGACAGCTCCGCGCCACCGAGGGCGACCGAACCGGTGCGGGGACCGTAGATGCCGGCGAGCAGACGGCCGAGCGTGGACTTGCCCGCACCGGACGGCCCGACCAGAGCGACCCGGCTTCCGGGCTGTACGGAAAGGGTCACCTGGTGCAGGACGTCCACGCCCGTGCGGTATCCGAAGTGGACGCGGTCCGCCGTGACCTCACGCCCGTCGGGGGCGACGGACGTGTCGCCCGCTCCCGGTTCGATCTCGCGGACCCCCACGAGTCGGGCCAGGGAGACCTGGGCGACCTGGAGCTCGTCGTACCAGCGCAGGATCAGGTTCACGGGGTCGACCATCATCTGGGCGATCAAGGCGCCGGTCGTGAGCTGGCCGACGTCGATCCAGCCCTGCAGGACGAAGACGCCGCCCACGAGCAGCACCGAAGTCAGGACGGTCACGTGCGTGGCGTTGATGACGGGGAAGAGGACGGAACGGAGGTAGAGGGTGTAGCGCTCCCAGGCAGTCCATTCTTGGACGCGCTGGTCGGACAGGGCGACGCGCCGGTCACCGAGCCGGTGGGCCTCCACGGTGCGTCCCGCGTCCACGGTCTCCGTCAGGGCGGCGGCCACGGCGGCGTACCCGGCGGCCTCCGAACGATACGCGGACGGGGCGCGCTTGAAGTACCAGCGGCAGCCGACGACCAGTGCGGGAACCGCGAGGAGCACCGCGAGCGCGAGCGGCGGAGAGGTGAAGGCGAGACCGCCGAGGAGCAGCCCGATCCACACGACGCCGATGGTCACCTGCGGGACCGCCTCGCGCATGGCGTTGGCGAGCCGGTCGATGTCCGTGGTGATACGGGACAGCAGATCACCGGTGCCGGCCCGCTCCAGGACACCGGGCGGCAGGCCGACGGAGCGGATCAGGAAGTCCTCGCGAAGGTCGGCCAGCATCTGCTCGCCCAGCGTCGCACCACGCAGCCGCACCAGGCGGATGAAGACGGCCTGCAGGACCAGCGCAACCACGAACAGCGCGACGGCACGGCCCAGTTGGAGGTCGCGGGCACCGTCGGCGGCATCCTGCACAAGATCACCGAGGAGGGTGGGACCGACCATGGACGAGATCACGGCGACCGCGTTGACGCCGATCAGCAGAGCGAAGGCTTTGCGGTGCCGAGCGAGCAGTTCACGCACGTACGCCCGTACCGTCGCGGGGCTGCCCACCGGCAGCGTCTCCGTGGTGCGGGGAGCCGCCGGGTCGTACTCCGGCGGCGCCAGGCCGATCATGCTGTCTCCTCGATGCCGATCTCGATGCCGAGGCCGGTGGTGCCGACCCGGGCTGCGGTCTTGTCGCCGGACCCGTCCGGGCCGCCCGATCCGTTGCCGGTGCGGTGCTGCTGTTCCTGTTCCGTCTCCCGGGTCACGACTGCGCGGTAGCGGGGCTGGGTGTGGACGAGTTCGCGGTGCACGCCGACCGCCGCGACCTCGCCTTCGTGGACGAACACCACACGCTCGGCCCGGTCCAGGAGCAGCGGGGACGACGTGCACACGACGGTGGTGCGGCCTCGACGGAGGGCGCGCAGCCCGTCCGCGATGCGTGCCTCGGTGTGCGAGTCCACGGCGGACGTCGGCTCGTCCAGTACGAGGACCTCCGGGTCGGTCACCAAGGACCGGGCGAGGGCCAGGCGTTGGCGCTGGCCGCCGGAGAGCGACCGGCCGCGTTCGGTGATCGGCGCTTCCATCGGGTCGTCGTCCACCGAGTTCTGCGCAAGGGCGTCCAGCACGTCGGCGCACTCGGCCGCGGCCAGGGCGTCTGCCACGGCGACCTGTCCGGAGGCGGGCACGTCGAGGAGCTCGCGCAGGGTTCCGGAGAGCAGCACCGGGTCTTTGTCCTGCACGAGGACGGCGGCGCGGGCGGCGTCGAGGGGAAGGGCGTCGAGCTGGGTGTCGCCGAGGCGCACCGAAGGGACGGGGGTGTCCAGCGGGGCGTGTCCGCCGAGCCGTTCGGCGAGCCGGCCGGCCTCGTCGGGGTCGCCGCAGACCACGGCCGTGAGACGACCCTCCGGGGCGAGCAGCCCGGTCACCGGGTCGTAGAGGTCACCGGTCGCACGGACGGGAGCCCCGACTGAGCCGACACCCGATCCCGAAGTTGATCCCGATCCCGAAGTTGATCCCGATCCCGAAGTTGACCCCGAACCCGAACTTTCCCCAGAGCCCGAGCCAGCCGAGTCACCCGAGCCAGCCGAGTCACCCGAGCCGGCTGAGTCGCCTGAGTCACCCGAGCCATCCGTGACCTCCGCCCCCACCGAAGAGTCCCGCTGGAGCGAGAGAACTCGTGCCGCGCGCTTGGCCGACGGGCGGGAGAAGGAGTACGCCATCGCGATCTCTTCGAAGTGACGAAGCGGATAGCCCAGAAGCATCACCGCGCTGTAGACGGTGACGAGTTCGCCGACCGCGACGTGGCCGTCCCGGACCAGACCGAGGCCGTGCCAGACCACGGCGATGAGCAGCAGACCAGGGAGCAGAACTTGTACAGCGGTGATGAGGGACCACATGCGCGCGCTGCGCACGGCCGCGCGGCGCACGTCCTGGGAGGCGCGACGGTAGCGGTCGAGGAAGAGTTCCTCGCCGCCGATGCCACGCAGCACGCGCAGTCCGGCGACCGTGTCCGAGGCGAGTTCGGTGGCCTTGCCCGCCTTCTCGCGCTGGGCGTCCGCGAGCCGGGTGGCGCGCGGCAGCAACGGCAGGACGCCGAGGCCGACGAGTGGCACGCCCACGGCTACGACGAGCCCGAGGTCGGGCTGGTACACGACGAGCCCCACGCACACCACGACGACCGTCAGCGCCGCAGCCGTGAACCGGGAGACGGCCTCCACGAACCAGCCGATCTTCTCCACGTCGCCCGTCGACACCGCGACCACCTCGCCGGCGGCGACCCGACGCGTCAGAGCCGACCCCAAGTGGGCGGTCCTGCGGGCGAGGAGCTGCTGTACGCGGGCGGCGGCGGTGATCCAGTTGGTGACGGCGGTGCGGTGCAGCATGGTGTCGCCGAGTGCGATGCCGATCCCGGACACGACGAGCATGACCCCGGCCAGGGCGAGACGCGTTCCGGACCGCTCGACGACGGCCTGGACGGCGAGACCCACCCCGTACGGCAGGGTCATGACGGCGACGAAGTGCAACAGGCCCCAGGCGAGCGCCTTGAGTTGGCCGCCCAGTTGGTTGCGTCCGAGCCACCACAGGAACCGTGGGCCCGAGCGGGCGTCGGGCACACCCGGGTCGGCGTACGGAAGATCGCTGATCTGCATGACGTCCCAGAGGTCGGTCGGCGCGCTGCGGAGGAGCCGCGGTGCTGAATGCGGTTGAGGAGCCGAGGAGTTGACGGGGGAGAGGGGAGAGGGTTGAAGAATTGGAGTAAGCGCCTGCTGTGCTGGGTGAGGCTGAGGAATCGGGGGAAACCTCGCAAGGCTGACTCCGAAACGGCACCCGAGGCAAACGGTTTTCCGTCTGCGTGCAAAGAACCGGTCATTCCTCCTGTCGGCGGGGTCCGTACAGGCCGGGCTGGTGGTGCCGGGTGCGACGATGGGGCGTATGCGCATATCGGGGACGCTCAGGGGGCGGACGGTTTTCGGGACGGCTCTCGCGACGCTGCTCGCGCTGACAGCCCTCACGTCCTGCGGTGCGACGGAGAGCGGGAGTTCGGGCGGCAAAGCCGGTGGCACCGCATCAACGAAGAACGGGAACGGGGCACCCGGGAAGCCCGGCAGTGGCTCGGCCGGGAACGCCGCGAACGGTGTGAAGCAGCGCACCCAGAACCTGCGACGCCTCCCGGACGTCGGCAACGCCCTGCACAGCCGCATCCCCGAACAGGCACGCCAGGCCCTGGTGGTCCGGGGCGAGGGAGAGGACTCGCCGGACTCCACGGTGTTCCTGTACGAGAAGCACGGCAAAACCTGGGACCGCACCCGCAGTTGGCCCGCGCACAACGGCAAGCGGGGCTGGACCGCCGATCACCGGGAGGGCGACAAGCGCAGCCCCGTCGGGGTGTTCACGTTGAGCGACGCGGGCGGTGTGCTCGCCGCGCCGGACGCCCGCCTTCCGTACACGCACTCGCCCGCTTTTCAGGCGTCCCGTGCCTGGCCCAAGACGTACTGGCACGACTTCGACCATGTGATCGCCATCGACTACAACCGAGTCCCGGGTACCCCGCCCAACGACCCGAGCCGACCGCAGGGGCAGTCCAAGGGCGGCTACATCTGGCTGCACCTCGACCATGGCAGCGGCACGTCGGGCTGCGTGAGCGTGTCCAAGTCGGCGATGGAGTACCTGCTGCAGGAGCTGGACCCCGAGTCCCACCCGGTGATCGTCATGGGCGACAAGGGTCACCTCGGCGCGGCCTGAGATACGCGGGACCTTTAGAGCCGGCCGACAGTGCCGACCGATAGCGCTGGCCGATAGTGCATTCGCAACACCTATCGCCAGGGCGACAATTCATGCCACTAAGGCTGATCGCGCCACCGAGGCCGCCACAAAAGGGTGCTCACACCGGCGGGCGTTGTAGCAAGATCCAATCTTTACGCGGATCTGACACGGACGTCTTTTCTTCCCTGACATCTGTCAGCAAGAGTGCGCTTCGCGGAAATTACTTTCCGTATACCAGAAGTAACTTCGGAGGAGTGCCCGTGCCGCAGTCCGTACCGTCCCTACCGCGACGCGTCGCACGCTTGTTGCGTACCTCATTGTTCGCGCAGGTCGCCTGCGCTCTTGTGATCGGAGTCCTCGTCGGACGCCTGTGGCCCGAGGTGGCCACCGCCGTCCAACCGCTCGGCGACGGCTTCGTACGGCTCATCAAGGCGATGATCGCCCCGCTCGTGTTCTGCGTGGTCGTCGCCGGCATCACCAAGGCCGGTGACCTCAAGGCCTTCGGCCGGATCGGGCTCAAGGCCCTGATCTGGTTCGAGGTCGCCACCACCATCGCCCTGGTCGTCGGGCTGGTCGCCGGCAACCTCGGGCGACCCGGCTTCGGCATGAATGTCGACCCCGCTTCTCTCGACGCGTCCGCCGTCGACGAGAAGACCGGTGGCGGCGAGCTGCCGTCCACCTCGGAGTTCATCCTGCACTCGCTGCCGGACAGCGCGGTCGGTGCGTTCGCGGAGAACTCCCTGCTCCAAGTCCTCGTCCTGGCCTGCCTGGTGGGCGCGGCGCTGCTGCACCTCGGCAACACCAAGGTGCCCGCGATCCTGCCCGCCATCGAGCAGGCCCAGGAGGTCGTCTTCGCGGTCGTCGGCTTCATCATGAAGCTGGCCCCGCTCGCCGTGTTCGGCGCGACCGCGCACCTCGTGGGGGAGTACGGCCTCGGCGCGCTCTCCACGTACGGCAAGCTCATCGGCATCTGCTACGCGGTCGCCTTGATCTTCCTTCTCCTGCTCGGGGTCGCGCTCAAGGTGGTCACCGGGCTGAGCCTGTGGAAGTTCATCCGCTACACCCGCGAGGAGCTGCTGCTCGCGCTCGGCACCGCGTCCAGCGAGACCGTCATGCCGCGCATGATGCAGAAGCTCCGCCAGGCGGGCTGCCGTGACGACGCCGTGGGCCTCGTGCTGCCCACCGGCTATTCGTTCAACCTCGACGGGGCCTCGATCTACCTGTCGATCGGCACGTTGTTCATCGCTCAGGCCGTGGGCGTGGACCTGTCGCTCGGTCAACAGATCACTGTGGTCCTGGTGTTGATGCTGACGAGCAAGGGCATGGCCGGAGTTCCCGGTTCCGCGTTTCTGGCGCTTTCGGCCACCGCGTCCGCGCTCGGCGTCATCCCCGCCGGAGCCGTCGCGCTGCTGCTCGGCGTCGACCGGATCATGGACGCGATGCGGGTCTCCGTGAACCTGCTCGGCAACTGTGTGGCCGTGTTCGCGGTGTCCCGTTGGGAGGGCGCGCTCGACAGGGGCAAGGCGAAGAAGGTGCTGTCGGGCGAGATCGCGTTCGTCCCGGAGGAGGAGAAGGAGGAGGAGAGGGAGGAGTACGAGGGCGCGCCGAAGTCCTCGAAGACCGAAGCCCTCGCTCTGTCCACAGCCGGAACAGGAACAGGGGATGGAGCAGGGATCGGAACCGGAACACGGACCGGAATAGCCGCAACCTCCGCCGCAGACAACGACCCCGCGCCGAAAGTGAGTTGAGCCCGGCGTGGTGTGGTCCGGCTCTACTGCAGGAGGGCCGGACCACACCACGCGAACCCTGCCTCAGCTCACCCTGCAGGCTTCTCCGAGTCCACCCCCGGACGGGCCTTGTTCCACAGCCCGCGTGTGAAGTCCGGTATCGCCTGCGGCGCGCCCTTCGCCTTGATGGAGGCGTGGCTCAGCGGCACCGGAGCCGTCCAGGTCACCGCGTCGTACACGTCGAAGTCCGGTACGAGACCGAGCTGCATGCACTGCATCAGGCGGAACACCATGATGTAGTCCATGCCGCCGTGCCCGCCGGGCGGGTTGGAGTGCTCCTTCCACAGCCAGTGGTCCCAGTCGGCGAACTCGGCGAAGTCGTGCCACTTGTCGTCGGTGTGGCCGGGCTCCAGGTAGATCCGCGACGGGTAGTCCTCGAAGACACCCTTCGTACCGCCGAGGCTGTTGATACGCGAGTACGGGTGGGGTGTCGACACATCGTGCTCGAGCCGAATGACGCGGCCCTTCTCCGTCTGCACGAGGCTGATCGTGCGGTCGGACTCGATGTACGTCTCCTTCCAACTCGGGTCGCCCGGCGGCATGTTCGCCTTGCGGTACTCGGCGAGGCCGAGCGCCGGGGTGCCGAAGCTGGAGATGTGCGTGACGCGGTCGCCGCGGTTCACGTCCATGTAGTTGGAGACCGGACCGAAACCGTGGTTCGGGTACAGGTCGCCGAGCAGCCGCGTGTGCCAGAGCCGCCGCCACGGACCTTCGTAGTAGTCCGGGTCGAACATCAGGCCGCGCAGGTCATGGTTGTACGCGCCCGCGCCGTGCAGGAGTTCACCGAAGAGCCCGGCGTGCGCCATGCGCAGGACCCGCATCTCGTTCTTGCCGTAGCAGCAGTTCTCCAGCTGCATGCAGTGCTTGCGGGTGCGCTCCGAGAGGTCCACCAGCTCCCACAGCTGGTCGAGTTCGAGCGCGATGGGACATTCCACGCCGACGTGCTTGCCGTTCAGCATCGCCGTCTTGGCCATCTCGAAGTGGAAGTCCCAGGGCGTCGCGACGTACACGAAGTCCAGGTCGCTGCGCTTGCAGAGGTTCTCGTAGTCGCTCTCGCCCTTGGTGTACGTGGCCGGGGCGGGCTGGCCCGCGTCGGTGACCTTCTTCGCGGCGGCCGCGGTCTTCTCCTTGACCGGATCGCACAGCGCCACAACGCTGACCTGCGGCAATGCGAGGAAGAGGTCGATCATGCTGCCGCCGCGGTTGCCGAGTCCGATGATCCCGACCCGTACCGTCGACCGCTTCTCGAACGGCACCCCGATCATGGTCTCGCCCTGCCGGGGAGGGGCTTCGGCGGCCGCGGTGGCCTGTGCGGGCGTGGTCGCGGCAGCGGGGTTCGCGTGCGCGGCGCCCCCGGTGAACCCGGCGAGCCCCAGGCCCACACCGGCGATCCCGGCATTGCGCATCATGGCTCTACGGGACACACCGGAGCTGTCCTGGCCGGGACTCGCGGCCGTCTCGCCGACCGAACCCTCGGACTGCTGCGGGGAGTTGTCGTCGTGCATGGGACCTCCGTACGCGTCGGTGGTACGTGGGTGAAGCAACGGCGACGCCACCTTGTCCGGAAGATCACCTGGTGCACAAGGGACCGAAAGGGACGGGGATTTGGACTTCTCGCGGGCAGACTTGGACTCCCTGATTCCGCCGACCCTCAGCCGCTGGTTGGAGAGACTCGCCTCGACCTCGGCCTCAGCCTCGACCGGCCATGGCGCAGGCAGAGCCGACCGGAGCCGTGCTCAGCGCTCGCCGTCGCGCAGCGCTACGTCAACAGCCGTGCGGGAGCTCTGCCGAACGTCGAAGTGCCGAAAGGGCACGTACAGGCCCGCGACCGGGCTGTGTTGAGGCTGGAGCCCGCGAACGCCTACCCCCTGAACTCACTGCGGTGCCCCCGGAAGGCCCCCAGCCCCCAAGCCCACCTCGCCCCCTAACCCCCTCCCCCCCCAACCCCCCAACCCCCCAACCCCCCAACCCCCCAACCCCTCAAGGCCGAGTAGCCCGCTCCAACTCGATCAACACCGAGTGGTAGCTCCGCCCCGTCGCATGGTCCATGCCCACCTCGCACATCCGGTTGGCCGAGAGATGCGCGTCGTACGGGCGCGACGTGACCTCGGCCGCCTCGCGGGCCGTGGCTGCGCGGGTGAGTTCCTCGTGGAGCATGCCGCGGTCTCCGGCGAAGCCGCAGCAGGCCTCGTCGTCCGGGGTGGCGACCTCGTCGGCGCAGGCCTCGGCGAGTTGCCGCAGCTGGTCGCCGTCGCTGAGGTGCCGCATCGAGCACGTCGTGTGCACGACGGCCGAACCGACCGTGCGGAGAACCGTCAAGTGCGGAAGGAGTTCCTCGGCCGCCCAGACGAGGGAGTCGACTACGGTCAGCTCCGCGTGCAACTCCCGGTTGTCGTCGGAGAGATACGGCACGACCTCGTGTGCGATGCCGAGCGTGCAGGACGAGGCGTCGACGACGAGTGGCAGGCGTCCGCCGGCAGTCCAGCCCCAGGCGGCCTCGACGATGCGGTTGGCCATCACGCGGTTGCCCGCCTCGTACCCCTTGGAGTGCCAGATCGTCGCGCAGCATGTGCCGGTCACGTCGTCCGGGATCCACACCGGCTTGCCCGCGCGGGCGGACACGGCCACCACGGACTGCGCGAGCGAGAGTTCTTCCTCAGGGCCGCCGAAGATGCGGTTGACGCACGCAGGGTAGTAGACGGCGGCGGCGCCCACGCGGGACGTGGTGGGGAGTCTGCGGGCGGCGGGGCCGGGGATCTCGGGGAGCCACTCCGGTACCAGATCGGGGTGTACGGCCCTGCGGGCGGTGCGTGTCACCGACGTCAGGAGCCGGTCGCCGATCTTGTCGGCGGCGGCCACGGCGAGCCGCGCGGAGGCCTCGACCAGCTTGAAGTTGCGGGCGGCGAGCGCGGCGATCCGCTCCTCGCGCGGGGAGTGCCGGGCGTGCCGGAAGTCCTTCATCAGCATGCCCGTGTCGATGCCGACGGGGCAGGCCAGCTTGCAGGTGGAGTCGCCGGCGCAGGTGTCGACGGCGTCATAGCCGTATGCCTCCACCAGGCCGTCCTCGACCGGGGAGCCGGGGGACTGCCGCATCATCTCGCGGCGCAGCACGATGCGTTGGCGCGGTGTGGTCGTCACGTCGTGGCTGGGGCAGGTCGGCTCGCAGAAGCCGCACTCGATGCACGGATCGGCGATCGCCTCGACCTGCGGAATGGTCTTGAGGCCGCGCAGATGGGCCTTCGGGTCGCGGTCCAGGACGATACGCGGCGCCAACACCCCGTCCGGGTCGATGACTTGCTTGGTACGCCACATCAGCTCGGTGGCCTTGGCGCCCCACTCCAGCTCCAGGAACGGTGCGATGTTGCGTCCGGTGGCGTGCTCGGCCTTCAGGGAGCCGTCGAACCGCTGCACGGTCAGTGTGCAGAACTCGTCCATGAACGCCGCGTACCGCTCGACGTCCGCGGGCTTGCCCGCGTCGAAGGCGAGCAGGAAGTGCAGGTTGCCGTGGGCGGCGTGCCCGGCGACAGCCGCGTCGAAGCCGTGCCGCGTCTGCAGGTCGAGGAGCGCGGAGCAGGCGTCGGCGAGCTTGGCGGGCGGCACGGCGAAGTCCTCGGTGATCAGCGTCGTACCGGAGGGGCGGGATCCGCCGACGGCGGTGACGAACGCCTTGCGCGCCTTCCAGTACCCGGCGATCGCCTTCGCGTCCCGGGTGAACGCGTTGGTAACCGAGTCGACCGGCGCGACGAGTTGGAGCCCTTCCAAGACCTCGGCGGCCCTTTCCTCGTACGCGAGTTGCCGCTCCTCGTCGGGTGCGCGGAACTCCACGAGCAGGGCCGTGGTGTCCTTCGGCAGGTCGGCCCAGTCGGCGGGGACGCCCGCGACGCTCACGGAGGCGCGCAGCGTGTTGCCGTCCATCAGCTCCACGGCGAGCGCGCCGGCCTCGTTGAACTTCGGCACGGCGGCCGCGGCGGCGGGCAGCGAGGGGAAGAACAGCAGGGCGCTGGAGACGAGCCGGTCGAGGGGCAGCGTGTCGAAGACCGTCTCCGCGATGAACCCGAACGTGCCCTCGGAGCCGAC
This sequence comes from Streptomyces cavernicola, assembly GCF_029968035.1. Taxonomy (GTDB): domain Bacteria; phylum Actinomycetota; class Actinomycetes; order Streptomycetales; family Streptomycetaceae; genus Streptomyces; species Streptomyces cavernicola. Next base: position 70,025 of record NZ_JASCIQ010000008.1, on the reverse strand, counting down.
CATCAGGCCGCGCAGGATCTCCACCGGCGTCGCCCCGTCGAGGAACGCGTCCAGGCGGTAGCCGTTGGTGTTCTTGATCTCGTACTTGGCGCGGATGCGGGCGACGAGTTCCGGGTCCGCCTCGATCTCCGCCTTGAGCGCCGACAGGCCTTCGCAGAGCGCGGGTTCGGCGTGCGCGAGCAGCTCGTCCGCATCGGCCTCCGCGGTGTCGACGACTGTCCCGGACGGCAGCACGAACGTCAGCGAGGCGAGCGTGCGGTACGAGTTGCGGGTCGTGCCGGCCGTCATGCCCGAGGCGTTGTTGGCGACGACCCCGCCTAGCGTGCAGGCGATCGCGCTCGCCGGGTCGGGCCCGAGCACCCGGCCGTGCCGGGCGAGCGTGGCGTTGGCGCGCACGACGGTCGTGCCGGGACCGATCCTGGCCCGCGCCCCGTCGTCGAGCACCTCGATCCCCGCCCAGTGCCGGCGCACGTCGACGAGGATGTCCTCGCCCTGCGCCTGCCCGTTGAGACTGGTCCCGGCTGCTCGGAAGACGACCTCGCGGCTTTTTCCGTGCGCGTACGAGAGGACCGTCGAGATGTCGTCGATGTCCTCGGCGACGACCACGACCTGGGGGGTGAAGCGGTAGGGGCTGGCGTCCGAGGCATAGCGCACCAGGTCGGAGACCTTGTGCAGCACCTTGTCAGAGCCGAGCAGGGCGATCAGGTCGCTCCTGAGCGGCTCGGGGGTGCCGCCGGCCTGCCGGTCCGGCACGCGGTCCGGGGCCGGCACGGGCTCGCGCACCGTGGGCCGCAGGGCGTCCGCGTTGGGCTCCAGCAGGGGCATGAGCGCCTCCTCGACGTCGTCGTCCGCTTTCCCTCGGCCGTGAATCTCAGCCGTGTCTGTCGCACCCGCCCGGATCTTCGATCAGGGTGGTGAGCAGCCCGCCGAGCACCTCGCGCTGACCGGCGGTCAATGGAGCCAGGATGTCCTCTGCGGCGGCCCGGCGCGCGTCGCGCAGCGTCCGCAGGGTCTTGTGCCCCTCGGGGGTCAGCTCGATGCGGGTCACGCGCCGGTTCTCCGGGTCGGGGGCCCGGCGCACGCAGCCGGCCGTCTCGAGTCCGTCGACCAGCGTCGTCACGGCGCGGGGCACCACCTCGAGGCCCTGGGCCAGGTCGCCCATGCGAGGCGGTGACTCGTGGTGAGCGACCAGGCGGAGCAGCCGGGACTCGCCGGGGGTCAGGCCGACCGGTTCGAGGTGGCGCTTCTGCGCACGGTGCAGTCTGCGCGCCAGGCGGAGGAGGTGGTCGGCGAGGAGGCCGTCCGGGTCGGGCGAGGTCGAGGCCGCTGAGGTCATGAACGCAGCGTAACAGGACAAGGCTCATTGTGAATAGGGGTAACAATGAGCTAGGCTCACCTCGTCATCGTGGACTCGATCTCAGGAGGCTCATGCGCCCCGAAGACTCCGGCTGGACGCCACCACCCCCCGATCCCGACCAGCCCCGCCAGCTCCGCCGCATCCTGCGGCTCTTCCGTCCGTATCGCGGCCGGCTCGCCCTCGTCGGGCTGCTCGTCGCCGCATCCTCGCTCGTCTCCGTCGCGACGCCGTTCCTGCTCAAGGAGATCCTGGACACGGCGATCCCCGAGGGGCGTACGGGGCTGCTCAGCCTGCTCGCGCTCGGCATGATCCTCAGCGCGGTCGTCACCAGCGTCTTCGGCGTGCTGCAGACGCTGATCTCCACGACGGTCGGCCAGCGCGTCATGCACGATCTGCGTACGGCGGTCTACGGCCGCCTGCAGCGCATGTCGCTCGCCTTCTTCACCAGGACCCGCACGGGCGAGGTCCAGTCCCGCATCGCCAACGACATCGGCGGCATGCAGGCGACGGTGACCTCGACCGCGACCTCCCTGGTCTCCAACCTCACCAGCGTCGTCGCGACGGTCGTCGCGATGCTCGCCCTCGACTGGCGTCTGACGGTCGTCTCGCTCGCCCTGCTACCCCTGTTCGTGTGGATAAGCCGCCGCGTCGGCCGCGAGCGCAAGAAGATCGCCACGCAGCGGCAGAAGCAGATGGCCGCGATGGCCGCCACGGTCACCGAGTCGCTCTCCGTCAGCGGAATTCTGCTCGGCCGCACGATGGGCCGCGGCGACTCCCTCACGCGCAACTTCGCCACCGAGTCCGAGCGCCTCATCGACCTGGAGGTCCGCTCCAGCATGGCGGGCCGCTGGCGGATGTCCGTGATCGGCATCGTCATGGCCGCGATGCCCGCCGTCATCTACTGGGCAGCGGGCCTGGCGCTGCACTTCGGCGGCCCGTCGATCTCCCTCGGCACGCTCGTCGCGTTCGTCTCGCTCCAACAGGGCCTCTTCCGGCCGACGGTGAGCCTGCTCTCCACCGGCGTGCAGATCCAGACCTCCCTCGCCCTGTTCCAGCGCATCTTCGAGTACCTCGACCTGCCCGTGGATATCGAGGAGCCCGCCGAGCCCGTCCGTCTCGACACGGTCAAGGGTGAAGTCCGGTTCGAGAACGTGCAGTTCCGGTACGACGCCGATGGCGCCGAAGGAGATGAAGGAACGGCAGGCGGTTCCGTCCGTGCGCCCGTGCTCGACGGCGTCGACCTGACCCTCCCCGCCGGCGGCAGCCTCGCCGTCGTCGGTCCCACCGGCTCCGGCAAGTCGACGCTCAGCCACCTCGTGCCGCGCCTGTACGACGTGACCGGCGGCCGCGTCACCCTCGACGGGGTCGACGTGCGCGACCTCGACTTCGACACCCTCGCCCGCGCGGTCGGCGTCGTCTCCCAGGAGACGTACCTCTTCCACGCCTCCGTCGCCGACAACCTGCGCTTCGCGAAGCCCGACGCCACCGACGAGGAGCTGCACGAGGCGGCCCGCGCGGCCCAGATCCACGACCACATCGCCTCGCTGCCCGAGGGGTACGACACGGTCGTGGGCGAGCGCGGCCACCGGTTCTCCGGAGGCGAGAAGCAGCGCCTCGCCATCGCCCGCACGATCCTGCGCGACCCACCGGTGCTCATCCTCGACGAGGCCACCAGCGCCCTCGACACCCGGACCGAACACGCGGTGCAGCAGGCGATCGACGCCCTCTCCGCCAACCGCACCAGCATCACCATCGCCCACCGGCTCTCCACGGTCCGCTCCGCAGAGCAGATCCTCGTGCTCGACTCCGGCTGCATAGCCGAACGCGGCACGCACGAGGCGCTGATGGAGGAGAACGGCCGGTACGCGGCCCTGGTCCGAAAGGACGCCAGAATCGAGCCGCCCGCCTCCCACCACGAGTCGGCGGCGACGTTGAGGGGGGACCGGGGGAAGTCCGAGGAGGAGCCCGAGCGGAGCCCGAGTGGAGGCCTCGCGCCAACACCCGCGCACGGGTGGACTCCGGGCTGAAGATATGTCAGATATGCCCAGATTGTCATAACTCTCGGGGTACCGTGCCGACATGGTGAACAAGACTCCGCGCCAGGGCAAGATCCGGCTGACCCGCCGTGGCCGGGTCGCGCTCCTTGTGACAGGCGCCCTCGTGATCGGCACGGCTGTGGCGGTGCCCCTGCTCCTGAACCGCGGCGACGACCGCCCGGACACCCTGCTCGTCCCCGAGGGCTGGCGTGCCGGCCAGGTCTACGAGGCGGTGGACAAGGCCCTCGGCGTGGAGAAGGGCACCACGAAGAAGGTCGCCGGATCCTCGGGCCTGAAGCTGCCGGGGGAGTCCGGTGGCAATCCTGAGGGCTACCTCTTCCCCGCCACGTATCCGATCGGCGGGAAGTCCACCCCGAAGTCGGTGCTCGCCTACATGGTGGACACGGCCAACAAGAAGTTCGGCGCAGGCAGCGTCACGGCGGGCGCCGACCGCAACGCCGTCTCCGTCTATCAGCTGGTCACGATCGCGAGCATCGTCCAGGCCGAGGCCGACACCAAGAAGGACATGGCCAAGGTCGCCCGCGTCGTCTACAACAGGCTCGACCGCGGCATGCCTCTGCAGATGGACTCCACCCTCAACTACGCCCTGAACCGCTCCACCCTCGACACGAAGAACGCGGACACGAAGCTCAAGAGCCCGTACAACACGTACGAGAAGACCGGGCTGCCGCCGACACCCATCGCCAACCCCGGGCAGGAGGCGCTCGAAGCGGCGCTCGCGCCGACGGAAGGTGACTGGCTGTACTTCGTCACGGTGAAGCCCGGCGACACCCGGTTCACGGTCGACTACCAGCAACACCGCAGCAACGTCGAGGAGTTCAACCGGGAGTTCAACCGCGACCGCCAGTCCGAGGGCGCGCAGCAGCCGAAGGAGCGCGAGCAGGCGCCGAAGACGAACGCGAACGCCGCCGGCTGAACAGGGCGCAGGACAGGGGCGGTGGTTCAGCGGGCAGCGACCCGCAACTCCCGCTCCCCATCCAGGAGTTGCCGGATCTCCCGCACAGCCGCCCGCCCTGCGCGGTTCGCGCCGATCGTGCTGGCGGAGGGGCCGTACCCGACCAGATGCACCCGGGGGTCGCGGGCCGCGCGCGTCCCTTCGAGGCGGATGCCGCCGCCCGGCTCGCGCAGCCGTAGCGGCGCCAGGTGGTCGATGACCGGGCGGAACCCGGTCGCCCAGAGGATCACGTCGGCCGCCACCTCGCGCCCGTCGTCCCAGGCCACCCCGTCCGCGGTGATCCGGTCGAACATCGGAAGGCGGTCCAGGGTTCCGTCGGCCCGGCCCCTGCGTACCGCCTCGTTCAGGGGGAGGCCCGTCACCGAGACCACGCTGCGCGGCGGCAGCCCTTCGCGGACCCGCTCCTCCACGAGCGCCACCGCGGCCCGCCCCTGGTCCTCGCCGAACTCGCCGTCGCGGAACACCGGTTCGCGCCGCGTCACCCACGTCGTGTCCGCCGCGAGCGGCGCGATCTCCAGCAGATGCTGTACGGCGGAGGTGCCGCCGCCCACGACGATCACACGCTGCCCGGCGAACTCCTGCGGACCCGGGTACTGCGCGGTGTGCAGCTGCCGGCCGCGGAACAGTTCCTGTCCCGGGTAGCGCGGCCAGAACGGCCGGTCCCAGGTGCCGGTCGCATTGATCAGTGCCCGCGTCGCGAATGTGCCCTCCGAGCTCTCCACGAGGAGCAGCCCGTCCTCGCCCTCCCGGACCGCGTGCACATCGACGGGGCGGTGCACGCGCAGGTCGAAGGTCTCCTCGTAGGCCGTGAAGTACTCGCCGATCACCTCGGACGACGGCCGGCTCGGGTCGGCGCCGGTCAGCTCCATGCCGGGCAGGGCGTGCATGCCGTGGACGCGGCCGTACGTCAGGCTCGGCCAGCGGAACTGCCAGGCGCCACCCGGGCGCGGGGCGTGGTCGAGGACGACGAAGTCACGGTCGGGCTCGAATCCGTTGCGCCGCAGATGGTGGGCGGCGGACAGTCCGGCCTGCCCCGCGCCCACCACTACGACCTGCACGTTCCGTACCGCGTCCGTCGCTCCGCGTACCTCGAAATCGTTCACGCTTCTACTAACTCGGGAGGGGGCGGGAATCTTCCCGGAAACGGGAAGCGCTCGGTGGCCCGCCCCGACCGCACACCCTCAGCGCCCGCCCGCCACCAGAAGCGGCGCGCCGCCGGGAGCCGAGGCGGGCCGCCCGTTCGCCGCGGGCACTCCGAGCAGCGGCGACGCGGGCACGCGCGGCAGCAGGCCGCGCCCGGCGAGCTCGGAGATGACGCCCTCGCCGAACCAGTACGCCTCCTCCAGATGCGGATAGCCCGAGAGGACGAAGTGGTCCACGCCGAGGGAGTGGTACTCCTCGATCCGGTCGGCCACCTCGGCGTGGCTGCCGACGAGTGCGGTGCCCGCGCCGCCGCGCACCAGGCCCACGCCCGCCCACAGGTTCGGCGCGATCTCCAGCTCGTCCCGCGAGCCGCCGTGCAGCGCCAGCATCCGCTGCTGGCCCACCGACTCGCTTCTGCCCAGGGCCTGTTGGGCCGCCGCGACCGTCTCCGGATCCAGGTCGTCCAGGAGCCGGTTCGCCGTACGCCACGCCTCGGCGGAGGAGTCGCGGGAGATGCTGTGCAGGCGGATGCCGAAGCGGACCGTGCGCCCCTCCGCCTCCGCGAGGCCGCGGATCCAGTCGATCTTCTCCTTGACCGCGGCCGGCGGTTCGCCCCAGGTCAGATACACATCGCTGTGACGTGCGGCGACCGGCCCCGCGGCAGCGGACGAACCCCCGAAGAAGATCTCCGGCAGCGGGTCCGGCGGCAGTGCGGTGAGCCCGCCCTCCACCTGGAAGTGCTCCCCGGCGAAGTCGAAGGGCCGCCCCTGCCACACCCCGCGCACCACGGACAGGAACTCTTCCGTGCGCGCGTACCGCCGGTCGTGGTCCAGGTGGTCGCCGAAGCGCCGCTGCTCGGTCGAGTCGCCGCCCGTCACCACGTTCAGGAGCAGCCGTCCGCGCGTGATCCGCTGGTAGGTGGCCGCCATCTGCGCGGCGAGCACCGGCGAGATCACCCCGGGGCGGAACGCCACCAGGAACTTCAGCCGCTCGGTGTGCTGCGCGAGCGCGACCGTCGTCAGCCACGCGTCCTCGCACCACGTGCCGGTGGGCGTCAACACGGCCTCGAAACCGAGCTGTTCGGCCGCCTTCGCGATCTGCGCCAGATACTCGATGTCCGGCGCGCGCACCCCGCTCACGGGGGTGATCCGCTCGCGTTTGATGCCGCCGTCGGTGTAGGCGTGCCGGTAGACGAGGGTCCGTCCGTCCCCGCCGGTCGGCAGGAACCAGTGCAGGTGAACGGTCACTTGGAGTCCTTTTCCTGGTTCTTGTAGCTGCGCGCGGGGGTGGTGGAGGGCGGCAGTTCGCCGTTGAAACGCTCGTCGACGAAGTCCTTGAACGTGACGCGCCGCGGAATCAGCTTGAGCTTCGCGAAGGTGTCGACGATCTCCTGCTCGGACGTCACCACGTTCTCGTCGACGGCGACCGGCACCCGGGTGCCGTTGGTCCGCTTCACGGCGGCGAGCGCCACCTCGTACGGCAGTCCGGTGTCCTTCGCCCACACCTTTGCCCACGCCTCGGGGTGCTCGAACACCCAGTCCTGGGCGCGCCGCAGCCGCTCCAGATAGTCGTCGATCGCCCGGGTCTTCTTCTTGTCCTTCAGTGAACGGGGCGCGGCCACCTGGAAGTTGAGCCCGTTCACCACCCCCTGGCCGTTGGTGAGGACCCGCCCCTGCTTCGCTTCGAGCACCTGCGAGGTGTACGGGTCCCACACCGCCCAGGCGTCCACCTTGCCGCCGGTGAACGCGGCGAGCGCGTCGGCCGGCTGCAGGTACTTCACCTGCACGTCGTCGAGCGTCAGGCCGACCTTCTTCAGCGACGCCACCAACTGGAAGTGCGCCGAACTCCCTTGGGCGACGGCGACCGCCTTGCCCTTCAGCTGCTCGGGCCGCTTCAGGGGCGAACCGTTGGGCACGAGCACGGTCTCCCCGTACGCGGTGCCGTGCGTCGCAGCCACCACGGTGATCTTCGACCCGGCGCCGGCGGCGAACACCGGCGGGGTGTTGCCGACGGCGCCGAGGTCGACGGCCTGCGCGTTGACCGCTTCGAGCAACGGTGGGCCCGAGCTGAACGTGGACCACTTGATCTTGTAGTCGAGGCCCTTCAACTCCCCGGCGGCGGCGAGCACAGCCCGCGAACCCCCTTTCTGGTCACCGACGTTGAGCGTCAGCGAACCCTTTCCGTCGACGGCGCCCCCGCTCGTACCGCCCGCAGAGGTGGCGGCGGTGGAGGCCCCGGAGCAGCCGGAGAGGAGGAGCGAGAGGGGGAGGAGCAGAGCGGCGGGCAGGAGGGCGCGGCGTGCGGGTCGTGACATGGGTTCGTTCCGTTCTTGAGGCGTACGAGGTTCTAGAGGCGGGGGACGTCAGGCGGAGGCGGAAGCGGAGGCGTGCGCGTGCGCGGGGGCCGGGGCCGGGGTCGGGGCCTCGACGCCGAGGTGGTCGAGGAGGTGGGTGCGCAGCTCGGCGAAGCCGGGGTCGGCGATGTCGCGCGGCCGGGGCAGGTCGATCTCCGTCTCGTGGGCGATCACCCCGTCGTCCATGACGAGCACCCGGTCGGCGAGCAGCACGGCCTCCTCGACGTCATGCGTGACGAGCAGCACCGCGCAGCCGCGTTGCTGCCACAGCTCGCCCACCAGCCGCTGCGCCTTGATACGGGTGAGCGCGTCGAGCGCCCCGAACGGCTCGTCGAGCAGCAGCAGATCGGGCTCGCGTACGAGGGCACGCGCGAGGGAGGCCCGCTGCGCCTCGCCGCCGGACAGCGTCTTCGGCCAGGCGTCGACGCGGTGGTCGAGCCCGACCTCGGCCAACGCCCGTTCCGCCACGGCGCGTTCGGGTTTTCCCGGCAGCCCGAGGAGCACGTTCCGCCAGACCTTCTTCCAGGGCATGAGCCGCGGCGCCTGGAACGCGGTGGCTTTGCGGCGCGGTACGAGGACGGCGCCCTCGATCTCGCGGTCGAGGCCGGTGAGGATCTTCAGGAGGGTCGACTTCCCGCATCCGCTCCGCCCGAGCAGGGCCACGAACTCCCCTGACCGCACGGTGAGTTCGAGCCCGTCGACGACCCGCCGCCCGTCGAACGTACGGGACAGGCCCTGGACGCGTACGGCGGCCGGTTCTTCTTGCCCGGCTCGGTCGGGGCTCACTGCCCGGTGAACGTCGGTCGCCATTGCAGCAACAGCCTTTCGAGGGTACGGACGACGAAGTCGGCGAACAGGCCGAGGAACGCGTAGACGATCAGGCAGACGACGATCACGTCGGTACGCAGGAAGTCCCGCGCCTGCACCATCAGGAAGCCGATGCCGGAGTCGGCGTTGACCTGCTCGGCGAAGACAAGGGCCAGCCACGCCACGCCGAGCGAGAACCGCAGCCCGGTCATGGCCCCGGGCAGCGCCCCCGGCAGCACGACATGCCGCACGAGCCCCCAACGGGAAAGCCCGAGCGACTGCCCGGCCTCGATCAACTGCGCGTCGACGCCCCGGATCCCGGCGTACACGTTCAGATACAGCGGGAACGTCACACCGAGCGTGATGATCGCGACCTTGGGCGCCTCGCCGATGCCGAACCAGATGATGAACAGCGGGATCAGCCCGACGAACGGCACGGTCCGCAGCATCTGCACGCTCGCGTCGACAAGATCCTCCCCGGCCCGGAAAAGCCCGGAGAGCAAGGCGAGTACGGTCCCGACGACGGCCCCGAGCAACACCCCGAGCGCGACCCGCTGCAGCGACACCCCCATCGCGGAGGTGAGCGACCCGTCGGCGATCAGATCCCGCCCGACCCGGGCGATGGTCCCGGGCGAGGCGAGCACATCCGCCGTCAACACCCCACTGGCACTGGCGAGTTGCCACGCGAGGAGCAGCAGCAGAGGTCCGGACAACCGACGCAGCCAACGGGGAACACGGGCACGGTGGCGGGTGGTGCTGGTGGAGGGGAGGGGTTCGAGGAGGGGTGCTGGGAGCGGCTGTGGGGGTGCGGTTGAGGGGGAGGTTCCGCCTATATCCGCAATTTCATTCGGCGGCGGGGCATGACTGATGCTCATGGAGGTGCTCCGGGGAAGGGAACGGAAGACTGAGCCGGCACGGGCGTACGGGAACACTGGGCAGGCCGAAACGAGAGCCCAGAGCTCAGAGCTCAGAGCCCAGAGCTGAGCCCTCAGGGCTCAGAGCTCAGGACCCTGAGGGCTCAGAAGGAACGCCGACGGACCGGCACGAAAGAAACGCGCGCGAAGGCGTGAAACAGAGAATGAAGTGCGTGACGAAAAGGCGTCAGCAGCCGCGACGACAGGCGGCGGAAGCCACCCGCAGCAGGTCGATGTGACCGCGCGTGGTGAGCAGGGCTGAACGCAACATGCCGCTGAACGTAGCGAGATGATCCACGTACGGTCAACGGCGTCTCGTACTACGGACGTACGCGCCCGACAGGTGGCCGCCACGGTGCCGCCACCGGGCACTCGGCCGCCGGTTGCGCGACGATGACCCCATGTCCGATTCCTTCACCACGTACGTCCTGAACGTCACGACCGGTCCCGCGGAACGAGTCGTCGACCTGACCCGCGACTGCGAACGCTTTCTCGGCGAGGCTGCGGCCGGCCGCGACGGGCTCCTGAACATCTTCGTGCCGCACGCCACCGCGGGCATCGCGGTCATCGAGACGGGCGCGGGCAGCGACGACGACCTCCTCGCCGCCCTCCACACCCTCCTCCCCGCCGACAACCGCTGGCAACACGCCCACGGCTCCCCGGGCCACGGCCGCGACCACGTCCTCCCGGCCCTGGTCCCACCCCACGCGACGCTTCCGGTGGTCAACGGGCGGTTGGAGCTGGGGACTTGGCAGTCGGTGTGCCTGGTGGACACCAACAGGGACAACGCCGACCGGCAGGTTCGGTTGTCGTTCCTCGGGTGACGAGGGCGTCGACTGCAGGTCGGAAGTGCGGCCGTACCAAACGGGTTTCGGGCGGCCCTTTGTCTCAGCCGGCACCTCCTACGGGAACTCCTGGGCGTAGTTGGTGGCCGTCCCGCCCTGCGATGCGGGTGGCCACCCGCAGTCGGCAGCACGCCCAGTGTTGGGGCCTTGAGCCTCAGACAGGGCACTAGAGGTCATCGGCCAACGGCTGCCTGGGGCGCCTCTTCATCGCCCAGGGCCGTCCGTGCTGCCGCTGTGAATGTGTTGATGCGTTCAGTGAGTCTGGTCAACTCGACAGCGTGGCGTTCCACGAACTTGATGTTGAGGTCTGGGGCGCCCACCGAATCGCGCCAGGCGAGAAGGGTCGTGCGTGTGGAGTCCCGTGTGAATGCTGTGGGCTGCTCGCTCTACCGGCGGCGTGCCTTCCTGGGCCACTGCGCGTGATCGACTTTGGCTTGGTGGTGTACCTGTTGACGGCTCGTCCAACTCGATATCGCAGACAACCTGTCATGAGGTGATGCGGGGCGCTCCCGGTGTCAAGTGGTTGCCCTCGCGGCTCCAGAAGGTGGTGGCGTCACCGCTGGGGCAGCAGTGGGAGTCGTTGGGGCGGTACCACTTCTCGTGCACGATGATCCGGCCTGGCTCGAAATCCGCTCGTACGAGGGCCGTGGTGTACGAGGCGGACTTCTGTTGTGGAGTGATCGTGCCGATGGCAGCCAGGTTGTCTCCGACCCGGTCGAACACCACGTAACTGGCCACGAGTTGGGTGTTCTGTGTGGCCCCGTTGTCGTCGCAGCCGACGTAGACGACGGCCTCGTCGTGCTGGTCGCCGTCGGTGTCGCCGTATTGGACCTCGCGGCCGAGGATCAGACGCACTGTGCCCCAGGTCCGGGACGTGGCCACGGCTTGGCCGTCGGCGTTCCATCGGACGAGCCCCGGAACTCCGCAGAAGTCGCCCGGGACGGGGACCTCGGCCCAGTCCACGTCGTGCAAGTCCCGTGGCGCCGGTCCGACGACCTGGGGCGCATCCGGCGACGCGGCGGTGGGGGAGGGGGACGAGGGGCCACGGCCCGGATCCTCGGACCCACCGGCCGACGGTTCGACCCGGGGGCCCGGAGCCGGTGCGTCGCAGGCGCCGGTCATCAGCAGGATCGCGAGGAAGGCCGAGAACGCGGTGAACGAGCCGGTGCGCTGGGAGATTGCCACGGTTTCCTCCGTATCGAGGTCAGGCGCAGGGCGGGTCGTAGGGCCGGTCGGGAAGGTACTGCGCCCACTGCTCGCGGGTGATGGGCGGAGATTCCGCGCACAGCCACTGCAGGATGGCGGTGGGGTCCACGGTCCACAGACGCATGCCTGTGGTGCCGCTGACCGCGAGCGTGCGGCCGTCCGGGCTGAAGCCCACGTTCGCGCCGGGGTAGAGGTTGCCGTCGCTGAGTGCGGTCACCTCGACAGGACGGGTCTGATCCCGCACGTCCCACAGGCGGATACGGCCGTCCAGACCGCCGGTGGCCGCGAGTTCGCCGTCGGGGTGGACGGCGAGCCCGGTGATGTCGTCGGTGTGGCGGGCCGAGGCCCCCTGCCTATCCGGCTGTCCGGGACACGTTACGTCCCAGATGCTGATCGTCCCGGTCTCGTCCCCGACGAACAGGGTGCGGCCCTTCGGCCCGAAGGCAAGGGCCGTCACCCGCCCCTTCGTCCTGGGCAGGTCTCCCGCAGGCCTGGGCGGGGAGTTCCGGCTGACCCACCAGAGGCGTACCGCATTCCCGTCCGGCGCGGCCAGCAGCGCACCGTCCGGACTGAAAGCCAGATCCTGGCGATCCGCACCGGCACCGGCGTCGCCGAGTGTGCCGAGCAGGGTGGGGTGAGCCCTGTCGCCGATGTTCCATACGTGCACCGATTCGCCGGGGGCACCGCGTGCGGCCACCAACGGAAGGACGGGATTGACGGCGAGCCTGCTCGCACCGGCCTTGCGGGCCTCCGCGAGCGTGAGGTCACGCGGGTTCGCCGGGTCGGTCATGTCCCAGGCTGTCAGGGGCATTCCCGAGAACAGCGTGCGTCCGTCCGTGCCTGAAGGCCGTGGCCTGGCCCCCGTGGTCGACCGTCTCCACCGTTGCCAGTCGACGCGGCGCTCCGGCGTCGCCGATCTGCCACACGGTGGTGGGTTCACCGCCCGCGGCCAGCAGGCGGCTGTCCGGATCGAAGGCCGGCGGATAGATGCCCTCGGTCGGCAGCGTCGTGGACGTGGAGGTCCGCTCGCTCCCCGACACGGCCCACAGCCGCAGGGTCGTGTCACTGGTGACGCCGAAGCCGTCGTCGACGCCCACCGAGGCCAGGGTCTGCCCGTCCGGGCTGAAGGAGAGACCGCCGACCGTCGTCGGGCGGTTGCTCAGCCGGGCGCCGGATCGGGGGCGTACGGGGTCGGACACATCCCAGAGGGCGACGGTGCCGTCGCTGTCCCCGGCCGCCAGGGTGCTCTCGTCGGGGGAGAAGGCTACGGACTGGAAACCGAAGCGGCTTTGCCCGGACAGCTTCGGTCTTGCGACCGGACGGGCGGGGTCTGCCACATCCCACAGCCGCACCTGGCTGTCGTCGCCGGCGACAGCGAGCAGGTGGCCGTTCGGGCTCAACCGCGCACGTTGTCGAGCTTCGGAGAGGTCGACCTGCGGTGCTGAGGCGACCGTGGTGACCAGGCGCGGACGAGCCGAGTTCGGCATGGTCCACAGCTGCAGGCGTCCCCGGTACTCGCCTTTCTTGCTTCTTTCCTCGGAGACCAGCAGATCGCCCTTCGGGCTCACTGCCACCGGATAGTCCGGCAGGCGATCGAGGGGCCTCGGTCGAGCGGGATCCGAGACGTCGAGGACTGCGCCGGCCTTCCCTGTCATGACGAACAGCCGCCCCCCGGAGGTAAGAGCGAGGACAAGAACCTCCTTGCGACCGGCCACCGCCGGCGTCGCCCCCAAGGTTCTGGGGGTGTTGCCGTCCGTCACGTCCAGCAGCCGTACTCTGCCTGTGGTCTCGCCGAGCGCAAGGAGTCGGCCGTCGGGACTGAACGCGACTGCGGTCACTGGGCGTTCGATGGACTTCGTGAAGAGTGGCTGTGTCCCGCGCGCGGGGGCGAGGAGCCGGATGCCGGTGCCGTCGGCCATTGCCAGCAGCCCTCGGCTGCTGTACGCGGCCGCGCGGACGGGACCGCGACCGCGGATCACCCGGGGAATGGCCTGGCTCTCGACAAGCGCGCCTACTGCCTCGGCAGTAGGCGCAAGCCGGTAGGCCTGAACCATCAACTGGCGTGCCAGGTCGGGTTGGCTGTCTCTGATCGACGCTGCCTCGGCCACTAGTTGACGGGACTGCGCGACCAGGGTCTGGGCGCGTGCGCTGTTGCGCTGGATGTACGCGGTGACGCCGCCGGCTATGGCGAGGAGCAGCAACACGGTGAGTAACGAGACTGTCGCCTGCACCAGACGGCGCGTCTGGCGGCGCAGCCGTACGTGGTCGCCGATCAACTCGTCCTTGGACTTGCCCGTCAAAGGCGCCACGAATTCCGCGACGCATTCGACCAGGCGCGGGTCAGCCGCACTGGCTTGCTCCGGACCGCGCAGCCAACGCAGGTCGACCCAGCGGGGTTCCGCGTCGAATGCCTGGTCCATCTCCTCCTGCGGCAGGGCGTCCGTCCGCGACCAGTCGAACGTCGCCCTGTCCGAGTCCCAGACCAGCGTGCCGTCGGTCCAGCCGATGAGCAGCGTCTCGGCCGACCGGTGGGCGAGCCACCAGCGGATCTCCCGCCGTACCCACGGGGATGCGGCGGCCGACGGGCTCGCCATCACCACCAGCCACCGGGAGTGGGACAGGCCCTTCCTCGATCTCCTGCCAGAGGTGGGGACTTGCCGCGAGATTGGTCTCGTCCCGGAACAGCTTGAGGCTCCTCGGTCGGTACCAGGGGCGATCGAAGCTCTGCAGCGCGTCCTGGAAGGCCTTCGCGACTTCTCTGTCCCAGACATGGCTGTACGAGATGAACGCGTCGTAGCCGCTTTCCTCGCCCTCGTGGTCGACGTCCCCACTGCGCTTGCTACTCACCGTCCCACCTCCCCGTCCCCGTCCCTGTCCCCGGGACAGTCACCGCGCAGCCGGACCGTTTCCGGCCGCAGGGGTCGGGCTCCCCTCGGGTCTGTCGTCGGAGGCCCGGGGGAGGGGAACATGTACCACGAGGGGCTCGGGTTCACGGACCCCGGCGAGGCGGGCGAATCCGATCGCGTAGTCGTGGATGGCGTGCTGCACCCGCTGGAGTTCGGCCCGGCAGGCGGCGTTGTCCGGCCAGTCGGATTCCGGGCTTTCGGGGTGTGCCCTTTCGAACTCCCGCAGCCGTGGGTGCCATTGGGACAGGAACGGCCTCAACTCCCGGTTCAGCATGGTGATCGCGAGGTATTCGACCGTCTGCTCGCCCGGGACCGGGGCGGAGGGGCGGGCGGCCTTCAGCGTCTCCCGCGCGGTGGAGAAAAGTCCGTAGATCGACGTGAGCGCCTCCCGGAGAACGCCCTCGTCGCTGGCGAGTGGCTGCGTCGAGACCCGGGTCACCGTCTCGACGAACATGCGCCAGGCGACCTGACGGGAGTCGTTGTTGACGGTGAATGTGAGCTCGCTCAACTGCGGGATCGTGACCTTCACTTCGGTGAGTTGAGCGAGCCGCCGGTACCACCGCACCGCGAGGACGGTCACGGCGCCCACGACACCGCCCGTGACTACGAACAGGGTGCGGCTGGTCACCTGCGTGAGACTGAAGACTCCCAGACCCGCGAGCGAGCCGACGGCCGTCGCCGCGACGAGCCGGGCGATCAGGCCGCCACTGATCCTCCAACGACGTTGCCCTCCAGCACTGCGACGGCCTAACTGTCCGCTCATCTGCCCGTTCGCCCCCGTTGTTCGCACGCGTGCCTAGTCCAGTTGAGAAGAAAGTAGCGCCACAGCAGGGAATGGAGTAGACGGCCCAGCCGCCCGAATGATCAACGACCTGCTGTACGGCCTGGCCAGTCAGCCCCTGTCCACCGGGGAGCCGGGCCGATTCCTGGAAGGTACGGACGTGGGGTGCCTTGCCGCCGAGGGGTACGCGGTGATGAGTTCGCGGGTGGCCGAATCTCATGGAAGTTTCCCCGTACTGCACATCCAACTGGGTAGAATCCCTCGTTGCTGTCCAGTCGATTGACCATTCGGACACAGGGGGGAACTTCATGCCTGCTAGCCCTTTCCAGGGGTTACGTAGGCAGCTTCCAGACCGCATATTCGGCCCACTCAAGTCTCGCACTGCGGTGCTGGCCTCAGCTCTCGTGATGCTATTCGCCGCCGGCTGTACCGACGGTTCGAGTGGGGCGCCCCGCTCTGCGCAAGCAACTCCATCACCCGTTTCGTTCCCGTCCAGTCCGCCTGATTCCGCGAAATGCCCAGGTGAGGTGCTCGATCATAGAGACATCAAGCATCCCAAGCTCGGAGCGGTCCGCGTATTTCTCGTCAGGCGGGACGACTCCCGCACTCCCGTCGGATGTATCGCGGCCGTCGCGGGAAGCGGTCAGGTGCTGGAATCCATCGGCGTGGACATCTACGAAAAAGAGTTGCGTTTCGCTGCCCCCGCGTCCGACGCCACCAAAAACACCTTCGTGATCTACAACCCGGGCCGCTACAACGGGGTGCTGGTTCTCGTGCCCGACGTGGGCGGGTTCGAGGACATCGGCTGGTCGAGTCCGGACAGCTTCTACAGCGGAGGGAAGCTTGCCTATTACGACGCTCGCCTTGTTGGCCCCGGAAAAGACGGGCGTTACGCGATAGTCAAGTCCGAAAATTCCTGCAACCCCAGCTGCGCCGAGGGTGCTATTAGAAGCGTCACCCTGCACTGGAACGGCCACGAATACCTGCCAGCCGCATGAAGCCGAAGTGGTTGTTTCTTCGGCTTCGGATTCCCGGCCCGGCGCTCAATTGGTTGCGGTCGCGCGTAGCCCGGTGCAGGCGGATAAGGACCGAACTCGGGTACGGCGCCTTCCTCTCTTATAGTGGGGATCGTGACCGGCAATGGCTGCCGCACCTGCAACGGGCCATCGAGAAGCAGTCCCGCCCCTGGTACAGGCCACCCCGCATCAGAGTTTTCCTCGACGACAGCGGAGTATCGATCGGTCCACGGCTCTGGGGAAAGATCGAGGCCGGCCTTGCCCGCTCTGAATGGCTCGTGGTCATGGCGTCGCCAGATTCGAAAGAATCGACATGGGTCGACCGGGAAATCGAGTGGTGGCTGAAACATAAGTCGGTCGACACCATCTTGCTTGTTGTGTCTGACGGACAGTTGGTGTGGGACGAACAGCGGGGTGACTGGAATGCGGAACTCTCGACAGCGCTCCCCGCCCGCTTGGCAGGTAAGTTCGAGCAGCAACCGGTCTGGAAAACCGTAGACCTGCACAGCCCCGACAACGGCACGGATCCGCTGCCGGATATCGACAGTGTCGCGCTCGGTATCGCGTCCGTCGTACGGGGCCTTCCCGAGGACGACCTCAAGTCGGAAGGCATGCGCGACACGAGGCGCAACCTGCGAACGGCCAGATTCGTCGCGGCCATATTGGGTCTGCTCCTCCTGATCACCAGCACGGTGTCAGTGATTGCGCTGGTCCAACGCGCCGAGGCCACCCGCCAGCGTGACCATGCCGTCGCGCAGCAATTGATCAGTCAGAGCTCCTTCCTTGCGACCCGTGACCCCTTCGCCGCTCGGTTGAAAGCGTTGGCGGCCTGGCGGATCGATCCAACTCCCGAATCGCGTCTCGCAGTTCTCAATGCTGCCGTCAACCCGCAGACCGGGTTGCTCGGGCATTCCTGGCCCGTCGGATCGGTGGCCTTCAGCCCGGACGGCAAGACGATCGCCTCCGGCAGCGGCGACGGCATCGTGCGCCTCTGGGACGCGGCCACTCAGCGGAAGATCGGGGACTCGTTCGTCGGACACAACAGGGGCGTCACGTCGGTGGTTTTCGCGTCGGACGGCAAGACCCTGGCCAGCTCGAGTTTCGACGGAACCGTCCGGATCTGGAACATCGCCGACCGCGATCAGATCGGTGACGCGTTCCGTCCCCGTTCCGGGATGGTCTATTCGGTTGCCTTCAGTCCTGATGGAAGGACTCTCGTCACCGGTGGCGAGAACGGTTCCGGGGCTGCCGTACGGATATACGACCTGGAGACACATCGCCAGATCGGCAAACTACTCGGAGGGCGAACCAACTCTGTCACCACAGTGGCCTTCAGCCCCGACGGCAAGTCCTTCGCCACCGGAAGCGATAACGGGCTGCAGCTCTGGGACGCCAACTCTCATGCGCCGCTCGGCAAAGCACTGGGACCAGCGAACATCAGCGTCTCATCGGTCTCTTTCAGTCGAGACGGCAAAACCATCGCCTCCGCCGGTTCCGACGGCAGCGTGCGGATCTGGACCACGTCCGTGGGAAGACTCGTCGGAAAGCCGTCTACTGTCGAGGCAGGGCGGGTCGATTCGGTGGAATTGAGCCCCGATGGTGCGATGTTCGCCGCCTCCTACGCGGATGGCAGCGTGCACCTCTGGGACGTCTCTCGGCGCGTCAGGGTGGGAGGGCCTTTCACCGGCCATACGAGTACGGTCAGCGCCGTGGACTTCAGCCCGGAGGGTTCCACTCTCGCAAGTGCGAGCGAAGACACCACAGTTCGGCTGTGGGATGTCCGCGCGCAACGGCAGATCGGACCGTCGATCAATACCGGGAGTGCCGATTCCATTGTGCTCAGTCCCGACGGCCGTACCTTGGCTGCGGCCGGCTCTGAAACCGGACTTCGATTCTGGGACATGGCTGAACGTCGCCCGGTCGGCGACCCCTTGGAGAAGGGTGAGCTGGGCCTGGGACCTGCGATCGCCTTCAGCCCCGACAGCACCATGCTGGCCATGGTCTCGGGCAGCACAAGGCCCCGGGTGAAACTCTGGGACGTCAGAACGCGCCGCCAGATCGGCAAGTCGATGCGAGGCCACAGCGGCGACATCCTCGACCTGGCCTTCAGTCCCAATGGCAAGACCCTCGTCAGTTCCGGCACGGACTCCCTGCATACATGGAATCCGGTGACCTCCCTGCGTACCTGGGATCCGGCGACACAGCGTCAGGTCGGCAGACCACTCAAGGACATGGGAGTGCCCGAGTTCAGCCTTGACGGCCGTCTGTTCGCCACTATGAGGGAGGGCAACACAGTGGTGTTCTGGGATGCCGCCACGCGGCGCCGAATCGGCGGGTCGCGCTCCGGCCACACCGCCGAAATCAGAAGTATCGCCTTCAGCCCGGACAGCTCCCTGTTGGCAACCGCAAGCCGCGACAACACCGTCCGGCTATGGAGCGTGGCCACGCGGAAGGAGAACGGCGAGCCGCTGACCGGCCATCGGAGCGGTGTGCTCTCGGTCGCGTTCAGTCGCGATGGGAAAACAATGGTCACCGGCAGTATGGATGGGACGGTCAGGCTCTGGGACGTCGCTTCCCGGCGACAGATCGGCGAGCCGCTCGAAGGGCACGGCGCTGCTGTCACCGGCGCGGTCTTCCGCCCTGACGGCAAGACGATTGCCAGCTGGAGCGAAGACAACACGGTACGGCTCTGGGATGTCGACGCGACGGTGGATCCGGTGCACTCGCTGTGCAAGTGGGCAAACGGAGCCTTCACCGCCGACCAGTGGCGCGCTCACGTCCCTGAGGGGCCCGCCTACCGGAGGCTGTGTCCGAAGGCCGAACCAGGATGACCGGATGGGCTGGGCGCTGTGGGTGTGTATGCGTGGGGGGCTACGGCTCGACCTGCTGTGACCCGAGCAACAGCACCCGGCTCAGCGGTGTGCCCGTGGCCTCGGCTCTGGCTGTGCGAGTACCTCGCTTAACCTGGGTCGCCCTAACGGAGTTTGGCGGACACCAACAGGGACAACGCCGACCGGCAGGTGCGGTTGAGCTTCCTCGGATAGGGCGTCGGATCGGTTCGGGCTGTGGGTGGCAAGTCAGGCCGTGCCCACTGACCTTGCCAGTGACTCTGGCTCGTGTTGTCGATTGCCTCCCCGCCGGCCTGTGCCGGGAGGCAACCGGATTGCGGGCCAAGTGCCGTTGCCGTCTGGGCGGTCCCGCACGACGGACACTATGTGCCATCTGCGACAGGAGCACGAGCTCGAATCCCGACGACAGCTGGACAGTCAGCTTCCACAACAGCTCTGCCACTGAGGAGTATTCCGTTCGGCCCGTTGCCTACTGTTCGCCGTGACGGCGCGGCGCGGTGATACCGACGGGACGGCCTGGGCCGGGCTGGTTTCCGCCGTGCCGCGAGGGCCCCTGGCAGGGTTGGGCCGCGTGCGAAGACTCACCGCCCCGCGGGGCCCGGCGGCGATCGTCCGGTGACGGGTCGGGTCCCGCTATCGGAGGTAACACCACCATGCCTGGGGCCCGTTGAGGCATACGCGCCTGTGCCCCCGGAACGGCGGGTTCGGGGGGGGCACAGGCGGTGGTGCGGTGGTCAGAGCCCCATGGAGGCCCGGAACTCCTCGAACGAGACCTTCCGGTCACCGTCGCTGTCGATGGTGTCGATGAGGTCTTGCGCGGCCTCGGCGGTGACACCCGGGTCGCCGAGCTCCGCGACGACCTGCCGGTACTCTTCGGCAGTCAACTGCCCGTCCCCGTCGACGTCGTACCGGTCGAAGACCTTCCGCGCCGCGGCTGTCATGTCGACCACTTGGTCCCCATTTCCTTGCTGTTTCAAGACCGCCCCACTCTAGGGCCTACGAGTACCCGGTCCCGCAGCGCCCACTGCTCCCGTCCGTACGGCGGTGGTGCCTCTGAACTCGTAGATGCAGGCGACCCGTTGGTCGCACCGATCTTCCCGCTCCGCTCCACTTCCTGGCCGACGCCACCTCGCACCGCCCCTGCCCCGGTGGCGATGCGGTTTCGGAAAGTGTTGATGCTGCTGGGCTCCCGTGTGCTCGAAACGGGGCCTCGCGCCGGGACGTTTGGTGATCATTGTCCAGCAAAATGTTGATCAATTACGATCACGATGTGATGCAGATCACGCCCCTGATCAGGCCTTTTCTTGTGCGGGGCGGTCCTCCCCTCCCGCGGGCGACCTAGCATCGACACGCGCTGCACGGGGGATACGGTCAACTCGCATACAACATAGGCGAGTTGGCTCTCTGCGCTGCCGCACCCTTGGAACTTCCAACTGCAGTTCAGGTGTCGCATTGATGTCATTACCCCTGCTCCGACCAAGCAAGGGGCTCGGCGGAGGTGCCCGTACCGCCAGGATCTCGCATCGTCTGATCCTGCTGGTGGCGGTGCCGCTCGCCGTAGCTGTCGCCTTCGCCGGACGGGCCCTGGCCCCGTCGACCGGACAGGCCGTCCAGGCCGTACGACTGGAGGCGGCGATCGAAGTAGCGCAAGCGGCCAGTGATCTGACGTACCGATTACAGCGCGAACGCGCGGAAGGTTCGATGCAGGTCACCTCTGCGCGGAGGTCCGGAGAGCGGTTCGGGAAGCTCGCCCGGGACACCGACGAGAGCGTCGCACGCTACCGGGAGAAGCGCGCGGGGCTCTCTTCCATGCCGTCCGCCACGAACGCGACACTGCAGAGGATCGACAAGTCTCTGGACAGGATCGCGTCGCTGCGCGCCCAAGTGCGCTCCGGTGTCGACTCCTTGTCCTCCGTGGCGTTCGGTTACCGCATCGCCATCGCCGACCTCGTTTCCTTCCGCGACAGCATCGCGCAGGCCGACGGGGTGAAGGCGGAGGTGGCCGACCACATCCGAGCCGCCGCCGCGCTGTCGGAGGCGGCCGAGCACGTCGCCCTGCAGGAGGTCGCCGTCGTACGGGCGCTCTCCGACGGCGGTTTCACGCCCGCCTCGCTCCAGACGTTCGAGGCGACCCGGCTCGGCTACACGGATGCATACGAGACCGTCACCGCGGTCGGGCCTGCGCAGTGGCGTACCTGGATGGAACGCACGCTGTCCGGGCCGAGAGCGACGGCGGCCGAGAAGCTCGCCGCCGAAGCGGCCCGCAGCGCCGCGGGGGAGCGGCTGGACATCAGCCGCACCGCCTGGACCGACGCCATGGCCGACCGGCAGGAGCTGTTGCGGTCGGTGGTGGGGCGGGCGGACGCCGACCTGCTCGACACCGTCACCGAGGAGCGCACCCGCCTCGTCTGGTGGGCGGTGTCCGAACTGGCCCTGGTCGTCCTCATGTTGGTGGCCGTCCTGCTCATCGCCGTACGACTCGGCCGCGACCTGATCCGCAGGCTCCGGGACCTGCGTGACGCCGCGCACGAAGTGGCGCACAAGCGCCTGCCCGACGAGGTGCGCAAGCTCGCCCAGCTCGGCTCCGCGGGCCGGGAGACGCCGGACGAGATCGCCCGGCGGGCGGGCACGCCCTTGGTGAACCTCGCCGACGACGAGATGGGCGAGGTGGGACAGGCGTTCAACTCCGTGCACTACGCGGCAGTCCGGCTCGCCGGCGAGCAGGCCCGGTCCCGCGACCGGTTCGCGGAGACCCTGGTGACCGTGGCCCGGCGCGGCGCACGCCTCAACTCGGCTCTGACCGCGCAGCTGAACAGGGTGCAGCGCGACGAGTTGGACCCCAAGCGGATGGAGGCCCTGTTCGCGCTCGACCACCTGGCCATCCGGATGGAGCACAACGCCAACAACCTTCTCGTGCTCGGCGGGGTCGGGGGCGGCAGAGTCCGTCCCGCCGATGCGCCCTGTGTCTCCGTGATCTACGCCGCGGCCCAGCAGATCGAGCATTACGACAGGGTGAGCCTCGGCCACGTCGAGCCCTCGATCACCATGGCCGCACGGGTCGTCGACGACATCGCGCACATGCTCGCCGAACTCCTCGACAACGCCACCCGGTTCTCGCCGCCCGACACCCAAGTCGGCGTGGCTGCCTGGAGCTTGTGGGACCGGGCCGTGATCCAGATAGTCGACGAGGGCATCGGAATGCCGGACGCGCGCCGCACGGCACTCAACGCCGAACTCGCCTCGCCGCAGACCGACATTGGCGCCGTACACACCATGGGCCTGCAGGTCGTGGGGCGTCTCGCGGCCCGGCACGGCATCGTGGTCGAACTGCGCGAGTCCTCCGGGCCCGGAACCATCGTCGAGGTGGTGCTCCCGAGGGAACTGCTCGCCGAACCCGGCATGGACACCCTGGTGCCTGTGCCGCCGCCGCACGCTGCCGTGGGCCCGGCACTCGCGCGGGACCACACCGGCCCGAACGAGAACCACACCGGCCCGAACGAGAACCACACCGGGCCGGACGAGGGTGAAGCGGGTCAGGAACCCGAGACCGCCCGCTCGCACGACGAGGAGAGCGGTGCCCCGGCAACCGCCGGAAGGCCGTTGCCCGCGCTCCCGGTGCGGCCGCAGGACAGCGGTGGCCGCCTGACCACGGCCCTCCGCCCCCGCCCTGCGGAGCACGCGGAGCACGCAGCGGGCACAGAGGACGCGACGTACGCCGAGAACGCAGCACCTGCGGATCGCGCGGAGCCCGCGCAACAGCGCGCAACGGCCCCGTCTCGCTCCGGTGTCCGTACGACCGGGCGGGCACCGGGCAGTGCCGTCCCCGTGGAGAGCAGGATCGCCGGGGTGAGCGCCTCCGGTCTGCCGATCCGCAAGCGGGCCGCGCCCGGCGGTCCGACGCAGCCCACACCCACGCGCCCGGCGGCGGGAGAGCACGACTCGGCGACACGTGCCCGCAAGGTGCCGCGCCGCCGGGACTCCCGGCAGGTCTCCGACGTCTTCTCGGCCTACGCCCAAGGCATCAGCCGCAGCACCCGTCGTAGTTCCCCCGGTTCCCCCGACCGCAGAGCCGACGCCGGGGGCACGACCGGCACGCAGACCACCGGTACGCAAAGCACTGGCACGCAGACGACCGCCACGCAAACCACCCGCACGCAGACGACCGGTACGCAGACCACCACCGGCTCGCCCGACGACAGCACACAACGGAGCACGCGATGACCCAACCCGAACCAGTCGGTTCCCTTGACTGGCTGCTCAGCGACTTCGCCCGCCGAGTCCCCGAAGTCACGCACGCTCTCGCGGTCTCCGTCGACGGGCTCGCCCTGGCCTTCACGGGCCTCGACCAGGACGACGCCGACCGTCTCGCCGCCATCTCCGCGGGACTGGTCAACCTGATGTCCGGCGCGGCGCAGTTGCTGCGGACCGACCCGGTGGAGCACAGCCTCACCGCGATGGACGGCGGCTACCTCTTCGCGATGGCGGTCTCGAGCGGCGCCTCCCTCGTCGTCGTCACCACCCGCGAGGCCGACATCGGCGAAGTCAGCTATTCCATGGCGGAGTTGATCGACCAGGTCGGTGGCGCCCTGTCCCCGCAGATCCGCGACGCAGGCAGTCCGGAGCACGCCCACTGACCCGCCGAAAACCCCGCCCGCCCACGCCCCCGCCCACGCCCCTGTCCACGACGCCCTCCATACCGCTCGTACCACCCCTTGGAGTCCCTGTCATGAACAACGTCCTCACAGCCCGTCGCTCCGACCGGCGCAGAAAGCGCGCGGGCGGTGCCGCACTGGTGGCCCTCGCGATGACCGCGGTCGCGGGCTGCAGCGGCAGCGCTGCCTCCGGAGGCGGCGACGACACCCTCAAGGTCGGTGTTCTTGTGCCGTTGTCGGGAACGTACGAGGCGATCGGCAAGGACATGCGCGACGGCTTCCAGCTCTACCTGGACACACACGGCAACAAGCTCGGCGGGCGCAAGGTGGAACTGACGCAGGCCGACGAGGGCGACGGGGCGCCGACCGCGGTGCCCGCCGCCACCAAGCTCATCAAGAAGGACGACGTCGACGTGATAGCCGGCGTCGGCGGCGGTGGCTCCTTCGCCGCCGTCCAGCCCCTCGTCACCAAGAACAAGGTGCCCCTGCTCGCCACCGGCGGCCGCCCCACCAAGACCGACGTGAAGTGGATCTGGAGCACGAGCTTCCTCTCCGAGGAGCCGGGTGAGGCCATCGCCCAGCACATCAAGGACGAGGTGGACGGCCTCGTCTACGCGATAGGCCCCGACTACCAGGGTGGTTACGACGAGATGCGCGGCTTCACCGAGGCCTTCGCCAAGGCCGACGGCAAGCTCGCCAACCCGGACGGCAAGACCAAGTGGACGCCGTTCCCCAAGACCACCAACTTCACCCCGTACTTCAACGACATCGCCAAGACCGACGCCAAGGCGGTCTACTGCTTCTACGCCGGCAAGGCCGCGATCGACTTCGTGAAGCAGTACAAGCAGTCCGACGTGGCCGACCTGCCGCTGTACTCGCCCGGCTTCCTCACCGAGGGCGGCACGCTGCCGGCCGAGGGCGAGGCGGCCAAGGACATCTACTCCGTGCTCAACTACGCGGCCGACCTCGACAACGAGGCCAACCGCCAGTTCGTCGCCGACTGGACCGCCAAGCACGACCTGCCGCCCACCACCTACGCGATGTCCGCGTACGACGCCGCCGCAGTGCTCGACAAGGCCGTCGGGGATCTTGCCGAGGACGGCAAGGAGATCACGTCCGAGAGCATCAACGAGGCCGTCGGCGACCTCGGGCGGATCGACAGCCCGCGCGGCTCCTGGGAGTTCAGCAAGACCACCCACTCGCCCGTGCAGAAGTGGTACCTGCGCCAAGTGAAGCGCGACGGCGAACAGTTGGCGAACGTCGTCGTCCAGGACCTGGCGACGCTCGGCAGCTGATGGGGGTCCTCGACGCTCAGCTCGTCCCCGCGGTCGACGGAGTCGCCTACGGTCTGCTGCTGTTCGTGGTGTCCGCCGGACTGAGCCTGGCGTTCGGCACCGCGGGCGTGCTGAACCTCGCGCACGGCACGCTGTACGCGATCGGCGCCGCCACGGGTGCCGAACTGAGCGACGGCACCTGGGGCGGTCTGTTGCTCGGCCTGCTCGCGGGAACGGCGGCGGCCGGGGGAGCGGGGGCGCTCCTCGCCGCCGCCGCCGAACCTCTCGCCCGGCGCGGCCATCTCGCCCAGGCGCTGCTGACCTTCGGGCTCGCCCTGATCGGCGGCAACCTGCTCACCGCGGTCTTCGGCTCCGACGAACTGCCGGTACGGGTACCGGGGGCCCTCGACACCTCCGTGTCCCTGCTCGGCCACAGGTACCCGGCGTACCGCCTGGTGTTCATCGTGATGGCCGTGCTGCTCGCCGCCTTCGGCACCTGGGTGCTCACCCGCACCCGCGCGGGCGCGGCGGTGCGCGCCGCCGCCGACGACCCGCAGATGCTCGCGGCGACCGGCATCAGCCCCCGCCTCGTGCACACCGGTGTGCTCATGGCGGCCGGCGCCCTCGCCGGTGCGGCCGGCGTGCTCGGGGCGCCGATCATCGGTCCGGGCCCCAGTACCGCGGAGACCGTGCTGATGCTCTCGCTGGTGGTCGTCGTCCTCGGTGGTCTTCGCTCGCTGTGGGGCACCCTTCTCGCGGCGATCGCGGTCGGTGAGGTGCAGACACTGGGCGTCTCGCTCGCCCCCGACCTGGCGCCCTACCTCCTCATGGCCGCGATGGCGGGTGCACTGATCCTGCGCCCGCAGCGCGCGACCGCGGCGCCGGAGCCGACGCACCCGGAACAGCCGCCCGCACGCCGGACACCCGCACTCCGGACACCCTCAGCGGCGACCAAGGCGAACAAGGGTGCCCAGGCGATCAAGGGCCGGTCCGCGGCAGCCCTGTCACGGATCGCCGCCCTGCCACGCATCCTGGACGGCACGCCCGCACCCGTGCGTCGGCTCACGCCCCTCGTGCTGCTGCTCGCCCTGCTCGCGGCCGCGCCCTGGATGGTGGACGCCTACACCCTCTCGTTGGCCGGCTACGCCCTCGCCCTCGGCCTGGTCGCCGTCAGCTCCACCGTCCTGACGGGCTACGCGGGCCTCCCGGTGCTCGGCCAGACGGCGCCCTTCGCGGTCGGCGCGTACGTCACCGCGATCGCCGCCGACGAGGGCTTCGCGACCGTGGGACCCGTACAACTCGCCCTGGCCGGCGCCGCCGCGGCGCTGTTCGCGCTGCTCACGGGACCCGCGGTGATCCGGGCCAGGGGCGTCACCGTCCTGATGATCACCCTCGCGATCGGCGAGCTGACGCGCACCGCCGTCGCTCAGATGACGTCCGTCACCGGCGGCACCGACGGCTTCTTCGGCTTCCCCGCGACCCGCCCGCTGTGGGGCGCCGAGCCCCTGGGCGACGAAGTCGGCACGTACCAGTACGTCCTCACCGCAGCCGCAGCCGTCCTCGTCACCACGGTGCTCGTACTCCGAAGCCGGGCAGGGCAGTTGCTCACCGGCGCCCGCAGCGCCGAGGCGCGCATGCGCGCGAGCGGCCACCCGGTCTCCCGCTATCTGCTGCTCGCCTACATCGGCGGCGGCGCCCTCGCCGGGGTCGGCGGTTCCCTGCTCGTGGTCGCGCAGAGTTACGTGTCGCCCGCGGACGTCGGCTTCGAGATCGCCGCCCTGGCGATGCTCGCCGCCGTGATCGGCGGCACCACCTCCGTCGCGGGCACCCTGCTCGGCGTCGCGCTGATCGTCGGCACTCGCGACTGGCTGTCCGGCGCCTGGCCCGGACACGGTCCGCTGCTCCTCGGCGCGCTCTTCGTCGTGTCGGTGTACGTGCTGCCGCGCGGCCTTGCCGGCATCCGGATGCCGATGCCGGGTGTGACCGCTCGGAGCGTCCCGCCTCCGCCCCCGGCCTCGGCCCCGTCCCGGGAGACCGTGTCATGACCGACCGCGACCCCTTGCCGCCGGTTCTCGTCCTGGACGGGCTGACCCGGAGGTACGGCAGCGTGACGGCACTGGACGGTGTCGGCCTGCGGCTGCCGGCCGGGGCCCGGCACGCCGTCATCGGACCCAACGGCGCGGGCAAGACCACCCTGCTCCACCTGATCGCGGGCACGGAACGCCCCGACCGCGGCACGATCGTGCTCGGCGGGCGCGACCTCACCCGTACCGCGCCTGCCCGCCGGGCGCGGCACGGCATTGCGCGCAGTTTCCAACAGCCCACCGTCATCGGAGAGTTGACGGTGCTCGACAACTTGGTCCTGGCCGCCTGGCGCCACCACCCGCGGCGCGAGCGTGTCCCGGCGGCGCGCGAGCAGCTCGCGGCCGTGGGTCTGGGCGACATGGCGCACCGCCTGGCCTCCGAGCTTTCACACGGCCGGCGCGGACTGCTCGATCTCGCGGCGGCCCTGGTCTGCCGCCCCCGCCTGCTGCTCCTCGACGAGCCGGCTGCCGGACTCACCGACCGTGACATCGGGCGGCTGCTCGACGTACTCGGGCAACTCCCCGGGGATGTCGCCATGCTCCTCGTCGAACACCACACCGGGGTGGTCACGCACCTGGCCGACACCGTCACGGTGCTGAAGGACGGAAAGGCCCTGCTCACGGCCCCGACCAACGTGGCCCTCAACCACCCCGACGTGCGCGAGGCCTACCTGGGAGAAGGAACCGGCCACCCGGGACGGGAAGTCGATCACCGGGGAGAGGGGAGCGGACCGTGCTCCACATCAGCGGGCTGACCGCGGGTTACCACGGCGGCACCGTGCTGCACGGCGTCGACGTCGAGGTGCCGCCCGGAACCGTGCACGCCGTCGTCGGGCACAACGGCGCGGGCAAGAGCACGCTCGTCCACACCGTCGCAGGGCTGCTGCGCCCCACGTCGGGGACGGTCCGCCTGGACGCGGTCGACCTGACGGGCCGGCGGGCACACCAAGTGGCAAGGGCGGGCGTCGGGTTGGTCCCGCAGGGCCGCCGGGTCTTCGCCGGGCTGACCGTCGCCGAGCACCTGCGTCTTGCCCACCGGCCGCGCGCGCAGGCAGGACGCCGGGGCACTGCCTGGACGCCGGAGCGCGTCCTCGGTCTGCTGCCCCGCCTCGCCGAGCGCCGGACCAACCGGGGCGCGCAACTCTCCGGCGGCGAGCAGCAGATGCTGGCCCTGGCCAGGGCGCTGCTCGGCAGCCCGCGCGTCCTGCTGCTCGACGAGCCGACGGAGGGCCTCGCGCCAGTGATCGTCGAGCAGATCCAGGGGTTGATCCGTACGCTCGCCGACGAGGGAGTCGCCTCGCTGCTGATGTCGCCGAGCGCGGCACTCGCCCGCGCCTGCGCGGACACGGTCACGGTCCTCACCTCGGGTGCGGTCGCCGCCCGGTTCGACGGCGACGAGGTCCGCGCCGACCCGGCCGCCCTCGACCGGACTCTCGCCCTGACGCCCACGGAGTGACCGGGCCGCGCCACCGGCTGAGGCGAGCCCGGCACCCGGTGGCGCGCCCTCGGCGGTCTTACTCGGGGCTGTCCTTCTGGAGTGCGTGGCCGCCGAAGCCGCTGCTGCGCTCCGGGCCGCCGATCTGCGCCTTCCACCAGGCGTCGAAGTCCGAGGTGCGCATGGTCTCCCAGTCCGGGGTGTCGACGACCTGGGCCTGTCCGAACGTGCGGCCCAGCTCGACCATCGAGGCGCCGAGCGCGGTCCGACCGGTGTCGTACGCCGCGGCGGCCGTCGCCCAGTCGTCGTGTGCCCGCCAGGCCTGCTCCAGGATCAGGGCATCCTGCAGTGCCTTGACCGCCCCGCCGCCGGTGTGCGGCCGGGCGACGGTGGCGGCGTCCCCGGCGAGGGCGAGCCGGCCGCGGGCGTAGTGCGGCACCTCGAGGTCGTAGATGGGCTGGATGAAGGACTCCTCGCGCGGGGTGCGCAGCACGCACTCGGCCCAGTAGGGCGGGAAGTGCTTGTGCACCAAATCCCGTGCGAACGCGTCGAGTTCGGCGCTGAGCTTGCCCGGCGGCAGCGAGGTCGGGGTCTGCAGATCCAGGGGGAGCGCCAGGTGCTCGGGCGGTGTGGTGTAAAGCACCCAGTTGACCCGCATGCCGCCCGCGCCGTCCGGTATTCGGTAGATCACGCAGTGACCGCCGGGGAAGACCACGGTACGCAGATCCGTCCAGACGAGGTCCGGGGAGCCGCACTCGGGCGCACCCCGCGAGGCGCCGCGCCAGCCGAGGTATCCCGCGTACGTGGGTCGGAGGCCGGGGAACAGGGTGTCCCTGACGACGGAGCGGTAACCGTCGGCGCCGATGACGACGTCGAAGCGCTCCCGCCCGCCGGCGGTGAAGTCGAGCGTCACACCCTCGGCGTCCTCCTCCACGGCCGCGATGCTCACGCCGGAGCGGTACTCGACCTCGGCGGGCACTCGCCGGCGCAGCTCACTCCACAGGGAACCCCAGGAGTACGCGCGGAACGGGGTGTCCTGCACTCCGACGGCCCGGCCGAGTTCCGACTCGCCGTCACGTCTCGTCCAGATGCGCTGGTCGACCGGGCTCCACGGCATGTCGGCGTCCGCATACCCGGCGGCTTCCAACTCGGCGTAACGGTCCTGGTGCAGGGTCACGCCCACCCCTCGTTCCTGGAGCCGGTCGGCGGCCCGCTCCAGGATGGTGACCTTCTCCGCGCCGCCCCGTAACGCTGCCAGGGCCGTCGCGCAGCCCGCGATGCTGCCACCGACGACCGCGATGTTGCCGCCAAACATCCAGTGCTCTCCCTCGGGTACCTCTCCGGCACTCCCTGCCGGCGGTCCCGGCTGATCACGGGCGCCCCGGGGTGCCCGTCCATCCCATCATGATCAGGCAACGCCGAGAGGGGAAAGGCGAGGGTTCGGGGTGCGGTTCCGCCAGGAACGCGGACGGTTATGACGAAGAGTCAATTTGCCTTGGGTGTCCGGCGGTTGGGCATATTCGACGATGTCGGCACCGGATTCACCTGCCGGCGCGCAGGAGGAAGCAGCGGCACGGAGAAGTTCACGGCACGCGGAGCCGTTGCTCAGGGCCGTGCCTCGTCCAGGTACTGGTCGGCCCAGGCGCTGATGATGTGCGCGGCCCGCTGTGCCTGCCCGCGCGCGGTCAGCAGGTGGTCCGCTCCTTCGAGCGAGATGAAGCTGCGCGGGTGGCGGGCCTCTTGGAAGATTTCCGCGGCGTTGTCGATGCCGACGGTGGAGTCGGTGGGGGAGTGTGCGACGAGGAGCGGAAGGTTCAGCTCGCCGATCCGGTCGCGCAGGTGTGCCTTGCGGACGTCCTCGACGAAGGCGCGCTTGAGGACGAGGGTGCGCCCGCCGACGAACCACCCGTGCGAGCCGTCGCTGAGCACGCGGTCCAGGACCGAGTCGTACTGCCGCTCGACGTGGCTGGGGTCGACGGGCGCGGCGATCGTGGCCAGCGCGCGCAGGCCCGGTATCTCAGGGGCGGAGGCGAGTGCGGCGGCGCCTCCCCAGGAGTGTCCTACCAGCAGGTCGACGGGTGTCCCGCGCTCGGCCATGAAAGCCGCGGCGCGGACTGTGTCCTGCACCTTGACGGTGAAGGATCCGTCTCCCCAGTCGCCGTCGGAGTCGCCGATGCCGAGGTTGTCGAAGCGCAGCATGCCGATGCCCTCGCGGGCCAGCTGCTTGCAGACGCGTGCGGCGGCCGGCGAGTCCTTGCCGAGGGTGAAGCCGTGCGCGAAGAGCCCCCAACCGCGGACCTCGCCCTCCGGCAGGTCGATCACGCCGGCCAGTTCGGGGCCGACGACGCTCGGGAATCTCACTGTTTCTTTCATTTGTGGTGCTCACCTAGGCAGGAACTGATCAAGAGGAAAGGGCGTACGGGCGACACCGGTCGGCGCCGCCCGCGAGCCGACGAGCAGCATGCCACGTGCTCATGACCATTCTCGACAGACGAGACGCCATCCGCTCGGAGGGCGACCCGGCAGCCCCCGCCGCACAGCGGCTGTTCGCGGATCCGCTCCGCGCGTTCTCGTGCCCGTGGCGCCGGAGGGGGAGGTGGCGGCGTGACTACGGTCCGTTGTTCGTCGCGTACCCGACACCGGAGGGGCGAGGCGCCTCACATCGGCTCGCGCTGCCCGCCGATCGTGCCCACGACGGGAGCCACGCGCGATCCGGTGGCCGCCTGCTGCACTGCGCCGGCGAACCGCAGCACGTCCGCGTCGGCGCCGGGGCGGCCCACCACCTGTACACCCACGGGAAGTCCGTCGTCGGTGAACCCGAACGGAACGGAGGCGGCCGGGAGTCCGGTGACGGTGACACGGGAGCAGGCCCGCATCCAGTCCAGGTAGTGCCGGGTGGGGACGCCGTCCACCTCGGGCGGGTGGTTGAGGGTGACGTCGAAGGGCGCCACTTGGCTCACCGGACAGAGCAGGAACTCGTGGGTTGCCAGGAAGGCGCGGGCCCGTTCGGTGACGGCGTCGCGCTGCTTCTCGGCCCTGCCCAGATCCTCGCCCGTGACCTGGCGCCCCTGGTCGACGTTCCAGACGATGTTCGGCCGCAGCAACTCCCGTTGCTGGTCCACGAGTTCACCGAAGCAGAGCACCTGGTACCAGGCGCGCCAGGTGAGGAAGGCGTCGTCGGCGCCCTCCCAGCCGGGACCGCCCTCGTGGACGTCGCACCCCAGGGCGGCGAGTACCTGCGGCACCAGGGCCAGCACGCGGCTCACCGCAGGATCGACCGGCAGTCCGCCCAGGTCCGCGTCGAAGGCCACGCGACGGCCCGCGGCGTCGAAGGAGCTGCCGAGATCGAAGCTCTCCGGGTACGGCGCGGCGAGCGGAGCGCGTGGATCGGGGGCGCTGAGCACCGCCAGCTGCAGCGCCACGTCCTCGACGCAGCGCCCCAGAGCGCCGTTCGTGGCATACGGGAAGTAGGGCGCCGCCGAGGGCCAGTCCGGTACGCGGCCGACGGACGGCCGCAGACCGACGACGTTGCAGAACGAGGCGGGATTGCGCAGCGAACCGCCCATGTCGGAGCCGTCGGCGATCGGCAGCATGCCGGTCGCGAGCGCGGCGGCCGCACCGCCGCTGCTGCCGCCCGCGCTGCGTGTGAGGTCGTACGGATTGCGGGTGGCGCCGAACACATCGTTGACCGTGTGCGAACCCGCCCCGAACTCAGGTGTGTTGGTCTTGCCGATCAGGATGGCGCCCGCCTCGCGGTAGCGCTCGGCGAGCAGCGCGTCCCGGTCCGGTACATGGCCGGCGTAGGCGCGGGAGCCGTAGGTGGTGCGCAGTCCGGCCGTTTCGACCAGGTCCTTGTGGGCGACCGGGAGGCCGTGCAGCGGACCGAGCGGGCGACCGGTCCTCGCGAAAGTGTCGTCCGCCCGACCGGCTGCCTGGAGGGCCCGCTCGGGGCAGTGCGTGACGATCGCGTTGACCTGCGGATCGACCTCCTCGATACGGCGCTGGAACGCGTCGACGACCTCCCGGCTTGAGATCTCCCCGGCGAGCAGACGGGCCCGCAGTTCGACGGCGGTCAGGCTCCACAAGTGCGTTGCGGTGGTGGGGGAAGAGGTCACGAGGGCTCCTTGGGGGAGGTGAGTGCCGGCTGTCCTGCTGCTCATGACAGCGTGCGTCCCCGTGTCTCGGGAAGGAGGCGCAGACAGACCACGGACACGGCGGAGAGCGCGACCAGGTAGCCGGTGAAGACGGCGTGCAGCCCCATCCCGCTCAGCCACGTGTTCAGGTACGGGGCGCTGCCTCCGAAGAGGGCGACCGCCACGGAGTAGGGGACGCCGACGCCGGTGGCGCGGATCTCTGTCGGGAACAGTTCGGCGAAGAACACGCCGATGATGGAACTGGAGAAGGCCATCACCATGAGGGCGATGCTCATGGCGACGAAGAGCTGCCAGAAGGCGCCGCGCACCATCCAGTCCAGGGGGAAGGGCAGGACCACGTAGCCGACGGCGCAGACGTAGTAGACGGGCTTGCGTCCGAAGCGGTCGGAGAGGTGGCCGGCCACCGGCAGCGTGACGAGGAAGACGCACTGCGCGAGCAGCCCCGCCACCAGCGCCGAGGTGGCACTCATGCCCTTCGCGGACACGGCGTACGACGGGGCGAAGACCACCCACGTGTAGAAGCCGACGGTGCCGCCCATGGTGAGCCCCATGCTCAGGAGGGCCGGGCGGCGATGCCGCCACAGCAGGGCGAACGAGGCGCGGCTCGGGCCGTCCGAGGCCTTGGGGTAGGGCTTCGTGGTGCCGAACGCCGTGCTCTCGGCCAGGTTGCGCCGCAGGTAGATCGAGTACAGGGCGAAGAGCGCGCCGAGCGCGAACGGGATCCGCCAGCCCCAGGTGTGCAGTTGGTCGTCGGTGAGCACCGCGCTGAGGAGCGCGCCGAGGCCGGTCGCGGCCATCGTGCCGAGGGTGACGCTGATGTAGGACGTCGAGGACCACAGGCCGCGACGGCCGGGCGGGGCTATCTCGGCGACGTAGGTGTACGAGGCGCCGACCTCGCCGCCGTGCGCGATGCCCTGGGCCGTGCGGGCCACCAGCAGGAGCACGGACGCCAGGACGCCGATGGTGCCGTAGTCGGGGGTGACGGCGATCAGGAGTCCGCCGGCGGCGGCCAGGGTGATCGACACGGTGAGACTGACCTTGCGGCCGCGCCGGTCGGCGAGGCGGCCGAAAAGGACGCTGCCCAGCGGGCGCATGAGGAAGCCGACGGCGAAGACGGCGAGCGTGGACAGGAGTGCCGACACGGGGTTCGCGGTGTGGAAGAAGCGGGCCGCGAAGAACGGGGCGAAGACCGCGTAGACGTTCCAGTCGAACCATTCGATCGCCCCGCCGATGTTGGCGGCGATGAGGCTGCGCCGGAACGAGGAGGGCTCGTCCCGAGGCGGAGCGGCGGGGGAGGGGGCGTCGGAGGAGTGCTGGGCGGTGAAGGGTCTGGAGGAGGTCATGAGTGCCTGCCAGAGGGAGAGGGCTGGGCAAATTGATGGTGCAGGCTGGCACGATCTGCAGACAACAGACAACGGTTTTGCTTTGATTGAAAGAATCAGCCATATGAGGGGGTGTCAGGTGACGGAGTTCCGCTCAGGTCGGGCAAGCGGGAGCGGGCGCGGACCCGTGCCGGGCGGCGGGCGGGCGCCGAGTGCGCGAGGCGGCGCTTGCCCGCAGGCCAGGCCGGTCGGGCCCGCGCCCGGGGCCCTGCTCGATCCGCTCGACCTCCGCATCGTCGCCGCCCTCCAGATCGACGGCCGCGCCTCGTGGGGGCGCATCGCCCGCGCCCTCGGCGAGAGCGAACGCACGGTGGCGCGGCGGGCCTCCCGGCTGCTCCAGGAGGGGTGGGTGGCCGTCGTCGGCATCGTGCACAAACAGCTCGTCGGGTGGGGCGAGCCGTACCTGCTGCGGATCGGCTGCGAACCACGGCGGCTGCGTGCGGTGGCGCGGAGCCTGGCGGCCATGCCCGAGATCCGCTGGGTGTCGGTGGTGACGGGGTCGACGGACTGCTTCGTGGAGATGGACGTCGGGCGGGAGCGACTGCTGCCCATGGTCCTCGACGAGGTCGCGGCGCTCCCGGGCGTCACCTCGCTGCGCACGCACGCGGTCCTGCGGTACTTCAAGTCCTCGCACGAGTGGCGCCTCGACGTCCTGACGGCGGAGGAGACGGCGGCCCTTGCACGCACCGACCTCGATCCGGTCGCCAGTCTCGCGGCACGCCCGGCGGAACCCACGGCGGAGGAGAACGCGGTCCTGGAACTGCTCTCCCTGGACGGCCGGGCGACGACGGACCAGATCGCGGCGGCGGCGGGGATCTCACCGTCCACGGCCTGGCGCCGGATCGAGGCGCTGCGCGCCCGCGGGATGGTCTTCATCCGTGCCGACGCCGAGGCGTCCCTGCTCGGCATGCCCGTCGAGGCGCAACTGTGGCTGCGGGTGGCGCCGGGGCGCACCACCGAGGTGGGCACCCGGCTCGCGCGCTGCCCGCAGGTGCACTACCTGGTGGCCACCACGGGGGACTGTCAGCTCGTCGCCGATATCGCCCTGGCCGACCGTGCCGCCCTCTACACGTTCCTGGACGAGGTGACCGGCGCCGAGGAGGGCATCGACCAGGTCGACGTGACCCTGACCGCGCAGACGCCCAAGCGCGGTTTCGTGCGGCGCGAGGACGGGCGGCTCACCCCCGTCGGCTCGCCGGTCGTCGGCGCCGGCGCGACGGCCCGGGGCGCCCGGCGGGAACGGAAGAACCCCGGCGCCGACCATGTCGCGGACGGCGCGAGATGACACGATCCGAGGCGCGGTCCGGCCACCCCCGGCGACGCGCGGCAGCACCCGAAGCGAGCGGAGAGAAGGAACGGATGCACTCCCCCCAGGACCACGGCGACACCTCGCGCGCGGCCACGCAGACGGTGGCCGACCGGGTGCGCCGCGCGCAGGACTCCTTCTCCGCCGGTGAACGGAAGATCGCGAAGGCGCTGCTCGGCCACTATCCCGCCGCGGGCCTCGAGTCGACCTCGGCGCTCGCCGCGCGGGCCGGCGCGAGCGCTCCCACCGTGGTGCGCTTCGTGGCCCGCCTCGGGTTCGCCGGCTACCGGGACTTCCAGGCGGCGCTGCGCGACGAGGTGCAGGCGCGGCGGGCCTCGCCGTTGACGATCCCGGCGGTGATCACCGACGCCTCGGACACGTCGGAACTGATGGAGGTGGCGGCCGATGTGGGGTGCGCCGCCCTGAAGCAGACCTTCGCCGCGCTGTCGGCGGAGGACTTCGAGCGGGCCGTGGAGCTGCTGTGCGACCCGTCGAGGCGGGTCGTGGGCTTCGGCGGGCGCTTCACCTCGACGCTGGCGGAGTACCTGGACCTGCATCTGCGGCTGATGCGCCCGGACACGCTGCTGCATGTGCGGGGGGCGGGGCGCGACGAGGGCCTCGTGGCCGACCTGGGGCCACGGGACGTGTGCGTGGTCTTCGATCTGAGGCGGTATCAGCGCGGCACCGTCGAGCTGGCTCGCTTCGCTCACGGGCGGGGCGCGACGATCGTGCTGGTCACCGACCCGTGGCTGTCGCCGGTCGCGCGGTTCGCGGACGTCGTGCTGCCCGCGCGCGTGGAGGCGCCCAGCCCGTTCGACAGTCTGGTGGCGCCCCTCGCGCTGGTGGAGGCGCTGGTGGCCGCCGTTCAGGCGCGCCTCGGGACGGCCGCGGCCCGGCGGATGCGCGCGGTCGACGACGCGCTCGGGTCCCTGGAGGCCGGGCCGGGGACGGACTTGGCCTGAGGCGACGCAGCGGTTCTCGGGACAGGCGAGCCGGGTTGCCGAGCCGGGCGAGAACCGAAGAGTGAAAGAACCGTTTCACTTGTGGGCGACTATTGACGCCCTACCTGGAATGGCTATTTCATATCAGGGTCCGGGCCGCACGCAGCGGCCCCGCCCGCAGGGAGCCTTCGTGCCCGACGAACACCGGCCCCGACGCAAGCTCCGACTGTGGGAGGCCTGGGCGCTCTCCGTCGGCATGATGGGCCCGACCCTCGCCATGGGACTCAACGGCGCCGGGGTCGCCGACGCCGTCGGCACCGCCGTCCCCCTTGTCTTCCTCCTCGGCCTCCTCGGCGTCGCCCTCGTCGGCTACGGGTTCTGGCGCCTGACGCGGCACATCAGCCACGCCGGCTCCGTCTACGCCCTGGCCGGCAGCACCATCGGCCCGCGCGCCGGCTTCTTCGGCGGATTCGCCCTGCTCGGCACGTACATCGCCTTCCTCACCTGCACCCTGGCCGCCACCGGCGTCTTCGTGAACGCCTTCCTGGCCGCGCTCGGGATCCACGACAGCGGCCCCTGGATCGTGATCTCACTGATCGCCGCCCTCGGCGTGACGGTGCTCAACTCGCGCGACACCCGCATCACCGCCCGCGCGCTTCTCCTGATCGAGGGCATCGGCATCCTGGCCATGCTGGTGCTGAGCGCCGTCGTCGTCATCCGCGTCGGCACCGGCAGCGCGCCCCACGGCCAGCGCTTCGACCTGACCCCCTTCACCACGGGAGGCCACAGCGCGAGCGCCATCGTCAGCGCCACCGTGTTCGCGTTCCTCTCCTGGGCGGGGTTCGAGGCCTGCACCTCGCTGGGCGAAGAGACCGACGAACCCAAGCGCAACATCCCCCGAGCCCTGGTCGGCAGCATCGTGCTCACCGGCATCCTCTACGTGGGCGTGATGTTCGCCCAGACCATCGGCTTCGGCACCGACCACCGCGGCATCGCCGCCTTCGCCTCCGCCGAGTCGTCGCTGTCCACCCTCGCCGGGCAGTACATCGGCACCTGGTTCGCCCTCGTCATCGCCTTCACCGCGGCGGCCGCCGCCTTCGCCGGGGCCCTCTCCTCCTCAGCGGCCGCCTCCCGCCTGTGCTTCGCCCTGGCCCGCGACGGCTTCGGCCCGCGCCGACTGGCCCGCACCCACCCACGCACCCACGCCCCCGTCCCCGCGCTGCGCACCACCGGCGTCATCGGCGTCCTGCTGTGTGCCACGGTCTGGGCCGCCGGCACCGGCGCCTTCGACGCCTACTACTGGTTCGCCACCATCGGGGTGCTCTGCCTCCTCGTCGCCTACGCGGTCGCCGGCGCCGGAGTCATCGCCTTCACCCTCTCCGGCCGGGGCCGCATACCCCGCTGGGAAGTGGCCGTCCCCGTCGCCGCCATCGCCTACCTCGTCTTCGTCTACGTCGAGCAGTCCACCGGTCAGGAAGCGCCGTACAGCTACTTCCCGTGGATCGCGGGCGCCTGGTGCCTGGCCGGGGCCGCGATCGTGGTCCTTGCTCCCGAGCGGGCCCAGCGCATCGGGGACAGCCTGCGCGCCGAACAGACCGACGACGCCGGACCGGTACCGGCCGACCAGGCCCACGACCCGCTGCCGCCCCACCCCGCACAACCCAGCGGCCGCCCCTCATGACCGCGCCGCCCGTACCGCCCGCGCGCTCGACTTCCCGTACCACAGCACCCGTTCAGGAGCCGTCGATGTCCGATGCCGCCACCGTCTTCGTCGCGACCTGCGACCTGTCAGGGCAGGTCAGAGGCCGCGCCGTACCCCACACCGACGAAGAGGACGTTCTGCGGACCGGCACCGGATGGGTCCCCGCCAATCTCGGCATCACGTCCTTCGGGCCCATCGCGCCCGGCACCGCGTTCGGCTCCACCGGCGACCTGCGCCTGCTGCCCGACGAGGCCACCCGGACCGACATCCCCGCCGACCCCGACGCGGGCAAGCCCGGCCTGCGCCTCTACCTCGCCGACCAGACCCGGCTCGACGGCGAGCCCTGGGCGTGCTGCCCCCGCACCTTCCTGCGCACCGCCCTCGACGAACTGCGCGAGACCACGGGCCTGAGCGTCACCGCGTCCTTCGAGCATGAATTCACCCTCGAAGGCCTCCCCGCGACCCGCCCCTTCTCCCTCCAACGCCTGCGCGCCGCCGAGCCGTTCGGCTCCGACCTCCTCGCCCTCCTCGACGCGGCCGGGCTGCGGCCCGAGAACTGGCTGCCCGAGTACGGAGACGACCAGTTCGAGATCACCCTGCGCCCGGCGGACGCCCTCACCGCCGCCGACCGCGCCGTGCTGCTGCGGGAACTCGTCCGCGACCTCGCCGGCCGGCGAGGCCTGCGGGCCGGCTTCGCCCCGCTGCCCGACCCCGCCGGCTCCGGCAA
Organism: Streptomyces cavernicola; assembly: GCF_029968035.1. Classification (GTDB taxonomy): domain Bacteria; phylum Actinomycetota; class Actinomycetes; order Streptomycetales; family Streptomycetaceae; genus Streptomyces; species Streptomyces cavernicola. The sequence goes on along the minus strand of NZ_JASCIQ010000008.1, from coordinate 31,179 downwards.
CGGCGTCCACATCCACCTCAGCCTCCAGGACGCCGACGGCCGCCCCGTCCTCCACGACCCCGCACGGCCCGGCAGCCTGTCCGCACCCGGTGCCCGCTTCGCCGCCGGCATCCTGCGCCACGCCCGAGCACTCACCGCATGGACCGCGCCCAGCCCCACCTCGTACCTGCGACTGACCCCCCACCGCTGGAGCGTGGGCGGCGTCTTCCTCGCCGAACGCAACCGCGAGGCACTGCTGCGGATCTGCCCCACCTCCCGGCTCGGCGGCGGCGAGCAAGGCCGCCAGTTCAACCTGGAGTACCGGGCGGCGGACGCCACCGCCAACCCCTGGCTCGCGCTCGGCGTGCTCGTCCGCGCCGGCCTGGCGGGGCTCAGCGGCAGCGCGGCCGACTACCCGCAGCCGGTGGTGTGGCCCGAGAACGCCGACGAGAGTGAACTCGCCGACGTGCCCGCCCTGCCGGGCACCCTGCCCGAGGCCCTCCAGGCCCTGGAAGCCGACAAGGTCGCGTGCTCCTGGTTCGACCCCGACCTGCTCACCACCCACCTCGCCGTCCGCCACCACGAACTCGACCGCCTGGACGGCCTCGACGACGCCGCCCGCGCCCGGGAGACCGCACGTGTCCACTGAAGCCCACCCCACCCTCGAAGCCGCCCTGCGCACCACGCCCCTCGTCGACCACCACGTCCACGGCGCGCTGCGCGACGACACCGACCGCGCCGGATTCGAGCTGATGCTCACCGAGTCCGACTGGCCCGCACCACCCGGCACCACCCACCTCGACTCCCAGCTCGGCTTCGCCGTACGCCGCTGGTGCGCACCCCTCCTGGGCCTCGAACCGCACGCCTCCGCCGAGTCCTACCTCGCCGCCCGCGGCGCCCTCGGCCCCGCCGAGGTCACGCGCCGCCTCCTCACCGCCACCGGAATCGGCGACTACCTCGTCGAGACCGGACACAAGGGCGAGGCGATCCTCGGCGTGGACGAGATGGCCAGGGCCTCGGGACAGGCAGCCCACGAGGTCGTACGGCTCGAATCCGTCCTGGAGGACGTCGCCCGCAGCGGAGTCACCGCCACGGAACTTCCCGAACGGTTCCGGGCTTTGCTCGCCGAACGGACCGCCGGCGCGGTCGGCGTGAAGAGCATCATCGCCTACCGCCACGGCTTCGACTTCGACCCGGACCGCCCCACCGACGACGAGACCATGCGCGCCGCCGGAACCTGGCTGCGCGAAGCCCAAGACACCGGCAGCTACCGCGTGTCCGACCCCGTGCTGCTGCGCTTCGCCCTCTGGACCGGCGTCGACCGCGGCCTGCCGATCCAGCTGCACGCCGGCTACGGCGACGCCGACGTGGAACTGCACCGCTGCGACCCGCTGCTGCTCACGCGCTTCATCAAGAACGTCCAGCCGTACGGCGTCGACCTGCTGCTCCTGCACTGCTACCCGTACCAGCGGGGGGCCGGCTACCTCGCGCAGATCTTCCCGCACGTGTACTTCGACGTCGGCCTCGGCGTCAACTACACGGGCGCCCGCTCCGACGCCCTCATCGCCGAATCGCTCGAACTCGCCCCCTTCTCCAAGGTCCTCTACTCGTCCGACGCCTGGGGCCCGCCCGAACTGCACTACCTGGGCGCCCTGTTGTGGCGTCGGGGAATGCGCCGCGCACTGGGACGGTGGGTCGACGACGGGGACTGGCACCCCGACGAGGCCGCCCGCGTCGTCCGCCTGACCGGCCGGGACAACGCCCGGCGCGTCTACGGACTGACGGAGACGCGATGACCGTCGACGCCACAGTGCGCGCCTGCCTCACGGAGGAACTGCGAAGGCGCCTGCCCGACGCGCTCGCCCTGCGCCACCGCCTCCACGCCGAGCCGCGCCTGTCCGGCGACGAGGGCCAGACCCGTGACACGGTCATCGAGGCCCTGCCAGACCGCTGCGCCGTGACCAAGACCGCCGACACGGGAGCGGTCGTCCGCATCGGCGGCCCGGGGCCCGCCGTCGCCGTACGCGGAGAGATGGACGCCCTGGCCGTGACCGAGCGGACCGGCGCGCCCTGGGCCTCCCGGCGCGACGGCGTCATGCACGCCTGCGGACACGACGTGCATGTGGCGGCGGCGACGGCACTCGCCCTCGCGGTGGACCAAGTCGACGACGCCGTACCGCTGTTGATGGTCCTTCAGCCACGCGAGGAGGCCTATCCGTCCGGCGCGCTGGACATCGTCGAGGACGGTGTCCTCCGGCGCGAAGAGTGCCGTGCGGTCATCGGCGCCCACGTCCAGCCGCTCCTCGCACCGGGCACCGTCGCCTGCACGCCCGGCGCGGTCAACGCCTCCTCCGACGAGTTCACGCTGACCGTGCACGGGCAAGGGGGCCACGCGGCCTACCCGCACCTCACGCACGACCCCGTCGCCGCGCTCGCCCACATCGTCGTCGCCCTGCAGACCTTGGTCAGCCGGCGCACCGACCCCATGTCACCGCTCGTCCTCAGCGTCACCCGGCTCGACGCAGGCAGCGCGGCCAACGTCGTACCGGACACGGCGAGCGCCCGCGGCACTCTACGTGCCATGAATACGGACCAACGGGCCGCCGTACAACGGGAGATGAGGGAAACGGCCCAGCTCGTCGCCCGCACCCAGGGCTGCCGGGCCGAGGTCTCCTTCGTGCACGGCGAGCCCGTACTGGTCAACGACCCGGCACTCACCGCGGCGACGACACCGCTGCTCGGTGAGCTGGGCCTGCGACCGGCACCCGAACTGAGATCGGCCGGCTCCGACGACTTCTCCTACTACTCCGCGCACTTCCCCTCGCTGATGCTGTTCGTCGGCACCGGGGGCGGCGAGGAGGGCCTGCACTCGGCCGCGTTCCTGCCCGACGACACCGCCGTGGACGAGGTCGCGCACGCCCTGCTCGCCGGGTACCTCGCGGCGGCCGAGGCGTTCGTGGAGTGACGGACGGATTTCTGCGGCCCCGTCGGCACAGGCACGCGGAAGGGTCTGGGAGCTCGGAGCTCCCAGACCCTTCGAAGTGGTGTGTGGGGGCTACAGCCCGCCGCCGAGCAGCGCGTCGGTGGGCAGTCCGCCCTTGGTGAGCGCGTCGGTCGGGAGCCCGCTCATGGTCATGCCCTCCGTGGTCAGTCCGCCACTGACCGGGCCGGTCGGCAGCTCGCCGTTCGTGATCGGCCCGGTGGGGGCACTGTCGGCACTCGCCGTGCCGGCGGCGCCGACGATGGCGGCGGCTGCTACTACGGCAGTGGTGAGGGTGGTGCGGATGCGCACGGAACTTCTCCTTGATCGGTGATCTGTCAAAGGAGGGAACGACTCCGTGATCGAGGGGAAACGGTTTGGTCGTTCGGGGACCTCGGCCTTGCTGGGAACCGACGAGTGCCCCTTCTCGAATTCAGCCCTGGAGGTAGGTGCCGATCTTGAGAAATGCCTGGATGAGGGGCGGGTAGGGGGCCGCTGGGGAGACGACCTGAGAGGCGTAGTGGACGATGACCAGGTCGAGTGCGGGGCAGACGAAGAGGCGCTGGCCGTGAATGCCGCTTGCCATGAAGGAGCCGTAGGGGTCGTTCGGGATCCACCACAGATCGTGGTACGAGAGGGTGGCGGGCGCGTCGGAAGGTGCTGCCGGGAAGCGGACACGGCGCCCGACACCGTCCGGTACGCCGGAGACGATCGTGGAGGCGACCGCCTCGGGGACGATCTGACGGTCACCCAGCGCGCCGCCTAGCCGGATCATCTCGCCGAACCTGGCCAGATCCCGGGCGGTGGCGCTGAAACCGCCGCTGGCGGCTTCGACGCCTTCCGCGTCGAGAACGTAGTAGGCGTCCTCCTCCGCACCGATCCGGGACCAGATCATTTCGGACAGCAGTGCCGACGTGGTGGTTCCGGCGACGCGCCTCAGGACTTCGGCGAGTGCTTCGACGTTGCCGTTCTCGTAGCGGAACTCGACTCCCGGCTCACCGGTCGCGTGTGCGGTGGCGAGGTGTTCGCGGATGGTTGCGGGGCCGGTGTAGCCGTACGGGCGCAACTGGGGTGCGAGGACGGCGAAGTAACGCTGAGCCTCCAGGGCCTTGTCGTACGGGCGGCCCGCATAACTCATGCGGGTGCCCATGTGGAGCAGGTGGTCGACCTGCGCTTCGCCGAAGGCCGTGCCGGCGAGCTCGGGGACGTACTTCACGACCTGGGCGTCCCGGTCGAGCTGCCCTTCATGCGCCAGGACCGAGGCGACGAGGCCCAGATAGGACTTCGCGGCCGAGGCGTTGAAGTGCAGGCCATGGGGCTCGTATCCGTGCAGATACTGCTCGTGGACGAGCGTCCCGCGGTGCACTACGAGCAGGGCGTCGGTCTCGGCTGCGGTGAGCAGCTCCGAGAGCGTGAGCGACTGCCCGTGCGGCCCGTCGAAGGCGAGACCGTCGAGGGGGCTCGCGCCGGGTGACCTGACCGGCAAGGGCAAGGGTGAGGCTATGCCGGGGCCCCGCCAGACACGGCGACTCGGAAGCAGTTCCCGCCCCGACGTCGTGTGCCGCCGGGCCCAGGCCGGATCGGTGTACCCCCGCGCCCAGATGAGGTCGGTCAGAGGAGCCATGCCGGTCATGTATCCGCTCCGCTCGTGATTGCGTCCAGCATTGAGTTCGTTACCGTACACAGTGTCTGATAACTCGGCTAGAGCCGGAGGCGCACACGCCTGCTCACGGGGTGAGGTCCAGAGCTCCGGGGGCGTCGGACGGGGTCAGCCCGGTGGCCCAGACGCGGCCGTAGACGGACAGGTCGCGCAGGTGGGCGGTGATCTCGGCGGCGCTGTACCCGGTGTCGTTCTCGACCCACCAGGCGAGCAGGCCGATGAGCTCGCCGGTCCACGCGCGGGCGACGACGTCGAGCGGGACCCTCGGCTCGACCCCGAGCTCTTCGGTGCGCGCGCGGAACGTGGACTCCGCGTGCGCGCAGATGAGCTCGGTGAACTCGCGCAGGGCCCGCCCGTCCCCCTCGCCCCGCAGGACGACCTGGTAGACGGGTTTCTCCTGCTCGGCATGTTCGAAGATGTACTTCACCGGCAGCCCGGTGAATCCCTCGGTGCGCGCCTGCTGGAGCGCAGGCAGAAGGCGTTCGCGGTCCTCTGCGAGGTCCTGGACGATGCCGACCAGCAGGTCTTCCTTGTCGCGGTAGTGCGCGTAGAAGGTGGCACGGCCGACGTCGGCGCGTTCGGCGATCTCCTCGACGGTGATCGCCTGGAACCCTCTGTCCAGGACCAGTTCGACCAGGGCCTGGCGCAGCGCGGCCCGCGTCCTGCGGACGCGTCGGTCTCCTGCGGGCTTCGTGTCCACTTCGCTCCTTCTTCTCCGGGCCGTCCGGACCCTTTCGGCTCGGCCTGCTCTCCGGACCGTTGACCAGACCCTAACGCCGCCCTTACGTTACCGAACATAAAGATTGTTACTGAACACAGTGTCCGACAACTTTGGGAGACGCGATGAATCTCGGGCGGTACGTGCGCCGGACAGCCGGCCACCACCCCGATGCCGAAGCCGTGGTCTGCGGCCCCGTCCGGCTGACCTACGCCGAGCTCGACGACCGGAGCGACCGTCTCGCCGCCGCGCTGCGCCGCCTGGGCCTGGACCGGGGCGACCGCGTGGCCACCCTCGCCGCCAACCGGGCCGAACTGGTCGTCACCGAAGTCGCCCTCTACAAGGCGGGGTTGACACGCGCACCGATCAACGCACGGCTCGGCACCGGCGAAGTCAACCAACTGCTCAAGGAGTCGGACGCCCGGGTCCTGCTCACCGACGCCGCCCACCTGGAAGCCACCCGCGCCGCGACCCCCGGTACCGGAGTGAAGTCGGTCCTCGGCTACGACGGGCCGAGCGATCTCGGCCCCGGCTACGCGGACACGCTCGCGGCCACCGCACCCGAACCCGTGGAAGTGGAGTGCTCCGAGACCGATATCGCGGTCCTGCACTTCACGTCCGGCTCCACCGGCAAGCTCAAGGCCGCCGTCCAGACGTACGGCAACCGGCTGGCCCTGCTGCGCAAGTCGGTGATGAGCCCTGCCACCCGGATCGGCCCCGGCGACCGGCAGATCCTCGCGGGGCCTGTCACACACGCCTCGGGCATGCCGCTCCTCGGCATCTTCTTCGCGGGCGGCTGCGCGGTCGTACTGCCGCGCTGGGACGCTGAGGAGTTCCTCGCGACCGTCCAACGCGAGCGCGCCACACACGCGTTCGTCGTGCCCACGATGGTCAACACGGTCCTCGCGCTGCCGACAGCACGGGACCATGACGTCTCCAGTCTGCGTCAGCTCATCTACGGCGCTGCTCCGATGTCGCCGGCTCGGATCCGGGCGGCATGGGAGCTGTTCGGACCCGTGCTCTCCCAGGGCTTCGGCTGCGGCGAGACCACCTCGGGGGTGCTCTTCCTCTCGACCGAGGACCACCGGCGCGCGATCGAGGACGGAGACGAAGAGCTGCTGCTGTCCTGCGGCCGGCCCCTCGCCGAGGCGGAGGTGCGGATCGTCGACGACAGCGGCACGCCCGTCGCCGACGGCGAGGTCGGCGAGATCGCCGTACGCGGCCCCGACGTCGTCCCCGGCTACTACAACGCACCGGCCCTCACAGCCGAGTCCTTCCGCGACGGCTGGTTCCACACCGGAGACCTCGCTCGCCGCCGCTCCGACGGATACGTCTTCATCGTCGACCGCAAGAAGGACATGATCATCTCCGGCGGGTTCAACATCTATGCCGTCGAGGTCGAGTCCGTCCTGCACCAGCACCCCGACGTGTACGAGGCCGCCGTCGTCGGCGTCCCCGACGAACAGTGGGGCGAGGCCGTCAAGGCGGTCGTCGTGCCACGCGCGGGCGCCGTGCTCGACGAGGCCGAGGTCGTCGACTTCTGCGCCGAGCGCCTCGCCCGGATGAAGAAGCCGCGCTCCGTCGAGATCGTCGACGCCCTGCCCCACAACCCCAACGGCAAGATCGACCGCCGCACGATCCGCGAGCGGTACTGGGCGGGCGCCGAGCGCCGCGTCCACTGAACCCCTCCAACCCGCCCTGCTCCGAAGAGGAACACCCCATGCCCTACACCCTCGAACCCTCCTATGACGACAACCCCCGCCTCCAGGAACTCGTCGGCCGACTGCGCACGTATCTGACCGACGAGCTCATCCCGTACGAGCGCGAGCACGGCATCACCCCGGAGAGCCCGCTGGACCGCCCCACCCTTGAGCACGTCTGGAAGCGAAGCGCGGAACTCGGCTTCTACGGCATCAGCCTGCCTCCCGAACTCGGCGGCCAGGGGCTGAACTTCACCGAGCTGTGCGTGCTGAAGGAGGAACTCACGGCCTCGGGGGCAGCCCTGTCCCACTCGGTGTTGGGTGACTTGGGAGGGCCGCTGCGCGTCGGCGCGATCGTCAAGTACGCGACCCAGGAGCAGCTGGACCGGTATCTGCTGCCCGTCGTACGCGGCGAGCGCGCGTGCTGTTTCTCGATCACCGAGCAGGACGCGGGCTCCGACGTACGCCGGATGACCACCACCGCGACGCCGACCCCGGACGGCGCCGCGTATGTCCTCGACGGGCACAAGGTGTTCTCGTCCGCCGCGCCCTTCGCCGACTTCGCGATCGTCGTCGCGCGGATGGCCGGAACCGAGGAGGCCTACAGCGCGTTCCTCGTCGACCTCGACACCCCCGGCTGCCGTGTCCTCGACGGTGAAGTCCCCATGTCCGGGCAGCAGATGGAGGGCGACCTCGTCTTCGAGGACTGCCGCGTCCCGGCCGCCAACCTGCTCGGCGAGATCGGGCAGGGCCTGCGCATCGGCATCGGCCGCATCACCCTCAACCGGCTGCTGCACTGCCCGTCCCTGATCGGCGCCGCCCGCCGCGCCTGGGACCTGTCCGTCGCGTACGCCAAGCAACGCGAGGCCTTCGGGCAGCCGCTGCTCGCGCTGCAGGCGATCCAGCACAAGCTCGCCGACATGGCCACCGAACTGTACGCGGCGCGCTCGATGGTGCTGGCCACGGCGGCGCGTGCCGACCGGGGCGAGAACATCTCCGTCGAGGCCAACATGTGCAAGCTGTTCACCTCCGAGGCCTGCTTCCGCGTCGCCGACCAGGCCGTCCAGATCCACGGCAAGGCGGGGCTCACGCGCGGGCACGAGGTCGAGCAGATCTTCCGCAGCCTGCGGATGTTCCGGATCGTCACCGGCACCACCGAGATCCACAAGAACGCCATCGTCAAGGCACTCGTCTGAGCCAGCCCCCCGTACGGAGTCAGGCCCTACCCGCAGGAGTCACCCATGGCTTCACAGCCTTCCGCGCCGCCCTCCGATCTGCTCGGCGAAGAGGCAGCCGCCCCTCCGCCGTACAACCGGGCTCGGGCCTGGCTCATCACCGCCATGATCGTCACGTTCATGGTCGTCAACTTCGCCGACAAGGCTGTCCTCGGCCTCGCCGCCGTCCCGATCATGGATGAGCTGGAGATCAGTCACGGCACCTACGGACTCATCTCCAGCTCCTTCTTCCTGCTGTTCAGCCTCGCCGGCCTCGTCGTCGGCTTCGTCTCCTCCCGCGTCACCAGCCGCACTCTGCTCTTCGTCATGACGCTGACGTGGGCCGTCGCCCAGCTGCCCGTACTCGTCGTGGCGGCCGTCCCCACGCTGATCGCGGGACGCGTCCTCCTCGGCGCGGCCGAAGGCCCGGCCGCCTCCATGTCCATGCACGCCCTCTACAAGTGGTTCCCTCCGCACCGGCGCGGGCTCCCCTCCGCCCTGCAGATCAGCGGTGCCGCGCTTGGAACCCTGGTCTCCGCGCCCGTGCTCACCTGGCTCATCACAGAGCACGGCTGGCGCTCCGCCTACGTCGCGCTCGCCGCCGTCAGCGCGACCTGGGCGCTCGTCTGGTGGTACGTCGGACACGACGGCCCCTTCGACGACGCGCCCGCGGGACGCACGAGGAAGCGGGGAGAGCACAATCCGCCGGCGGCAGGCACCCCACGCCTGCCGTACCGGAAGCTGCTGCTGACCGGCACGGTCCTGGGCAGCATCTCCAGTGCCTTCGGCGCCTCCTGGGCGCTGTCACTCAGCCATGCCTGGCTGCCCTCCTACCTCCGGACCGAGCTCGGCATGGCCCCGGGGGCCGCCGCGAGCACCATCAGCGCCATCGCCGGCTTCAGCCTTGTCCTGCTGCTCACGGTGTCCCCGTTCATGGACGTGCTCAAGAGCCGGGGTGTCAGCAGCCGTTGGTCCAGCGGCGCCACGCAGGGGATCGCGGTCTGCGTGGCGGGCAGCGCGATGGCCGTGTTCCCGTTCACCGACGGGACCGTTCCCCAACTCCTGCTGCTCGGGCTTGCCTTCGGTACCGGAGCGGTCGCCGTGCCCCTCCACTACATGACCGCAGCCGAGGTCGTACCGACCGTGCAGCGCGGTGCGGTCTTCGGCATCGTCGCCGCCACCGGTACCCTCCCCGGCCTGGTCACTCCCGCCCTCACGGGCTATCTCATCGACGCGGCGGACACGACGGCCTCCGGCTACACGGCCGCCTTCCTCATCAGTGCCCTCGTCATGATCCTCACGGGCCTGCTCGCCGTCGCTCTCATCCGGCCGGAGCGGGACGCCGAGCGCCTCGAAGTCAGTGTCCTGCACGGGAGTTGACCAGCCGGTAAGAGGCGCGACGCCCTTCGTATCGGCCTCCCGCGAATTCTCTGGGACTTCTCTGTGCGTCAGCGGGCGCAAAGGGTGTGTGCCGGATGGAATCGAGCCTCGTGCGGCCAGGGCCTCAGGGAACGGTCAGGTCTTCTCAGGGAACGGCCGGCCGCGGCTGTCAGGATCCGACGCACACCGAAAGGGGCGGCGGGGGCGGCACCCATCCGCCCCAACCCACCTGTACTTGAGCTGAGTTGAGGACTGACCCGCTTCCCCTCACCGTCATCGGAACGAAGGAGACGCATGCTCACGACGATGTTCCGCCTCGCGGCAGCGCCGACAGCCCTCGCCCTGTCGGCCGTCCTGGTACCCGCCGCCACAGCCGGGGCCGACGAGGCCCCCTCGGACTCCCTGCGGACCGTGCCGGTGCCCGACTCCGTCCGCGGGCCGAAGTTCCCCTCCTTCACGCCCGACGGCGAGCGGCTGGTCTTCACCGGCACCCCGGAGGGCAGCACGCGGAGCGAGATCATGACGATCCGCGAGGACGGCACCGGGCTCACGTGTCTGACCTGCGGCCTGGACACCGGTGACAGCAAGGACCTCTCCCAGCCCCTGGTCTTCCCGGACGGCCGCCGCATGCTGGTCAACAGCGGCATCCCCGGAGAGGGCACCCTCGTACTCGAATGCGAGGACAAGATCAGCAAGTGCCGGGACCCCAGGGCGGTGCCGCTGAACTTCCCCGAACCGGGCGAGGGCAACGTCCTCCAGAAGGGCCGGGAGGTACGCATCGCTCCCGACGGCAAGCACATCGCCTTCACCCAGATCCGCACCACCCCCACCGGAGAGCCGGGCTACCTGGCCGACGTCGGCACGCTCCGCCGGACCGAGAGCGGCTACGAGGTCGACGACGCCCGAGTCGTCTCCGCGAAGGGCGAGGCCAAGTCGTTCACCCACGACGGGCAGGGCCTGGTGGTGAGCGAGTACGTCGACACCCCGGAAGCGGCCAACCCCGACGACTTCCTGTTCGACCTGGAGACCGGTCGCAAGACCCGGCTCACGTACGCAAACGACTACGACGAGGACTTCCAGTTCTCGCCCGACGGCGAGCGTTATGTGGTGGGCAGCGGCCGCGACTCGGACATCTTCGCGACCCTGTCGCAGGTCACCCGGCCGAACTTCATCGGCCCCGGACTCCAGCCGGTCTTCTTCACTCTGTTCAACCAGCGCCGTGAGCGCCCGGACCTGCTGGAACCGTGGCTGGTCCGCTCCGCAAGCGAGGAGAAGGGCGAGCTTGGCGAGCCCCTGGCACCCGGCGCGACCGACAGCGGCTGGGACAGCCGGATGAAGAACCACTGGTCGCCCGACAGCACCAAGGTCGCCTTCTGGCAGCAGAACATGGAGGACGCCACGGAGTCGCGCATGGTCGTCGCCGACGTCAGCGACCGGCCGAGCGATCCGCTCCCGGCGCGGGCCACCCCTGCTCCGGACTGGGCGGATCCGCTGAAGGACTACGTTCCGGAGACCTTCCGCCCCGCCGAGTCCCGCCCCGGACAGGCGAGCGGATCCGTCATCGTCGAGGAACACCCGCACCCGGACAACCCTGAACTGACGGTCCTGAAGGTCACGTACGACCACTTCTCCGACGACGGGAAGTCCGTCATCGACGGCACCGAAAAGGCCGTCTACACCGCAGGCGGCGTCGTCGGAACCGCGCACTACACCGCCGATCTGACCATGAGCGGCGCGCACGAGGGCACACTCACCGCCGACCTCTACGCCGATCCCGGTGCCGGCGACGGCCATGAGCCCGAGCCCGGTCAGACCAAGCTTGAGGGAACCGCGGTCTCGGAGGTCGACGGGCATCGCCTTCAGCTCCCCTGACCTCTGACTTCCAGGAGCAGCCGCCTTCTTGAGCGGTAAGGGAACAAGGGGACAAGGGGACAAGAGGGCAAGGGGAATGGCTCCAGCGGACCACTGGTCCGCTGGAGCCATTCCCCTTTGCGCCGCGCGGCTCAGCAGTCCGCTGCCACGGCCACGGCGCCCACGCTCAACGGCCCGACTTCGTGCGCTCCGCAGCCACGCGCCGGTGTGGTTCGGAGAACGCGAGCTTCCCCATCAGTGACGGCTCGGCCTCCCGGCGCCGTCCGAACACCTCCACGTAAGACGTCTGCGCCGCCTCCGACTGCGGCTCGGCCAGGTACGCCCACTCCGCCAGGTGGCACGCCAGTTGCAGGTCGGAATCGGCGAGCTCACGGGCGCGGTTCGCCAACGCCGTGACTCCGCCTGCCAGTTGGCAGATCTCGCGTGCCTGCGCGGCCACCGGTGCGGGCAGCAGATGCGCGGCGTGGCCGTCCCACCAGCCGCCGTACCGCCGGATCACGTTGCGGCAGATGAACTCCGGCCGGTCGTACCCGGGTTGCAGGCGCGGGTGGGCGGTCAGGTGCTCGGGGACGGCGAGGGACTGCACGATCTCGTCCGGTCGCAGGCCCGCGTTGAGCCCGTCGAGCGCGTGGCGCACGATGTGCCGGAGGCAGGCCGCCATGGTCAGCAGTTCGTCGCGGATCGCGTCGGAGCCCCGTACGCAGTCGCCGTGGCCGGTGATCACACAGTCCGCGTCGAGGGCGGCCATCTCCTCGGCCGCGTCCGCCCACTCCTCCGCGTACCGCTGGACCTTCCGGGGGTTCCCGGCGTTGGGCAGATAGCCGACGACCAGGTCCCCTGCCGCGATCACCCGGCGCTGCGGCGCCCACACCCAAGCGGCGTCGTCCGTCTCACCCTTGGCGTGCCGGACGACGAACCGCTCGCCTCCGATGCGGAGTTCGAGGCTGTCGCGGAACGTGATGTCGGGTACGACGAAGTCCTCCGGCGCGCTCGGCCAGCTGCGGCCGTTGGCGCCGGGCCGCTGCCCGTTGATCGCGGCGTTCAGGCCGGCCGTCTTCGCGTAGCGGGCGTAGTGGCCGAGCAGGTTCTCGTGGGCGACGACGCGGGGGCGCTCCCCTGCCTCCAGGAACGCCCAGAGGCCGAAGGCGTGGTCGACGTGGCCGTGTGTGAACACCACGGTGTGCAGCGGGCGTTGGCTGATGTGGCGGACGGCTTGCAGGAGTGCGGGGCCGTCGCCCGCGCAGCCCGCGTCGACGAGCAGCAGGCCCTCGTCCGTCTCGAACAGGGCGACGTTCGCCATGCCGGGCTGGATCAGGAAGGTGCGGGGCGCGACCTCGACGACCTGGGGTGGGTGCGGCGCGGCGACTTCGCGCGCCGCGATGTGCTGGAACTGCGCGTTGCCGATGTTGCCGAAGTTCTGCCGCATCAACGCGTGGGCGCCTGGGCCCAGTTGCCGGTCCGCCGGGGTTGATCGGTCTTCCGTACGGACGGACGCCGCGCTGGATGAATCGGACACGGGAGTCTCCTCACTGCGATGCTCCACTAGGCGTTGACGTTGATTAAACCACGCGGTTTAATCGGCGCACACAGAGAGGGAATCCGTGGAGAAACCAACCGTCGAAACATCGACCCGATTGCAGATCCTGCTCGCCGCGGAGCGCTTGTTCGCCACACAAGGAATCGACGCGACCTCCTTGCGGCAGGTCAGCTCAGAGGCGCATCAGCGCAATACGGCCGCGGCTAAATACCACTTCCAGAACAAAGAGGCTCTGATCAGAGCCATCTTCGAGCACCGCCTCGACGTCATCGACGCCCGGCGCGGCGCGATGCTGAAATCGGCCGAGGCCGGAGAACGCCTCGGTGATCCGAGGGAATTGGTGGACATCCTGGTCCGCCCTCTTGCTGAGCAGGCGACCAGTGCGGGCAGCTACTACGTCCGCTTCCTGCACCGCGTCTTCGAGTACGTCGGGCGCGATGTCACCGGCCTCCCGGAACTGGGCGGGCTCGAAGCGGCAGTGGCCGTCGGACGCCTGGTCACCGACCGGCTCCCCGGTCTGGCTCAGCCAGTTCTGCGCCCCCGCATCAAGTGGGCAGGCCAACTGGTCATCTCCGCTCTGGCCGACCTGGAGGCATCACAAGAGGCCGCCACGACCCCGGAGTTGGACCCCGAGTCGTACGTGATGGGGCTGATCGACGCGGTCACCGGACTGCTCACAGCCGAGACCACCGCCCGGCCGGACGGTGAACCGTGACGCCCGGCCCGCCGGTGAACCGTGACGGCCGGGCGTCACAGGAGAGGACTTCCGGATGACGCCGCGCCCCGAGCCGAGCACGGCCGGCCTGCGCCTCGCTTATGCCGCCGCCGGACTGCTCATCGGCGGGGCGTGGCTGTACGGCAGGGACATGCCGCTGTGGGAGCACGCACTGCGCCTGTGCGTGATCGTCGTGGTCGTACCGCCCGTCCTGCACCTCATACGCAGTCGTCTCCGCCGGTACTCGGCCGACCGGCACCTGCCGTTGCGGCGGCTGGTCGTCGCCAAGGTCCTGCTCGTCGCGGCCGCGGTGGCGGTGGAGCTGGTGCTCGACCCGCTGACCGCATGGGCCTCGTTCGTCACCGCGGCGGCTCTCGCGGCCGTGGTCGCCGTCGGAGGACCGACCTGGCACCAAAAACAGAGGAGCCCGTCACATGGATGAGAACCCCGCAAGTCAGTGGATGTCAGCGGCCCAACAGGCCCCGCAGGACGCCAAGTTCTTCTGGACGGGCGGACCGGTCGAGGTCGCGGCGAACACCTGGTTCGCCTCGCTGGGCTCCGGCGTCACGGCATTCGACACCCGTGACGGCCTCGTGCTCGTCGACACGGGCACCCGGCTGTTCGCCGGCGAGTTGGCCGACCGCATCCGGACCCGCACCGATCTGCCGGTGCACACCGCGATCTACACGCACGGCCACATCGACCACGCCTTCGGCCTCGAACCGTTCCTCGCCGAGGGCCAGGGCGCGCCGCAGGTCGTCGCGCAGGAACGCATGGCCGAGAGGTTCGCGCGGTACGAGCGCAGCCCGCGGCACAACGCGACGGTCAACAGCCGCCAGTTCGGCGGCCGGGAGGACGACCCCACCTTCCAGGGCGAGGAACTCCGGTTCGGCTTCCCCGCGTACGGGCCGACGCGCTACTACCAGCGTTCCCTCGAACTCGACGTCGGCGGAACGACCTTCGAACTGCATGCCTGCCGAGGCGAGACCGACGACCACACGTGGGTCTACTGCCCTGAGCGTCGTGTGCTCTGCACGGGCGACCTGATCATCTGGGGCGTCCCCAACGCCGGCAACCCGCAGAAGGCGCAACGCTATCCGTGGGACTGGGCCAAGGGGTTGCGCGCCATGGCCGATACCGGTGCGGCCTCGTTGTGCCCGGGGCACGGCGGACCTGTCGTGGACGACCCCAAGCTGGTCCGACGCATCCTGCAGGACACCGCCGCCTTTCTGGAGGAGGTCGTGGACCGGACCCTGGCCGTGCTCGAAGACGGTTCGCCCCCGCACGTCGACGTCGTACGCCGTGTGAAACTGCCGCAGTCCGAAGCGCCTTGGCTTCAACCCGTGTACGACGAGGCCGAGTTCATCGTGCGCAATGTCATCCGCTACTACGGCGGGTGGTGGAGCGGCCGGCCGAGTGAACTCAAGCCGGCCCCGCGCGCGGAAGTCGCGGCCGAGCTGGCCGCCCTGAGCGGGGGCCCCGGCGCGCTCCTCGCGCGTGCTGTCGAACTCGCCCCCGACAACATGCCCTTGGCCTGCCACCTCGCGGACTACGCCCTGGAAGCGGCCCCCGACGACCCCGCCATCGCCGGGGGAGTGGCCGCCCTCTACACCGACCGCGGTGCCCGGGAATCCAGCCTGATGGCGACGAACCTCTACAGGTCCGCAGCCGCAGGCGCGCTGTCCCGACTTCCTTCCGCATAAGCTTCCCGACTCCAGGCCTCCGGTCAGGGAATACGGGTGGGACGGCGCGGAAACCCCCTCTCAGGAAACTCCCAGGAAGATCTCCGGAAGCGGTCAAAAAGAGATGCAACTCTTGCCCCCGTTCTGTTGATCGGCAACATGACCGGGGGCCGCTCGTGGCTGCTTTCCTCTATAAGACTGGCAAATTCTCCTACCGATGGAGGTGGTGGATCACCGTCCTCTGGGCGGGACTACTCGTCGTGGCCGGGGTTCTCGCCTCCCGCGCCGACGCCGCACCGCCCAACGACTTCTCCATGCCGGGCACGGAGGCCCAGCAGGCCTACGACCTCCTGGAGGAGCGTTTCCCCGAGATAAAGGCCGACGGCGCCACGGCGCGGATCGTCTTCAAGGCCGACGACGGCAAGGTGACCGCCCCTGACCAGAAGCAGGCCGTCGAGGACGCCGTACGGGCACTCGGCGAGGCACCTCAGGTCGAGCGCGTCACCGACCCCTTCACAACCGGTTCCGTCAGCAAGGACGGCACCACCGCCTACACGCAGGTGTCGTACGGCGTGACCGTCAACGAGCTCGCCGACACCTCGCGCGAGGCGTTGGCGGACACCGTGGAGGAGGCCCGTACCTCCGGCCTCACCGTCGAGGCCGGAGGCAACGCGGTCTCCGAGACGGCCACGGGCAGCCACTCCACGGAGGCCGTCGGACTCGCGGTCGCCGCCGTGGTGCTCGTCATCACCTTCGGCGCGCTGATCTCGGCGGGACTGCCGCTGCTCACCGCGCTGCTCGGCGTCGGCGTGGCCACCTGCGTGATCAAGGTCCTCTCGGCGCCCCTCGACCTGGGCGGGACCACGTCCGTCCTGGCCACCATGCTGGGCCTGGCCGTCGGCATCGACTACGCGCTGTTCGTCGTCTCCCGCTACCGCGACGAGCTGGCCCGCGGACGGAGCCGGGAGGACGCCGCCGCGCACGCGGTGGGCACGGCAGGGTCCGCGGTCGTCTTCGCCGGACTGACCGTCGTGATCGCCCTCGCGGCACTGCCCGTCGTCGGCATCCCGGTCCTTTCCCAGATGGGGCTCGCCGCAGCCGGAACCGTCGCACTCGCTGTACTGATCGCCGTCACGCTGATCCCCGCCCTGCTCGGCATCGCCGGGAAGCGCGTCAAGCCCGCCCGCCCCCGCCGTAAGCGCCGCAAGGACGACGAGCCGGCCGAGGTCCTGCCGCGCCCCGGCCTGGCCGCGCGCTGGGTCCGGTTCATCACCCGGCGGCCCCTCGCGGTCCTGCTGGCCGGCGCCACCGCCCTGATCGCCGTCGCGGTGCCGGCCGCCTCGCTCGAACTCGGCCTGCCCGGCGACGAGTCCAAGCCGACCTCCACGACCCAGCGCCGCGCCTACGACCTGCTCGCCGACGGCTTCGGCCCCGGCTTCAACGGCCCCCTCACCGCGGTCGTACGAGCCGACGACGGCGGCAACGCCCGAGCAGCCGCCCAGGACGCCGCCACCCGGATCAAGGACACGGCCGGGGTGGCGACGGTGACACCGCCGCGTTTCAACGACGCCGAGGACACCGCCGTCCTCACCGTCGTCCCCACCACGGCACCCGGAAGCGAGGAGACCACCGAACTCGTCCACACACTCCGCGCACCCGAGACCGAGGGCGACGACGCCGACGTGCTGATCGCGGGCACGACCGCGATGAACATCGACGTCTCCCAGAAGCTCGCCGAGGCACTGCTGCCCTACATCGCACTCGTCGTGGGCCTCGCGTTCCTGCTCCTGATCGCCGTGTTCCGCTCGATCCTCGTACCGCTCAAGGCCGCGCTCGGCTTCCTGCTCTCCATCGCCGCCGGGCTCGGCGCGGTCGTCGCGGTCTTCCAATGGGGCTGGCTGGGCGCGCTGTTCGGGGTCTCCGTGCCCGGACCGGTGATGTCCATCATGCCGATCTTCATGGTCGGCGTCGTCTTCGGCCTGGCCATGGACTACGAGGTCTTCCTGGTGACCCGCATGCGCGAGGCCTACGTCGCCGACCGGCAGCCCGTACGAGCCGTGGTGAGCGGCTTCGAGCACAGCGCGCGGGTCGTGACGGCCGCCGCGGTGATCATGATCTCGGTGTTCGCCGGGTTCATGGGGTCGAGCGAACAGATGGTGAAGACCATCGGCTTCGGCCTGGCGATCGCCGTCCTCTTCGACGCCTTCGTCGTCCGCATGACCCTCGTCCCCGCGGTGCTCGCCCTGCTCGGCCATCGCGCCTGGCGGCTGCCGCGGTGGCTCGACCGCTGGGTGCCGCACGTCGACGTGGAGGGCGAGAGCCTCCAGGAGCACGAGCCGGCCCCGACCGACCCCACGCCCGTCGGCCCGGCGCCGTCGGACACCACCGCCGTCCCCGCCGAGCCGTACGAGGTGCGCCGATGAGTCGTACGACCACGACGCACCCGGCGGCCACCCCGAGCGCGCCTGCCTCCAACTCCCCTACGGGCGAGCGGAGTTCGGGGGGCACGGGTGCGGCGCTCAAGCCCAGCAGGGGCGCCGCGCGCCACGCGGTCGAAGGCGGGCTTGCCGTCCTCGCCGCCGTCACGGCCATGGCAGCCGCGGGGTACCTGGCGCTGCGGGCTCTCGGCGCCGACGGCAGCGCGCCGCTGACCCAGCTCGTCCCGGCCGTCACCAGCCTCGCTTTCGGCGGGCAGATCGACCTGACCGCCGCCCTCACGCCGAAGGCCGGTGCCGGCGGCGGCATGCTCGACATGCTCGGCGGTGGCGGTGGGATCGGCGTCGGGATCGCCGGTCAGGTGTGGGCCATGCCGCTGATGCTCACCTTCTTGGGGGCGGCCGTCCTCGGCTGGTGCTTCTTCCGGCCGCTGCGCCGCCGCGCGCGGCCTGCCCCCGCGCTGCTGATCGCCCGCACCGGCGGGGCACTCGGTGTGACCGCGGTGCTCGTGCCCGTACTGGCGTCCCTGGCCCGCGGCTCGCTCGCTCTTCCCGAGAGCGTGTCGGAGAAGCTCGGCCAGGCAGGCGGCTCGGGCGGTTCCGGCGGCTCCGGCGGAGGGCTCGGCAAGCTGATGAGCGGCGGGATGTCCTCCCTCGACTTCACCACCGACATCGCGCTGACCGGGTTCCTCGCGGTGCTCGAAGTGACGCTCGTCATCGGCCTCGGCTGCCTGGCCGCCCGCCGTACCTCCCTGCCGGGACCCGTGGCCCTCAGCCGGGCGCGCCTCAAGTGGAACCCGGTCACCTCGACCCTGACCGGGATCTTCACCACCCTGTGCACCGTTGCCCTGTTCCTCGCGCTCCTCGCCGGAGCGGCCGCGGCGACCGGGCGCGACCAGGCCGCGAAGGCGGCCGGGGCGCTGCTCCTGGCCGCCCCGAACCTGCTCTCCGCCATCCTGACCTCCGGCCTCGGCGCCTCCTGGCAGGCCGGCATGGAGCGCCGGCAGCCCGAGGGCGGCGGAATGATGGGCGGCCTCGGCGGTCTCGGCGGCATCGGCGGAGGCGCCGGCGGTGCGGGCGGCGCCGGTGGCCTCGGCGGAGCGACCGGCTCCGGCTCCGGCTCCGGCTCCGGCTCCGAAGGAGCGGCCGAGCAGATCGACTTGAGCAGCAAGGCCGTGGCGGGTCTTCCCCTGTGGCTGATCGGCCTGACGCTGCTGGTGTGTCTGCTCGTGTACGCGGGCTACCGCACCGCCGCACGCACCCCGCTCCGAACGGCTCGCGAAGAGGCCAACGCGTTGTTGGACCGCCACGTGGAGATCGCGCTGCGCGCCGGTGTGGCCGTGGGCCTCTGTGTCCTGGTCCTCGGCCTGGTCTCGCAGGTCTCGGTGGGGATCGGCTTCTCCCTCATGGGCAACGAGATGGGCGGGATGGACGCCGGGCTCGACGGCTCCGTACGACTCCCGGCGCTCACCGGCTTCGTCCTGGCCTGCCTGGCCTGCTACGCGGGCAGTCGGCTCCGCACGGTACGGGCCGGGGGGCGGCGGCTCCGGCCGCGGCCGCGGGGCACACAGGTTCGTGAGGTTTCCTCGGAACCGAGCTCCCGTCGTCGGTGCTGACACGAGGACACGGCACGGGCCCGGGGGCCGGGCCGGCCGGCCCGGCCCCCGGACACGGAACCCACATCCAGCGAATCGGAACGAACAAGCCATGACACCAGCCCGCGCAGCACGCCGCGGTACTTCAGCCAAGGGCCACCTGCTCGTCGTCGACGACGAGCCGACCGTGCGCGAACTCCTCCCGGCCGCCCTGCGCTACGCCGGGTTCGACGTCGACGTCGCCGCCGACGGGGAAGAAGCCCTGCAGGCGGCGGCCCGCCGCCCTCCGGACCTGGTGCTCCTCGACGTGATGCTCCCGGGCATCGACGGGTTCGAGGTGATCCGACGGCTGCGCGCCCTTCCCAGGAAGGCCGGCCAAGGCTTTGACGGTGGCGTCCCCGTCCTGTTCGTCACCGCCCGGGAGGACCGCCAGGACCGGATCGCCGGCCTCACCCTGGGCGGCGACGACTACATCACCAAGCCCTTCGACCTCGAGGAGCTGATCGCCCGCATCCACGCGGTGCTGCGCCGCACCAAGGGCGAGCCGTCCGACACCCTGACCGTCGGCGACCTCGAACTGGACCCCGAGGGACACCTGGTGACCCGGGCCGGGCAGCCGGTGCGGCTGTCTCCCACCGAGTTCCGCCTGCTCCACTTCCTGATGGCCAACGCCGGGCTGACCATGTCCAAGCCCCAGATCCTGGAGAACGTCTGGCGCTACGACTTCGACGGCGACCCGAGCATCGTCGACACGTACATCAGCTACCTGCGCCGCAAGGTGGACCGGGCGGGGCCCAAACTCCTCCACACGGTGCACGGCATCGGATACGTCCTGCGCGGGCCCAGGGCATGAAGGCGCCGGAACCGCTCCAGAACCGGCGCCGCCCGGCGGGACATGCTCGGCGTGCCCTCACGCGCATGTCCCTTCGCACCCGCTTGCTGTGCTTGGCGATCGCCTTGGTGGCCACCGGCCTTCTCGCAGCGGGCGCCGTCGTCAACACCGCTCTCCACGGCTACCTGGAGAGCCGGGTCGACGCGCGCCTGCAGACCACTGCGCAGATCGCCGCCCGCGTCACACCGCCGCCGGGTATGGAGTCCCCGCAGAACGTGCGCGTCCTGAGCTCCTTCGAGGACACCACGGTGTCGTACGTGGACGACGCGGGCGTTCCCCGCAACACCTTCGACTCCACCACGGCCGCTCCCGGAGGCGGGCCACGGCTGCCGGAACTCGACCGGAACGCCGTACTCGACCGTGCGGGACAGCCCTTCACCGTCCCGGCGCGCGACGGCGACCACAGCTGGAGGGTCGTCGCACTGACCAGGCCCGACCAATCGCTCGAACCGGCGGACCGACCGGCCGGCAACGGCAGCGTCATCGTCGCGACCTCCCTTGACGAGGTGGACCGCACCGTCCACAAGACCCGGACCGTCTCCCTGACCGCCGGCGGGACACTGCTCGCCGTACTGGCCCTGGTCGGCTGGTTCGCCGTACGTTCCGGGCTGCGGCCGTTGACCCGTATCGAGGAGACCGCGGAGGCCATCACCTCGGGCGACTTCTCGCACCGCATCCCGGAGACGGCCGGTGCGCAGACGGAGGTGGGACGGCTGACCACCTGCCTGAACCGGATGCTCGACCAGATCGACACCGCGTTCCGCGCCCGAGCGGAGGCGGAGTCGCGGATGCGGCGCTTCTTCGCGGACGCGAGCCACGAACTGCGCACGCCGCTCGTCGGCATCAAGGGGTACACCGACCTGTACCGCATGGGGGCCTCACAGACCCGGGAAGAGACGGACCACATCATGACGCGGATCGCCGAGGAGTCCGAGCGCCTCACCCGCCTCGTGGGGGACATGCTCCTGCTGGCCCGCCTGGATGAAGCAGCACAGGACACCGCCGTGGGAACCGGCCCGGCGCCCGCCTTCCGCCTTGAGCGCGCCCCGATGGACCTGCGCACGCTGGCCGCCGACGCGTTGCACGACGTTCGGGCCCTGGACCCCGCCCGCCCGGTCACGCTCACCGGTCCGGGCGGCGGCAGGCCCGCCACAGCCCCGACGCCGGCGGACGAGGAACGTCTGCGGCAGGTCGTCACCAACTTGGTCGGCAACGCCGTCGCCCACTCACCCGGCGGTACGCCGATCCGGATCGGCGTGGGCGTCAAGGACAGGCTCGCGGTACTGGAGGTGGCCGACCGGGGGCCGGGCCTCTCGCCGGAGGAACGGCAGCGGGTCTTCGAGCGGTTCTACCGCGCCGACGCGTCCCGCAGCCGCGCCACGGGTGCCGGTGCGGGCCTCGGCCTGTCGATCGTGCACTCCCTCGTCACGGCCCACGGCGGCGACATCGAACTCGACACCGCCCCGGGCGAGGGCTGCACATTCCGAGTACGGCTCGCGCTCCTTGAACCGATGGACTGAGCGGGCCGCAAGCCCCAACTCCCGTCGGTCCAGGCGCAGTCGCCCTGACTGCGTCGGCTCAAGGAGAGGCTTACTGGAAACAACAAGCACGACGCCCCCACGATCGGGGGCACCCGTGGTCCCGCCCACGCCGCCCCCGACACGAGCGGCCCGTACGGGAGTTCCCGCACGGGCCGCTTCTGGATCGCCTGTAGCCGGACAGGTCAGCTGTCGCTGGTGACCGTGACCGTCCGGTCCGCCTTGAGTTGCTCGACGAGCTGCTCGACCTTGGCCTTGTCCCAGGCGAGGTTGCCGCCGACGCTGCCGGATATCGGCATGTTCATCGACTTGCCCTCGCCGCTGTTGACGTCCTTCATGGCGAGGAACATCACGGCGAGCTCGTACGGGTTCATGTCCTTGTCGACGATCATCGTGTCCAGGCCCGCGCTCATCACGGGGTACAGCTTGAGCGGGTTGAGCAGCGTGCCGGGGGAGGCCGCCTGGTTCGCGAGCGTCGCGAGGAACTTCTGCTGGTTCTTGGTGCGGTCCAGGTCGCTGCCGGTGAAGGCGTGCCGGGTGCGGACGTAGGCGAGCGCCTGGGCGCCGTCGAGGGTCTGCGTGCCCGCCTGGAAATCGGCGCCGGACCACTTGTCCGTGAAGCCCTTGTCGATGTTCATCTCGACGCCGCCCATGGCGTCGACGATGTTCGCGAAGCCGGTGAAGCCGATCTCGGCGTAGTGGTCGATGTGCAGGCCGGTGTTGTACTCGACGGTGCGGACGAGGAGTTGGGGGCCGTCGTACGCGTAGGCGGCGTTGAGCTTGTTCGGGCCCATGGCCGGCTGCATCTTGCCGGACTCGGAACCGCGGAACTCCGGGATCGTCACGTTCGAGTCGCGCGGCAGGGAGATCAGCGTCGGGCCGTTGGAGCCGACGTGCAGGATCATCATCGAGTCGGTGCGCTTGCCGGATCCTTCGCTGCCACCGGTGTGGAGGTCCTCGCGCTGCTGCGCGGACATCCCCTCGCGACTGTCGGAGCCGACGATCAGGTAGTTGGTGCCCTCGCCCGCTTCGGGGCGGTCGACGACCTTGGCGAGGTCAACTTCCTTACGGAGCTTGGAATCGGCCCAGAAGTACGTCCCGCCGGCGACGAGGAGCAGCACCACGAGGAGGCTCACCAGTACCCGTCTGATCCTGCCGCGCCGACGCGGACGACGCTCGGCGTCGTACGGATAGTCGTCGTACGGGTCGCTGTCGCGGTACTGGGGCGGCGGTGCCTGCCGACGCTGCGGCGGCACTCGCGTGGATCCCGGACGGGGTGCGGCATTTACACGCTCGTACGGGTCCTGGTGATAGTCGACGTTCATGTCGTCGCGCCTCTGATACATGCCGCGTAGTGTGCATTCGCTGATGCCGCAGAATGCAAATCGGGGAGGCCGGCCTGAGGTTCAGTGATTCACCTGACGACACAACCGAACCAACACTCGCAAACGGACTTGAAAATCCGGACAACTGTTTCTGTGTGAACCTCACGTTCTCGATGTGCCCATCCGGTGAATGGCTGTGGCCGCACTCCGGGGCGGCCCGGCGGTCGAGTCGCCCCGGAGTGCAACGGCGGACGCGTCAGAGGCGGCGCAGCCAGGCCGCGGCGCCGTGCCCCACCGCGAGGTAGACCAGGGCGGGCAGGCCGTAGTTGAAGAAGACACGCAGCCCTTCCGTCTCCATCACGAAGATGTCCTGCGACCAGCCCGCGAGCCAGTCGGCGAGGCCGCGCACGAAGTCGACGAAGGCGTTCGCCTGGTTCGCGTCGAGCAGGTACAGCAGGATCCAGAGCCCCAGAAAGGCCGCGGCGATGTCCGCGAGGCTGTGAACGATCAACGCTGCCCGATCCGCCCCGAATCCCTGCCGCCTTGGTGCGGGGCGGTTCTGGGGAGGGTACGGCCCATTCGGTGGGCTCTGGTACGGAGCGCCAGGGTGCGAACTGCTCGGCGGTGGCACCGTGTTGGGGTGCGGGGCGTGCGGTCCGTCCATGTACAGAGGTGCCGTATCGCCACCGTCCGATATAGGTGAAGTGCCGCTATGAGGGGTATAGCCGCCTGCGGAGTTGGGGCCGTTTTGTGCCCGGCGGTCATCGAAGTAATTCACGGGCGGCGCTTTGCCTCAAGCATGTCGACGAAACCTGCTTCACGTTTGTTTCACGACTGTGCCGCCCCTTGGCCACTTTCCTCGACAATTGCTCCACGTAAAGGATGTGGTGCCGGAGGCCCAAGGCACCGGGCGGGTGCATTCGCCCCGGCTCTGCCGGCAAGGCGGGCGCCCGTTCCTGCCGGCAGCCACGCGGGTGTAACGCTTTGCTGGGGATTGTCGCTGAGAGAAATGCGGCTTGATCTTCAAGCGGCCGCGCGTGGCACAACCGGGGTCTTCTCCTGTGGGGGGTGGTGGCCCCGGTTGTGCACCTTTCGCAAACACAGGGCGCATCACGCGCGCCCTTCTTGTCCGAGCTCCGCGACTGCCGTCGGCGCGTGTAACACGCGAGCCGCGCCGCGGCGCAGAGGAAGTGCGGGGTGACGCCCGTATCGAGCCACGGACGGCACCTCCCGTTAAGGAGGCGCCGTCCGCGCTCCGCATCTGTATCCGAGGCGTGCCTGCGCCGGATTGGTAACCCCCATGAGCCACACCGACCCCATGTCCCGACAGCCGTACAACGACCCCGCCCCGTACGGTCACGCTCCAGCTCCCGCGCCGGGCCACGAGCCGTACCCCGCACGCCGCGGTCCCGGTGACGGTTCGGGGCAGCGCCGGACCGCCCTCGTGATCCAGGCGATCGGCGATGTCGCGGCCGGCTTCCTGGGTCTGTGGATCGTGCTGTACCTGCTCGACGCCAACCGCGCGAACCCGTTCGTCGGATTCGTGCAGGGCGCGGCGGAGTTCTTCGGCTGGTGGGCGGAGGACATCTTCACCATGGAGGTCGAGGGGCTGCGTATTCTCCTCAACTTCGGCCTGCCGGCGCTGATTTACCTGGCCCTCGGGCACGGCATAGCCACCTGGCTCCGCCGCCTCTGACCGAGGGGCCCGAAGCGTCGAGGACGCCGCACCGGAACTGCACCCGGCCGCGAGGGCTCGCCCGCCCGGCCGCACCATGCGGCGACGGCGCTCACCGCGTTCCGAGGTCGTGAGCGGTGCCGTCGGCGACGGCCTGGAGTTTGTCGGGGTTGGCCACGTTGTGGATGGCGGTGATACGGCCGTCGGCGTCGAAGTCGAAGGTGACGGTGGCGATCACGCGCTCCGGACCGCTGAACAGGATGCCCGACTCACCGTTGATCTCGACGAGTTCGGCGTCCATGTCGGAGGGCTCGACGCCCTGGTAGGTGACGGTGCCGATGGCCGCGAACCAGCCGGCCACCGTGGCCGCGCCCACGACCGGGCGCAGGGCCTGGCGGACTTTGCCGCCGCCGTCGGTCCACAGGGTGACGTCCGGGGAGAGCAGTTCCATCAGGGCGTTGACGTCCCCGCCGGTGGAGGCGGCGAAGAACCGCTCGGTGGCCTCGCGCTGCTGCGACCGGTCGGCGGCGAAGCGCGGCCGCCGGGCCCGTACGTGCTCGCGGGCCCGGTGCGCGGCCTGCCGCACTGCGGCCTCGGAACGCTCCACCGCCTCGGCGATCTCGGCATGGCTGAAGCCGAAGACCTCCTTCAGCACGAACACCGCACGCTCCAGCGGGCTGAGCGTCTCAAGGACCACCAGCATCGCCATCGACACCGACTCGGCGTCCGAGACGAGTTCGGAGGCGTCCCCTCCGGTGAGGACGGGTTCGGGCAGCCACGGCCCTGCGTAGGTCTCCCGCTTGTGCCGGGCGGAGCGCAGCCGTTCAAGGGCCAGGTTCGAGACGATGCGCGTCAGATACGCCTTGGGGTCGGCCACCTGTGAGCGGTCCGCGGCGGACCACTTGAGCCAGGCGTCCTGGACGGCGTCCTCCGCGTCGGCCGCGCTGCCGAGCAGCCGGTAGGCCACGGAGAACAGCAACCTGCGGTGCTCGACGAACACCTCCTGCCCGAACTGCGCTTCCCCGCCGGTCACTTGGCACCCCCGGCCCGGGTGGAGCGGCCCCCACGCGGCCAGAACGCGCCCGATGCGGGCATCTTCTTCATACGGCCGTACGTCGGCCAGGGAGAGGCGGTCACCGTCTCCTTGTACCGGACGGCCGTACGGCCCGTCAGGCAGAAGCGACGCGGACTGTCGTCGGGCCGGGTGAACTGCACCACGGCATCACCGCGTCCCAGGCTCACCGGCGTGTGGTAGTAGCCGAACCGGAACGGCTTGGGCGGCTTGCCCCTGAGCATCCGGTCGATCGACAGCGCCGCGTGCACCCCGGTCGGCATGCCGCTCTGGCAGGTGCCGTGCAGGACGCCGTAGCTCTGGCGGATCGCGGCCGCGTCGCCGACCGCGTACACCTCGGGGTGGGACACCGACCGCAGCGCGGCGTCGGTGACGATGCGGCCGCGCTCGTCGACCGCCAGCCCGGCGGCGGCTGCCAGCGGCGAGGTCCGCGTGCCGCTCGTCCACAGGACCGCGTCGGCGGCGATGCTCTCCCCGCCCTCCAGCTCGACCGCGTCGGGCAGCACCTTCACCACCTCGACTCCGGCACGCACCCGCACGCCCAACCGGTGCAGCGCGGCGCGCAGATACGCCTTGGCCTTGGGGTTCATGGCCGCACCGGGCTCTTGCCTGCCGAGGAGCACGACGTTCAGCCGCGGGCGCCGCTCGGCGATCTCAGCGGCCGACTCGATCCCGGTCAGCCCGCTGCCCGCGACCACCACGGTGCCGCTGCCGAGCCGCGCGAGCCGGCCGGCCAGACACTCGGCGTCCTGGGCGCTGTTGAGGGTGTACGCGCAGTCCTCGACCCCCGGCACCGCCGACGTGTCGGCCACACTGCCCAGCCCGTACACCAGCGTGTCGTAGGGCAGCACCCGGTCGTCGTCGATCCGGACGGCCTTCGCGTCGGCGTCCACGGCCGTCACCCAGCCGCGTACGAACTGCGTGCCCGTGCCCTCCAGGAGTTCCGGGACGCTCAGCTCGGCGAGCCGCTGCCCGGTCGCCGTCATGTGCAGCCGCATCCGCTCGGTGAACCGCTCCTGCGCGTTCACCAAGGTCACCTGCATGTCTTTGCGCTCCTTCACCCGGGCCGCGAGCTGGATGGCCGTGGCCATGCCCGCGTATCCCGCACCCAGGATCACCACGCGATGCGCGGTCGCCGTACCGGTCTCCTGTCGTGCGCTCATCGTCCCGTCCTCCTCGGCTCGCTTGCTGACGCCCACCAGATGGGAGCAGGCGGCACGGACGTGACATGGGTCGAATGTGATGCGCGCCACAAGCTCTGCGCGCGGGCGCCAGGTGGCTCGGGAAACTACGGCGGGCCGGGGAGGCGCACCGTGACGACGAGGCCGCCAGTGGGGCGGGCGGTGACGTCGAGAGTCCCGTCGTGTGCTCGGACGATGCTGTGCACGATGGCCAGCCCGAGCCCGACGCCTGCATGGTCGTCGGTGCGTACGCGTGCTGTTCCGCGCTGGAAGGGTTCCGTGAGGGTCGGCACCAGGTGCGGTGGGAGCGGAATGCCGGTGTTCTCGACGCGCAGCACGCTCGTGCCGTGCACTGTTTCGGTGTGGACCGTCACGGTGCCGCCGGTGGGGAGGTTGGTGCGCAGGGCGCGTTCTCGCAGCCGGCCTCGGTTGAGTGCGCGCCCGGTCATGATCTCGCCATCGCTGGTGGTGGCGATGTTCACGATCCCCAGATCGATCCCGAGGAAGCCGTTCGGGGTGGTGTTCTGCTCGGCTTCGGGGATCTCGCAGGTGGCGTTCAGGAACCACATGCCGTCCCGGTACAGCAGGTCGGACTCGCCCTTGCGGTACAGGGCGAGACGGGCCAGGTGTTCGGGTGCGGCGGTGAACGCCACGCTCTTCACTCGCCCGTGAAGGGTCCAGATGGAGACGGTCCGCTGCGGGATCTGCCAGGGCAGCATCCGGTCGTCGTAAGGCTGCGCGCCCTGCGGGCGGAACGCGATCGGTTTCCCGGTGGCCCGCCGGTAGCGCTTGGACCACGGCTTGCCCAGGTTCCCGGCCTTCAGATTCGCCTTCAGCGTGGTGTAGGCGTCGCAGGTCTTCTTTATGACGTGCTGGGCGGCCTGCGCGCCCAGCCCCCACCGCTGCTTGATCTCCGCGTAGGTGTGCTCACGCAGCGCGAAGTTGCGCTTCACGTCCTTGGTGAACGCAATCTCGGATGCCCAGGTGGCGGCCTCGTTGCAGGCATGCAGCGTCGCCTCAAGTACCGCCGCCTGTAAGGGCGTTGGCAGAAGCTTGACCTGCACCACCAATTTCACCGGGCTAGGCTAACGCCCCGTATCAGCCCATGTCGTGGAAAGGGGAAGGAAACCCAGATATGGACGGGGAACGCAGCGTCGTCTCCACCCTGCACGCGAGAGCACTCCCCCCTGGCTCCGCCGGACAGCCCTACCGGCGCTCCGCCCCGAACCCCGGGATGCTGCGACGCTCCGCGTCGCCGCCACACGATGCGATTCCTCCCAGGCGTAAACACCCGGGGTTCCTCGCAAGAGATTCACTGAAGACGAAGGGCTGTTGCCGGGGCGTATGCGGTTTCCGATACGACCGCGATACCCGGACGGGACTGCGAGCCGCTCACCCCGTCGACAGGGACTGCTCGGCCCAGATCGTCTTGCCGGTACGGGTGTAGCGCGTGCCCCATCGCTGGGTGAGTTGAGCCACGAGGAGCAGGCCCCGGCCGCCTTCGTCGAAGACGCGGGCGCGGCGCAGACGGGGGCTGGTGCTGCTGCCGTCGGAGACCTCGCAGATGAGGCAGCGATCGTGGATCAGCCGTAGCCGGATCGGGGAACCCCCGTACCGGATGGCGTTGGTGACCAGTTCGCTCACCACGAGTTCCGTGACGAAGGCTTCCTCCTCCAGGCCCCAGGCGGCGAGGCTGTCGCACGCCCGCTTGCGCGCTTCGGCGACGACGGCGGTGTCGTTGGGCAGCTCCCAGGAGACGACGTGGTCCCGGTCGAGGATCCGGGTGCGGGCGATGAGCAGGGCGACGTCGTCGGCGCGCGGTTCGGGGCACAGGGCGAGGACCGCGTCGGCCAGCGCTTCGAGCGAGGCCACCGGCTGGGTGAGCGCGCGGCGCAGGTCGGAGAGCGCTTCGTCGATGTCGTCGGCGCGGCTGTCGAGGAGGCCGTCGGTGAAGAGGGCGAGCAAGCTCCCCTCGGGCACGGTGAGTTCGGCGGTCTCGAAGGGCAGGCTGCCCAGGCCGAGCGGTGGTCCTGCGGGCAGGTCGACGACGCTGCCGGTGCCGTCCGGGTGCACGAGGACCGGGGCCGGGTGGCCGGCCCGAGCCATCGAGCAGGTGCCGGACACCGGGTCGTAGACGGCGTACAGGCACGTCGCGCCGATCTCGCCCGGGATCCCGGCCGTGGTGGGTGCGCGCTGCTCGCTCTCGGAGACCGTGTCGTCGGCGTGGGAGAGCATGTCGTCGAGGTGGGTGAGGAGTTCGTCGGGAGGCAGGTCGATGTCGGCGAGTGTGCGCACCGCCGTACGGAGCCGGCCCATGGTCGCCGAGGCGGTGATGCCGTGGCCGACGACGTCACCGACGACGAGGCCGACCCGCGCTCCGGGGAGCGGGATCACGTCGAACCAGTCCCCGCCCGCCTCCGTGCCGGCGCCCGCCGGCAGGTAGCGGACGGCGGTCTCCACGGCCGGATGCAGGGTCGGCCCCCGCGGTAGCAGGCTGTGCTGCAGTGCCAGCGAGATGCCGCGCTCGCGGGTGAACCTGCGGGCGTTGTCCAGGCAGATCGCGGCCCGTGCGATCAGGTCCTCGGTGACGGCCAGATCGTCGGGACCGAAGGGGTCGCGGGACGCGTCGCACCTGATGAACAGGACCGTGCCGAGGGTCGTGCCCCTGGCCCGGATCGGTACGGCGATCAGTGAGTGCACGCCGATGGCCTCGGCGAGTGCTGCGTGGGCGGGCTCATCGGCGAACCAGCGGGCGACCTCGGGGGCGTTGACGTCGTACACCACGGCTCGGCCGTCGGCCAGGCACCGCGCCACCGGCGACGACGCGGGGTGTCGATGCGTCTCTCCGGGCCGCGGCAGATTCTCGGGCAGCGGGAACCCCGACCGTTGCGCGGCCCGCCGCAGTGTGACGGGCCCCGGCAGCACCGCCGAGGGCAACTCGCCCTGGAACACGGGATCGAGGAGATCGACATTGACGAGGTCCGCGAAGCGGGGTACCGCGACCTCGGTGAGTTCCTGGGCGGTTCCCACGATGTCGAGGCTGCCGCCGATTCTGGTCCTGGCCTCGCTCACGAGAGCCAGTCGCTCCCGCGAGCTGTACTGCTGGGAGGTGTCGGACGCCGCGAAGGCCACGGCATGTACGTGCCCGGCCGCGTCCTTGAGCGGAAAGATGTCGACCGCCCAGGCGTGCGCCTTGGCCTCACCCGGGAGCTTGACGAACGGCTCCGTGAATTCCGCCTGCCCGCTCTCGGCCACCCGGACGGTACGCCGGTCCATCTCCCCGAACACGGGGTGGCCGTGGAGGAACTCGGCCTGGAGCAGGCCGCGGACCTCGGCCTCCGACTTTCCGGTCACCTGGTGCATCGATTCGTTCTCGCGCAGCCATCGTCCGCTGCGGTCGGCGATCGCGAGGGCAAGAGGCTGCTGTTCGAAGATCCAGCGGGTGAGTGAGCCGTCCTCGGACGGTCCCGTGCCCGTACCGGCGACGATCGTCAGCAGGAAGCCGGCCTCCTGCTCGGCGTCAAGGAGGGGACACAGGCGCAGCTGCGCGTCCACGGGACGACCGTCCCGGTGCCGCAGCGTCCCGTCGGCCGCGACCAGATCCGCCACCGGCCTGCCGAGGACCTCGCCGGGGGCGTACCCGAGCAGAGCCTGCGCGGCGCCGCTCCAGTACGTGACGCGGCCGTCCCGGTCCGTCACGGCGACGGCGGCCGTGTCGAAGGGCGCATGGGGCAGCGGGGGTGTGAGTCGGCCTTCGTGCTGACGCCGTTCGTACATGGTGTGTTCCTGGCCCTCCTGCCGCAGAAGCAGGCACCATCCACGATTGTCCTGGGCTCAGCGGATGGCAAGGTGAGGGCGGAGCGGGGGGGGGGTCTGGATCCGCAGGCGGCCTCGGCCTTCTTGCGATGGTCCACCGCAGAGCGCGTGACCGGTGCGGCCGCGGGAGCTCAGCCGCTGTGCGCCGCCTGCGCAGCACCGTGGACCGCGGCCGGGACGGCATCGGCGTTCGCACCGGCGGCTGCACTGGCG
>NZ_JASCIQ010000079.1 GCF_029968035.1 Streptomyces cavernicola | reverse complement strand
GGCCCCCTGGACGGCTGTCAGTCCGCGCTCGGGATCAGTGTGAGGCTCCCCGAGCCGTCCTGGACGCAGGGCCGGAAGCCCTCGGAGAGGCGGTCGAGGAGCGCACGCAGCCAGTGTCGGTCCGCGTCCGGGGCGCCGTCCAGGCGCATCCGGCGGGCCCGGAGCGGGACGAGGCGCAGGCCGGTGAGACGGCCCGTGTCCGGGGAGAGCGAGACGAGGTGCAGGAGCCGCAGGTCGTCGCGGTAGCGCTCGTACCCGGTGATGCCCTCGTAGTCGTTGATCAGGTCGCCGCAGCCGTACAGGACGAGCCCGCCGCCGTACGCCTCCGGTGGGCGGATGTGGTGCGAGGAGTGGCCGTGGACCAGGTTCGCGCCCGCGTCGATCAGGGCGTGCGCGAAGGCCACCTGGTCCCGGGTCACCTCGTAGCCCCAGTTGGAGCCCCAGTGGACCGAGACGACCACGATGTCGCCCGGCTTCTTCAACTCCCTTACCCGGCGGGCCAGTTGGACCTTCGCTGCCGCAGAGGAGCCCACGACGAAGCTCACCCCGCTGCGGTCCTCGCCGGCCGCCCAGTCGTACGGGACGCCGCTGGACGGCATGCCCACGGCGAGGACCAGGAGCCGGCGGCCTCGGCCGAGGGGGACGGTCGCGGGCAGCGCCGCCGTGGCCGCGTCACGGCCCGCGCCCGCGGTGCGCAGCCCCGTGCCGGCGAGTGCGCCGAGGGCGTCGAGCGTGTCCGCGAGGCCGCGGCGGCCGAAGTCGAGGACGTGGTTGTTGGCGAGCACGCAGACGTCGGGCCGGGCGGCCGTCAGGCAGGGCAGGTTGGCCGGGTCCATGCGGTAGTGGATGGCCTTGCCCGGGGCGAATCCGCCGGTGCGCGTGACGCTGGTCTCCAGGTTGACGATGCGCGCGTCGGGCGCGGCCGCGTCCAGGATCTCCAGGGCCTCGCCCCAGGGCCAGGCGAAGTCGACCGGGTACGGGACGGGCCCGTTGGCGGCCTCGGCGAGGTCGACGTAGTCGCGGGCGTCGCGTACGTAGCCCTCGCGCAGCTCGGGGTCGCCGGGGTGCGGCAGGATCTGGTCCACGCCACGGCCGAGCATGACGTCGCCGCAGACGAACAGCGTGCTCATTCCGGGGCTCCGGTCCGGTCGGTACGTCGGTCGGTCGGTCGGTCGGTCGGTCGATGCTGATCGATCAACTCGACTCAGTCGACGATGCTGATCAACGCGAGGGTGATGTTGTCGGGGCCGCCGGCGTCGATGGCCGCCTTCCACAGCGCGAACGCCGCCCGACCGCCGTCGTTGGTGCGAAGCACCGTGTCGAGCCGGTCCTCGGGCACCGGGTCGGTGAGGCCGTCGGTGCACACCAGATAGCGCTCGCCCGTGCTCAGCGGCATGGTGCTGACGTGCGGCGTGATCGCCGTGAAGCTCGGTGCGCCGCCGAGCGCCTGGGTGAGGACCGACGTGGTGCGCCGCCCCGGCGTCAGGGGCGGGTTGTCGTCGACGCTGAGCCGGTGCAGCATCTCGTGCCGCGTGGTCACGTCGAGCACCCTGCTGTCCCCGACGTTGAACACCAGCAGGTCCCGTTCAAGAACCACGACCCCGGCGACCGTCGTGCCCATGGCGGTCAGCCGCGGGTCGCCGTCGGCGGCCGCGTAGACGGAGCGGTTGCAGACGTTCAGGACGTCCTTCAGGGCCCGTTCGCTGTCCAGGGTGGTTCCGAGCGAGGCCAGGTGCCGGACCACGAGACTGCTGGCGACCTCCCCGGCGGGCTGGCCTCCGATGCCGTCGGCGACCGCGACGACGAGCGGCGTGCCGAGCGGGAACCCCAGCGTCTGCGGGTTCTCCGTCACGGTGGCGCACAGTGTCCACGGCCCGACGGCCAGACTGTCCTCGTTGTGCTCGCGCATGAGCCCCGGGTGGCTCAGGGCGGTGACCGTCACGTACGGCATGTTCCTCCCGCCTCTCCGTACCGGCGGGCGCGTTCCGCACTCCCGTATCCCATTGTCGCCCCGTTGCCCGCTTGCCGCCCCGTTGCGCGTTCGCGGGTGCGGGTGCGGGTGCGCGTGCGGGCGGGGCGTTGCCGGGCTCAGGCGGTGCTCGTGCCGAGGCGTTCCAGGAGGTCGGGCAGGTCGGCGAAGGAGTCGACGACGTGGTCGGGATCGCCGCTCGCCGCACGGTGGGTCTCGGGCAGGTACTTGCCGGTCCTGACGAGGACGCCGGTGATCCCGGCGCGCTGTGCGGCAAGGACGTCGGACTCGATGTCGTCGCCGACCATCAGCGCCTCGGCCGGTGCGGCGCCCACGTGGGAGAGTGCGGCCCGGAAGAACGCCTCGGCCGGTTTTCCGGTGATCGCCGCCTCCACGCGGGCGGCCTTCTCCAGGCCGAGCAGGAACGCGCCCGTGTCGAGGTCGAGACCTCCGGCGGTACGCCAGTACAAGTTGCGGTGCATCGCCACGAGGCTTGCCCCGCACTGCAGTTGGCGGAAGACGCGGTTGAGGGCGGCGTAGTCGAACGCGTCGCCCGCGCCGCCGATGACGACCACGCCCGCTTCGGGTTCCGCTGCCGCCGCGTGCTGCTCAGGGTGGTCGTCCACGAGCTGCACGCCGTCGAGGTCGCCCCGGATGTCGCCGGCGTTGAGCAGCAGACAGCGGGCCCGCGGATGGTGCGCGCGCAGATACGCGGCGGTCACGGCGGGTGCGGTGAGGATGTCGTCGGCCGTGACGGAGAACCCTGCGCCCGCGAGCCGGTCGGCGATGGCGGCACGGGTCCGCGAGGTGGTGTTGGTGACGAGGGCGAAGGGCAGCCCCGTGGCGCGCAGCCGCTCCATCGCCGCGACGGCGCCGGGCAACGGCTCCCAGGACACCGTGAGCACACCGTCGATGTCGATCAGAACGGCCCGGACCGCCTCGCCCCTCTGTACCGGGTCTCTATGTGCGCGGTCTCTATGTGCGCGGTCCCCATGTGCCCGGCGGCCCCTGTGTTCGCGGCCCCCATGTGCTCGTCCCATACGACCGACGGTACGGGGGCGGGTTGCAATCCGCTGCGAACGGAGTTACCCCGAAGGTACGGACAAGCAGGTACGGATACGTGGACACAGGTCCTGAGATGGGGCGAGCAGCCATGCTGTTCACCGACCGTGAGGATGCGGGGCGGCGCCTCGCCGAGGCAGTGCGACACCTGGAGGGCGAGCGGCCCGTCGTGCTCGGCCTGCCCCGGGGCGGAGTGCCGGTGGCCTTCGAGGTCGCCCGGGAGCTGAACGCCCCCCTTGACGTGATCGTCGTACGCAAACTCGGCGTCCCGAGCCAGCCCGAGCTGGGCTTCGGCGCGATCGGCGAGGGCGGCGTACGGGTCCTGAGCGAGGAGATCGTGCGGCACGCACGGGTCGAACCGGAGCAGATCGCGGCCGTGGAGCAGCGGGAGGGGCAGGAGCTGCTGCGGCGGGCCGGACGGTACCGCGAGGGGCGGGACCGGGTGCGGGTCGAGGGCCGCACGGTGGTCGTGGTGGACGACGGGATCGCGACCGGCGCGACGGCCGCGGCGGCCTGCCGGGTCGCGCGGGCGCAGGGCGCGGCGCGCGTGGTTCTCGCGGTGCCGACGGCGCCCGCCGACACGGTGGCGCGGATGCGCGGCGTGGCGGACGACGTGGTGTGCCTCTCCCCGCAGCACCTGTTCGGCTCGGTGGGCGAGTGGTACCGGGACTTCTCGCAGACCACCGACGCGGAGGTCATCTCGCTCCTGTCCCGGGCGGCGGCAGAGCGTGCGGCGGCGGAGGCGGCAGGGCATACGGCTGGGGCCGGAACGGGCAGTGAGGCAGCGGCCGAGGCAGAGGAGGCGGAGGTCGAGGTGGAAGTCGAGGTGGACGCCGGTGAGGTCGGCCTCGTCGGGGACCTCGGGGTGCCGGAGGACGCCGAGGCCGTGGTGATGTTCGCCCACGGCTCGGGCAGCAGCCGGCACAGCCCGCGCAACCGGTCGGTGGCGTCGGTGCTGCGTGCGTCCGGCCTCGGCACGCTCCTCTTCGACCTGCTCACCCCGGCCGAGGAGGCCGACCGCGCGAATGTCTTCGACATCGACACCCTGACGGCGCGGCTCCTCGGCGCGACCCGCTGGCTGCGCGAGCGCGAGTCGCTGCCCATCGGCTACTTCGGTGCCAGCACGGGTGCCGCCGCCGCGCTGCGGGCGGCCGCCGAGGACACGGCGGTCGGCGCCGTGGTGTCGCGCGGCGGGCGGCCGGACCTCGCGGCGCCGCGCCTCGGCGACGTGGAGGCGCCGACCCTGCTGATCGTCGGCGGACACGACTCCCTCGTCATCGACCTCAACCGCTCCGCGCAGGCCGAACTGCGCTGCGAGAACCGGATGGAGATCGTCCCGAGGGCCACCCACCTCTTCGAGGAGCCGGGCGCCCTGGACCAGGTCGCGGACCTGGCCCGGGACTGGTTCCTCAGACACCTGACCTCGGCGGGCGACCGCCCCGGCCCGGTGCACATCGTGCGGCGCTGAGCGGCCCTTTCCGGCCGAGGCGGCCCCACCGGAGGGAGCCGTCCGGAGGGGGCGCTCGGGAACCGCTGTCCAGGGTGGCCCGATGGACTTCGGGGCGGTGCTGATCGCGGTGACGGGTGTGGCGGGCACGTTAGGGGGTGCGTTGCTCACGCAGCGCGGCGCGGACCGGACCAAGAGACGGGAGCTGGAGACGGCCCAGGCCCTCCAGGAGGCGCGCGAGAACCGTGAACTGCGGCGCAGCTGCTACTCCCAACTGCACCGGGACGCACGGCAGTTCACCACGGCGCTCAGCCGTCACCTGTACGTGGTCCGGGACCGTCAACCCGGGGACGAGGACGTCCGGGCCCTTGAGGAGACCAAGGACGTCTACCGCGGCCGCTGGTCCGAGGCCCTGATGGTCGCCCCCGACACGGTGATCGCTCCGGCGCGCGCTCAACCGGGCGCTGACCCGCGTCTACGGCCAGGTCAAGCGCCTGGAACAGGCCAACGCCCGGCCGGGCGAAACCCTGCTGTCGGCCGCTGAGGCCCAACATGCGCTGTGGCCCCTGATAGGCGCCATGAGAGACGCGATGCGCCGCGACCTGGGCGTCACGGCAGAGGGCGGCCACGCAGCGGACGACCGCCGACCGGAGCCGGCCTCCTCCAGCGACCCGTCGGGCTTCCTCAGCGACTTCGCCGAACCGGACGACGACCCCAACTCCTGAGCCGTACAGCCGAATTCGACCCCGTCCCCTACGAGGCGGCTACGGGCGGGGCCGTCCGCCGTCGCGCAGAACGGCCAGCGTCTCGTCGAGGTCGGCTGCGCGCGGGCGGTTGTGGGGGAGCTTGGCGAGCACGGCGGCCATGCCGCAGGTGTCGGTGAGGGCGGAGAAGACCAGGCCTCCCGCTATGCCGGCCGAGAGCAGCTGGAACGCGGGGTGGACCAGGAGGCCCAGGAGCAGGCCGGTGAGCACCAACGTGCCTGCGGTGAAACGGACTTGGCGCTCCATGCCCCAGACCGTGCGCGCGGCGCCCTGCGGGCGGTGCAGGTCGTGGCCGTTCGCCGACCAGGCGCCGGTGCCGCCGGTGAGGGTGGCGGTGTCGATGCCGTGCCCGGCGAGGATCCTGCAGGCGTTCGCGGAGCGGTTGCCGGAGGCGCACACCACGAGGACGTCGCCGCGCTCGGTGGCCTGCCGGAGGCCGGGCAGGGCCTGCTCGATCCGGTCGAGGGGGATGTTCAGGGCGCCGGGGAGGTGGCCGCCGGCGTACTCGCCGGGGGTGCGCACGTCGACGACGGTCAGCTCATGCAGGCGGCTGTGTGCTTCGTCGGTGCTCAGGGCAGTGGGCGTAGTCATGGCAGGTGTCATCCTTGTTCATCGACGGGGCCCCCATCAGGAGGAGTATATTACCCCTGGGGGTATTTCTTGAGGAGTGGTGATGGAGCTTGAACTGGCGGGCGCGGAACTGAAGTCGGTGCTCAACCGGCTCCGGCGCGCGCAGGGGCAGCTCGCCGGCGTGATCCGGATGATCGAGGAAGGCCGGGACTGCGAGGAGGTCGTCACACAGCTGGCGGCCGCGTCGCGCGCGCTCGACCGGGCCGGCTTCGCGATCATCGCGACCGGACTCCAGCAGTGCCTCACGGACATGGAGGACGGCGGCCGCTCCGCCGAGGACCGGGACGAGATGCGGGCCCGCCTGGAGAAGCTGTTCCTCTCGCTGGCCTGAGGGGCGCACCCCTGAGCGGCACCCCGTAGGGCCGTCTCACTCCTCGTAAGAGCCTCGCGTACCGGCGGCCCCTTCCGGCGCTCACCTTCCGGCGACCGTCGCCACGAGCATCGCGGCCGCGACCCCAAGCAGTACGAACGCGAAGATCCGCTGCAGGCGCGCGCCGTCGACCTTCACCGAGAGGCGTTTGCCGTCCCACGCGCCGAGCACGGCCGCCCCGGCGAACGGGGCGATCACCTCCCACGGCAGCTCGCCGCCCGTTCCCGTCCGCGCGGTGAGCGCGGCCAGGGAGTTGACGGTGATGACGAGCAGGCTGGTGCCGACCGCCCGCCGCATCCGCAAGCCGAGAACGTTCACCAGGGCCGGCACCGCGAGGAAACCCCCGCCGACCCCGAGCAGTCCCGTGACGGCCCCGAGTCCGGCGCCCGCTCCGGCCGCCTCCACATGCCGTACGGGGCGCTGCGGCCCGGCGTCTGCGGTGCGGCGCAGCATGCGTACGGCGGCCAGTGCGGCGATCAGCGCGAAAGCCCCGGTGAGCAGTGCTTCCGGGACGCGCCCGGCGACGGCTCCGGCGAGGAACGCCGGTACGACGCCGGCGGCGGCGAACAGGGCACCCGTCCGCCAGGCCACGTTCCCGTCGCGGGCGTGCGCGTACAGGGCGGTGGCGGATGTGGCGGTGACGATGATCAGGCCGGCGGTGGTGGCCGCCGCCGGCGCGAAGCCGAGCAGGTAGATCAGCGCGGGGACGGCGAGGATGCCGCCTCCGCCGCCGAGCGCGCCGAGGGCGATGCCGATCACGGCCCCGGCGACCAGGGCGAGTACGAACATGCTCACGCCGTCGAGCCGTCTTCCCCGTGCTCATCGACGGTCAGGCGACCGGCGGTCGATCCTGCGGCGCTCGCCGATCCCGCGACCACGGGAAGACCCGCCTCGTACGCGGCGTCGAACCCGGCGTCGATCGCGACGACCTGTCGTCCGGCCGCATCGAGGAGCGAGGCCGCGATGCCGGCGCGCATGCCGCCCGCGCAGTGCACCCAGACCTCCCCCTCGGGCAACTCGCCGACACGACCGGGCAGTTGATGGAGCGGAATGTGGACCGACCCCTCGATGAAGGCGTCCGCGCGCTCGGAGTCACGGCGTACGTCGAGCACCACGATGGAGTCCCGGCGCTGTCGCTGCTCGGCGAGGCCCGCGAACGTCGAGCGGCGGAAGGACGCCGGGGCGTCGCCCGCGCGGAGCCAGTCGGCGGGGCCGCCGGTCGCGGCGGCGGCCGGGCGGCCGATGCCCACCCTGCTCAACTCGCGCTGCGCTTCGGCCAGTTGATGCGGGGACTCGGCGAGCAGCGTGACCGGCTTGCCCCAGGGGATCAGCCAGGCCAGGTACGTGGCGAGCTTGCCGTCCGCCTCGAAGTTGAACGAGCCCGCCACATGCCCCTCGGCGAAGGCGATCCGGCTGCGCAGGTCCACCACCCACTCCCCCGCCGCGAGCCGCGCAGCGATCTCGTCCGGGTCGGCGACGGCCGGCCGCGTCAGGTCGACGGGCTCGGGCCCACGCGCGTTCACGGGGCCCATGTGGGCGTAGTACGCGGGCACGTCGTCGAGGCCGGCGAGGAGCTCGGCGACGAAGGTGTCCACGTCGGAGGTGAGAGCGGTGTTGGCCGCCTTCTCCTTGCCGATCGTGGTGGCGTCCCCGCCGGCCTGGGCGGAGGAGCAGAAGCT
This sequence comes from Streptomyces cavernicola, assembly GCF_029968035.1. Lineage (GTDB taxonomy): Bacteria > Actinomycetota > Actinomycetes > Streptomycetales > Streptomycetaceae > Streptomyces > Streptomyces cavernicola. The sequence continues at coordinate 2,310 of NZ_JASCIQ010000079.1, read as the reverse complement.
GCCGAAGCCGTGTGTGGGCAGGACCGCCGTCTTGTCGGGCAGGGCGTCCGCGAGCCGGTGGACCGAGGCGTGCTGGGCCCGCGCCAACTGCTCGGTCAGGCGCGGCTCGACGAGGTCGGGGCGGCCCACCGTGCCGATAAGCAGCGAGCCGCCGGTGAACGCGGCGACGGGGTTGCCCGCCTCGGCGAGGACATAGGCGGTGTGGTGCGGGGTGTGCCCCGGGGTGGCCACTGCGGCCAGGGTCAGCCCGGCGTCGGCGTCGATGTCCACGGCGTCGCCGTCGGCGACCGGGACCCGGGCGAAGGAGACGCGCGCACCGGCCGGGACCAGATAGGTGGCCCCGGTGATCCGGGCCAGCTCCAGGCCGCCGGTGACGTAGTCGTTGTGGACATGGGTCTCCACCACATGTGTGATCCGCACACCCCGCCGTGCCGCAGCGGCGAGCACCTGGTCGACGTCGCGGGGCGGGTCCACGGCCACGGCGGTCTGCTCGCCCCCGGCGAGATAGCTGCGGTTGCCGAGACCCTCAAGCTCGACGGTGTCCACGAAGAACACGGGGTGCTCCCTTCACAGTGAAAATTACCCCGGGGGGTATTACGCACACCGTAACGCATTTACCCCCGGGGGTATATTCCGGGACCTGCTCGGCGGACATCATGGGGCGGTCACATCGGGGCGGGCGGAGCAGGACGCGAGGGTTTCAGGGCGACGTGGACGACTTCACCGTCGGCGATCTCGTCGGCATGGAACAGTTCGACTGCCGGGTGCTCGCCGGATCGGCGGGCCTGCGGCGGCCGTTGGTGTGGGCGCACTCCTGCGAGCTGGAGGACCCGTGGCGCTGGCTGGGCGCCGACGAGCTCCTGATGACGGTCGGCATCTGCGTCCCGCGTGGCGCCCAGGCGCAGCGCCGTCTCATCACCGGGCTGCACGGGGCGGGCCTCGCCGGCGTCGCCATCGGCGACGACCTCAAGGCCCCGCCGCTGACCCGGGAGATGCTGGCGGCCGCCGACGAACTCGGCTTCCCCGTCCTCCTCGTCGGCCACACCACGCCCTTCGCGGCCATCGGGCGCACGGTGTCCATCGCCAACCAGAGCGACCAGGTGCGCCGCATCGCCCGCGTCAGCAGGCTCTACGAACTGGCCCGCACCGCCACGTTCGGCGAGGCGTCGATGCTGAGCCGCCTCTCCACCGAGATCGGGCACCGGCTGCACGTGCTCGACGTCGCGCTCGGCAGCGAGGTGCTGCCGCAGGAGCCGCCGCTCGCCCCTGGCCTGGTCGCACGGCTCGTCGAGGACACCGCAGGGCAGCTGCAGCGGCTGCCCGCCCGGCTGCGCGTCGACGGCCCGGACGCGGTGCAGGCGACCGCCCTCGCCCTGTCCGCGCACCGGCCGTGCATGCTGGTCGCGGAGGGGCCCGAGGACCTCGACATCGACGTGTTTCTGCTGCTGCACGTCCAGAGCCTCATGTCGATGGAGGTCGAGCGCATCGGGCGCGAGCGTGCGGAGCGGGACGTGCGCGGCGCCGAACTCCTGGCCAGGCTGGTCGAGGGCAGCCTGGGCGAGGAGGCGGGCCGGATCGCGCTCGACGGTTTCGGTCTCGCCGGCGCGCGCACCGCGCTTGCCGTCCCGGCTCAGGCCCGTACCGTCGCGGTTGCCCTGCTCGGCGACGCCGAGGTGCCCGCGCTGCTCGGCGAGGCGCGCTGCGACGCCGTCGTCGTACTCGTGTCGAGCGACCGGGTGGACGACGTCGTCGCCCTGCTCCGCAAGGCCGTGCCCGCCGTGGGCGTCTCGGCGAGCAGCTCCGCCCTCGGGCAGCTGGCCGACACCGCACGGCAGGCGCGCTGGGCGCTGCAGGCCGCCGTCGCCTCGCGCGGCGGAGTGGCGCACTACGAGACGGCGGCGCCGATCCTGCTGCCCCGCACCGTCGCCGACGCGGAGTTCGCCACGCGGATGGTCCTCGGTCCGGTCCTCGACCACGACCGGCTCCACGGCACCGAACTCACGGTCACCCTTGAGACGTTCCTCAACAGCGACCGCAGTTGGCAGGAGGCCGCGGCGGCCCTGCGCATCCACCGGCAGACGCTCGGCTACCGGCTCCGCAAGATCGAGGCGATCACCGGCCGGAGCCTGCGCAGCACGGGCGACCTGACGACGCTGTGGATGGCCCTGCTGGCGCGGCGGATCACGGACCACTGACCCGGGGGGGGGGGGGGCCGGGGGGGGGGGCCGCCCCCCCCCCCCCCCCCCCCCGCCGGCGGCCGCCGCCGCCACGCAGGCGGCGAGCGCCCAGCGCGACAGGATCATCCGGCGG
>NZ_JASCIQ010000078.1 GCF_029968035.1 Streptomyces cavernicola | reverse complement strand
GTAATCCGGACTCCGCAGGACTGCGGATTGGTGCGTGGAGCCAATCCGCCTGGGTCCTCGGCTACGAACAGTCAGTATGAAGTTCCTGGGACCACACAGCTCGGCGGCGGGAGCACAGGTGACAGAACCCCGTCGACGCAACACCGACGAGGCAGCCGCACTCGTGCCACGCCGCACTCCCTCCCGGCCCCGGGCCGCGGTCCTGTTCCTGCACGGCGGCCGCGCCGACAGCCGGTCCCCGTCCCGCCCCTGGCACCTCGCGGCCCTCCGCATGCGCCCTTTCGTGCGGGCCGTAGCCACGGCGCTGCCCGCCACCGACTCGGTGCTGCTCGCGGACGTGCGCTACCGCATGCGCGGGTGGAACGGCACCTCCGCAGACGCCCTGCACGACACCCGCCGCGCCCTCGACGACCTGGCGCGCGGTGCCGGCGACATCCCCGTGGTCCTCGTCGGCCACTCGATGGGCGGCCGCGCCGCCCTCGCCGCCGCAGACCGGTCCCCGGTAAGGGCCGGGGTCGCCCTCGCGCCCTGGTGCCCGGACGACGAACCCGTCGCCCACCTGCGCGGCAAGGACGTCGTCGTGCTCCACGGCGACCGCGACCGCGTCACCGACCCACGCGCTGCGGCGGCGTTCCTCCACCGCGCCCGCACGGCCGGCGCGCGAACGGACCTGACGTTGCTGCCTGGTGGAGACCACGCGATGCTCCGCGACAGCGCCCTCTGGCACCGGGCAGTGGCCTCGGCGGTTGTACGCCTTCTGCCGCGGTAGCGCGCGGGGCGAGCGCCCGTGGGCCGCGCGGCCCGTCTGGCCGGACCGGGAACAGTCAGCAGGACAAGTTGGACCTCCTCGCCCCGCGCGAACGCGACGTACTCCACGGGCGGTGCGCTGGAACTGCCGCTCCGGGGTGCCCGCCCCTCGTACTTGTCCGTGTGACCACGGGGGTTGATGGACGCATTCAAGGAATGTCTGACACCACATGGAAGTGGACAGCCTAGGCGCCGAACAGTCCGCCGCCTGCTGTGGCGGGGACCCTCTCGCGTGTAGGCAGGGCTCGCCGCGGATAATTCGGCAGTCAAGACCACGCGAGCGGATCACGACTGAACCCGGACTACCTGGGAGACGAAAACATCGTGAGTGAACAGCCTTTGAACAAGTACGGGGCCACGTGCGCCGCAGACCACTGCACGTTCTTTGTAGCGGCAGGCGCAGGTGTCCGCGTGCGTTCCGCCGGGCGTTGGCGTGTGTACTGCCGCGCGGACGCACCCGTTCATAAAGGCTCATACGTCGGCAGCCTGGGCACGACTCAACCAACGCGCTCATCCGCAGGGGCACCCGCGGAGGTGCCGAACGGGGCGAACCGCTATACCGGAGCTTGTATGGACTGTTCGGTGCAGGTATCGGCTGGAGCCGGGAAGTTGGTCGCCGGGGAAGACGGCAAGCGCGGCGTCCAGTGTCCTGTCTGTCAGGAGGTCGCCCGCCGACACGAACGCTGGGACCATAACGACCAGTTTGGGACTGATTCATGGCTTCCGTCGGTGGTGCCGCCTGGATGTGCGGCCACGGTCCCTGTGAGGGTCTTGGCGTTGCATCGGAGCTGTTGGAAGTGCGGGGAGACCGCAACGTGCGTCGTCGGCCTCGTCCCGGTCCATCCGGCACGCACCGACCAATGGATCCGTTCCGTGGGCGAGGAGGAAAGGGTGTGGATCAAGCAGAGGCTGTCACAAGCAGGGCAGGAGCGTCTGGCCGACTCCATCAAGCCCCGTTGGAGTGCCACGCTGAGGAGCCGCTACCTCAGCAGCGGCTGCTGGAACTGCGACGCCCTGCAAGGCGACTTCCCCGTCGATGAGGAGGCCTCGCAGCTTCTGTACGACAAGGGCGTGGACGCCCTCGACGCCGTGCTCGTAGCCGAGGTTCCTACGTTGGTGTGGCAGCGGACCGTGCACGGGGACCGCGGCGAGGGCAGCGGGGTCCTCATGTAGATGCAGTTGCCTGCGGAGTCGGCCTCTGCGGCAGGACTACCGGGGGCTATGCATCCAACACTGGCATCACGGCATTGCCCAACTTCCGATAGCCGGGGTTACCAACAGTCTCCGGGTCTCCATGAGTGCCTCCGTGGTCGTGGTGCCCGGCGGCGGCATCGGCTTCGCGGGCGGCGGCGCCACCGGATATCCGCTGGATCTTTCCCGGCCGCTTCCCAGGGCAGCGCATCGCGGCTGCCGACGCCGCCGCGTACTCCGCCGTGCTTGTCCATCGACAACGAGGCCGCCGAGATTCGTGCTGCGTGCTTGCCGTTGGTCGAATGGTCGTATTCCGCGCACAGTCTCGGGTCTCCCAGCATGTGGCATCTGGCGGAGAGTCAACTGCCTGCGAAGTTGGTGGCTGTGGGGCACTAGAGCCTGCCCGATAGCTTGTTTCATCTGGGGACGTTGGTGCAGGTCACCGGCCGACTTCCGGCCGTTGTTGGTGTCTAGTTGCGGCCGGTTCTTTTCAGTCTTGCCGGGGTGTGTTCGGCAGCGATTAGCGTGCCGGAGGCCGCGATCCGACAACGGGGGACGTGGTACGTCCGGCTGCCCGTACGCCGCACCGCGGGGTCGCCGGGCCTTCGGCCCGTTTCATGTGAGGAGCGCGTGTGACCGACGACGCCCAGCAAGGCACCGAGCAGCAGGATGACCAGAATCTGTGGCGGGCGATGTACACGGCCGAGCACGGCTGGTCGCCGGGGGTGGCGTTCGCCGACCATCTCAGCATCGCCGCCCCGGCCCTGGCCGAGGTCGACGGGACGCTGTACTGCGCTCACCGCGGCGCCCGTCAGGGCGGGCGGAAGCAGCTGCCGCTGCGGTGGACGTCGTTCACTCCGTCCTCGGTGCGGCCGTTCGTGGCCGCGCTGGAGAAGGCGAGCGCGCCGCTGCCCGAGGACGCCACCGCCGAGCAGCAGGCAAAGCGGCAGCAGGACGTCGAGGCGGCGGCCGATGCTCTGGCGCAGGCCCGGAAGTGGGCCCCGGACGCCTACGCGGACTTCATCCACACCAGTGAGACGCCGGCGCTCGTCAACGACCACGGCACCCTGCGCATGGTCTTCACCCAGCTCGGCACCTACGGCTATTACGACGACGAAGACGGTAACCGTTCGTCCTTGTGGGAGACGCACCTGGAGCTGAGCGACGGCGAGGCCCGGTGGGCCGAGCCCACCGAGATTCCGACGTGGGGGCAGATGGCGCTGGCGCCGGGCTTGGCCGTGTTCAACGGGGCCGTCCACTTGGTCTACGTCGACCTCCACAACCAGTACGTGCAGCACCTGGTCCGCGGCGCGGAGGGCCAGTGGGAGCCCGCCGTCACGCCCGATGCCCTTGCGGCTTACGAGCAGGCCAGCACCGCCGCCATACAGGCGCTCGCGGACAACGACGATCGAGCGCCTCTCGATGCCCTGCCCGACCCGCCGCTGCCCTACCGCGGCGAGACGCTGGACTGGCTCATCCAGGACGCCATCGACAAGCACGGCTGGCCCGGCAACGCGGCCCTCGCCGTCCACGACGGTGCACTGCACCTGCTCCTGCGCGCAGATCCGGGACCGAACTTCCTCGCGGAGGACGGGGAGACGGAGCTGCAGGGCGGCGACCTGCTGCACGCCGTCTTCGACGGCACCACCTGGACCTACGCCCCTGAGGCGTCCAGTCAGGCCGATCCGCAACCGCTGGTCTCGCGCCGCGGTGCCGCGCTGGCCACCTACGACGGCAAGCTCCACGCCGTCTTTCCCGCCGTCGAAGGCGACAAGCTGCTCCACACCACCTGGACCAGGAACGAAGGCTGGACCAGCCCGGCCAAACTGGAAGGCCACGACTCCAACAACACCCCAGCCCTCCTGCCCTACAAGGAGGGCCCGGCCGGCGCCGAACGCGAGGCCCTGCTGCTGGTCCACCGCGGCGTCGACCGCTACGTGCCGCCCACCCCGCCGGTCCCGCCCCTGCCGCCCAGCATCGAGGACGTGGCCAGCCGGGGAAAGACCGTCACCGGCACAACGGTGACCGACCACGCCAATGGCGCCTGGAGCCGGCTGCGCCACGACATCTCCCTGACCCCGGCCACCCTCAAGAACGGCAAGAGCGCCCTCATCGCCACCTGGGACGCGGTCGCCGAGTACTACTGGGGCTTTGGGTGGTACCGCGACAAGGGCACGCGCTTCTCGACGGTCCGGGTTGACCGCGGAACGCTGTGGATCAGGAAGCCGGGGGCCCTCGGCCTCCACAGCTACGCCGACTTCGGCGGCGGTGAGTTCTCTAACGGGCACTTCCGGGTGGACGTCCTGATCACCGATCTGGAACCGGGCACCTACGAGATCGAGCTGAGCAGCTCCAACACCCAGAAGACCGGTGGGTATTGGTGGGACGAGCACCTCTTCAACGGTCGCACCGACCGTGAGTACTGGACGGCGATCACTCCGAGCAGTTCTCACGCGACCATCACCATCTGACCCACGCCCTCCCGACCAACGATGCTCTGCCTCTGCCCCTGCACCTGGCACGGGGCAGAGCAGTACCTCCCCCGCATCCCCCTAGGACCACCCTTGGGGATCAGCTTGGAGATTGCGGCCGGGGAATTCCCCACATTCTGATATCCGGGGTTACCAACATTGTGGGCGTGCACCGTGGCCTTTCGGTTGCTGACCGGGGTCTTTGAGGAGGCTGGTGTCCCAGCCCATCCGAGGTGCAGCAGAACCTCGGGGTGGGCGTGTCCGCGGCTCTGCTGTACAGCGATCCGAGTGGGATCAGGGGTAGTTGAGCGTTAGGCGGCTCTCTGACTTGGTGATGGTGAAGCCGGTGTCGGGGGCGGGGTCGGCCAGTGCGGAGATGTTGATCTCGGGGATCGCGGCTCGGTAGGCGCCCCAGGTGTTGATGTGGGCGACGAGGTCCTGGGCCAGGGAGTCGCGGTCCGGGCCGTACGCGGCGGCGCCGAGGCGGAAGGGGCGTTGGGGGTCGGCTTCTTCTCGTTCGGTGATGAGGTAGGCGATGGAGCCTCCGGAGACGAGGGCGGGGCTGCGCATCGGGATTGACGGGCGGCGGACGCCGCTTTCCAGTGCCTTCGGCGTGACTTCGACACGGCACACCCGGTTGTCGCTGGCTGTGGCGCGTAGCCAGACGCCGTCGAAGGACTCCTCGCCGCCGATGCGCTGCTCAGACAGCGTGGTCGTGCAGGGGATGCTGAACGTCGACTCGTCGAACGCGGCCGGGTCGATGTCCTGGTCCTGGTCGTAGTGGATGCGCACGGTGTCCTCAGTGTTGAGGGCGGCTGTCTTCTCGCCGTCCTGGCCGATGACGGGGACGAAGCCGCAGAGTTCGACGCTGTCGGCGGTGAGGGTGTTGCCGTGTCGGGTGAGGGCGATCGAGCGGGTCTGCCCGCGCCAGCGCAGGGGCAGTACTACGCGGGCGTCGTCGGCGAGTTGGTCCCACCAGGCGTTGGGGAAGTCCCAGAGGCCGACGGTGCCGATGAGGCGGGTGTAGGGGCCGTGCTCGGGGACTCCGATGAGCCCGTCGCGTTCGAAGACGCGTACGCGGTCGTGTCCGGAGCGGTTGAGGGTGGTGCGGGCGTGCAGGGCCACGTCTTCGTCGATGTCAACGGTGGTGACGTGTCCTTCCGGGCCGGTGAGCTCGTCGAGGAGAGCAGCGTTGTAGCCGGTGCCGGCGCCGATTTCCAGGATGTTGTCGCCCGCCTTGACATCGAGCTGGTCGAGCATCATGGCGACCATGGACGGCACGGAGGCGCAGGAGAGCGGCAGGGGGCCGCTGGGGTTCTCCTTGATGCTCACGGCCTGGTCGGTGTAGGCGGTGGGCAGGTCGATTCCGGGGAGGTTGTCCTCGCGGCGGACGGTGCGCAGGGCGTGCTCGACCCTCGGTGCGAGGGGGCGGTCGGCAACGATTTGATCGACGAGCCGGTTGCGCAGTTCTTCGGACGTGGCGGCTTCTTCAGTCACTTCAGTCCCTTTCAGTTGAGGAGGAGGCACGTTTCCCACACCGGGTCAACGGGGCGGGTCGGGGCGAGGGTGTGCAGGGTGAGCAGGGTGCCGGCGGCTCCGGTGAGGAGCCCGGGGCCGTCGGGTATGCCGTGCCGCACCGTGTGGGCGATGAGGCGCTCGCGCAGGGCGGGAATCTTGTGTGCGATGGCGTCGTGCGAGGCGTCCGCCGCGATCCGGTCGGCGGTCAGGAGCAGCCCGGACCAGCCGTGGCAGACGGTGGCGTCTTCCAGGAGAGCGAGTTGCCCGTCGTCTGTGATGCAGGAGATGAGCGCGCGTTCGGCGAGCTGCCGAGCAGGGGGGTTCTCGCAGGCTGCGGCGGCGAGTTGGAGGGCGCGGGCGATGCCCGGCGTCCCGTAGCACCAGGACGGCCTGCCCGGTGCCTCGCCCGAGCGTGGCCCGCGGAGGAAGGCCTGGAGGTCCAGGGTTTCCGGCCAGCCGGTGCCGCCGCCATCAAGGGGCCGAGCCCAGCGGGACAGCACAGCACACCCCTCGGCCAAAGCCTCTTGCAGCTCCGGGAGTTGAACGATCCCGGACCGGGCGCAGAGTGCGAGCAGCGCGATCGGCCCGGCGACGCCGTGCGCGATGCCGAAGTTCGCGTGTCCGAGTGGCCAGCCGTCGTCGTACCGTCCGCTCGGGCTGTCGTGTGCCCACCAGCCGGGGACAGGCTGTCCGTCGACGATCACGGGTTCCGTGAGGAGGCGGGCCAGATAGGTGGCCACGTTCGTGAGGGTGTCCGCTCGGCGGCGGTGCAGTAGGTAGGCGCCGACTCCGGTGAGTCCACTGATGAGGTCGAACTCCCGCATTCGGGGTGGGCGTTGGGAGGCCATGCGGGCGTACGCCGCCTCAAGGCGCTGCTCCACGAGGATGTCGATTTTCCGGTCCAGTGCGTCCAGCGTGCTCGCGTAGCCGTTGTGGCCGGCCGTTTGCAGGACGTACGCGACCGCGGGGAGCCCCTGGTACAGGTTCGCCGTGACTGGATGGGTGTCCACGGGCTGGGAGGCCAGGGCCTTGACCGAGGTGTGCGCGGCTTCCCACATGTCACCGTGCCGGGCGAGGACCGCGTCGTACAGAGCTGTCCCGGCGATTCCCGAGCCGAGGTCGTGAAGGTTGTTCATTGCGGGTTCCTCCTGGCCAGCAGGGATCGGCAGGCCTGGCGGGCTGCGTGGCGGGCGGCTGCTTCGGACTCGCGATCGGGCCCCATGACCCGGTTGTGGTGCATGTGCAGCAACGACTCCAGGACGGTGGTGCGCCGGTCGGCGGGCAGAGCCTCCTGGTACGCGCGCAGGGCTGTCCGGCGCTGGACGAGCGCTCCGGCCAGACGAGGTGAGGCGGACGCGAGGTAGTTGTGGCCTGCGGCGCGGAGCACGCGCCGGGTGACCTCCGGGTCTCCGGGCGCCGTGGGCGTGATGCTGGCGAGGTGGTTCAGGCCGTCGTCGTCCCCGAGCAGTCCTCTGGCGATGTCGACCATGCCGAGTGCGCAGAGCATGCGCCGGTCCACGCCGGACAGGTCGGTGAGCATGTGGCGTACGACGAGGCTGTCCGCGGTGAAGACGTCTTCGGCGCCGGTCATGGCCGGGCCCGTGCCGTAGCGGCCGATCTCGGGCCGGTAGGCGTCGAAGACGAGTCGTGAGGCGAGGCGGTCCTCGGTCAGTTTCGCCGCCCAGGCGGAGATCGACCGCATGGTGCGGGCGGCGTCGTCCGGGCCGCGTACCGCCGCGACCCGTAGGCGCAGGTGGTCTTCCTCCTGGAGGGGCCGGTAGCGCACGAACCAGTGCGCGTGTCCGTCCAGTTCGTCGAGCAGCGCGGGGAGGTGGTGTGTGAGGATCTCGTCCATCACGGTCGGGTGCGTGAAGACCTTGGCCTGGAGCCATCCGCCTTGACCGGGGGTCGCGTGGGCGAGGGACCGGTTGGTGACGAGCGGAGCGTGGGACAGGTCCGGGTGCGGAAGGGGTTGTTGGGTGGAGGCGAGTGGGACGACGACCTCGTGGGCGTGCCCGATCCAGTCCAGCTCTTCGTCTGTCGGGGCCTCGGTCAGGTGGGCCTCATCGGTCTGAAGGTGCCGGTGGAGCAGCTGTGCGTGCAGCGGCTCGCCGAGGTCCAAGAGCAGCGCGCGGTCGTCGTCACGCAGCTCCACCCGGTCCGGGCACCGCCACTTGTCCGCCCAACTCGCCAGCTCCTTACGCCAGTTCACTCCGAACGGTCCGGGCAGGTCCTTCGTCGAGAGCCGCCACCGTGCTGGGGTCAGCGTGGTGTTGCGGTAGCTGACCCTCGGCAGGAACGGCATGCCGGCGGCGAGCGGCCCCCAGTCGAACTCGGTCCAGTGCGTGGCGAATCCGCGCCCGAGCATGGCGAGGAACCGGGCCACCGGGGGTGCCTGCTTCTCCAGCGCGAGCGGGTGCAGCACCACGGGCTCCACTACCTTGCGCCGGGAGATGCTGACCAGGTGCAGGCTGTGGCCCGTGCCGTACACGGCGAGGTCGTCGAGCGTGATGACGTTGTCCGCTTCCGGGCGGTGCTCGGCGACGGAGATCACGTGCGGCACCAGGGCCGGGATACGGGCGACGTTCTCCGCGTGCGGGAAGACCGGGGCGAAGGAGAGCTGAGCGGGCAGGGCGCCGTCGACCATCGTGGGCAGCGTGCGGTATTGGCTCGCCAGATCGTCCCCGAGCAGTGAGGCGAACCGGCCGGTGAGGTTGCCGGTCGTCCACGCGGGTCGCACGTCCAGGGTGAAGTCGCCGGAATCCAGGGCGTGTTGGCTGGTCGAGCGGACTCGGATGGCGAGTTCCGCGTGCGGGGCCGTCCGGGGAGCGTCTTGCGGGGCGGTACTCAGTTCGTCGAGGTCGTCGTCGGTGAGGCGGATCTCGCGCCGTCCGCTAGCCATCGCCTCCCACGCCATCAGCCGCTCGTCTCGCGGAAGCACCCGTGTGGGCGGCTCGGTCCACAGGGAGTGCGGATAGTCGGCGGGCAGTCCCACACCGGAGGCGAGGTCGACGGCCTCACGCACGGGGACCAGGCAGCTACGCCCTGATCGCGCTGGTCCACCAGCCCGATGTGCGGCCGGTCGCCGCTGGCATCGAGTATCTGATGGCCAGACAGAACAGCGAGGGAAGCATCGACTCCGTCTCCGACTCCATCGGGCCACGCCCCTTCGTCTTCCGGATCCCCGTCCTCGGAGACATCTTCACGCTCTTGGCCTTCGGTCACCTCTCCCACCGTGTCACGCTGCCGCCCCGACAGGCTGGGCCAGTACGGCACGGCTGAGCCACCCGCCGTAGGCCGGGGCCTGACTTGTGCATGACGGATCTGTCGGCGTCGCCAGCCAGGCTCTTCGGCCGTACCCCCACGCTTGTCCATCAAGAGGCTTCTCGACCGGGGGTTTGCCGTGGTGGTGACGGGCTATCAGGGGCTGGGCACGCCCCGGGTCCACACCTACATGGACCGCGAGGCGCAGGGCCGCGCCGTACTGGATTCCGTTCGGGCGGCCCAGTGTTTGGAGAGCGCCGGTCTTCCGGACGCCGGGCCGGTCGCGCTCTACGGCTACTCCCAGGGCGGCGGCGCATCGGCTTCTGCCGCCGAACTCGCCCCGAGCTACGCGCCCGAACTCAAGGTCAAGGGCGCAGTTGTCGGAGCTCCGCCGGCGGACTTGAAGAGGGTGGCGGACAGTATGGACGGCTCCGCCTACGGAGCGTTCTGACCGTGGACGGACGCCCGCTCACCGAACGCCTTCAACGCGCCCCGTGGAACGCGATCGTGGCCGACCAGCAACTCGGCAAGCGCAAGCCCACAGCACCCGTCCTGCTCTCCCGCAGCGCCCTGGACGACGTCGTCCCCCAGCAGGTCGGCAAGAACCTGGTGGCCGACTGGTGCCGCCAGGGCGCGCGAGTGCGGTTCGCCGGCAGGACAGCGCCGAGCACCTGCTGCAGCCGCACTTCGATCTGGGGTGAGCCTTCAGCAGGTACGGGCAGCCATGACGCCCCGAACCCCAGTGGCCACACCGGCTACTGATCGCGTGACGGTGTGTCCGCCCTTGCGGTGCAGCCCACGTCGGACCGGGTGTCGGCAGCCACTGCTTCTGTCCGGGCCTGATACAGAAATCGGCGTACCTGCAGACCAGAAGAAGGGATGTGCCATGCGCAAGTCCATCGCACGACTCGGTGCGGCCATTGCCGTAGTCGGGGCGGCCTCAGCATTCGCCGCTCCGGCAGCGAGCGCCGAGAGCCCGGCCACGGCCTCTGATCTCGACTATGGAACCGTCCGCTGTGTGACGGCCTACCTCGGGACGGACCTTGCCGATCAGCTGTCGGCAGTGTACGGCCGTGGGAGCGCTCCGTCCGATGCGCTCGCACAACTGACGCAGGCTCAAAGGGACCGTCTCTCCACGGCCATGCAGTACTGCCTCACGGCCCCCGCAGTTCCGTCCGGAATCGACGAGCCCACCGGGCTGCTTCCCGCAGTGCCCGGCCTGGTCGGCTGACGACGGAGCCCACGGCCCTGGCGGTCGTTTCCGGCAGCGGAATGACCGCCAGGGGCAACGCCCGTGCGCACGTCACCAGCACGGGGAGAGTGGCAGCCACAGTGCACGCCTCCCGGTCGGTCGCCAGCCAGAACACGGCTAACATCACTCATTGCATTCATGTCGATACGGTGCGTGCTCGCGTGTGGGGCTCCGGTGGCCCGTAGGCCGTCCTGCCCACAGGGTGCGGCGCGCCGTGGATCTGAGGATGGCTGGAGAGGTGGACATGGCTACGAAGACGATGGCGTTCGGCGAACTCGAACTCGCCTTCACGGACGAGTTCTCATGGTGCTGGGACGACGAGGACACGGGCGGGAAGCACTGGGTCAGCTTCTGGCACCCCCAAGCTCCCAAGGGCTTCCTACCCCTGGGCACGGTGGCCTTCCCGGCCTGGGGGTCGGCGAATCTGAACCCCAAGACCGGGGCCAAGAAGGTCAAGGACCATGTGGTGGCTCTCTGCGCCAAGGAGAGCGGCACGACCGCGGCGGACATGGCGCCGGCGCTCGCCGCCCCGATCGCCTACGAGAAGATCTGGACGGACGTCGGCACAGGCGGCAAATACAAGGGCTCCCTGTGGCGTCCCATCCCGCCCAAGGGCTATGTGGCCATGGGGTGCGTAGTGCCCAAGGACACCTACGAGGAGCCCCCACTGGACGCCGTGACGTGCGTGCGCGTAGACCTGACCGACCATGCCACGGCAGCCCTGATCTACAACGACAAGGGCACTGGTGGAAAGGAGGCCGTGAGCGTCTGGCAGAACACTGTCCCGCGGGCCTACGTCGACAACACGAGCGGCGACACCCGTGCGTTGATGAGCGCCAACACGTTCACCGCCCACGCCGCTTACGGTGAGCCCAAGTCGCTGCCGGACATGCGGATTCTCTGTCTGCCCATGCCCGTGGAGAAGGGGCCCTGGCCGCCCGCGCCCGAGCTGTCCGACAGGTCCCGGCCGGCAGAAAGGACGGCTCCGGTCACCGCCAACGCTCTGTGTATTCCGTTTACCGCCGTTACCGACGCCGAACGGTCGGTCCCTTGGAAGCTTGAGCACTCGCCGTTCTACCGGATCGAGCGGAAGGTGAGCTGGGAGCTGGTCGATCACGTCGACAACAACACCGAATCGCCCGCCAAGCTCTCCCGGACCATCACCACGGGAGTGGAGAAGGAGAGCGCGAACAGCTTCCAGATCACCACGGGCATCCAGGTCACCGCGACCGCAGGAGTCAGCGCGGGCGCGGCGAGCGCGTCGGTCAGTACCACGTACAGCCTGGAGTTGGGCTTCTCCCAGTCGACATCCGTCAAGGAGCTGGAGTCCAAGACCGTCACCGTGGAGAAGGACGTCTTGCCCAACACGTCTTTGGCGGCCTGGGTCGGCTCCAACAGCCTCCAGGTCGTGCGCGCGGACCACACGCTCGTCGGCACGCCCCTGCACTTCAGGGGAAAGAGCAGCGTCCGCTACGACCAGTACCCCGACAAGGCTTCGGCCTCGAAGTAGCCCTCTCTGCTGATCACGCCCCGTTCGTCCAAGCCCGTGGGGGGGGCGGGCCCCCCGCCCCCCCCCCCCCGGGTCTTCGCGGGCGTAC
>NZ_JASCIQ010000077.1 GCF_029968035.1 Streptomyces cavernicola | reverse complement strand
CCCCCCCCCCCCCCCCTGGGGGGGGGGGGGGCCCCCCCCCCCCACCCCCGCCCGAATGACCGGACTACGCCCCCGCGTCGCAAGCCTGCCCGCGCAGCACCCGCGCCAGATCGTCCCGGGCCTCGATCACGAGCCGCCGCAGCGCAGGAGCGGAATCCGCGTGCGCCGCCAGCCACGCGTCCGTGTCGGCGAGCGTCGAGGGCGAGTCGAGCAGCGCCGGGAACAGGCCCCGCACCACATGCATGCCGATCTGGATCGACCGCTCCTGCCACACCCGCTCGATCGCCTCGAAGTACTTCGGCGCGTACGGCGCGAGCAGCTCCCGCTGCGTCGGCTGCGCGAACCCGGCGATCGTCGCCTCGACCAGCGCGTTGGACAGCGCGTCCGACTCCACGACCTGCGCCCACGCCTGCGCCTTGACCGCGGCGGACGGCCGCGCGGCCAGGCACCGCACCTGGTGCCGCTTGCCGGACGCGGTGTCGTCGCGCGCCAACTCGGCGGCCAGGGCGGCCTCGTCGGCCCGGCCGTGCGTGGCGAGCGGCTCGAGGAAGGACCAGCGCAGCTCCTGGTCGACGTCCAGGCCGTCGATCTTCGCGGTGCCGTCGAGCAGCCCCTGAAGCAGCTGCAGGTCGTGGTCGGCCGCCGCGACGGAGGCGAAGAACCGGGCCCAGGTCAGCTGGTGCTGGCTGCCCGGCTCGGCGAGCCGCAGCTCGCGCAGGGCACCCTCGGCGACGAGCCGGCCGCCCTCCTCGCGCCAGTCGGGGGCGGCGTAGTGGGTGAGCGCGGAGCGGGCCCAGGTGTGCAGCATCTGCAGCACGCCGATGTCGCTCTCCTGCCCGGCGAACCGCAGCACGAGGCCGATGAAGTCCCGCGCGGGCATGAGCGCGTCCCGCGTCAGGTTCCACAGCGCCGACCAGCACAGGGCGCGGGCGAGGGGGTCGGTCAGAGCGCCGAGGTGGGCGCGGAGCGTGTCCAACGACGCCTCGTCGAAGCGGATCTTGCAGTACGTGAGGTCCTCGTCGTTGACCAGGATCAGCTCGGGCCGCTCCTCGCCCGCCAACTCGGCGACGACGGTGCGCGGCCCGTGCACATCGGTCTCGGCCCGCGCGTACCGCACCAGCGCGCCCTCCGCGTCCCGCCGGTACAGGCCCACGGCGACGCGGTGCGGCCGCAGTTCGGGGTGTGAATCCGCGGCCTCCTGCAGCACGGCGAGCTCGGTGATCCGGCCCTCCGCGTCGTAAGTGGCCAGCGGGGTGAGGGAGTTGACCCCGGCCGTCTGCAGCCAGGACCGCGCCCATTCGCCCATGTCACGGCCGGAGGTCTCCTCAAGGGCGGACAGCAGATCGCCCAGCTCCGTGTTCCCGTACGCGTGCCGCTTGAAGTAGCGCCGCGCGCCCTCCAGGAACGCGTCCTGCCCGACGTACGCGACGAGCTGCTTGAGCACGGACGCGCCCTTGGCGTACGTGATCCCGTCGAAGTTGAGCTTGGCCGCCTCCAGGTCGTGGATGTCGGCCGTGATGGGGTGCGTGGAGGGCAGCTGGTCGGCGCGGTACGCCCAGGACTTGCGGTTGTTGGCGAAGGTGATCCAGCCGTCGGTGAAGCGGGTCGCGCCGACCATCGAGAAGGAGCCCATGAAGTCCGCGAAGGACTCCTTGAGCCACAGGTCGTCCCACCACTGCATGGTGACGAGGTCGCCGAACCACATGTGCGCCATCTCGTGCAGGATGACGTTGGCCCGCCGCTCGTACGACGCCTGCGTCACCTTGCCGCGGAAGATGAACTCCTCGCGGAACGTGACGAGTCCCGGGTTCTCCATCGCCCCGAGGTTGTACTCGGGCACGAACGCCTGGTCGTACTTCCCGAACGGGTACGGGTAGTCGAAGTGGTCGTGGAAGAAGTCCAGGCCCTGCTTCGTCACCAGGAACACGTCGTCGGAGTCGAAGTAGGGGGCGAGGCCCTTGCGGCACATCGCGCCCAGCGGGACCGTCAGCCGCGTGCCGTCCGCGAACTCGCGCTCGTACGTGTCGGTGACGTAGTGGTACGGGCCGGCCACGAACGCCGTGATGTACGTGGAGATCGGCTTGGTCTCCGCGAACTTCCAGACGCCGTCGACGAGTTCTCCCTCCCGTCTCCCACCACCACCCTTCCAAAGAGCTTCGCGCCCCATTGATTCGCCGTTGGACCACACTGTCCAGCCCTCGGGCGCCGTGACCTCCATCCGGTACGGGGCCTTCAGGTCGGGCTGCTCGAAGTTGGCGAAGACGCGCCGCGAGTCGGCCGGCTCGTACTGCGTGTACAGGTACACCTCGCCGTCCTCGGGGTCGACGAAGCGGTGCATGCCCTCACCGGTGCGGCTGTAGGCGCACTGCGCGTCGACCACCAGCTCGTTCTCGGCGCGCAGGTCCTCCAGGACGATGCGGGAGCCGTCGAACACCTCGGACGGGTCGAGGTCCGCGCCGTTCAGGGACACGGCGGTCACGGACGGGGCGATCAGGTCGGCGAAGGTCGCGGCGCCCGGCTCGTTGCAGCGGAACCTGATCGTCGTCACCGACCGGAACGTCCGCGTCCCGGTCTCGCTGCCCCCGATCGCCGACCGGAGGTCGAGGGCGACGTCGTACCCGTCGACGGACAGCAGGGCGGCCCGCTCACGGGCCTCGTCACGGGACAGGTTCTCACCGGGCACAGGCGCTCCTCTGGGCTCACTCGGCTGGTCTCGGCTTGCTCGAAGTGTTCCCGATCCTGCCATGTGCCCTCGCGCCGAGGCATCCGGGAATGCCTGGGCGGCGCCCGCTGTTGTCGGCTTCTGGACGCGCATGACAGCCACCGGATTCCGCATGAGGAGAGACATGACGACCAAGGCGTCGAACGAGTCGCAGGACAAGGTCATCGCCGACTTCTGGTTCGACCCCCTGTGCCCCTGGGCCTGGATGACCTCGCGCTGGATGCTGGAGGTGGAGAAGGTCCGCCCGGTGCAGGTCCGCTGGCACGTGATGAGCCTCAGCGTGCTGAACGAGAACCGCCTGGACGAACTCCCCGAGGGCTACCGCGAGTTGCTCGCCACAGGCTGGGCCCCGGTCCGCGTGGTGACGGCCGCGCAGCAGCTGCACGGCGACGAGGTCGTCGGGGAGCTCTACACCGCGATGGGCACCCGCTTCCACAACCGCGGCGAGGGCGCGACGCGCGAGGCGATCGCCGGAGCCCTGAAGGACGTGGGCCTGCCCGAGTCCCTGCTCGATTTCGCGGACTCGGACAAGTACGACGAAGAGCTGCGCGCCTCCCACAAGGAGGGCATCGACCTGGTCGGCCAGGAGGTCGGCACCCCGGTCATCGCGGTGCCCGGTGCGGACGGCGAGCAGATCGCGTTCTTCGGCCCCGTCGTCACCCCCGCCCCGCAGGGCGAGGCGGCGGCGAAGCTCTGGGACGGCACGCTCCTGGTCGCCTCGACCCCCGGCTTCTACGAGATCAAGCGCACCCGCACGCAGGACCCGGACTTCTCCAACCTGGCCTGAGCCTGCCTGCTTCGACCTGTTCCGGGCTGCTCCTGGCTACTCCGGCTCGTTGAGCTCGCTGAGCCGGATCGGCTCGGGGAAGGGACGCTTGTTCCACCCGGTCCGCAGGTTGAAGCAGTCGGGCGCGACGCAGACGAGGAACTCGTTCACGCTCGACCGGCCGAGCCGCCGGCGCAGCTTGGCCTGCTCCTCCTCGTCGAGCTTGCGGTGTTCCTCGTAGGAGTCGCAGGTGAAGCAGTACTTCTCCGTGGTGCGAGCCATGACGTGGCCCCCTCTCGGCAGGGAAGGGCAAGGAGCCTAGGCCGGTGCGCCGCAGCGATACCAGTACAAATCACGCCGAAAGGCCCTCGGGAGTCACATCCTCCCGGGGGCCTTCCGTCATTCCGCCCGCCCGGTGAAGGTTGAGAAGACGATCGCGAGGCGGGGCGTCTGCGGGGCTGCAGGCCTCAGGGGGCGAGCAGCAGGTTGTACGAGCGCTCCTTGGCGGCCGCGTAACGCTTCGCCACGTCCTGCCAGTTGACGACGGCCCACATGGCGTCGATGAAGTCGACCTTCTGGTTCTTGTACTGCAGGTAGAAGGCGTGCTCCCAGGCGTCGAAGACGAGGATCGGCGTGGAGCCCTGGCCGACGTTGCCCTGGTGGTCGTAGATCTGCTCCACGATCAGCCGCCCGCTCACCGGCTCGTACGCGAGCACGCCCCAGCCCGAACCCTGCGTCGTCGCCGCGGCCTTGGTCAGCTGCGCCTTGAACCCGGCGAACGAGCCGAACGACTCGGCGATGGCGTCCGCGAGGTCGCCCACACCGTCGGCGGCCAGCGGCTCGCCGCCGCCGTCACCGGTCATGTTCTGCCAGTAGATGCTGTGCAGGATGTGCCCGGACAGGTGGAACGCCAGGTTCTTCTCCAGGCCGTTGATCGACCCCCAGGACTCCTTGTCGCGCGCCTCCTCCAGCTGCTCAAGGGTGTCGTTCGCGCCCTTCACGTACGCCGCGTGGTGCTTGTCGTGGTGCAGCTCGATGATCTCGGGGCTGATCACCGGAGCCAACGCGGCGTAGTCGTAAGGGAGTTCCGGGAGTGAGTAGACGGCCATCGAGATCCCCTCCAGCGCTTATTGCCATGAACTTGCAACTGCAGGCTAGCAGCAAGAGACCATGCCGGCACGGTGGACCCATGGGTGCGCGCGTACGACGAAGGCCCCCACCCGGATGTCCCGGGCGGGGGCCTTCGTCGTACGGAGAGAGTCGTACGGAGAGAGCGGGGCAGGGTCAGCTCTTGGCGTCGACCTTCTGCTTCTCGGAGTCGTCGGACTCATCGGAGTCGTCGGACTCGTCGTCCTTGGCGTCCTTGGCATCCGTCTTGGGCTCGGCGTCGTCGGCCTTGTCCGCAACCTTGTCCGAAGCCTCAGCCTCAGCCTCGTCGGCCTTGGCCTCGTCCTTCGGCTCGTCGGCAGCCTTCTCCTCGACCTTGTCCTCGGCGGTCTCAGCAGCCTCGGGGGTCTCGGTGGCCTCCGGAGCCTCAGCCGCCTCAGCCGCCTCGGCCTCCGCGTCGCCGCCCGCAGGTGCCGGCGGCAGGTTGCCCGCCTTCAGCTCCTCCAGCTCGGCGGCCAGGGCGTCGACCTTGGAGTGCGCGGCCTTCACGGAGTTGGACTGCTGCAGGACGTAGCCGATCACGGCGAGCACGATCGTCAGGCCGCCCGTGTAGTACAGCTGGATGCGGGTGCCCTCCTCGCGCGCCATGAGGACGAAGACCGCGGCCATGCCGGCGAGCGCCACCCACGTCAGGTACGGGTAGAGCCACATCTTCACGACGAGCTTCTCCGGCGCCTCGCGCTGCAGCTTCTTGCGCATGCGCAGCTGGGCCCAGGCGATGAAGAACCAGACGACGAGGATGATCGCGCCGATGATGTTCAGGAGCCAGGCGAACAGCGTGTCCGGGTACCAGTAGCTGAGCAGCACGCAGACGAACCCGAAGACGCTGGAGGTCAGCACGGCGACACGGGGGACGCCGCCGGAGATCTTGCCGAGCAGCTTCGGGCCCTGGTTGCGGGCGACGAGCGAGCCGGCCATGCGGGAGGCGCCGTAGATGTTGGCGTTCATCGCGGAGAGCAGGGCGATGAAGACGACCACGTTCATGATCTGGCCGGCGGCCGGCAGGCCGAGCGCCTCCAGGGTCACGACGTACGAGCCCTTGTCCGGGTTGGGCAGCTGCGGGTCGTTCCACGGGACGAGGGTCGCGATGACGGCCATCGAGCCGACGTAGAAGATCGCGATGCGCCACATCGCGGTGCGCACGGCCTTCGCCACGCCCTTGACCGGGTGCTCCGACTCGGCCGCGGCGATGGTGACGGTCTCCAGACCGCCGTACGCGAACACGGAGGCGAGCAGGCCGACGATCAGGCCCTCGCTGCCGTTCGGGAAGAAACCGCCCTCACCGGTGAGGTTGGACAGGCCCGGCGGCTCGTGGTTCGGCAGGACGCCCGCGATGGCGGCGACGCCGATGCCGAGGAACAGCACGATCGCGCCGATCTTCAGCGCGGCGAACCAGAACTCGAACTCACCGAAGTTCCGCACCGAGATCAGGTTGGTGATGCAGAACAGCAGCATGAAGAGGGCGACGAAGGCCCACTCCGGCACGTTCGGCACCCAGCCGTGGGCGATCTTCGCGGCGCCGATGCCTTCGAGGCCCACGGCCACGCAGAGCAGGAACCAGAAGGACCAGCCGGCGGTGAAGCCCGCCCACGGGGCGATCGCCTTCTCGGCGTGCACCGAGAAGGAGCCGGAGGCCGGGTTGGCGGCGGCCATCTCGCCCAGCATGCGCATGACGAGCATGACGAGGGCGCCGGAGATCGCGTACGCGATGATGATCGACGGTCCGGCCGCGGAGATCGCGGCGCCGGAGCCCACGAACAGTCCGGCCCCGATCACGCCGCCGAGGGCGATCATCGAGAGATGGCGCTGCTTCAGGCCGTTGCCGAGCTTGGTGTCGGTGGCGGTACCCGAATCTTGCTCTTTATCCAGAGATGTCCGAGACATGGTCGAGGGCAGTCCAGTACGTGAGACGGTAGAAGGCCACGCCAGTGTGAGTGCCCTCTCCGTTCAGCAGAAGATCCAGCTCGGTATCCGGACAATTCTTTGACCGGAAGTGTGCGGTCCGTCACCGCGCGTCGCGATGCCGTCGCTCTCGCCACTCCCGCAGGCCCGCGACCGCCATCACCGCGGCCGTCGCGCCCGTCGACCAGAGCAGCTGCGGCCGCGCCTCCGCGTCCGTCAGCATCAGCCCGACGACCGCGGCGATCGCGGCGAGCGACGCCCAGGTCAGCCAGGGGAAGCCCCACATCTTCAACACGAGTCGCTCGGGCGCCTCGCGCTCGATCAGCCGCCGCAGCCGCAACTGGGACACGGCGATCAGCGCCCACACGAAGAGCAGCACCGCGCCGACCGAGTTGAGCAGGTACTTGAAGACCGAGTCCGGCCACTTCAGGTTGAGCAGTACGGAGATGAAGCCGAACGCCACCGAGGCGAGCACCGCGAGCCGCGGCACCCCGCCGCCCGACACCTGGAGCAGCGACTTCGGGGCCTCCCCGCGCTCGGCGAGCGAGAAGATCATCCGGGACGAGCCGTACAGATTGGCGTTGAGCGCCGAGAGCAGCGCCACGAACACCACGATGTTCATGATCTGCCCGGCCGAGGGCACCCCGATCGAGTCCAGCACCGCCACGTACGGGCTGAGCCCCGCCTTCTGCTCGGTCCACGGGAGGACGGCCACGATCACCAGCATCGAGCCGACGTAGAAGAAGAGGATCCGCCAGACCGCGCTGCGCACCGCCCGCGCCACCGAGCGGGCCGGGTCGTCGGACTCGGCGGCGGCGATGGTCACGACCTCGAGGCCGCCGAACGCGAACACCACCGCGAGGACACCGGAGATCACGCCCTCCCAGCCGTTCGGCAGGAACCCGCCCTGCCCGGTGAGGTTGGTCAGGCCGACCGGTTCCGTCTCCGGCAGCACACCGAAGACCGCGAGCGTGCCGAGGACGAGGAAGAGCAGGATCGCCACGACCTTGAGCAGGGCGAACCAGAACTCGAACTCGCCGAAGTTCCGCACCGCGACCAGGTTCGCGCCGGTGAAGAACAGCATGAAGATCAGCACCCACGCCCACTGCGGGACGGAGCTCACCCACCCGTTGGCGATCTGCGCGGCCGCGGTCGCCTCCACGGCGAGCACGACGACGAGCATCATCCAGTAGAGCCAGCCCACGCTGAACCCGGCCCAGCGCCCGATCGCCCGCTCCGCGTGCACCGAGAACGAGCCCGAGGCCGGCATCGCCGCGGACATCTCGCCGAGCATCCGCATCACCAGCATCGCGAGCGCGCCCGCGATGAGATACGAGAGGACGATGCCGGGCCCGGCCACGGAGATCCCCGCGCCGGAGCCGACGAACAGGCCGGCGCCGATCACGCCGCCGAGGCCCAGCATGGTCAGATGCCGCTGCTTCAGGGCGTGGGAGAGCGGCTCCGACTCCTCCAGGGGCGGCTTCGGGTCCTGCGGCGCGGCCGCGCGGGCCGGGGAGTCGTGCATGTGGTGGGCGCTCTCAGCGATTTGGTGGGACCCCACAGTCTCTCCCCGGAGCCCCGCATTCCGCAAAAGGGACCCTTCTGCTCCGAGCTCGCCCTGGCCTCCAGTGATACGGGTCACGCCGTCGCGGGGTGTGGGGGTCGGTCTTTGTGTGGATCACACCAACTCCCCAACAGCCGCTTTGTCAGCGCCTCATGGTGATCGCGCGCGCACGCGTGGGCTAACGTCGCAAGGTCCCGTACGACCGTCGCACCACGTCCTGCCAGGGAGTCCCCATGGCCACTGCAGCCGTCACCACCCGTCCCGGCCAGGTCCTCGCCGACCTGCTGCCCGCCTCGCGCACCCGTGACGCCGCGCTGGTCGTCGGCGGCGCCGTGCTCACCGGGCTCGCCGCCCAGGTGGTCGTCCCGGTGCCGGGCTCCCCGGTCCCGGTCACCGGCCAGACCTTCGCCGCGCTCCTCGTCGGCACCGCGCTCGGCGCCCGCCGCGGCTTCGTGGCGCTTGCCGTGTACGCGCTCGCCGGCATCGCGGGTGTCCCGTGGTTCCAGGGCGGCACCGCAGGCTGGGGCGGGGCGTCCTTCGGCTACGTCCTCGGCATGCTGCTCGCCGCCACGCTGGTCGGCGAACTGGCCCGCCGCGGCGGCGACCGGTCCGCGCTGCGGATGGCGGGCACGATGGCGCTCGGCTCGCTCGCGATCTACGCGGTGGGTGTGCCGTGGCTGATGGCCGCCACGGGCATGTCGCTCACGGCGGCCCTGGCTGCGGGCGTCGCTCCGTTCCTCATCGGCGATGCGTTGAAGGCTGCGCTGGCGATGGGACTGCTCCCGTCGGCCTGGAAGCTGGCGGACCACAAGGGCTGAGCCCTTCCTCCCCCGGGGGCCCCGCCCCCCCGGGCCCTTACTCCGGAACTCCGCCCCGCCCCGCGAGCCGTTCTCCGGGGCTGCGCCCCGCCCCCGGGCCGTCCTCCGACTGCCGCGCCGTCGTGGCTGGTCGCGCAGTTCCCCGCGCCCCTGTTTCGGGGCTGCGCCCCGTCCCCGGGTCGTCTTTTGGCTGCTGCGCCGTGGTGGCTGGTCGCGCAGTTCCCCGCGCCCCTGACGGGGCTCGTATCGCCGCCCGAATTCAGCCCCTCCGGCGTTTGAGATGGGGGTCCCCCCTGCTCGAGCGAAGCCGAGAGCTTGGGGGAGGGGGTCCGGGGGGCTGGCCCCCGTGCCGACGGCAGTCTTTCGGGAAGGGGCGGGGTGGGGATCTGAATCGGGGTCCGGGGCGGAGCCCCGCGGCGGGGGCCGGGGTGCCGCCCCCGGAGCTGTCCGCTGAGGACTTTCGGGGAGGGGCGGGGTGGGGATCAAAAGGCGCTGGGGCCGAAGACGCCCCTGGGGTCGTACGCCAGCCGCACCGCCCCCAACCTCCGCAGCACACCCCCCTCGTAGGCATCACGTACGACCAACTCCCCATGGTCCCCGAACAGATGGTTCCGGTTCCGCCCCAACCGAACCCCCGCAAGCGGCGCAAGCACATCCGCGTGGAGCGCCCGAGCCCCCGAGCGGTCCAGCTCGAACAGCCCCGACAGCACCGACACCAGATACCGGGCTCCCCGAAACCCCACGGCATTCGGCACCTGCGGCTCCCGCCCCATCGCCCCGCCCAGATGCTTGATCTGCACCACCGCGCCGGCCCGCGCCCCCTCCCCGGTGAGCGCGCCGAGCGCCTCCTCCGGTACGGCCGTGACGAGCGCGTTGTCCCCGTCGTACGGATGCGGGTGCGGCGGGTCGCTGTGGATCGTGTGGCTCTCGGTGTACGGCAGCACCCGCAGGTCGTCGAAGAGCGGCCCCAACTCCCGCAGCGGCGCGACCAGTCGCGCACCCTCGGCCGCGCTCCCGGTGAAGGCGACCCGTACCGCCATCACGTACCGCCCCCGGTACGCCTCCGGCGCGAACGGTGCGTCCGGCCAGGTCATGAGGGCCACTGACGAGGTCAGCGCCTCGGGCAGGTCCGCCGTCCACCGCAGGTAAGCGGCCAGCGCCCCCGGCACCTGCTCGTCCGCGAACGCCAGGACACCCCCGTACAGCTCGGCGAGCGGCACCAGGTCGAACTCCACGGCCGTGACGACCCCGAACCCGGCGCCGCCCCCGCGCAGCGCCCAGAACAGCTCGGGCTCGGAGTCCGCGGTGACGTGCCGCAGCGCGCCGTCGGCGGTCACCAGGTCGAAGGAGCGGACGCGGTCGGCGGCGTACCCGAACTGCCGCCCCAGGATGCCGAGTCCGCCGCCGGTGAGGTAGCCGACGACGCCGACGCCGGGCGCCGAGCCGTTCAGCGGAGCGAGGCCGTGCGCGGCGGCCGCCTCGATCACCTCGGCCCAGACGACCCCGGCCTCGGCGCGGGCGGTGCGGGCGGCCGGGTCGATGCGCAGCCCCTTCATCCGGCCGGTGGAGACGAGCACGCCGCCGTCGCTCGCCGCGGCGAGCCCGTGCCCGGTGGACTGCACGGCGACGCCGAGCCCGTGCGCGGCCGCGTACCGCACCGCGGCCCGTACGTCGTCGGCGTGCTCCGCGCCCACGGCGAGCACGGGGCGATGGGCGTACGCGGTCTGGAAGCCCTGCCGCTCCTCGTCGTACCCGGTGTCGCCGGGCCGGAGGACGGGGCCGCGGGTGTCGAGGAGAGGGAGCACTGGGGAGGTGGAAGTCCGGTTCTCGTTCATGCGGCCACTGTCACGGCATTACCTGACAACTTCCGTCAACTTTTTTCGGCAGAGCCCCCTGCACGTGCGTACGACAGCGCCCCCTCCGGTGACGGTTCACCGAAGGGGGCGCTGTGCGCGGAACGAGCGGGCTCAGGCGTCGAGTTCGGCGTTCAGGTCCGTGTCGGCCGAGGTGCGGTTCCGGCCGCGTTCGCGGGCGAGTGCGATGCCGATGACGAGGGCGGCGACGAGGAGGGACAGGAGGACCTGCTCACGGCCGGTGTCGTCGAAGAGCATGTAGACCAGGACGAACGAGATCATGCCGATGGTCGCCCAGGTCAGATACGGGAACGCCCACATCTTCACCACGAGCCGTTCGGGCATCTCGCGCAGGATGATGCCGCGCATCCTCAGCTGGGTGAAGCAGATGACCAGCCACACGAACAGGGCGACCGCGCCGGAGGAGTTGAGGAGGAACGCGAACACGGTGTCGGGCCACTTGTAGTTGAAGAACACCGCGACGAACCCGAACACGACCGAGCCGAGGATCGCCGCCTGCGGCACACCCCGCACCGTCGTCCTCGCGAACGCCTTCGGCGCGTCCCCGCGCTTGCCCAGCGAGAACGCCATCCGCGAGGCCGTGTACAGACCCGAGTTGAGACAAGAGAGCACCGCGGTCAGGACGATGACGTTCATGACCTGCCCCGCGTGCGGGATCCCGATCGAGTTCAGCGCCGCCACATACGAGCCGTCCTTCACGATCGCCGCCGCGTTCCACGGCAGCAGCGTGATCACCACGAAGATCGAGCCCAGGTAGAACACCGCGATCCGCCAGATCACCGAGTTGGTGGCCTTGGTGACCGCGCGCTGCGGGTTCTCCGACTCACCCGCCGCCAGCGTGACGATCTCACTGCCCATGAACGAGAACACGACCATGAGCACACCCGTCAGGATCGCGCCCGGACCCTTCGGGAAGAACCCGCCCGTGTCCGTCAGATGCGCCAGACCCGCGCCCGGGTTGTCGGAGCCGGGCAGCACCCCGAACACCGCGAGCAGACCGATCGCCACGAACGCGCCGATCGCGACGACCTTGATCCCCGCGAACCAGAACTCGAACTCCCCGTAGGAGGCGACCGACGCCAGATTCGTCGCCGTGAGCACCACCATCACGATCAGCGCCCAGGCCCACTGCGGCACCGCCGGCACCCAGCCCTCCAGGATGACCGCGCCCGCGGTCGCCTCGACCGCCAGGACCACGACCCAGAAGAACCAGTACAGCCAGCCGATCGAGAACCCGGCCCAGCGGCCGAGCGCCCGGTCCGCGTACTCCGAGAACGAACCCGACGTCGGATTCGCCGCGGCCATCTCGCCCAGCATCCGCATCACCAGGACGACCATCGCCCCGACCAACGCGTACGAGATGAGAATGGCCGGCCCGGCCGCCGCGATACCGGCGCCGGAACCGACGAACAGGCCGGCCCCGATCACCCCACCGATGGCGATCATGGACAAGTGGCGGTTCTTGAGACCCGCCTTCAGGCCGTCACCGGACGGAGCCTCTTCCGGGGGTATGGAAGGGCTGTC
>NZ_JASCIQ010000076.1 GCF_029968035.1 Streptomyces cavernicola | reverse complement strand
GGCAGTTGGCGCCTCCGCGGGGCCCGTTCTGACGCCGCAACGCGATCTCGGTGAGCTCTTCTATGTCGAACTCCGAGCGGCCCGGTACGCCGTAGCGCGTCAGTTTGCCGCGGCTCACCCACTTGCGGATGGTGGCCTCGGACACGCCCGCCGCGAGGGCGGCGACATCGGTCGGAACGAGCCTGTGCCGCGGCGGTCTGCTGTTCGTCATGCGACGCCCTCCCGCTGCCGGTTCATGAGATGCCTCAAGGTGAGCCACTCCCGCATCTCCCAGGAGTGACCGGAGGAGCAGCCGATGCTGCCCTGCACCGCGCTCCCGGCGTACTGCGGCGTGGCGACGATGCTCCCGGTGCAGTCGTCGACGACGCATGCCGTCACCAGCGGGCGGTGGTTGCCGTGCTCGGGGTCGATGACCCGCACCAGGTCGAGGCGCAGGCCGTCGACCTCGTCCGCGAATTCGGCGGCCGGCGGCTGTGCGGTCAGCCAGTCCAGGTGGTGGACCAGGAAGCGCACGAGGGACGTGACCGAGCGGTCCGGTGCGGGAACGGCACGTTCCTCCACGACGACCTCCGCCCAGGCCCCCAGGACAGCGGCGATGTTGTAACGGGCGTCGAGCGCGGCCACGTTCAGCTGGTCCCGCGCACGGCTCCCGGACACCTTCGTGGGGTTGCCGCCCCGCCTGGTCGACGGCGCCATGTGGTGCAGGCTTTCCTGGTACAGGCTCGGCAGGGCGCGCAGGTTGCGCTCCACCTGCTTGATGCAAGCGGTGCAGAGGGAGGGTCCGGGGGCGGTGGGGATTTTCTGGCCGTGCCCTCTTGGGCATGCACCAAACTCCATGAGGTTCCCTTCGTGAGGTGGACCGTGGATGAATCGAATCCGGGGAGGGCGTGCAGTCGGACCCGGATGACGGGGCACATGGGAAAGAACGCGATGGCGGCGCGGGATCCAGCACTCCTGATGCAATTCCATGGAGGAGCTTGACCGTTCCACGAGCAATCGCGGGTGTCAACGTGCCTGCGATACGCGAGAGCCATAATCTAGCGGCGCGAAAATCTGAATCCATCGCCGTTACGGGGAAGGCCCTAGGTTCATCCAAGGTTCGACAGCGCGCATTTGAAAAGCCGTCAATTCCCGCCAGAACACGCATGTGGGGCAGGCGTCGTCCGGCCCGCGGCGGCCCCGCGGCCTGACCATCGCTCAAGCCCTGCTCGCGCCGCAGCTCAGACACCGTTGTCTCCTGGGGAGCCGCGCGCATAAGGTGCGAGGCCCGCGCCCGGCCGGCGCCGCCGACCATCCGGCGAAATGGTCTGCCAGTACGCCGGTGGACTGCGCCTCGAGCGCTTGTCGTCCGCTCATGGATTTACTTGCACGCGCCTTTTCGCTGACGCACCATCGAGTGCGGCATCGCCCGGCACGAGGGCAATTCGCCGGGAATGCAGCCGACCGCGCACTCGGCCTCGCCGCCCCTGCACTCGCATGAAATGACCTCGTCGCTGTGCCAACAACCGATATTGCCGGATCGGAGCGTCATGCAGAACGTCAAACGGGGAATGCGCACGCACGACGTGCGCATACGGGGCAGCATGATGCGCGAGGCACTGCAGCAGCCCGAATGGCACGATCTGCCACAGGTACGCCGGGTGGGCGAGGCCCTCCGCGCCCGCCCCGCCCTCGTACGCGCCGGCGAACTCGCCACGCTGCGCGGCCGCCTCGCCGAGGTGGCCCGCGGCGAGGCCCTCGTCCTGCAGGCCGGGGACTGCGCCGAGGACCCCGGCGAGTGCACGCGCGAGCACGTCGCCCGCAAGGCCGCCCTGCTCGACCTGCTCGCCGGTCTGCTCGGCGGCGTCACCGGCAAGCCCGTCGTGTGCGCCGGACGCATCGGCGGCCAGTTCGCCAAGCCCCGCTCCCGGCCCACCGAGACCGTCGGCGGCGTCGAACTTCCCGTCTTCCGGGGGCACATGGTCAACGGCCCGGAACCGGACGAGGAGAGCCGCCGCCCCGACCCGCTGCGCATCCTCACCGGCTACATGGCCGCCCGCGACATCGTCGAGCACCTGGACCGGGCCGAAGCCACCGCGGCAGGGACCGCCGCGGAAGAGGTCACCGCGGCAGGGTCCACCGCGGCCGGCGCCACGGCACCGCGCCGGATCTGGACCAGCCACGAGGCGCTGCTCCTCGACTACGAGCTGCCCATGGTCCGCACCGACGCGGCCGGCCGGCCGTTCCTCGGCTCGACCCACTGGCCATGGATCGGCGAGCGCACCCGCCAGGCCGAGGGCGCCCACGTCGCCCTGCTCGCCCAGGTCGGCAACCCGGTGGCGTGCAAGGTCGGCCCGGCCACTGCGGTCGACGAACTGCTCGCCGTGTGCCGGCGGCTCGACCCGTGGCGCGAGGCCGGACGGCTCACCCTCATCGCGCGGATGGGCGCCGACCTCGTCGCCGCCCGGCTGCCGCGCCTCGTCGAGGCCGTACGCCACGCGGGCCACCGGGCCGTCTGGCTCAGCGACCCCATGCACGGCAACACCGTCACCGCGCCCAGCGGCCACAAGACCCGGCTCGTCGGAACCGTGTCGCGCGAGGTCGCCCGCTTCGTCACGGCCGTACGCAGCGCGGGCGGCGTCCCCGGCGGACTGCATCTGGAGACCACGCCCGACGAAGTGACGGAGTGCGCCGGCACCGAGGCGGACCTCGACAGTGTGGGCGAGCGCTACACCTCGCACTGCGACCCCCGCCTCAACCCGTCTCAGGCCCAGACCGTGGTCGCGGCCTGGACCGCCTGAGCCAGCAGGAAGTGAAGCCATGACCGGCATACCCCGCATCAGCCCGTATCCGCTGCCCGCGGCGGGCGACCTGCCCGCGCCCCTCGTGCGCTGGAGCGCCGAACCCGCCCGTGCCGTCCTGCTCGTCCACGACATGCAGCGCTACTTCCTCAAGCCGCTGCCGAAAACCCTGCGCGAGGACCTGGTGCGCAATACGGCGCTGCTGCGCGAGCGCTGCGCGGGCCGCGACGTCCCGGTCGCCTACACCGCCCAGCCCGGCGGCATGACCGACGAACAGCGCGGGCTGCTCAAGGACTTCTGGGGCCCCGGCATGCGCACCGCGCCCGAGGACCGGCAGGTCGTCGACGCGCTCGCGCCCGCCGCGCACGACCGGATGCTCACCAAGTGGCGCTACAGCGCGTTCTTCCGCACCGACCTGCTGGAGTGGATGCGCGCACAGGGCCGCGACCAGCTCGTCCTGTGCGGCGTCTACGCCCACGTCGGAGTGCTCGCCACCGCCGTGGAGGCCTTCAGCCACGACATCCAGACGTTCTTCGTCGCGGACGCCACGGCCGACTTCTCGCAGCGCCACCACCGCTCGGCCCTCGAGTACGCCGCCGGGCGCTGCTCGCGGGTCACCACGGCCAAGGAGGTGTTCGCATGACGTACGGCCCGCTCGCGCCCGCCGGCCACCAGGCGCCCGACGACCTGCTCGGCCGGGCCATGGCAGGGAAGTTGGGCGCGTACGCCCTGCTGCACCGGCCCGGCACCACCGGCTCCGGCGTCGTGGACGTCCTGACGGGCCCGGTGTCGCTGCCCACCGGCCTGGCCGACATCCCGCTGCCCCCGGACCAGGGCACCGGCGCCAGGGACGAGGTTCTGGTCCTCCTGCCCTACCGGCAGCTCGCCGAGCGCGGCTTCGCCTGCGCCGACGACGACACGCCGCTGGTGGCGATGACCGTGACCGGCAAGCAGCAGCTGCCGCTCGGCGAGGCCCTGACCCGGCTCCCGGACGTGCCGACGCCGCTGGCCGGCGGCGGATTCGACCTCGACGACGCGGCGTACGAGGACGTCGTGCGCCGCGTCGTGCAGGAGATGATCGGCACCGGCGAGGGCGCCAACTTCGTCATCAAGCGGACCTTCGTCGCCGACATCACCGACTACGGTCCGCACAGCGCACCGGCCCTGTTCCGCCGGCTCCTGGCCCGCGAGTCCGGGGCGCACTGGACGTTCCTCGTCCACACCGGCACCCGGACCCTGGTCGGCGCCTCACCGGAGCGGCACGTCAGCCTCCGGGGCGGCCGGGCCGTCATGAACCCCATCAGCGGCACCTACCGCTACCCGGCCTCCGGCCCCACGCTCGAAGGCGTCCTCGCGTTCCTCGACGACCGCAAGGAGACCGACGAGCTGTACATGGTGCTCGACGAGGAACTCAAGATGATGGCCCGCATCTGCCCGGACGGCGGGCGCGTCGTCGGCCCGTACCTCAAGGAGATGGCGCGGCTCGCGCACACCGAGTACTTCATCGAGGGCCACACCGACCGCGACGTGCGCGACATCCTGCGCGAGACGATGTTCGCCCCGACCGTCACCGGCAGCCCCCTGGAGAGCGCCTGCCGGACCATCGAGAGCTACGAGCCGGGCGGCCGCGGCTACTACAGCGGCGTCGCGGCCCTCATCGGCCGGGACGCCGCCGGGCAGCGCGTCATGGACTCCGCGATCCTCATCCGGACCGCGGACATCACTCCCGGAGGGCGGCTCGGCATCGGCGTCGGCGCCACCATCGTGCGGCACTCCGAGCCGGCATCCGAGGCCGCCGAGACCCGCGCCAAGGCGGCCGGCCTCGTGGCCGCGCTCGGCGGCGACGGCACGCAGCGGCCAGGGGGTGTCTCCCCGATCTTTGCGGATCAGGCCGCGGCGTCGAGGGGGCACCTCCCTGCTCGAGCGGAGCCGAGAGCTTGGGGGAGCGTGCCAGGCGTCGTGGGCCCGCCAAGATCGGGGAGACGCCCCCTAGCCGGGCACCCGAGCGTGCGCCGGGCACTGAAGCGGCGCAACGATCCCATCGCCGCCTACTGGCTGGCCGGTTCCGCGCCCGGCACGACAGCGGCGGACGAGCTGGCCGGGCGCAGCGTCCTCGTCGTGGACGCCGAGGACACCTTCACCTCGATGATCGGGCAGCAACTGCGTTCCCTGGGCCTCGCCGTGACGGTGCGCCGGTACGACGAGGAGTACGCCTTCGACGCGCACGACCTGGTCGTGATGGGCCCCGGCCCGGGGGACCCGCGGGACACCGCGCACCCCAAGATGCGGCATCTGCACACGGCCGTGGACACGCTGCTGCGCGAGTGTCGGCCGTTCCTGGCGGTCTGCCTCAGCCACCAGGTCCTCGGCCTCCGGCTCGGCCTGCCGCTGCACCGCAGGGCGGTGCCCAACCAGGGCGTACAGAAAGAGATCGACCTGTTCGGGACCGCCGAACACGTCGGCTTCTACAACACCTTCTCGCTGCACAGCGAGGACGACGTGGTCCTCGCCGACGGGGTGGGCCCGGTCCGGATCAGCCGGGACCCGGCCACCGGCGAGGTGCACGCACTGCGCGGGCCCGGCTTCGCCTCGCTGCAGTTCCACGCCGAGTCCGTGCTCACCCGGCAGGGGCCGCGCATCCTCGGCGCCGGCCTTGCCAGGCTGCTCACCCCGGCCCGGCCCGCCCGCGCCGCCTGAAGAACGAAGGAGAACGAACGGATGCACAGGTACGTGGTCGTCGACGCCTTCGCGCGCGAACCCCTCAGCGGCAACCCGGTCGCGGTGTTCTTCGACAGCGACGACCTGACCGGCGAGCTGATGCAGCGCATAGCGCGGGAGATGAACCTCTCGGAGACCACGTTCGTGCTCCGGCCGCGCGAGGCTCGACACGACGCCCACGTACGGATCTTCACCCCCGTCAACGAGCTGCCCTTCGCGGGCCACCCGCTGCTCGGCACCGCCATCGCCCTGGGCGAGCGCACCGGAGGAGACCGGCTGCGGATCGAGACCGCGATGGGCGTCATCCCCTTCGAGCTCGACCGCGAGGGCGGCCGCACAGTGGCGGCCGGCATGCGCCAGCCGGTGCCGGAATGGGAGCCCTTCGACCGCGCCGACGAACTCCTCGCTGCGCTCGGCATCGGCGCGTCGACGCTCCCGGTGGAGATCTACCGCAACGGCCCGCGCCACGTCCTCGTCGGCCTGGAGAGCGTCGAGGCCCTGTCGAAGCTGGACCCCGACCACCGCGCCCTGGCCCGTTTTCCCGACATGGCGGCCAACTGCTTTGCGGGGCACGGGAGTTCCTGGCGCAATCGGATGTTCTCGCCCGCGTACGGCGTCGTGGAGGACGCCGCCACAGGCTCCGCCGCCGGGCCCATCGCCCTGCACCTCGCCCGGCACGGCCTCGCCGCGTACGGGCAGCACATCGAGATCACCCAGGGCGTCGAGATCGGCCGGCCCTCGCCCATGGGCGCGCTCGTGCACGGCCGGGGCGAACGGGTCGACTCCGTCGACGTCTTCGGCCCCGGCGTCGTCACCATCGAAGGGTTGCTGCATGTCTGACCGGTCCACACCACCGCGCACGCGCTCCGAGTCGCTCACCGCAGACATCGAGGCGCCCTTCCCCGAGTTCCTCGCACCGCCGCCCGAGCCCATGGGTCTGTTCGCCGCCTGGCTCAAGGCCGCCGTCGAACACGGGGTGCGCGAGCCCCGCGCCCTGGCCCTGGCGACCGCCGACGCCCACGGCCGCACCTCCTCGCGCACCGTGGTGCTCTCCTCCGTGACGGACGCCGGGCTCGGCTTCACCACCCACGCCGACAGCCAGAAGGGCCGGGAGCTGGCCGCGAATCCCTGGGCGTCCGGTGTCCTGTACTGGCGGGAGACCAGCCGGCAGCTCACCTTCGCCGGGCCCGTGCACCGGCTGTCCGACGCCGAGGCGGACGAACTCTGGTACGCCCGGCCCGTGTTCACCCACGCCATGACCACCGCGTCCCGGCAGAGCAGCCCGCTCACCGGCCTCGACCACGTCGATGCGCTGCGGGCCAGGGCCCTGCAACTGGGCGAACCACAGCGGCCGTTGCCGCGCCCGGCGACCTACGCCGCCTACCGGCTCGAGCCGGCTCGCGTGGAGTTCTGGTCCAACGGCACGGACCGCCTGCACGAGCGCCTGCGCTACGACCGGACGGCCGAGGGCTGGGACATCACCCGCCTGCAGCCCTGACGAGGCCGTCGCCCGTCAGCTGTGCGGTGCCGCGTTCGGCGGAACCCCGGAGCCGGGCGCGCCCTGTCGACGCGTACGACCGTGGTCGGGCCCTGAGTCGCGCGTCCGGCAGCGCGGCGACCGTGACATGCGGGCCGCGGCGCCCAGCTCACGGGCCAGTTGCCGCATACGGCCGTCACCGGCGTTGGTCCCGGCGCCGAGCACCACGAGCGGCGCCTCGCCGAGTTCCGCCGCGAGGTGCCCGGCGAGTTCGCAGGCGAGTGCCCCGGCTCCGGCGAAGCCTCCGAGTACCAACGGGCCGCCCACGGTGAGGAGTTGACGCAGAGCCGCAAGCGACTCCGGCAGCCGGTCGGGGTCCGCCCACAGCACGGACAGCGCCTCGGGCCCCCGGTAGCGGCGTGCCAGCGCCGCATGGCTCGTACCGGGGGCCCCGGGCGGGGCGATCAGGCAGACCGTGCCGGCGCCCGGCCGCGCCGCCCCGCGCAGCTGCACCAGGCTCCCGCCCTCCGGGTCCACAGGACTGTCGTACACACGTGGCACATCGGTGCCCGTCAGGCCCGCGAGGAGCTGGGCGACGGGGGTCGACTCCCCTGCCTCGCACGGCAGTTCGCGCAGCAGTCGGGCGCTGTCGGCCAGCATCCCGGCCGCGTGGTCGTCGCGCAGCCGGGCACGGTCGTGGACCGCCGTCAGGACGAGGCCTCCCTGGCTGTCGTAGCGGGCGACCAGGCTCATCGCGCAGCCGGTCCACCCGCCCACCGGTTCGACGTCCGCCACGCGCAGGCCGTGCGCGGCGAGTTCCGTCTCCAGGCCCTCAAGCCGGCTCGGCCAGTGCTCGAAGGACACCACCGTGTCGGAGAATCCGGCGCCGGCGTCGTCTCCGAGCCAGCCCGTGATCTGCCCGGCGGAGACCCATTCGTACGCCGCCATGCCCAGGGCCCGGTCGCGCGCGGCCCGCAGCAGAGCGGGAACCGTGGCCGCCGGGTCCACCCGAAGGGTCATGGGCAGCGGGTTGTCGACGGGCGCGGGCAAGCACGCGATGCCGTCCATCGGGATGCCACGGCCGGACACGGTGACGTCGAAGCGCACCGGGGCAGGGCCACGGGCCGCCGTATCGGCCCGGAACAGCAGCATCGCCCACACCGCCTGCAGCACGCTGCTCTCGGTGACCCCCCACCGCGCTGCCCAGTGCTTGAGCCGCGCCGCCTCGTCGGGGGTGAGCCGGAGCTGCGCACGGCCCGTGCCGAGGCCGCCGGTGGCGACGCCGCTTCGGGCGCGCGGCAGTCCGCTGCCCGGACCGCGGCCCTGGCACGTCCAGAAGTCCCGGGCGGCCGACGGGTCCTGGGTGTCCAGCCAGTGCCGGTAGTCGCGCAGGTCGGGGCGGCGCTCCCGGCCCTGCGGGCGGCCCTCGGTGAGATAGCCGCGGTAGAACTCCCGGGTCAGCAGCCCCACGCTCCAGCTGTCGAGCAGACCCTGGTGATAGGTGAGGACGACGTCCGTGTACGACGTGGACGCCACCTCGTCCGGCCACGGCGACGGCCCGTCCAGCAGGGCGACCCGCAGCAGCCCGGGGCGCCCGAGGTCGAAGCCACGCGCCCGCTCCTCTTCGACGAGGGCCTCTCGGGTGAGTGAGCCGTGCGGGTGGCGTACGACGTCGGGACGGGCGCCGGCGTGCAGCGCGAGCCGGGGCCCGGGGTCCCAGACGAACGCCGTGCGCAGCACCGCTTCGTGGTCGAAGACGGACTGCCATGCGGCGATGAACCGGGTGGTGTCAAGGCGGCCGTGCCAGCGCCAGAGGAGCTGCCCGATCTGCTGCTTGCGGTGGCGTGGGGGGTCGGCGAGCAGCTCCCGTTGCAGCGGCGTGAGCGCCAGCGGTTCGGGCAGCTCCGCCGTCCGGGCCCCGGATACGCCCGCGGCGGCGGTGACCAGGTCGGCGAGGACTCCGGCCGGGTAGGGCGCGGCGAGTTCGAGCACATGGCGGTCGGGGCCCTGCCGCACGATCCGGGGACACTCCTCACGCAGCTCGGGCCGGTCGACGGCGACCCGGGCGAGGGCGGCGTCGAGGAGCAACGGGTCCAGCGGGCCGCGCAGTTCGAGAGTGGACGTAGCCTGCCGCTCGGCACCGCCCAGGGCGAGCACCGCGGTCAGCGACCCGCTCCCATGCCATGTGGAGGTCATCGGCGATACGGGGCCGCCGCGCTACCACAAGCCGACCGCGACGCCCCAGCCCCCCTTCCGTCAAGGCGTGGGCACCATTGGCCGGCAACCGAGCACCCTGCGCACTGCCATGCCATGCGCATCCTCCCTACCCAACCCACCCGTGGTCCCGGGCCCTGGGGCGCCGGGATGTCTCTCCCATACGAAGCTCCGCCGCCGGAGCCTCGCTCGAGGTACAGAGGTGGCTGGTCCGCGCGCCCGGTTTCCTCGAGCCGATTCCAGGTGCGGGTGGACTCGCCGTCAAGGGGCCGCGGCGCGCACCCGTGCGGAGCCGCGTGGAGACCCCGTCGTCAGGCCGCACGTCCGGCCGACTCGGCGTGCTCCTGGGCCAGGTGCAACGCCCGCACGGTCTCGTCGCCGAGCTCCGCGCGCACATGGCGGCGGGCGTCCCCGAGGCCGGCGCCCGGCCCGAGCACCTGCTCGACATCCTGCTCGCGCAGCACGACGTGGTGCTGGGACGTGACGGTGGCGCCGTTCTCGTCGGAGACGATCGACCACTCGCCGCAGTGCGCCGCGAGCAGCTTCCGAGGCTTCGTCTCCTTGTGCACGATGCGTCCGGCGTGCGGGAAGCACAGCCGTACGGACGTGATGTCCTGCTCCGTGCCGCCGTCCGCGTCGAGGGCCATGGTGACCTTCTGGACGCCGGTCTGAGGCTCGGTCAGGTGGACCCCGCGCACGTGCGGAAGGTGCTTGAACCAGCTCTCGACGTCGTACAGGAAACTGTGGACTCGCTCGGCGGGCCCCTCGATCCGCACGGACTCCTCGAACGACAGGAGCAGTTCGTCGAGCCGGTCCCACCGTTCCGCCAGGAACCGCAGGTTCTTCAGATCGGCGCGGGTGGTGGCGGTGATGTTCCGCTCCAGGCACGCCGCGCCTTCGAGGCTGTCGTCAGGGAAGGTGAGGGCGTGCTCCACGGTCAGCCGACAGCGATCGGGGCCCAGCGGCTGCACGGAGGCCGTGCCGCCCGTGGACGCCGCGGGCTCCGTGTTCCGGTCGTGGCGGAAGGAGAGCGTGCGCCGTGCGGAGTCCTGGACGCGGTCGGACGTCCAGGATCTGACTTCTCCGTCGGCGAGGGCCCATACCCGCAGCCGCTCACTGGGTCCGCGGACGTCGTACCAGTCGAGCCGCTCCACGTACACGTTCGACGCGAAGTACAGCGGTCGGCGTTCGGCCGAGGCGATCAACGTGTAGACAACCCCCGCGGGCGCGTCCACCTCGATGGCTTGGGACAGCCGTCGTACCCGCTCACGCGGCACCGGGACCACCTTCTCTCGGCGATCAGGCCGCCCGACAGCGGTGTGCAGGGCACGCGGTCGACGTTCCCGTCGAGCGGCGGCAGTCAGCACAGCGTCCACGAAGCCGCTCGAGGCATGGCCGGGTCCGCGTCCACTCCGCCTGGAGCGGCCCCCGGGCACGCCCCGCCGGCAACACCGGGCGGACTCAGACCGCGTACAGGTCGAAGGTCGAGACGCGCCGCGGGCCGGCGACGACGTCCAGTTTGGGGTCGACGGCCAGCATCGCCTGGTGCAGCCGCTGCACCTGCGGTGAGGGCTCGACGCCGAGCCGCTCGACGAGGCGGCAGCGCAGTCTGCGGTAGACCTCGAGGGCCGATGCCTGTCGGCCGGCTCGGTACAGGGCGAGCATGGCTTGTGAGTGCAGCCCCTCGTGCTGATCGTGACGGGCCGTCAACTCGGTGAGTTCCGGCAGGAGTTCACAGTGCCGGCCGAGCCGCAGATCCGCGTCGATCCGCCATTCGACGGCGCCGAGCCTGCTCTCTTCCAGGCGCAGCACCTCGATTTCGAGGACCGATCCCGCCTGTACGTCGACGAGGGCGGGACCGCGCCACAGGGCGAGAGCCTGCCGGAAGCGGTCGGCCGCGGTGCCGTCGTCCCCGGCGTCCGTGGCTGCCCGCCCCTGCGCGACCAGACGTTCGTACTGGTGCACATCGACGGCCTCCGCCGGCACCCGCAGCAGGTAGCCGCCGTGTCGGGTGGTGAGCAGATCCTTGGCCGTGCAGGTCGAGTCGGGCCCCAACGCCGCGCCGAGGCGCCGGCGCAACTGCAGAATGTAGGTCTGCAGCGTGGTCAGCCCGCTCTGCGGCGGACTGGATCCCCAGAGCTCCTCCATCAACGTGGAGACGGGCAGCGCCTGCCCGGTATACAGGGAGAGCAGGGACAGGATCTGCCGCGGCTTGCCGGCCGTCGGGACGATCGACTCTCCGTCGACCTCAGCTCTCAGCGCGCCCAGAACCTCAATCTTCACGGGTCCTCCGTACCTCGTCGAGCCTCTCGGTGGGCCGGGCTCAATGCAGGGGCGCGAGCCGCTCCTTGGCCGTGCGGGCGGCCCTGGCCGCGCCGGGCGCCTTCGCGGCCGGCTCGTCGCTGGCCGCGAGGATGGACTGCTGCAGCCTGCGCAGCCCGACCGACGGCTCGAGGCCGAGGTCGCGGACGAGCGTGGCGCGCAGCCGCCCGTAGACCTCGAGGGCCTCGCTGCGCCGCCCCGAGTGGTAGAGCGCGAGCATGAACTGGGCGTGCAGGCTTTCGTGTGTGTGGTACCTGCTCACCAGGACGGTCAGTTCGGAGAGGACCTCGCGGTAGCGCCCGAGGGCCAGTTCGGCCTCGATGCACTGCTCAAGGGCGCACAGCCGGCTCTCGTCGAGCCGCTTGATCTCCATCTCCAGCTGCGGTCCTGCGTGTACGTCCGCCAGGGCGGTCCCGGACCACAGCGCCAGCGCCGCGCGCAGCTGCCGCGCGGCACCGGCGTGATCGCCGGCGTCCATGGCCCGGTACCCGGCGCCCGCGAGCTTCTCGAAGTCGCGTACGTCGCTGCGCCCGCCGCCGGCGGCCAGCAGATACCCGCCGGGCATCGTCACCAGCACGTCCTTGGCGGCGCGCCGCTCCCCCTTCTCTTCCGAACCCTGCGCCGGGTCCGGCTCGTTCTCCAGGGCCGTGGCGATGAGGTCCCGCAGTTGCAGGACGTACGTCTGCAGAGTGGTGCGCCCGCTGCGCGGTGGGTTGTCGCCCCAGAGCTCCTCCATCAGCGTGGCGACGGGCACCACGCGGTCGGCGTACAGCGCAAGCAGGGCAAGCACCTGCCGCGGCTTGGGAGCCGTAGGCGTGATAGAAGCTCCGTTCTCGCGCACGGACAGCGCGCCGAGTACTTCGATGTCCACAGCTACTCCCCCTGAAGTGGGTGCCGCTCGCGGGGCGACCTCTACCGCACTGATTCAAATTGATACCGGACACCCTGTCAACAGAAAACCGGGTAGATGGTTTCTATCACCCTGCTACCCGCCCACAGGCGGATCGGCAGCCGCCTACGAGTGCAACTACAGGCAAGTTACGTCCATTTAAAGGCATTTGATACTGGTAGAGATCACCCGTCGCGTGCCCCGGTTTACCGCTCCGACCTACCGCTAAAACAGCGACTCCGGATTGTTTCAGGGGGGTTGAGCTCCCGTTAGGTCTCCGGTTACTGGGGCGGGTTGCCGTGCTTACGGAACGGCAGATCGGCGTGCTTGGTGCGCAGCATCGCCAGGGAGCGGATG
>NZ_JASCIQ010000075.1 GCF_029968035.1 Streptomyces cavernicola | reverse complement strand
AGAAGCAGCGAGATCCTCCAGATCGTCACCCCGCGCCTGCAACAACACGGCCGCCTCGGACACATCGAGCGCGACCCCGTCCCGGGCACGCTTGAGCGCGCGGCGCATGGAGTTGGCGGTGGGCATGGTTGTCTCCGGAATCCGGGCAGCTGCCGGTTGGCCTCGCCCACCTGCCTCGAAAACGGGGTCGGCGCCCCGTGATTCAGGTAGGTGCGGCAGGAGGGCAGGGCCCTTGCTGGACGGCTGGCTCGGTCAGAAGCTGTTCGCGGCCTCGGCGACTTGCTTGAGCACCTCCCGCTCGCCTCCGGTCGGGACCATGACCAGGACACGGTCGGCGCCCGCGGCCGCGTAGTCGTCGAGGCAGTCGAGGTGGGCGAGCGTCACGGTGATCTCCATACGCCCGCGGCCGGCTGCCGCGGCGCGCTCCTGCAGCTCGGCAACCCGTGCACGGAAAAGGCCCGCGTCATCGTGGTGGCCGGGCATCCAGCCGTCGCCGTAAGCAAGCACCCGGTCAAGGGAGTTGGGGTGGTCACCGCCGACGAACACCGGGGGCCGGGGCTTCTGAACCGGCTTCGGCCAGGAGCAGATGGGGTCGAAGTCGACGAACTTGCCGTGGTACTCGGCTTCGTCCTTCGACCAGATCTCCTGCATCGCGGCCATGCGCTCTTCCATCAGCTTCATCCGGGTGCGCGGCTCCGTGCCGTGATTGCGTATCTCCTCCCGGTTCCACGGTGAGCCGACCCCGACTCCGAAGATCAGTCGGCCGTTCGACATGTGGTCGACGGAGGCGACCGTCTTGGCGAGGAAGATGGGATCCCGTTGCACCACGAGACAGATTCCGCTGCCGACCTTGAGAGTTGAGGTGACGGCGGCCATCGAGGCGAGCGTCGTGAACTGCTCACGGTTGCGGTAGAAGTCGTGCGGCATATCGCTCGACTGCGACTCCCCGAGGTCGTCGCGTTCCGTCAGCTTGACCGTGTCGGAGGTGTTCGCCCAGGAGACGTTACGCCTGACCGGCACATGACTGTGATCGGGCACGAAGACCGACTCGAGGCCGAGGCCTTCGGCCTCGCGGGCGAGCTCGAGCGGGTCGAGGCCCTCATCCGTGTTCATGGAGAACACACCGAACTTCATTGATCTTCACCTCTCGGGAAAAAGGGGAGGTCCGGAGCCGCGCCCACAGGGCGGCTCCGGACCTCCGGCGGTTTGACCGCTCTCGGCTATCCGAAGTTCTGGACCCAGCCGAGCTCGTAGTCGCCCCCTGCCTGTTGCGTGATGACGTTCATGCGGTTGACGGTGTTCATGAAGGAGATCAGCGAGACCAGGGCGGCGAGCTCGTCCTCGTCGTAGTGCTTGGCGGCGTTCTCCCAGACCGCGTCGGTGACCCCTTCGGCGGCGTCGCCGATGCGGGTGCCCTGTTCGGCCAGGGCCAGCGCCGCCCGCTCGGCCTCCGTGAAGACGTTCGCCTCCCGCCACACCGCGACCAGGTTCAGGCGCAGCGGAGTCTCCCCCTCGTGGAGGGCCTCCTTGGTGTGCATGTCGACGCAGAAGGCACAGCCGTTGATCTGGCTGATGCGCAGGGACACCAGCTCCAGCGTCGTGGTCGGCAGGGACGAGAACACTTTGGCCGCCGCGGTGATGTACTTCAGGAACTTGACGGAGACCTTGTTCTCATAAATGTTCAGACGGGCGTCCATGGTGCACTCCTCTGTTCTTGCCGAGTTCGGCGACTTCACTTCTACGACCCGGCGCACCAGCACGACGTGACAACCACGAATGAGACCTGCGTCACGTTAAGCCGCCGTGTTCTTGACCTTCGTCGCCGAGACGATGGCGTGGATGGGGAAGGAGTCCGCGGGCATGTCGGCGGGGTCCTCGACCTGCACGTTCGTGATCTCGAATCCGTGCTCCTGCAGCATCGTGCGGTAGGCCGACAGCTTCAGACCGCCGCCCTGCCCCATCGCACAACCGAGGAAGAAGGCCGGGTAGAAGTCGACGCAGCGGGGATCAGTGGTGTCCTGGTTGTTCTCGGGGTACAGCGGAATCAGGAGGTTGAGCTTGCCTCCGGTCTCCAGCGCCTTGCCCACTCCCCTGATGATCGCGGCTGCCTGGTCGCTGTCCCACAGGGCCAGGAAGTGCTTGATCAGGACGACGTCGAACCCGCGGGGAACGCTCTCGAAGACGTCACCGCCGATGAACGAGCAGTGCTCGGCCACACCGTGCTTCCGGAAGTTCTCCAGGCACTCCTCCTCCTTCTCGGGCAGGTCGAACGTGGTCACCTTCAGTCCGGGCTGCTCGTTCAGCTTGTACGTGTGGATCGCGCCCAGGCCCGTGTTGCCCGCGAGGTCGAGCACCTTCGCGCCGGCCGGGACGTCGATGTTCTTGAAGAACCAGGGGTCGATGCGGGCGGTCTCCGAGTCCATGGCGGTCGCCCACGACTCGCGCAGGTCCTTGTGCTCCGCCACGGCGCCGAACAGCGTGCCCTCGTACCCGTAGAACTCCTTGAGGCCGACGACCGAGCCGGCCCGGACGCTCTCCGTCAGATAGAAGCTCTGCCGCAGCACGGTCACCTTGATCAGGTCCATGAAGGCGAGCACCCGCTGAAGGTCCTCCGACTCGAGGTCGGCGAGGGTGCCGAGGCTGTAGCCGCCCTGCTCGTCGTCGTAGCTGACGAACCCTTCGTGGACCGGCAGGCTCAGGAGCTGGGCCACGGAGTCCCGGGAGGCGTTGACCGCGTCGGCGAGCTGCGCGACGGTGATCCCGGGCGACTCCCGGATCTTGTCGATGATGCCGAGCTCGAAGCAGGACAGCAGGTTCACGAACCGCGTGGGCCCGACCATGTATTCACGGAGTCGCGCGAGTGTGGTGTCGGTGGTCATGTCACCAGTCCCCTTGGTTGATTGCTTGCTTCGGATGACCGCTGCGCGTTGATCGGCCGCGGTTCAGGCTTGGTTGCCGTGCCGGTCGTGGAGCCGGTCCCCCAGCGCGAGCCGCTGCACCTTGAGCGTGGCGGTGCGCGGCAGTTCGGCCTGCGGGATGTGGACCGGGGCGGCGAGCTGCGGGAAGTCGGCGACGGCGGCTCGCCAGCGGTCCTGGTCCAGCGGCTTGTCGTCGACGGTGCAGATCACCGGGACCGGATCGGCGTTCGGGCCGTGCACCACGACGAGTTCCGTCAGCTCGTCCAGCCTGCCGAGGACGACGTCCTCGACCTCCAGGGAGCTCTCCACGCCCGGGATCATGTCGACCTCCCGGTCGAGCATGTGCAGACAGCCGAACTTGGTCCGGTACCCGACGTCTCCGGTTCGCCACCAGTCGCCCTTGCGGTTGATGTCGTAGCGGTCCTGCTCGGCGAAGTAGGTCTTGGCCAGTCCGGGCCACGAGACCTCGATGAAGCCGGGGTTGCTCTTGGTGGGCTTCGAGCCGTCCCTGCTGACCACGCGCACCTTGGCCGCGCCCTTCGGCATCGCCCAGCCGACGCAACGCCCGTTGGCCTTGTGGGCCGAGTGCCGGAAGTAGGCGCGGCCGACGGCCGGGCCGACCTCGCTCTGCCCGTAGATCTGGAAGAAGAGGGCCCCGCGCCGGCCGGACGACTTGAGCAGTCGGCTCATGGTCCTGGGGTGGATCGCGTCGAACGTACTGCTGAAGATCTTCACCGAGGCGAACGGCTCACGAGGATCCTCCGTGAGGCCCTCCCACTCCATGAGCGAGTTGGGCAGCGCCTCGACGAACCCCGGGCGGTGCTGGAGGAACTGCTTCGCCACCACCTCCGGATCCACCTCCCGCAGGAGCAGAATCGGCATCTCATTGGTGAGCGCCAGCGCCATGGCCGCGACCATCCGCGAGTGCACGAACGGGATGTGGATCGCGATGGTCTCCTTCTTGCGCATCAGGGACAGCAGCCGCCACTGCGGTATGAGGCGCGTGCCCTGGGTGCGCGGCGTGTGCACGACGAGCTTGGGCAGTCCGGTGGTTCCGGAGGTGTGGGTGATCACGGCGGCTTCGTCGATCGGCCGGACCACGGGGCTGACCTTCGGCGAGCCGGCGAGCCGGCTGAGGGACTGCGCACCCGGCCGGTCACCCGCCACGATGATCACGCGCTTGGTGAGCTCCGCCGGCGCGACCTCGGCAAGCCCGTCGAGCTTGCGCTCGTCGGTGAGCAGGTTGGGCTGGTCCACCCGCTTCAACAGGGCGCCGACGGTCGCGGCGTCCAGGGCGGGCGACAGCATCACGGGGATGGCTCCGATACGGGACGCCGCGGCGGCGAGCAGCCAGATATCGGCGTTGGCGGTCTTGTGGAGCACGACGTGTTCGTCCG
This sequence comes from Streptomyces cavernicola, assembly GCF_029968035.1. Classification (GTDB taxonomy): domain Bacteria; phylum Actinomycetota; class Actinomycetes; order Streptomycetales; family Streptomycetaceae; genus Streptomyces; species Streptomyces cavernicola. The sequence continues at coordinate 8,649 of NZ_JASCIQ010000075.1, read as the reverse complement.
GCCGGACGCCGGCCGCCCACAGGCGAGCCGCCAAGTCGGCGATGTGCGCGGCATATTGGGCCACCGTCAGGCGCCGTCCCACGTCGGGCAGAACGTCCAGGTCGTGGTCGAGGGTGATGGGTGTCGACCCGTTGACGGCCGCGACCATCTCCGGCAGAAGGCCGATGTGAAGACCGCGCTTCTGGATCGATGTGTAGACCGTGGAGGCCTTCATCGGACTGTCTCCTTTGCGGTGCTCGATGGACATGCGAACCGCCGCCTCGCCTCGGCCACGGACACGGCGGCGCGAACGGCCATGGCGGGGTGCCGAGTTGAGGGGGTACGAGGCGGGCGATTCGAGGGGCCGCGCGGAGCGCGCGGGCCGGACCGGCTGCTCAGGCGACCTTCGTCGCGCAGATGACGGCCTGTACGGGGATGACGTCCGGCGGCACCTCGGCGGCGTCCTTGGTGATCGCCTTCGTCACCTTGAACCCGCAGTCCTCCAGCCAGTTCGTGTACGTCGACAGCTTCTGCGGTCCGCCCTGGCCCATCGTGCAGCCGATGAAGAAGGCGGGGAAGAAGTCGACGTTGTAGTTGTCGGTGTCCGTGATGTCCTCGGGATACACCGGCACCATGATGTTGACCTGGCCCCCGACTTCGAGGGCGGCGTTGACGCCGTTGAGGATCTTGTACACGTCGTCCTGATCGAACATGTCCAGGAAGTGCTTGATCAGGACGATGTCGAAGCCCCGGGGAATCTCGTCGAAGACGTTTCCACCGATGAAGGAGCAGTGCTCCGCCACACCGTGGGCCCGGAAGTTCTCCAGGCACTCCTGTTCCTTCTCCGGCAGGTCGAAGGTGGTCACCTTCAGCCCAGGCGAAGTCTTGTGCCGGTAGGTGTGGATCGCTCCGAGGCCGGTGTTGCCGGCGAGGTCGAGCACCTGGGCGCCGGCCGGCACGTCGACATTGCCGAAGAACCAGGGGTCGATGTTGGCGGTGACGTTGTTCATCAGCGTCGCCCAGGCCTCGCGCAGGTCCGGGTGGTCGGCGACGATGTCGTACAGGGTCCCTTCGGCGGCCCCGTAGAGCTCCTTCAGGCCGACGGCGTTGCCGGTGCGCGCGCTGTCGGTGAGGTAGAAGAGCTGCCTGAGCGCCACGACCTTGATCATGTTCATGTACGTCAGCGCCCGCCGGAGGTCGCCCTCGGCGACGTCCGCGAGAGCGTCGAGCGAGTAGGTCCCGGCGTCCTCGTCGTAGGCGACGAACCCCTCCTTGACCAGCAGGAGCAGGAGTTGCGCCACCGCGTCCGGCTTGGCGCCCACGGCACCGCCGAGCTGGTGCGCGGTCAGCCCCGGGGTGTCCCGGAGTTTGTCGACGATGCCGAGCTCGAAACAGGACAGCAGGCTCATGAACCGTGACGGGCCGACCATGTATTCGCGGAACCGCGCAAGTGTGGCATCTGATGTCATTGGACCGATCCCTTTCGAGTCGAGTGTCTCCGCCAACGCAGCGCGCGGAACGCGGGAACAGTGAACGAGGGCGCGCAGAAGACAGCCCCCGGCGGGAACTTCAGGCCGCCGGGGGCGTGGGTGAACCATGAAAAGAAACGTGCTCGGCACTGCGCCCGAACTTGGGCTGCCACGCGGCGACTTCCTGGAATCGCGGACTTGGTCGGCGAAGGAAGAAGGGGCGTTTTTGGGCAGGGCTTGCGTGCCAAGAGAGTGACACAGCTGACACCGCCACACCAAGAGAAGTCCGGAGTGACGTAGGTCACTCCGGACAGTGGGTGGCTCGTCAACTCCCCTGCCCCAGCAGGGATGTGACGAAGCATCAGTAAATCTGCGGGGGCGTGTCCGTGCGCCTTCTGATGTCGGCGGGGAGATCGAAGGCGCACGGACACCGCGCGCAGCCGGTGCGCGGCCGGCTCGAACTGTCGCTTCGCTGCTGCTACTTCTTCTGACCGCTCGCGTCGGCCAGCGGCCGCTCGGGCGCTACGGGCTGCGGCGCGGGACGGGGCGAGCGCACGAACGCGAACACCGCGAGCGCCGAGACCAGGCCGAAGGCCGCCGCCACCATGAAGGTCCGGTCGAGGGCCTGGGCGTACGCCTGGTGCACCACCTGCGCCATGTCGGCCCCCTGGGCGATCAACGTACCCGCCTGACCGGCGCTCATCTCGCCGGCCAGCTTGGTGCCTGCCGCGTCCGCGAGCCCGCCGTGGAAGACCGCGCCGAGCACGGCGACACCCAGCGCGTAGCCGAACTGACGGAAGGTGTTCACCGCGCCGCCCGCCATGCCCGCGCTCGGGCCGGGCACGGCCGCCATCGCGGCGGCGGACAGCGGCCCGAGCACCAGACCGGCACCGAGGCCGACGAGGAAGAGACCCGGCAGTACGACGGCCCGCCCGGACTCCGGGCCGAGCAAGGTCTGGGCGAACACGCCCACGGCGATGATCAGCATGCCGGTCCCGATCAGCACCCGTGTCGACGGCTTGCGCTCCATCCGGCCGAGCACGATGGACACGACGAACGTGGTCAGGCTGGCGGGCAGGAACACCGCTCCGGCCGCGATCGGGCTCAGACCGAGCGACGACTGGAGCCAGAGCGTCAGGTAGGCCCAGTAGGCCCAGGCCACCGCCGGCAGCGCCGCCGCGGTCACCAGCAGGGTCGGGAAGGAAGTGTTGCGCAGCAGCGAGAGGTCGAGCATGGGGTCGCGCCGCTTGCTCTCCACGACGACGAAGGCGATCAGGGCGACCACGCCGAGGGCGACGATCCCCAGGGTGCGACCCGAGGTCCACCCGCCCGTGATCAGCGCGTAGACCAGAGCCGCCATGGCGACGGTGAAGGTCACCATGCCCGGCACGTCGATGCGCCGCGGCGTGGGGTTACGGGACTCCTTCACGGACGTGAGCGTGAGGGCGATGGCGAGGGCGCACACGGGCAGGTTCACGAAGAAGATCCACTGCCAGCCGAAATTGGAGGTGAGCAGCCCGCCGATGATCGGCCCCGCCGCGGAGGCCGCGCCGTTGACCGCCGCCCAGACACCGAAGGCGATCCCCCGGTCACGGCCTTCGTAGGAACTGGTGATCAGGGCCAGGGTGGTGGCGAACATCGCGGCCGCGGCCAGGCCCTGGAGCCCGCGCGCCGCGATCAGCACGCCCACGTTCCCGGCCACACCGCAGATCACCGAGGCGACGGCGAAGATCACCAGGCCGCCCAGGTACACGGCTCGCCGCCCTATCCGGTCGGCGAGCGAACCCGAGGTCATCACCAGGGCGGCCAGCACGAGCGCGTACAGGCTCAGAACCCATTGCAGGTCGGAAAGCGAGGCATCCAGCCCATGGGCCATGTCGGGCAGTGCCACGGTAACGATGGTCACGTCGACCAGCAGCATGAAGGTGCCGGCGCAGATCGCGACAAGCGGTAGCCACTTGCGCATGTCGAGGTTCCTTTCACTCGTGTCATAGGGGTGACACATCGGCGCCGGCCGATGTGACAGGCAGCCGGAAAATTCTTTGCCGAACCGCCCCTGACCCGCTGCGGAAAACCTCCTAGGGGGTGTCTCTCCGATCTTCGCGGGGCAGGCGGGACTTTCCGGACACGGCCTAGGGGGTGTCTCTCCGATCTTTGCGGATCAGGCCGCGGCGTCATGGGGGTCCCCCTGCTCGAGCGGAGCCGAGAGCTTGGGGGAGCGTGCTCTCGGCGTGCGACCGGATCTCCCTCGTACTGGACGTACTTGGGTGATTCGGGCGTGCGGCGATGGGGGCACCTCCCTGCTCGAGCGCAGCCGAGAGCTTGGGGGAGCGTGCCAGGCGTCGCGGACCCGCAAAGATCGGGGAGACGCCCCCTAGGCCCTGCCGAGGACCGACAGGTCGAGATGGGCGAGGCGCTCGGGGTCGGCCATCACGTCGATCTGGACGATGCGGCCGCCCGCGACGGTGAATCCCATGACGGAGACCGGCTCGCCGGCCACGGTCACGACCACGCCGGCGGCACCGTTCACCAGCGCCGGCCGGACCCGCGCGAGGGGCCGCTCGAACAGCAGCGCGCGTCCGGCGACCGCGGCCGCGCCGCGCACCACGACGGACTCGCCCGGACGCGCCGCCCCCTCGTCGGCACGCAGCACGACGTCGGGGTGGAGAACGGCCACGAGATCGTTGAGCTCACCGCTGCGCGCCGCGGCGAAGAACGCGTCGACGACCTGCCGCTGCTGGGCGACGTCAGGATCGGGGGATTGCACCTCGATGCCTCGGACCCGGCGCCGGGCCCTGCTGGCGAGCTGCCGCGCCGTTGCCGGGGTACGGCCGACCAGGGGGGCGATCTCGTCGAAGGGCAGGTCGAACATGTCGTGCAGGACGAACGCGAGCCGCTCGGCCGGCGCCAGGGTGTCGAGGACCACTTGCAGCGCGAGCCCGACCGAGTCCGCAAGGAGCGCCGCGTCCTCGGGGCTCATACCGTCCGCGTGGTTGATGACGGGGTCCGGCACGCGAACACCCATGAGCTCCTCACGCCGTGTGTTGCGTGAGCGCAGCATGTTCAGACAGATCCGGACGACGACCGTGGTCAGCCAGGCGTCGAGGTTCTCGATGGCGTCGGAGTCGGACTGGCTGAGGCGCAGCCAGGACTCCTGTACGGCGTCGTCCGCCTCGGCCAGCGATCCGAGCATGCGGTAGGCCACCGCGCGCAAGCGAATCCGATTCCGCTCGAATCCGTCCTCGAGCGCCTCTGCGTCACGCATGGTCACATTCCTCCGCCGCGCGCATGCCATGGATATGGCACATTCAGAACCGTCCTGTGCGGCAGGAGCGATCTCGCTTGCACAGACAGCCGCCCGCCCCCGACGAGCGCACATCCTAGGCCTTGACCACGGGGTTCATACGGCGAATTGAGAGACCGGGCCCACAACGAAACGTGCCTCTCGAGAATCTCTCGAGAGCATCTGGACCATCTCTCGAGGAGCATTCGCCGGGGGCGGAATTTCGCGGATTTCCGGGAATTCCGCCAGGAATGGCGGCGGGTGCGACGTAGCGCAAAGACACTTTATGCCGCCGGCCCTGAGCGGGAGAGCGCGCGCTCCGTCAGCGCGCCGGCCGCTCCCGTGTAGCACTCCGCCTCGAACAAGTCCTTGTGCCGGTCGTCCGCCAGGAGGGCCGAGACCCGCTCGTCCCGGCGCAGGACGACCGCGAGGGACTCACCGGTGTGCGCGGAGCGTGCGGACGCCTCGTTCAGCAGGTCCCGGGCCGGGGCCTTGCCCAGGTGGGGTGCGAGTACGGCGAGGACCCGCTCGGAGACGATCTGCCCGCCCGTGATCTCGGCGTTGGCCCGCATACGTCCCGTGTCGACCGACAGGTGGGAGACGAGCTCGACGGTCTGGTGTGCCGCTCCGCCGGCAAGGCGCAGCAGCGCCCGCAGCGGCTCCCATTCGGCGTGCCAGGCTCCGGCGGACCTCTCGTCCTCGGTCAGCATGCAGCCGAGGACGGTGGCCGCGAGCTGCGGGGCCTGCAGAGCGGCGGAGCGGACAGCCGCGGCCAGGACCGGGTTGCGCTTGTGCGGCATCGCCGAGGAAGCGCCGCGGCCGGCCGGCGCCGGCTCGTGCACCTCCGCGACTTCGGTCCGCGTCTGGGACAGCACATCGACGGCGATCTTGCCCACGGCGCCACAGGTGAACGCCGCGGCCGCCGCCACGTCCACCACGGGCGTGCGCAGCACGTGCCACGGCACGAGAGGAGCGGAAAGACTCAGTTCGTCCGCGAACGCCTCCGTGAGCCGCTGAACGTAGACGGCAGGGTCGGCGCCGTCCGCGTGTTCCAGATATCCGGCCAAGGTCCCTGCGGCACCGCCGAGTTGGACGACGAGTGCCGCACCGTCCAGCCGCTCCAGCTTCGCGAGCGCGTCGAGGACCAGGTGGCGCCAGCCGGCCGCCTTCACACCGAACGTCGTCGGCACCGCGTGCAGGGCCAGGGTGCGGCCCGGCATGAGGGTGTCCTTGTGCGCCTCGGCGAGTACGGCCAGGGACTGCGCGACCCGGGCCAGGTCGCCGCGGATCAGACGGAGCGCCCGCCGAGCCACCAGGACCGTCGCCGTGTCGAGGATGTCCTGGCTGGTGGACCCGCGGTGCACATACGCTGCCGCGTCCGGGTCCCGCCGCGCGACCACCGCGGTGAACTCCCGCACCAGCGCCACGACCGGGTTGGCGGACTGGCGTGTCTGTCCCGCCAGGGCCACCAGGTCGAGGTTCTCCACCCGGGCCGACTCCGTGATCACCCTGGCGGCTGCTTCGGGCACGGTGCCGATCCGGGCCTGCGCCCGGCTCAGCGCCGCCTCGGCGTCGAGCATCGCCTGCAGCCAGGCGCCGTCGCAGACCGCGTCCACGACGGGGGCGTCCGCCCAGACGGGCGAGAGCAGGCCGGAGTCGAGGCGTGCCGGATCGGGGCCGCTCGGCCTTTCGACGGACCTGGTGATGTCACTGGGCATGGATGGCTCCTGGTTCTCGGTGGACTCCCGGCCCGGGGGCGCCCGACCCGGGGGCGCCCGGCCCGTCACCGGCGCTGGGGGCGAGGGCTGCGCGGGCGATCGCGTCGGCGTCGGTGAGCGTCAACGAATTCACGCCGGGCCGGATGCCGGCGGCCGTCACCCAGTGCACCGCCTCCGTCGGCACTCCGAAGGCGAACCGGCGCGGGTGCGGCCGCCCTTGAGCATCGATCAGGTGGAACGACCCCCTGGTGACGGCCAGGCCCTCGGTTTCGTACGCGTCGGAGGAACGGCCGCGGATGCGGTGAGCCGTGCACTGTCCGGTGGCCAGCAGATGGCGCAGGAGTGCGTCGTCCGTGCGGTGCAGACTGATCGCGGGCAGCCGTGCCTCGATCAAGGCCTGCGCCCGGACCTCCGATCCCGGCACGATCGGCGAACTGGCCACGTACGCACCGGAGTTGATGTCGACCTTCATGTGCGGGCCCACGATCTGCAGGGTGCCGGCCTCGATCAGCGCGATCAGTTCCTCGACCCGCCGGGCCGGTGGGCCGATCGACAGGTGGGCGTTGAGCGGGGTGTACCAGCCCTCCAGGTCCGCGCGGTGGGAGTCGCCGTGCAGACCGCTGTGGTCGACCGCGAGGCGGATCTCGTTGCGCAGGTCCCGCAGGACGTCGAGCGCGGCCTTCAGCGGGCCGCTGACGTTGCCGGCCTGGGCTTCGGCGACGTCTTGGCGCAGATGCTCAAGGAGCCAGTCGGTGAAGTTGCGCGCGTCGGAGAACTCCCGGTCCCGGTAGGGCCGGGCGATCAGGTCCCAGTCCCAGCGGTCCTTGTCGCCGATGCCGTACGCGTCGAGCACCGCGTCGGCCCGCTCTTCCATGAATCCGGCGGCCAGGTAGTCGGCCTGGAACTCTTCGGCCTGAGCGGTGTCCCCGCGGGCCCTGAGCAGCGTCCCGTAGTAGACGGTCTCGACTTCCCGGGATATCAGCGGCCACAGTTCGGCCTTGAAGTCGACTCCGGAGTCCTCGTGATCACGCCGCAGCCGCGCGATGCGCTCGACGGTGAGCAGGAATGGCTCGTGCCGGCCGTGTGGCCCCTTTTCGTTCTCCCCACGGGCCTGGTACGGAATGCCGCGCCGGGAGCCCGCGTAGAGCATGGGCTCCTGCCCGGACGCGTGATAGGCGAGCCGGCCGCGGTTGCGTACGAAGGTGCCGCCGCGGCCGACGGTGAGCTGTGCCATGTAGTCGAAGAAGTTCAGGCCGAGCCCGCGCAGCAGGACCCTGGTCCCCGGGGCCAGCACGCCGAGGTCGACGTCCGCCGGGTTGGCCGGGGCGAGATGCACGAGGCCCGCCTCCCGTGCCCTCGACCGGAATCGCCGCTCGGGGGCGTCCGCCCGGGTCGGCAGATGCCCTTGGCAGAGGATCACGACGTCGATCCCCTGCAGCACGGATCCGTCGCTCAGCTGCACGCGTTGACGGGTCCGGCCCAGGGAGTCCGGTTCGTCGTCCAGCGCCACGGCGAGGGCGGCGTGTGCGCTGACCCGCACACGCACGGGCGCGCCGTCGACGACCCTGTGGTACGCCCAGCGCAGGTAGCTGCCGTACAGCGCACGCGTCGGGTAGGTGTCGGGGCCCAGGGCGCGCGCTTCCTCGAGGACGGCGGCCGGATGCTCACCGGCGATCTCGCCCGAGGAGAGCGCGACGGCCCACTCGTGCAGCGAGGGGCCCGGCTCCAGGGGCCCTTGCAGGTCGACGGTGGCGTCGGTGAACACCGACACCTGACCGGCGACGGTGTTCATGAGCAGGTGGCGGGACTGATCGGTGCGCCAGACTCTGCCGGCGCCCACCGGGTGGGAGTCGATCATGTGGATGTGGACGGGGACACCGTCGGGCTCCGAGCGGGCGTTGGCGCAGAGTCGCTCGAGAACGGAAAGGCCCCGCGGGCCCGCTCCTACCACGCACACCGTGTGATGTGTCGCTGTCATCTCTACCGTTCCTGGTGATGTCGGGCAACGGAGCGGGGCCATGCCCTGGGCCGTTGGCGGACGGCACCACCAGGTCACGCCGACGGCACGGAGTACCCGACTGGAAGGCGGCTCACGACCGTTGCGGTTCGTCACGACGCGGGGACGAAGAAGGCCGAGGTCGTCGGAGACGACCTCGGCCTGGTACACGAACTGTCGCTCTGCGCCTGCCTGGTGGCGGGA
>NZ_JASCIQ010000074.1 GCF_029968035.1 Streptomyces cavernicola | reverse complement strand
AGCCTGTTTTGGCGGCGCCTCGTCGGCGGCTCGGGTTGCCTTGAAAAGTCCCTGAACAGGGTTGCGGCGGTACCAGTCCTGGTACCGCCGCTGGCATGTCCGCCGAGTTACCAAGCGTCCTCGATATCTTGCCCATCAGGTCGGGGAACTTTGCCCGTTGCCTGGTGCGGCTGGCCCGTAATCGACGGGTCGACGTCGCGTGGGTGCTTGACGTTCATGCTTCGGTCCGTGGGGCCTTTGGTTGCGTTAAAGGTGATCCTCTCGGATGTCCTTGGTCTCGCGGGCCGTTGACTCCTTTGTACTCCAGTCATGGGGTAAGCGAAAGTGCTGGGCTGACTTCTTTACTTTTAGGTTCAAATACGGGCGAAGCGGCCCCTCTATGAGGCCCTGGAGCGCCCGCGCCCGCGTCCGCGTTCAGGAGACGAGCGACCGTCGCCTACTGGCGAACCAGACAAGTCCGGCGGTGGCGGCAGCGGCGCCGACCGCGGCCGCGGCGACGAGCGCGGGCCTCGGCGGGGCCGACAGCGACGGAACCCGCTGCTTCAGGCGGACAGGCCGGTGGAAGTCCAGAATCGGCCACTCACGGGAGACCGCTTCGCGGCGCAGTGCGCGATCAGGGTTGACCGCGTGAGGGTGGCCGACCGCCTCCAGCATGGGCACGTCGGTCGCCGAGTCGCTGTACGCGAAGCACCGCTCCAGGTCGTACCCCTCGGACTTGGCGAGCTCCCTGATGGCCTCCGCCTTGGTCGGTCCGTACGCGTAGTACTCCACCTCGCCGGTGAAGCAGCCGTCCTCGCCGACCACCATGCGCGTGGCCACCACCCGGTCCGCGCCGAGGAGTTCACCGATCGGCTCGACGACCTCGGCGCCCGAGGTGGAGACGATCACTACGTCGCGGCCGGCCGTGTGGTGCTCCTCGATGAGGGATGCGGCCTCGTCGTAGATGATCGGGTCGATCAGGTCGTGCAGCGTCTCGGCGACGATCTCCTTGACCTGTTGCACGTTCCATCCGCGGCAGAGTGCCGAGAGATATTCGCGCATACGCTCCATCTGGTCGTGATCGGCGCCGCCCGCGAGAAAGACGAACTGGGCATATGCGGTACGCAGCACGGCCCTGCGGTTGATCAGTCCTCCTTGGTAGAAGGACTTGCTGAACGTGAGCGTGCTCGACTTCGCAATGACCGTCTTGTCCAGGTCAAAGAAGGCAGCTGTGCGAGGCAAGGAGTGGTTTTCCACAGCCCCGAGCATAGGGGCCAACCATTCGGCGTAAGCTTTGGCGCGTGGGTTTGCCTGAGAAGGCTCTCGGGTACACCATGGAAGTCACGGATCGTTCGCGACCGTGCTAACCCGGTCTGGCTCCTCCCCCCCCGAGTCGGACCGTGGGGACGACCCCCGCTCTCCCCCCCGGCGGGGGTCGTCGCATGTCCGGGCCCGTTTCGGGCCCTTCTTCATGTCCGCTGAACGCCCGATCGGTGCTCGATCGGCGTTCGAGCGTGACCACCAAGATCCGTGACTGTGCGTAGCGGTCGGGCTGCTCTGCGGCAGTTTTCGAGCCGTCACCGGTTTGGGTGACGGAGTTATTCACAACCGGCGAGTTGTCCACAGTTTTCGACCAAGATCCACACGATTTCCCGCCTCCGCTCATCGTGATTCCAGCCGCGAAGTCCGAGCCCCGTTCATCGGCTCGTTCGCGGCCTGCGGGATTCACGACGTTCGTCACGTACACAAGTGAGAGGGGGCCGAGTCATGACGGGTTCGATCGCGCATGACCGGGGGCCGGCCGACGGGGAAGAGCGCGCCAGGCCGCTGATCGTCACCGAGGACGCGCAGTTGCTCGACGACCTGCTGAGGCTGTGCGCCGCGGCGGGTGCGCGGCCCGAGGTGCACCACGGACTGCCCGAGCACGGGGGCGCCTGGGACACGGCGCCGCTGGTCCTCGTCGGGGACGACGCGCTGCACCGGGTGCGCGGGGCCGTACGCCGACGCGGGGTGTGCCTCGTCGGTCACGAGCAGGACGACCCCAGGGTCTGGCAGTGGGCCGTGGAGATCGGCGCCGACCATGTGCTGCGGCTGCCGGACGCTGAGGAGTGGCTCGTCGACCGGATCGCCGACGTGGCCGAGGGAGTAGGCCATCCGGCCCTCACCGTCGGCGTGCTCGGCGGCAGGGGCGGTGCCGGAGCGTCGACGCTCGCATGCGCCCTCGCGCTGACGGCGGCGCGCTCCGGGAGGCGCACGATGCTCGTCGACGCGGACCCGCTCGGCGGTGGCCTGGACGTGCTGCTCGGCGGCGAGACGGCGAAGGGGCTGCGCTGGCCCGCGTTCGCGGAGTCCAAGGGGCGCGTCGGGGCCAACGCCCTGGAGGAGTCGCTGCCGAGCCTGCACGATCTGCGGGTCCTCAGCTGGGACCGAGGGGACACCGTGACGGTGCCGCCGGGCGCGATGAGGGCCGTGATGGCGGCTGCGCGCCGCAGGGGCGGAGCGGTTGTGGTGGACCTGCCTCGGCGCCTTGACGACAGCGTCGTGGCAGCGCTGGCCCAGGTGGATCTCGGACTGCTCGTGGTGCCGGCCGAGCTCCGCGCGGTGGCGGCGGCAGGCCGTGTCGCGACAGCGGTAGCAGCGGTGCTGCGGGACCTGCGCGCTGTCGTGCGCGCACCGGGCACGGCAGGTCTTGACGGCGACGAGGTGGCCGGGCTGCTCGGCCTGCCGCTGGCCGGTGAGCTGCCGGCCGAACCGGGCCTCGCGCGCGCCGGCGGGCCGCCCGGCGCGGACGGGCACAGTCCGCTCGCCCGGTTCTGCGAGGGCTTCTGGGCGCACTTCCCCGCGGAGGGCGCGTCATGACGGCGGAGCTCCTCGATGGCGTACGGCAGTGGCTCGCCTCGTCCGGCGCCGAGCCGACTCCGGCCGGGGTCGCGCGAGCGCTGCGGGAACAGGGCCGGGTGCTGGGCGACGCCGAACTTCTTGCCGTGGTGCGGGACTTGCGCTCCGAGCTGGTGGGCGCCGGTCCGCTGGAGCCGCTGCTCGCCGATCCGGAAGTCTCGGACGTGCTGGTGACGGGGCCCGAGCAGGTCTGGGTCGACCGGGGGCGAGGGCTTGAGCTCACCGGGGTCTCGTTCGCGGACGTCGGCGCTGTGCGGCGGCTCGCCCAGCGACTCGCCTCGGTCGCCGGGCGGAGGCTGGACGACGCCCGCCCGTGGGTGGACGCGCGGCTGCCGGACGGCACGCGGCTGCACGCCGTCCTGCCGCCCGTCGCCGTCGGGTCGACATGCCTGTCCCTGCGAGTGGTGCGGCCCAAGGCCTTCTCCCTGGGCGAGCTGGTCACGGCGGGCACGGTTCCGCCCGGCGGTGAGCGGATCCTGCGGGCGCTCATCGACGCGCGGCTCTCCTTCCTGATCAGCGGCGGTACAGGCTCGGGCAAGACCACGCTGCTGTCCGCCCTCCTCGGGCTCGTCGAGCCGACCGAGCGGATCGTGCTTGCCGAGGACTCCGCCGAGCTGCGTCCCGACCACCCGCACGTGGTCCGCCTGGAGACCCGGCCCGCCAATCAGGAGGGCGCGGGCCTGGTGACCCTGCGGGATCTGGTCCGCCAGGCACTGCGGATGCGGCCCGACCGGCTGGTCGTGGGCGAGGTGCGCGGAGCGGAGGTCGTGCACCTGCTGGCCGCTCTGAACACCGGCCACGAGGGCGGCTCGGGCACGCTCCACGCCAACGCCGCCACCGACGTCCCGGCCCGCCTCGAAGCGCTCGGCACGGCAGCCGGTCTCGACCGCGCGGCGCTGCACAGCCAGTTGGCGGCCGCGGTCTCGGTGGTGCTGCATCTCGTACGGGGCCGCAAGGGGCGGCGGCGTATTGCCGAGGTGTGCGTCCTGGAGCGGAACTCCGCCGGCCTTGTGGTGGCGGAGCCCGCCCTGCGGTGGGGCGCGGAGGCGTTCGCGTACGAGCAGGGCTGGCCGCGGCTGCAGCGGCTGTTGGGCGGTGCCGCGTGAGTGGGGGTGGGATGGTCGCGGCAGGTGGGCAGGCTGCGCCGGTGTACGCGGCGGCCGTGTGCGCGGGAGCTGCGGCCTGGCTGTGTGTCGGGCAGGACCGGGGGCTGCGGCGTGCGCGGCTTCTGCTCGCGGGGGCGGCGGTGCGCGAACCGGTGCCTGTGCCTCCGGGGGAGCGGCTGCTCGCGCGTGTGCGGGAGCGGGTCGGGCGTGAATGGTGGTGTCTGGCCGTCGGGTTGGCCGTGGCGGTGGTCGGGGAGTCGGTGCTTCCGCTGGTGGTGGGAGCGCTCGGAGTACCGCTGCTGAAGCGGGTGTTGCGCGGCCGCGATCGGCGCAGGCAGAGGCTGGCGCGGGCCGATGCGGTGATCGTGCTGTGTGCCGCCCTGGCCGCCGAGGTCCGCGCGGGACGGCAGCCGGGGGAGGCGATGCTGGCCGCCGTCCGTTCCGCGGAGGGAGAGGCGGAGTCCGGTCTAGGCGGGTCCGCGGGGGCGGTGCTCGCGGCGGCGCGGTTCGGGGGTGATGTGCCGCAGGCGCTGCGCGCGGCCTCGGCGGAGCCAGGGGCCGAAGGGCTCCTCGGGCTCGCCGCGTGCTGGCGCGTGGCGGTCGACCGAGGCGGCGGGCTCGCGGCCGGCCTCGCCCGGCTGGAGGGCGCGCTGCGGGCGGAGCGGGACCAACGTGCCGATCTGCGCGTGCGGTTGTCCACGGCACGGTCCACTGCGGCTCTGCTCGCGGCCCTGCCGGTCGTCGGGCTCCTCATGGGTCTTGGCCTGGGTGCCGACCCGCTGCGTGTACTGCTTCACACCCCGGTGGGGCTTGGCTGCCTGCTGGTCGGCGGGTGCCTTGAAGGTGCGGGGATCTGGTGGGCGGTGCGGATCGTGCGCCGCGCGGAGGGGCGATGACTCGGGGTGGGGATGAGCGGGAGCTGGCTCGATGCGGAGGCGGTCCACAGGGTGGGGGTGACGGCGGTGTGCGCGGCGGCGCTGTTCCTGGTCCTGAGGGCGGTCCTGGCGGAGAGGGGCGAACGGCGAGCGCGGCGGCGGATCCGCAGGTTGCTGGGGAGCGCCGAACCGCCCCGACGTCTGCGGAACCCGCTCCAGGGGCGCGAACTGGCGGGGTGGGCACCGGTGTTGGGCACAGCCTGCGGAGGCTTCGTCCTGGTGGGCGGCGTCCTCGGAGCAGTCCTCGGTGGCCTGGCCGGGTATGCCGTACGGCAGTGGCTGCGGCGGCGCGAGCGGTCCTCGGGCGGCGCGGGACCGGGCGACGCGGGACCGGGCGGCATGGGGCCGGAAGGCATCGACGGCTCCCTGACGGCTGCGGAGGCCGTCGAGGCGGAGCGCCAACTCCCGCTGGCGGCAGACCTGGTGGCCGCATGTGTGGCGGCGGGGGCAGGTCCTGTCGCCGCTGCGGAGGCGGTGGGGGAGTCGCTGGGCGGGCCGGTCGGTGACCGGTTGGCGCTGGCCGCCGTGGAGCTACGGCTCGGCGGCGAATCGGCCCAGGTGTGGGGGCGGTTGGGCGTCCTGCCGGGTGCCCGGCCCTTGGCGAGGTGCCTCGCGCGTGCCTGCGACGCGGGCGCGCCGGCCGCCGAGGAGCTGTCCATGATCGCTGCGGACTGTCGCGCTGCATGGGCCCGCGCAGCGGGAGCGAGGGCGCACAAGGCAGGCGTTCTGATCGCGGCACCGGTCGGCCTGTGCCTGCTGCCCGCGTTTCTCGCCGTGGGTGTGGTGCCGGTGGTCATCGGCTTGGCCGGCGGGGTCCTGAACGTCGGCTGACTCTCGCGGAGCCCGCGGACTCCACATCTGAACCGGCCTCTGCGAGTCATCAACTGTCATGAAAAGTACGGGGGTTCACAACACATGCGATATGTGGGGAAGTTGAGGAACGGCTTCGGTGCGGATGGCCTCGGAGGCCGGTGCCGTGGCGCGCTGCGGCTGCTGCGGGCCCGGTTGCGGGCGGCGGGCGACGCGGGGATGACGACGTCCGAGTACGCGATGGGCACGGTCGCGGCATGCGGCTTCGCGGCAGTGCTCTACAAGGTCGTGACGTCCGACGCGGTGCAGGCGGCGTTGGAGTCGATCGTCGCCAAGGCGCTCGGTGTCCAGGCCTGAGCCGCGCGCCCACGGCGCCGGGAAGGGGCGTGACGGCGGATATGTGACGGCCGAGGCGGCCACGGTGATCCCCACCCTCGTACTGGTCGGGGTGGCGATGTTGTGGGGGCTGATGGCCGCCGTTGCGCAGATCCAGTGTGTGGACGCGGCTCGGGCCGGGGCTCGCGCGGCGGCCCGGCAGGAACCGGAGCGCGCCGCTGTCGACGCGGCGAAGCGGGCCGCGCCCGAAGGGGCTCGGGTGACGGTGAGCAGAGAGGGCGATCTGGTCCGGGTGGCCGTCGCCGCCCATGCTCCCGGTCCGCGCGCGCTCACGCTGGAGCTGAAAGCCCACGCGGTCGCCCTGTCCGAGGAGGCCGTGGGGCGGTCATGGCCGCAGGGGTGAGGGCCAACGGAAGGAGGGCATGGGCGGAGCGGCGTGCGAGCGGCTCGCGCTGGAGCGGGTCGGGTCGCGAGCGGGGCTCGGCGACGCTCTGGGTGGTGCTGGTGGTCGGTGCGCTGTGCGTGGTCTTCGGGGCCGTACTGCTGCTTGCGCAGGCCGTGTTGGCGCGACACCGCGCGGGTGGGGCCGCCGACCTGGCGGCGCTCGCCGCCGCGGACCGTGCGTTGCGGGGCCGGGAGGAGGCCTGTGTCGGGGCCGAGCGGGTGGCGGCGGCGCAAGGGGCCGAGGTGGTGCGGTGCGCCGTCCGCGGGGAGATCGCCGACGTGACGGTACGGGCACGGGCGGGCGGAGTCCGGGCACAGCAGCGCGCGCGTGCGGGTCCGCCCGAGGCGGGACCTACGCCGTCACCCGGCCGGTCGCCCTCGCCATCGGCCCCACCGCCGGACCAGGTGGACCAGGTGGACCTACGGAGCGGGCGCCGCCTTGAGGAGCTCCGTGAGCAGGCGTACGGCTCCGCGTTTGTGCAGCGGGTCGTTGCCGTTGCCGCACTTCGGGGACTGGACGCAGGACGGGCAGCCGGCCTCGCACTCGCAGGAGGCGATCGCCTGCCTGGTCGCGGCCAGCCACTCGCGGGCCGTGTGGAAGGCGCGCTCGGCGAATCCCGCGCCGCCCGGGTGGCCGTCGTAGACGAAGACGGTCGGCAGGAGGGTGTCGGGGTGCAGGGGCACGGAGACGCCGCCGATGTCCCAGCGGTCGCAGGTCGCGAAGAGCGGGAGCATGCCGATGGAGGCGTGCTCGGCGGCGTGCAGGGCGCCGCCGAGGATCTCCGGATTGATCCGGGCCGCGTCCAGCTGGTCCTCGGTGACCGTCCACCACACGGCGCGGGTGCGCAGCGTACGAGGAGGAAGGTCGAGCTTGGACTCGCCCAGGACCTCGCCGGTGATCAGCCGGCGGCGGAGGAAGGAGACGACCTGGTTGGTGACCTCGACGGAGCCGTAGCAGAGGCGGCCCTCGCCCCACGGGATCTCCACGTCGGTCTCCAGGACGGAGATGGCGGTGGTGTCGCGGGCGGTGGTCGAGTAGGGCGGGTTGGCCTGCTCGACGAGGGCGACCGACTCTTCGAGGTCGAGTTCGCGCACCAGATAGGTGCGGCCCTGGTGGAGGTGGACGGCCCCGGCGTGCACGGCGGTGTGGGCGGAGGCGGCGTCGACGGTGCCGAGCAGGGTGCCCGTGCCGGCCTCCACCACCTGGACGGGGGTGCCGCCCTCGCCGCGGATGTCGGTGAGGTCGGCGGCGCGCTCGCGGCGCGTCCAGTGCCAGGCCCTCGTACGGCGGCGCAGCAGCTTGGCGGCCTCCAGCTGCGGAAGGAGTTCCTCGGTGGTCGGGCCGAACAGCTTCAAGTCGTCGTCGGTGAGCGGAAGTTCGGCGGCGGCGGCGCAGAGGTGCGGCGCGAGGACGTACGGGTTGTCCGGGTCGAGGACGGTGGACTCGACCGGCTGCTGGAAGAGCGCCTCGGGGTGGTGGACGAGATAGGTGTCCAGCGGGTCGTCGCGGGCCACAAGCACCGCCAGCGCCCCCTGGCCCGAGCGCCCTGCGCGGCCTGCCTGCTGCCACAGGGAGGCGCGGGTGCCGGGGTAGCCGGCGATGACGACCGCGTCGAGGCCGGAGATGTCGACGCCGAGTTCGAGGGCGGTGGTGGCGGCGAGCCCGAGGAGCTCGCCGGAGTGCAGGGCACGCTCCAGGGCGCGCCGCTCGTGGGGCAGATAGCCGCCCCGGTAGGCGGCGACGCGCCCGACCAGCGAGCGGTCGACCTCGGCGAGCCGCTCCTGGGCGATCACGGAGATCAGCTCGGCGCCCCGGCGGGACCGTACGAAGGCGACCGAGCGGACGCCCTGGACGGTCAGATCGGTCAGGAGGTCGGCGGTCTCGGCGGTGGCGGTGCGGCGGACCGGTGCGCCCTTCTCGCCGCGGAGCTCGGTGAGCGGCGGCTCCCACAGGGCGAAGACGAGCTCGCCGCGCGGCGAGGCGTCGTCGGCGACCTCCTGCACGGGCAGGCCGGTGAGCCGGCCCGCCGCTATGGACGGGTCGGCGGCGGTGGCGGAGGCGAGGAGGAAGACCGGATCGGAGCCGTAGCGGGCGCAGAGGCGGCGAAGGCGGCGCAGAACCTGGGCGACGTGCGAGCCGAACACGCCCCGGTAGGTGTGGCACTCGTCGATCACCACATAGCGCAGGGCGCGCAGGAAGGAGGACCAGCGGGGGTGGGACGGCAGCATGCCACGATGCAGCATGTCGGGGTTGGTGAGGACGTAGTTGGCGTACTGGCGCACCCATTCGCGTTCCTCGACGGGGGTGTCGCCGTCGTACACCGCGGGCCGGACGGCGTTGCCGAGCGGGGCGGCCAGCTCCTTCACGGCCCGGCACTGGTCGGCGGCGAGGGCCTTGGTGGGCGCGAGGTACAGGGCGGTCGCGCCCCGCCCGTTCGGGGCCTCGGAGCCGTCAAGGAGCGCCGAGAGGGTCGGGGCCAGATAGGCGAGCGACTTGCCGGAGGCGGTGCCGGTGGCGACGACCACCGACTGGCCGTCGAGGGCGTGCTCCGCGGCTTCCGCCTGGTGGGCCCAGGGATGCTCGATGCCCGCTTGCTGAACGGCCGAGATCACTTCTGACCGGATGCGATCAGGCCAGACGGCATGGCGGCCCTCTCTGGGGGGCAAGTGCTCCCTATGAGTGATGCGCGCAGCCCGATTTCCCCCGGCGGTGAGTCGGTCCAGGACCACACGCGGAGAGGGTCGCTCGGGGCCGCCCGCAGAGGGGTGATCGGGTCGGTGATTCTTGGCCATCGGCACCGAGTGTGTCACTGGCGTGACGGACAATGGTCCGAAGGCGTCGTGCACGCCCGCCGGTAAGTGATTGAATGCCATCGCGGCTGGCGACCGTCCCAGGCCTGACATCAGGTGTCCGAGGGGCGAGCGCTCGATAGCAAGGTGCTGGAGGATCCGTGGACCTGTCCCTGTCGACCCGTACCGTCGGCGATCGTACGGTCGTCGAGGTCGGTGGCGAAATCGATGTATATACCGCGCCCAAGCTGCGCGAGCAGCTGGTCGAGCTGGTGAACGACGGCAGTTTCCACCTTGTCGTCGACATGGAGGGCGTGGACTTCCTCGACTCCACCGGACTCGGCGTGCTGGTTGGCGGTCTCAAGCGAGTGCGGGCCCATGAGGGTTCGCTGCGCCTGGTGTGCAACCAGGAGCGCATTCTGAAGATCTTCCGCATCACCGGCCTGACCAAGGTGTTCCCCATCCACACCTCGGTCGAGGAAGCGGTGGCGGCCACCGACTGAGGGCCGGTGCCCCGGGCCTGTCGTCCGGGGCGTTAGGAGCAGGGGGCGCCGGGCCGATGTGCCCGGCCCCTTGAAAGCACGCTCACACGTCCGAGGGGGATGCATGGCCACCGTTGAACTCCGCTTCAGCGCGCTGCCCGAGCACGTCCGGACCGCCAGACTCGTGGCGGCCGCAGTGGCGCGCAGAGCCGGAGTGGACGAGGCCGTACTCGACGAAGTGCGGCTCGCCGTCGGCGAGGCATGTTCGCGCGCCGTCGGGCTGCATCAGAGTGCCGGCGTCACGGCGCCGGTGCGGGTGGCTCTCATCGAGGAGGAGAAGAAGTTCTCCATCGAGGTCGGTGACGAGGTGGCGCATGCCGACACCTCGGTCGACGGCGGCTCGGCCCCGGGCGAGCCCGGGGCGGAAGATCTGGACGCCGAGGGCGAGGACGACATGGGCCTCGCCGTCATCAGCGGCCTGGTCGACGACGTCGAGGTGACGGCGGGACCGGAAGGCGGGCTCATCAAGATGAGCTGGCCGGCGGCCCCGACGACGCTGCTTCCCTGACTCAGATCCGAACGACGGCGCTGCCCCTGCGGGGGCGGCGCCGTTTTTCGTGTCCGCGCACCCCTCCGTTTTCATCAACTCGCCCTTGATCAAGGGTATTTCGCGGTCGAGACGGTTGCCGGTGTTTATCGATCACCGTGGCCGTATCGTTCGAGGACGCCGCGCCGTCAATGCCTTTGAAGCATTACCGCTTTCGAGGGCAATCGAAGGACGCGATCATTTGCTGATGGGCAACTGCAGGCCAATTCCGTTTGTCGCGCACTGTTTTGATCAGGTTCTGCTCCCTACAATCCGTCCACATCTTGAGCTCAGCCCAAGCGTCAAGGAGGACGAATGGCGGGGCTTTCTACCCCTCATCAGTTTGATCACCCATCGACCCTCGCGGCAGCAGTACTCACCTCGGACAACCGACTGATCGTGATGGTCATCGGAGTCGTCGCCCTCGCGGCGCTCGCCGTCGCCGGGGTCCTGGTGCGCCAAGTGCTCGCTGCGGGCGAGGGCACCGACAGCATGAAGAAGATCGCCGGCGCGGTCCAGGAAGGCGCAAATGCCTATCTGGCCCGCCAGTTGCGCACCCTCGGCGTATTCGCCGTGGTGGTGTTCTTCCTGCTCATGCTGTTGCCCGCGGACGACTGGAATCAGCGCGCCGGCCGTTCGATCTTCTTCTTGATCGGAGCGCTCTTCTCGGCGGCCACCGGCTATATCGGCATGTGGCTCGCGGTACGCAGCAATGTGCGGGTGGCGGCGGCCGCTCGTGAAGCCACGCCCGCGGAAGGAGAACCGGCAAAGGATCTGACGGCTGTTTCGCACAAGGCCATGAAGATCGCTTTCCGTACGGGTGGCGTCGTCGGCATGTTCACGGTGGGGCTCGGCCTCTTCGGCGCTGCCTGCGTGGTCCTCGTGTACGCCGCCGACGCACCGAAGGTGCTCGAAGGGTTCGGCCTCGGCGCCGCGCTGATCGCGATGTTCATGCGAGTCGGCGGCGGCATCTTCACCAAGGCCGCCGACGTCGGCGCCGACCTGGTCGGCAAGGTCGAGCAGGGCATTCCGGAGGACGATCCGCGTAATGCCGCGACCATCGCCGACAACGTGGGCGACAACGTCGGCGACTGTGCGGGAATGGCCGCCGACCTCTTCGAGTCGTACGCCGTGACGCTGGTCGCCGCGCTGATCCTCGGCAAGGCCGCCTTCGGCGACGCCGGGCTCGCGTTCCCGCTGATCGTGCCCGCGATCGGCGTGCTCACCGCGATGGTCGGCATCTTCGCCGTGGCCCCGCGGCGCGCCGACCGCAGCGGGATGAGCGCCATCAACCGCGGCTTCTTCATCTCCGCGGTGATCTCCCTCGCCCTGGTCGCCGCGGCGGTCTGGGTCTATCTGCCGGCCACCTACGCCGAGCTGAAGGGCGTCACCGACGCCGCGATCCAGGCCAAGAGCGGGGACCCGCGGGTGCTCGCCGTGGTCGCCGTGGCCATCGGCATCGTGCTCGCCGCCCTGATCCAGCAGCTCACCGGCTACTTCACCGAGACCAACCGGCGCCCGGTCAAGGACATCGGCAAGACCTCGCTGACCGGACCGGCCACCGTGGTGCTCGCCGGTATCTCCATCGGCCTCGAATCGGCCGTCTACACCGCCCTGTTGATCGGCCTCGGCGTGTACGGGGCGTTCCTGCTCGGCGGTACGTCGATCATGCTCGCGCTGTTCGCGGTGGCCCTGGCCGGTACCGGTCTGCTCACCACCGTCGGCGTGATCGTCGCGATGGACACCTTCGGGCCGGTCTCCGACAACGCGCAGGGCATCGCCGAGATGTCCGGCGACGTCGAGGGCGCGGGCGCGCAGGTGCTCACCGACCTGGACGCCGTCGGCAACACCACCAAGGCCATCACCAAGGGCATCGCCATCGCCACCGCGGTGCTCGCGGCCTCGGCGCTCTTCGGCTCGTACCGCGACGCCATCGCGGCAGCGGCCAAGGACGTCGGCGAGAAGCTCGGGGACGGGGCGCCGATGAACCTCGTCATGGACATCTCGCAGCCCAACAACCTGGTGGGCCTGATCCTCGGCGCCGCGGTCGTCTTCCTCTTCTCGGGGCTTGCGATCAATGCGGTGTCCAGGTCGGCGGGAGCGGTGGTCTTCGAGGTGCGGCGGCAGTTCCGCGAGCACCCCGGGATCATGGACTACACGGAGAAGCCGGAGTACGGGCGCGTCGTCGACATCTGCACCAAGGACGCGCTGCGCGAGCTGGCCACGCCGGGTCTGCTCGCCGTGCTCACGCCGATCGCCGTCGGCTTCACGCTCGGCGTCGGCGCGCTCGGCTCGTTCCTCGCGGGCGCCATCGGCACCGGCACGCTGATGGCGGTCTTCCTCGCCAACTCCGGTGGCGCGTGGGACAACGCCAAGAAGCTCGTCGAGGACGGCAATCACGGCGGCAAGGGCTCCGAGGCGCATGCCGCGACGGTCATCGGCGACACCGTGGGCGACCCGTTCAAGGACACCGCGGGACCGGCGATCAACCCGCTCCTGAAGGTCATGAACCTGGTGGCGCTGCTCATCGCGCCGGCGGTCGTCCAGTTCAGCTACGGCGACGACGCGAGTGTCGGCGTACGCGTGGGCATCGCGCTGCTCGCGATCCTCGTGATCGTCGTCGCCGTCTACATCTCCAAGCGGCGCGGGATCGCGGTGGGTGAAGAGGGTGACGCGGAGCGCGTCGCGAACTCCTCGGACCCCGCGGTGGTGTCCTGACCGGAGGTCGTCACCGGCTCAACAGGCGGGCGGGCGAGGTGTTTTGACACCTTGTCCGCCCGCCTTGTTGCGCCATGCGCTGACATTTTGTTTCAGTGACTCTCCTCTCCCTTGGTGCAAATGGCTGCAATGGGTGTTGAATCGGACTCTCGCCCCGCGGTTGTCGTCCACGCGGCGTGTATGTTCCGGGGCCGAGAGCCATGGAAGGGACCAATCCGGTGAACAAGAAGCTCGCAGCCGCACTGTCCGGCGGTGCGGTACTGGTACTGGCCTTGTCGGGATGCGGCGACAGCGACGAAGAGAAGCTCGACAACTGGGCCAAGTCACTGTGCGGTCAGATCCAGCCGCAGCTCGAGAAGAGCGTGAAGGCTCAGCAGACGATCGTCTCCACGGCCGCCGACGGCAAGCCCGAGGAGATCCAGAAGGCCGACTCGGAGGCGTTCAAGGCCATCTCAGACGCCGACAAGGCGATCGCCGGGGCCCTGGAGAAGGCGGGCCCGCCGCCCGTCGACAACGGCGAGAAGATCCAGCAGGACGCCATCAAGGACCTCAACGAGACCTCGAAGTCGTACGAGAAGCTGAAGAAGGACATCGACGGCCTGGACGCCAAGGACCAGTCGCCCGACGGCCTGAAGGAGTTCTCGCAGGGCCTGCAGAAGGTCGCCGACGACCTGGGCAAGATCCAGCAGCAGGGCGACGGAGCGCTGAACGCGTTGCTCGAGGGCGAGGTGGGCGCGGCCATCAAGAAGCAGGACGGCTGCAAGGCCAGCCCGTCCCCGGCCCCCGGAGGGTCGGGCGCGTGACCCCGAGTCACTCTCTGGGCGCGTGACCCCGAACCGCCCCCTATAAGGCGCCGTTTTCGAAAAGGCCCGGCACACACG
>NZ_JASCIQ010000073.1 GCF_029968035.1 Streptomyces cavernicola | reverse complement strand
GTGCTTCCGGGCCCTTCGGGGCGTACGTGGGAGAACTCAGCCGGCGAGCTTCGCCAGCGCCGCGTCGATGCGGGCCAGGGACTTGTCCTTGCCCAGGATCTCCAGGGACTCGAAGAGGGGCAGGCCGACCGTGCGGCCGGTGACGGCTACGCGGACCGGGGCCTGGGCCTTGCCGAGCTTGAGGCCGTGCTCCTCGCCGGCGGCCAGGACGGCCTCCTTGAGCGCCTCGGGGGAGGTCCAGTCGGCGCTCTCCAGCTTGGCGCGGGCCGTGGTGAGCAGGGCGGCCGGGTCACCCTTGCCCATCGCCTTGGTCCAGGACGCCTCGTCCTCGACCGGCTCCTGCAGGAAGAGGAAGTCGACGTTGGCCGTGATGTCCGAGAGGACGGTGAGGCGGGTCTGGGCGTGCGGGGCGATCGCCTCCCACTTGGCCTGGTCGAAGTCCTCGGGGGCCCAGTTGGCGTGCGGGGCCTTCAGCCAGGGCTCACAGGCCGCGGCGAAGTCCTGCACGTCCAGCATGCGGATGTGGTCGGCGTTGATCGCCTCGGCCTTCTTGAGGTCGAAGCGGGCCGGGTTGGCGTTGACGTCGGCCAGGTCGAACTTCTCGATCATCTCCTTGATCGTGAAGACGTCCTGGTCGGCGGAGAACGACCAGCCGAGCAGGGACAGGTAGTTGAGCAGTCCCTCGGGCAGGAAGCCGCGCTCGCGGTAGAGGTTGAGGCTGGCCTGCGGGTCGCGCTTGGAGAGCTTCTTGTTGCCCTCGCCCATCACGTACGGGAGGTGCCCGAAGGTGGGGATCTCCTTGGCGACGCCGAGCTCGATCAGGGCCTTGTAGAGGGCGATCTGGCGCGGGGTGGAGGAGAGCAGGTCCTCGCCGCGGAGCACGTGCGTGATGCCCATGAGCGCGTCGTCGACCGGGTTCACCAGGGTGTACAGCGGGGCGCCGTTGGCGCGGACGATGCCGTAGTCCGGGACGTTCTCCGGGGTGAAGGTGAGCTCGCCGCGGACCGCGTCGTCGAAGGTGATCGGCTCGTCGGGCATGCGGAAGCGGATGATGTGGCTGCGGCCCTCGGCCTCGTACGCCTGCTTCTGCTCGTCGGTGAGCGTGCGGCACTTGCCGTCGTAGCCGGAGGGCTTGCCGGCGGCGCGGGCGGCCTCGCGGCGGGCGTCCAGCTCTTCGGTGGTGCAGTAGCAGGGGTAGGCGTACTTGCCGTCGATCAGCTTCTGCGCGACGTCCTGGTAGATGTCCATGCGCTGCGACTGGCGGTACGGGGCGTTGGGGCCGCCGACCTCGGGGCCCTCGTCCCAGTCGAACCCGAGCCAGTGGAACGAGTCGAGGAGCTGCTGGTACGACTCCTCCGAGTCGCGGGCCGCGTCCGTGTCCTCGATGCGGAAGACGAGCTTGCCGCCGGTGTGCCGGGCGTAGGCCCAGTTGAAGAGGGCGGTGCGGACCAGGCCCACGTGGGGGTTGCCGGTCGGGGAGGGACAGAAACGGACGCGTGGGGGTACCCCCTGGTCGAGCGGAGTCGAGAGCTTGGGGGAGTCTGCGTTAGCCACGCTTGATCACCTTGTTGGTGAGAGTGCCGATGCCTTGGATGGTGACGGCGACCTCGTCGCCGACGTTGAGGGTGCCGACCCCCGCCGGGGTGCCGGTGAGGATCACGTCTCCGGGGAGCAGGGTCATCGCCTCGGTGACGTTGACGATCAGGTCCTCGATGGAGTGGATCATCTGGCTCGTGGAACCGAGTTGGCGTTGCTCGCCGTTGACCGTGCACTGGATCGCCAGGTCGCTCGCGGCGGCGAGGTCGAGGCCGGTCTCCACCCAGGGGCCGATGGGGCAGGCCCCGTCGAAGCCCTTGGCGCGGGCCCACTGCTTCTCGCGGCGCTGGACGTCGCGGGCGGTGATGTCGTTGGCGCAGGTGTAGCCGTAGATGACGTCCTTGACGCGTTCGCGCGGGACTTCGCGGCACATGCGGCCGATGACGACGGCGAGTTCGGCCTCGTGGTGGAGTTCCTGGGTGAACCCGGGGTACACGATGGGGTCGCCGGAGCCGATCATCGAGGTGGTCGGCTTGAAGAAGGCGAAGGGGGTCTCGGGGACCTCGTTACCCATCTCCCTGGCATGGTCGGCGTAGTTGCGGCCGAAGGCGACGATCTTGTTGCCGATCACCGGGGGCAGCAGGCGGACCTTGCTGAGCGGGACCTTGACGCCGCTGAGCTCGAAGTCGGCGTACGGAATGCCCTTGATGATGTCGAGGACGAGTTCGCCGTCCGTCGCGGTGGAACTGTCGCCCTCGACCGCGCCGAAGGCGACATTGCCGTCGATGGAGAACCTGGCGATGCGCACGGAATGCGGGCCCCTCTGCTTGCTTAGCCTGGAGACTCACGCCTCCAGGTGGAGACTGACGCTCCAGGCTAACGCGCTCGGTCCTGTCTTCGATCTCCCGTCGTCACCCGGAGGGTGGCCCCGCGGCGTCAGGTGCGTGCTCTCGGCGTGCCGGGCGAAGGCCCTCGTAGCGGAGCTACTTGGGTCTTTGTCCGGTGCGGCGAGAGTGCGTGCATGGCGTCGCGGGGCAGGCGGGAGATCGAAGACAGGGCCGAGGGGGGTGCGACCTCGCTGTATTACTCCGCGGCCGCCGTGACCGGGGCCTCCATGAGGACCGTGCGGCGCGGGTTGGCCGTGTTGGTCGGGAGCTCCGCGAGGTCGGCGGCCGGCTGCTCGGGGGCGGCCTGGAGTTCGTCTGCGTCCTTGAGGTGCGCCAGGGTGGTGCGCCGCGGGTTGGCTATGTTGCGGATGATCATCGTCGTCTTCACGGCGGCTTCGACCTCTTGGCTCTCTGTGGACTCGGGGTTGACGGTTCGGCCATCCCTGTAAAGCGTCAGGCTAAACATTCGAATTCCCCGCAAAGGCGGGAACTCCCCTTGATCTTCATGTGAGTTTGCTCACGAGCGACCGGACGAACCAGACAGAACGGACCAGTTGCGGGCGCGAGCGGAACAGACATTCCGGTACTGAAGCGCCGATTCCGCTCCCGATCATGGCGACTGGGACACCCTCGGCGACCAACGCGTACGTAATCAAAAGTCCGTTATGCACGGGATGCTGCTCGACGTCTCGTAACACCTCCGTCACCGGCTGTCACAGACGTCACAGCCCGGCGGCAGGGCTTGTTGGAGATCCGGCACTGTGCTGGAATTCCGGGAAACCGCCGCAGGTATGAACCGGCGCGCACGGGCGCAACGCAGCGTCGAGCGGCGGTGGGAGAGGGGGAGACGCGCCGGTCACTGACGACCACCGGAGCTCGGACGGGCTCCACGACGCCGACACCGTCCCACCGTTCGCGCGGCGGGACGCCTGGTCCAGAGGTTGCGACGCTAGTGCAGGGACGTTTCAAGAGGGAAGGCAGCGCTGCGGCGGAGCCGGAGCTGCGCGGCGGGACTGGCCCCGTGCCCGGCAACTCCTCACCGGGCGACACCGCGGGCTCCGACGGCGGCCGCGGCAAGGGCACCGGTGCGTCCAAGGGCGGCGCCTCGACGGCCCCCGCGACCACGAAGAAGCCCTCCGGCGCCGGCTCCCGAATAGCCCTGCGCAACTGGCGCATCTCCACGCGTCTGGTCTCCCTGCTCGCGCTCCCCGTGGTCGCCGCGACCTCGCTCGGCGCCATCCGCATCAGCGACTCCGTCGACGAGATGGAGCAGCTCGACCGGATGAAGCTGCTCACCGACATGACCAAGCAGGCCACCGAGCTGGCCGCCGCGCTGCAGGACGAGCGCGACCAGTCGGCGGGCCCCCTCGCACACGGCGCCAAGGCCTCGGACTTCACCGTCAAGGGCGCCCGCGGCAAGACCGACCGCGCCCGCGACTCGTTCCTGCAGGGCACCTCGGACATCGACGACGCCCGCGGCGACCAGGCGATCGACAGCATCCGCCAGAACGTCGTGCAGATCTCCACGCAGCTGCGCGTCCTCAAGGACATCCGCCGCGACGCGTACAAGCAGGGCCTGCCCACCTCGCAGACCGTCTCCAGCTACAACCAGCTGATCGAGCAGCTGCTCGGCCTCTCCCGGGACATGGCGCTCGCCACCAGCAACCCGGAGATGATCCAGCGCACCCGTACCCTCGCGGCCTTCTCGTCCGCCAAGGAGTACGCCTCGCTGCAGCGTGCCGTGATCTCCGCCGCGCTCCCGCCGAACAAGACCGAGTTCGGCAAGCTCTCCGACAACGACCGCCTCTACGCGCTCTCCGCGCTGCGCAACGAGGAGGCCGAACTCGACAGCTTCCAGCGGTCGTACGAGGGCACCGGCGGCAACGCGGCCGAGCTGATGAAGCCGCTCGACGACTCCAACGCCGTCATCAAGGACGCCAACGACTACGCGGCCCGCGTCCTGGAGAGCCCGAGCGGCCTGAAGAACCGCGAGAAGCGCTCGTACCCCGACTGGAACGACGCCGCCACCACCAAGCTGCGGCAGATGGCGCTGATCGAGACCACGCTCCTGAACGACATGGAGCAGGAGGCCCGCAACCTGCGCGACGAGTCGCAGCGCGAGGCCATCATCAACGGTGCGCTGATCCTGCTCGTCCTCGGCGTCTCGCTCGTCGGCGCGTTCGTCGTGGCGCGGTCCATGATCCGCTCGCTGCGCCGCCTGCAGGACACCGCGACCAAGGTCGCCCAGGACCGGCTGCCCGACCTGGTCAAGCAGCTCTCCGAGTCCGACCCGCAGGACGTCGACACCTCCGTCGAGTCCGTCGGCGTGCACTCCCGGGACGAGATCGGCCAGGTGGCCACGGCCTTCGACGACGTGCACCGCGAGGCCGTCCGGCTCGCCGCCGAGCAGGCCCTGCTCCGGGGCAACGTCAACGCGATGTTCACCAACCTCTCGCGCCGCTCCCAGGGCCTCATCCAGCGTCAGCTGTCGCTCATCTCCGAGCTGGAGTCCCGCGAGGCCGACCCGGACCAGCTCTCCTCGCTCTTCAAGCTCGACCACCTCGCGACCCGCATGCGTCGTAACGGTGAGAACCTCCTCGTCCTCGCCGGTGAGGAGCCGGGCCGCCGCTGGACCCGCCCGGTCCCGCTCGTCGACGTGCTCCGCGCCGCCGCCTCCGAGGTGGAGCAGTACGAGCGCATCGAGCTGGCCGCCGTGCCGACCACCGAGGTCGCGGGCCGCGTCGTCAACGACCTCGTGCACCTGCTCGCCGAGCTCCTGGAGAACGCCACCTCGTTCTCCTCGCCGCAGACCAAGGTCAAGGTCACCGGTCACGCGCTGCCCGACGGCCGCGTCCTGATCGAGATCCACGACACCGGCATCGGCCTCTCCCCCGAGGACCTCGCGGCGATCAACGAGCGGCTCGCCTCGCCGCCCACCGTGGACGTCTCCGTCTCGCGCCGCATGGGTCTGTTCGTGGTCGGCCGCCTCTCGCAGCGGCACGGCATCCGCATCCAGCTCCGCCCGTCCGACTCCGGTGGTACGACCGCCCTGGTCATGCTTCCCGTCGATGTCGCCCAGGGCGGCAAGAAGGTGCCGAGCAAGGCCGGCGGCCCCGCGCCGTCCGGCGGTCCCGCCGCGGCTCAGGCCGCCGCCGGTGTCGCCGCCGCGCGCCGCGGCAGTCAGGGCGGTGCGCCCGCGGGTCGCCTCGGCGCCACTCCGGGCCGCGGCCAGGGCGGCGGCCAGCTTGCCGGTTCGGGTCCGCGCGCCGCGCTGCCGAGCCGGGGCGACGGGCCGGGTCAGGGTCAGGGTCAGGGTCAGGGTCCGAGCGCAGGTCAGCTGGGCGCCGGTCAGGGCCAGGGTCCCGGGGCCGGTCAGCCGCAGGGCGGCGCCCCGCGCGCCCCGCAGGGCCCCGGTGGGCTGCCGACGCGGCCCGGCGCCGGTGAGCCGCAGCACCGTCCGGTCGACCCGCAGGGCCGTCCCGGTGTGGGCGACGCGCTCAACGGCGGCCAGCGTTCCGACGTCTTCGGCGGGCCGCGCGCCGCTCAGCCGACCGGTGCCGCGGGCGCCGCTCCCGTACCGCCGCGGCAGCGCGGGGACCAGGGGCAGGGCCGTGCCGACACAGGTCAGCCGCAGCTGCCGCCGCCCGGTGGGCCGCGGGCCGAGCTGC
The DNA here is from genome assembly GCF_029968035.1 of Streptomyces cavernicola. GTDB lineage: Bacteria > Actinomycetota > Actinomycetes > Streptomycetales > Streptomycetaceae > Streptomyces > Streptomyces cavernicola. Next base: position 8,592 of record NZ_JASCIQ010000073.1, on the reverse strand, counting down.
CCGGCGGCAACCCGCAGCCGCAGACCAGCTCCTGGGGCGCGAAGGAGCTGCGCCCCTCCGTCGACGCCGCGCGCGAGCAGCACGACTCCGCGCCCGCCGTGGACTCCACCGCGCAGCTCGCCCGCGTCGAGCCCGACGACCGGCAGAGCGGCCGGCAGGGCGACCGGCAAGGGCCTGGCGCCACGGCCGAGTTCGCCCGCCCCGACTTCGAGGCCCCGCGCCCCGAAGCGGCCGGGCCCCGCTCCGTACCGCAGCAGCCCGGCCCCGACGCCGGCCGTCGCGGCGCCGAAGGCCAAGGCCCCGGTTCCACCGGCCAGTTCGCGCGTCCCGAGCTGCCGCAGGCCCCGCTCGGCGGCGGCGCCCGCAATGGCGCCCGGGACTCCGGCGAGCACCGGCTGCCGCGCCGGGCCGAGCAGCCGCAGGCCCCGCAGCAGCAGCCCGATGCGCTGACGGGCCCGGTCGACCTGCCGCCGGACAACGGCCGTACGCCGCTGTTCGACACCCTGGAGACCAACTGGTTCCACGGTCAGCAGGAGCAGCAGGCCCCGCAGAACGCGCACGGCGGCCCGCAGCACCCGCAGAACGGCGGCCGTCCTGCTGCTCCGGGCGCTCGCCCCGAGCAGCAGGCCCCGCCGATGCCGCCCGCCCCGCCGACCGCACCCGGCAACTGGCGGCAGTCCCCCAACGACGAGCTGGGCCGCCAGGCCGAGCGCGTCAAGCAGCCCTCGGCAGGCGGGGTCACCGACTCCGGCCTGCCGCGCCGAGTGCCGCGGGCGAACCTCGTGGCCGGTACGGCACAGCAGCAGCAACAGACACAGGGCGGCCCTCAGGTGTCGCGCTCGCCCGACGACGTGCGCGGCCGGCTGACCAACCTCCGCCGCGGAATTCAGCAGGGTCGTGAGGCCGGCACCGGCCAGACCGGCAGTTTCCGCAGCCCCTCTCACCAGCAGGAGCGTTAGTTGAGTCCGAGCCAGGCGGCGCAGAATCTGAACTGGTTGATCACCAACTTCGTGGACAACACCCCAGGGGTGTCCCACACGGTGGTGGTGTCGGCCGACGGTCTGCTGCTCGCGATGTCCGAAGGTTTTCCGCGTGACCGCGCCGACCAGCTGGCGGCGGTCGCGTCCGGCCTGACCTCCCTCACCGCGGGCGCGTCCCGCATCTTCGAGGGCGGCCCGGTCAACCAGACCGTGGTGGAGATGGAGCGCGGCTTCCTCTTCATCATGTCCGTGTCCGACGGCTCCTCGCTCGCCGTGCTTGCGCACCCCGAGTGCGACATCGGCCTCGTCGGATACGAGATGGCGCTGCTCGTCGACCGGGCGGGCACCGTGCTCACCCCGGATCTGCGCGCCGAGCTCCAGGGGAGCCTGCTGCACTAGCCAGGACCGCGCACCCCGCCCACCCGTCCGGCCCGTCCCCCACCGGCCCCGTAAGACGGCTAGCCGACCACTTGCTGTCCAAGCCCGGAGGATCCATGACCCCGCCCACCGCCCCTCATGACCCGTACGGAGCCCAGTCCGCGTACGGGCCGGAGGGCGACCAGCCACTGGTGCGTCCGTACGCGATGACCGGTGGCCGGACGCGGCCGCGCTACCAGCTCGCCATCGAGGCGCTGGTGAGCACGACGGCCGACCCGGCCCAGCTGATGGGGCTGCTCCCCGAGCACCAGCGGATCTGCCACCTGTGCCGCGAGGTGAAGTCGGTGGCCGAGGTGTCCGCGCTGCTCGGTATGCCGCTCGGGGTGGCGCGGATCCTGGTCGCGGACCTCGCCGAGGCGGGACTCGTGGCCATCCATCAGCCCGGCGGCGACGAGAACGCCGGCGGACAGCCAGATGTGACACTGCTCGAAAGGGTGCTCAGTGGACTTCGCAAGCTCTAACGACCCGGTCTCGTCGGGTCGTTCCACCACGTCCGCGAAGATCGTGGTGGCGGGCGGTTTCGGCGTGGGCAAGACCACGTTCGTCGGTGCCGTCTCGGAGATCAACCCGCTGCGCACCGAGGCCGTGATGACGTCGGCCTCGGCCGGTATCGACGACCTCACGCACACCGGCGACAAGACCACCACCACGGTGGCCATGGACTTCGGCCGCATCACGCTCGACCAGGACCTGATCCTGTACCTCTTCGGTACGCCCGGTCAGGACCGGTTCTGGTTCATGTGGGACGACCTGGTGCGCGGCGCGATCGGCGCCATCGTCCTCGTCGACACCCGCCGTCTCGCCGACTGCTTCCCCGCCGTCGACTACTTCGAGAACTCAGGGCTCCCGTTCGTCATCGCGCTGAACGGCTTCGAGGGGCACCAGCCCTACCAGCCCGACGAGGTCCGCGAGGCCCTGCAGATCGGCCCCGACACCCCGATCATCACCACCGACGCCCGTCACCGTGCGGACGCCAAGTCGGCGCTCATCACGCTCGTCGAGCACGCGCTCATGGCCCGACTGCGCTAGGGAGGCGTCTCCCCCTGGCACCTACGCCTCGATACGCCTCAAGTCGGCGACGACGTAAGGCAGTTGTCGTAGGCCCCGCCGGAGCGGGCTGTGTCCTTTGACACGGCCCGCCTCGGTGTTCATAACGTTTCGACAGAGAATTGCGCCGCGGCCAACACGGCTCGCATTCACGCGGTACCACTGCGCTCAACTCGCGCTCGCCTTTTGTCAGGGCTCCCGCTTTATGCCCGTTTTATCTGCGGTTCAGGTCACCAGAACCAAGCTCTCCCCACTGTTTGGAGGAGCCGCCGCTGACGTGCTGAAATTCGCTGAACTGCCCAGTAGCCCGGGGCACGAAGACGAAGCGGCACGCACCAGGTGCCCTCGCCGAGAGGTTGTTGGTCGAGTGAGGCGAAGCAAGAACAGCCCCGAGCCGCAGGAGCGGGGCAACTTCACCCCGCCGTCGCGCGGAGCTGCGGCACCCACGCCGGCGCCCGCGCCGACGCCGGGCCCCGAAGCGGCGCCCGCCGGCAGCGGCAGCAAGCTCTCGCCCCGCAACTGGCGGGTGCCGACCCGCCTGAACGCGATCCTGCTCATACCCGTGATCGTCGCCATCGTGATGGGCACCTTCCAGGTCAAGGGCTCCATTGACACGTGGAGCGAGGCCGAGGACGCGGAGAAGACCGCCCTCATCGTGCGCGCCGCCGAGAACTACGGCCAGGCGCTGCTCAACGAACGCGACCTGTCCGCCGCCCCGCTGCTCACCGGCAAGGACCCCGACGGCGCCGTCGACAAGGCCCGGGACGCCACCGACGCCGCCAAGGCCTCCTTCGACGAGGCCGTCAAGGACATGCCGGAGGACCAGGGCCTCGAGCGCCGCCTCTCGCTGTTCAAGGAGAACGAGTCCAAGCTCACGGACCTGCGCAAGGCGGCCTACACCCGCCCGATGGACCCGGTGAAGACCGAAGAGGGCTACGTCCAGGTCCAGCACTCCCTGATGGAGTTCGCCAACGAGCTCGGCCTCGGCACCGGCAACATCACCAGCTACGGCCGGACCATCTACGCCATCTCGCTCTCCAAGGCCTCCGTCTCGCTGCAGCGCTCCATCGGCACGCACCTGCTCGTCCGCCCGAGCCGGGACCCAAAGACGCTGAAGGCCCAGTCCACGGCGTTCAGCTCGTACGCGTACCTCGAGTACATCGCCATCAACGAGTACATCTCCGCGGGCACCGAAGAGGACGAGCAGAAGCTCAAGTCCGTGATGCGCGACAAGCAGTCCGAGGGCAAGAAGAAGCTCGCCGCGGCCGCCCGCGCCGCCCGTGCGCAGGGCCAGACCTTCAAGGCCCCGCCGTCCGCCGAGAAGATGGTCGAGCTGATCTCCAGTGGCGCGCGGCCCAGCACCCTGCGGGGCCTCGGCGTCACCCCCGAGGCCTGGTTCGCCACCACCACAGCCAAGTTCGACGGCTACCGCGACCTGGAGACCGAGCTCATCGACAAGGCCGTCGACGAGTCCGCGCAGATCGCCGACGACGCCGAGCGCGACGCCTACATCAACGGCTCCGTCGTCCTCGCCGCCGTGCTCGCCGCGTTCATCGTCGCCGGCCTCATGGCCCGCCAGATGAGCCGCAACATGCGCCGGCTGCGCACCGCCGCCTTCGGCATCGCCGAGCAGCGCCTGCCGATGCTGGTCGACCAGCTCTCGCGCACCGAGCCGGGCCGGGTCGACACCCGCGTCCAGCCCATCCCGATCAACACGCAGGACGAGATCGGCGAGGTCGCCCGCGCCTTCGACCAGGTGCACCGCGAGGCCGTCCGGCTCGCCGCCGAGCAGGCCCTGCTCCGCGGCAACGTCAACGCGATCTTCACCAACCTGTCGCGCCGCAACCAGTCGCTGATCGAGGGCCAGTTGACCCTGATCACCGACCTGGAGAACAACGAGGCCGACCCGGACCAGCTGGAGAACCTCTTCAAGCTGGACCACCTGGCGACCCGTATGCGCCGCAACGGCGAGAACCTCCTCGTCCTCGCCGGCGAGGAGCCCGGCCGCCGCTGGGACCAGCCGGTCCCGCTGGTCGACGTGCTCCGCGCCGCCTCCTCCGAGGTGGAGCAGTACGAGCGCATCGAGCTGTCCGGCGTCCCCGAGGCCGAGATCCACGGCCGTGCCGTGACCGACCTCGTGCACCTGCTCGCCGAGCTCCTGGAGAACGCCACCACGTTCTCCTCCCCGCAGACCAAGGTTCGCGTGACCGCCACCCGTCTCCCCGACGGTCGAGTCATGATCGAGATCCACGACAAGGGCATCGGCCTCACCGCCGAGGACTTCGCGGACATCAACCACAAGCTGGCCAACCCGCCGACCGTGGACGCCGCGATCTCCCAGCGCATGGGCCTCTTCGTGGTCGGCCGGCTCTCCGACCGGCACGGCATCCGCGTCCAGCTGCGCCCCTCCGGCGAGCAGGCCGGCACGACCTCGCTCGTCATGCTGCCGGACGCCATCACCCACGGTGGCGGCGGCGACCTGCCGGAGAGCGAGTTCACGGTCTCCCGGATCGTGCCCGAGCAGCAGGCCCCGGCCTACGAGGCCCCGCAGCTGCGCACCGCCGCCGAGCTGGGCTTCGACGACAGCCGCTACGACGAGGGCTCCGCGGAGCTCGACCCGGTGGGCCGCTCGCTGCACCGCGAGGAGCGCCGCGCCGCCCTCGAGTCACAGTCCGGCGACCGCCCGCTCTTCCGCGACGAGGTCTCCCCGCAGTCGTACGACCAGGGCGACCTGGACCGCTCCGAGCAGCCGCAGCAGCCCTACGAGCAGCAGGGCGCGTACGGCGACCGGCAGGCCGCGTACGAGCAGCAGGGCGGCTACGAGCACGGCCACCAGGACGCGTACGCCCCCCAGGACGGGTACGCGCAGCAGGTCGGCCACGAGCAGGGCTACGCGAACCAGGGTGGCGGCTACGAGGGCTATCCGGAATCCGCGTACGCGGACTCGGGCTTCGACGGCTTCGAGGCTCGGGGCGCTGCGCAGAACACCGGCCAGGACACGTACGCCGACTACAACGACCAACCGCAGCAAGGCACTTGGCGCGAGCAGGGCTCTGCGACCGATGCCTTCGGGAACCCCTACGAGTCGGAACCGGAATCTGCTCCCCCGGCTCCCGAAGCGGACCGTGAGCGTGTAGGTTTCGACCGTCAGGGACCTGCCCCTTCCTCCGTGCACGAGCTGACCGACGCGGGCCTGCCGCGCCGCGGCTCCACCGCCGCGAGCAACGGTCACCGGAACGCGACGGGCGACGTGTGGACGCCGGGGCCGGTTCAGGACACCACTCCCCCGCGTCCCCAGGCGGAGGACGCACCTGCAGGAACGGGCGGCAACGGTGCCGGCGACGACGATTGGCGTTCCGCCAACGACGAGCGCTGGCAGCGCGCCGAGCAGCTCCGGCAGCCCAGGGCCGGCGGGGTCACCTCGTCGGGGCTGCCGCGCCGGGTCCCCAAGGCCAACCTGGTCGAGGGCACGGCGGAGCAGACCCCGCAGGGCGGGCCCCAGGTCTCCCGCGCCCCCGAGGACGTACGCGGCAGGCTGAGCAACCTGCGCCGCGGCGTCCAGCGGGGACGCGATGCAGGAAGCGACTCGAACGGCCAGGCCACTGGAAATATGCACAGTGGTCCTGGTGGCAACTACAACCAGGAGCGTTAGTGTGAGCCCGATGAGCCAGGCGGCGCAGAACCTGAACTGGTTGATCACCAACTTCGTGGAGAACACCCCCGGTGTCTCCCACACGGTGGTGGTCTCCGCCGACGGACTCCTTCTGGCGATGTCCGAAGGGTTCCCCCGCGACCGCGCCGACCAGCTGGCGGCCGTCGCGTCGGGTCTGACCTCGTTGACCGCGGGTGCGTCCCGCATCTTCGAGGGCGGCAGCGTGAATCAGACAGTTGTGGAGATGGAGCGAGGGTTTCTCTTCATCATGTCCATTTCCGACGGCTCCTCCCTTGCCGTACTCGCACACCCCGAAGCGGACATCGGTCTCATCGGGTACGAGATGGCGCTTCTCGTCGACCGGGCGGGCACCGTACTCACCCCCGACCTGCGCGCGGAGCTTCAGGGAAGCCTTCTCGGCTAGTTCTCAACTAGCAGACAGGCAGTGCGTATTCGCGTCCCGGGGCCGTAAAGTTCGGGGCGCGGCACCACGTTGATGGATGCCCGGCACAGTTGGAGGAGGAAGCACGTGGCAAGTGGCGCAACACCCCCAGAGGGTTCGTCTTCGGCCAACTGGTCATACGGCCAGGCCCAGGGCGGCCAGGGCGGCGAGGGCACGCCGAACCGCTACAACTTCCCCTCCGCACCCAGCCGTCAGCAGCAGCAGCCGTACGCACCGCCCCCGCAGCGCCCGCAGCAGCCGTACGGACAGGAGCGGCCGCCGGCGCCGCGTGCCCCGTACGAGCCGCAGGCGCCGCGCATCCAGCCCGTGCAGCCGCAGCCGCGCCCCGCGGAGCAGCAGCCGGCCGGGGGTGCGCACAACCCGCTCGTGCGTCCGTACGCCATGACGGGCGGACGCACCAGGCCGCGGTACCAGCTCGCCATCGAGGCGCTGGTGCACACCACGGCGCAGCCGCACCAGCTCCAGGGACAGCTCCCCGAGCACCAGCGGATCTGCAACCTGTGCCGGGAGATCAAGTCCGTCGCGGAGATCTCGGCACTGCTCTCCATCCCCCTCGGGGTGGCCCGGATCCTGGTCGCGGACCTCGCGGAAGCCGGACTCGTGGCCATCCATCAGCCCGGCGGCGACGAGAACGCCGGCGGACAGCCAGATGTGACACTGCTCGAAAGGGTGCTCAGTGGACTTCGCAAGCTCTAGCGGTGCGTCCCGCTCTACCACCAGCGCGAAGATCGTGGTGGCGGGCGGCTTCGGCGTGGGCAAGACCACGTTCGTCGGCGCCGTCTCGGAGATCAACCCGCTGCGCACGGAAGCTGTGATGACGTCGGCGTCGGCCGGTATCGACGACCTCACGCACACGGGCGACAAGACGACGACGACCGTGGCGATGGACTTCGGCCGTATCACGCTCGACCAGGACCTGATCCTGTACCTCTTCGGTACGCCCGGTCAGGACCGGTTCTGGTTCATGTGGGACGACCTGGTGCGCGGCGCGATCGGCGCGGTGGTTCTGGTCGACACGCGTCGACTCGCGGACTGCTTCCCCGCCGTGGACTACTTCGAGAACTCGGGGCTTCCGTTCGTCATCGCGCTGAACGGGTTCGACGGGCACCAGCCCTACCAGCCGGACGAGGTCCGCGAGGCCCTCCAGATCGGCCCCGACACCCCGATCATCACGACGGACGCCCGTCACCGTGCGGACGCCAAGTCGGCGCTCATCACGCTCGTCGAGCACGCGCTCATGGCCCGCCTGCGGTAGCGCTGCCGCTCCGGTTCCCTGGTCCCGCGCCCCCGGTTGGGGGGTGCGGGACTTTTGTTTCCCCTCCCCGCCCCTTCCCGAAAGCCTGCGGCGCTGTGTATTTCGTCTGCCGCGCCGTCGTGGCCGCTCGCGCAGTTCCCCGCGCCCCTGACGGGGCACGTGAATCCAGCCCCCAACCCACAAAATTCAGCCCCTCCGGCGATTGAGGAGCGGGGGTCCGGGGGCTGGCCCCCGAAGCGGGGGCCGGGGGCGGCAGCCCCGATGCCGACGGCAGTCTTTCGGGAAGGGGCGGGGCGGAGCCCCGAGGGCGGGGGCCGGGGGCGGAGCCCTCGGAGCTGTCCGCTGAGGACTTTCGGGAAGGGGCGGGGTGGGGGATAAAGCAAGGCCCCCGCCACGGTGTTCGTGGTGGGGGCCCGAGGGGGCGGAGAGGGTGCTCAGCCCTGCCAGCTGTGCGGGGCGCGGAAGCCCGGCGTGCGCTCGAGGCGGCGCCAGCCGGCCTTGGAGCGGCCGTGCGCGGCCACCGGATGCGGCTGCGGCTGGGACGCGGCGCGCGCCATCAGGACGGCGGTGATGGCCGCCAGCTCCTCCGGCTCCGCGTGCCCCTTCTCGACCCGCAGCAGATGATCGGTGGGAGTGCTCATGAGTTCGGGGTCTCCGTAACGTGAGAGTCGGGACGGAAAATCACTGGGGCGGGTTGCCGTGCTTGCGGGACGGCAGGTCCGCGTGCTTGTTGCTGAGCATCGCGAGCGACGCGATC
>NZ_JASCIQ010000072.1 GCF_029968035.1 Streptomyces cavernicola | reverse complement strand
TGGGGGTCCCCCCTGCTCGAGCGAAGCCGAGAGCTTGGGGGAGGGGGTCCGGGGGCTGGCCCCCGTGCCGACGGCAGTCTTTCGGGAAGGGGCGGGGTGGGGATCCGGAACGGGGACCGGGGCGGAGCCCCGCGGCGGGGACCGGGGGCGCAGCCCCGAAGCGGGGGGCGGGGCGGTAGTTCCGGGCGGGGTGCGGGGCGGTAGTTCCGGGCGGGGGGCGGGGCTGAAAGGCCCGCAGGGGCCACCGCACCCCCGGCTGGGGCCGAGGGGCGGGACGACGGTGGTCCCTGCGGGGGGACGCGGCATCCGCGTCCGGGGCGTTCAGGAGGTCCGGGAGCCGCTCCGGAGGAGTCCTGCGCGCCGACACCCACCAAGGTGCCGGACCCGTGTTAAGCGAGTGCTGCGCCCACGTGTCGCCCCCGTACCGATTCCCCCAACCCCGCGCGTGGGGGCGGACATTCGGCCCGTACAGGTCCGTACAGCTCCGTACAGGTCAGTCAAGCGCACCCCCGTGGTAGCGGACGCCCGGGTTCCACAGGAGGAAGCCCTCGATGCCGTCGGACCGGGCCGCGTCGATCTGGGCCCGCACCTCCGCGTCGCCGTAGCTGACGCCGAGGGAGAAGTCCTGGATCCAGGGGACGATCGCGGCGTCGGTGTGCTTCGTCTCCTTCACGAAGTCCGCGAGGGACTTCTTGGTGATCGGGTACGGCTGGGAGTTGGGGTCCGAGACGCCGTACTCGCCCGGCGCCCAGTGCGAGGGGTAGATCATCGGCGCGATGTAGTCGGACACCTGGGCCAGTGCGCCGACGTCCTGGGCGATCTCCTTGGGGCGGGTGACGGCGATGCCGAACACCGAGACGCCCAGGAACGCGCCGTGCTCGCGGGCGACGGGGCGGGTCTCGGCGACCATGTCGGTGATGGACTGCTCGGGCGTGGTGTCGCCCAGGCCGGGGAAGGACATCTTGCTCAGCGGGCCGTCGGGGCGGCGTATGTAGTCGTAGAGGATGTCGTCGAAGCCCAGCTTCGCGGCCTCCTCCGCCAGGTCGAGGTGGTACTGCCGCACTTCCTTGTTCGCGAAGTTGGTGAACGAGAGATCGCCGTAGCTGCCGCCGTCGTAGGGGCCGCCGCCGGGGGTCTGCACGACGCGGTCGCGGTCCCCGGACTTCCAGGACTTCGAGGCGAGGATCGGGTCGCGGAAGGCGACGATGCGGCCGACGACCGTGCCGCCCGCCTCGTGGATCTCCTTGACGGCCTTCTTCGCGTCGTAGTAGCCCTTGGCCGCGCCGATGCTCTTGGCGAGCGGCACCTTCGAGTCGTAGCCGATCTCGCCCAACTCGTCCTTGATGTCGAGCTGTACGGCGTTGATCTTCTTCTGCTTCAGGAGCCTCATCACGGGCTCGCGCAGCCGGTCGGAGGCCCAGCCCTGGGAGCTGACGTGTACGGCTTTCAGCAGCGGACGCCGCACGGTGACGAGCGCCTTCTGCCGGGCGGTGTTCCCCGCGGCGTCGGTCGCGGTGACCGTGGCGTGCGCGGGCGGGCGCGGGAGCCGGGCGGCGAAGGAACCGTCCTGGTCCATCCGCGCCTTGTGGCCCGCGACCGTCACCTCCCTCGCCCCGGGCGCCCTGCCCTCGACGGTGACGGGCCCCCTGAGCGTGTCGGCCTCCGTGTCGGCCACCTCGATACGGGGCGCGGTCGTGTCCACGGTGAGCCTGCGCACGACCTCGGTCGCTTCGGTGAACACCGATCCGGGCTTCGTCACGCGCAGTTCGTGTTCCCCGTCCTTGAGCGCACCCCACCGCACAGAGAGCGCGCGGCCGTCCGTACGCGCCCGCAGGGGCTTGCCGTCGACGGTGACCCGTATCCCGTCCAGCTTTCCGTCGCCTGCTGCGGTGACCGCGAATCCGCCCTTGCGCAGGGCCTCCGCGTTGACCCTTCCGTCCCTTGCCAGGCCGTCGAGGCGCAGCTCGGGGCGGCCCGCGGCGCGGGCGATGAAGGTGCCGCCGATCACCAGAACCAGCGCGAGCAGCCCGCAGGCGAGGGTGGCGACCCGTCTGCGCGGGAAACGACCGGAGGAGGGAGCGGAATCGCGGGGGGAGAGGGAGGGGAGCCAGTTCGTCCGGTCGAGCCGCATAAGCACACCCTTCAGGAGGTCTCGTGCGTCGTCGTCTTCTCCGTAATGGCACAACTGCCGTGTCGCTGTTGGTTCTTGCCGCCGTGACGGTCTCCTGCGAAGAGGCCGGGAAAGATGCGCCGCAGGACGGCGCCGGGGCCGCGAAGTCCGCCGATGAACTGCAGGGTTCCCGCTCCGCGACGCCGGGACACCAGTCCCGGAGCCCTCAGCCGGCTAAACCTCCGGCGCCGGAGAAGGTCGGGGCGAACGAGCTCGCCGCCGTGCCGGTGCTGATGTACCACCAGATCGTCGAGAAGCCGAGCAGCGTGTACGACCGGACCCCGGAGGCCTTCCGTGCCGAACTGGAGCGGCTGGCCCGGGAGAAGTACGTGCCGGTGACCGCCGGCGACTACGCGGCGGGGACCATGGACATCCCCGCGGGCACCCACCCCGTCGTGCTCACCTTCGACGACTCCACCGACAGCCAGCTCCGCCTCGGCGCCGACGGGGAGCCGGTCGACGACTGCGCGGTCGGCATCCTGCGCGAAGTGGCCCGCGAACACCCGGACTTCAAGGCCCGCGCGACCTTCTTCGTCAACGGCGGCGCCTTCTCCGCCACCGGGCACAAGACCGCGCTGGCCTGGCTGCACGAGAACGGCTTCGAGATAGGCAACCACACCCGCGACCACGCCGATCTCGCCGGGAGCGGCGCCGACGGGGCACGGCGGCAGATCGCCGAGGGTCAGGAGTCCATCCTGCGCGATGTCCCCGGCGCCGAAGTGGCCTCCCTGGCACTGCCGTTCGGCATCCAGCCCGCGCCCGCGTCCGTGGCGCTGTCCGGGAGCGCGGGCGGGACGGCGTACGAGAACCGGGGCGTCTACCTCGTCGGGGCCGGGCCCGCGCCCTCCCCGTACGCGGCCTCCTTCGACCCGGCGGGCATCCCGCGCATCCGCTCGGCGCCGCTCAAGGGCCAGGACGCGCAGTACGGTTCCGCGCACTGGCTCGATCAGCTCGCCGACGGCGCGGTCGCCCGCTACACCTCCGACGGCGATCCGGACCGCGTCTCCTATCCGAAGGACACGTCGGCGAAGCCCGGGAAGCAGCCGGGAGGCAAGCTTCGCCCGTACTGACCCCCCGGGTGGGGGCGGGACGTGCGGGCCGTACGCCCGAACCGCCCGCCCCCGCCTGTCACTTCTTCTCGCGGGCCAGGAACGAGAGCAGGTCCTGCCGGCTCACCACACCCGTCGGCTTGCCCTCGACCAGGACGATCGCCGCGTCCGCGCCGCTCGTCGCGGAGAGCACCGACATCAGGTCGGCCACCGGCTCGCCCGAGCCGACCTGCGGCAGCGGCGCCGACATGTGCTTCTCCAGCGGGTCGGCGAGCGAGGCGCGCTGCGTGAACAGCGCGTCGAGCAGCTCGCGTTCGACGACGGAGCCGATGACCTCCGCGGCCATCACGTCCGGGTGGCCCGCGCCCGGCTTCACGATCGGCATCTGCGAGACGCCGTACTCGCGCAGCACGTCGATGGCCTCGCCGACGGTCTCCTCCGGGTGCATGTGCACCAGCTTGGGGATCGCGCCCTCCTTGTGCTCAAGGACGTCGCCGACCCGCGGCTCGTCACCGGGCTGCTCGAGGAAGCCGTAGTCGTTCATCCACTCGTCGTTGAAGATCTTCGAGAGGTACCCGCGCCCGGAGTCCGGGAGCAGCACCACGACCACGTCGTCCGGACCGAGCCCCTCCGCCACCTTCAGGGCCGCCACGACCGCCATGCCGCAGGAGCCGCCGACGAGCAGGCCCTCCTCCCTGGCGAGCCGCCGGGTCATCTGGAAGGAGTCCTTGTCCGAGACGGCGACGATCTCGTCCGTCACGTTCCGGTCGTACGCGCTCGGCCAGAAGTCCTCCCCGACGCCCTCGACGAGGTACGGCCGCCCGGAGCCCCCGGAGTACACGGAGCCCTCGGGGTCGGCGCCGACGATCCGGACGCGGCCCTCGCTGACCTCCTTCAGGTAGCGGCCGGTGCCGGAGATCGTGCCGCCCGTGCCGATGCCCGCCACGAAGTGGGTGATCTTCCCCTCCGTCTGCTCCCACAGCTCGGGCCCGGTGGTCTCGTAGTGCGAGCGCGGGTTGTCGGGGTTGGAGTACTGGTCCGGCTTCCAGGCGCCGGGCGTCTCACGGACGAGCCGGTCAGAGACGTTGTAGTACGAGTCGGGGTGCTCGGGGTCGACGGCCGTCGGGCAGACGACGACCTCCGCGCCGTACGCCCGCAGCACGTTGATCTTGTCCGTGGAGACCTTGTCCGGGCAGACGAAGATGCACTTGTAGCCCTTCTGCTGCGCCACGATCGCGAGGCCGACCCCCGTGTTGCCGCTGGTCGGCTCGACGATCGTGCCGCCGGGCTTGAGCGCGCCGCTCGCCTCGGCCGCCTCGATCATGCGCAGCGCGATGCGGTCCTTCACGGAGCCGCCCGGGTTGAAGTACTCGACCTTGGCCAGGACGGTCGCCTTGATGCCGGCGGTCACGTTGTTGAGCCTCAGCAGCGGGGTGTTGCCGACGAGACTGATCATCGAGTCGTGGAATTGCACCGTGGTCTCCGGTTCTCCCTAGGAATGCCGCCAGCCTAAGTGGAATTGGGCTGTCCGGCGCTGTGGTCCGAGAGCCTCGCCAGGTCGGAGATTGACCGACGGTGCGTACCGGGCAAGGAGTTGATGTACGGCGCTACAAGGAGGTGGCTTCGGTCCATGTCGAGGGCAAGGGTGGCGCGGCGGATCGCCGCGGGCGCCGCGTACGGCGGCGGCGGAGTCGGACTTCTGGGCGCGGCGGCGGTCGGGGTGCTCCTGACCGAGGTGCAGCTGGCGAAACGGCAGGTGGGCACGGCCCCGGGCGCCGATCCGGTGCAGCCGCCCAACGCCGACGGCCTGTACGGCAGAGCGTTCCTCGAACCCGGGGACACCCGCTCCCCGCTGCGCCTCACCCTGCTCGGCGACTCCACCGCCGCGGGCCAGGGCGTGCACCGCTCCGGGCAGACCCCGGGCGCGCTCATCGCCCAGGGCCTCGCGGCGGTGGCGGAGCGCCCGGTGCTGCTGCGGAACGTGGCGCTGCCGGGGGCGCAGTCCGACGACCTGGCCCGGCAGGTCACGCTACTGCTCGCCAACTCCTCGGCCGTGCCCGACGTATGCGTGATCATGATCGGCGCCAACGACGTCACGCACCGGATGCCCCCGACCCGCTCGGTCCGCTGTCTCGCCGCGGCGGTGCGGCGGCTGCGCACCGCGGGCGCCGAGGTGGTCGTCGGCACCTGCCCCGACCTGGGCTCGGTCGAGCAGGTCTACCAGCCGCTGCGCTGGCTGGCCCGCCGCGTCTCGCGCCAGCTGGCCGCCGCCCAGACCATCGGCGTGGTCGAGCAGGGCGGCCGTACGGTCTCGCTCGGCGATCTGCTCGGCCCGGAGTTCACGGCCAACCCGCGCGAGCTGTTCGGCCCGGACAACTACCACCCGTCGGCCGAGGGGTACGCGACGGCGGCGATGGCGGTGCTGCCCACGGTCTGCGCGGCGGTCGGCCTCTGGCCGGAGGAGGAGCGCCCGGACGCCTTCCGCGACGAGGGCTTCCTGCCGGTCGCACGCGCGGCGGCGGAGGCGGCGTCCGAGGGCGGTACGGAGGTCACGGCCGCGATGCCGACCGGACCTCGGGGCCCGTGGGCTCTCCTCAAGCACCGCAGGCGGCGGCGCATCCACGCCCCGGAGCGCGCGGGCAACGGCCACGAGGAGGCCGCGGCCGCGGAGTCCCGGCCCGCATCGGAGCCCACCGAGCCCACAAACCCTGAGCAAGCGCTTAGAAAAGAGGCGGGTGTCACACGGCAAGAGCGATGACCTTGGCTCTACGTGCAGGTAACTTCCCTCACGGTCCTGCCCAAACCCCAGTAGGGAGCCCCCTCGTGCCTGAAGCCGTGATCGTCTCCACCGCCCGCTCCCCCATCGGCCGCGCCTTCAAGGGCTCCCTGAAGGACCTCCGGCCGGACGACCTGACCGCGACGATCGTCCAGGCCGCCCTCGCCAAGGTCCCCGAGCTCGACCCGCGCGACGTCGACGACCTGATGCTCGGCTGCGGCCTGCCCGGCGGCGAGCAGGGCAACAACCTCGGCCGCATCGTCGCCGTGCAGATGGGCATGGACCACCTGCCCGGCTGCACGATCACCCGCTACTGCTCCTCGTCCCTGCAGACGACCCGCATGGCGCTGCACGCCATCAAGGCCGGCGAGGGCGACGTCTTCATCTCGGCCGGCGTCGAGATGGTGTCCCGCTTCACCAAGGGCAACTCGGACTCGCTGCCGGACACGCACAACCCGCTCTTCGCCGAGGCCGAGGCCCGTACCGCCGCGGTCGCCGAGCAGGAGGGCACCAGCTGGCACGACCCGCGCGAGGACGGCCTCGTGCCGGACGCGTACATCGCGATGGGCCAGACCGCCGAGAACCTCGCCCGCCTGAAGGGCATCACCCGCGAGGACATGGACGCCTTCGGCGTGCGCTCGCAGAACCGCGCCGAGGAAGCCATCAAGAACGGCTTCTGGGAGCGCGAGATCACCCCCGTCACCACCCCCGACGGCACCGTGGTCAGCAAGGACGACGGCCCGCGCGCCGGCGTCACCCTGGAGGGCGTCTCGGGCCTCAAGCCCGTCTTCCGCCCCGACGGCCTGGTCACGGCCGGCAACTGCTGCCCGCTGAACGACGGCGCCGCCGCCCTCGTCGTCATGTCCGACACCAAGGCCCGCGAGCTCGGCCTGACCCCGCTCGCCCGCGTCGTCTCCACCGGCGTCTCCGGCCTCTCCCCCGAGATCATGGGCCTCGGCCCGGTCGAGGCGTCGAAGCAGGCCCTCAAGCGCGCCGGGCTCGGCGTCTCCGACATCGACCTGTTCGAGATCAACGAGGCCTTCGCCGCCCAGGTCATCCCGTCCGCCCGCGACCTCGGCATCGACGAGGACAAGCTGAACGTCAACGGCGGCGCCATCGCCGTCGGCCACCCCTTCGGCATGACCGGCGCCCGCATCACCGGCACGCTGATCAACTCGCTCCAGTTCCACGACAAGCAGTTCGGCCTGGAGACCATGTGCGTCGGCGGCGGCCAGGGCATGGCCATGGTCATCGAGCGCCTCAGCTGACCCTCAGGCCCCGTACGTCACTCCTGACTCGAGGGGGCGCGCACCGGGCGCGCGAGGGACGACTCGCGCGTCTCGTGCACCCCGCGTAACCCCCCGAGTCCTGGCCGTGACACAACCTCCCCCAGGATGTGACATACATCCCGGGGGAGTAGCCTTTTCGCAGGTCAGAGGGTTGGGGGTAAAAACTGCGGGTAGAAAGACCTGTCCGTTTCGTGACCTAATGCACTGACAGCCCTCAGCCGTCTCCGACAAGCTGTTGTAGTAAGTCGGGGGTCGACTTGAAACCGGGAGTACGTCAGTGAGCGCCATGACTCTTGCCCTGCTGCTCGCCACCGCCGCCTCGACGGCCGTGGGAGCTGCCGCACTGCACACCGTGCGTGGCCTCCGGAAGCAGCTCGTCGAGATCTCCGCGCTGCGTACCGAGCTCGCCACGAGCCTGGCCCAGCGCCCTCTTCTCGACGCCGTGCCGCACGCCCGCGACGCCGCCGATCCCGTCGTGCCCGCCCAGGGCGCCGACGCGATCCGGGCCGCCGTCGCCGAAGCCCTCGCCGAGGAGCGGGAGCGCGAGCTGGCCGAGGCGCGCGCCTTCTGGGCCGCGCAGGAGGCCCGCGACGCGGCCGACGCCCCGTCGCTGCTCGGCGGCCTGCCGCCGCACCTGGCCGAGGAGCTGTTCCTGCCCCGCCAGTCCGACTTCGTCGGTCTTGAGCGCGAGCTGCAGCACGAGCTCGCCGAGCCCGCCGAGGAGCCGGCCGCCACCGACGAGTTCCCCGAGGACTCCCCCGAGCTGGCCGCGGCCCGCCGCCGCCACCCCTCGCACCCCGACTTCGTGCCCGTCCAGCAGGTCCGCGACGGCGCCGCCACCGGCGACCACGAGTACACGCTGCGCTGCCTGGAGGAGCTCGCCCAGGACCGCACCGCGCTCTCCGACGTCCGCCCCGGCCCGCTCGGCACCCTGGACGTGTACGTCTTCGCCGACGGCACGACCCTGTGCATGACCCCGGGTCACCGCGAGACCGCGGAGCGTCTGGCCGAGGCCCTGCAGGCGGGCGACACCCCGGTGCTGCTCGGCGGCTCCGGAGTCTCCGGCGCGTACACGCTGACCTTCGGTTGCGGCGAGGAGAACGTCTACATCCTGGCGGACCGCGTCATAGCCTCCGCCTGACCCCGCAGGGACCCCTAGGCCCCGAAGCGCGCCGGTGTTCACACGCCGGCGCGCTTCTGTGCTTCCCGCACCAGGTCGACTGCTTCCGTGAGCTGCGCCTCGTCCGTCAACACGAGGGCCAAGTCGCGCCCCGCGACGGTGACTTGGTCGGAGACCGCGAACAGGCCCGCGTCGGGCATCTCCCGCGGTTCGGTCGAGGGGTCCTCGATGGTCTGCGCGCGCACCGCCAACTCCCTGGCGAGGGACCGGGCTTCGGCCGCGGCGACGCGCTGGAGGCGGCTCTCCGGGGCGGCCCGCAGGCGGTCGGCGAACTGGTCCACGGCATCCGTCAGAGGCGTCGTATCAAGCACCCTGCGACCCTATGCGCCCGCACAGGCCTGTTGCCAACGCTCGGACACTCAGGCACGGTGACGTGAAGGACTCGCATCGACAGCGTCCGGAGGCGCCGATGTCCCTAGTCTTCTCCGAGGAGACCCACCGCAATCTGCTCTCCCGCATCCCTCATTGCACCGGTCGCGAAGTCGCCGAGTGGCTTCGCAAGATCGACGAGGGCCCGTCCTTCCTCCGCTTCGACGAGAAGGTGAGCTGGCTCCGCGCCGAGTACGACCTCGCGTACGGTCACGCCAAGGCGATCGTCCACGAGCACGACATGAGGAGGGCCGCGCGCAGACTGAAGTGAGTCCGCGGCGGCTCGCCCACGACGCCGAAGGGCCCGCGAAGCACATGCTTCGCGGGCCCTTCGCTTGCGACGGGACGGGACGTCAGTCGCTGTTCAGGATCGAGATCAGCCGCAGCATCTCCAGGTAGATCCACACCAGGGTCATGGTCAGACCGAACGCGGCCAGCCAGGACTCCTCACGCGGAGCGCCGTACGCGATGCCGTCCTCGACCTGCTTGAAGTCCAGGGCGAGGAAGAACGCGCCGAGCAGGATGCCGACGATGCCGAAGACGATGCCGAGGCCGCCGCTGCGGAAGCCGAGGCCGTCACCGCCGCCGAAGACCGCGAACAGCAGGTTCACGGCGGTCAGGACCAGGAACGCCGTGGCGGCGATCATCAGGAAGCGCGTGAAGCGCTGGGTGACGCGGATGATGCGGGTCTTGTAGAGCACCAGCATCGTCACGAAGACGGCCATCGTGCCGAGCACGGCCTGCATGGCCGCGCCGTCCGCGACGTAGGTGTTGATGTAGTTGCTGATCGCGCCGAGGAAGACGCCCTCGAAGGCGGCGTACGACAGGATCAGCGCGGGGTTGGCCTTGCGCTTGAAGGACTGCACGAGGCCGAGCACCATCGCGATCAGCGCGGCGCCGATGGCGATGCCGAGGCCGACGTTCATCACCCAGGCGACGGTGGCGCCGGCGATCACCAGGCCGAGCGTGATGCCCGTCCGCATGACGACGTCGTCCATCGTCATCTTGTTGCCGGTGCTGACCGGGGCCTGCGGGGCGCCGTACTGGACGTCCTGCTGCACGTAGGGGTTCTGCGCGTACGGGTTCGTCGGCGCCTGGGCGTACGGGTTGCCGCCCGCGTACGGGTTGCCCTGTGCACCGACGGCGGGGCCCCCGGCCTGCGGCGCCGAGCCGAAGCCCGCGTAGCCGTTGTCGCGGCTGAACCCCCGTCGCGAGAAGACCGGGTTGCTGCTCCTCATTTCACTCCTCAACGCCAATCACGACCGGCCGCGTGCGCGGCCGTACGACAAGGGTAATGCGTAAGCAAAAGATGCACCCTAGTGCTCCGGGAGGATCTTTCCCTCATCTCTGTGGAGAACGCCGGGCTTCAGCCCAGCTGTTCCCGCAGCCAGACCCGGATCTCGCGGGTGACCGGGTCGGCGATGTCCCCGAACTCGTCGTGCTTGGTGAGGAACTTCGCCACGTACGGGCAGACGGGCACGATCCGCTTGCCGGCGGCCCGCACGTCGGTGAGCGCCTCCTGGACCAGGCGTCCGGCCAGGCCCTGTCCGGCGAAGGCGTCGTCGATCTCGGTGTGGTAGAAGACGCGCTGGTCACCGTGGTCGCGGTAGGCGGTGAGCCCGGCGCGCACGCCGTCGACGACGATCTCGTAGTGCTGCTCGGCGTCCACACGGCGGACGACGGGCCCGGCCTCGGTCTCGGTCATGGGGTCCTCCAGGGGTTCAGGCGTACGGGTTCGGGCGTACGGGTTCGGGCGTACGGGCTGGGACGTACGGGGGTCAGGCGCGCGGCGGGTTCTTGCGCGGCATGATCACGGCGTTCGGGAGGGCGGGCGCGGGCAGCCGCTCGCCCGGGTAGCCCTCGACGGCGCCGAAGCGGTCGGTGGCGTTCTCCCAGTCCTCGCGGGCGCGCGCGATGTCGTCGTGGCTGCGGCCGATGAAGTTCCACCACATGACGATCTCCTCGTCGAAGGGCGGGCCGCCGAGCAGGATCGCGCGGGCGGCCGCGTCCGAGGTGTTCGTCAGGGTCAGCGCGGCCACGCCGGGGTGCGCGTACCCCATCTCGGCCCGGCGCACGGCGGTGTCGGCCAGGCGCACCTCGCCTCGGTCGACCAGGAGGCCGTGCTCGAAGGCGGGGTCGACGGCGAGCGTGACCGTCGCGCCCGGGTCGAGGACCAGCTCGGCGCCGAGCAGCGGCGTGAAGGTGCGCACCGGCGACTCCTGCCCGGCGAGCGCGCCGAGGAAGACGCGGAGCTCGGCGCCGTCGACCCGGACCGGCTCGGGCACGTGGTGCTGGAAGTCCCGTGCGGCGTCCCGGTGTTGCTCGGGCAGGGCGACCCAGAGCTGGACGCCGTGCAGGACGGTGGTGCCCGGCGTGGAGGTCTCCGAGTGGCAGATGCCGTGCCCGCCGGTCATCAGGTTCAGCTCGCCGGGCCGTACGAAGGCGTGGCTGCCGAGGCTGTCGCGGTGCTCGATCTCGCCGCTGAACAGCCAGCTCACGGTCTGCAGGCCGATGTGCGGGTGCGGGGCGACGTCCATGCCGCCGGTCGCGGCGACGTCGTCGGGGCCGTAGTGGTCGGCGAAGCACCAGGCGCCGATGAGCGTGCGGGCGCGCTGCGGGAGCGTGCGGCGTACGGTCATGGCGCGGGGGCCGCCCAGGGGGACGTCGCGTGCGGTCAGGACCTCCACGCGGGCGTCGGCCGGGTGCGCACCGTCCACGGCGGCTCCGCAGCGCAGTTCCATGGGTTTCGTCTCGACATTGCTCACCGTGGACCACCATCCAAAGTTGTTCTATATTCAACTTCTACCGGTGATCATAGGTCGGCGCCACCGGAACGTACACACCCACCCCGCCGGCCGGGCGACCCGAAGGAGCCTCGCCTTGAGCGAGCACGTCCACACTGACAGGCACGTCCAGAGCGGCGAGCGGCCCCACCCCGACAGGCGGGTCCTCATCGACAAGCAGAGCCCCACGGCGTACCGCGCGCTGGTGCAGACGGCCGAGGCGGTGCGGACCGTCGCGGCCGAGGCCGGCCTGGAGCGCCGCTTGGTGGAGCTGATCGACCTGCGGGCCTCGCAGATCAACGGCTGCGCCTACTGCCTCGACGTGCACACCAGGGCGGCCCTGCGCGCGGGCGAGACCCAGCAGCGGCTCGGCACGCTCGCCGCCTGGCGGGACACCGAGCTGTTCACGCCCGAGGAGCGCGCGGCGCTCGCCCTCGCCGAGTCCACGACCACGCCGTCGGACCTGGCCCTGCGGGACAGCGCGTACGCCGCCGCACGCGCTGTGTTCACCGACGAGCAGATCTCGGCCGTGATCTGGGTGGCCGTCACCATCAACGCGTTCAACCGGGTGTCGATCCTGAGCGCCCATCCCGTACGGGCCCGCTGAGGAGCCGCAGGGGGCGGCGCGCGCCGCGAGGGGGGGAGGCGAGGAGAGGTGCCCGGAACCGGATTTGAACCGGTACGCCCCCGAGGGGCAGCGAGGTTTAAGCTCGCCGTGTCTGCATTCCACCATCCGGGCAGACCGTGGACTCCGCGTCGTGCGGGGTCTCCTGAGCCTATCGGGAGGCGTCCCCCGAACGGCCGAACTACAGCCCGATGTTGTCTTGTTTTATTGACGTCTGAGGGTCCGTCAGCGCTCTTCAGGGGTGTTCCGCGCTTACGGAACGGCCCTGCGCAGGCGCACGGGGGCGGCAGCTAAATGACGGGATTCTGTCGCCCCGCGCGCGGGTGAGCGGCGCTCCACGCGGGGGTGAACGGCCGTCCGCGTGCGGCTGACGGGCGGTCCACGTCAGGGTCGGGGCTCCTCCCCAGGTATGACGCCGGGCCCCTCCGGTCAGCCTGAAGAGGAAGCGGCGAACGAGAGCTGGGGCTGACTTCCGGTCGCGGATCCGCAAGCACGATGGAGACCGGAAGTTGACGTCGTGCCGACAGGAGCCCCTCCCCGTGACCACCACACCCGTCGCTCAGCAGGCGACCGCAGTAGCCGCGCGTGCCACCGAGCTGACCAAGGTCTACGGCCAGGGCGAGACCCAGGTGGTCGCCCTCGACCGGGTCACCGTCGACTTCCGGCAGGCCGAGTTCACCGCGATCATGGGCCCGTCCGGCTCCGGCAAGTCGACCCTGATGCACTGCGTCGCCGGGCTCGACTCGTTCAGCTCCGGCTCCGTCCGCATCGGCGACACCGAGCTGGGCTCCCTGAAGGACAAACAGCTGACCAGGCTCCGCCGGGACAAGATCGGCTTCATCTTCCAGGCGTTCAACCTGCTCCCCACCCTCACCGCGTACGAGAACATCACGCTGCCCATGGACATCGCCGGGCGGAAGCCGGACAAGCAGTGGGTCGAGCAGGTGATCGGGATGGTCGGCCTGTCCGGGCGGCTCGGGCACCGGCCCGGCGAGCTCTCCGGCGGCCAGCAGCAGCGCGTGGCCGTGGCCCGCGCCCTCGCCTCGAAGCCCGACATCATCTTCGGCGACGAGCCGACCGGAAACCTGGACTCCCGCTCCGGCGCCGAGGTCCTTGGCTTCCTGCGCAACTCCGTACGGGAGTTGGGCCAGACCGTCGTCATGGTCACGCACGACCCGGTGGCCGCCGGGTACGCCGACCGCGTCGTCTTCCTCGCCGACGGACGCATCGTCGACGAGCTGCACGAGCCGACCGCCGAGTCCGTACTGGATCGCATGAAGCGCTTCGACGCCAAGGGCCGGACCAACTGAGCCGCAGCAGCCACCGCCACTGACTGCCTCTGACTTCCAGAACAGGACTTCAGGAACCATGTTCCGTACCGCCTTGCGCAATGTGCTCGCGCACAAGGCCCGGCTGCTGATGACCGTGCTCGCCGTCCTTCTCGGCGTGGCCTTCGTCTCCGGCACCCTGGTCTTCACCGACACCGTCTCCGACGCGTTCCAGAAGAGCTCCGCCAAGGGCTTCGAGCACGTCGACGTCGCCGTACAGCCGAAGAAGGGCGCGGACGCCGAGCCCGGCGCCGAGCCCCGGCTGAGCCAGGAGCTGCTCGACCGGGCCGCGAGCGTGCCCGGCGCCGCCTCCGCGACCGGCAGCGTCTCCGGCTTCGCCGCGCTCGCCGACAAGGACGGCAAGCTGATCGGCGAGGGCTGGTCCACGACCGGCGCCAACTACTACGGCGCCGACGACCCCCGATACCCGATGAAGGACGGCCGCGCCCCGTCCGGCGCGGACGAGATCGCGCTCGACGCGAAGACCGCGGAGCGCGCCGGGTTCCAGGTCGGCGACACCGTGCGGATGTCCGTCGACGGGCCCGTACGCACGCCGAAGGTCTCCGGCATCTTCACCACCGACGACGGCAACGTCGCCGCCGGCGGCAGCCTCGCCCTCTTCGACACCGCGACCGCGCAGCAGCTGTACGGCAAGCCCGGCGAGTTCAGCGAGATCGACGTACGGGCCGCGCCCGGCACCGGCCAGGCCGCGCTCAAGGCCGAGGTCGAGAAGGTGCTGCCGAAGAGCGCCGAGGCCACCACCGGGACCGAGCTCGCCGACGAGCAGGCGCGGCAGATCGAGGACGGGATGAGCGGCATGCAGACCGGCATGCTCGCCTTCGCCGGGATCTCGCTCTTCGTCGGCGTCTTCATCATCGCCAACACCTTCACGATGCTGGTCGCCCAGCGCACCAAGGAGCTGGCCCTGATGCGCGCGGTGGGCGCATCCCGCCGCCAGGTCACGCGGTCCGTGCTCATCGAGGCGTTCGTCGTCGGCGCGGTCGCGGCCGTGGTCGGCCTCGCCGCGGGCGTCGGCATCGGTGCGGGCCTGCGCTCCCTGATGGGCTCCTTCGGCGGCAGCGTGCCGGACGGGCCGCTCGTGGTCGCGCCGTCCACGGTGATCGCCTCGCTGGTCGTGGGCGTCGTGGTGACGATGCTCGCCGCCTGGCTGCCGGGCCGCCGCGCCGCGAAGATCCCGCCGGTCGCCGCGATGAACAGCGTGCACGCCACGGCGACCACCAGGTCCCTCGTCGTACGCAACACCATCGGTGCGCTCTTCTCCGGCGCGGGCGTCGCCGCCGTGCTCGCCGGGACGCGGATGGGCGACGGCGGCAAGCTGCCGATGGGCCTGGGCGCCGCGCTGCTCCTCATCGGCGTCTTCGTCCTCACGCCGCTGCTCTCCCGGCCGATCATCGCGGCCGCCGCCCCGCTCCTGCGGCTCTTCGGGGTCTCCGGGAAGCTCGCCCGGCAGAACTCGGTGCGCAACCCGCGCCGTACGGCCGCGACCGCGTCGGCGCTGATGATCGGGCTCACCCTGATCACCGGCATGACGGTGATCGCGGGCAGCGTGCAGAAGGCCATCGACAAGATGGCCACGGACTCCGTCAAGGCCGACTACGTCGTCTCGATGCAGAACTTCAACACCCTCTCCCCCGACGTCGAGAAGAAGCTCGCGGACCTCGACGGCGTCACCGCCACCAGCCCGCTGCGCAACTCGCCCGCGCTGGTCGACGGTGAGCAGGAGTACCTGACGGGCGTCGACGCGCAGACCATCGGCTCGCTCGCCTCGCTCGACTTCGAGCAGGGCTCGTGGGACGGCCTCGGCGGCGGCAAGGTCGTCGTCGACAGCGACACCGCGCAGCGGTACGGCTGGAAGACCGGCTCGGAGTTCCGCGTCGCGTACGAGGACGGCAGGAAGGGCGAGCTGCGGGTCGCCGGCGTCTACCAGGGCAACGAGATGATGCGCGGCATCATGCTCGACAAGGACCAACTCGCCCCGCACCAACGGCAGATCACCGACATGCAGGTGATGGTGAAGACGGCGGACGGCGCGACGCCCGCGGCCAAGGACTCGATCCGCGCGGCCCTCGGCGACAACCCGGCGATCGCCGTCGAGGACAAGCAGGACATCTCCAACGGCATCGCCCAGATGTTCACGCTGATGCTGAACATGCTCTACGGGCTGCTCGCCATGGCCGTCATCGTGGCCGTGCTCGGCGTGATCAACACCCTGGCGATGTCGGTCTTCGAGCGCTCCCAGGAGATCGGGATGCTGCGCGCCATCGGCCTCGACCGCAGGGGCGTCAAGCGGATGGTGCGCATGGAGTCCCTGGTGATCTCGCTCTTCGGCGGGGTCCTCGGGATCGGGCTCGGCGTGTTCTTCGGCTGGGCGGCCGGGAAGCTGATCGGCTCGTCCCTCGCGACGTACGAGCTGGTCCTGCCGTGGGGCCGCATGGGGCTCTTCCTCGCGCTCGCGGCGGCGGTCGGAGTCCTGGCCGCGCTGTGGCCTGCGCGGCGCGCGGCCCGCTTGAACATGCTGGGCGCCATCAAGGCGGAGTAGAGGGGGGCGGGGTGGGGCTCCGCCCCAGACCCCGCTCCTCAAACGCCGGAGGGGC
>NZ_JASCIQ010000071.1 GCF_029968035.1 Streptomyces cavernicola | reverse complement strand
GGGCCTCAGAATTCAAATTCGGGCATGCCGAAATTGACCCCGTTTGAGGGAAGTTGCATTAGAGAGTGGGTTGGCCTCTTCCGGCTGCTGTCGAAGGCAGTACCCGGTTCAAGAGGCTCGGGCTACATTACGGACCCCCAGGGGACGCGTCAAGTCGAGCGACGACGGGGCTTGTGGGCCCGATACGGGCTCACCGTCGGGTCGTTGGCGATCCAGAAGCGCCAGGGATGGACACCGCCTTCGCCCGAGACTCCGGTGCGCGGACCATTGCGCACCTGCTCGTCGGAGATCGGCACCCCGGTGAGGATCGACAGCGGGGACGGCAGGCCGGCGCAGACATCCGTGCCGTCGAGGGCTCGGTCGATGTCGAGCGCCGTGGCCAGACGGGCCGGGCCCTTGGCGAGTTCCTTGTCGTTGCGGGCCGAACGCCGCCGGCTCCGGGTGAGCTCCGCGCCCTCGGTGATCTCACCGGCACGCAGCAGCACCGCACTGGCGATGCCGTCCGGGCCGCACACCAGGTTCATGCAGTGCCACATCCCGTACGTGAAGTAGACGTACGCATAGCCGGGCGGGCCGAACATCACCGCGTTGCGGCGGGTGCGGCCGCGGTAGGCGTGGGAGCCCGGGTCCTTCATGCCGTCGTACGCCTCTACTTCTGTGAGGCGGAGATGTATCGGGCCCTCCGGTGTGCTGCGCACCAGGGTGCGGCCGAGGAGGTCCGGGGCCACTTCGAGGACGGGTCGGTCGAAGAACTCCCTGGGCAGGGGCGTACGGTCAGGGGCCGCGATCATGGCGTAGGAGCGTAGTGCAAAGGATGCTCTCGCGCGGGTGGTCGAGGGAGCCGGCCCTTGCCAGGGTGAGGGTGCGGAACCGGCCAGGGCCGGAACGCGTTTGTAGTGGTCGTAGAGACCGTAGGTCAGAGTTCACCGTCCGCTGGGACGAGAGTGCGGGGAGAAGCCATGGGGTTCAAGAAGCTGCTTGCGAGCCTGGGTGCTGGTGGTGCTTCGGTGGAGACGGTGCTCACCGAGGTCAACGTCGTACCTGGTGGCGTCGTGCAGGGTGAGGTGCGGATCCAGGGCGGGTCCGTGGATCAGGAGATCGAGGGTCTTTCCGTCGGTCTGCAGGCGCGCGTCGAGGTCGAGGGCGGTGACCAGGAGACCAAGCAGGACATCGAGTTCACCCGGCAGCAGCTCGGTGGCGCGTTCCAGCTGCAGGCGAACCAGGTGTACACGGTGCCGTTCGGGCTCGAGGTTCCGTGGGAGACGCCGGTGACGATGATCGACGGCACCGCGCTGCGCGGCATGAACATCGGTGTGACCACCGAGCTGGCCATCGCGCGTGCGGTGGACTCGGGCGACCTGGACCCGGTCAACGTGCACCCGCTCCCCGCGCAGCAGGCCATTCTCGACGCCTTCATCCAGCTCGGTTTCCGCTTCAAGAGCGCGGACATGGAGCGCGGTCACATTCGCGGTACGCGGCAGAAGCTGCCGTTCTACCAGGAGATCGAGTTCTTCTCGCCGCAGCAGTACCGGGGCATCAACCAGGTCGAGTTGAGCTTCGTCGCGGACGACCAGGAGATGGACGTCATTCTGGAGATGGACAAGAAGCCGGGTCTTTTCACCTCGGGCAGTGACTCGTACCGCGCGTTCAAGGTGGGGCTCGCGGACTTCCAGGGGACCGACTGGGCGGCCTACCTCAATCAGTGGCTTTCCGAGGTCGGCGGCAAGCGCAACTGGGCCTAGGGCCTAGGCTTTTGCGCTGCAGGCTCTATCGCTGGACCGGAGGTTTGACGTGACTGACAAGAGGCCGCCGCTTCCCCATGAATTCCTGCCGCAGGTGCCGTCGTTCGCTGTGCTGAGCGAGGACGTGGCGCCGGGTGAGGTGCTCGGGGACGGCCAGGTGCTGTCGGGTGGCAATGTCTCGCCGCAGCTGCGGTGGGAGGGCTTCCCGGAGAACACCAAGAGCTTCGCCGTGACGTGTTTCGACCCCGATGCGCCTACGGGCAGCGGGTTCTGGCACTGGGTCCTGTTCGACATTCCGGCCTCGGTCACGGAGCTCCCCGCCGGTGCGGGCAGCGGCAAGTTCGAGGGTCTCCCCGAGGGCGCCGTGCACGCGCGCAACGACTACGGCTCGAAGGAGTTCGGCGGCGCCGCTCCCCCGCCCGGGGACGGCGCGCACCGCTATGTGTTCACCGTGTACGCGGTGGACCAGGAGAAGTTGGGGCCGGACGCGGACGCTTCGCCGGCGGTCGTCGGCTTCAACCTGCGGTTCCACACGCTGGCGCGCGCGCAGCTCGTCGGTGAGTACACGGCGCCCGACGCAGGCTGATCGCGAGAGACGCGTTCCGGCTGGCTGCGACGCTTTCCGGCCGAAAGTCGATCGTTCACCGGCTGTTTGCCCGCCCTTGGTCATGGAATTGATCAGGGGCGGGCATTTTTTATTCCGTTGTCCCATGCGGCGCGCCCGGCCAGAGTTGATCCAAGTCCGCCGTGGGGTGGGCAGGTGCAACACGGGAGGGTGGGCGGAAAATGCGGGACACGCTGGTGCTGAACGCGAGCTTCGAGCCGCTGTCGACGGTGTCGCTGCACCGTGCTGTCGTACTGGTGCTGCAGGACAAGGCCGTCGTCGAAGCCTCCCACCCCGAGCTGCGGATGCGTGCCGCCGCGGTGGATCTGCCGGTGCCTCGGGTGATCCGGCTGCTGCGGTTCGTGCGGGTGCCGTTCCGAAGACAGGCGCCGTGGTCGAGGCGGGGTGTGCTGGTCCGGGACCGGCACAAGTGCGCGTACTGCGGGCGTCGGGCGACGACGGTGGACCACGTGGTGCCGAAGTCGCAGGGCGGTGGGGACACCTGGCTGAACACGGTCGCCTCGTGCGCGCCGGACAACCACCGCAAGGCCGACCGGACTCCGGAGGAGGCGGGCATGCCGCTGCTCTTCCAGCCGTACGTGCCGACGCCGACGGACGCGATGCTGCTCGCCCTGGGCGCGGACGGGCGGGCCGGGCTGCCGGACTGGCTGCCGGAGCCGGCCGCGGCGTGAGCTGCCCACCGGCGTGAGCACGTACGAGGGCCCGCCTCCTTGATCGGGAGGCGGGCCCTCGTACGTACAACTGTCAGTCGAGCGGGGGCTGTTCGCGGCGCTCGGGGCTGAGGGACTTGGCGGGGGCGGGGACCGTCGGGGTGCTCGAACCGCCGCCCATGGCACCGAAGTTGCCCATGGCGCCGGAGAGGCCCTTGAGGGCGTCGCCGATCTCGCTGGGGACGATCCAGAGCTTGTTGGCGTCGCCCTCGGCGATCTTCGGGAGCATCTGGAGGTACTGGTACGACAGCAGCTTCTGGTCCGGGTCGCCGGCGTGGATGGCCTCGAAGACCGTGCGGACGGCCTGGGCCTCGCCTTCCGCGCGCAGGGCCGCGGCCTTGGCCTCACCTTCGGCCTTGAGGATCGCGGACTGCTTCTCGCCCTCTGCGGTGAGGATCGCGGACTGGCGGATGCCCTCCGCGGTGAGGATCGCGGCGCGCTTGTCGCGGTCGGCACGCATCTGCTTCTCCATCGAGTCCTGGATGGAGGTCGGCGGCTCGATCGCCTTGAGCTCGACGCGGTTGACGCGGATGCCCCACTTGCCGGTGGCCTCGTCGAGGACTCCGCGGAGCGCTGCGTTGATCTCCTCGCGGGAGGTCAGGGTCCGCTCCAGGTCCATGCCGCCGATGATGTTGCGCAGGGTGGTGACGGTGAGCTGCTCGATCGCCTGGATGTAGCTGGCCACTTCGTACGTCGCGGCGCGGGCGTCGGTCACCTGGTAGTAGATGACCGTGTCGATGTTGACCACCAGGTTGTCCTGGGTGATCACCGGCTGCGGCGGGAAGGGGACGACCTGCTCGCGGAGGTCGATGCGGTTGCGTACGGAGTCGATGAACGGGACGACGATGTTCAGTCCTGCGTTCAGCGTGCGCGTGTAGCGGCCGAAGCGCTCCACGATCGCGGCGCTGGCCTGCGGAATCACCTGGATCGTCTTGATCAGGGCGATGAAGACGAGCACCACCAGGATGATGAGGACGATGATGATCGGTTCCATCGGTGTTCCCCCGAGCCCTTCTTGCCTTTGATTGCCTTGGTGACCATCGGAAAGATCTTGGTGGTCGAGTCTGTCAGACCACTGCGGTGCGCGGGGGACGTTCGGTCAGTTCACGCCAACGTCCGCCGCGTTGCCGTCACATGACGATCGCCGTCGCTCCGTCGATCTCGACGACGTCCACCTGCTGGCCCACCTCGAAGGACTGGGTGGCGTCGAGGGCGCGGGCGGACCAGACCTCGCCGGCGAGCTTGATGCGGCCGGTGCGGGCGTCGACCCGCTCGAGGACTTCGGCCTGCCTGCCCTTCAACGCGTCGATTCCGGAGGCGACTTGGGGCTGTTGCGAGCGGTGCCGGGCGGCGATGGGCCGTACGACCGCGATGAGGGCGACCGAGACGACGGCGAAGACCACCACCTGCAGGGTGACGCCGCCGCCGAGGGCGGCCGTCACGGCGCCGGCGACGGCGCCCACCGCGAACATCCCGAACTCCGGCATTGCCGTCAGGACCAGAGGAATTCCGAGGCCGACCGCCGCGATCAGCCACCACACCCATGCGTCGATGTCCACGTGGTCATCGTAGGCGCGAAGGTCGTCCGAAGGACAGGGTGCATCGGGCCCCTGGGGCAGGCGCACTTCGGCCTCTCGGAGGGGCGAGGGCGGCACGGCCGGGGCCGTGCCGCTGCGCTCCGGGTCAGCTCAGCGGGAGGCCCTGGGCCGTCCAGCGGTCGCCGTTCTGCTCGACGACCAGGGGGAGGCCGAAGCAGCGGGAGAGGTTGCGGGAGGTGAGCTCCAGCTCGATGGGTCCGGCGGCGAGCACCTTGCCCTGGCGGATCATCAGGACGTGCGTGAAGCCGGGGGCGATCTCCTCGACGTGGTGGGTGACCATCAGCATCGAGGGGGCGATCGGGTCGCGGGCGAGGCGGCCGAGGCGGCGGACGAGGTCCTCGCGGCCGCCGAGGTCGAGGCCGGCGGCGGGCTCGTCGAGCAGGAGGAGCTCGGGGTCGGTCATCAGGGCGCGGGCGATCAGGGTGCGCTTGCGCTCGCCCTCGGAGAGGGTGCCGAACCTGCGGTCGACGTACTCCGTCATGCCGAGGCGGTCGAGGAAGGCGCGGGCGCGCTGCTCGTCCACCTCTTCGTAGTCCTCGTGCCAGGTGGCGGTCATTCCGTACGCCGCGGTGAGGACGGTCTGCAGGACGGTCTGGCGCTTGGGCAGCTTGTCGGCGAGGGCGATGCCGGCGACGCCGATGCGCGGGCGGAGCTCGAAGACGTCCGTGCCGGGCTTGCCGAGGGTCTCGCCGAGGACGGTGGCGGTGCCCGTGGTGGGGAAGAGGTAGCTCGACGCGACGTTCAACAGGGTCGTCTTGCCCGCGCCGTTGGGGCCGAGGATGACCCAGCGCTCGCCTTCCTTGACGGACCAGGAGACCTGGTCCACCAGGGCCCGGCCCTCGCGGACCACGGATACGTCCACCAGCTCCAGAACATCGCTCATGAGCGCGTTGTCTCCCATTGCAGTCTCGTCTCGCTTGCGTCTGTGGACGCAGCCCCCGGATAAAACCTACGCCACCGGTCGGACAGTCCTGTCCCCAGTGGGGTCCTTAGGCTGGTGTCCATGCTCACGGAACCACGCTCGGGCCTGCTGGCCTCATGGGGAAATGCCCTTATTGCGGGACTTGTCTCGCCGGATGAGGCGGTGCTCGCCGTCGTCGGCGAGGACGCCGTGCACCGGGTCGAGGGGCTGCCGGGCGAGCCCGGTCAGGTCGGCCTGACCCTCGCGCTCGGGCGGCTGCGGACGCTCGGGGCGACGGGGCTGCGGGTGGCGCTGCCCGCGCCGGGGCATCCGCTCGGGCTCAGCGGTCCGCCGGAGTTCAACGCGCGCGCCCTGGAGGCCGAGGAGGCGGTCGTCTGCCACGGGGTCGCGCTCGGGCTCGTGCCCGAGGTGTACGAGGCGGGGCCCGCAGGTGACGTGCATGTCGAGGTCGTCTGGCACTGCCTGCCGGTGCGCGAGGCCCCGCCTGCGGACGTCCCGTCGCTCGGCGAGGCGGAGCGGGAGCTGGCGGAGGCGCTGCGGGACGCGACGCGGATCCTGTCGCGGCTCGACGTCGCCGCTTCGGGGCCGGTCGCGGAGGCGGCGATCGATGCGTACCGGGCGCGTGCCGAGCACGGCCGCGAGGTCCTCGCGCCGGGCTATCCGCCGCGCGCGGTACGGGTGTTGGAGCTGGCGCAGCGGGTGGCACTGCTGATCTCGGTGGCGTACGAGAACGGGCACGGCGGGGCGGTGAGCGCCTCGGAGATGGCGGCCCGGCACGAGGCGCTGCGCCCGGTGGAGCGGACCGCGCGGCGGGCGCAGGTGGCGGCGTACAACGCGTTCGTGGAGGAGCGGGAGCGCGGCGCACGCTGAGGCTCGCCTGGGGCCGGAAGTCCCTGAGTCCCTTCCCGGCGTGCTGAGTTGAGGCGGGGGCGCAGAGGCGCACGGGCGTGCGGTCGGGCGGATGTGCACTCGGGCAGGCGTGCGCTCGCGTGGGCGTACTGCTGGGTGCGGGCGGCCCTGCCGGGCGGGGGTGCTGCCGGGGTTGCGCGCGCGGGCGGGCTTTCAGGGCGTACGGGACGCGGGCGGGTCTCCCCCGCTCGCGCGCGGGTGCAGGCATGCCGCGGCCCTCCAGGCGGTTGCTGCCTGGAGGGCCGGTGGTCGGCAAGTGACCCGGGGCGTACGTCAGTTGTTGACGGCGGCGTTCCCGAAGGCCGGGTTGAGCACGCCGATGACGTTCACGGTGTTGCCCACAGCGTTGACCGGGACGTGCACCGGCGCCTGCACGACGTTGCCGGAGCCGATGCCCGGGGAGTTGACGGCCGTGCCGACGGCGTCCGCGCTGGTGGCGGAGGCCACGCCGGCGCCGGCGGCGATCAGGCCACCGGCCATCATCGTGACAGCGGCGGCCTTCTTGAGCTTCATCACTTCTTGTGACCCTTCTTGGGGAAGCTGCGGCCAGCCGCCGCAGCACGCACTGGAGAACGCCCCGGCCCGACGGAGGTTGCGCCGTACGGGCGACATCCACACGACGGTATGAATCTCAGACCGGAATATGACGGTCCGCGGCGGGAGTCGAGGCACCCGCGCGGACCGCTCGCGTCTCAGCCGGCCAGCCCGTGCCGTACCGCCCAGAGGGCCGCCTGGGTGCGGTCCGCGAGGTCGAGTTTCATGAGGATGTTGGAGACGTGGGTCTTGACGGTCTTCTCGGACAGCACCAGGGCGCGGGCGATCTCGCGGTTGGAGCGGCCGTCGGCGATCAGGCCGAGGACCTCGCGCTCGCGCTCGGTGAGCGAGCCGCCCCGGCCCTGCGCGCCGCCCGACTCCTCCTGGGCGAGCAGGGCGCCCGCGACCTCGGGCTGGAGCAGGACATGGCCGGCGTGCACGGAGCGGATGGCGCCGGCGAGGGCGTCCGGGTCCACGTCCTTGTAGACGTAACCTGCCGCACCCGCGCGTAGGGCCGGGACGACCGTGCGCTGCTCGGTGAAGCTGGTGACGATCAACACCTTGGCGGGGTTGGCCAGTTCGCGCAGTTTGCGCAGGGCCTCGACGCCGTCCATGCCGGGCATCTTCACGTCCATCAGGACGACGTCCGGGCGGAGTTCTTCCGTACGGGCCACACCCTCGGCACCGTCGGCGGCCTCTCCGACGACCTCGATGTCGTCCTGGACCTCGAGGAACGTGCGCAGGCCGCGGCGGACCACCTGGTGGTCGTCGACGAGCAGCACCCTGATGGCGCGGCCGGCTGCCGCTTCGCGCGACTCGGAGCGTTCTTCTTCAGCCACCGGGGACCTCCATTGTGATCGTGGTGCCCTTGCCGGGCGCCGATTCCACGGTCAGGCGGCCGCCCACCCCGCCGGCCCGGTGCTTCATGGAGACCAGGCCGAGGTGGCGTCCCGCTCGCCGCACCGCGCCGGTGTCGAATCCGCTGCCGTCGTCGGTGATGCTCAACTCCGCGCCCTGGCCCAGCTTTTGCAGCAGCACGCACACGCGCGTGGCGCCGGAGTGGCGCAGGGCGTTGTGCAGCGCCTCCTGGGCGACGCGCAGCATCGCCTCTTCCTGGGCGGCGGGCAGGGCGCGCACTCCGGTGCAGTCGAACGTGACGTGCGCGGAGTGGGCGCGGTCCAGGACCTGGATCTGCGTGCGCAGGGTGGCGACGAGGCCGTCCTCGTCCAGGCCCGCGGGGCGCAACTCCACGACTGCGGCGCGCAGTTCGTCGGCCGCCTCTGCGGCGAGCGCGGCGACCTGCTGGAGTTCGCCCTTGGCGCGGCCGGGGTCGCGGTCCACCAGGGCGGCGGCGGCCTGGGCGGTCAGGCGCAGCGAGAACAGCTTCTGGCTCACGGCGTCGTGCAGCTCGTGCGCCAGGCGGGAGCGCTCCTCGGCGATCGTCAGCTCCCGACTGCGTTCGTACAGGCGGGCGTTGGTGAGGGCGAGCGCGGCGTGCTGGGCGAAGATGCCGAGCAACGCCTCGTCCTCCTCGGTGAAGCCGCAACCGCCCTGTGGCTTCGGGCAGTTCTTGTTCGCGAGGAAGAGCGCGCCGAGGGTCTCCTCGCCGTCCCGGATGGGCATGCCGAGGAAGTCGGACATCTCGGGGTGCGCGGACGGCCAGCCCTCGAAGCGGGGGTCCTCGCGCACGTCGGCGAGGCGCTCGGTGCGTGCGCTGTGCAGCATCGAGGCGAGGATGCCGTGCTGGCGCGGCAGCGGGCCGATGGCCTTCCACTGCTCCTCGCTGACGCCGTCGACGACGAACTGGGCGAAGCCGCCGTGGTCGTCGGGCACGCCGAGGGCCGCGTACTCCGCGCCGAGGAGTTCACGGGCCGAGACGACGATCGTCTTGAGGACGTCGCGCACTTCTAGGTGCCTGCTCATGGCGAGGAGTGCGGAGCTCACCGCGAGCAGACCTGATCGGGGACCGTCGGTCATGGCCTCACCGTACCGGCGGGCTCTGACAGCCGGATCGGCCGCTCGAAGGCGACCGCTTGGGCCCCGGGGACTAGGCCGAAGGCCCCTGGTCGGTGCGGTCCGGCGGCTCAGGTCCGGGGCCGGTCGGCTTCGTAGGTTGAGAGTCGGGAACCGCCGGTCCAGGCGTACGGGCCGGGGCCGGCGGCTGGATTCGAGGGGCTGGATTCCGATGCCTGTCGCGGTCGTCACGGGGGCTTCGAAAGGGTTCGGTCGGGCCCTGGCCACGGCACTGGCCGCCCGCGGTTGGGACCTCGTACTGGACGCGCGGTCCGCGGGCCCGTTGCGGGACACCGCGCGGGAGCTGGAGATCGGGAAGGGGCCCGGCGACGCGCACGCGCGCGTGCGCGCGGTTTCTGGGGACGTGACGGACGCCCGGCACCGCAGTGCCCTGGCGGCGGCGGCGCGGCAGCTCGGTGGGCTCGACCTCCTGGTGAACAACGCCGGCGCGCTGGGCGCCGAGCCCGCTCGTACGTCTGGAGGAGTTGCCGCTCGACGGCTTGCGGCAGGCCCTGGAGACGAATGTCGTGGCGGCGCTCGGCCTGGTCCGGGAGGCGCTGCCGCTGCTGCGGGCCGCCGAGGCGGGCGCGGTGATCGACCTGAGCTCGGACGCGGCCGTCGAGGCGTACGAGACATGGGGCGGGTACGGCGCTTCCAAAGCGGCGCTCGACCAGCTGTCCGCGGTGCTCGCGGTGGAGGAGCCGGAGCTGCGGGTGTGGGCGGTGGATCCGGGCGACATGCGGACCGATCTGTACCGGGCGGCGGCGCCGCTCGACGACGACTCCGGGCGGCCACTGCCGGAGACGGTGGTTCCGGCGTTCCTGCGGCTGCTCGACACCCGGCCGGCGAGCGGGCGGTACACAGCCGGAGCTGGGAGCCGAGCCGGGGGCGGAGCTTTGAAGATGCAAGGCGGCGATGCGAGTGCGGCCGGTGTGCCCGACTCGGCCGGGCACACGGCGGTCGGCCCTGTCCTCGCGGGGCTGCACGTGCCGGAGTCCCTGTCCGCGCGCGTGCCGGTGGAGCAGCGGCTGCCCGGGGCGGGGCGCGCGACGGAAACACGGAGCACGCGCGCGTAGTGGTGCATTTTTCGACGCGCGGTGACGACGGGCGCTGGGCCGTAGAGCTGCGGGAGCCCGACGGATCGGGCACCACGCGCGCGCGTGCGGGCGGTCCTGAGGGGACGCGGGTGGCGCTGCCCGGCGGCCGTTCGCTCGTACTGGAGGAACTGCTGAGCGAGCGGAGCGCGCGGCTGTGGTGGGCGCGGGGGCCCGTCGGGGTGCCGGAGCTGCTGCGCGAGCACGGGCGGCCCATCCGTTACGCCTATACGGAGCGGGACCAGCCGCTGTCCGCGTACCAGACGGTGTTCGCGCTGCCCTCGCCCGACGGGGCGGGCTCGGCGGAGATGCCGAGTGCGGGGCGGCCGTTCACGGACCGGCTTGTGGCGGAGGCGGTCAGCAGGGGCGTGCAGTTCGCGCCGGTCACGCTGCACACCGGGGTCGCATCGGCCGAGGCGCACGAGCCGCCGTACCCGGAGCGGTTCTCCGTACCGGAGGCTTCGGCGCGGCTGATCAACGCGGCGCGGGCGGGCGGCGGCCGGGTGGTCGCGGTCGGCACGACGGCCGTGCGTGCCGTCGAGTCGGCGGCGGACGGGGCGGGCGTGGTGCGGGCGGCCGCGGGGTGGACGGATCTCGTACTGACTCCGGAGCGCGGAGTTCGGGTGGTGAGCGGCGTGCTCACCGGCCTGCACGAGCCGACGGCCTCGCACCTTTCGCTGCTCGCCGCGATCGCGGGAAAGGCCGCGGTGACGGCCGGATACAGGGAAGCGGTACGGCGCCGCTACCACTGGCACGAGTTCGGCGACAGCCATTTGATCTTCAAGGCTTAAAGCAGTCACCGTATGAATTGCTGTGGCAACGTTTGGTGAGACTGTTACGCGCCCGATGTGAGGCCGCACATAGGGCGCACGTCACGTACGAAGTGTCCTAGTTGACCGATTGGATGCCATGGATCCCGGAAGAACCTGCCGAACATCCCGGAAGAAACAGACACAGCAGACAGGTCTGGCGACCCTGATCCACTAAGCAGCTTCGTACGTCACACCTTTGCTTCGAAATTTTGCGGGAGCTAAGAATTGCTCTCGTCGCTCGGCGCCGTGGTCACACAAACCACGGCGTTTTTGCCGGAGTCCCTGTTACCGGCGTCGGAAAAGTTGAGCGATCTCCGCTATTTCGAAGAGGTCCTTTCACATGTCCCAGCAGAACACCCTTGGCCTTTCCCTGACCAAGCGCCAGAAGATCACGATCGCCGGTGTCGCCACGCTCGGCGCCGCTGCCCTCGCGTTCTCGTTCGTGCCGGGCAATGACCAGAGCGCACAGGCCGCGGAGGCCACCGAGGTCTCCGCCGCCCCCGTCGCCTTCCACGCGGACGCCAAGACCATCCAGAACGGCGTCGCCAAGCAGCAGACCGCCTACGAGGGCATCGCCAAGGCCGCCGAGACCGCCGCCCAGAAGCAGGCCGCCGCCGAGGCCGCCAAGGCCAAGGCCGACGAGAAGGCCAAGCAGGAGCGCGACGCCAAGGCCCGCGCCGCCCGCGACGCCGCCCGCAAGCCGGTCTACGCGAACAACCTGGACGGCTGGATCAAGGAGTCCCTCGCCATCATGAAGAAGGAAGGGATCCCGGGCACCTACGAGGGCCTGCACCGCAACATCATGCGTGAGTCTTCCGGCAACCCGCGTGCCATCAACAACTGGGACATCAACGCCCAGAACGGCATCCCGTCCAAGGGCCTGCTGCAGGTCATCAAGCCCACCTTCGACGCGTACCACGTCGAGGGCACCAAGCACGACCAGTACGACCCGGTCGCCAACATCGTCGCCGCGGCCAACTACGCCGCCGACCGCTACGGCTCCATGGACAACGTCAACAGCGCCTACTGAGCAGCTGCAGACCACTGAACACGCACAAGGGCGGCACCCCACTCGGGGTGCCGCCCTTCGGCGTGCGTACGCGACCCGCGTGCGGTTACTTGCGCATGACCTCCGGCTCGTGGCGGCGCAGGAAGCGCGCCACGAGGAAGCCGCAGAGGACGCCGAGCGCGATCAGCGCGCCCATGTCGAGGAGCCAGGAGGCGACCTCGTGGTCCCACAGCGGGTCCGTGCTGGACGGGTCGTCCGTGTTCGGGTTGATGTTGTTGAAGTCCAGGGTCGTGCCGGCGGCGGCGACGGCCCAGCGGGACGGCATCAGGTACGAGAACTGGTTGACGCCGACCGTGCCGTGCAGGATGAACAGGCAGCCGGTGAAGACGACCTGGACGATCGCGAACATCACG
This sequence comes from Streptomyces cavernicola, assembly GCF_029968035.1. GTDB lineage: Bacteria > Actinomycetota > Actinomycetes > Streptomycetales > Streptomycetaceae > Streptomyces > Streptomyces cavernicola. The sequence continues at coordinate 3,946 of NZ_JASCIQ010000071.1, read as the reverse complement.
AGCAGCGGCATGGTCTTCTCGGCGGTCTTCACCAGCGAGGAGATGACCAGGCCGAACATCATCGCGGTGAAGCCGAGGGCCATGATCGGCAGGGACAGCTCCAGGAGCACCGAGCCGCCCAGGATCAGGCCCTCCTCGGGCAGCTCACGGCTGGCGAAGCCGATCGCGCCGACCATCAGGCCCTGCAGGATGGTGACGGTGCCGAGCACGATCACCTTGGACATCAGGTACGCCGAGCGGGAGAGGCCGGTGGCGCGCTCCCGTTCGTAGATGACCCGTTCCTTGATCAGCTCGCGGACCGAGTTGGCGGCGCCGGCGAAGCACGCGCCGACCGCGAGGATCAGCAGGACCGTGGTGGCGGTGCCGTTCGGGACGTGCAGGCCGTTGACCGGGTTGACCTTCTCGTTGACGAGCAGGCCCTTGTCCGGGTCGATCAGGAGGCTGACCGCGCCGAGCACGGCGGGCAGGATCACCGTCAGGGCGAGGAAGCCCTTGTCGGACGCGATGACGGAGACGTACCGCCGGATCAGGGTGAAGAGCTGTGAGCCCCAGCCCTGCGGTTTCGGCGGGCGCATCATCGCCTGCTGCGGCTGCTGCATGTACTGCTGCTGGGGCTGCTGCGGGGCGGCGGCGTCGATGTCCGCGGCGTACATCTGGTAGTGCTGCGAGCCCTTCCAGCGGCCCGCCCAGTCGTAGTCGCGGTAGTTCTCGAAGGCGGAGAAGACGTCGGCCCAGGTGCTGTAGCCGAAGAAGTTCAGGGCCTCCTCGGGCGGGCCGAAGTACGCCACCGAGCCGCCCGGCGCCATCACCAGGAGCTTGTCGCAGATCGCCAGCTCGGCCACGGAGTGCGTGACGACGAGCACGGTGCGGCCGTCGTCGGCGAGGCCGCGCAGGAGCTGCATGACGTCGCGGTCCATGCCCGGGTCGAGGCCCGAGGTGGGCTCGTCCAGGAAGATCAGGGACGGCTTGGTGAGCAGTTCGAGGGCGACGGAGACGCGCTTGCGCTGACCGCCCGACAGGGACGTGACCTTCTTGTCCTTGTGGATGTCGAGCTTCAGCTCGCGCAGGACCTCGTCGATCCGCTGCTCGCGCTCCTGCTCGCTGGTGTCGGCGGGGAAGCGGAGCTTGGCGGCGTACTTGAGGGCCTTCTTGACGGTCAGCTCCTTGTGCAGGATGTCGTCCTGCGGGACCAGACCGATGCGCTGCCGGAGCTCGGCGAACTGCTTGTAGAGGTTCCGGTTGTCGTAGAGGACCTCGCCCTGGTTGGCGGGGCGGTAGCCGGTGAGCGCCTTGAGGAGCGTCGACTTTCCGGAGCCGGAGGGGCCGATCACGGCGATCAGGGACTTCTCCGGTACGCCAAAGGAGACGTCCTTGAGGATCTGCTTGCCGCCGTCGACGGTGACCGTGAGGTGGCGGGCCGAGAAGGAGACCTCGCCGGTGTCGACGAACTCCTCCAGGCGCCCGTCGACCAGGCGGAACGTGGAGTGGCCGACGCCGACGATGTCGTTCGGGCCGATCGGCACGGTGCCCGACTTGGGCAGCGGCTGGCCATTGACGTAGGTGCCGTTGTGCGAGCCGAGGTCGCGGATCTCGAAGCGGCCGTCGGGGGTCGCGTGGAACTCCGCGTGGTGGCGGGAGACCTGCAGGTCGGAGACGACCAGCTCGTTCTCCAGGGCACGGCCGATGCGCATGACGTGGCCGAGCGCGACCTGGTGGAACGTGGTGGGACTGCGGTCGCCGCCCTGCGCCGGGGGCGCGCCCGCGCCGGCGGGGGGCTGCTGCGCGTACTGCTGACCGGGCTGGCCGGGGTGCTGCTGCGGCGCCTGCTGCTGCGGCACGTGCGCCTGGCCGGCACCGGGCTGCGGCTGCTGCGGCCAGGCCTGCTGCGGGGCCTGCTGCTGCCAGCCGGGGCCGGCCTGCTGCGGGGCGCCCTGCTGCGGGTACGGGGCGGGCGCCTGGTGCGGGGCCTGGGCGGCCTGGGCCTGCTGCGGGGCGGCGACGCCCGCCGCGGCGCCGGCGGCCGCGAGGTTGAGGCACGGTCCGTCGGTGGCGTTGCCGAGGTGCACGGCGGAGCCGGGGCCGATCTCGACGTGCTGGACCCGGTGGCCCTGCACGAACGTGCCGTTGGTGCTGCCGTGGTCCTCGATGACCCAGTTTCGGCCACCCCAGCTGATCGTCGCGTGCCGCCAGGAGACCCGGGCGTCGTCGATGACCACATCACCGCCCGGATCACGTCCGACGGCATACGACCTGGACACATCAAGCGTCCAGGTCTGTCCATTCAATTCCAGTACGAGTTCCGGCACTCCAGCCCCACTACGTCGTCCCCCGAGCTAGCCCCCGTCTTGGGGAGTCTAGGGATGTCGAACATCGTGGGGAACTATTCCAGGCTCCGCCCGCAGACTGAAAGTCGGGCCTGTGGAAAGACGGCCACGACCCTTGCGCCGCCCGGCCGTTGAGGACCGCAAACCCCATCGGACGACTCGAATCAACCATCAGTACGTACGGATCATGAAGGACCGGGACATATGCGTACGGCTGGGAAAGCGCACCCCAAATAAGCTCGACGGGCGGGGGTCGCACAGTCGGTCGCGGGCCGCTCAGGTGTCCGTAGGCCGGGACGCCCAGGCACGTGCCACAGGGCGCCGGATACCGTAAGAGCACCATGAGCGCATCGCAGCCACCCCACACCGCTGACGTACCCACCCTCCTCGTCAAGATCTTCGGCAAGGACCGGCCCGGCATCACCGCGGGGCTCTTCGACACCCTCGCCGCCTTCTCCGTAGACGTGATCGATCTGGAGCAGGTCGTCACACGTGGCCGGATAGTGCTGTGCGCACTGGTCACCGCGCCGCCCGCCGGGCTCGAGGGCGAGCTGCGGTCCACGGTGCACAGCTGGGCCGACTCCCTGAAGATGCAGGCCGAGATCATCTCCGGCATCGGCGACAACCGGCCGCGCGGTGAGGGCCGTTCGCACGTGACGGTGCTCGGGCACCCGCTGACCGCCGAGGCGACGGCGGCGATCACGGCGCGGATCACGGACGTCGGCGGCAACATCGACCGGATCTTCCGGCTCGCCAAGTACCCGGTCACAGCCGTGGAGTTCGCGGTGTCCGGCACGGAGACCGAGCCGCTGCGGACGGCGCTCGCCATAGAGGCCGCCGTGCAGGGTGTGGACGTCGCGGTGGTCTCGGCCGGTCTGCACCGCAGGGCGCAGCGCCTGATCGTGATGGACGTGGACTCGACGCTGATCCAGGACGAGGTCATCGAGCTGTTCGCGGCGCACGCGGGTTGCGAGGACAAGGTCGCCGAGGTGACGGCGGCGGCGATGCGCGGCGAGCTGGACTTCGAGCAGTCGCTGCACGCGCGCGTGGCGCTCCTTGAGGGGCTCGACGCCTCGGTGGTGGACAAGGTGCGTACGGAGGTCCGGCTGACGCCGGGCGCCCGCACCCTGATCCGTACGCTGAAGCGGCTCGGCTACCAAGTGGGCGTCGTGTCGGGTGGGTTCACGCAGGTCACGGACGACCTGAAGGAGCGGCTCGGGCTCGACTTCGCGCAGGCCAACACGCTGGAGATCGTCGACGGCAAGCTGACCGGCAAGGTCACCGGCGAGATCGTGGACCGCGCGGGCAAGGCGCGGCTGCTGCGCCGGTTCGCGGCGGAGGCCGGGGTTCCGCTGGAGCAGACGGTGGCGATCGGCGACGGCGCCAACGACCTGGACATGCTGAACGCTGCGGGCCTCGGGGTCGCCTTCAACGCCAAGCCGGTGGTGCGCGAGGCCGCGCACACGGCGGTGAACGTGCCGTTCCTCGACACCGTCCTGTATCTCCTCGGGGTCACCCGCGAAGAGGTGGAGCTGGCGGACACACATACGGACTGATCGTTTCGCAACCGCCGCGCGACGACTGCGGCTGAGCAGCTGAGCGGCTGAGCGGCTGAGGCAGCG
>NZ_JASCIQ010000070.1 GCF_029968035.1 Streptomyces cavernicola | reverse complement strand
CGACGACCTCGACCTCCAACGCGTCCTGCAGTTCCTGCCGTTCTTCGTGCTCGGCCTCTGCCTGAAGCCGGAGCACTTCCGCCTGGTCCGCCGCCGCGAGGCCCGCATCATCGCCGTGCCGGTCTTCGCCGCGGCCCTGGTCTTCGCGTACTGGGCGGCGCCCCGCATGAACGCCGCCTGGTTCTACCGCCGCGACAGCGCGCAGGAACTCGGCGTGCCCGGCTGGGTCGGCCTCCCCATGACCCTCGGCATGTTCGCCTGCTCGCTGATCCTGGTGGCGTGCTTCTTCGCCTGGGTCCCGGGCCGCCACATGTGGGTCACGGCCCTCGGTGCGGGCACCCTCTACGGCTATCTGCTGCACGGCTTCCTCGCCAAGGGCTCCCGCTTCTGGGACTGGTACGAGGTCGACTGGGTCCACACGCCGCTCGGCGCGATCGGCGTCACCGTCTTCGCCGCCGCCCTCATCACGGCCCTGTGCACCCCACCGGTCCAACGCATGTTCCGCTGGGCCATGGAGCCCAAGATGGACTGGGCCTTCCGAAAGCCCGACAGGTCCGACAAGCCTGACAAGGCCGACAAGGCCGCCAAGGCCGACTCGCGTGGCTCGCACAAACCCGTGAGATGAGCGGCCTACTGAAGCGGATGCGCCGCCGCCCCACCCCTGAAGGAGGGGCGGTGCGCTTCCGCTTCACGGCCCCGACCGCCCCGACCCGCCCGAAGCCCCCGGCGGCACCGGCGGCTTTGACGGCCCCGACGGACGTACGCGTACTGGTGGCCGTCGGCCCCGACGATCAGCTCGTCGGGCATCTTGACTACCGGCTCTGTGCCGTCTGCCGGTCCGGTTTCATCAGCAACATCGCGGTGGCCACCCACTGGCAGGGCCGCGGCGTCGGCCGCGAGGCCCTCTCCCTGCTCCTGGCCTGCGCCCCGGGCTACAGCTGGGGAACATCCCGACAGTCGGCGCAGGGCCGCGGATTCTTCGGGGCGATGCGGGCCGAGACCGGCGTGGACTTCACGGACCGCGCGGAACCTTGCGGACATGCGGTTCCGCGGTGAGTGTCGAGGGTGCGGGGCGGCGTGGGGGCGGCGTGGGGCGTGGGGCGTGAGGTGTGGGGTCTGGGGCGTTCGCCCGCGCCTCCGTGCCTCCGTACCCCCCGGTGGCCCGTATCCCGTACCGCAAGAAGAGGCGATCGAGCCCCGACCGTACGATGAGCGCATGACCTCTGCCGTGCAGCCGACGAGCCGTCGCCCTGGGCGCGGCCTTCTGCTGCTGGTGCTCGCGGTGCTGACGGGTGTCCTCGCGATGCACGGCCTGGGCCCCGGCCCGGCACCCCGTACGGCCCCCGCAGAGGCCACCGGCGCACACGGCGAGGTCGGTTCGCACGCCACCCCCGCTTCGCACGCCACCCCCGCTTCGCACAGCGCCCCCGCTTCGCACAGCGCCCCCGCTTCGCACAGCGCCCCCGGCGCGCACGGTACGTCCACGGCCCGCGAGCCCGGCGAGCACCGCGCAGCCGCCGCTCAAGAGGCCGCGGGCTGCGCGCACGACGCCGGGGGCTCGGGCCACGCGGACCACGCGGACGCGACCTGCGCGGCGTCAGGGATCGGCGCCCCGTACGCGCCTCCGGCCCTCGCGGCCGCCATGGACGCTGCGTCCGCGATCGCCGTACCGCCGCTCAGCGCGGTGCGCTCGACCGAGAGCCAGCGGGCGCCGCCCGACCTGGCCGAACTCCAACTCCTGCGGATTTAGAGCGCCCCGCACGGCGCTGCCCCACCTGTCGCTCGCTCGGGCCTTGAGCCACGAGCCAGTGAGGCGTGCGCGCCGCCGTGCTCGGAGAAACGCCCTCATTCCTTCCGTACGGACAACGCATGCCAACTAGGGCTGCGTACCAAGGAGTTGCATCACCATGAGCAGGAACCGTTCCCGCATCCGCCGTGCCGCCGCCGTCGCCGCCGCAGGTGCGGCCGCGCTCGTTCTGGCCGCCTGCGGCTCGAGCGGCGACGGCGACGCCGCCGCGCACGACGGCCACGGCTCGGCCTCGAAGTCTCCGGCCGCGTCCTCGCCGGCCAAGCAGGGCGAGCACAACGCCGCCGACGTCGCCTTCGCCCAGGGGATGATCCCCCACCACCGCCAGGCCGTGGAGATGGCCGACCTCGCCGAGTCCCGCGCCGGGTCGGACGACGTGAAGAAGCTCGCCGAGGAGATCGAGAAGGCCCAGGACCCGGAGATCAAGACCCTGTCCGGGTGGCTGACCAAGTGGGGTGAGGAGGTGCCGAAGGACGGCGCCATGGACCACTCCGCGCACGGCATGGGCGGGATGATGACGCCCGAGGAGATGGGCAAGCTGGAGAAGGCGTCCGGCAAGGCCTTCGACACCGCCTTCATGGAGCTGATGATCAAGCACCACGAGGGCGCGGTGACCATGGCGAAGACGGAGAAGGCCGACGGTTCCTTCCCTGACGCCAAGAAGATGGCCGACGCCATCATCAAGTCCCAGAGCGCCGAGATCGCCAGGATGAACGACCTGCTCGGCAAGGACTGACCCGGGCTGGTCCGGGCTGGTCCGGGCTGACCAGGACTGATTGATCCGGGCTGACCCGGACCGCTCCGGACCGCTCCGGATATGGCGTCGCGCCGGAGGAGCAGAAAGACCGAGGGGTGGCGGCCCACGAAGCCTCCACCCCTCGGCTTATACCCCAGGGGGGTACTTGACGCCCAGCATTGAGCCCGCCTAATCTCTCCTCATCGCCCGGCGATACCCCCTGGGGGTATCACTGGTCATCGCTGTCATGGATCACGAGGAGGCCACTATGTGCACTGCATCGGCAAGGTCGGCAGCGGCGGAGCCCATCCCCGCCAGTGACATCCGCACCATCGCCCGCCCCGGCGAGAACGCTGAGATCGGCGAGATCGGCGAGAACACCGAGATCGGCGAGAACACCGAGGTCGGCAAGACCGGTGAGACCGGTGAGAACGCGACCCCCGACTGGCACCTGCGGGGCGAGTGGTTCGACGTGTGCAGCTGCGCACTGCCCTGCCCCTGCACCTTCGCCCAGGCCCCGACACACGGGGACTGCCTCTTCACCCTCGTATGGCAGGTGCATGAGGGGCACTTCGGCGACGTACGCCTCGACGGCCTGGGCGTGGTCGCGCTGGGCGAGTTCACCGGGAACATGTGGATCGGGGACCCCGACGCGACGATGAAGGCCATGTTCTACATCGACTCCAAGGGCGACCAGGCCCAACGCGACGCCCTGGAGCAGATCTTCGCCGGTCGCGCCGGCGGCTGGCCCGGCCAGTTCGGCTCGCTCATCAGCGACCTCCGCGAAGTCCGGTACGCCCCCATCCGCTTCGACGCCGCCGAGGACCTCGCGTACTGGCGGGCCGACGTCGCCGACAAGGTGGCCGTCGGCGCCACCGCACTCACCGGCCCCACATCCGACCCCGCCCACCGCGTCCAACTCGTCAACGCACCCGGCGCGGAGGTCGGCCCCGGCCAGATCGCCACCTGGGGAGTCGTCGACGGCGACCATGCAGAGGGCTTCGACTTCTCCCACCCGTACCGGGGCGGCTCCAGCAAGCACTTCCCCTTCGACTGGCGCCCCTGACAACAGCCGTACTGCACAAGGCTGTTCAGCCCTGTGACGTGGGACCGGCGGCGGGTCGCCCAACCGCCGCCCGGTACTCGTCGAAGAGGCAGAAGAACAGGTCGACGGGCTCCCGGCCGGACGCCTCCGCCTCCCGCTCGATCTCCATGGCCCAGCCCAACGAGCTGTGCTGACCCGAGCGCCGCCCCAGCCATGCGGCGAAGCGCCCTTGGTCACCAGGGCTCCAGAAGGGCCAGTCATCGCCCGCACCGTGAAGGTTCAGAGCGAGCCGGTAGCCGACCAGCATCGATTCGAGATGCAGCAACGAGCATCCGCGCAACCACATCCCCGGCCGTAGTCGGATCGCGTCGAGAAATTCGTAGACGTCCTGCAGCTCGCTTGCCTGCTTCGGCGTGGACCGCGGTCCGGGCCCGGGTTCGCGGCCGGATCCGGGCCCGGGTTCGGGTTCCGGTTTCGGTTTCGGTGGCTTCGGCAATTGCTTCACTTCCTGACGAAGGGGGCCTCGGGCGGGCGCGACCGCACACTGCGCGCGACGTCCGCTCGGCGGCGAGCGCAATCAGGCCAAGTTCCGCCCCACCTACGGGTTTTGGCTCGTGAGTGATCAAGTTCGGGGGATCATTCGGCCCGCGAGGACAGAACGCGAGCAGCAGCAAGGAACGGCTGCTCGCCACCGGGCCATGGCACGGTGTGCTGGGCCGGTCGATCGCTTACGCCCTGGCCACGACGGAGCCGGCCACCCGGGTCGTACTCAGTGGGCGCCAGACCGAGACGGGCGAGCTGGGTAAGCAGACGCCGACGCCAGGAAGCCGCCTCCCACCACCACGCGCGCACCTCCGAATCCCGTATGCGCCTACCGCTGACCGGCAGTTGGGCCGACGCGCTCGCCTCCGCCTACCGCCACCAGCGGTCTGGCCGGGTTGTGGCATGGCCGGGTGGTTGCCGTCAGGCGTACTGGGCGTCGGTGGGGGTGACCCACTCGACGAACTGGACGACGACGCCGTTGGGGTCGGTTATCTGGAACAGGCGCTCGCCCCAGGGCTCTTCGCGCATCGGCATGGTGATCTGCACGCCCTCGCCGCGCAGCCGCTTCTCCTCGTCGTGGATGCCGGTCGTGGTGAAGGCGAGGATCAGGCCAGAGGCCCGCTGGTCGCGCTGGTCGGCGGGCAGCACTTCGTTGCCGCGTGCGAGCAGGACGATGTCGACCGCCGCGTCGTCGCGCGAGAGGGAGGCGAACCCCTCGGCGGCGGCCTGCTCGACGTAGCCGAGGTGGGTGGTGAAGAACCGCTGGGACGCGGCGACGTCGTCGACGGTGAGGGAGACGGTGGACGTGGTGATCTGCAAGAGGTTCTCCTCATGGCCAGCGGATGGATTGGACTCGCGGAGCCAGACGTCCCAGGCGTCCCAGACATCCCAGACGTCCCAGGAAGGCGAAGTGGGCGAGGTGCCCGAGGGGGCGAGGCGGTCGGACGTGAGCGTCGGGGGCGGCGGGGTCAATAACCGCTGCGACGCGGCAGGTTGCGGGCCGCCGGGGTGATCCGCCGGGGGCGAGCGGCTGCTGCCCGGGAGAGCTGCCGCCGATCACGGCCCCTCGATGCCGGGGTCGGGGTCGGCGGCGGCTTCGGGATCGGCATCGGCATCCCGGCCAGGCCGGGAATCGGCGTCGCGCCCGGCGCGGAGCTGCTGCCGTCCCGTCCAGCCGGGGCCTCGCAGAGATCGCCGGTGAGGCTGATGACCGTGGTGCGGGCGGGGAGTTCGCGCATGGATCCTCCTCTTCGTCCTGTCGTCGCAAACTTACAACGGGAGTAAAGTTAGCCCGAGAGGTTCATGGGTGTCAACGTAAAAATGCGACGGGGGTAAGATTGCTCCATGGCTACCGACACCGCACCGTCCACGCAGTCCGCACCTTCCGCATCGTCCGCACAGCCGACCGGCCTGCGCGAAGCCAAGAAGCAGGAGACCCGGCAGCTCATCTCCGACCACGCCACCCGCCTGTTCATCGCCCAGGGCTTCGAGCGGACCACCGTCGCGGAGATCGCCATCGCCGCGCGCGTCGCCAAGAAGACGGTCACCAACTACTTCGCCCGCAAAGAGGACTTGGCCCTGGACCACCAGGACGCTTTCGTCGAGTCGCTGGCCCGGATGGTGAGCGAAAGACAGCCCGGCGAGTCCGCCCTCGCCGCCCTTCGTCGGGCCTTCGCCGAAGCCGCCACGGCTGCAGACCCCGTCGCCGGCTTCTCCGGGCCCGAGTTCGCCCGCATGATCGCCGACAGCCCCACCCTGTCCGCCTGCCTCCGCGGCCTCCACGACCAGCGCGAACACGCCCTCGCCGAAGCCCTCGCCGAAGCCGTCGGCGTACCGCCGGAGGACATCTCGGTCCAGACCGCCGCCGGACTCCTCGGTGCGGTCCACCGCATCCTGTTTCAGCGCATCCAGGACCTGACCCTCGCTGAAAACCCCGACGCGGAGATCACCGCAACCATCACGAGAGAAGCGACCACGGCCTTCGACCTGCTGGAACCGGCCCTGGGTGACTACGCCATCGCCTGAGCACCCAATGAACACCCAATGAGAGAGGGGGAGTTGGAGTGAAGTGTGCGCCCATGCTCTAGCGCGGAGGGACCGCGCGGTCATAGACGTTGTCGGGGGTGACGATCTCGGTGATCGCTCGGGCGACCAGCGAGGACGGCTCCTGGCCTTCATGGGTGACGTCGGTGTTGAGCAGCACCACCAACGTCGCCTTCTGTGAAGGGAGGTAGACCGTCACGCTCTCGTAGCCCGGGATGGAGCCGTTGTGCCCGATCCAGCCGTCGCTCTCGAAGATGCCGAGGCCGTAGCTCGTGCCGGGGAAACCCGTCGGCAGCGTCCGAAGCCGCTGCTTCTGGGTCTGCGGGCTGAGCAGCTCCCCGGTGGCGACGACCTTGGCCCAGCGGTGCAGGTCGTGCAGGTTCGAGATCATCGCCCCGGCCGTCCAGGCCCAGCTGGGGTTCCAGTCGGTGGAGTCCTCGATCTTGCCGCTCGTCGTCTGGTTGGTGTAGCCGCGCGCATGCGGATCGGGGAACTCGGAGCCGCTGGGAAACACCGTGTGGTCGAGGCCGGCCGGGCGGATCACTCGCTCCCGGATGAAGTCGGCGGCAGGCTTGGCGCTGACCTTCTCGATCACGAGCCCGAGGAGGACCAGGTTGGTGTTGGAGTACTGGAACTGCTTGCCCGGCGCGGAGGTGTTCTTGTGCTTGAAGCCGTACGCGAGCACTTCCTGCGGCGTGTAGGAGCGGCTCGGGTCGCTCAGCACACCGCGCACGAAACCCGGGTCCTCGGTGTACGGGAACAGTCCGCTGCGCATCTCGGCGAGGTGGCGCAGCGTGATCCGGTCGCCGTTCGGCACCCCGTCGACGTACCGGGAGATCGGGTCGTCGAGCTGGATCCGCCGGTCGTCGACGAGCTCGAGCAGCGCGGTGACCGTGAAGGTCTTGGTCTCACTGCCGATCCGTGTGTACAGATCGGTGGTCATCGGCTCGCGGTCCGCCTTGTCGGCGAGCCCGGTGGCGCGGACGTAGCAGCCCTTGCCCGGCATCCACAGTCCGACGGCGACACCGGGGATGTCGGCCTCGCGGCGGACGTCCTCGATGGCCTTGTCCAGCCGAGCGGTCAGGTCGCGGCCGAGCTGGCCCGGTGGGCACTCGTCCTGGCCCTGCCGGTCGGCGCCCGCGACGTGGGGCGCGATGTCGGCGGTGGCAGGAGTCGCCATCACCGGAGTGAGTACGGACGCCACCAGCAGTGCAGCTGCGCACAGACGTCGGGAGGGAGTAGTTCGCATGTCGCGCACTTCCGGATCGAGGCTGAGGGAGCGACGCCACCATCCGGAGCCCGCGCCTGGCGGGAACCCCTCCATCGGCACGCATCCCTGCTACTCCACTCGACCAGAACCGCTGTTCGACCGCAACACGAGGAGGGCGTCCGCCCTCCAGGGTGCGCACGTACCTGCTGATGCTGAGGGCGAGCGACTCCTCCTCCCCCGAGTCCCCTGTCGCTCACGTACATCCCAAATCGCCTGCAGGGCAGAAAAGTTGGCGGCGTCTGCAGTCCAGCGACGGCAGTGGCAGTGGCAGTGGCGGGGACGGGACAGGGGCAGGCGCCCAGCTCCAGGCACGGAAGCAGGGGGAGCCGGCCGAGCGGGTCAGGCGGGCAGGATCTCCTCCAGCGCCTCCACGATCTCGTACGAGTCCGGGGTGGTCTGCGGGGAGAAGCGGGCGGCGACGGTGCCGTCGGGGGCGAGGAGGAACTTTTCGAAGTTCCAGCGGATGTCGCCCTTGTGGCCGTCCGCATCTGCTGCGCGTACGAGCTTCGCGTACAGCTGGTGCCGCCGGGGTCCGTTCACCTCGACCTTCTCGGTCAGCGGGAACGTGACCCCGTACGTGGACGAGCAGAACTCCGCGATCTCCTCGGGCGTTCCGGGCTCTTCCTCCGCGAACTGATTGCAGGGGACGCCGAGGACGGTGAATCCCCGTGCCGCGTACTTCCTCTGGAGCTGTTCCAGCTCGGCGTACTGCCGGGTGAGACCGCACTTGGAGGCCACGTTGACGACGAGGACGGCCTTGCCGCGGTACTGGGCGAGGTTCGCGGGGCCTCCTTGGAGAGCATCGATCCGTACTGCGTAAATGGACATGCTGGAGATGCTAGAAGCCTCGCTGGGCACTGCCGACCTCGAGGTCGTGCCCTCTTGCCGGGCACGGACGAGGCGACGTCTGAACTGGGCCTGGCCAACCGACAGTTCTGTGATGAACGCCCGTGACTTCTGGGGCATGAGTGTCGGCGAAACCGGTTATTGTTGCGCGCCGGCTCAGTCATGATCGACAGTCGGCCGGACGGATGTCTGTAGTGATGTTCGTTCTCTCCCCCCACGTTTGACGTTCGTTCTCCCCCCACGACAGGTTCACGGCTCCCCGACCGGGGGGCCGACGCGTTTTCACATCGGGAGACATTGCGTGATATTTGAAGAGGGAAGACAGCCCTCGTCGAGACGTAACCACCGCATGGCAACGGCCATCGCTCTCGCTGCCCTGACGGGCGGCCTGCTGGTCCCCGCTCTCGCGGGCAGCGCCTTCGCGGCGACCGGCGACCGCGCCTCGGTGTCCGGCCGCGACGGGGACTTCAACGGCGACGGCTACATCGACCTCGCCGCCTCCGCCCCCGACGCCCCGGTCGACGGTCTGGCGGGTGCCGGGGCCGTCACCGTCGCGTACGGCTCCGCCGCGGGCGCGGGCGCGGGCCAGGACGAGCGGGTCACTTTCACCCAGAACTCCAAAGGCGTCGGTGGGCAGGCGGCGGCCGGTGACCACTTCGGATTCTCCGTGGCCATCGCCGACTTCAACCACGACGGCTTCGACGATCTCGCCACCGGTGCCCCAGGAGAGGACGTCGGCGACGATCAGGACGCCGGCCTCGTCCAGATCCTGTGGGGCTCCCGGGACGGCCTGCGGGGCAGCGCCACACTCGCCGATCCCACGAGCTCCGATCAGGACGCCCACGGGCGGACCCTCGCCGCGGGTGACTTCAACGGCGACGGCAAGGACGACCTGGCCGCCGGCAACACCTCGGCCCAGGCTTGGCTGTACGCGGGCGGCATCGCCAACGACGGTGCCGACAGCGGTACTTACCCGCTGGGCAACCTGAACGCCTGGGGAGGCGAGGTCGTCGCCCTCACGTCCGGTGACGTCACCGGCGACGGCGCGGACGACCTGCTGTTCAACCACTCCCAGCTCTATCGGAGCGGGGGTGACGCAAGCACGCTGGGCCTCAACTCCTCGCCTCTGCAGGTCGGTTACCGCGGTGGCTACTCCTCGGTCTTCGGGGACTTCGACAACGACGGCTACGGGGACATCGTCCTCGGCCGTGAGGGCGAGCACGGTGGCGAGATCACCTACGTCCCGGGCCGCCCCGTCTCCCAGACCGACCCCACCTGGACGGTGGACGACGTCGAGAGGTACACCCTCACCCAGGACGACTTCGACACCCCGGGCGACGGCGACCTGTACGACCAGTTCGGCGCCGGACTCGCCGCGGGTGACATCAACGGCGACGGTCACGACGACCTCGCCGTCGGCGACCCCAACGAGGACACTGACACTGACACCGTCGCCGACGCCGGGCACGTGACCGTCATGTACGGCGGCTCCATCGGGCTCACGACGACCAACCGCCAGGTATTCGACCAGGGCACCGAGGGCGTGCCCGGCGAGAACGAGGCCGGCGACGGTTTCGGCTCCCGACTGCTGCTCAGCGACCTCAACGGTGACGGCCGGAAGGACCTCACCGTCGCGGCGCTGGGCGAGGACGGTGAGAGCGGCGCGCTCACCACGCTCCTCGGATCGGACATCACCCTCACGGCCACCGGAGCGCGCAGCCTGACCCCGACGTCCTACCTGCTGTCGACCGAGGGTCAGCCCCACCTGGGCAGCAGCCTCCAGGGACACCCGCCGATAACGCCTCAGCCGCTCCCTGACGTCGGCTAGGAGCGCGGATCCCGGAAACGGGAGGGCCCAGGCCGGGGTACGGGAACCCGGGCCTGGGCCGTCCGCGGACGATGCCGACCTGTCATACGGAGCGGTGATCACTCGTGCGACGAGCTGTTCACGGCCGGCGAGGCGCTGCTGCACTGGTGGACGGACCGGCTGGATCAGGTCGAGGACGCGTTCACGGAGGCGTAGGTCGGCCGACGCTCGACACCGCACACCGCACACCGCACACCGTCTCACCTGGTCCCCCTGGCGCCGTCGCCACCAAGCCCGGTCCTGCACCTGTCGCTATCGGCGCCGGCAGCCACGGCATGAAGGTGACGGTCTGTCGGTTGGAGTATTAGGCCGCCGGAAAGCCGTGGTTGACGGCCTCGACGTTGTTGCCGTCGAGGTCGCGGAAGAAGACTCCGTAGTAGGTGGGGTGGTACTCGGGCCACACCCGCGGCTCATGCAGAATCTCCGCCCCCGCGGCGACGGCGGCCCGATGCACCTCGTCCACCAGCTCCCTGCTCGCCGCCGTGAACGCGATGTGCACCTCGCGGTTGCCGGCCCCGCCGGCCTGCCCAAGCCAGAAGTGCGGGGCCCCGTCCGGGCCGGACAGGCCGATCACGGGCGCACCGTCGCGCTCGTAGCGCATCGTCTCCCGGACCCCGAGCGGAGCCAGGGCCGCGGTGTAGAGCGCCGCCGAGGCGTCCGGGTCGGCGACCTGGATGGAGAGGTGGTCGAGCATGGTGCCTCCGGACAACAGCTGGGAGGGGTGAGGGGTCGGGGGCAGACTAGCGATCCCGGACGGCGTCGTAGCGGAGGTGGCGCGGACGTCGTTTCCGGCCCCCTCGTCATTGGTCACCTGGCCCCAGACTGGTCACCTGGCCCAGCTCCACGGTGAGCAGCACGTGATCGCTCGAAGCGGCCCCACCGCCGCTGGCCTGCGGGCGAGGTCACAGGGTGGGGCCACCGCGGACCGTCGTCGAACGCCTGTCGGCGCCGGCGATGGCCCATTCGGTGGGGCCACTCGTGGACGTCGAGCCCACGGAGGTCGAAGCGCCACTGCCGAGGCTCGACACCGCACACCGTCTCGCCTGGTCCACCCTGGCGCCGTCGCCAGGCAGCCCGACCTGCACCTGTCACTATCGGTGCCAGGCAGCCACGGCATGAAAATCACGATCTACGGCTGGAGTACCAGGGCAGTGAAGATCAGGGGACAGGGCGACGGTGGCTCGTCGCCGCACTGACCGCTTCTGCGGTACTCACCTCAGGGTGTACGGACTCGCTCGACCCCGACGAACTGCCCGGCGTGTACCGCAACGAAGAGACCGGCGGCGAGATCACGCTCGGTTCCGACGGGACGTTCTCGGCCACCGACGTGTCGACTGACGGGTCCTCAAGTCCCGGTGATTTCAGCGGCCGGTGGGAGTACGTCGACAGCGCGTCGAGCGACTTCATCATGCTGGACATCAAGGACGGCGGACGCCGCAAGGTCACGGGCGTCCAGCTTTACCCGAGCGGGGAGTCGACGGTGGAGTTCCGCGCCCCGGACGAGCCACCGTCCCTGGTGCTCACCAGTGTGGCCGCTGCTCCGTAGATTCGGTGGCCCTCATGGGTCGGCAGGGCTGCGTTCACGTGTCGCGATCGTCGTGCGCAGGGCATTGAGGTACCCGGAGAGCTCGCGAATCTGGGCTCGGATCACGTCCGGGGCCGGCATGCGCCCTCCGATGCGACCACGCCTGCTGCGCCGACTGCTGCCGGTGCCCGGTGCTTTTCGTCAGCCCCAGGTCGAACCAGGGAAACCCTTAAGGGACATGGGAATTGATTCGGGGTCGGATCGGGGCTCTTCCCTGATGTCGTTGCGGGGGCCCGCCGGGACGCTGGAGGCATGTCTCGTCTGAAGCGCGTCCTCATTCTCCTCACGACGATGGTCGTCGCCATCTGCCTCGCGCTCGGCGGCGGGTTCCTGTGGCTGTACTCCGACGCCAAGGTGTCCACTGTGGGTTCAACCGACTTCAACAACGAGCTGAAAGTGCCGCCGCTCGCGAAATCAGTGGTGAAGCGCGATGGGACCCGCGTCTTCGATCTGACGATGAGGGCTGGGAAGAAGGAGTTCCGGGCCGGGCAGAAGACGTCGACCTGGGGCTTCAACGGGGACTACCTCGGGCCCACGCTCCGTGCTGCGCGCGGAGAGAAGGTCCAGGCGAAGATCAAGAATTCCCTGGGCGAGGAGTCCACCGTGCATTGGCACGGAATGCACCTGCCCGCAGAAATGGACGGCGGCCCACACCAGATGGTGGCCCCCGGCGCGACCTGGACGCCGCACTGGACCGTGAACCAGCCGGCCGCGACCCTCTGGTACCACCCGCATCCGCACGGCAAGACGGAGAAGCATGTGCAGCGGGGGCTCGCCGGGATGTTCCTCCTCGACGACGAGAAGTCCGGCCGTCTGGCGCTGCCGAAGAAGTACGGTGTCGACGATCTGCCGGTCATCGTCCAGGACGTGAAGTTCGACGGGGCAGAGTTTGACCACGGCCACAAGCTGATGTCGGACACCGGGTTCCTCGGGAACCGGACGATGGTCAACGGCACCCTCGATCCGTACAAGGAGGTCGGCGACGAGCTCGTACGGCTGCGGCTCCTCAACGCCTCGACCGCGCGCATATACGACTTCGGATTCTCCGACGCCCGGGACTTCGCGCTGATCGGGACGGACGGCGGCCTGCTGGAGAAGGCGACCCGGATGGACCGGATCCGGATGTCGCCGGGTGAGCGAGCGGAGATCGTGGTGCGGATGAAGCCGGGCGAGAGGACCACTCTGCGCAGCTTCCCGAACGACTCCTACGCGGACTCCTGGTCGACGCGCTTCGCGGGCGGTGACGACTCCTTCGACGTACTGCAGTTGCGGGCGAAGAAGACGCTGCGGGACTCTCCCGAACTACCCGCCGCCCTGGGCGAACTGGAGGTTCCGGACGGGTCGGACTCCGTGCGCGGACGGTTCTTCGGCCTGCTCACCTCCGGCATCAACGGCAAGAAGATGGAGATGGGCCGGATCGACGAGACCGTCACCCGAGGCACCGCGGAGACCTGGACCGTACGCAACGAGCACAGCACGCCCCACAACTTCCACATCCACGATGTGCAATTTCGCGTGCTGGAGGTGGACGGCAAGGAACCGCCGGCCGAGTTGCGCGGCGCGAAGGACACGGTCTTCGTCCCGGGGAACACGACGGTGAAGCTGGCGATGCGCTTCGACGGGCCGGCGGACCCGGACACTCCGTACATGTACCACTGCCATCTCCTGTTCCACGAGGATCTGGGGATGATGGGGCAGTTCGTGGTCGTGGAGAAAGGCCGGAAGGCGGGCAAGGTGCATGCCCCGCACGCGCACACGGGCCCTTAAGGGCGTTTCCGGTCCGCCTGCGTCGTCAGCAGGGTGATGAAGGCTCTCTCCTTCCAGGACTGCCGGTGGTCCCTCCACTGGCCCCGAACGTTTCCTCGACGTACAACGCGACTGTGTTTCGCAGGCCGGTGAAGTCGGTCTCCGCCGGATCGAGGTGCTTGAGGCTGGCCAGGCCGATGCGCTTCTGGCTCGGGCACTTCTCGTCGAGGGTCCGGGTGGACAGGACGTAAAAGGTCCACTGGTCGAGGTTCAGGGGATCGAGCGTCTGCTTGTGCTGGTGGTGCAGCAGGCAGAACACGTACACGTCGGAGCGCCGCAGCACTTCGGTCGAGGTCTTGCCGGTCTGGTTGTCCCAGCCGGCGGCCGGCGCGATGGAGAACGAGATCTCCGAGAGCCGCCTCTGCCTCCACGACTGCAGGTACGCCGCCGACTTGACCTCGACGCGCCACCCCTCGGGCGTGCGGATGTCGACGATGTCCCATTCGGTACGCGTACCGGTCTCCGCGCCCAGGGCGGTGGCCACGAGGTACTCGGCGAGGATGCCGCGCATGGTGTTGTTGGCCAGGTCAGAGCATGCCCAGCTCCAGAACGCGCCCAGCTTGCCGATGGTGTCTCCGTTGATGCGTATTGGTTCGTCGGCACTGCGGCGGGTGATGTCCAGCGGACCGAGGTCGGCTGCGGTCATGTTTCTTCGTCCCCCAGAGAGCTATTCGGACTCCGGCAGCCAGCTTGGCATCAGGTACTGACAAAGGGAGTCGGCGCGTGCGATTCAGGTGGGATCGGCGGCGGGTGCGCGGTGAGGCGACGGCAGCATCTGCCGGGCAGCTGCGGGCCGTTGGGGCGTTCGGGTCGTCCCAGCCGGCCGGGTCGGATGTGGCCGTCGGAGGTCCGTCGCCCAGGACGAGGAGTCCGAACCCGGGGATGCTGTACGGGACTTCGCCGAGCAGGGTCGCACGTACGACCTGCCGTCCCGTCGGCTCTGCGGGCACCACGTCCCGGGTGCCCGCATCGCGCCGTGCGCGCCGTACCAGCCACCCGGCGAACAGCAGGGAGATCAGCAGAAAGGGCGGGATGCTCGCCGCCGTGACGAGCAGGGCCTGCCGCAGGCCGGTGGCCGTCGTACTGCCGGTGAATCCCGTGACGCCCACGCAGAGAGCGGCCAGGCAGGCTGCAGCCATCGGCCCGGAGACGATGCTCTTCGCGTACGGGTAGCGGTATTTGCCCCGCCGGGCCAGTCCGAGCAGGAGCAGTCCGAGGGGCAGGAGGAGGAAGCCGAACGCCGCCGGCAGTCGCCAGTTCCTGGACGGAGAGTCCCAGGTCTCCTGGACGGCGGCCCCGTGCGCGACGGTCCGGATATTGCCCTTCCAGTACGTCAGGGTCACCTCGTCGCCGGGGCGCACGGCGGTGCGGACGGGGCGTTTGCCGTCCAGGCGGACCTCTGCCTCGTTGCGCACGCGCGCGAGGACGCCGCAAACGACCTGTGTGAATGGAGCCCGGTGGAGGGGGGAAGAGGCAGTCCGATCGGCGGCCGCAAAATCTGCTTCGGGTCTCCATATTGCAGGTCGAAGTGGCGTCCTCGGCGCATTTTTCCCTGTGAATCAGAGGCGGCGCATCCAGGTCGCGATGCCGTGCCCAAGTGCCAGGTAGATCACAGCGGGCAGGCCGTAGTTGAGGAGAACGCGCAGCCCTTCCACGTCCATCGTGAAGATGTCCTGGGCCCACCAGCCGAACCACTCGGCCGTGCCCTGCACGAATCCGACGAACGGGTTCGCGCGGTTGGCGTCGAGGAGGTACAGCAGGATCCACAGGCCGAGGAACGCGGCCGCGACATCGCCGATCGACTGGATCAGCAGGGCGGCGTGGCGCTGCCCTGAACCGTCCCGGGGACGTTCACGGCGGGCGGGACCGGCGGGGTAGGCCGGCTGCGGAGCCGGGGCGGCCGCGGGGTGGGGCCCGTGGCCAGGAGTGGGGGCAGGTCCGTGTCCGTACGGGTCCGGGCCGTTGTGCGGCTGCCGGGAGTAGGGGTCGAAGTCACTCATGGGGGGATACCAATCCGGCGCATTCACGCCTCGGATACAGAGACGAACCACGCTCTGCTGCCGCGTGGGGCAACAGCCGTGGTTCGAGTACGGGGCACGGCCCGTACTGTCTTCTGCGTCGGAGAGCGGCCCGCGCGTTACATGAGTCCGGTGATCTTCTCGGCGATCAGCGACAGGGAGCGGCACATTGCGTGCGCGCCGAATTCACGAATCGGGCGCAATATGCCGCCCCCTCAAAGGACTTGGCCCCGGTTGAGTCGTTCACGGCCGTTTTGAGAACGGGCCGCCTGGAGTTCTGCGACCGCTGGGGACAGAGCGTCAGACCTTATCAAGCCGAAAAAGGGTCGGTGTAACGCAGTGCACCGTCAGCTTTCTTGCTCCGCAGCCTTCTTCGCTGCCTTCTCCTGCTGCTTCCCGGTTTCTTCGGCAGATTTCCGCTGTTCCTCGGCAGCCTTTTGCTGGTCTCGCGCGGCCTTCTTGCCCGGTTCCGTTGACTGGCTGCCCTGCTCGTCGGCCATGGGCGCTTCGGACTGCTGGGCCTGGGCCGTGGTGGAGGCGGCAGGCTGGGAGGGCTTCCGCCGTTCCTGGCCACTGGAATCTGGCGAAGCGGCCGTAGGGGAGGAGGGTGCGCGCGCTGCGGTGTCCTTGGCCAACATCTCCAGAACGAGCGCCGCCGGCATGACCTCACACCGTTCGCCGCATCGCTCGTGGCCGGACCGACCGTGGTTCACGGAATCCACACCGGCGCGGACGAGCTGTCGCCACGTCCGCGCCGGGCGCGCACCCGCATGACACACGGGGGAAAGTGTCGGGCGGATCCACTCGCCGATGACCGGTCGGCTCACTTTCGACCCGTCACCGGCCCGGTGAGCGTCACACTCGTCTACGGGACCACCGACATGCCGTCTCCGGGCCGCGGCGGGGCCTGCCCCTCCCCACACCGTGCGGGCCTGAGTGCCAGCCGGCACGCACCTGACCACCTGATTGCGCAGTAACCAGTTGACGACGGGCCCA
>NZ_JASCIQ010000007.1 GCF_029968035.1 Streptomyces cavernicola | reverse complement strand
GAGAACCCCTCGGGACGGGGCCGCCGCCTTATGTGCTCTGCCCACATGTGCGGGGCCTACGTGTGCGGTGCGCCCATGTGCGGGGCCCACGTGTGCCGTGCGCACGTGTGGGGAGGGGCTACTTCCCGGACGCGGTCACCGGGTAGTGGTCGGAGAGGTTCGTGTACGTGTACTCCGTGCCCCAGCTGGAGACCGTCCAGGGCGCGCTCTGCTCCTTGATCACGTCGTTGTTCCAGCCCTCGGGCCGGACGTGGCCGCTGCGGTGCAGGACGTAGTCGAGGTCCTCGCTCGGGTCGTCCGGGTAGCGGTCCTTGGCTATGGAGTTCTCCTCCGTGTCGAAGGAGTACGGGTGCCCGGTCCGGGAGTCCGCCCCGTCCAGGCCCGCGTCCTGCAGCATCGAGGCGTACTCGCCGCCGTGCGAGTCGACGTTGAGGTCGCCCGCGACCAGGACCTGCTCGGACGCGGGGATGTTCTTCGCGTCGAGGAAGGCGTCGATGGTCTTGAACTGGGCGCTGCGCATCCGTACCGCCTCGCCGTCGCCGCAGCCCGGGTCGGTCGACTGCGCATGGGTGCCGACCACATGGACCTTCTGCCCGTTGACGTCGAGGACCACATAGGCGAAGCCCTTGTTGGAGTACCAGTCGGCGCCGCAGGCGTCGGCGAAGACGTACTGCTCCTTGCGCAGGATCGGCCACTTGCTGAGCACCGTCACGCCGCCGTCCTCGGGCGTGGTCGTCGAGTAGTTGCCTCCGGTGGCGTCCCAGCCGTCCTTGCTGCGGCCCACGACGGGCGTCTGGTGCGGGTAGGCGGCCGCGGCCTGCTGCTTCAGCGCGTCCGACGAGGAGTTGTCGAAGGCCTCCTGCAGCACGACCACGTCCTGGCCCTGGAAGAACGGCGCCTTCACGATCTCGGCGGCGCGGTGGTCCTGGCCCCAGTTGGGGTACAGCGACTTGCTGAACAGGAAGGTGTTGTACGTCAGCACCTCGAGGTTCTGCGCGGACTGCGCGGAGCTCTTCTCGACGGCTGAGGCGGCGGCCGGCTGAGCGGCGGCGGCCGTGGCGAGCGCGCCGCCCGCGAGAGCGAGCGCGAGGGCGGCGCCGCAGGCGCGGCGGGCCGGGATGCGGGGCATGAGGTCTCCCGTGGCAGTGGGGGATACGGGTGCGATACGGGTGCGCGCCACATCCAACCAGGTGAAGTTACTTACAGGTAGACCTGTGGGGGAGGGAGTGTGGCAGCACTGTGTCCACTGTCACGGTCGGCTCTGTGGTCCAGCCGTTCCGGCTCGGGGAGGATCGTGCGCGTGTACGTGATTCCGGAGGAACTCGGCCTGGGCGTAGGCCCGTTGAACCCCCAGGTGGAAGACTTCGCGGTCGCTGCCCTCGCCTTCGGCGCGGTCTTCCTGCTCTTCTGGCGTGTGCTGGCCCCGCGCATGGCGCGGGTGCTGGCGGAGCGTCAGGACATGATGGACGCACGTCTCAGGGGCGATCTGCACTTCCATGTCCGCGCTCTGCGGGAGGAGCGTGATCAGGTGCTTGCGGCTGCGCGGGAGGATGCGGTGCGGGTGCGGCGGGTGGCGCTGGAGAAGGGGGCGGCGCTGATCGTGGCGGCGCGTGAGGAGGGTGTGCGGGAGCGGGCGCGGGTTGTTGCGGCCGGGCGGGCGGGGATTGCTGTGCAGCGGGCTGCGGCGGAGGTCGAGTTGCGGGACCAAGTCCCGCGCCTTGCTGTGGAGTTGGCGGGGCGGGTGCTGGGTGAGCCGGTCTCTTCGGGTGCTGCCCACCCCTGACTTTTCCCCACCCTGTGTCGATTTGAGGCTGCCGCCGCGTGGCCTGGCGGACGGCTACGGAGGCTCCGCCCCCGCCGCACCCCGGCCGCTTTTCGACTGCCGCGCCGCCGTGGCCGCTCGCGCAGTTCCCCGCGCCCCTTTCGGGGCTGCGCCCCCAGCCCCGGCCCCCGGTCGTTTTTCGACTGCCGCGCCGCCGTGGCCGCTCGCGCAGTTCCCCGCGCCCCTGAAAGCCAGCCCCTGGCGGGGCTAAATCCAGCCGCAGCCTGCAAGTTCAGCCTCCCCGCCAAATTCAGCCCCTCCGGCGTTTGAGGAGCGGGGGGCTGGGGGCGGAGCCCCCGGGGCTACGGCGTCGGCTGTTCCTCGTCCGCCAGTGGGCGCAGTGGGCGGGTGTGGGTCCAGGCGGGGCCCAGGTCGTCGAGGGTGTAGCCGAACGGGTACGAGCGGGGCTCGGGCAGGCGGGGCCGGTGGTCCGGGCGGGCCGGGAGCAGGCGTACGACGTGGGCGCGCACCCGGAGCGCCCACCCCGCGAGCCGCCGCACCGCACGCGGCTGGGGTGCGTACCCCAGCGCCCGCAGCAGCGGCTCGTCGAGCAGCGCCAGCGTGAAGCGCGTGACGAGCGGCCGCAACCATCGCGGATACCAGGCGGCGCTCGTGCGGAACGTGGCGCGGGCGACCCGGTGGTTGGCGGCGTCGTAGGCGAAGTGGGCGCGCTCGTACGCGTCGAGGAGCCGCTCGTACTCCGCGTACATCGACGGCGCGCCCTCGATGTTCATCAGCTGGGCCAGCTTGTGGCCGACGAGGGCCAGCGACTCGACCTCCTGCGCGCACAGCCTGCGCCAGCCGAAGCGGTCGATCCACCGTTTCGGCCCGACCACCGTGGTGGCGAGGACGTACAGGAAGTCCTCGTTGCGGATGTTGTACCGGTCGTGGACGCGGTTGAGGTGGCGGGCGGCGGCGCGGCCGCGCTCGGAGTCGAAGCCGTCCTGCACCATCTCGTGGGCGAACAGGATCGTGTCGTCGTACCGCTTCTGGCCCGCGTGCTCGAACTCGCCGGTGGCGTCGAGAAGTCGGGAGATGCGCGGCACGGCGTAGTCGCGGATGAAGGCGACGCCGATGCCCTGGGTGTAGTCCCAGGGGAACTCGTACTGCGAGACGAGTTTGTGGATGTGCTCGTAGTCGCGCTGCGGGTCCATCCCGCGGATCGCCCGCAGTCTGCTGTAGCGCCCCATGGCGGCTCCTCCGGGTGCGGATGCGCCAGGACGGCGCACCCGAAGGTACGTCGTCCTGGCGCGAGTCGGCACCTCAGTGGTCGTGGACCGTGTTCGTCCGCGCGATCTTCTTCCAGGACTTCGGCTGCCCCGCGTCGCCGGCGCGCGAGACGCCCACCCCGGCCGCGGCCGGCTCGGACGGCTTGGCCGCCTCGTACAGCCAGGTGTCGAAGAGCGCGGCGAGCGGCTTGCCGGAGACCGACTCCGCGTACTTCACGAAGTCGGAGACCTTCGCGTTGCCGTACGCGCGCTCGGTCGGCCAGCCCTTGAGGATCTCGAAGAACGTCTTGTCGCCGACCTCGTTCCGCAGCGCCTGCAGGGCGAGCGCGCCCCGGTCGTACACGGCGAGGTGGAACTGGTTCTCCGGGCCCGGGTCGCCCGGCTTGACCGTCCAGAACTCGTCGTCGGCGGGGTGCGAGGCGTACACGTGGTCCGCGAGCTCCTGGGCCGTGCCCTCGCCCTCCTTCTCCGACCAGAGCCACTGGCTGTAGCGGGCGAAGCCCTCGTTGACCCAGATGTCCTTCCAGCCGTCGACCGAGACGCTGTCGCCGTACCACTGGTGCGCCAACTCGTGCACGACGACGGAGACGTTGGAGCCGGACGCGAACTGGCGCGGGCTGTAGAACGGCCGGGTCTGCGTCTCCAGGGCGTAGCCGCTCGTCACGTTCGGGACGTAGCCGCCGAGCGCGTTGAACGGGTACGGGCCGAAGACGCCCTCCAGCCACTCGGCGACCTCGCCGGTGCGCTCGATGCTCGCCTTCGCCGCGCCCTCGTTCGCGCCCAGGTCCTTGCTGTACGCGTTGAGGATCGGCAGGCCGCCGGTGGTCTTGTCGGTCGTGATGTCGAACTTGCCGACCGCCAGCGTCGCCAGGTACGAGGCCTGCGGCTTGTCCGAACGCCAGCTGTAGCGCGTCCAGTCGGAGCCGACGGGCCGGGTGGACTGCAGGACGCCGTTGCTGATCGCCTGCGTGCCGTTCGGCACCTGCACCGACACGTCGTACGTGGCCTTGTCGAGGGGGTGGTCGTTGGACGGGAACCACCACACGGCCGAGTCCGGCTCCTGCGCGGCGACGCCGCCGTCCGGGGTGCGGTGCCAGGCGGTGAAGCCGTTGATCGCCAGCTCCGAGGGCTTGCCCGCGTACCGCACCACGACCGTGATCGAGCTGCCCTTCGGCAGCGGGGCGGCCGGGGTGACCTCCACCTCCTGGTCGCCGGAGAAGGAGACGCCGGCCTTCTTGCCGTTGACCAGGACCTCGCTCACGTCCAGGCCGAAGTCCAGGTTGAACCGTGACAGGTCCTGCGTGGTCTCGGCGAGGATCGTCGCCGTGCCCTCCAACAGGTCCGACTTCGGCTGGTACTTGAGCCGCAGGTCGTAGTGCGAGACGTCGTAGCCGCCGTTGCCGCTCGCCGGGTAGTAGGGGTCGCCGATGCCCGGTGCGCCCGGCCCGCTGTGCTTTCTGGGGGACTCCCCCAGACCCCCAGCGGCGGCCGATGCCGGGATCGCCAGCAGCAGGGCGGCCACGAACGCGCCGGGGACGATCAGTCTGCGGTGCACAGAAGCTCCAAGTCGTCGATGTGGGGGGCTGGTTGGGCGCGGGCGGCCGAATGGGTGTACGGCCACTCGCGTCTCACGGAGCTTATTCAGCCCCTCGCGCCCCGACCATGTCCATGACTGTTTTCGTCACACGACTGCCATCCGGCCGACATGTGCCACTTAGTCCGACACCCCTGACAATCTGTCCCGCCGGCCTTCGACTACCCTCTTTTGTACGGGAGTTGACCCGGGTACGTTCCGGCACATGCCGATACGTGTGCGGGATCTTCGCCTGATACGTGTGCTGTTGCTCGCGGGAGCGCTCCTCGCGGCGCTCCTCGCGCCCGCTCCCCCCGCGTACGCGGCCCCGCCCGGCGGCGAGGAGAGCAAGCCCGTCTACTCGTACGAGAACGCCGTACGCGAGTCCGTCTGGGTCGACACCCGGATCGACGGCGACGGCGACGGGAAGTCCGACCGGGTCGCGGCCGACGTCATCCGGCCCCGCGAACCCGCCCGACAGGGCCGAAAAATCCCCGTGATCATGGACGCCAGCCCGTACTACCAGTGCTGCGGGCGCGGCAACGAGAGCCAGAAGAAGACGTACGACGAGGACGGCGACGTCGTCCAGTTCCCGCTCTACTACGACAACTTCTTCGTGCCGCGCGGCTACGCCTTCGTCGCCGTCGACCTCGCCGGGACCAGCCGTTCCGACGGCTGCGTGGACGTCGGCGGCCGCTCCGACGTCCAGTCAGCCAAGGCCGTCGTCGACTGGCTGAACGGACGGGCCAAGGGCTACACCACCCGCACCGGCGGCCAACTCGCCCGCGCGGACTGGTCCGACGGCCGCACCGGCATGATCGGCAAGAGCTACGACGGCACCATCGCCAACGGCGTCGCCGCGACCGGCGTGGAGGGCCTGGAGACCATCGTCCCGATCGGCGCGATCTCCTCCTGGTACGACTACTACTTCCAACAGGGCGCGCCCCTCTACGACTCGGGCCCCGAGTGGCTCTCCGACTACGTGGAGAGCCCCGAGGCCCGCGCCCGCTGCGCCGCCGTGCAGCAACGGCTCGTCGAGGGCGCGCCCCGCAGCGGCGACTGGACCGGCCTCTGGCAGGAGCGGAACCACGTCCCGGACGCGGACCAGGTGAAGGCCAGCGTCTTCCTCGTACACGGCATGCAGGACCTGAACGTCCGCGCCAAGCACTTCGGCCAGTGGTGGGACGCCCTCGGCGAGGCGGGCGTCGAGCGGAAGATCTGGCTCAGCCAGACCGGGCACGTCGACCCCTTCGACTTCCGCCGCGCGGACTGGGTGCGTACCCTGCACCGCTGGTTCGACCACGAACTCCTCGGCTACGACAACGGCATCGACGAAGAGCCGATGGCCGACGTCGAGCGCGCCCCCGACCAGTGGTCCACCGACCGGCAGTGGCCGCCGAGCGCCACCGACACGGTCGCACTGCACCCCGACGAGGGCGAGCGCCCCGGCATCGGAACCCTCACCACGAAGCCCGCGCCCGCCGGGGCCGAGGAGAGCTTCACCGACGACCCGAAGCGCGGCGAGGCCGACTGGGCCGCGCAGGCGGACAAGCCGACACCCGACAAGGCCTCCTTCGTCACCGGCCCGCTCACCGAGGACCTGCGGCTCTCCGGTTCCTCGCAGATCACCGTCACGGCCACCCCGAACGCCACGAGCGCGCACCTCTCGGCGGTCCTCGTCGACCTCGGCCCGGACACCGTCCGCGACTACACGGCGGCCGGCGAAGGCATCAACACCCTTGACGAGCGCACCTGTTGGGGTGCGGAACGCCCCGGCGACAGCCCCTGCTACCGGGAGACCGAGGCCGACACCGCCGACGTCGACTTCACCATCTTCGCCCGCGGCTGGGCCGACCTCGGCACCTACGCCGACCCGGAGCAGGGCCGCCCGCTCACCCCGGGCGAGCCGCACACCCTCACCATCGACATCGCCGCCGCCGACCACGTCGTACCGAAGGGCCACCGCCTCGCCCTGATCGTCGCGGGCACCGACGCCGGCCTGATCGACCCGCCCGCCGCCACCCCGAAGCTGACCCTCGACCTCGCCCGCACCGAGGCACGCCTGCCGCTGGTCGGCGGCGCTCGCGCCTTCACGGCCGCCACGAGCGGCGCGTCGGAGCGGCCCGCACCGAGCGAGAGCCGGTACGAAGGCCTCGACCGCGAGCCCGCCGCGCACCGCGTCCCCGGCGGGACCTCGGCCACCCACTGACCCACGCCCACTGACCCACGCCCACTGACCCACCCCCCCCCGCACCCACCCGGAGCACCACCCGTCCGACAACCAGGTCAACCAGGTCAACCAGGGAGGCAACACCCTTGAGACCCCGTGCCCGAGCCCGTACCCGCACCCGCGTCCGTGCCCTCGCCCTCACCGCCGCCACCGTCCTCGCCGCACCCCTGCTCGCCGCGCCGGCCGCGGCCGCCGACCGGGCCCCGCTCTCCGGCGACGGCCCCCGCACCGGCTTCGAGGAGACCGACGGCGCCCGCTGGACCAGCCAGCCCGAGGAGCAGAAGTTCCTCGCCGCCGTCGACCGCGCCCACGACGACGTGCGGATCGACCGCATCGGCAGCACCAAGCAGAACCGCCCCCTGCAACTCGTCCGTATCGGCGCGGAGCGGAGCACCGCCAACACCGTGCTGCTCATCTGCAGTCAGCACGGCAACGAGCCCTCCGGCCGCGAGGCCTGCCTCTCCACCACCCGCGACCTCGCCGCCGCCGACGACGCCCGCACCCGCGCCCTGCGCGAGCACACCACGTTCCTGATCGTGCCGACCGCCAACCCCGACGGCCGCGCCGCCGACACCCGCGGCAACTCCGACGGCGTCGACATCAACCGCGACCACATCGCCCTCAAGACCGCCGAGGGCCGCGCCATGGCGACCGTGATCCGCGACGAACGCCCCGACGTCATCTACGACCTGCACGAGTACGGCGCCACCCCGCCGTACTACGACAAGGACCTCTTCGACCTGTGGCCCCGCAACCTCAACGTCGCCGACGGCGTGCACAGCGAGGCCCAGACCCTCTCCGGGAAGTACGTCAGGCCCGCCGCCGAGGCGCACGGCCACTCCACCGGCACGTACGGCATCTGGACCGACCCCGTCACCGGCGAGCCGATCAAGCAGACCGCGGGCGACGGGCAGGAGCGCATCCTGCGCAACGCCTCCGGCCTCAAGCACGCGGTCGGCCTGCTGATCGAGAGCCGCGTCGACGCCCTCACCGAGCAGGAGAAGGCCGACGAGGCATTCAACAACCGCCGCCGCGTCACCTCCCAGCTCGACGCGCTCGGCGGCCTCCTCGCGTACGCCGACGAACGCGCGGGCCAGATCGGCGCCGCCACCACGGCCGCCCGCGCCGAAGGCCTCGCCGACCAGGGCCCGGTCTACACCGGCGGCGCCGACAACGACCCCGCCGAACCGGCCGAGACCATCCCGGACCCGCCCTGCGCCTACACCCTGGACGCGGCCCAGTACGCGGAGGTCGGCGACGAGTTGAAGCTGCACGGAATCAAGGCCGAGACCACCGCCGACGGCGCACTCGTCCCCGTACGCCAGTCGATGCGGGCGCTGGTGCCGCTGCTCCTTGACGAACGTGCGCCCTATCACCTCACCCAGGCGCGTCCTTTTAAAGGGTGCTGATTGGGGGTAATAGAAATGGCTCCCGTGGTAAGGGGTACCGGTGACTTGATTTCGGACCTCGAAGGGCGTGCCAGTGACACAAGATCTGAGCAAGACGGCTGACCGGGGAGACCCGCCCAGTGCGGTGGAACTCCCCGGCAGCCCGCACGAGGGGCCGCCGGCCCAGACCGACAGAGTGGTGTTCGGCGTCACCGCCGTGCTCACCCTGGCGTTCGTGGTCTGGGGCGCGGTCTCCACGGACACGCTGGAAAGCGTCTCCACGAGCATGCTCAACGGGCTCATCCACAACGGCGGTTGGGCCTTCGTGCTCGCCGCCTCGGGCTTTGTGGTCTTCGCGCTGTGGCTCGCGATCAGCCGCTACGGGAGGATCACCCTCGGCGCGGAGGGCGAGGAGCCGGAGTTCCGTACGGTGTCGTGGATCGCCATGATGTTCAGCGCCGGCATGGGCATCGGCCTCATGTTCTACGGCGTGAGCGAGCCGCTCACGCACTACACCTCACCGCCGCCGGGCACCTCGCCCGCCGACTCGGGCGCGCGGATGGAGGTGTCGATGGCGACGACCCTCTTCCACTGGACGCTGCACCCCTGGGCGATCTACGCGGTGGCCGGCCTCGCCATCGCGTACAGCTGTTTCCGGCGCCGCAGGCGGCAGACCATCAGCGCCGTGTTCACGCCGCTGATCGGTGAGAAGAACGCCAACGGCGGCTTCGGCCGGGCCATCGACATTCTCGCGATCTTCGCGACGCTCTTCGGCTCCGCCGCCTCCCTCGGCCTCGGCGCCCTGCAGATCGCCAACGGCATGCGGGAGCTGGACTGGGCCAGCAAGGTCAGCACCGCCGTCCTCGTCTCCATCATCGCCGTGCTCACGATCTGCTTCGTGGCCTCCGCGGTGTCCGGTGTGGAGAAGGGCATCCAGTGGCTGTCCAACATCAACATGGTGTTGGCGGGCATCCTCGCGGTCTTCATCTTCGTGGTGGGCCCGACCGTCCTCGTCCTCGACCTGGTGCCGACCTCCGTGGCCTCCTTCCTCGGCGACCTGCCGCAGATGGCAGGCCGTACGGAAGCGGCGAGTGATGCAGGCAGCGAGACCAGCATCGCCGACTGGCTCGGCGGCAACACGGTCTTCTACTGGGCCTGGTGGATCTCCTGGACGCCCTTCGTCGGCATGTTCATCGCCCGCATCAGCCGCGGCCGCACCATCCGCCAGTTCATCGGCGGCGTCATCCTCGTGCCGTCCACCGTGAGCCTCATCTGGTTCGCGATCTTCGGCGGTACGGCGATGCAGCTGAGCGAGCACAAGCGGCTCAGCGCCGACCTGACGGTCGAGGGCCAGCTGTTCGGCGTCCTGAACGAGTACCCGATCGCCACCGTCATGAGCCTGCTCGTGATGATCCTGGTGGCCATCTTCTTCGTCTCCGGCGCTGACGCGGCGTCCATCGTCATGGGCACGCTCTCCCAGAAGGGCACGTTCGAGCCGACCCGGTTCGTCGTCATCTTCTGGGGCGTGGTCACGGGCGCCGTCGCGGCCATCATGCTGCTCATCGGCGGCGGTGGCGACGACGCGCTCACGGGCCTGAAGAACCTCACGATCCTGGTCGCGGCCCCGTTCGCGGTGGTCATGGTCGGCATGTGCTGGGCCCTGATGCGCGACCTGCGGCACGACCCGCTGATCGTGCGCGGGGAGAAGGGCGAGGAGGCGGTCGAGATGGCCGTCATCGCGGGCCACGAGAAGTACGACGGCGAGTTCGAGCTGCGGATCGGCCCGGCCGACCCGGAGACCAGCGCCACCACGCCGCCGGCCTCGGACTCGGGCGGCAAGTCGGACTAGCGAGCCCCTGCTCCCACACCGGCGGCGCCACCCCCACCTACGGGGGTCGGCGCCGCCGTTGGCTTTCTCTCCCCACCCCGCCCCTGCAGATCCAGCCCCTCCGGCGTTTGAGGAGGCCTGTCCGGCAGGACTTTCGGGAAGGGGCGGGGCGGGGAGGAAAAACCGCCCCCCGGGCCTCACCCCACCAACCCCGCCGCCACCTCCGCACACCCCCAAGCCACCGTGACCCCCGCCCCACCGTGCCCATAGTTGTGCACCAACACCCCGCCGCCCCCGGCGACTTCGCGTTCGAGGCGCACCGCCGGGCGCGCCGGGCGGAGCCCCACCCGGTGGGCCAGGACGCGGGCCTCGGCGACCTCGGGGCGGACACGGGCGCAGCGAGCGACGATCGCCGCCGCCGTCCCCGGATCGGGCTCCCGGCTCCAGTCCCCCTCCTGCGCGGTCCCGCCGAGCACGAGCCCGTACGGCTGCGGCAGCAGATACGTGGTCTCGGCAGAGGCAGAGGCAGAGGCAGAGGCAGAGGCAGAAGCAGAAGCAGAAGCTGAGGCCGAAGCGGTCGAAGCAGAGACCGAAGCCGAGCCCCCGCCACCCGTGGCGACGAACCACTCCTCCACCCCCGGGTTCTCCACCACCACCAGCTGCCCCCGCACGGGCCCCACCGAGGGATCCCCCGTAAGCGAACGCGCCCCGAGCCCCGAGCAGTTGACCACCACCGCGGCCTCCGCCGTCGCCTCGCGCAGGTCGGACACCTCGCGCCGCTCGACCCGGCCGCCCGCCGCCGCAAGGCGCTCCGTCAGGTACGCGAGATGCCTCGGCATGTCGATCAGCGGCACCGTCGCCCGCAGCCCCTGCGCCCAACCCCCGGGCAGCTCGTCGGGGCTCGCCGCCCGCAGCCCCGGCACGGCCTCCGCCCAGCGCCCGAGCTCCGCGGGCCGGGTGTCCGCCATGGTGCCCGCGACCATACGCACCCCGGTCGTCGACGGCTCGGCGGCCAGCGGCACGTACACGTCGAGCGAGCGCAGCGACCACTCCTCGACCAGCTTCTGCGGCTCGATCCGGTACGGCCAGCACAGCCCGCCCGCCACGGCCGACGTGCACTCCGCGGCCGGGTCCCGCGCCCACACCCGTACCCGCTCGCCCCGCTCGGCGAGGACCACGGCCGTCGTCAGACCGATGACCCCGCCGCCCACCACGATCACTTCAGCGCTCATGAGCGGACCCTAAGCGCGCCACACGCCACCGCCCAAGAGGCGGTGACCGATCCCGTCGCGGATGCGCACAAGGCCGCCCCGGCGGGAATACTCCGCACATGTGTGCCGCATACACGTCCTTCGGCCTGGCGCCGGCGACCCGTGCCGGGGGAGTTCTCGCGGACGGTGGCTACCAAGTGCACCGGGATTTCCTGGACTTCATCGTCGACGGCCGCCCGCTCCTCTTCCGGCTCAGCGACCTCGACGCGGTCTCCCCGCTGGCCGCGGACGTGCCGCCCGCCATCTTCATCGACCATGTGCGCCGCCTCCTCCTGGAGGCCGAGGCGCCGCTCGCCGACGGCCGGTACGTGATCTACGGCTGCCCCGAGTGCGAGGCGCTCGCCTGTGGCGCGGTCACGGCGGTCATCGAGCGCGCCGAGGACGGCAGCGGCGCCTACGTGTGGCGGGACTTCGCCTGGCAGACCGAGGAGCGCGCCGACCTGGAGCTCAACGGCTACCGCGGCATCGGCCCGTTCCGCTTCCGCGCCGAGGAGTACCGCAGCGCGCTCAGCCGTCTCCTGAAACCCGAAGACCTGGGCGGATCCGGGGCCGCGCCGGGGCCAGGGCCCCTGGGTGGCACCGCCCGTCGTCGTGTCCTGCTGATCGGCGCCCGCGCGGCCGTCCTCGCGCAGCTCGCCGCCGCGCTGCGCATCATCGGCATCGGCGCGGAGACCGTCCCTGCCGATGCTCTGGGCGTCGCGGGCGGCATCGGCATCCCGGCCGAGGAGCTGTGCGGCTACGGAGCGGTCGCCTTCGGCCGAGCCGTCACGGACGCCCAACGAACCGCGGTACGCGGCGAGTTCGAGCGCGCGGGGCTCACGGTGGCGTACGTGGACGGCCTCGCCCCGATCGTCCCGCTCCTGGTCGCGCAGGTCGAACAGGCCCTGGGCGAGGGCCAGTCGAGCAGCCACCGGCTGACCGGCCTCACGGTGGCCGACGGCGAGGCGGACGTGCAGGTCGCCTCCACCTGCCGCGTCCGCCTCACCGCGTACCGCCTCGACCGGCTCCACCGCAGCCGTACCCACGAGGTGTACGAGGGCGTCCTCGAACCCGGCAGCCACCGCATCGTCCTCGACCCCAAGTCCGTCAGGGGGCGGGCCTTCCTGGTGGCGCGGGCGCCGGGCGCGGTCCTTGTGGCGGCGGTGGACGACCACATGTGACCAGCCCACATGCGCCCCGCCCACATGTGCCCCGCCCACATGTGACCAGCCCCCATGTGCCCCTAGCCACACAACCGCGCCGGGCAGCGAAAGGGCGGTGAGCCGACCGCCGCCGGTCGCCTCACCGCCCCTACCCGCAGGTCGAGTTACCGCCCGCGCCGCCTCTCGTCGACGAGACCCGCCTTGCGCAGAGCGTCCGCCATCGCGCTGTTGGCCGGCGCCGGAGCGGGCCGACCGCCGCCACCGTTGCCACCGCCGCGCCGCTCGCGACCGCCACGCTGCTCACGCCCGCCCCGCTGCTGCGGAGGCCGCCCGCCCTGGCCGCCGCGCCCGCCGCGCTCGCGCCGCTGACCCTGGCCGCCTTCCGAACTGCCGCCCGCCGCACCGGAGTCGGCCTCGTCGTCGAGGCGCAGCGTCAGCGAGATCCGCTTGCGGGGGATGTCGACGTCGAGGACCTTCACCTTCACGATGTCGCCCGGCTTCACCACATCGCGCGGGTCCTTGACGAAGGTCTTGGACATCGCGGACACGTGCACGAGCCCGTCCTGGTGCACGCCGACGTCCACGAACGCGCCGAAGGCCGCGACGTTCGTCACGACCCCTTCGAGCACCATCCCGGACGCCAGGTCGCCGATCTTCTCGACGCCCTCCTTGAACGTGGCCGTCTTGAACGCGGGCCGCGGGTCGCGCCCCGGCTTCTCCAGCTCGCGCAGGATGTCCGTGACCGTCGGCAGACCGAACTTGTCGTCCACGAACTCGGCCGGCTGCAGCGAGCGCAGCGCGCCCGCGTTCCCCACGAGGGAGGCCACCTCGCCGCCCGTCGACTTCACCATCCGCCGCACCACCGGGTACGCCTCGGGGTGCACGGCGGACGCGTCGAGCGGGTCGTCGCCGCCGCGGATGCGCAGGAAGCCCGCGCACTGCTCGTACGCCTTCGGGCCGAGCCGCGCCACGTCCTTCAGGCCCTTGCGGTTCTGGAACGGGCCGTTGGCGTCGCGGTGCGCCACGATGTTCTCCGCGAGGCCCGAGCCGATGCCGGAGACCCGGGCGAGCAGCGGCGCGGACGCGGTGTTCACGTCCACACCGACGCCGTTCACACAGTCCTCGACGACCGCGTCGAGCGAGCGGGACAGCTTCACCTCGGACAGGTCGTGCTGGTACTGCCCGACGCCGATGGACTTCGGGTCGATCTTCACCAGCTCGGCCAGCGGGTCCTGCAGCCGCCGCGCGATGGACACCGCACCGCGGATCGACACGTCCAGGTCCGGCAGCTCCTGCGAGGCGAACGCCGAGGCCGAGTACACGGAGGCGCCGGCCTCCGACACCATCACCTTGGTGAGCTTCAACTCCGGGTGCTTGGCGATGAGTTCACCGGCGAGCTTGTCGGTCTCGCGGGACGCCGTGCCGTTGCCGATCGCGATCAGGTCGACGGAGTGCCTCGCGGCCAGCTCGGCCAGCTTCGCGAGCGCCTGGTCCCACTTGTTGGCCGGGACGTGCGGGTAGATCGTGTCCGTCGCGACGACCTTGCCGGTGGCGTCGACGACGGCGACCTTCACACCCGTACGGAAACCGGGGTCGAGGCCCAGCGTCGCGCGCGTGCCCGCGGGCGCGGCGAGCAGCAGGTCCCGCAGGTTCGCCGCGAACACCTTGACGGCCTCGTCCTCGGCGGCCGTGCGAAGGCGCAGCCGCAGATCGATGCCGAGGTGCACGAGAATCCGGGTCCGCCAGGCCCAACGCACCGTGTCGAGCAGCCACTTGTCGCCCGGCCGGCCACGATCGGCGATCCCGAAGCGGCTCGCGACGATCGGCTCGTACGAGGACGTGGCTCCCGGAACGGGGGCGTCCGAGGACGGCTCCTCCGGCTCCAGGACGAGGTCGAGGATTTCCTCCTTCTCGCCGCGCAGCATCGCGAGGACGCGGTGCGAGGGCAGCTCGGTGAAGGGCTCGGCGAAGTCGAAGTAGTCGGCGAACTTGGCGCCCTCGGTCTCCTTGCCCTCGCGGACCTTCGCCGCGAGCCGGCCGCGCGTCCACATCCGCTCGCGCAGCTCGCCGATCAGGTCGGCGTCCTCGCCGAAGCGCTCGGTGAGGATGGCCCGCGCGCCGTCCAGCGCGGCCTGCGGCTCGGCGACGCCCTTCTCGGCGTCCACGAACGCGGCGGCCGCTGCGAGCGGCTCCACGGACGGGTCGCCGAGCAGCCCGTCGGCCAGCGGTTCGAGGCCCGCCTCGCGCGCGATCTGCGCCTTCGTACGCCGCTTGGGCTTGAAGGGCAGATAGATGTCCTCCAGGCGCGCCTTGGTCTCCGCGCCCCGGATCTGCGCCTCGAGCTCCTCGGTCAACTTGCCCTGTTCCCGCACCGAGTCGAGGATCGCCGTCCGCCGCTCCTCCAGCTCCCGCAGGTAGCGCAGCCGCTCCTCCAACGTGCGCAGCTGCGCATCGTCGAGCATCTCGGTGGCTTCCTTGCGGTACCGGGCGATGAACGGCACCGTCGAACCGCCGTCGAGCAGCTCGACGGCGGCCTTCACCTGCCGTTCCCGTACGCCGAGCTCCTCGGCGATCCTGCTCTCCACGGACCCTACGACGGGTGTCGGTGTCGCCCCTGTGGTCACGATTCCCCTACCGCCTTCTCGCTGAGCTTGAAGTGGCATTGTGGCAGGTGGCGGTGACCGTCCGGGATCGGGTGGGGCCGCCCGCACCCCGAGCGGGGCTCCCGCCGCCGGTCAGACCCGGTGCGCCCGGCGCGTCGCACGGGGAGCCCCGTCGGTGGTCCGCTCAGCCCTTGCCGAGCAGGTCCGCGGGGAACGCGCCCGCGGCGAGGGCCGTGCCGACGAACCCGGTCGCGAGCTCGGTCAGGCGCTCCACGCCCGCCGCGCCCAGGTGCTCGTACGGGGCGGCGTCAAGGCGGTCGGTGGCGTCCTCGACGTCCTCGCGCAGCGCGACGCCCGCCGCGGTCAACTCGCCGTCCGCGCCGAGCAGTCCGCGCTCCCGCAGCCGCCCGGCCGCCGCGTCCCAGTCGTCCTGCGTCCAGCCGCGGGTGCCGAGGATCCACTTCGGTGCCATGCCCTTGCCGGTGGCGGTGTGGCTGACCAGCGCCTCCACCGGGTCGAGGCCGGCCTCCAGGAGCACGGCGAGATGGCCGTCGCCGCGGTGCTCGCGCAGCAGCGTCGCCGCGTGCCAGTAGGCGAGATGCGGCTCCTGCGGCACGGGCAGGTCGGCGTGCGCCGCGTACAGCGGCCGTGCGTGCCGGGTGCAGGCCTCGGTGGCGCGCAGGGCCAGCTCGGCGGCCTCGCCCATCGCGTCGGAGGCCACCGCCTCGTCGCCGAGCAGCCGCCGCAGCGTGGTGTCGACGGCGCGGAGGCGCGCGGCCAGGACGTCCTCGGGCGAGGCGATGTCCCAGACGGCCGGCAGTGCCTTGGCGACCACGTCGTACTTGAAGTTGTAGAACGACGCCGCGACCACGCCCGGTCCGACCCGGCCGAAGGCGGCGGCCCGCCCGGCGAAGTAGGCGGCGCTGGAGTCCTGCACGCCGAGCACGGTGAGCTCGGCGGCGAAGTCGGGGGAGAAGTAGACGGTGGAGTGCAGCGGGTTCACGACGTTGTGACAGCGGCGTCCGGCGCGCGCGGGCAGAGAGGTCATGGCGGCACGCTACCGACTGGTTGGTACGGCGTGAAGGGCGGGGCGGCGATGGCAGGAAAGGTGGGGTTCTCGTCATTGCGGCCATCCGCGTACGGCTGAAGAATCGACCGCATGAAGCCCCAGCGGGCCGGCCCCGGCCACCAGGAGAAGGACATGAAGGGCGTGCAGGGCGTGAAAGGTGTGAAGGACGTGCTCGTGGTCCTCTTCGACGACGTCCAGAGCCTCGACGTGACGGGCCCGGTCGAGGTCTTCACCGGTGCGACGTACGCCGCCGCGGCCTCGGGCGGTGCGTCCGGCAGCCCCGGCTACCGCGTCCGCACGGCCTCCCTCGACGGCGCCCCGGTCCGTACGTCCAGCGGCCTCACCGTCGTACCGGACAGATCCCTGGCGGGCGGGCCGACCCCGCACACCCTCCTCGTCCCGGGCGGCCACGGCCCCCGCTCCACGGACGCCGGTCTGGTCGACGCCGTACGCGAACTCGCCCCGCGCGCACGGCGGTTGGTGTCCGTCTGCTCCGGGGCGTTGCTGCTCGCCGAGGCCGGGCTGCTCGACGGCCGGCGCGCCACCACGCACTGGATGTTCTGCGAGAAGCTGGCCCGCGACCACCCCGAGGTACGGGTCGAGGCCGACCGGATCTTCGTACGCGACGGGCATGTCGCCACCTCGGCGGGCGTCACCGCGGGCATCGACCTGGCCCTCGCCCTCGTCGAGGAGGACCTCGGCCGCGACATCGCCCTGACGGTCGCCCGGCACCTGGTGGTGTTCCTGCGCAGACCCGGCAACCAGGCGCAGTTCAGCGCCCAGTTGGCGGCCCAGACCGCCCAGCGCGAACCGCTCCGCGAGGTCCAGCAGTGGATCACCGAGCACCCGGCGTCCGACCTGTCCGTGGAGGCGCTCGCCGCGCGCGCCCGGCTCTCGCCCCGGCACTTCGCGCGCGCCTTCCAGACGGAGACGGGCGTGACGCCGGGCCGGTACGTGGAGCGGGTCCGACTCGAGCACGCGCGGCGGCTGTTGGAGGACGCCGCCGGCGGGGTCGAGGAGGTCTCCCGCTCCTGCGGCTACGGCACGCCCGAGGCGATGCGGCGCGCGTTCCTCAAGCATTTGGGCACGAGCCCGGCCGAATACCGCCACCGCTTCCGCACGACGACCCCCGCCCGCTGCTGACTCCGCTCCCCGAAAGCCCTGACGGACGGCTACGGGCCTACACCCCGAACCCCGCTTCCGGGGGCTGCCGCCCCGAACCCCCACCTCTGGGGGCTGCGCCCCTGGGCCCGGCTCTCGGGGCTGCCGCCCCTGGACCTCGCTCTCGGGGCTGTGCCTCTGGCCCTGCTTCCCGGGGCTGTGCCCCTGGGCCCCGTCCTCGGGCTGTGCCCCTGGGCGCCGTCCTCGGGCTGTGCCCCTGGACGGGCTCCCGGGGCTGTGCCCCTGGCCCTGCTTCCCGGGGCTGCCGCCCCTGGACCTCGCTCTCGGGGCTGTGCCCCCGTCCTCGGGCTGCCCCCTTAGACCTTGCTCTCGGGGCTGCCGCCCCTGGCCCTGCTTCCCGGGGCTGCTCCCCGGACCCCGTTTCCCGGGGCTGTGCCCCTGGGCCCCGTCCTCGGGCTGCCCCCTTAGACCTTGCTCTCAGGGCTGCGCCCCCGACCCGCCTCCCGGGGCTGCGCCCCCGGTCCCCGCTCTTGGGGCTCCGCCCCGTACCTCGGCCGTCTTTTCGGCTGCTGCGCCGTCGTGGCTGGTCGCGCAGTTCCCCGCGCCCCTAAAAGCCGGCCCCTGCCGGGCCCGTCTCAGCCTCAACCCCTGCCGGGGCTAGAGCCAGCCCCCGCCCCGCCCCGCCCAAATCCAGCCCCAGCCCGCAGAGCCCGCCCCCCACCCCGCGACAATCCAGCCCCAACCCCCGGCATCTGAGGGGCAGAGGGTCGGTGGTCGGATTCAGCCCCTCCGGCGTTTGAGGAGCGGGGGTTCCGGGGGCTGGCCCCCGAAATCGGGGTCCGGGGCGTAGCCCCGTGGTGGGGTCCTGGGGCGGCAGTCCTCGGGCAGGGGGTCGGGGGCGGCAGTCCCCGGGCAGGGGGTCGGGGGCGCAGCCCTCGGAGCTGGCCGCTGAGGACTTTCGGGAAGGGGCGGGGAGGGGATCAGACCAGGCCTCAACCAACCACCAACCACCAACCACCGACAGAAAGGCCCCGCCATGCAGATAGCGATCCTGCTCTACCCCGGCTTCACCGCCCTCGACGCCATCGGCCCGTACCAGACCCTCAACCCCCTCCCGGACGCCGAAGTCCTGTTCGTAGCCGAGCGCGCAGCACCCGTCACCGACGACAACGGCACCTTGACCCTCACCCCGCGCAAGACCCTCACCGAGGTACCCGACCCGGACATCGTCGTCGTACCGGGCGGCCCCCCGGAGAACGTGCAGCCGCAGATGGCCAACCCGGCGGTCCTGGACTGGCTGCGCGCGGCCGACGCGCACACCACCTGGACGACCTCGGTCTGCACGGGCTCCCTGCTGCTCGCCGCGGCCGGCTTCCTGAAGGGCCGCCGCGCCACCTCGCACTGGCTGGCCCTCGACGCCCTGCAGGGCCTCGGCGCCGAACCGACGGGCGAGCGCGTGGTGTTCGACGGCAAGTACGTCACGGCGGCCGGCGTCTCCTCCGGCATCGACATGGGTCTGACCCTCGCCGGAAAGATCGCCGGGGACCCGTACGCGCAGGGCATCCAGCTGATGATCGAGTACGACCCGCAGCCCCCGTACGACGCGGGCTCACCGGAGAAGGCCCCGGCCGAGCTGGTCGAGAAGTTCCGTAGCGAGGAGAGCGAGGAGGCGGAGGCCGCTCAGGCCTGACGGT
Source organism: Streptomyces cavernicola (assembly GCF_029968035.1). Taxonomy (GTDB): domain Bacteria; phylum Actinomycetota; class Actinomycetes; order Streptomycetales; family Streptomycetaceae; genus Streptomyces; species Streptomyces cavernicola. The sequence goes on along the minus strand of NZ_JASCIQ010000007.1, from coordinate 223,771 downwards.
CCTCGGCCGGGCTCCACGTGAACCGCGGCGCCCTGCGCTCCAGGAAGGCGGTGACACCCTCGGCGGTGTCGCCGCTGCCGCGCGCCTGCTCGGTCCAGTGCGCGGACCGGTCCGCGCGGCCCGCCGCGAACTCCTTCGCCGCCGCCTGCGTGAGTAGCGACCGTGAGGCGAGCACCCGCGCGAACTCGCCCACCCGCTTGTCCAGTTCGCCCGGCGCGTGCACCTCGTCCACGAGCCCGGTGCGCAGCGCCCGCGCGGAGTCGATCAACTCCCCGGAGAACAGCAGGTACTTGGCGGTCGCCGGGCCCACCAGGTCCACCAGGCGCTGGGTCGAGGAGGCCGCGTACACGATGCCCAGCTTGGCCGGGGTGATCCCGAACGCCGCGCCCTCCTCCGCGAACCGCAGGTCGCAGGCGGCCGCCAACTGGCCGCCGCCGCCCACGCAGTAGCCCCGTATCGCGGCGAGCGTCGGCTTCGGGAAGGCCGCGAGCGCCTCCTCGGCGGCCACGGCGAGCTCCTGCGCCTCGGCCGCGGAGGCCCGCAGCCCCGAGATGTCCGCACCGGCGCAGAAGGTGGGCCCCGCGCCGGTCAGCACCACGACGCGCACCTCGGGGTCGGCGGTGAGCCGGTCGAGGAGCGGCGGCAGCGCACGCCACATGTCGTTGGTCATCGCGTTGCGCTTGGCGGGGTGGTCGATGACGACGGTCGCGACGGAGTCGGCGACCGAGTGCCGCAGCCGCGGCCCGGTGAGCTGGGAGTGCGCCATGCGCCGGATGCTATCCGTACGGTGCGAACGTACGATCAACAAGGGGGTGACCGGCGTGACCGCAGGCGGGGGGACCCGGCTCCCAGGAGGCGCTTGATGGCCAAGGAAACCGCCAAGGACACCGCCAACGAAACCGCCGAGGAAAGCCCCGGGCACGCGCCCGGCATGCCCCGCTCCAGCCGGCGAACCAAGCCCCCGGCCACCGCGCGCGAGGGCAGAAAGCTCAGGCGCAGCTTCGGGGTGCTCGCGTTCCTCGGCGCGATCCTGGTGATCGGCGGCCTGGTCGGCCTCGTGTACGTGGGCGTCGCCACGCTCACCTCCATGCTGCTCTTCGGCTGGCTGCTGCTCATCGGCGGTCTCGTCGGCCTGTTGCAGTCCGTCCAGCTGCGCGGCACCAGCGTGTTCTGGCTGGGCGTGGTGGTCGCGGCGCTCAACATCGCGGCGGGCGTGGTGGTGCTGCGGCACCCGGAGGGCAGCGCGGAGGCGCTCACCATGTTCGCCGCGCTGCTCTTCCTCACTGGAGGAGTGTTCCGCCTGGTGGGCAGTGTGGTGGTGCGTGGCCCGCAGTTCGGCGTGACCCTCGTGCAGGGCGCGTTCGGGCTGCTCCTCGGCATCCTGGTCCTCACCGAGTGGCCCGGCAGCAGCCTGTACGTCATCGGCACGTTCTTCTCGCTCGCGCTGCTCTTCGACGGGCTCGGCCTGATCGCCCTCGGCCTCGGCGGACGCCGGCTCGTGGGGTACGTGGAGGAGGTGGTGACCCCCGGTAACGGCGAGGTCGGCGGGGCGTCCGGAGGCCCGCTGAGCAAGGGGAGCTTGAAGGCAGAACAAGACGAGCAAGATCAGTCGTCCAAATGACTCCGGCGCGCGCCTGCGATCAGAAGCCATCGATAGTCGACCAGTTCTGATCACTTCGGTGGTCCGGGGACGATCCTTACCAAACTCGACGTGTGGCGACAATCGAGCGTGAGGGCAGGGACCGGACGATGGGCGACCACGGCAGCGCGGCAGCCGACCCGACATCGGCGGCCGGACCGTTGCCGTACGAAGGAGTCTGGCGGTTCACCGCACCCGCGGTCGACGCCTCGGTACCGCAGGCCCGCCGCGCGGTGCGCGACCTGCTCGCACGCCAGGGGGTGCCGGCCTCCGACGACGTCGTGCAGGGCCTCCTCCTGATCGTCTCGGAATTGGTCACCAACTCCGTACGGCACGCGGCCCTGCTCTCCCCGATGATCGCGGTCGAGGTCGCGGTCGGCGCCGAATGGGTCCGCGTGGCCGTGGAGGACAACCACCCCTACCGGCCCACCGCCCTGGTCGCCGAGGAGTCCCAGACCGGCGGCCGCGGACTCCTGCTCGTCCGGGAGATCACCAAGGAGGCCGGCGGCGCCTGCGACGCCGAGCACACCGCGACCGGCGGCAAGATCATCTGGGCCGCCCTGCCGCTCAAGCCGGCGGGCCCCGCCAACATGTAGCCGCCCCACACACAAGGGGCGGCCCCGCGCCCATGCAGTGGCCCCCGCCCACATGTGGTGGCCCCACATACGTCCCGCGGCCCGGCCCCCAGCCGCACCCGCACAACCGGCGGCCCCCGCACAACCGACAGGCCCCGCACCTCAAGCGACGGGCCCCGCACCCTGAGTGAGGGGTGCGGGGCCCGTCGGCGGGTCCGGCCGTCGTGCTACCAGTTGGCCGCCGGGCCCGTGAGCTCCTCGATCGCCGGCCGCGCCGCCTGAAGCACCGTCATGAACCAGGCGGAGAACGGCACTTGGTCGTGGCGCACGGCCAGCTCGTCCGCCGTCACGAAGGCCGTCTCGGCGATCTCGGCCGGATCGGGGCGCAGCGGAGCCTGCACCATGCCGACGAACAGATGGTTGAACTCCTGCTCCACCAGGCCCGATTCCGGGTCCGGGTGGTTGTAGCGCACCGTGCCCGCCTCCGCGAGCAGCGAGGGCGACACCCCCAGCTCCTCGTACGTACGCCGCGCGGCGGCGGCGAACGGCGACTCACCGGGGTACGGGTGCCCGCAGCAGGTGTTGGACCACACGCCGGGGGAGTGGTACTTGCCGAGGGCACGGCGCTGGATCAGGAGCCGGCCGCGCTCGTCGAAGAGGAACACCGAGAACGCCCGGTGCAGTTGACCGGGGGCCTGGTGGGCGGAGAGCTTCTCCGCGGTGCCGATCGTGTTGCCGTCCTCGTCGACGAGCTCGAGCAGGATCTCTGCGGCGGTGCCGTTCGTGGAGTTCGCCGCGGTGCCTTGTGTGATCGGCATAACCATCCTTCGCTTCGGACTTCGACCCCCCAAGTCTGCCGTACACAACCGACGCATCCGACACTTCTCGCGGATGCGTGGCATGTCCCGCGCCCATGTGCGCCGCCCACACAGCCGAGGCCGGGCCCCCTGCCGGGAGACCCGGCCCCGGTGCGGAAGCGGAATGCGATCAGACGCCGAACGCCGCCGGGTAGCGGACCGTCCCGCTCGGCGGCGCCGCATCCGAGACGTCCAGGACCAGCGCCATCAGCGCCTCGTCCGGTACGTCGAAGCCCACCCGGACCCCGAAACCGGAAGCACGCGTGAAGCCGAACCTCGGGTAGTAACCGGGATGCCCGAGCACCACCACGAGCCGCTCGTCGGCGCGCGCCCGCGCCGCGTCGAGCACGGCCGCGACGACGGCCGCACCCGCGCCCCGCCCCTGGAACTCCGGCGCCGTCGCGACCGGCGCCAGACACAGCGCCGCCGCGTCGCCGACCCGGCAGCGGGTCAGCAGGGCGTACGCGGCGATCCGCCCGTCCGGGGCCTCGGCGACGTACGACAGCGCGTCGATCCAGGCGTCCGGGTCGGCGCGCAGGGCGTCGACGAGCCGGGCCTCGTCCTCCGTGGGGAAGGCCGCCGCGTTGACCGCGTGCACGGCCTCGACGTCCGCGGCGGTCTCGGGCCGCACGCGCCAGTCGGACGGCCGCAGCACATAGCCGGTGTAGCCGTACTCGGCGCCGTGCTCCGCCCGTACCCGGATCTCCTCGCGGGTGGCGGCGAGCGCCTCGGTCATGCCTGGCGCCTGCGGATCGGTGCCGGAGAGTGCGGCGTCGGCCCGCTCCGCGAGCGGCCCGTAGTACTCGTCCCAGTCGGACTCGGGCTGCCAGTGGACGCCGAGCACCGAGTACCCGGCGGCCGCCGCGGCCCACCGGTTCGCCGGACCCGTACGCAGGGGGTAGTGCCGGTCCCAGAAGGCGCGGGCCTCGCGGGACGGCTCGGTGGCGGTCCACTCGCACTCGGTGACCACCAGCGTGCCCCCGGGCGTGAGCAGCCGGCGCCAGGAGCGCAGCGCGGTGTCGAACCCGATGCTGTACGCGGAGCTCTCCGCCCACACCAGGTCGTACGTGCCGTCGGGCAGCGGCAGTTCGGCCATGTCGGCGTGGACGGTCGTGATGCTGTCGGTGAGCCCGCGCGCGGCCGCGGCCGCTTCGAGCTCGTCGAGGAACGGGCGGTGCAGGTCGACGGCGGTCACCTCGGCGCCCGCCTCCGCAGCGAGCAGCAGCGCGGCCCGGCCGGGCCCGCAGCCCAGGTCCAGGACGCGCGGCCGCTCGGGCAGCGGGCCCGCGAGGGACAACAGGCGCCGGGTGGTGGCGTCGGAGCCGGGGCCCTGCCGGGGGAGCCCGTGATGCAGGGCGAAGAAGGCCTCGTGGAGAGCGGCCTCGGTGGAGATGTCGTTGACGTCGTTGTTGTCAGCGGTCTCGGACAACGTGAGAACCCTTAACAGGATGTGGGTCCGCGGGCGGCGTGTGCGCCGGTCAGCCGCGAGCCCGGAGAGTGGGGACAACCATGTCGCTGCGCACGGCAGCGTGGAACGCGACAGTCATCAACCCACCTCCAAGATCGATGGCCACACTATCACCGCGAGTGAGGGCAGGGGCAGGGTCCGGGTCAGGCGTAGAGGCAGAGGCAGAGGCAGAGGCAGGGCCAGGACCAGGGGCAGAGCCAGGTCAGTGGCAGACCTTCTCGTGCGCCTCGTGCCCGCTCGGCTCCAGTTGGAAGGTGCAGTGCTCCACGTCGAAGTGGCCGCCGATGCAGCCCTGCAGCTCGTGCAGGAGTTTCTCGTGCCCCACCGAGTCGAGCACGTCATGGTCGACCACCACATGTGCGGAGAGCACAGGCATCCCCGAGGTGATCGTCCACGCGTGCAGGTCGTGCACGTCCTGCACCCCGGGCAGCTCCAGGATGTGCGCCCGCACCTCGGCCATGTCGACGCCCTTGGGCGCGGACTCCAGGAGCACGTTCACCGTCTCGCGGAGCAGCTTCACCGTACGAGGCACGATCATCAGGCCGATCACGATGGAGGCGATCGGGTCCCAGGCCTGCCAGTCGGTCAGCACGATCAGCGTCGCCGCGACGATCACCGTGGCCGAGCCGAGCGCGTCCGCGAGGACCTCGAGGAAGGCGCCGCGGACGTTGAGGCTCTCGCGCTGGCCGCGCAGCAGCAGACTCAGCGAGATCACGTTGGCGACCAGGCCGATCACGCCGTAGACGATCGCGAGCGGGCCGTGCGTCGGCGACGGCTCGATGAACCGCTGCACCGCCTCGACCAGGACGAAGCCGCCGACCCCGAGCAGCAGCAGACAGTTGGCGAGCGCCGCCAGAATCTCCGCGCGGGCGTAGCCGAACGTGCGGTTGCCGGCCGCCGGGCGGTTGGCGAAGTGGATCGCGAGCAGCGCCATCGCGAGACCGAGCGCGTCTGTCGCCATGTGCGCGGCGTCGGCGACCAGGGCCAGCGAGTTCGCCGCGATGCCGCCGACGATCTGCACCGCCATCACGAAGAGCGTGATGCCGAGGGCGATGCGCAGCCGCCCCTTGTACGCGGCCGCGGCCGTGCCGGTCAGCGGCGCCCCGTGGTCGTGTCCGTGTCCGTGGTCGTGCCCGGCCCCCATGGGGTCCCCCTCGTCTCGGCGGATGTGCTCGTGAGTCGTCTCGCGAGTCACCTCGTGAGCCGTCCCGAAAGTCGTCGCGCAAGTCGTCCGGTGGTCCTGCTCGTGGTCCTTCTCTCAGTGCCGGCTCCCTGGCCGCGACAGCCAGTGAACTACGGGGGAGGGGTATGGGGCAACACGGCACTGAACACCGTTGTCATCTGCTCTGACCTGCGGAAATGACTCCAGGTCAGAGAGCTGGCAAGATCGTCTGCGAGTCCGGTCGCCCGAGGACGTGATCCGTCGCGGGTTTGTCGGTCGGCATCCCGTTCGAGGATGATGACCGATGCGGTCAGCCCCTTGCAGACCGCGCTTATCGGGCCGTAAACGGGCGGTGAATTACCGCTTCCCATCATCCGATAGCCTCTGCCGACGTGCCGCCCGGCCGCCTTCGGCCGGAGGCGCCCTGCACGCTGCCCGGCGCTCGTGCGCGCCGACCCCAAGGAGTGAGTTCGTCTGTCGACCGCCATCCTCACCGGTCAGCCGGTCCCTGGCTCGTCGCTCGAGGGCGACCTCCGGGGCCTCGGCTTCGACGTGCGGGTCGCCTCACGAGCGGCGGACGCGGAAGCCCTGCTCGCCGAGGCCCCGGCGAACGAGCGGGTCGCGCTCGTCGACGCGGGCTTCGTGGGCCATGTGCACGCCCTGCGCCTCGGCCTGACCGACCCGCGCTTCCCGGCGAGCGCGGTCCCCGGTGCCGTCACGGTGCAGCCGGCCGCCCGCGCCGCCCTGACCCGCGCCGCCCGCGCCGCGGTGCAGGACCCCGCCGGTGACACGGCCCTGCGCACCGACGTCCTGGCCGACCGGATAGCCGGAGAGCTCGACGCCGGCGACGTGCCCCTGCACCGCCCCGAGCTCGGCGCGCTCGTCGCGACCGTCCCCGCCGACCCGCAGGCCCGCAACGAGGCCCGCCAGGCCGTCGCCGCCGTGGACGACGAGGAGATCCGTCTCCGTACGGCCGTGAAGTCCCGCGACGGCTTCTTCACCACGCACTGCATCAGCCCGTACTCCAAGTACCTCGCCCGCTGGTGCGCCCGGCGCGGTCTCACCCCGAACCAGGTCACCACCGCCTCGCTCGCCACCGCCCTGATCGCGGCCGGCTGCGCTGCGACCGGCACCCGGCTCGGCTTCGTCGCCGCAGGCGTCCTGCTGATCCTCTCCTTCGTCCTCGACTGCACCGACGGCCAGCTGGCCCGCTACTCGCTGCAGTACTCGACGATGGGCGCCTGGCTCGACGCCACCTTCGACCGCGCCAAGGAGTACGCCTACTACGCGGGCCTCGCCCTCGGCGCCGCCAACGCCAGCGGCGACGACGTATGGGCCCTGGCGCTCGGCGCGATGGTGCTGCAGACCTGCCGGCACGTCGTCGACTTCTCGTTCAACGAGGCGAACGCCGACAGCATCGCCGCGACCGCCAACACCAGCCCCACAGCGGCCCTTTCGGGCAAGCTCGACAGCGTCGGCTGGACGGTCTGGGTGCGCCGCATGATCGTGCTGCCCATCGGCGAGCGCTGGGCGATGATCGCCCTGCTCACCGCCGTGACCACCCCGCGCATCACCTTCTGGTTCCTGCTGATCGGCTGCGCCTTCGCCGCCTGCTACACCACCGCGGGCCGTGTCCTGCGCTCGGTGACCCGCAAGGCGCACCGCACCGACCGCGCCGCCAAGGCCCTCGCCGACCTCGCCGACAACGGCCCGCTCGCCGACGCCTTCGCCGCGCTCAAGCCGGCCGCCGTACTGCCCGCCCCGGTCGTCGCCTTCGTCGGCGCCGCGGCCGTCGTGGCTGTGGCCGCCCTCACGTCGTACGGCAGCACTTGGGTCATCGTCGCCGCGGTGGTGTACGTGATCGCCTCCGGCCTCGCGCTCGCCCGGCCCCTCAAGGGCGCGCTCGACTGGCTGGTCCCGCCGTTCTTCCGGGCCGCGGAGTACCTCACGGTGCTCGCGCTCGCGGCCGCGGCGGACGTGAACGGGGCCTTGCCCGCGGCTTTCGGACTGGTGTCCGCGGTCGCCTACCATCACTACGACACGGTGTACCGCATCCGCGGTGACGCCGGCGCGCCGCCGCACTGGCTGGTGTGCGCGATCGGGGGGCAGGAAGGCAGAACCCTTGCGGTCGTACTCGCCGCCGCACTGCTGCCCGCACAAGGTTTCACTGTCGCGCTCACGGTGTTCGCCGTGGTCGTGGCGCTCGTGGTGCTCGTCGAGAGCATCCGCTTCTGGGTGACCGCCCACAACGAAGGCGCACCCGCCGTACACGATGAAGGAGAACCCGCATGATCGGCCTCGTCCTGGCCGCCGGCGCCGGCAGTCGGCTTCGCCCCTACACCGAGACGCTCCCCAAGGCGCTCGTGCCCGTGGTGGGCGAGGGAACCGAGAACGAGCTCTCCGTCCTCGACCTCACGCTGAAGAACTTCGCCGAGATCGGCCTCGAGGAGGTCGGCATCATCGTCGGCTACCGCAAGGAGGTCGTCTACGAGCGCAAGGCCGCGCTCGAGGCGAAGTACGGCCTGAAGCTGACGCTCATCGAGAACGACGTCGCCGAGAAGTGGAACAACGCCTACTCCCTGTGGTGCGGCCGCGACGCCATCAAGCACTCGGTGATCCTCGCCAACGGCGACACCGTGCACCCGGTCTCCGTCGAGAAGACCCTGCTCGCCGCCCGCGGCGACGGCAAGAAGATCATCCTCGCCCTGGACACGGTCAAGAACCTGGGCGACGAGGAGATGAAGGTCGTCGTCGACCCCGACAAGGGCATGCAGCGCATCACCAAGCTGATGGACCCGTCCGAGGCCACCGGTGAGTACATCGGCGTCACCCTCATCGAGGGCGAGGCCGCCGACGAGCTCGCCGACGCCCTGAAGGCCACGTACGAGCGCGACCCGCAGCTCTACTACGAGGACGGCTACCAGGAGCTCGTGAACCGCGGCTTCAAGATCGATGTCGCCCCGATCGGCGACGTGCCGTGGGTCGAGATCGACAACCACGACGACCTCGCCAAGGCCAGGGAGATCGCGTGCCAGTACTGACGAGGCTCATCCCCTCGCCGGTCGTCGTCGACATCCGCGCCGGGGCCCTGAACGACCTCGCCGGGGTCCTGGCCGACCAGCGGATCTCCTCGTCCACGGGGCGCCTGGCCATCGCGATCAGCGGTGGCTCGGGCGCCGTCCTGCGCGCCCGCCTCGAACCCTCGCTGCCCCGCGCCGAGTGGTTCGAGGTCGGCGGCGGCACGCTGGACGACGCGATCAAGCTCGCCGACGACATAAAGAAGGCCGGCCGCTTCGACGCGGTCGTCGGGCTCGGCGGCGGCAAGATCATCGACTGCGCCAAGTTCGCGGCCGCCCGGGTGGGCGTGCCGCTGGTCGCCGTCGCGACGAACCTGTCGCACGACGGACTGTGCTCGCCGGTCGCGACCCTCGACAACGACGCGGGCCGCGGCTCGTACGGCGTGCCGAACCCGATCGCGGTCGTCATCGACCTCGACATCATCCGGGAGGCGCCGGTCCGCTTCGTGCGCTCCGGCATCGGCGACGCGCTGTCCAACATCTCCGCGGTCGCGGACTGGGAGCTCGCCGCCCGCGAGCGCGGCGAGGACATCGACGGACTCGCGGCCGCCATGGCCCGGCAGGCCGGCGAGGCCGTGCTCCGCCACCCCGGCGGCGTCGGCGACGACGGCTTCCTGCAGGTCCTGGCCGAGGGCTTGGTCCTCACCGGCATCGCCATGTCGGTGTCCGGCGACTCCCGGCCCGCCTCCGGCGCCTGCCACGAGATCAACCACGCCTTCGACCTCCTCTTCCCCAAGCGCGCCGCCAGCCACGGCGAGCAGTGCGGCCTGGGCGCGGCCTTCGCGATGCACCTGCGCGGCGCCCGCGACGAGTCCGGCTACATGGCCGACGTGCTGCGCCGCCACGGCCTGCCCGTCACGCCCGAGGAGATCGGCTTCACCGTGGACGAGTTCGTACAGGTCGTGGAGTTCGCTCCGCAGACCCGGCCGGGCCGCTACACCATCCTCGAGCACCTCGACCTCAACGCCGCACAGATCAGGGACGCATACGCCGACTATGCAAAAGCCATCGGTAGCTGAGCTCCGGCCGGTCGTTCACCCCCCGGGGGTGAAGGATCGGCGGAGCGGCGAGCACTGGGCCGGCCGGCTCTACATGCGTGAGGTCTCCCTGCGCATCGACCGCCACCTGGTGAACACCAAGGTCACGCCCAACCAGCTGACCTACGTGATGACCCTCGCGGGCGCGCTCGCGGCCCCGGCGCTGCTGGTGCCGGGGATCACGGGCGCCGTGCTCGGCGTGCTCGCGGTCCAGCTCTACCTGCTGCTCGACTGCGTCGACGGCGAGATCGCCCGCTGGAAGAAGCAGTACTCGATGGCGGGCGTCTACCTGGACCGCGTCGCCGCGTACCTCTGCGACGCCGCGGTCCTGGTCGGCTTCGGCCTGCGCGCCGCCGACCTGTGGGGCTCCGGGCGCATCGACTGGCTCTGGGCGTTCCTCGGCACGCTCGCCGCGCTCGGCGCGATCCTGATCAAGGCGGAGACGGACCTGGTCGGCGTGGCCCGCCACCAGACCGGCAAGCCCCCCGTCCAGGAGTCGGCCGCCGAGCCGCGCTCCTCCGGCATGGCCCTGGCCCGCAAGGCCGCCGCCGCGCTGAAGTTCCACCGCCTGATCCTGGGTGTGGAAGCCTCCCTGCTGATCCTGGCCATCGCGGTCGTGGACAACATCCGGGGCGATCTGTTCTTCTCGCGGCTCGGCGTCGCGGTCCTCGCCGGCATCGCGCTGCTGCAGACCCTGCTGCACCTCGTGTCCATCCTCGTCTCGAGCAGGCTCAAGTGAGTACGTCCACCAAGCCCCTGAAGGTCGGCGCCGTCATCATCACGATGGGCAACCGCCCCGAGGAGCTGCGCGCCCTCCTCGACTCCGTCGCCAAGCAGGACGGCGACCGGGTCGAGGCGGTCGTGGTCGGCAACGGCTCCCCGGTCCCGGACGTCCCCGCGGGCGTACGCACCATCGAACTCCCGGAGAACCTCGGCATCCCCGGTGGCCGCAACGTCGGCATCGAGGCCTTCGGCCCCGGCGGCCGCGACGTGGACGTGCTCCTCTTCCTGGACGACGACGGCCTGCTGCCGCGCACCGACACCGCCCAGCTCTGCCGGGAGGCGTTCGACGCCGACCCCGAGCTCGGCATCATCAGCTTCCGCATCGCCGACCCGGACACCGGCGAGACCCAGCGCCGGCACGTCCCGCGGCTGCGCGCCGCCGACCCGATGCGCAGCTCCCGCGTCACCACGTTCCTCGGCGGCGCCAACGCCGTACGTACGAAGGTCTTCGGACAGGTCGGCGGCCTGCCGGACGACTTCTTCTACGCGCACGAGGAGACCGACCTCGCCTGGCGTGCCCTCGACGCGGGCTGGATGATCGACTACCGGGCCGACATGGTCCTGCACCACCCGACCACGGCCCCGTCCCGGCACGCGGTCTACCACCGCATGGTCGCCCGCAACCGGGTCTGGCTCGCCCGCCGCAACCTGCCCGCGCTGCTCGTCCCCGTGTACCTCGGGGTGTGGCTGCTGCTCACGCTCGCGCGGCGGCCCTCGAAGCCCGCGCTCAAGGCGTGGTTCGGCGGCTTCAAGGAGGGCTGGACGAGCCCGTGCGGCCCGCGCCGCCCCATGAAGTGGCGCACGGTCTGGCGGCTGACCCGACTGGGCCGACCTCCTGTCATCTGACAAGCTCTGGTCTGAGAGCATCGGGCCGACCCAGGCCCGCGGTTTCCGCTGCATCCATCCCGGCAGCGCATCTTGAAGACGAAAGTTTCCCCTTGTGAGTGAGACAACGCATGACGGTCCAGTCGCGGTGAGCGCACCACCGTCGCCCGACGACGGCCTCTCCCCGGCCGAACTCGCGGCCAAGTACGGGCTCGCGCAGTCCGGGGCCCGCCCCGGCCTGTTCGCGTACGTCGGACAGCTGTGGGACCGCCGTCACTTCATCCTCGCCTTCTCGCAGGCCAAGCTGACCGCGCAGTACAGCCAGGCCAAGCTGGGCCAGCTGTGGCAGGTGGCGACGCCGCTGCTCAACGCGCTGGTCTACTTCTTGATCTTCGGCCTGCTGCTCGGCGGCCGGGGCGAGATGCAGAACAACGTCTACGTCCCGTTCCTGGTGACCGGCGTCTTCGTCTTCACCTTCACGCAGAGCTCGGTGATGTCCGGCGTCCGCTCGATCTCCGGGAACCTGGGCCTGGTGCGCGCGCTGCACTTCCCGCGCGCCTCGCTGCCGATCTCGTTCTCGCTGCAGCAGCTCCAGCAGCTGCTCTTCTCGATGATCGTGCTGCTGCTCATCCTGATCGGCTTCGGGCACTACCCGTCCTGGTCCTGGTTCCTGATCCTGCCCGCGCTCGCGCTGCAGTTCGTCTTCAACACCGGCCTCGCGCTGATCATGGCGAGGGCCGGCAGCAAGACCCCGGACCTGGCCCAGCTGATGCCGTTCGTGATGCGTACGTGGATGTACGCGTCCGGCGTGATGTTCCCGCTCGACTACATGCTGACCAAGGTCACCGCCCCGGGCTGGATCGCCGAGGCGCTGCTCGCCAACCCGGCGGCGGTCTACATGGACCTGATGCGCGACGCGCTGATCACCGGCAACGGCGCCGAGACGCTGCCCGCGCTGCCCGAGCACGTCTGGGCGCTCGGCCTCGGCTGGGCCCTGCTGCTCGGCGTCGGCGGGTTCATCTACTTCTGGAAGTCCGAGGAGAAGTACGGCCGTGGCTGAGCAGACCTCCGAAGAAGCACAGCAGCCCCGCGTCCCGACGGTCATCGCCGACGGGCTGCACATCGTCTACCGCGTCAACGCCGGCGCCAAGGGCAAGGGCAGCGCCACCGCCGCCCTGAGCCGGATCGTCAAGCGCGGCGGCGAAGAGCGCGGCGTGCGCAAGGTGCACGCGGTCAAGGGCGTCTCCTTCACCGCGTACCGCGGCGAGGCCGTCGGCCTGATCGGCTCCAACGGCTCCGGCAAGTCCACGCTCCTGCGCGCCATCGCGGGCCTGCTCCCGGCGGAGAAGGGCAAGGTCTACACCGACGGCCAGCCGTCCTTGCTCGGCGTGAACGCGGCCCTGATGAACGACCTGACGGGCGAGCGGAACGTCATACTCGGCGGGCTCGCGATGGGCATGTCCCGCGAGCAGATCAAGGCGCGCTACCAGGACATCGTCGACTTCTCGGGCATCAACGAGAAGGGCGACTTCATCACCCTGCCGATGCGCACCTACTCCTCCGGCATGGCGGCCCGCCTGCGCTTCTCCATCGCGGCCGCCAAGGACCACGACGTCCTGATGATCGACGAGGCCCTGGCGACCGGCGACCGCAAGTTCCAGAAGCGCTCCGAGGCCCGCATCCGCGAGCTGCGCAAGGAGGCCGGCACGGTCTTCCTGGTCAGCCACAACAACAAGTCGATCCGCGACACCTGCGACCGGGTCCTGTGGCTGGAGCGCGGCGAGCTCCGCATGGACGGCCCCACCGACGAGGTGCTCAAGGAGTACGAGAAGTTCACCGGTAAGTAGCAGGTTCAGGCCACGGCCCCGCCGGACGCCTTCCGGCCGGGGTCAGGGTCTCAACTCCCGTATGAAACGGGCATGTTCGGGCGTAACGATGCGCTGCAGTGGCGCTCGGAGTACCCCCGATTACCGCCTGACGCCGTAGAACGTAAGCTGGATTGGTCGGCGGCGTGTCCGAAATAGGATGTATTGGGTTGGCAGTGTAGAACGGGAGATGTGACGGCCATGGTTACGGAAAGCTCTCCCCTCCCCAAGGCTTCCGCCGGTCCCGTCCTGGGCAGCACACGGTGACGGGAGGCCGGACGGCGCGCCCCGCCGTCCCGGAGCGCGCGACTCTGGACAAGGCTGCCGACGAGAACTTCCCGGTGGCTCCTTTCTTTCTGCCTCGCGCCTGGCGCACCGACCTCCTCGCGATCTACGGCTTCGCCCGCCTCGTCGACGACATCGGCGACGGCGACCTGGCCCCCGGCGGCGCCGACGCCCGCTTCCTCGGCCTGGACCCGGCGGCCGCCGAGGACCGGCTCACCCTCCTCGACGCCTTCGAGGCCGACCTGCGCAAGGTCTTCGGCGGCGCCCCCGGCCACCCGCTGCTCCGCCGACTCCAGCCCACCGTCCGCGCGCACCGCCTCACGCCCGAGCCGTTCCTCGGCCTGATCGAGGCCAACCGCCAGGACCAGCTGGTCAGCCGGTACGCGAGCTACGGCGACCTGCTCGCCTACTGCGAGCTCTCCGCCAACCCCGTCGGCCGCCTCGTCCTGGCCGTCACCGGCACCACGAGCCCCGAACGGGTCCGCCGCTCCGATGCCGTGTGCACTGCGCTGCAGATCGTCGAGCACCTCCAGGACGTGGCCGAGGATCTCGCGCGCGACCGGATCTATCTGCCCGCCGAGGACATGACCCGCTTCGACGTGCAGGAGTCCGACCTCGCCGCACCCGCCGCCTCCGCCTCCGTGCGGGCCCTCGTCGCGTTCGAGGCGGAGCGCGCCCGCGCCCTGCTCGCCGAGGGCACGCCCCTGGTGCACAGCGTGCGCGGCCGGCTCAGGCTGCTGCTCGCCGGCTTCGTCGGCGGCGGCCGCGCCGCACTGCGCGCCGTCGAGGCGGCCCGCCATGACGTCCTTCCCGGACCCCCCAAGCCCACCAAGGCCGGGCTGCTGCGCGAGGTCGGGGCGACCCTGCGAGGTGAGGGGTGAGCGAAACCATGGAAGCCGCAGTCGACTCGGACAAGGGCGCACAGCCATCGGCGCCGGTGCTCGCCGCCTACAGCTACTGCGAGGCCGTCACCGGCGGACAGGCCCGCAACTTCGCGTACGGCATCAGGCTGCTGCCGACGCCGAAGCGGCGCGCCATGTCCGCCCTCTACGCCTTCTCGCGGCGGGTCGACGACATCGGTGACGGCACGCTCGCCCCCGAGGTCAAGCACAGCCGCCTGGAGGAGACCCGCCGGCTCCTCGACCGGGTGCGCGAGGGCGCCGTCGACGAGGACGACACCGACCCGGTCGCCGTCGCCCTCAGCCACGCCGCGCGCACCTTCCCGATCCCGCTCGGCGGCCTCGACGAACTCATCGACGGCGTCCTCATGGACGTACGCGGCGAGACCTACGAGACCTGGGACCAGCTGAAGACGTACTGCCGCTGTGTCGCCGGGGCCATCGGGCGGCTCTCGCTCGGCGTCTTCGGCACCGAGCCGGGCGCGCAACAGGCCGAGCGCGCCCCGGAGTACGCCGACACGCTGGGGCTCGCCCTCCAACTCACCAATATCCTCAGGGACGTTCGGGAAGACGCAGAAGGCGGCCGCGTCTACCTGCCCGCGGACGACCTCGCCAAGTTCGGCTGCGCGGACGCCTTCCTCGGACCGGAGCCGCCGCGCGGCGCCGACTTCGCCGGGCTCGTGCACTTCGAAGTGCGCCGCGCCCGCGCCCTGTTCGTGGAGGGGTACCGACTGCTACCGATGCTCGACCGGCGCAGCGGCGCCTGCGTCGCCGCCATGGCCGGCATCTACCGCCGCCTCCTCGACCGCATCGAGCGCGACCCCGAGGCCGTCCTGCGCGGCCGCGTCTCGCTGCCCGGACGCGAGAAGGCGTACGTGGCGGTGCGCGGCCTCTCCGGACTCGACGCCCGGCACATCGCCCGCGAGTCCGCGAGGAGGCGCGCATGAGCGGGTACGAGCCGAAGAGCGCCGTGGTCGTCGGCGGCGGCCTCGCCGGGGTCACCGCCGCCCTCGCACTCGCCGACGGCGGCCTGAACGTCACCCTCCTCGAAGGCCGGCCGCGCCTCGGCGGGCTCGCGTTCTCGTTCCGGCGCGGCGAGCTCACCGTGGACAACGGCCAGCACGTGTACCTGCGTTGCTGCACCGCGTACCGCTGGTTCCTCGACCGGATCGGCGGCGCCGCGCTCGCCCCGCTGCAGGACCGGCTCGACGTCCCCGTGCTCGACGCCGAGCGGATGCGGCTCGGCCGGCTGCGCCGCACCGCGCTTCCGGTGCCGCTGCACCTCGCCGCCAGCCTGTCCACGTACCCGCACCTCTCCCTCACCGAGCGCGCCCAGGTGGGCCGCGCCGCGCTCGCCCTGAAGGGGCTCGACCTCGACGACCCCGCCCTGGACGCACAGGACTTCGGCTCCTGGCTCGCCGCGCGCGGGCAGTCGGCGCGGGCCGTCGAGGCGCTGTGGGACCTGGTCGGCGTGGCCACCCTGAACGCCACCGCGGGGAACGCCTCGCTCGCCCTCGCCGCGATGGTCTTCAAGACCGGCCTGCTCTCCGACCCGGGCGCCGCCGACATCGGCTGGGCCCACGTCCCGCTCGGCGAACTCCACGACACCCTCGCCCGCAAGGCCCTCGACACGGCCGGAGTGCGCGTCGAGACCCGGGCCAAGGTCGGAGGCATCTCCCGTACTACGAGCGGCGGTTGGCACGTCACGGCGGAGGGCGAGCGGATCGACGCCGACGCCGTCGTGCTCGCCGTACCGCAGCGCGAGGCGCACCAACTGCTGCCCGAGGGCGCGCTCGACGACCCGGAGACCCTGCTCTCCATCGGCACCGCGCCGATCCTCAACGTCCATGTCCTGTACGACCGCAAGGTGCTCAAGCAGCCCTTCTTCGCCGCGGTCGGCTCGCCTGTGCAGTGGGTCTTCGACCGCACCGACTCCTCCGGGTACGCGGGCGGGCAGTACCTCGCCGTGTCCCAGTCGGCCGCGCAGGACGAGATCGACGCACCCGTCGCGCAGCTGCGCGCACGCTATCTGCCCGAACTGGAGCGGCTGCTGCCCGCGGCACGCGGCGCCCAGGTCCGGGACTTCTTCGTCACCCGGGAGCGCACCGCGACCTTCGCTCCCACCCCCGGCGTCTGCCGCCTGCGGCCCGGCGCCCTTACCGAGGCACCCGGCCTGTACCTGGCCGGCGCGTGGACCGCCACCGGCTGGCCCGCGACCATGGAGGGCGCCGTGCGCAGCGGGACGACCGCGGCACGGGCAGCGCTCTCCGCCCTGAGCCGCCCCCACGACCATCTCTTTCAGGAGGCGGCATGAGCAGTAGCAGTACCGGATCAAGAGGAGAGACTGTGCCGACTGTGCCTTCGGCTGCCGGCGTCGCGGAGAACGTGGAGAGCCTCGACGGCGCCGACGACGTCGACGTCAGCGGGATGCTCGACCGTGGACGGACGATGGCCACGCCGGTGCTGCGCGCCGCCGTGGACCGCCTCGCGTCGCCCATGGACACCGTGGCCGCGTACCACTTCGGCTGGATCGACGCCGAGGGGCGGCCCTCCGACGCCGACGGCGGGAAAGCGGTGCGCCCCGCGCTCGCGCTGCTCTCCGCGGAGGCCGCGGGAGCCGCGCCCGAGGTGGGCATCCCCGGCGCCGTCGCCGTGGAGCTCGTGCACAACTTCTCGCTGCTGCACGACGACCTGATGGACGGCGACGAGCAGCGCCGGCACCGCGACACGGTGTGGAAGGTGCACGGACCGGCGCAGGCCATCCTCGTCGGCGACGCCCTCTTCGCCCTCGCCAACGAGATCCTGCTCGAACTCGACACCGTCGAGGCCGGCCGCGCCACCCGCCGACTGACCGTCGCCTCGCGGAAGTTGATCGACGGTCAGGCCCAGGACATCTCCTACGAGCACCGCGAGCGGGTCACCGTCGAGGAGTGCCTGGAGATGGAGGGAAACAAGACCGGCGCCCTGCTCGCCTGCGCCGTCTCCATCGGCGCGGTCCTCGGCGGCGCCGACGAGCGCACCGCGGACGCCCTGGAGCGCTACGGCTACCACCTGGGCCTCGCCTTCCAGGCGGTGGACGACCTGCTCGGCATCTGGGGCGACCCGGAGGCCACCGGCAAGCAGACCTGGAGCGACCTGCGCCAGCGCAAGAAGTCGCTGCCCGTGGTCGCCGCCCTGAGCGCAGAGGGCGAGGCCGCCGAGCGGCTCGGCGAACTGCTCGCCGCGGACGCCAAGGAGACCGACTTCGAGAACTTCTCCGAGGAGGAGTTCGCCGCCCGCGCCGCCCTCATCGAGGAGGCGGGCGGCCGCGAGTGGACCGCGCAGGAGGCGCGCCGCCAGCACACGATCGCCGTCGAGGCCCTCGACAGCGTGGAGATGCCGGACCGGGTCAGGCGCCAGCTGGTCGCCCTGGCCGACTTCGTCGTCGTACGGAAGAGATGATCGCCATCTTCGTCACCCGCACCCTCATATGAATCGCAGTCGCCGGCCGGTGCGCTGACCACGGCGCCACAAGCGCCACAGCACCACGGCAGCCACCGGCCGACGGCGGACCCCAGCACAGCAGCATTTCGCAATCCACGAATCTGCACGGAGGGGAAGCCATGACAGCGACGACCGACGGAAGCACCGGGGCGATTCCGCCCCGGGCGGCCGCGGCCAGGGAGACCGACGAGAGCCCCGACACGTTCGAGGCGGCCCTGCGGGCTGCCGAACGCGCCATCGAGCACCTGCTGTCCCGGCAGCACGCGGACGGCTGGTGGAAGGGCGACCTCGAGACGAACGTGACGATGGACGCGGAGGACCTCCTCCTGCGCCAGTTCCTCGGCATCGGGGACGAACGCACCACACAGGCCGCCGCCCTGTTCATCCGCGGCGAGCAGCGCGCGGACGGCACCTGGGCCACCTTCCACGGCGGGCCCGGCGAACTCTCCACCACCGTCGAGGCGTACGTCGCCCTGCGCCTGGCCGGGGACGCGCCCGAGGCCGAGCACATGGCGCGGGCCTCCGCCTGGATCCGCGCCCAGGGTGGCATCGCCGCGGCCCGGGTCTTCACCCGCATCTGGCTGGCCCTGTTCGGCTGGTGGAAGTGGGACGACCTGCCCGAACTGCCGCCGGAACTCATCTGGTTCCCGAAGTGGTTCCCGCTCAACATCTATGACTTCGGCTGCTGGGCCCGGCAGACCATCGTGCCGCTCACGATCGTCTCCGCGAAGCGGCCGGTGCGGCCCGCGCCGTTCCCGCTCGACGAGCTGCACGCCGATGCGCGCGTACCGAATCCGCCCAAGTCCCTTGCCCCGGTGGCGAGTTGGGACGGCGTGTTCCAGCGGCTCGACAAGGCGCTGCACGCGTACCAGAAGGTGGCCGTGCCCGGCGTGCGGCGGATGGCGATGCGCGCCGCCGGACAGTGGATCGTCGAGCGGCAGGAGAACGACGGCTGCTGGGGCGGCATCCAGCCCCCGGCCGTGTACTCGGTCATCGCCCTGCACCTGCTCGGCTACGACCTCGACCACCCGGTGCTCCGCGAGGGCCTAGCCTCGCTCGACCGGTTCGCGGTGTGGCGCGAGGACGGGGCGCGGATGATCGAGGCCTGCCAGTCGCCCGTCTGGGACACCTGCCTGGCTGCCATCGCGCTCGCCGACGCGGGCCTGCCCGACGACGACCCGCGCCTGGTCAAGGCCGCCGACTGGATGCTCGCCGAACAGATCACCCGGCCCGGCGACTGGTCGGTGCGCAGGCCCCGACTCGCCCCGGGCGGCTGGGCGTTCGAGTTCCACAACGACAACTACCCGGACATCGACGACACCGCCGAGGTCGCCCTGGCGCTGCGCCGGGTGCGCCACCCCGACCCCGCCCGCCTCGACGAGGCCATCCGCAGGGGCATGGACTGGACCCTCGGCATGCAGTCGAGGAACGGGGCCTGGGCCGCCTTCGACGTCGACAACACCAGCAAGTTCCCCAACCGGCTGCCGTTCTGCGACTTCGGCGAGGTCATCGACCCGCCCTCCGCCGACGTCACCGCGCACGTCGTCGAGATGCTCGCGTACGAGGGGAAGGCCGACGACCCGCGGACCCGGCGCGGCATCGCCTGGCTGCTCGCCGAACAGGAGGCGAACGGCGCCTGGTTCGGGCGCTGGGGCGTCAACTACCTGTACGGCACGGGCTCGGTGGTCCCCGCCCTGACCGCGGCAGGCCTGCCCGCGTCCCACCCGGCGATCCGGCGGGCGGTGGGCTGGCTGGAGTCGGTGCAGAACGAGGACGGCGGCTGGGGCGAGGACCTGCGGTCGTACGTCGACCCGGAGTGGGTGGCGAGTGGCGAGTCCACCGCCTCGCAGACCGCCTGGGCGCTGCTCGCGCTGCTCGCCGCGGACGAGCGGGGCTCCAAGGCGGTCGAGCGCGGCGTCGCCTGGCTCGCCGGGACGCAGAACGCCGACGGGTCCTGGGACGAGCCGTACTTCACGGGCACCGGGTTCCCCTGGGACTTCTCGATCAACTACCACCTGTACCGGCAGGTCTTCCCGCTGACGGCGCTTGGCCGGTACGTCCACGGCACGGGGCACGTGCCGGGGCACGCGCCGGGAGGCGGGGCGGATTGATGGCCGACGGTGCGGCGGAGCACGTGCCGCCGCTGCTCATCGCCTGTGCGCTGCGCATCGAGAGCCTCGCGCTGCGGACCGGGGAGCGCGGCGGTGCTGGCCTCCCGGTCACCGTCGTACGTACGGGGATGGGGCCGAAGGCCGCCGAGCGCGCGGTGACGCGTGCCCTCGATCGGCCGGATCGGGACGGGGCCGCCGTCGTCGCCACCGGCTTCTGCGCCGGGCTCGCCCCCGGCATGCACCCCGGCGATCTGGTGGTCGCCGACCGGGCCGGGGACGCGCACGGCGCCACGGCCTGCGTAGGCACCGAGATCCTGGTGAAAGAGCTGGTCAAGGCCTTGCCCGGACGGACCGTGCACACCGGGGGCCTGACCGGATCCGACCATGTGGTGCGCGGCCACGAGCGGGCCGAGCTGCTGGCCCGCGGGGCCATCGCGGTCGACATGGAGTCGTCGGCGACGCTGCGGGCGGCGGTCCGGTCGGGGGCCCGCCCGGTTGCGGCCGTACGGGTGGTCGTGGACGCTCCAGAGCATGAGCTCGTCCGGATCGGCACGGTGCGCGGTGGAATATCGGCTTTCCGTGTTCTGCGCGGAATCCTTCCGGCTTTCTATGAATGGCACCGTTCTTTGCCGCTCCCCAGGAGGTGAGCGGCTGCTCCCCAGGAGGTGAGCGCGTCATGGCCATGCCGCTGAGGCAGTCCATCAAGGTGGCTACGTATCTCTTCGAACAGAAGCTCCGCAAGCGCGATAAATTTCCGCTGATCGTCGAGCTCGAACCGCTTTTCGCGTGCAATCTGAAATGCGAGGGCTGCGGCAAGATCCAGCACCCGGCGGGCGTCCTGAAGCAGCGGATGCCGGTCGCGCAGGCCGTCGGGGCGGTACTCGAATCGGGTGCGCCGATGGTCTCCATCGCCGGCGGAGAACCGCTGATGCACCCTCAGATCGACGAGATCGTGCGGCAGTTGGTGGCCAAGAGGAAATACGTCTTCCTGTGCACCAACGCGATGCTGCTCCGCAAGAAGATGGCGAAGTTCACGCCGTCGCCGTATTTCGCGTTCGCCGTGCACATCGACGGGATGCGGGAGCGGCACGACGAGTCCGTGGCCAAGGAAGGCGTGTTCGACGAGGCGGTCGAGGCCATCAAGGAGGCCAAGCAGCGCGGCTTCCGGGTCACCACCAACTCGACGTTCTTCAACACGGACACCCCGCAGACCATCATCGAGGTGCTCAATTTCCTCAACGACGACCTGCAGGTCGACGAGATGATGCTCTCGCCCGCCTACGCCTACGAGAAGGCGCCCGACCAGGAGCATTTCCTCGGCGTCGAGCAGACCAGGGAACTCTTCAAGAAGACCTTCGCGGGCGGCAACCGGCGGCGCTGGCGGCTCAACCACTCGCCGCTCTTCCTGGACTTCCTTGAGGGCAAGGTCGACTTCCCGTGCACGGCCTGGGCCATTCCGAACTATTCGCTGTTCGGCTGGCAGCGGCCCTGCTATCTGATGAGCGACGGCTACGTGCCGACGTACCGGGAGCTCATCGAGGACACCGACTGGGACGCGTACGGCCGCGGAAAGGACCCGCGCTGCGCCAACTGCATGGCCCACTGCGGATACGAGCCGACGGCGGTGCTCGCCACGATGGGCTCGCTGAAGGAGTCCCTGCGGGCGATGCGGGAGACCGTCTCCGGGAACCGCGGCTGACCCCGCGAACGCGGCCGGCGAACGGGTCGGCCGCGACCGCCGGGAGCGGACTGCCATTCGAGAGGGGGACCGTATGACGATCCTGGAGAGCATCCGGGGACCGCAGGACCTGAAGGCACTCGACGCAGCGGAACTCGACCGACTCGCCGAAGAGATCCGGCAGTTCCTCGTGCACGCGGTGACCCGCACCGGCGGGCACCTCGGGCCCAACCTGGGCGTTGTCGAGCTGACCGTCGCGCTGCACCGGGTCTTCGACTCGCCCGTGGACCGCCTGGTCTGGGACACCGGCCACCAGGCCTATGAGCACAAGCTCCTCACCGGGCGGCAGGACTTCTCCAAACTGCGCACCTTCGGCATCCCCGAGCAGTTCCTCGCGCACGCCAAACGCGGGGAGGTCCTGGCCGACCTCGGGCTCACCCCGGTCGACGTCGCGGGGCGGATCGGGGCGAGCCTCGCCCGTATGGAGAACGCGAAGGAGAAGCGGTCATGACGGACGAGTCGACGGTTGACAGGCCTCCGCAGAGGTTCGACCTGGCCGCGCTGCTCGCCGAGCGCGGCGGCGAACGCTACGAGCTGCACGCCCGGCACCTGAACCACCAACTGCCGCGCATGCTGCACACCATCGGCTTCGACAAGGTCTACGAGCGGGCCGAGGGCGCGTACTTCTGGGACGCCGACGGGGAAGACTACCTCGACATGCTGGCCGGCTTCGGCGTGATGGGCGTCGGCCGCCACCACCCCGTCGTACGCAAGGCGCTGCACGACGTGCTCGACGCCCAGCTCGCCGACCTCACCCGCTTCGACTGCCAGCCGCTGCCCGGACTGCTCGCCGAGAAGCTGCTCGCGCACAGCCCGCACCTGGACCGGGTGTTCTTCGGCAACAGCGGTACGGAGGCGGTGGAGACGGCCCTGAAGTTCGCCCGGTACGCCACGGGGAGGCCGCGGATCCTGTACTGCGCGCACGCCTTCCACGGGCTGACCGCGGGGGCGCTCTCGGTCAACGGCGAGTCCGGATTCCGCGACGGGTTCGCGCCGCTGCTCCCCGACACCGCGATCCCGCTCGGTGATCTCGACGCGCTGGCACGGGAGTTGAAGCGGGGCGACGTGGCGGGGCTCGTCGTCGAGCCGATCCAGGGCAAGGGCGTGCACGAGCCGCCGCCCGGATTCCTGCGCGCCGCCCAGGAGTTGCTGCACCGGCACAAGGCGCTGCTCATCGCGGACGAGGTGCAGACCGGGCTCGGCAGGACCGGCGACTTCTACGCGTACCAGCACGAGGACGGGGTCGAGCCGGACCTGGTGTGCGTGGCGAAGGCGCTCTCGGGTGGGTATGTGCCGGTCGGTGCGACGCTCGGCCGGGATTGGATCTTCAAGAAGGTCTACTCGTCCATGGACCGCGTTCTGGTGCACTCCGCGAGCTTCGGCTCCAACGCCCAGGCCATGGCCGCGGGGCTCGCCGTCCTCTCGGTGCTCGAGGACGAGCAGCTGGTCGCGAACGCACGGGCCACGGGTGAGCAGTTGAAGTCCCGCCTTGCGGCGCTCGTCGACCACTACGAGCTGCTGCACGACGTACGCGGCCGTGGCCTGATGATCGGCATCGAGTTCGGGCGGCCCGACTCGCTGAAGCTGCGCAGCCGTTGGGCCGCTCTGCAGGTCGCGCGGAAGGGGCTTTTCGCGCAGATGGTGGTCGTGCCGCTGCTGCAGAAGCACCGCATCCTCACGCAGGTCTCCGGGGACCGCCTGGAGGTGATCAAGCTGATTCCGCCGCTGATCGTGGGGGAGCCGGAGGTCGAGCGGTTCGTGGCGGCGTTCACGGACGTGATGGACGAGGCGCACAGCGGGGGCGGGCTGATGTGGGACTTCGGGAGGACACTGGTGAAGCAGGCGGTCGCCAACCGGTGATCGGCCCAGTCGCGCGCCGCGGGGACAGTAGCTTTTTGCCTGTGAGGCAAAAAGTTTGCCTCACAGGCACGACCCTGGCTCAATCAACTCATGAGCCCCGCCGATCCGGAAGCGGAACCCTCGCTGCCCGCCGTCGTCGCCCCGCAGCTGCGTGAACTGCGCCGCCGCTCCGCGCTGACCCTTGAGGCCGCGGCCCGCAACGCCGGACTCTCGCCCGCCTATCTGTCCCGCCTGGAGACCGGACAGCGCCAGCCTTCGCTGCCGGTGCTGCTCGCGCTCGCGCGTATCTACGGTACGACGGTGTCCGAGCTGCTCGGCGAGACGGTCGCCGACCGGGACGCGGTGGTGCGCTCCGGCGACATGGAGCCGACCGTCGCGGGCGGCTGGACGTACTGGCAGGCGGGCGCCGCGGGCCGGGGGATGCAGGCGCTGCGCGTGCACGTCCCGCACGGCGCGCAGGGCGACATCGTCCGGGTGCACCCCGGCGAGGAGTGGCTCTACGTCCTGCAGGGCCGGCTGCGGCTGCATCTCGGGGACACCGTGCACACCCTGGAGCCCGGCGACAGCGCGCACTTCGACTCGCTCACCCCGCACCGGATCGGGGCCGCCGACGAGGGCGGCGCCGATCTCCTGTTCGTCCACACCCTGCTGCAGAGCCCGGCCGCCGCGCTGTGCCTGGGCGGCCCGACCCACGGAGACGCGCGATGACCACTGAACCCGAACCCCGGAAGACCGACCTCGGTTCACCGGCCCCCAGCTCACCGGCTCCCAGCTCCATGGAGGAGAAGTTCCCCCGGGGACTGTGGGTCCGGCTGATCATCTACGTCGCCGTGGGCCACCTCTTCGCGGCCTTCGTGTATCTGCTGTTCACGCTGGGCGGGCAGAGCCAGTGAGGGGCGGAGGGGCGGCCGTCCGCCCCTCCGGTGGGCCGCCTAGTCGAGCAGGTTGGCGCGCAGGCGCTCGCGTACCGCGGGCGTGATCTTGAGGCCCTCTTCGAGGTACCGGTCCACCGTGCCCCAGGTCTCCTCGATCGTGGTGAACGCCGCCGACAGGTACTCGGCGCGGGCGTCGAAGAGCGGGCTGAGCAGCTCCATCACCTCGGGCGACATGGCGTCGGCGGAGGTGCTGCTGCGGTGCACCTTGTAGCGGCGGTGGGCGGCGTTCGACTGGAGGTAGTCCTCCTCGATGGCCGGGCGCTCCACGCCGACCGCGAGCAGGGTGACGGCGATGGACAGGCCCGCGCGGTCCTTGCCCGCGGCGCAGTGCATCAGGGCCGGCACGCTGTCCTCGGCCATCGCGTGCAGGATGCGGCTGTGCTCGGCGGTGCGCTCCTTGATGATCGTGCGGTACGAGGCGATCATCCGGTTCGCGGCCTTGCCGTCGGAGAGCAGGGTGCGCAGCTGGGATATGTCGCCCTCGCGGACCAGCTTCCAGAACTCGGCGCCGTCGGCCGGGTCGGTCAGCGGCAGGTTCACATTGCGCACGCCGGGGAGGGCGACGTCCTGGCCCTCCAGCTTCTGGTCCGCGGCATTGCGGAAGTCGAAGATCGTGTGCAGTCCGAGCGAGGAGAGGAAGCCGGCGTCGGCCTCCGTGGCGTGCGCGAGGTGGCCGCTGCGGAAGAGGCGTCCGGCCCGGACCCGCCGCCCGTCCACGGTCGGCAGGCCGCCCAGGTCACGGAAGTTGCGTACTCCGGCGAGTTCGGGCTCTGTCGACGGGACCTGCTGCGTCACGGGGGCTCCTCCCATTCGGCCGCCGACGCTGCTCGCCGACGGGGCGCACTTCGACGATACGACACGGGTTCCCGGGGCAATCAATTGTTCGACCTGGGGTGATCCTGGCGGCGTCTCCTGCCCGGCGTCACCCTCGTCCGGTTCGCGGTCCTTCTCGCGGTCGGCCGGGACGTCGGTCGCGGCGGCTGCAATTCCTTCATAACGGCACATTCGATAGTTCGCGCTCAATGTCCGTTTCAGGGGGTTCGCGGTAACTGGCCCTGGAGTAAAGGGAGGTGGCGCATTCCGTGGTGAGCGGGATCATATTCGTGACGGTGCGTGGCGATCTCCGCCGGGTTAATTCCTTATGGCTGAACGCCGTTGAAGGACTCCCGTCCACGGAGTGTGACCGGCTTTTCGAAAAAGGATCACCGTTCCGCAATGGCCCGGGAATTGATTCCTTGTGGCCCCGCTCTTCGCTCGATTACGGTCGCCGACGTCCGGGCGGACGCCCAATCCTGCCGCCGTCCGGATTTCCGCACACCCACCCGTGCACGGCAGGAGCGGGGGACCCACGGTAAATCGCCGTATCCGGTCCACCGGAGCGGCTTGGGGTGAAGTCGCCTCACCGCGGCCGGGCATCTCCAGCCCGAACCCGACAGCTCACCTCGCAGGCGCCGGAGAGGAATTCGCCATGCCCGCGAAGGGTAAGCACCGCCGTCCCAAGTCCCTGCGCCTCACCCGTGGTTTCGCCGTCGCCGGTACCGGCTCGGCCGCGCTCGCGCTGCCGCTGCTCGGCGCCGCCGGCGCGAACGCCGCCACCCCCGAGGCCGCTCCCGCCGCCCAGAACCTGGCCCCCGAGAGCGTCCAGTCCGCCGCCCCGCAGGCCGCGGCCAAGGCCGGCGCCAAGTCGTACTCCGTCGTCTCGGGTGACACGCTCTCCGGGATCGCCGCGCAGCTCGACGTGGACGGCGGCTGGAAGCAGCTCTACAAGGACAACCGCAA
Source organism: Streptomyces cavernicola (assembly GCF_029968035.1). Taxonomy (GTDB): domain Bacteria; phylum Actinomycetota; class Actinomycetes; order Streptomycetales; family Streptomycetaceae; genus Streptomyces; species Streptomyces cavernicola. The sequence continues at coordinate 197,393 of NZ_JASCIQ010000007.1, read as the reverse complement.
GGTCGTCGGCGGCGACCCGGCGTTCATCCTGCCCGGCATGAAGCTGTCGGTCGACGGCGCGAAGGCCGAGGCCGCGCCCCAGACCAAGGCCGAGAAGAAGGCCGAGCCCGCGAAGCCCGCCAAGGCCGACACGAGCGCCGCCGACGCCGCGGCCGAGGCGAAGACCGCCGCCACGTCCGACGGCTTCACCGCCCCGGTGCAGGCGAGCATCTCCACCGCGTACCGCACCGCGGGCGGCATGTGGTCCAGCGGCTACCACACCGGCACCGACTTCGTCGTCCCGACCGGCACGCCCATCAAGGCCATCGGCGAGGGCACCGTCGTCTCCGCCGGCTGGAGCGGCTCGTACGGCAACGAGGTCGTCATCCAGCACGCCGACGGGCACTACTCGCAGTACGCCCACATGACGTCCCTCGACGTGTCCGCCGGCCAGACCGTCAGCGGCGGCCAGCAGATCGGCCTGTCCGGCTCGACCGGCAACTCCACCGGCCCGCACCTGCACTTCGAGGTCCGCACCGGCCCCGACTACGGCTCGGACGTCGACCCGCTTGCCTACCTGCGCTCGCACGGCGTCTCCGTGTGACATCACGGCGGTACGGGCTCGTCCTCGGTGTTCCGGGGGCGAGCCCGTTCGCGTACGGGACGGGGCGCGGCGTCCGGAGCGGGGGCGGCGTCAGTCGAAGAGGTCGGGCTGCTCGGCGGTGATCTGGTCCCACAGCGGCCGCAGTTGGAACCAGCCGGCCAGTGGGGTGCCGATCTGCTCGCGCACCTGCAGCGCGGTCTCGCGGTCGATGTGCTGCGGGTCGCCCGCCGCCATGGCCAGCAGCTGGGCCTGGCAGGAGCGCTCCATGGTGATGAACCACCAGGCGGCCTCCGCCACGCTCTGACCCACCGTCAGAATCCCGTGGTTGGCGAGGATCACGGCCTTGTGCGGGCCGAGCGCGGCGCCGATCCGGCGGCCTTCCTCGGTGTCGTTGACCACGCCGCGGAAGTCCTCGTAGAGCCCCTGGTCCTCGAAGAAGGCGCAGGCGTCCTGGGTGAGCGGGTCGAGCGGCCGGCGCAGCGTGGCGAAGGCCTTGCCGTGCAGCGAGTGGGCGTGCGCGGCGGCGACGGCGTCCGGGCGGGCCTTGTGCACCTCGGAGTGGATGCAGAACGCGGCCCGGTTGACCGGGTGTTCGCCCTCGACGACGGTGCCGTCGTGGTCGACGAGGACGAGGTCGGAGACCCGGATCTGGCTGAAGCTCATGCCGAACGGGTTGACCCAGAACCGATCGGGATGCTCCGGGTCCCGCGCCGTGATGTGCCCGGCGACGCCCTCGGAGAACCCGAACTTCCCGAACAGCCGGAAGGCGGCGGCCAGTTCCTGCTTGCGGTGCAGCCGCTCCTCGGCCGGCGAGTCGAAATCGGGCGGCACCATGGCCCGGAACCCCGGCGGTACGGGGCCGAGTCCGAGGTGGGGTGCGGGGGCGTCGGGCGTGCTGGTGGTGGACGTGTCCATGGGCGGACCTCCTGGGGCGCAAGGGTGCGCGGCGCAGCCGGATGCGTACTCGTATCGGATACAGATCCGTATCCGATACGGTGCTGTATCGTCGGCGCGGTCGCGTAGGCATGTCAATGCCCGGGAGGGTCACGTTGCCGAAGGGGCCCACGAAGCGGCGGCCGCAGACCACCGCACGCCTTCTCGAAGCGGCGCTCGACACCTTCGCCGAGCGCGGGTTCCACGGGGCGTCGATCGAGGAGATCTGCGAGCGGGCCGGGTACACGCGCGGCGCGTTCTACTCCAACTTCCGCACCAAGGAAGCCCTGTTCCTCGCCCTGTTCGACCTGCACGCACAGAGCGTCGTGGACCGGCTGACGCAGGCCGTCGACGCGCTCGCGGAGCTGCCCGAGGATGCCGATCCGGTACGCGCGGTGCTCACGCGGGTGAGCACCGTCGACGAGGCGGAGCGCCGCTGGTACCTGCTCTCCACCGAGTTCACCCTGCACGCCATCCGACGCCCGGAGGCGGCGCGCGCGCTCGCCGAGCACGACGGGCGGCTGCGCGCGGAGGTCGCGGGGCTCCTCGGTCGCCTCTTCGACCGCCTCGGCCGGCGCCCGACCGTGGACCTGGACACCTTGGCCCGCCTCACCACGGCCGTCCACGAGGGCTCCCTCGCCCAGAGCCTGGTCGAGCCCGACCGCCTTGCCCCGGAGGAGCTGGCGGTCACGTTCCTGCCGCCGCTGTTCGACGCGGTGTCCGAGAAGCGGCGGACGCGGCGGGCCCGGGGGTCGCGCGGGGAGACCTGACCCTCCCGCGCTCGCGCCCCCGCACCGCAGCGGACACCATGGGCAGGGCCCCCACCGGAAAGCCGGAAAGGAAGAGCCGTGCCGAAGCTCGCACCGGAACCCCAGCGCGACCCCAGGGCTGACCGGCTGCTCACGCCGGACAACTGCGTGCTCGCGCTGATCGACTACCAGCCGGGCCAGTACGGGACCGTCACCTCCTCGAGCCCGGAGGAGATCGACCTCAACGTCCGCGCCGTCGCCAAGCTGGCCACCGCGTACGAGGTGCCGGTGGTCCTGAGCACCGTGGGCGTGGACATGGGCGTCAACGAGGGCACCGCACGCGCGATCCTCGACGAGCTGCCCGGCGTCGCCGAGATCGACCGGACCGGCGTGAACGCCTGGGAGGACCCGGAGTTCCGCGCGGCGATCGTGGCGACCGGCCGGCGGAAGGTCGTCATCGGCGGCCTGTGGACCGAGGTCTGCCTGACGTTCCCGACCCTGGACATGCTCGCCGAGGGGTACGAGGTGTTCCCGGTCGCGGACGCCGTCGGCGGCATCACGCCCGTGGCCCACGACCGCGCCTTCGACCGGATGATCGCCGCGGGGGCCCGCCCGGTCACCGCGATCTCCTTCGGCTCCGAGCTCATGCGCAACTGGGCCCGCGATGACTCGGACAAGCTCCGCGAGGTCATGCGCTGGTACTTCCCCGAGCGGGACCGCCTGGGTCTCGGCACCCGCCCCTCACCGGGGCCGCACCGCTGACGGGACGGCCTGGTCGTGGAGGGGTCGCGGTGGGGTGCCGCCGGGGCGACGGCCCTCGGAATGAATCCGTCCACTTGGGACGTCAGGCCCTATTCCGGCTTGATCGACTCTTTACGCATGGCGTATATCACCAGGAGTCAACCCCTACCTACGGTGGCGTAGGTCACTTAGCGAGGTGAAAGATATGCCGACGTGGCAGACGATTCGGCACCCCTCATCAGCACCGCGGTCCCCAGCTCGTACGCGGCCATAGGCGACAGTTTCAGCGAAGGCGTCGGGGACCCCGGCCCGGACGGCGGTTTCGTCGGCTGGGCCGACCGGTTCGCCGTGCTCCTCTCCGACCGGCACCCCGAGCACACCTTCGAGTACACCAACCTCGCCGTGCGCGGGAAGCTGCTCGACCAGATAGTCGCCGACCAGGTGCCGCGGGCCAAGGAGCTCGCCCCCGAGCTGGTGAGCTTCTGCGCCGGCGGCAACGACATCATCCGGCCCGGCACCGACCCGGACGACGTCGCCGAGCGCTTCGAGCGCGCCGTGATCGACCTCAAGGAGTCCGTCGGCACGGTCATGGTGACCACCGGCTTCGACACCCGCGGCGTGCCCGTCCTGCGGCACCTGCGCGGCAAGATCGCCACGTACAACGCCCATGTGCGCGCGGTCGCCGACCGCTACCGGTGCCCCGTCCTCGACCTCTGGTCGCTGCGCTCCGTGCAGGACCGCCGCGCCTGGGACGGCGACCGGCTGCACCTCTCGCCCGAGGGCCACACCCGCGTCGCGCTGCGCGCCGCCCAGGTGCTCGGCCTCGACGTCCCGGTCGACCCCGACCAGCCGTGGCCGCCGCTGCCGCCGCGCGGCACCCTGGAGGAGCGGCGCGACGACATCCAGTGGGCCCGCGAGTACCTGGTGCCCTGGATCGGGCGCAGGCTGCGCGGCGAGTCCTCCGGCGACCACGTCTCGGCCAAGGGCGTCGTGGACCCGTACATCCTCAAGTCCCAGTTGGAATCGGCCAGTTGAAAGGTCGTACGGATCCCGCCGATCGCGCGGGTCGGAGGGGCGCGGCGGTCACGCCCCGGAGCGGGCGTCCCGCAGGTCGCAGGAGTCCTTGAAGCCCTGGCTGGTCAGACCGAGCGCCGAGTTGTAGCGGGAGCGCAGGTTCTCCACCGCGACCAGCATCGTCAGCTCGACGAACGCCGGCTCGCCCAGGCGGCCCGTGAGCCGCGCGGCCAGCTCGTCCGAGACCTCGGGCGGGTTGGCGGTCATGGCCTCCGCGTACTCCATGACGTCCCGCTCAACGTCCGAGTAGACCTCGCTGTCGCGCCAGGTCGGCACGTCCCTGAGCTTGCGCTCGTCCATGCCGCGCCCGTGCTCCTTCCAGTACCCGAAGTCCATGCACCACGAGCAGCCGATCGACGCCGCCGAGGCCATCACCGCAAGCGCCTTCAGATCCGCGTCGAGCTTGTCCCACCGGGCCACGGCCTGCTCGAACCGCAACTGCGCCCACAGCAGCCTCGGGTGGTGCCCGGACGCCTTCACCGGGTCCATGACCCTGCCGTACGCGCGCGTGCAGTACCACTGCACGAAACGGTTGAGGACGGTCTCGGGCGGGGTCAGGGAAATGCGGGCCATGGGGTCGCCTCCAGATGCGGAACGGGTCGTACGGAGCTGCCGTACGGGTCGGTCGTACGGGCCCGTGCGGCTTTCGCCTCTGTGACGGATCACGGTGGGCGGAACGTGACATCGCCCGCCGCGGCGGGCGTCGCGGAGCCGTCCCGTGGGCGGAATCCTTCGCGGCTCCGGCGCGTTGACGAGGCATGACGACAGGAGACGAGCACCAGGACGCCCTGCTGAAGCTGCTCACGGAGTACGCCGGAGGGGTGCTGGTCACGCTGCGGCGCGACGGCCGCCCTCAACTGTCCAACGTCAACCACCACTACGACCCGCAGGCGCGCGTGCTGCGGATCTCCGTCACCGACGACCGGGCCAAGACCCGCAACCTTCGCCGCGACCCCCGGGCCTCGTACCACGTCACGAGCGCCGACCGCTGGGCCTGGACCGTCGTCGAGGGGACCGCCGAACTCACCCCAGTGGCCGAGGACCCGTACGACCAGACCGTGGAGGAGCTGATCCGGCTCTACCGCGACGTCCGCGGCGAGCATCCGGACTGGGACGACTACCGCGCCGCGATGGTGCGCGAGCGGCGGCTCGTGCTCAGCATCCCGGTCGAGCGCGCCTACGGGCAGCCCGCCGGGTGACGGGGGCGGGCCGCGCGACGAGAGGCGTACGGGGACCGGCCTAGGGCCGCGCGACGAGAGGCGTACGGACCGGCCCAGGCCCGCCGGGGCCGCCGGGCACGGGAGGCGTCCACGAGGCGTTGTCATACCGGCCGCCCATAATGAAAACCTGACCGAATCGCTCCGCTGGAGGACCCGTGACCGGCATCCGCTCCCTACGCTCCCAGCTCCGCCTGCTTCGGCCCGCCTCCTTCGGCGCCGACGCGACCGGTGAGCGCCTGGCGCGGATCCGGAGATCGCCGAACTTCGCGGACGGCCGGTTCGTCAACCCCGTGGGCGCGCGCGTCGGCCCGCTCGGCTCCAAGGTCGAGTTCGCGAAGACGTACTTCCGCAAGGAGGAGCGGCTGCGCCGGGCCCCCTCCGGGACCGTGCCCGTGCACCCGACGACCCTGGCCGACCTGGCCCGCCCGCCCGCGAGCGGCCTGCGCCTGACGTGGATGGGGCACTCCAGCGTCCTCGCGGAGATCGACGGCAGGCGGGTGCTCTTCGACCCGGTCTGGGGAGAGCGCTGCTCGCCCTTCGCATTCGCCGGTCCGAAGCGGCTGCACCCGGTGCCGGTGCCGCTCACCGCGCTCGGCCCTGTGGACGCGATCGTCATCTCGCACGACCACTACGACCACCTGGACCTGCCCACCATCAAGGCGCTGGCCGACACGGACACGGTCTTCGCGGTGCCGCTCGGCGTGGGCGCGCACCTGGAGCACTGGGGCGTGTCCCCGGACCGGCTGCGCGAGCTGGACTGGCACGAGCGGACGGAGATCGCCGGCCTCGGCTTCACCGCCACCCCGGCCCGGCACTTCTGCGGGCGCGGACTGCGCAACGAGCAGCACACGCTCTGGGCGTCCTGGGCCGTGGCGGGCGAGGAGCACCGCATCTTCCACTCCGGGGACACCGGCTACTTCCCGGGCTTCCGCGACATCGGCGCCGAGCACGGCCCGTTCGACGCGACGATGATCCAGATCGGCGCCTACAGCGAGTACTGGCCCAAGAACCACACGGATTATATGCCGCTGCCTGGTGGGTGGCCGGACATTCACATGACGCCTGCGGAGGGGGTTCAGGCGCACTTTGACCTGCAGGGGGGTGGTCCGGGTGGGGTGATGTTGCCGATCCACTGGGGCACGTTCAATCTGGCTCCGCATGCCTGGGCGGAGCCGGGGGAGTGGACGAAGTACGAGGCCGAGGAGGCCGGCCAGACTGTGGCGTTCCCCCGTCCGGGCGAGCCGTTCGAGCCGGTGGGGAAGCTGCTGCCGGAGGAGCCGTGGTGGCGGCCGGTGTCCCATCCGATGGCTCACCCGTGGCGCAGGCCCCAGTCGGTCGAAGCTCCTGCCGAGGTCTCCAGGCGTGATCTTGACCCTGCGGGGGATCGGTGACGGCGAGCGAGGATGACCTCGGTGGGGTGATGCGCCTGCTGGCTCGTCTTCCGGGCGAGGAGCGCGACCGCTTGCTGTGTGCGCTGGACGGCGCGGCTCGCCGGGAGCGTTCGCCTGGTGGCCAGCAGTTCAGGCCGTTGCCGATGCTGGCGGGGCCCTCCCAGTTGTCGTCCGAACACGCATTGTGGGCAGCTGAGGCACCGGGCGCGGAGCTGTCGATCGTCTTGGCTGCGCCTGGACCACGCAACGTCGGCGCTTGGTGACGGAAACATCTGAGCGGTGTCGCTGTGGTGGTCGGCCTGTCCACCGAAGGCTGAGCCAGCACCAAACCGGGGCATGTGGAGCGCAGGGAGATCCCCCCCCCGCAGGCCATGGCACTGATCCGATGGTGGAGCAGGACCATGGCCTGCGAGCGCGCGGCGACCCGCACCCGAGCATGCCCGTGGGTCAACGCAGTAGACGCATGGCCAGTACGGAGCCGTCGGAGTGCACGGAGATGGGCCCGTTCCATCGTGGGTCCCAGGTGTCGCGAGGCCATGTGGACCGGCGCGCGTAGATCTCACGGCGGTACTGGTCCACTTGTCCCTTCTCGAGGTGGCGGAAGACGTTCTTCGCGACGCCGGAGAACACCTCGACCCGCTTCCGGTTGAGGCGGAAGACATGGTCGGTGCCGACGAAGTCGATGTCGAGGAACCGGTGGCGTGCGTCCTGGACGCTGTTGGTGGCCGCGTGGCTCAGGCCGGTGAAGTGCCGCTGTCCTTGCCGTTTCGTCAGGTATGGGGCGGTAGCCTTTCCGTCTCCGGCGAAGGCGGTGAGCCCGGCCGCGGTGGTTCGGGCGAGGGCATGTTGGAACCAGGCGTAGAGGTCCGGCTTCACGTGGTAGCCCGGTACCGGCTCCGGAGGCGTCTTGCTCTGTGTGGGTGGCTGGATGCCCGGAAAGACGTTGTCGTCTTCCAACGGGTGATCGAGCACGCGGGCCGGGGCATCGAGCCAGCCTCCGCTTCCTTCGGCCTCCAGGGTGTGCACCGTGAGCGGTCCGTCGAGCGGCAGCTCGGTGCTGAACACCAGGCACGGTGTCTCGTCCCATGCTCCGATGTGCACCGCCTCGACGTGGGCGGAAGCTGACGCGAGCTGAGTGTAGGAGCTGGACAGACCGCTGTGGTTGCCTTTGCAGGCGATGGGGATGACGCGCGACGGCTCGCCGGGTTTCCACACTTCGGCGAAGAACTGCGGGCGATACCGATACCCCGACCTCGGGCCCGAGTCTCTGCTGGTCAGGGCCCATCCTGCGCGCAGGGCCGTGTCGGCCGGCACGATCGAGACGAAGCGATCCGGGTAGCGCATGTTCAGGAGCCGTGTGGCGAGCGCCAGTGCGAAACCGGTGCCTAGTTCTCCCGACTGGAGTGCCTTGTAGTAGTCAGCGGTTTCCCGGCCCTCGGCCGAGAGCGCCATGAAGGAGGCTGCGTCCCCGGTCAGGGCCTGGTTGTACTTCAGGCAGCCCCAGTGCTCGGCGAGGCCGCGTCCCGCTCCGCGTCGGGCCAAGGTGATTGCCCGTCCCAGTGTGTGCAGCACGTCCCAAGGTGTGAGTTCTGCGCTGCGAGCGAGGTCCTTCGCCGGTATGGGCTGCAGTTCCGGCTTGCGGCGGAGCGGATCGACGTCCTTGCCCTTTCTCTGTTTGTCGTCGTCCGCCGCGGCGGCGCTCACGTTCCCGGCCAGCTCCGAGTTCGAGTGGACTGCGATGTTCGACGGCTCGGCGAGGTCCTTGAGTATTACTGCCGTGGGCTTCAACCTGCTTCCCCTCGTGCTTCGTTGTTCCTGGTCTTCTGGCTGGCCGCGAGGTCGTTGAGGGCGCCGTTGACGACGTACCAGGACACGGTGAGCGTGTCGCGGTCGGGAGTGTGGGCCTCAACGAACTCACGGCGCGGGTGAACGAAGTTGCGGTATTCGCGGAGGGTTTGGCTGAAGCGCTCTACGTCGGCGTCGATCCAGCCCGCCCTGTGGCAGATGCCGATGAGTTTGTAGAGGCTGATGGAACCAGGGCTCTCTTTGCCCATGAGGGAGGAGTCGTGCTCCTCGACCACCGTGAGCAGGACGCCTTCGAGGAGGCTGCCAAGCATGATGATGGCTGCGACGTGAGCTCCGTTGGCGTAGCAGGTGCGCGCTTCGTCGAGACGGCGCTGGAGCAGCGCAGCCATCTTCGGGTCACGGATGATTTCGGTGAGGGTGGCCCTGAGCTCGACTGGTGCCTGCTGGCCGGGGTGAGCCATAGCCGGGTCGCAGGCGACGATCCTGGGGCGGCCGCCAGGGTTTTCCAGACGGATACCTTCGTGAACGAGGAAGGTGTTCACCGCGTTGACGATGGTCGGGAGAATGTCAGGTTCTTCGAGGTACTCCCGTGCGTCTGCGAGCCTGAGGAGTACCTTCTCCAACTCGGTGGGCTCGTCGCGACGTTCCAGGAGCAGTTGGAGCGCCCACTCGCCGCGGTACTCGCCGTCGTACGCGGGCACGTTGCGCCACCCGGAGTTCTCCAGGAACTGCGCGATCTCGAAGCCCCTGCGGTAGTAGAGGTGGTCGTCACCGCAGATGACGCGGGCCAGCTCCTTGAGGGTGTTGCCGTCGAGCGTGCCGACAACGGATTCCTGTGTCATGCGGCGTCCTTCGTGGTGTCGTCGGCCTGCTCGTCCTGGGTGTTCGTGTCGTCGGTGAACTCGTCGTCCGAGGAGAGGTCGAGAGGCTTCCACTCGGCGTTCGTGCCGGCGGGCGGCCCAGCCTCTGCTGTCGTTGCGGACCGCGTGTGGTTCGCCGGCTTGATCCCCTGGCGGTCGAGCTCATCCCACAGTCCGGTGAGCGCCGCCTCGGGATCGAAGCGGAAGTCGCTGTCCCGGACGCGCCAGAACTGCCAGCCCACGCGCTGCAGTTCACGGTCCCGTCGTTCGTCCTTCTCGATCTGCTCGCGTGTGGCGTGATGGAAGGGGTCGCCGTCGCACTCGACGGCGAGGCGGCCACGGGCACCGACGACGACCAGGTCGATGCGCTTGCTGCCGACAGGGAACTGCGGGACCACGTGGTAGCCACGTCCCTTGATCCTCAAGTACACCTGCTGCTCGAAGAGTGAGTCGAAGGGAGCCCTTCGGACATCAGGGAGCACCGGTCCGATGTCGTCGGCGGCTTCCAGCGCGGCCGGCGGGTTCTCCATGTACGTCAGGAGGTTGAGGCGCAGGTCGTGCGGCTTGAGGCGGTCCGGCGGGACCGAGTAGAAGAGCCAGATCTGGTCCTGGGCCCGGCTGGCGGCCACGTTGTAAGCCTGTTGCTCGCTCTTGGCCCCGCCCGCGGCGCGCGACGGGTTCGTCACGACCATGGACAGCAGGATGACGTGGCGTTCGTCGCCCTGGAACGAGGCCGCGTTGCCGACGCGTATCTGGTGCTGCTCTCGTACGGTGGCGGGCAGCCGCTGTTCGATGAGTGTCTCCAGAAGCCTGGTCTGACCGAAGCCCTGCAGGACGATCACGCCCATCGTCTTGTCCTGGTAGGCCGGGTCCTCGACCATGCGGGCCAGGCACTCGACGATCGCCTCGGCCTCCTTGGCGTTGTGGATGCGGCTGTCGCGCCCCGTGGCCACGGCGCCTTCGACGAAGTGAGTACGCAACGGGTCGAGCCGTTCGGCGCCGTACTGGCGCAGGGGTAGAAGCTTGTTGTCGTAGAACGTGCTGGAGGACCAGTTGATGATCTCGGGCACGCAGCGGAAGTGCTCTTCGAGGCGGATCACCTTCGGGAAGAAGGTGGACAGCAGCTGGTACAGGTTGGTGTGCGGCGTGTAGAGCTCGCGGAGTCTGGAGGGCATGTCCGGCAGGTGGGCGGCAAGCTTGTCCTGAATGGCCTGCAGACGGCCCTTGCCGGTGACGGCGGGGGCGCACTGCTTGTCGTCACCGACGACGATCACGCGTGGTGCCAGCCACATCAGGAACAGTGCGTCCATGCCGGCCTGGCTGGCCTCATCGACGATGACGACGTCGAAGGCGTCGCGCTGCGTCTGCACCATCTCCGCGACCTGGGGGATGGGCATGACCCACGCAGGGACCGCGCCCTGCGCCACGGACATCGCGTCGCGGGCCGCGGCCCGGAAACGTCCCGCGTGCCGCCCCTTCCCCTTGCCGTACGAAGCCATGTGCGTCCGGTACGCCTGCAGGGCTGAGCGTTGCTCCTGCGTCATGCGTTCCAGGCAGCGCAACCGGCCCCAGGCTGCGGCGAGTTCCCCCGTCACCTGCTCCAGCCGCGCTTCGTGCTCGCTCAGGTCGCCCTGCAGCTTGCGCTCCAGGCCGGGAGTGCGCTGTTCGTCGATGAACTGCGAGGCCCTGCCCCACGCCCAGGCCCGATCCAGGGACTCCAGCCGTTCCTCCCACTTGGGATCGGCGATGCTGTCGAACAGACGTCCCGCGAGCACCGGGTGCGCGGCGCGCAGGGTGTCCAGCAACTCGGTGCACTGCCGCGCGCGGTGATTCCGTCGGTGCGCGGCGGCCAGTGCGTCCATGGCCTCGGCGTAGGCGTCCACGTCCTGGTCTCTCAGGGCTTGCGCGAGAGCGGCGGACTCCTCGGACAGCTGCGTGCCCTGGACGGGCGTACGAAGAAGCTCGTCCCACGAGGCCAGCTGCGCGAGAGCCTCGTCGGCGGCGCGTCGGCCCTTCAGCGCAGTGACGGCCGTGGTGAAGTCCTGCCATGCTCGGCGAGAGGTGAGGGCCAGGTGTACGCCGTGTCGGATCAGGATTTCGTCGATGCGTTCGCGAGCCGCACCGAATGCCTCGATGTGCTCAAGTCGCCCTGCGCGCGCGGTCAGTTCGGCCAGCCGTACCTCCACGGCCCCCGGGGCGAGCGCCGCACGCACCTGCTGCCAGCGCGTGGCCGCGCCGACGAGCGTGGCGTGCGCCCGCAGGTGAATCAATACGGCATCCAGGTCCTCGACCCTCTGTGGGGCCCGGCCGTCGACGGGGCAGGAGTCCAGGAGTTCCCGGGCATCCTTCTGCGCCTTGCTCGCAAACCGGGACCGCAGCCCCTTCCCCGCGGCCAGGTGCGCGCGGAGCGCGGTGCCGACCGCCCTCCACTGTCCCGCCGTCTGAGCGCTCAGGTCTTCGGGCACGGACACTATGCGCAGGCCCAACGAGTCCACGTCCTGCGCGACTTCGCGGATGTCATCGGTCATGGCTGCCACCCGCTGCCACAGCCTGATGTCGGACCGGGACAGCTGGCTCGCCAGCGCCAGGGTGATCCAGGAATCAGGGTCCCAGCGCGTGGCATCAGCGGGCGTGCCAAGGTTGTGGAGGGCTGTCGTGGAGGCGTCGAGCAGAGAGGTCAGTTCACCGGTCACGGACGGGTCGAGACTCGCGAGCAGGTTTCGGACCTCGACCGTTTCGGCGGACAGACCTCCGTCACCGAGGCGGCTGGCCTCGAAGACGCCCGCGACATGCTGAGGCGACGGCAACTCTTCAGGAAGAGGAAGCGCGTCGCCTGCGCGTGACTCGCCCGCGCCGTCGCGCAGCAAGCGGAGGAGTTCCTGAGCTTGCTCGGAGGACAGCGGCGGAACGTCCTCGGCGCCGTCAGGAAGCCGGCCGACCCAGCCGCACGCTTCGGTACCGGCGTGCACGTGCTCCACGATTTCGGCGAGTGTGCCGGAGTATCCCGGCGCCACGCTCCGATGCCGGTACTCGGCCTCGCGGAGCGAGATGACCCGCTCCGTAAGCGTCTCGATCCTGCCCCGCACGTCGTCCCGTTCGCCGGCGAGGCGGCGGATGTCGGCGCGCAGTTCGTCCGGGTCGCTGGCGGCCACCTGATCGGTGAGCGCGTTGATGGTGCGCTCCAGCTCGCCCGCGCCGTCATGCCGCGTGGAGCTGAGCAGCAGCACGCACAAGTCCCGTACCTCAGGCGGAAGTTTCTCCCGCAGTACGGTCAGCGCCTGGTCACGGGCGCTGGTGACGAGCACCCGCTGCCCTTGCGCGAGCAACGCGGAGATCAGATTGGCGATCGTGTGCGTCTTGCCCGTGCCCGGCGGTCCCTGGACCACTACACCGGTGTCGTCCTCCAAGCGGCTGAGCACGCTGCGCTGTTGTGCGTTTGTCTTGCCGGGGAAGAGAGGGTCGTCACCGAACAGCGGTGCCCGCTGGACTCCGTCCCAGGCAGACCGGTCCTTGGCTTCGAGCGGCAGGACCATCTGGGCCAGGCCGAGCGGCGCCCGCCCCTCCGAGACCATCGTCTCCGCGATCTGGTCGTAGCAGCGGAGCAACGAGTTCAGGTTGCGGGGGCGCATCACCAGGGCCGGGGCGTAGGTGAGCCGCGCGCCCGGCTCGGGTGCGCGGGGCGGCTCCCATTCCGCGCTGAAACCCATGGGACGCGTCGTCGCGCGTTCCTGCCACTGCGCCAGCTGTTCCAGAGCCTCGGGTCCAAGCGGATCGAGCGCCCGAGCCGCCATCTCCTCGGAGAGGGCAGCTCCCCGCTCGCGTACCCACCCGTCATCACTGTCCAGGAAGTCCTGATCCTCAAGGCGCAGGGCACTCTCCGACGAGAGCCGCACGGTCAGCCTCGCGGTGCGGCGGTCCACCGACGTCTCCACCCGATGCGTGAGCAAGTGGCGATGCACCGTGTCCTCGTTCGGACTGGTCCAGGTCAACAGCCCGACGCCCAGGACGAGTTCCGTCTGGTCATCCTCCTGTGCCAGCTTCTGGTGCCACGCGTAGATCCGGTCGTAGAGCTCGCGCAGAGGGCGCTCTGCCCGCTCCCTCTCCGCCCACCTGCGCCAGCGATCCAGCCACGTGCCGTAAGCCCGCAGCACGTCGCCGGCCTCTTCGCGACGCAGGGGGCCGTCCTCTTCCCGCTGCTCCTCGCTGTCCTCAACGCGTATGAGTTCACGACCCGGCCCCGCCTCCGGGAGCGGTGGATCACCGCCGTCAGGGTCCACGCAGCGCGCCGGATCCACCCAACCCTCAAGCACGGCCGGCAGGTCGGGCGGTGCGCTGTGCGGGACGTGATCGAGCATCAGTAGCACGCCGCCCTCGCCCGGCGCGGGCCGGCGGACCGACTCCGGCAGCCGGGCCAGCCACACCCGGTCGCGGCCCCGGTCGTCGCGCTGTCGTTGGTGGCTGCTGTGGACCATGTCACGCAGGAAGTTGACCAGCCCCACCGTCTGTCCGATGACGTCGGGATCATTCGCATGGACTTGCTGAACGTTCACCGTTCCCCTCTCTGCCGCTGGCGAACGCTCCAGGATGAGGGCGGTATGAGGCCGTAGCAACGCACTCCGGGCGGGATGACCAGATCCGCTCCACAGCCCCGCCTCCGCGCACTCCATCGGATCGGCGGGGCACTTCCGGTTCCAAGAGGCTTCGTGAATCATCGGCGCCAGCGGGCCTCTGCCCACTCTTCGCAGGTGAGATGCGACGCGGTCAGTCCGTCTGGCGAAGGCCCACCACGGGGATTCCCGAGTCATGAATCGTGTGCTGTTCCTGCCACGGGCACACTGAACGACGGTTACGGTCCGCGATGTTCAGTGATGCATCGTGGCGCAAAGTGTTCGGTATCCGAAGTTTTGGCGAACTGCGCTGTGCCCGGCTGTACGGAATCTCAGTTGCTGTGCGACGCGGCCAACCTTGGCCGGAGACTCTCGTCGACACGCAAGATGCGCTGTTGGAGGTCCTGGAGCACCCGTCCGGACTTCAGTCCCAGTTCGTTTCGCAGAGATTCCCGCGCCGAGCGATGGATGTGCAGGACCTCGCCGGCCCTGCCGCCGTCGTGCAGTGCGAGCATTAGCTGCTGGTAGAAGTGATCGCTCGGCGAGAGGCCGAGGTGCTGAAGCCTGCCAGAACGTCATGTTTCCGGACATCCACATGACCCCCGACGAGGGCGTCCAGGCCCACCTCGACCTGCAGGGAGGCCGGCCGCACGGCGTGCTCCTGCCCATTCACTGGGGCACGTTCAACCTCGCCCCGCACCCGTGGGCCGAGCCCGGCGAGTGGACCAGGCGCGCGGCCGAGCAGGCCGGCCAGGCGGTGGCCTCCCCGCACCCGGGCGAGCCTTTCGAGCCGACGGGGGAGCTGCCCGCACAGGCGTGGTGGCGTGCGGTGGCCCACGGCTTCGTACCGACGGGTGCGTCCGAACCCAGCGCTGTGGAGGGGCAGTTGACGGTCGAGCCCCGGGCGGCGGAGGTCGGCAGGGGGTAGTCGCCGCTGCGAAGCATTCACGCCACCTGGCATATGTTCCCGGCCAATTCTGGCGTGCCGCTTTGACGGTTCCCCGCATCGGTTTTCTTCCGCATCGGGGCTCTCCCGCCGGTGGGTTTGCCGCTGAATCGCCGATTCCGCGTGCGCTCCGTGCTCGCGCGCGCCTCGCGGGTGGCCCGTCCCGGCTCTTCACCAGGGGGCTGAAGCCGTGCTTCCGTGTCCCCCGACGGCCGCGTCCCCCCCTAGAGTGACGGGCGGGAACAAGCGTCCTACCAGTGCGAGTTGACCTTGCGCGCGGGGCATGGTGCCAGACCGGCACCCGGTTCGGCGAAGTTTGTCAACAGCCCATCGCACATGTCGGTCCGGCGACTACGGTGTGTGCCCGTCGACCAACGCGCGGCACATCCTTGCTCGACGGTGATCGGCGCAGTGATCCCACATGCCCGCACGCCACGAGCCCCTGATGCCCGCACACCACGAGTCCACCGAGGACGCCGATGTCTCACCTTCGCGAACCGGCCGCACGTGCAGAACGCCGTGAGGGCGGACGCCACGGCAGGCCGGGACCCCGGTCTGGCCAGCAGCTCCCCGAGCTCCAGATACGCCGTCAATTCCTGCGTGCCTCGGTCCTGCCCGCAGTGGCGGTCGCCCTGTGCGGAGCGGCCGCCGTGCTGTTCACCCTCCGGTCCACCGGGGCCGAACCCTCCGGCTGGCTCTGGGCCGTCCTGATCACCGCGGCCGTGGGCGCCGCCGCCGGGATCGCCGCGGCCGTCGTCGCCGCCAACCGGAGCGCGCGCGCCATCCGCGACCGCCTCATCGCGCTGCGCCGCACCACCGCGCGGAGCCAGGCCGAACTGAGCGGCCTCGTCGAGCGCCTCCGCAGCGGAGAGGGCGCCCCGCAGCGCCCGGTGCCCCCGTCGCAGGTCGGCGGCGGCGACGAACTCGACCAGCTCGCCCACGAGTTGAACCGCACACACGAAACCGCCGTCGCCTCCATCGTGCAGGCCGCGCAGATGTCCAGCCACGCGAGCAGCGAGCAGAAGGTCGAGGTGTTCGTCAACCTCGCCCGCAGGCTCCAGTCCCTCGTCCACCGAGAGATCCAGCTGCTCGACGAGCTGGAGAACGAGGTCGAGGACCCCGAGCTCCTCAAGGGCCTGTTCCACGTCGACCACCTGGCCACGCGCATCCGGCGGCACGCCGAGAACCTCGCCGTGCTCGGCGGCGCCATCTCCCGTCGCCAGTGGTCCAACCCGGTCACCATGACCGAGGTGCTGCGCTCCGCCATCGCCGAGGTCGAGCAGTACTCCCGCGTCAAGCTGGTGCCCCCGATCGACGGCACCCTGCGCGGCCACGCCGTCGCCGACGTGATCCACCTGCTCGCCGAACTCGTCGAGAACGCCTCGGTGTTCTCCTCGCCCAACACCCAAGTCCTGCTCCGTGCCAGCCATGTGACGGCGGGTCTGGCCGTGGAGGTCGAGGACCGCGGACTCGGCATGCCCGTCACCGAGCAGAACAAGATGAACGCCCTGCTCTCCGACCCCGATCAGGTGAACGTCGCGAGCCTGCTGTCCGACGGGCGCATCGGCCTCTTCGTGGTCTCCGCGCTCGCCCGCCGCCACGGCATCGCGGTGCGCCTGCAGAGCAACATCTACGGCGGCGTCCAGGCCGTCATCCTGCTGCCGCAGGCCCTCCTCGGCGCCGACTCGCAGGCCGCCAACGGCCAGGCGCAGCAGACCCAGCAGGCCCAGGCGGCGAAGGCCCGACAGGCGCACGAGGCGCAGCTGATCCAGGACGCCCCCCAGCCCGCTGCCGTACCCGAGCGCGAGCAGCTGCCGGTGCCGGTGGCGTCGGCGCCGGCGTCCGCCCGTGACTCGCGCGCGGTCGAGACGCCCGCCCTGCAACTGCACATGGCCCCCCATGTCCAGGCGGCCCAACTGCCCCAGCAGCAGCGGGCGGAGAGCCCCGTCACCGCAGCAGCCGCCCAGAACGGACCGCTCCCGGTGCGCGGTGCCCACGAACCCCGCCTCAACCCGGCCGATGCCGCTCAGGGCCTGCGCCCCGAGGCCCGGCACGCGGCCGCACCGGCGCCCGCCGAGACGACCGGCGAGCGGCACTCGGCGGAGAGCGCGCCGCCGCCCGCGGCCGGTAACGGCCGCGGCACCACGGGCCGACCCCAGCTGCCCAAGCGCCGTGCGCAGGAGCACCTCGTACCGCAGCTGCGCAACGAGCCGGTGCCGCCGCCCGCGCCGCAGGAGGACGACGCGACGGTGGGCCACGACCCCGGCCTGATGGCCGCCTTCCAGCGCGGCATCGGCCTCGCCGAGGCGCACGACGAGTCGCCGACGGCCCCCGCGCCGCAATCCGCTCCCGTACCGCACGCCGCCGCCCCCCTGCCCCCGCATTCCGAAGAGCCGCTCGTGCGTCAGGATGGCGCCCGGCGCGGGGGAGCGGAGCTGACCGAGTGATTGCCGGCCCGGTCACCGAACTCCCCGACACCACCAGCAAGTTGACGCCCGTACCCCCAAGGAGTCGATCCCTAATGGCGAGCGATGTGCCGACCGGCCAGGTCTCCGACCTCGACTGGCTGCTGAGCGGCCTGGTGCAGAGGGTGCCGCACACCCGAAGCGCGGTCCTGCTCTCCTCCGACGG
Source organism: Streptomyces cavernicola (assembly GCF_029968035.1). Lineage (GTDB taxonomy): Bacteria > Actinomycetota > Actinomycetes > Streptomycetales > Streptomycetaceae > Streptomyces > Streptomyces cavernicola. The sequence goes on along the minus strand of NZ_JASCIQ010000007.1, from coordinate 179,852 downwards.
ACTGGTCAAATCGGTCCACGGACTCGACCCGGACAGCGCCGACCACATGGCGGCGCTCGCCTCCGGCCTCTACTCCCTGGGCCGCAGCGCGGGTGCGCGCTTCGGCGACGGGGGTGAAGTGCGCCAGGTCGTCGTGGAGTTGGCGCAGACCCTGCTGTTCGTGTCGACGGCCGGTTCCGGCACCTGCCTCGCCGTGCTCGCCGGACGCGAGGCCGACGCGGCCGTGCTCGGTTACGAGATGGCGATGCTGGTGAAGAGCGTCCGGCCGTACCTCGTCACACCAGCACGCCAGACAGCGGTGCCGTCGGCGATGAGGCATTGAGCATGGCGGCCCCGCAGGACGGGCCGTGGCTGGACGACGCCGCAGGCCGGCTCGTCCGCCCCTACACCGTGAGCAACGGCAGGACACGGCCGACCACCGCGCTCGACCTGCTGTCGATGGTGATGCCCACGGGGACCAGCCCCGTGGGCCACATGGGTCCCGAGCACTCACAGGCCCTCGGCCTGTGCGGCGCGGGACCCACGTCCGTGGCCGAGATCGCGGCGCAGCTCCGCTTACCCGCGGTGGTGACCAAGGTGCTTCTGTCCGACCTGGTCGACTGCGGCGCGATCACCGCCAGAGAACCTTCTTTCCGACACAACCCGACAGACCGGTCCCTACTGGAGGCAGTGCTCGATGGTCTACGACGACGGCTCTGAGACGCATGCGACGCAACCCGCCGCCGATCAAGCCGTACTGTCCGAGGACGCCTTCCCGGACGCGCTGAAGATCCTCGTGGCGGGCGGCTTCGGCGTGGGCAAGACCACCTTCGTGGGCTCGGTCAGCGAGATCGAGCCGCTGAGCACGGAAGAGCTGCTCACCACGGTCAGCTCCGCCACCGACAGCCTCGAAGGCGTCGAGAGCAAGACCACCACGACCGTTGCGATGGACTTCGGCCGTATCAGCCTGGACGAGCGTCATGTGCTGTATCTCTTCGGCACGCCGGGTCAGGAACGCTTCTGGTTCATGTGGGACGAGCTGTCCGACGGCGCTCTCGGCGCCGTGGTGCTCGCCGACACCCGACGGCTCGAGGACTGCTTCTCCGCCGTGGACTTCTTCGAGCGGCGCGGCATCGGATTCGTCGTCGCCGTCAACGAGTTCGACGGTTCTTTCCGGTACGAGCCGGAGGAGGTGCGCGCGGCGATAGGCCTCAAGCCGGAGGTTCCTGTGCTGCTGTGCGACGCCCGGATCTCCAGCTCCGGCATCCAGACCCTGGTGACCCTCGTCCAGTACCTGCTCACCACCACCCCGGCACCGAGCTACGGAGCACACACATGACATACGACCCGACAGGGCACCTGCTGCTGACCCCCGTGGACAAGGAGGCGCCGAGCCGAGTCCAGCGCCTGCGCGAGCTGGGCCTGGGCGATCAGCCCGACCCGGCCTTCGACGCGTTCGCGGACCGGCTCGCGGAGATCACCGGGGCGCCGTTCTCGATGGTCAACTTCATCGACGAGAACCGCCAGTTCTTCGCCGGTCTGCACACCCCGCAGGGGTCCCACGCCGGTACGGAGCCGGGCGGTGCGGCCGCGGCCGGCGCCGTCAACCGGTTCATGCCCCGCGACCACGGCTACTGCCCGCATGTGGTGGTGCGCCGCAAGGCACTCGTCCTGGAGGACGTCTGCGACTACCCGCGCTTCGCGGGCAACCCGGTGGTGGACGAGATCGGCATCCGCTCCTACCTGGGAGCGCCGCTCATCGACCGTACGGGCGTCACCCTCGGCACGATCTGCGTGGTCGACACCGAGCCTCGCCCTTGGGGGCGGGCGGGGCTCGAAACGATCAAGTCGATGGCTGCCGAGCTGATCGAGAAGATTCACCGCAACGAGGACGGGCGCATCTGACGCACGCTCCGACCGGGTGAACTCCCGGGCACCGCACGGCCGTTCAGTGGTACACGGCCGTGCGGTGCTTCTGTGTCAGGTGGTCCGCCAGCTGCGGCTCCTCCTCGGTGCGGACCAATGAGGAGAGCCGTTCGGACCAGCTGCCCTTCGCCGAGCCGAGGGCGACTTCGGCGAGGCGGAGGAGCTGGACGTCCGAGGTGCCCGCGGGGGCGAAGATGTGGTGGGCGTCGCGCAGGTAGCGCTCGATGGGGCGGTCCGTGAACAGGCCGGCCGCCGCGTGGATCTCCATGGCGTTGCGCGCGGAGTCCAGGGCCGACTCCACGTTCACCAGCTTGGCGTTCATCAACTCGGCGTCGCAGGACTCGCCTTGGTCGAGCAGGTGCACCGCGTGGTAGGCGGCAAGGCGGGCCGTCATCAGGCGGGACTGAATCTGTCCCAACTTCAGCTTGATATTGGGCAGTTCGGACAGCGGCTTGCCGTAGCGCTCGCGTTCGGCGCAGAAGCGGGCGGTCTCCTCCAGGATCGCCTGGTGGATGCCGAGGGAGACCGCGGTGAGGTTGGCGCGGCCGTAGAGGACGCTGGACGAGTAGGCGACCGAGAGGCCGTCTCCCTCCTCGCCGAGCCGATTGGCCGCCGGGACACGGCAGTTGTCGAACCTCAGCTCGCCGAAGCTGAAGCCGTGCAGGCCCATGGTCTCGCGCTGCTTGCCGAGGGAGAAGCCGGGGCGGTCGGACTCCACCAGGAAGGCGGTGAGGCCCTTGCTGCCGGGGCCGGTGCGGACGACCACGCCGTGGAGGTCGCCGACGTGGCTGTTTCCGACGTACACCTTTCGGCCGTTGAGGATGTAGTCGTCGCCGTCGCGTACGGCGGAGGCCGTCATGCCGAGGACATGGCCGCCGGACTCGGGCTCTGTGACGGCGATGGTGGGCAGGCAGTCACCGGACGAGATGGCGGGGAGCCAGGTCTTCTTCTGCGCGTCGCTGCCGAAGTGGACGATTTTGGCCACGCCCAGCTGCGAGGCCTGCGCCATGGCGCCCATGGCTCCGCTCACCCGGGAGAGTTCCTCGATGATGATGGTTTTGGCCAGGTGGCCGGCGCCCATCCCGCCGTGCTCCCTGGCGATGGTCGCGCCGATCCAGCCCTGCCGCGCGATCAGGCGTGAGAGCTCGTGCTGGACGCTGCGCGCGGCCTCCATAGCGGGTATCCGTGGCTTGATGTGCCGTTCGGCGAAACCACGTACATCGTCGCGCAGCCGATGGTGGAATCGGGTGGTGAAGTAGTTGCCCATCGCAGGTCCCTCCTGTGCGAATCGCCTGCTCGCGGGGGCGTCGAGCAGCTCGAGCATCAGCAGTGGTCCCGTCTCGAGCAGGCCACGGCGACACGCTTGTTGAAGATCGGCCACGGAGCAAGATCACCTCTGAACTTTGGCTCAAACACTGTCCGTTGACCTCAAGCAGACGCTGTGTCATTTGCGGAACCCCCCGTTCACCACCACGGTGGCATTCCCCTGGCGCGCCCGCTTGTCACATGCCAACGACGAAAATTTCGTGGGCATATGGCGTGAGAGGCGTAGCGGGCGACGTCAAAGGCCCGGAGCGCCCTCACGAAGGGAAAAGTTTCGGACAGGGTCACGTCACGAAGCGGACAAAAGCCCTCCCGCGTGCCCCCGGGGGATCCTCAACTACAGGCGGAATGACGGGAATTGGGCGAATGTCGCGGCCTTCCCCCGGTTACGCGTACAGCGCAACGGGGGGCCGCCGTGCGAGGGCCCTGCGTCGTCGTCGCCGCGTCCTGTCCCGCTCCGGGCGCGTTACGGGCGGGCGGCGTGCTGCTCTCCGGGCTCGCTCACTCGACGGGCGTCAGGGTTCCGGTGCTCGCTCGCAGCACGACCTTCCCCGGAATGTGCTCCACGCGCGAACGGGTGCCGAGGGGGTCCAGCAGGGCGAGCCTGATGGCGGCCTGACCCATGCGGGCCAGGGGGAGCGCCACCGTCGTGAGCGGCGGCGTCAACTCCCGTACGAGAGGGATGTCGTCGAAGCCCGCGAGCGACACGTCCTCCGGGACCCGCAGGCCCCGCTCGCGGAGTGCGGCGAGCGCGCCGACCGCCATCACGTCCGTCACCGCGAACACGCAGGTGGGGCGCACGCCGCGGGCGAGCAGCGCGAGGGCCGCCGCATGCCCTCCGTCGCGCGTGAACGCGCCCCGCACCACCCGGTCCGCGGGCAGCGCGACCCCCGCCGCGGCGAGCGCCTCACGGAATCCGGCGAGCCGGTCGGCGACGGTGGTCAGCTCCGGCGGCCCGGCCAGGACCGCGAACTCCCGGTGCCCCAGGGCGAGTAGAGAGCGGGCGAGGGCCGCCGCGCCCTCCCGGTTCTCCGGAAGGACCGTGTCGACGCGCAGGCTGCGGTGCCGGCTGACCACGGCGACCCGGCCGCCCGCCCTGGTGTAGGGGGCGAGTTCGGCGTCCAGGGCGCGTTCCCACCCGCGGTCCTCTATCCCCGAGCCGATCAGCAGGATCGCCCGCGCGCGCTGCGCCCGCAGCATCGACACGTAGGCGATCTCCCGCGCCTGGTCCCGGAAGGTCGAGGCCAGCATCACGAGCAGGTCCCGGTCGGCGGCCGCGCGCATCACGCCGCTCGCGATGGCCGCGAAGTACGGGTCGCTGACGTCGTGGCAGATCACGCCGACCGTGTTGTTGGAGGCCGAAGCGAGCGCCTGCGCATGGGCGTTGGGGATGTAGCCGAGCTCCGCCGCCGCCGCGAGCACCCGGTCGCGCAGCTCCTCGCGGACCCGTGCGGTGCCGTTCAGGGCGCGCGATGCGGTGGCGGGGGAGACGCCCGCCGCGTGGGCCACGGAGTGCAGCGTGACCGGGTGCGGTGCGGTGTGAGGGGTGTGCCGGCGTTCCTGACGTGTGCGTTCCCGTTCACTCACTGCGCCCCCTTCGGGCGTCGTGGTTGGGGTCCTGCCGTCGGACTCCCGTCGAACTCCCGTCGTCCGCCCGGAGGGCGGGAGTTCGACGGGAGTCCGACGGCAAGACCCAGGGCCCGAAGGAAACTTCGGGACGACCTATTGACCGTGTTGTCGAGGGGTCATTAGCGTGGCCGACATGCTAGCAGAAAGCGCTTTCTGAAAGCGGTTTCGAGACGTCCCTCCCAGCTCCCGCCGACTCACCAACCGCCGCCCTACACCGGGGAGTTATCCGTGAGCCAGAGCGCACTGTCCGCACCGCCCGCGCAGCCCGCGGGAGTCGCCGTGCGAGAGCAACCGGGCCTCGGCCGCCGGGTGGCCGAGGCCGCCGAGCACAGCTGGCGTCCGGTCGCCCTGCTCCTGGCCTGTTTCGCCCTCTGGTGGGCGATCGCCGCCGCCGAGCTGGTCGAGCCGTATCTGGTGCCGTCGCCGGGCGCCACGCTCGACGTACTCGTCGAGAAGTCCGACTACCTGTGGCAGCACAGCTGGATCACCACGTACGAGACGCTGCTCGGCTTCGTCATCGCCGTGGTCGTCGGCGTGCTCGCCGCGGTGGTGATGGTCTACTCGACCACCGTCGAGAAGACCCTCTATCCGATCCTGCTGTTCGCGCAGGTCGTGCCGAAGATCGCGATCGCCCCGCTGTTCGTCGTCTGGCTCGGTTTCGGGATCGCGCCGAAGATCCTGATCGCCGTTCTGATCGCGTTCTTCCCGGTCGTCATCTCCATGGTCACCGGCCTCAAGGCGGTGGACCCGGAGATGCTGCAGCTCTCCTCGACGATGGGCGCGCGCCCCTGGCAGACCTTCGTGAAGATCCGCCTCCCCGCCTCGCTCCCGCACCTCTTCTCCGGCCTGAAGGTCGCCGTCACGCTCGCCGTGACCGGCGCTGTGGTCGGTGAGTTCGTCGGCGCCAACGAGGGCCTCGGCTATGTGATCCTGCAGGCCAACGGCAACCTCGACACCCCGATGCTGTTCGCCGGGCTGCTCGTGATGTCGCTGATCGGCGTCGTCCTCTTCGTCCTCGTGGAGATCGCCGAGAAGCTGCTGCTCCCGTGGCACGCGAGCCGCCGGGACGCCTCGGTCACCACGTCGTACTGACCCGACTCACCGGCCCCTACGAGCAGTTGAGCCACGCCTTCGTCCTACGCACGCACCGCCCGCCTCCTCGCGAAAGGGCCGCCCCGATGACCCCGCGCAGAACCCCGACCGGCCGCAGCCTGGCCGGACTCGTCCCGCTGCTGCTCGTCGCCGCCACCGCGTGCGGCGCGGACGGCCCGGCCACGAGCACCAGCGCCGACGGCAAGACGCTCGACAAGGTGACGCTGACGCTCAACTGGTACCCGTACGGCGAACACGCGCCGTTCTACTACGGCAAGCAGCGGAAGATCTTCGAGAAGCACGGCATCGACCTGCAGATCCAGGCCGGCCAGGGCTCGCAGAAGACCGTGCAGGCGACCGGCGCGGGGCAGACCGACTTCGGCTGGGCCGACACCCCGGCGGTGCTCGCGGGCGTCGACTCGGGTGTGCAGGTCAAAAGCCTCGGGGTGTTCCTGCAGACCACGCCCGCGTCCGTGCAGTTCTTCGCCGACCAGGGCATCGACGACCCCGCCGACCTCAAGGGCAGAACGGTCGCGGGCACCACGGGCGACGCGCTGTCCCGTACGTTCCCCGCGTTCCTCAAGGCGAACGGGCTCGGCGAGTCCGACGTCAAGGTCCAGAACACCGACCCGGCCGGCAAGATCGCCGCGGTGATCTCCGGCAAGACGGACGCGCTTCTCGGGTACGCGAGCGACCAGGGCCCGATCATGCAGGACAAGGCCAAGAAGGACGTCTCGTATCTGCGCTTCTCCGAGCACGGCCTCAACTTCTACTCCAACGGCCTGATCGTCGGCGAGCGCACCCTGAAGTCCGACAAGGACCTGGCCGCGCGTATGGCCAAGGCGGTCAGTGAGTCCTGGACCGCAGCCGAGAAGTCGCCGGGGCCCGCGGTCGCCGCGATGGAGGGCGCGTCCGACCAGCTCCCGCCCGAGAAGGTCCTGGCGGAGCAGTTCAAGACCACGCTGACCCTGCTGCACACCGAGGCCACGGAGGGCCGGGCGCCCGGCGTGAACGACGAGGCCGACTGGCAGCAGACCATCGACGTGTTCAAGGAGGCGGGCATGGTGAAGGACGCGGGGCCCGTCACCGACTACTGGGCCTCGGACACGGCCGTGAAGGGCTGACTGCCATGCCGTCGAACGACATGACGCTGCGAAAGACGTCTTCAACTCCTGTGCCGACCAAGGGAGTTCCCGCTGTCGCGATCGACGCCGTCGACGTCCGCTTCCGTACGAAGAAGCGCGACGTCACCGCCCTCAGCGAGGTCTCCCTCGATGTGCGGATGGGCGAGTTCGTCGCGCTCGTCGGGCCTTCGGGCTGCGGCAAGTCGACGCTGCTCAAGCTGGTCGCCGGGTTGCTCGCCCCGTCCGCGGGCGAGGTGCGGCTGCAGGGCGAGCGGGTGCGCGGGCCGCGCCACGACATCGGGTACGTGTTCCAGCGCGCCGCCCTCCTGGAGTGGCGCTCGGCCCGCCGCAACATTCTGCTGCAGGCCGAGATGCGCAGGATGCCGGCGGAGGCGGCGCGGGCCCGAGCGGACGAACTCATCGCCATGACCGGCCTGCAGGGCTTCGAGGACGCCTACCCGCACGAGCTGTCCGGCGGCATGCAGCAGCGCGTCGCACTGTGCCGTGCGCTGCTGCACGAGCCGCCGGTGCTGCTCATGGACGAGCCGTTCGGCGCTCTCGACGCGCTGACCCGCGAGCAGATGAACGTCGAGCTGCACCGGATCTGGCGCGAGACCGGCACGACGGTGCTCCTGGTCACGCACTCCATCGCCGAGGCGGTGTATCTCGCGGACCGCGTGGTCGTCATGAGCCCGCGCCCCGGCACGATCAGGGAGGTCATCGAGGTGGGGCTGCCGGCGGAGCGGGAGTACGGGGAGACGATGGCCCGGCCCGAGTTCGCGTCGGCGACGGGGCGGGTTCGGGGGTTGTTGGGCAGTGCGGGGGAGGGTGGTTAGGGGGCGAAGCCCCCTGACCCCCGCTGCGGGGCGTCGCCCCCGGACCCTCGGCTGCGGGGCTCCGCCCCGGACCCCTATCGCGCTGAACGCGCTCGTCCTCAAGCGCCGGACGGGCTGAAACATGCCTCCCCCGTCGTTCGACTGCGGCGCCGTTGTGGCTGGTCGCGCCCACGCGGCGGAGCGGCAGATGTCACAGCCCCGCGCCCCTATCAGGTCCGGGGCTTCGCCCCGAGTCGCCGGGCCGTCTTTCGGGTGCCGCTTCGTCGTGGCTGGTCGCGCAGTTCCCCGCGCCCCTAAAAGACCAGCCCCTGCGGGGGGGAGAGGGGGTCCGGGGGCCGGCCCCCGAAGTCGGGGTTCCGGGGGCTGGCCCCCGAAGCGGGGTCCAGGGGCTGGCCCCCCCGAAGTCGGGGTCCGGGGCGGAGCCCCGTGGTGGGGGTCAGGGGCGGCAGCCCCGGGGAGCGAGGGTTCCGGGGGCGTGGCCCCCGGTGCCGACGGCAGTCTTTCGGGAAGGGGCGGGGAGGGGATAAAAAAATGCCCAGGCCCCAACTACCCCTTCCGCACCAGAAGTTGAACCTCCCGGAACTGCCGCCGATCCTCCGGCTTCGGCTCCAGCACCAGCCGAGACACCTCCGCCAGCCCATGCCCCCGCAACAACCCCGCCAAGTGATCGGGACACCACCGGTACGCCGTCACCACCGCATGGTCGTAGGACTGCGTCTCGACGTGCGGCCCGTCCGTCGCCGGGAAGTCGATGAGGAGATGCCCGCCGGGCGCGAGGACCCGCGCGATCTCGGCGAGGATGACCGGCACGTCCCGCGGCGGCGTGTGGATGACGGACCACCGCGAGAGCACCCCGCCGAGCACCCCGTCCGCGACGTCCAGCGAAGCCATCGAACCGACCTCGAACCGCAGCCCCGGGTGGGCCCCACGGGCGAGCTCGACCATCACGGGGGAGGCATCGAGGCCGAAGGCCTGCAGGCCGAGCCCGTCGAGGTGCGCCGTGAAGTCGCCCGGCCCGCAGCCGAGGTCCAGGACCCGGCCCTCCCCGCTCTCCCGCACCAGCTCCGCGAATCCGCTCAGCAGGGCACGCTCCAACGGCCGCTCCCGCAACGGGTCCTGGAACATCTCGGCGTAGGTGGGAGCGATGGCGTCGTAGGCCTCGCGGGTCGCGTGCAAGGTGTCGAGTTCGGTCACCCGTAGACCCTAGTGGGGCGGCCTCGGAAACGTCTCCGTAATGCCCCGCCTCTACGCTCGCTCCGGCACGAGGGCCCCACCGGGCAGCGAGACGAAGGCGGTACGAGGGATGAGCACGCGCACGAGCGAGCAGACGGCTAAGACGACAGCACCCGTCGAACTCCTCACCGGCCCCCGACTCCGAGCGCTGAGCGAGGAGTTCACCGACCTCCTGCTCGACATCGTGGCCGGCGGCAACTCCCTCGGCTTTCTCGCCGGCCTGGACCGCGCCGAGGCCGAGGCGTGGTGGCGCGGGCGGGCCGCCGAGGTGGACGGCGGCAGGCTCCTGCTGCTCGCGGTACGGCACGAAGGACGCGTCGTCGGCACCGTGGGCGTCGACCTCGTCGACAAGGCCAACGGCCGGCACCGCGCCGAGATCGTCAAGCTGATGGTGCACAGCTCCGCACGCGGCCTCGGACTCGGCCGCACGCTCCTGACCGCCGCCGAGCGCGCGGCGGCCGAGCGAGGCGTGACCCTGCTCGTGCTCGACACCGAGACCGGCAGCAGAGCCGAGGGCTTCTACGCGGCGGAAGGCTGGACCCGCGTAGGCACCATCCCCGACTTCGCGGCCGACCCGCAGGGCACATTGCGCCCGACGACGCTCTTCTACAAGCAGCTGAACTGAGCAGGGGCGCGGCCGGGACAGGCCGCACCCCCGGTGCCTCAGTACCGCAGCGCCGCCAAGTACCCATAGCTGTTGCGGGCCGTGGCGAACGGATCGGCGGGCGAGTCGTGCTCGACCAGCCACTGCTTGACCCCGCCGACGTGCGCGTCCCGGAACATCGCAGCGAAGTCCAGGACGCCCGAGCCGACGTCCGCGAACGAGCCGTCCGGGGCCATGTCCTTCACGTGCAGCGCCGGGAACCGCCGCGGATGGCGCACGAAGTACGTGGCGGGGTCCGCGCCGCCCCTCGCCGCCCAGTACACGTCCAGCTCGAAGCCGACGAGCTCCGGATCGGTCTCCCGTACGAGAATGTCGTAGAGCACCTCCCCCTCGACCGTGGCGTGATCCGTGCCGTGGTTGTGGAAGAGGAGCCGGCCGAGACCGGCGTCCCGGGAGGCCTTGCCAATGCGGTTGAACTCCCTTGCCACCTCCCGGAATCCGGCCGGAGTGTGCAGCGCGCCCGGCAGGCTCGGCACCACCGGCCACTTCGCGCCGAGCGTGTGCAGATCGGCGAGCGCCTGCGCGAGACCGGGGCCCCGCAGCGTGTCGTACGCGACGTGCTCCAGGACCGCGCGCAGCCCGGTGGTGTCGAGCATGCGCCGGATGTCGGCCGCGCTGTTCCCGTGCCGGCCGCTCACGCCGACCGTCGCGTAGCCGATCTCGGCGAGCTGCTCCAGAGTGCCGAGGAAGTCCGCGGCGAGCGGGGTGCGCATCGTGTAGAGGTGCATGCCGATGCCGCCGCGCGGAATGTACCGGCTGCCCGGCTCCTCGGCGGCCCGCGCGGGTCCGGCGGAGACCGCGGCCGCCGCGAGGCCGAGCGAAGCGCCGAGGAAGGAGCGGCGAGTCGTGCTGGTGGTGCGTGCTCTCAACTCCATGGAAAACTCCCTCACTTGACCGTGATCCGGACCGCGCCGGTCGTGGTGTCGCCCTTGTCGTCGGTGACGGTCAGACGCGCGGTGTAGCTGCCCTTGCGCTCGTACGTGTGCTCCGCAGTGCCGCCCTCCTCGCCCGCGGGCTTCGAGTTGTCGCCGAAGTCCCAGTGGTACGAGGTGATCTGACGGCCCGGCAGCGGATTCACCGTGCTCGACAGCTTCACCGCGAGCGGCGCGCCGCCCTCCGCGGGCGCGGCCTCGACGACGACCTGCGACGCGGGCTGCTGCTCCACGCCGTGCCCGTTGAAGTGCAGCCAGTCCAGGGCGAGCAGGTCGGGCTTGCCGTCGGCCCACTCCGGGTTGGTGAACACCGCGTACAACGTGACGGTCCTGCCCGGGTCCTTGAGCTCGGTCGTCGGTGAGACGACGTTGCCCCAGCCGCCCGTGTCCGGCACGGACACCTTGCCGAGCAGCTCGCCCGTGGGGGAGTCGGCGCGGAACTCGATGTCGCCGCCGAGCCCGGCCGAGGCCGCGCCCACGGTCACCGATTCGACGCCCTTGAGGTGCGTGGGCGCGAAGCGGACCCAGTCGCCGTGCTCGATCTCGGCGAGCCGCTTGCCGCCCGAGGCGTCCGCGCGTGCCGCCACCTCGGCGCCGCCGTGCGCGCCGCCGGTCGACGTGAAGTGCTCGGCCTCCCGGAACGAGGTGCGCAGCGTGAGCGCGTCCGACCCGGTGAGCGCGGGGACGTCACCGGAGCCGCCCTTGTCCTCGTACTGCGCGGTGACGCCGTAGTACAGGTTCTGGCCGGGGCCGTGGCTGTCACCGGAATCCGTGACGATCTCGCCTTCGCAGCCGGTGTGGTTGTCCAGCGGATGCAGATGCGAGTCATGCCCCAGCTGCGACTGCACGACGACCCGCGAGCAGTCGATCTGCCCGTCCTCCGGGTCCTTCACCTTCACCGTGAACGGAATGGTGTCGCCGAACGAGAACATCCCGCCGTCGTCCGGCGTCTGGATCGTCACCTCGGGCCGGGTGTTGCCGACGGTCACCCCCTGCACGGCGAGCGCGGTCAGCTCCTTCGGCGCGGTCACCTTCAGGCGGGCGCTGAACCGGCCCTTCTGCTCGTACGTGTGCGTCGGCTCGGCCTCGGTCGAGTCGGTGTCGCCGTCCCCGTCGAAGTCCCAGGCGTACGTCACCGGGGTGCCGTCGGGAAGGCCGGAGCCCTTGCTGGAGAACTTCACGGTGAGCGGGGCGGGGCCGTTGTCGGGCGAGGCGGAGATCCGCGCGTCCGGCAGCCGGTCGTCGCCCACGTAGTCGATGCGGTAGATGCCGGCGCCCTCGTTGGAGCCGCCGCGCCCGGTGCCGCTGCCGATCCCGAAGTCGATCACGTACAGCGCGCCGTCAGGGCCGAAGTCCGCGTCGAAAGGCTGATTCCACTTCAGGTCCTCGAACACCGAGTTGATGGAATGCAGATCCCCCGCCTTCGCCGGCGCGAAGCGCGGGTCCTGGAACGTCTGGTCCTGCTGCTGTATCGAGAAGGACTTGAAATACTTCCGGGTCAGCTCGTAGTTCAGCCACTTCCCCTCGAACGCCTCGGGGAATTTCGTGCGGTACTTGTTGTCCGCGTCGTAGTCGTACACCGGACCGCTCATCGGGCCGCCGCCCCCGGTGCCCAGCTCGGGGAACTCGGCCGAGGCGGAATACGCGTACCAGACCAACGCGGGCTGTACGGGCGGGAGTTCGTTCAGGCCGGTGTTGTTCGGCGAGTCGTTGACCGGCTTCGCGCAGTCGAATTTCTCCCCCGAGGTCTTCGTCGCGAAGTCGTAGTCGTTGAACGGAGTGTTGTTGCCGATGCAGTACGGCCAGCCGTAGTTGCCCGCCTTCGTGATGCGGTTGTACTCGACCGTGCCCTCGGGCCCGCGGTCCGGATCGGCGGTGCGCGCGTCCGGCCCGTAGTCCGCGACGAGGAGGGCGCCGCTCAGCGGGTCCGTGGTGATGCGGAACGGATTGCGCATGCCCATCGCGTAGATCTCGGCACGGGTCTTCTCGGTGCCGGGCGCGAACAGATTGCCCTCCGGGACCGAGTAACTCCCGTCGTCCTTGGGCGTGATGCGCAGAATCTTGCCGCGCAGGTCATTCGTATTGCCCGCGGTGCCCTGCGCGTCCCAGGCCCTGCGGCCCTCACGCTCGTCGATCGGCGTGAATCCGTCCGAGGCGAACGGGTCGGTGTTGTCTCCGGTCGCGACGTACAGATCGCCCTTCTTGTTGAACGCGATCGACCCCGCCATATGCGAATTGGCGCGGCCCTCGTTCCGGTACGTCGGAATCGTCAACAGGCGTTTCTCGGAGGCCATGTCGACCTTGCCGCCGCTCTCCGTGAACCGCGACAGGTTGAGCTGTTTCTCGGTCTTGTCCGAATGCAGCAGATACAGCCAGTGGTTGTCCTGGAACTTCGGGTCGAGCGCGAGCCCGAGCAGGCCGTCCGACTGGCTCGTCATCTCCGGTGTGTAGTCGAAGTCCAGGGCCGTGCTGACCCGCAGCGTCTCCTGGTCGATGACCTTCAGCTTGCCGGTGCGCTGGACGAAGAACACCCGCCGGTCGGGGGCGACCGCCAGCTCGAACGGGTCGGCCAGGTCGGCGGTCGCCAGCGGGGTGCGCTGGAACGCCCCGGTCTTGGTCGCCGTGCAGTCGCCGGGCTTCGCGCCCGCCGCCCACTCGATGCCGCCGAGCAGATGCTTGAGGAAACCCTCCTCGGAGAACGCCGACTTGTCGTGCCCGCCGGCCGTGAACCAGGACCGGCCGCCGTCGTAGTTCTGGCACCACGACCACGGGTGGTCGACGCCCTCGTCCAGGCCGTCGATGCCGTCGCGCACCTTGATCTGCGCGAGCGTGTGCACCTTCCCGGTCGGATTGGCGCGCCAGTTGTACCACTCCTCGCTGCGCTCCCAGAGCTCGGGCAGGCCCTTGGTGGAGGGGTGCGCCTGGTCGAGCACCTTGATCCGGCCCGTCTGCACGGCCGGGTGCTTGTCGAAGATCGCGCCGACCAGGCCCTCGTACCAGTCCCAGTCGCGCTCACTCGCCGACGCCGCGTGCAGGCCGACCCAGCCGCCGCCGCCCCGGATGTACTTCTGCAGGGCGGCGCGCTGCTCGGCGTTCAGCAGATCGCCCTTCTCCGGCGTGGAGTTGGTGTTGTTGAACACCACGGCCTGGAAGCGGGCGAGGTTGGCGTCGGTGAACGCGGCCGCGTCGTCGGTCGCCTCCACCTCGAAGCCGTGCTCGCCGCCCAGCTTCTTGATCGCGTCGATCCCCGCGGGGATGGAGTCGTGGTAGAAGTTCGTCACTTTCGAGAAGACGAGCACGCGAAAAGGCGCTGCCTGCGCGGGAGTCGGGACCGAGGAGACTCCCAGGGCGAGGATCAGCGCCAGTAACGCGAGCAGGGTGATCAGTGGTCTTCGGACAGCACGTACGCGATGACTCATTGGGCGCTCCCTGGACTCGGGGATGGACTACCGCGGTGGCCTGGCAGAATAGAAAGCGCTTTCTGAAGTGCGTCGTTCAGAGTAGGTTCACGGGTTCCGAGGGGTCAATGGGGCGTCCGTTCCCGGCGCAGGACTGGTGTGCGGGGGTGTGTACGGGGGAGGGTCGACCGGAGGACCCGGACGCCCCGTACCGCGAAGGAGCAGCACCCGATGACGTACTCCGTGGGAATGGCCACCGCCCGCGACGGCGTGCAGATCGCCACCTACACCTGGCAGCCCGACACCGGACGCCCGCGCGCCTGGGTGCAGATCGCCCACGGCGCCGCCGAACACGGCCTGCGCTACGACCGGTTCGCCCGCCACCTCGCCGGCCACGGCTTCGGCGTCATCGCCTCCGACCACCGGGGCCACGGTGCCACCGCCAAGGGCACCGGCGGCCACGGCGTCACCGGCGCGGACATCGAGGACTCCTGGCGCGCGATGGTGGACGACCTGAAGGCCGTCGGCGACCCGGTGCGCGCCCTGCAGCCCGGCGTGCCGCTCGTCCTCCTCGGCCACAGCATGGGCTCGCTGCTGGCGCGCGACTACGCACAGGAGTACGCGGACGACCTCGCCGGACTGATCCTCTCCGGCACGTTCCGCTCGCTGCCCGGCGCCGAGACCGAGCAGGACACGGCCCTCCTGGAGCGCGAGATCGCCGAGCGCGGCCGCACCGCCCTGTCCGACTACATCCCGCGCCTCTTCGCCTCCTTCAACGACCCGTACGAGCACCGCACCGGCTTCGAGTGGCTCTCCCGCGACGCCGCCGAGGTGGACGAGTACGTCGCCGACGAGCGCTGCGGCTTCCCCTTCTCGGCGGGCCTCGCCCTCGACTGGGTCCGCAACGTCCGCAAGATCAACGACCCGGGCAACCTCGCCCGCATCCCGGCCGACCTGCCGATCCACATCGCGGTCGGCACGGAGGACCCCTGCAACCAGCGCATGACCCTGGTCTACGAACTCCTGGAGGACCTCCGCTACGTCGGCGTCACCGACCTCACCTGGAAGGGGTACGAGGGCGCCCGCCACGAGATCCTCAACGAGACCAACCGCGACGAGGTCCAGCGCGACCTGACGGAGTGGCTGGACAAGCACGTCTGAGCCGGGCGCGGCGAGCCGTCAGGAGGGGCAACCGGCCCTCGTCCGGGGGCCGTTGTCAGTGCCGTGTCCTACTGTCGGGGGCATGGCCGCACAGTCCTTGACCTCCGAAGACGTCCGAGCGGCAGCCCTTGCGCTGCCGCAGACCACCGAGAAGATCGCCTGGTCCATGCCCACCTTCCGGGTGGCGGGCAAGATGTTCGCGACGCTCCCCGAGGACGAGACGTCGATCGCCGTCCGCTGCCCGAAGGAGGAGCGGGACGAGCTGGTCCTCGCGGAGCCCCGCAAGTTCTGGATCGCGGACCACGAGGCCCAGTTCGCCTGGGTCCGCGCCCGCATCGCCCAGCTGGAGGACGTGGACGAACTCCGCGACATCCTCGCGGACTCCTGGCGCCAGGCGGCTCCTCCCCAACTCGTCGCGCAGTACCCGGAGTTGGGCGTGCCCAGACCGGAGTGAGGCGAGGCGGCCGCGCGCCCTGCACCGCACCGCGACTCGCCGTGGCGGGTTCAGGCGGTTGCGGGGGTCGGCAGGAACCCGGTGATGCGGGCCCGCAGGGAGGCCGGGTCGAGGCCCTGCGCGCTCAGGTGCTCGGCCATGTCGCCGTAGCGCCGCAGCTCACGCCGGCCGACCCCGAGCCCGAGCACCCGGTGCGGCACGGACTGCAGGGCCTCGTTCGCGGCGGCCGTGGACGTCCCGGCGAGATACGGCTCGACGATCACCACATCGGGCCGGTCCCCGGCCGCCCGGCGCAGGGCCTCGCCGTCGAAGGGCCGCACGGTCGTCGCGTAGAGGACGGTCACGTCGAGCCCCTCGACCGCCGCGAGCACACTGTCGAGCATCGGCCCGACGGCGACCACCACCCCGTCGCGCCCTTCGCGCAGGGTGAGCATGCGTGCCCCGTCCACGTCCAGCCCGTCCCGGTTGGCCTGCTCCGACAGGCGTACGTACACCTTGTCGTCCCCGGCGGCGACCGCGTGCCGCAGCAGGGCCCCGGCCTCGTCCGCGTGGCCCGGCACGTGCACGGTCCAGCCGTCGAGGGTGTCGAGCAGCGCCACGTCGCCGGGCGCCATGTGCGTGAACCCGCCGGCGGGCCAGTCGTACGAGCCGCCCGCGCTCACCAGCACGCCGCCGACGCCCTGATGCCCGAAGTCCAACTTGACCTGCTCGAAGGGCCGCTCGACGAGGAAGGAGGCGAAGGTGTGCACGACCGGCCGCAGCCCGGTCAGGGCGAGCCCGGCCCCGGCGCCGACGAGCAACTGCTCGCGGATGCCGACGTTGATCACCCGGTCCGGGTGCCGTCGCTCGGCCTCCGTGAGCCGGTCCCGGCTGATCTCGGCGAGCACGAGCGCGAGCCGGGGGTCCTCGTCGAGCAGTTCGGTGATGGTCCTGGCGAAGCGGTCGCGCATGGAGTCCATGGTCATCAGTCCCTGAAGTGGCTTGGGGCGGGCGGAGGTTGGGCGGAGGTCGGGCGAAGGGTGGGCGGAGGTCCAGCGGCGGGTCCGACGCGAGCGTCAGCGCGCCTCGGCCGGGTTCTTCGGCTCGACCCGGGCGATCACGGCGTGCGGTCGTCCCGGGTGCGCGGCGGTGTAGGCGGCGTGCAGGGCCTCGTGGTCGCGGCCGTCGACGGTCACCGTCGACCAGCCGGCTGCCGCGAAGCGCGCCGCGAGCCCGCCGGGCCTGGCGTGGCTGGCCGAGGAGTTGTCGATCACCAGGACGTGCAGCCGGTCGAGCCCGGCGGGACCGGCGTACGCGATGGCCTCGTGGTTGCTGCCCTCGTCCAGCTCGGCGTCGCCGACCAGCACCCACACCGCCGGATCGGTCAGCCCCTGCGCACGCAGCCCGAGCGCCGTGCCGACGGCGAGCGGCAGTCCGTGCCCGAGCGACCCGCTCCCGATCTCCACACCCGGCACCAGCACCCGGTCCGGGTGGTGCCCGAGCGGAGACTCGTACGACCCGAACCCGGGCAGCACGTCAACGGGCAGGAAGCCCTTCGCGGCGAGCACCGCGTAGTACGCCATCGGCCCGTGCCCCTTGGAGAGCAGGAACCGGTCCCGGTCGGGTGCGTCGACGGCGCCGGGGGAGACGCGCAGCACACGGTCGTAGAGCACCCAGAGCGCGTCGAGGGTGGAGGTGGCGGCGGGCCCGTGCTTCTCGTCGCCGCTCATCAGGGACATGAGCCGGCCGAGGTCGGCGTACCCGTACGCGGGGCCTCGGGGTGTGGTGGTCGTGGTCGCGGTCGTCGTCATGAGACGAAGCGTGCAACCTCAAGTGAGCTTGAGGTCAATGGGCGTGGGCGGTGCGCCGGTCGAGATCCGGACATGACGCTCCGTACGCCTCCGGAAACGGGTTCACGACCACCCGTCGGAGTGCGGTATTGTTTCCGTGCACGTTCGGCCGGGGGAAACCCCAGGTCACAACGGGCAACGGGACGTGGCGCAGCTTGGTAGCGCACTTGACTGGGGGTCAAGGGGTCGCAGGTTCAAATCCTGTCGTCCCGACTTGTAAGAGTCGCAGATCAGGGCCGGTTTCGGAGAAATCCGAAACCGGCCCTTGGTCATTCTCGGGGATCCGCAGCCGTCGAGTTGGGGACCGGCGTCCTTGATCGTGCTCTCGACGTCGCACGGTCCCGATCTGCGCGGTCCAGATCTGCAGGGTCCAATCTGCAAGGTCCAGATTCACTGGTCGATCGTCATCGTGGCTGCTGTTCGGCTATGGCCGCCCAGTCGTCCGTGCCGTTTTTTCGGCCGGCGGCGATGGCGTCGTCGAAGGCTGTGCGCAGCAGTTCGCCGATGGGGAGGGAGTGCCTTGCCTCGCCCAGGGGCTCCGTCAGGACCGCCTCCGGCCCAGAGCCGCGCAGCTCATGACGAGGGCGTCGTGGTTCCCGTCGGCGGCGCCGGTCGGAGTGGCGGCGGGCTGGAATGCAGCGGCCTTCGGTGCGTTCACGGCACTCTCCGTCGTCGTCGGTGCCGGACGAAAATGACTGCCGCGTAACCCTTGACACCCCCGCAGGGTCGAGCCGATAGTTCTGGCCGCTCAGCGCAACGCCGTAGCGCTGAGCGCACCGGAAGGTCGATCGGCCGCCCGGTGCGAGCCACCGAAAGATCGAGGGATGCCATGGCCGAGTCGACTGCCGAACCGCAGGCCGAAACGCCACGCGGAGTGCTGCAGAGCGCCGACCGCGCCCTGGTCGCCCTGCTGTCGTTCACCGAGCGGCGGCCCGAGTGGGGCGTCAGCGAGATCGCCCGCCACCACGGCTGGGACAAGGCGGTCGCGCAGCGGCTGCTGACCACGCTCACCGTGCGCGGCTTCCTCACCTGCGACCCGGACACGCGGCGCTACCGCCTCGGCCCGTCCGTGCACCGGCTCGCCCGCGTCGGCGAGCACAGCGGCGTACTGCCCTCCCTGGCCCGGCCGATCCTGGCCCGGCTGCTCGGCGAGACGGGCGAGAGCGTCGTCCTCAACGTCCCGAACGGCGGCGGCTACCGCTGTGCCGCAGCGGTCGACGGCACCGGACCGGTCCGCTACACCGCGATCGTGGGCGCCCTCATCCCCGGCCACGCCGGAGCCTCCGGCCACGCGATCTTCGCCCACTACCCCGAGGCGGAGATCCGGCAGACCTTCGGAGCCACCCCGCTCCAGCGCTTCAACGAGCACACCGTCACCGACCTCGACACCCTCCTCGCCCGCTACGCCGAAGTGCGCGAACGCGGCTTCAGCTTCAGCCGCGGCGAGTACGACGAGGCCGTGGCCGCCGTGTCCGCACCTGTCTTCCAGGCCGGCACGATCGCCGCGTCCCTGACGGTCATCGGCCCGGCCCACCGGATCACCGCCTCGGCCGACCGGCTCACCGAGCTCGTCACCACCGCGGCCGCGGAGGCGACGACAGCGTTCGGCGGCTGACCCGCCTGACCCGCCTGACCCGCCTGACCCGCCTGACCCGCCCGGCCTGCACCACCGAGCCGCTCGGTTCTCCCCGCTGACCGGCACCGTGCCGCCCCCCCCGACAGCCCGCCTGTGCTCCACTTCCGTACGGCACGGCCCTCCGCACCCGGCCCTCGCGCCGGCCCCTGTCCCTCCCTGCCCCTCCCGTCCTCTTTTCTCCCGTTCAGCAGGCCCCAAGCCTCCCCACCGTGCCGCCCGTCGCGTTCCCCGGCGCGACCGGCCCGCTCACCCAAGGGGTGTCCCCCGTGTCCCACACCTCCGCACCACCCCACGCGCACCCGCCCACGCCGGCCGAGGAGCCGGCCCACCACCCGCGGGTCCGCGAGCCCTTCCTCTTCGTCCTGCTCGCCGCGCTCTCCGTCGTCGGCGCCGTGATCGGCGCGGACCTCGTCGCCAAGCTCGGCATCTCCGCCAACACCTCGGTCGTGGGCGCCCTGATCGCCATGCTCGTCGGCCGGATCCCGCTGGCCAGACTGCGCCGGATGCGCTCGGTCCACCGGCAGAACCTGGCCCAGTCCGCCATCTCGGCGGCCACCTTCGCCTCGGCCAACGCGCTGCTCACCTCTGTGGCCGTGCCCTATGTGTTCGGACGCCATGACCTCGTCTGGCCCATGCTGACCGGCTCCTTCATCGGCCTGGTCGTCGACGCGTGGGTGCTCTACCGGGCCTTCGGCTCCCGGCTGCTCCCCGCCACCGCCGCCTGGCCGCCCGGCACCGCCGCCGCCGAGACCATCAAGGCCGGCGACAAGGGCGGCAAGCGCGCCCTCGTCCTGGGCGCGGGCACCCTGATCGGCATCGGCGGCACCCTGCTCAGCCTGCCGTTCTCCGCCGCAGGCGTCGCGTTCCTCGGCAATGTGTGGGCACTCGCCATGTTCGGAATCGGCCTCGGCGTACGGGAGTTCAGCCCCGATGTGTTCCACACCGACATAGGCGCGGGCTACGTGCCGCACGGCGTGATGGTCGGCGCCGGCGTCGTCGCCCTCGGCCAGGCCACGGTGATGCTGTTGCGCCGCCGCGCCGACCGTACGGCCGGGGTGCAGGAGCGGGTGCAGGACCAGGTCGAGGACGCCCGGCCCCCGGTCGACCCCACGGCCGCCGTCACCGTCGACGAGCGCGCGCTGCGCCGTACCCTGCTGCGCGGCTACGCCCTGTTCACCGCCGGCGCGGTGGTCCTGTCGCTCGTCGGCGGCCTCTACGACGACATGAGTCCGGGCACCCTGGTCGGCTGGGTGCTGTTCGCCGCGTTCGCCGCTCTTGTGCACGAGCTGATCGTGGGCCTCGCCGCCATGCAGTCCGGCTGGTTCCCGTCCTTCGCGGTCACCCTGATCTTCCTCGTGCTCGGCCTGCTCATCGGCATCCCGTCCGTACCGCTCGCGCTGCTCGTCGGATACGTCTCGGCGACCGGCCCCGCCTTCGCCGACATGGGGTACGACCTCAAGGCCGGCTGGCTGCTCAGGCGTGAGCACCAGCCCTGGGACCCGTTCGAGCGGGAGGGCAGGCGCGAACAGTTCCGGGCCGCCCTGATCGGCTTCGCCGCCGCCCTCGTCGTGGTCGCCGTCCTCTGGCAGTCGTACTTCCGCCAGGGCCTCATCCCGCCGGTCGCCAAGGTGTACGCCGACACCGTCAAGAGCGGCCTCGACTCCCCGGACGTGCTGCGCACCCTGCTGATCTGGGCCGTGCCCGGTGCGCTCATCCAACTCCTCGGCGGGACGAGGCGGCAGTTGGGCGTCATGCTCGCCACCGGCCTCCTCATCCTCACCCCGCACGCCTGCTGGCTGGTGCTCGGCGCCCTCGCCGTCCGCGTCTGCTACCGGCGCCTGCGCGGTCCGCGGGCCGACGAGGAACTCAACCTCGTGGGCGCGGGACTGATCGCCGGCGCGTCCCTGGGCGACTCCGCCCAGATCATCAAGGCCGGCTGACCGGCGCCGGCAGGGCAGGCAGGACCCGCCGACGGCACCCAACTTCCCCCGTACGGGCGGCACTTCAAGCCGCCATCCCCACGGCACCGCCATGCCCGAAACGGCGTCGGCGTGCCCGCAAGCAAGGAGATCCACCCATGGACATGTTCAGCCGTCTCGAACCGCGCCCCGAGTACCTCGGGTTCGAACTCGCCCTCGCGGCCCGCAAGTTGGTAGAGGAGGTCATGCTCGTCAAGCCCGGCGAGCACGTCGTCCTCACCGGCGACACCAGCAGCGACCGACGCGTCCTCGACGCCACGGCGCAGGCCGTCGCCGCGGCCGGCGCCCACCCCGTCGTCGTCTGGTACGAGACGCTGCCCAGCTCCTCCATGGAGCCGCCGCGCCCCGTGGCGGGCGCGATCGCCGACGCCGACGTGTGGATCGAGTTCGCCGTCTCGTACGTGATGCACTCCGACGCCTTCCGCACCGCCATGGCCAACGGCTGCCGCTACACCAACCTGACCGCCATGGACGTCCACATGTTGGTGGCCACCGTGGGCAGGCCCGACTTCCAGGGCGTCATCAAGCTCGGCAAGGCGCTCGTACGACTCCTGGAACAGGCCGACGAAGTCCGCATCACCTCGGCCGCCGGCACCGACCTCGTGGGCCGCAACGGCGACCGGCCGATCAACCTGCGCGGCAAGCCCGCGGAGAAGCCCGGCGAGACCGTGATGCTGTCGGGCCAGATCTCCTGGAACCCCCTGGAGGAGACCCAGGACGGCGTCCTCGTCTTCGACGGCGCGCTGTGGCCGCCGGACCAGCTCGGCCTGCTGCGCTCGCCGGTCCGCCTCACCGTCGAGAAGGGCGTCGTGACGGACATCTCCGGGGACGGGAGGGACGCCGAGGTCTTCCGCCGCTGGATGGAGTCCTGGGACGACCCGAACATGTACCGCATCGCCCACTGGTCGCTCGGCTTCAACCCGGGCGTGCCCGCGCCGACCGGCCGCATCGTCGAGGACGAGCGCGTCTTCGGCTGCGTCGAGCTGGGCATCGGCACCAAGGGCGCGTGGATCGGCGGCGAGCCCTGGGTGGCCGCCGCACACACCGACGGCTCGGTCAGCGCGCCGACCATCCATCTGGACGGCGAGTGCATCGAGAAGGACGGCGTGTACGTCCACCCCGAACTCGTGGAGATCTGCCGCGAGCTGGGCGTCGAGGGCTACTGATGGACCACATGTGCGCCACGCACACATCTCGCCCCTACCGGCACGGCGGCATGGTGTGCTCGGACCACACCCTGGACGTACCCCTGGACCACGCCCGCCCCGAGGGGCCCGCGCTCTCGCTGTTCGCCCGGGAGGTCGTCGCCGCCGGGCAGGAGCATCGCGAACTGCCCCTGCTGCTCTGGCTCCAGGGCGGCCCCGGCGGCCGAGCCGAGCGACCGAACGCGGCCGGCGCCTGGCTGAAGCGCGCGCTGCAGGAGTACCGGGTGGTGCTCATGGACCAGCGCGGCACCGGCCGTTCCACACCCGCCGACCGGAACACGCTCGCGGCCCACGCCACGCCGCAGGCCACGGCCGAGTACCTGACGCACTTCCGCGCCGACTCGATCGTCCGCGACGCCGAGCTGCTCCGCGCCCACCTGGCCGGGGAGCGGCCGTGGACGGTACTCGGCCAGAGTTTCGGCGGGTTCTGCGCCCTGAGCTATCTCGGTCTCGCCCCGCACGGCCTGGAACAGGCCTTCATCACGGGCGGATTGCCCACCCTGACCGGGCACGCCGACGACGTGTACCGGGCCGCGTACCGGCGCACCGCCCGGCACAACGAGCGCTTCTTCGCCCGCTATCCGGACGACGAGAAGGCGGCCCGGCGGATCGCCGAGCACCTCGCCGAGCACGAGGTGCGCATGCCGTCGGGGGAGCGGCTGAGCGTACGGCGCTTCCAGACCCTCGGCATCGGTCTCGGCACGTCGTCCGGATTCGACGCGCTGCACTACCTGCTGGAGGGCGCGTTCGTCGCGGGCCCGGCCGGGCCGGTCCTCTCGGACACCTTCCTGCGGGGCGCGGACACCACCCTGTCCTTCGCGCCGCGCCCCCTGTACGCGGCCCTGCACGAGTCGATCTACGCCCAGGGCGGCCGGGCCACCGACTGGTCGGCGCACCGGATCCGGGAGGAGTTCCCCGAGTTCGACGCGGCCGACGGTGGGCCCTTCCGGTTCACCGGCGAGATGATCTACCCCTGGCAGTTCGAGGAGGACCCCGCCCTCGTACCGCTGCGCGAGGCCGCGCACCTGCTCGCCGCGCGCACCGACTGGCCCGTCCTCTACGACCCGGACCGGCTGGCGGACAACGAGGTGCCGGTGGCGGCCGCTGTGTACGCCGACGACATGTTCGTCGACCGGGAGCAGTCCCTCGAGACGGCGGCGGCGGTCCGCGGACTGCGCCCGTGGATCACCGACGCCCATGCCCACGACGGCGTACGAGCCGACGCGGCCGTACTCGACCGACTGATCGCGACGGCACGCGGCGAGCTCTGACACCCACCGCGCCGACGACGAGGCGGCCCGACCAGGAACCCCTGGCCGGGCCGCCTCCGCCATGCGAAGCCTTACGCAGCCGTACGACATGACGCTTTTGCATATGTCGATGAAGAACAGCTGTGCGTCCAATCAATTGATCCTACGCATACTGCTTAAGGGTTGATGAAGCACAGCGACAGAAACCCCTCGCAGTGAACGCGGGTTAAACGCAGGCCGACTCCCTCGCTCTCTTACGGAGACTGCTCGTGTCTGGGTCCAACCTGCCAATTCCCGCTGCCCGGCCCGTGATCGGCGAAGCCGAGATCGAAGCCGTCGTACGAGTCCTGCGTAGCGGCCATGTCATCCAGGGGCCGGAGGTGGCCGCCTTCGAGGAGGAGTTCTCGGAGCTGGTCGGCGACCGTGCCTGTGTCGCCGTCAACTCGGGTACGTCCGCACTGCAGTTGAGCCTCATGGCGCTCGGTGTCGGACCGGGCGACGAAGTGGTGGTGCCCTCCTTCTCGTTCGCCGCCACCGCCAACGCCGTACGGCTGGTGGGCGCCGAACCCGTCTTCGCCGACATCACGCCCGGCACCTACTGCCTCGACCCGGACGCCGCGTCGGCGGTGATCGGCCCGCGCACCGCGGCCCTGATCCCCGTCCACCTGTACGGGCACCCGGCCGCCATGGACCGGTTGATGCCGCTCGCCGATCGCCACGGCCTCGCCGTCGTGGAGGACGCCTGCCAGGCGCACGGCGCCGCGCTGCACGGACAGCCCGTCGGAACGTTCGGCAACGCCGGCTGCTTCAGCTTCTATCCGACGAAGAACATGCACGCCATCGAAGGCGGCATGATCACCACCGCCGACCCCCAACTCGCCCGCACCTTGCGGCTGTTGAGGAACCAGGGCATGGAGCGGCGGTACGAGAACGAGATCGTCGGCGCCAACCTGCGTATGACCGACGTCGCCGCGGCCGTGGGCCGGGTGCAGCTGCAGCAGCTGCCGGACTGGACCGAGCAGCGGCGGGCCAACGCCAAGGTGCTCGACTCCCGGATCGAGGGCCTGCCGGTGCCGCAGGTGGCCGACGGCGCCCGGCACGTCTACCACCAGTACACCGTCGCCGTACCCGACGGCCGCAGGGACGCCGTACAGCAGGAGTTGACGCGGCAGGGCATCGGCAGCGCGGTGTACTACCCGACGCCGATCCACCGGCTGAAGCCGTTCCGCGATGCGGCCGGACCCGCGCTGCCCGAGACCGACCGCGCCGCCGCAGAGGTCCTTTCGCTGCCGGTCCACCCGAGCCTCGGCCTTGGCGACCTGGAGCGCATCGCCCGCGCCGTGAGCATGGCCGGAGGCGCCCGATGAGCAAGCAGACACTGCGCGCCGGGCTCATCGGTCTGGGCGCCATGGGCCGCAACCACGCCCGGGTCCTCGCCTCGCTCGACGGGGTCGAACTCGCCGGCGTCATGGACCCGGCGGGGGACCGCACAGGGGCCGCCCGCGGCGCCCCGGTCGTTGCCACTCTGCCGGAACTCCTTGCGCTCGGCCTCGACTACGCCGTGGTCGCCTGCCCCACGGTGCTGCACGAGGAGATCGGCCTCGCCCTCGCCGCGGACCGCGTGTGCGCCCTGATCGAGAAGCCGCTCGCCCACTCCGCGGCCGCCGCCCGACGCCTGGTCGACGCCTTCGACGGGGCTGGTCTGATCGCCGGCGTCGGACACATCGAGCGCTTCAACCCGGCGCTGCAGAGCCTGCGTTCGCGTCTGGAGGAGGGCGAGCTCGGTGAGATCTTCCAGGTGGTCACCCGGCGGCAGGGGCCCTTCCCGCAGCGCATCGCGGACGTCGGCGTCGTCAAGGACCTGGCCACCCACGACATCGATCTGACCAGCTGGGTGACGGGCTGCCGCTACGACTCCCTGTCGGCGTACACCGTCTCGAAGAGCGGCCGTCCGCACGAGGACATGGTCGCCGTCGTCGGCGAGCTCACCGACGGCACCATGGTCAGCCACCTGGTGAACTGGCTCAGCCCGCTCAAGGAGCGCTTCACGGCGGTGACCGGCGAGCGCGGCTGTTTCATCGCGGACACCCTCACCGCGGATCTCACCTTCCACGCCAACGGGGCCTTCGCCACCGAGTGGGAAGCGCTGAGCGCCTTCCGTGGAGCCGCCGAGGGCGACATGGTGCGGTACGCGATCCCGAAGCGCGAGCCGTTGCTCGTCGAGCACGAGCGGTTCCGCGACGCCGTCGAGGGCAAGGCCACCGACATCGTCACCCTCGCCCAGGGGCTGCGGACGGTGGAGGTCGCCGAAGTGGTCCTGGACTCGGCCCGGCACAAGGCGTCCCTACCGCTGCAGAACCCGTACCCACGGAACCTGGCGTCGGTCTCGCAGCGGTCCTGAACTGCCCCCTGCCCCTGTCTGTCGGCTTCGCTCTCCATGGGCGGAACGCACACAGGCGCCGGCGCACGCTCGTCGCAGCGCGGGTCGCGGTCAGGACTCCCGGACCGGCTCGGGTCTGCCCGGAGCATCGGACTCCTGCGCGGCGGGCGCTCGGAAGATCCACCAGCGGAACGCGCAGTAGTTCGCCACGGCGTTGGCGACGGTCGACACCGTCTTGGCGACCACGTAGGCGAGGCCGAGAGCTGTCAACCCGGTGACCGTCGCCACTGTTGCGCAGTAATTCAGTGCGACCAGCGCAAGGTATTTCACAAAGGCCTGACCGGCCAGGTTGCCGCTTCGGAATACGAATGATCTGTTCAGGCCGAAATTGACCACGAGCACGGTGACGAAAGCCAGTGAAGTGGCCGCGGCCAATTGCATATTCAGCACGCCGTGCAGCAGCACCAGCGTCCCTACGTCGATGGCGTAGCACAGCCCTCCGACGAGAAGGAATCTTGTCGTATCGGCCGATAAGAAGGGGCGGAGAGTGGTCCACATTCGCCGAATGATTTCTGGTACCTTCCTCCGTGCTCAAGTCCGTCGTCGCAGACGGGTTGCAGACAAAAGAACCGTGAGAGGGTTTTTCTTCGTGTATCAGAACATGAAAATCGCCGTCGTGGTTCCGGCGTACAACGAGGAAAAGCTGATCGCGCGAACGATCAGCACCATGCCCGATTTCGTCGACCACATCGTGGTCATCGACGACGCCAGCACCGACGAGACGGCTTCCGAGGCGGCCGACGCCGGCGACCCGCGGACCGTGCTCATCCGGCACGAGGACAACACCGGAGTCGGCGGCGCCGTCTGCGACGGGCACCAGGAGGCGCTGCGCCTCGGCTGCGACGTCTCCGTGGTCATGGCAGGCGACGGTCAGATGGACCCGGCCTACCTGCCCGCTCTCCTCGCCCCGATCTGCGACGGCACCGCGCTCTTCACGAAGGCCAACCGCTTCTACTCCCGGGACTCCTACCTGGGCATGCCGAAATACCGGATTCTCGGCAACATCATTCTCTCGTTCATGACCAAGCTGGCGTCCGGATACTGGCACCTGTTCGACCCGCAGAACGGTTACACCGCGATCCACCGAACAGCACTGGAACGACTGAATCTCGACCGGGTGGCCAAGGACTACTCGTTCGAGAACGACCTGCTGATCAACCTGAACATCCTCAGGATCCCGGCCTGCGATGTCCCGATTCCCGCGGTGTACGGGACCGAGGTGTCCACCATGCGAATGCACAAGGTCATTCCCGCCCTTATCGCGCAGCTGACCCGCGGAATCGGACGGCGGATCGTACTGAAGTACGTCGTTTTCTCTTTCTCGCCGATCGCTCTGCTGCTCCTGGCGGGGCTTTTCCTCATCACGGTCGGCTGCGCGGCGAGCACATGGGTGTTGATCCACACACTCGGACCTGCCAGTGCCAGTGCGGGCAGTGTTCTGTTCGCGACTCTGCCGATCCTCACCGGCATGCACTTTCTCATCGGGGCGCTCATGCTCGATATCCAGGAAAGTCCGGACCGCAAAGCCGCCACCGCCGGAGTCGTGGGCTCCTGACCGGCGGCAGCGGTTACGGGGCGGCGCTTCTCCTGGTTCTGGTCAGGCACTCGGGTTCTGGTCAGGCCTCGGTGAGAACGCCGTCCTTCTCGATGTGCAGCGCGCCGGTCTGCGGGCACTCCCATGTGCCGGGCCGGTCCGGGAGTTCCCGGAGCCGCTGCCCCGCACGGCC
Organism: Streptomyces cavernicola; assembly: GCF_029968035.1. GTDB lineage: Bacteria > Actinomycetota > Actinomycetes > Streptomycetales > Streptomycetaceae > Streptomyces > Streptomyces cavernicola. The sequence goes on along the minus strand of NZ_JASCIQ010000007.1, from coordinate 152,035 downwards.
CACCCAGCCGACGCGGCGGGCGGGAACGCCGACGACGAGCGCGTAGTCCGGAACGTCCCGCGTGACCACGGCGCCGGCGGCGACCATCGCCCAGCGGCCGACACGGACCGGAGCCACACAGACGGAGCGCGCGCCGAGCGAGGCGCCCTCGGCGACCGTGACCCCCACCGGCTCCCAGCCGTCACGCCCCTTGGGCCGCCCCTCGGGGTCGACCGAGCGCGGGTTGTGATCGTTCGTCAGGACGACCGCCGGGCCGACGAACGAGCCGTCGCCGAGCTCCGCGGGCTCGTACACCAGGGCATGGTTCTGAATCTTGACCCCGTCGCCGATGCGGACGCCGGGGCCTACGTAGGCACCGCGCCCCACGACGCAGTTGTCGCCGAGCACGGCCTTCTCACGGATCTGAGCGAGCTCCCACACGGCGGTGCCGGGGCCCAGCGCGGCCGACTCGTCGACCTGGGCCCCGGCTGCCGTCCGGACCGGAGCGAGGGACACTTCAGTGTTCTGCTTCATGTGCTGTGGAACGAACCAACGGGTGTCCGGGTGCGGGGAGTCGGCCCGTTCGTCCCCCGCACGAGTCAGGTGATTCTGCAGCCGCTCACGTCGGCCACGATCTCGTTGTCGTTCCAACCGGTGCCCTGGGGCAGGCCCACGCCGTTGTTGGCCCAGGTGCCGGTTCCCGTGAGCGGATCAAGGTGGCGGTACCAGTTGACGGTGCCCGTGCTGTTCCGGCCGAGGAGGACGCCGGCGCCGAAGGACACGAGCTTGGTGAACCCGCCCCATCCGGTGCCGACCGTGGTCCCGATGCCTCCGTTGGCCCAGCTGGCGTTGCCTCCCGTCGGGCTCAGGTGGCGGTACCAGCGCAGCTGCCCCGTCGACGTCACCGCGTACAGGATGCCGTTGCCGCCGGCCGCGATCCGCGGGAAGGTGCCCCAGCCGGTGCCGAGCAGTCGGCCGACGCCGCCGTTGGCCCAGCTGAACTCGCCTGCCGTGCCCAGGTACCGGTACCAGTAGAGCCTTCCGTTCGAGTCCACCGCGTAGAGGACGCCGTCCCCGCCGGCGACGACGGTGGTGAACTCCGACCAGTCGGTGCCGATCGTCGCGCCGCTGCTGGTGTGCCAACTGGCCCCGCCGACGCCGTTGTAGTTGTTGTCCTTGTGCCAACGCAGCGCGCCGGAAGGGGTGATGGTGAAGAGGACGCCGTCGCCGCCGGAGATGGTCTTGGCGGCGCTCCACGACGGGGCGATGCTGGTCTGCTGCCAGGTGGCGTCGCCGGTCAGCGGGGCGGTGTAGGTCCAGCGCCGCAGTTGACCCTCGTCGTCCACGTGGTAGTTGCTCACCGAGGGCGTCGTGCAGGCGGTGTCGGCCTGGGCCGGTGTACTCGGGGCGATGAAGGGGATCACGAGGGCCGCGAGGACGGTCCACACGGAACGGGTCGTACGTCGTCGGCTTCTGTCGCTTTGAGGCATGGGTTCTCCACGATGGTCTTGGATCGCGGTTCCGTCAGGGGCAGACCGGCTGTACTTCGAGGTCGGTGCCGGACGGACTCGTGAGGATCACTCGGAAGCAGTGCTGCAGAGTGCCGTAGAGATGGCCGCCCTTGGTCTCCATGAACTTCAACGGGCCGACGGGCTGCGGGATGGAGGTGAAGCCGTTGTCGATGTCGACGTAATGGACTTCGTAGCTTCCCGGGCCGTCCAGCTGGGTCACGTTGTACCGGATGCCCGTGACGTCCTGGACTTCCTGGGCGTAGGCGCACAGCTTGGCCAGACCGTTCTGATGGCAGACGGTCGGGCCGGCGTGGGCGGGTGTGGCGGACAGGGCGATTCCGAGGAGGGCGCCCGCGATTGCTGGGAATTTCCGCATGACTGTCCCTTTCTGTCGGCTGGGACAAGGAGAGGGCGGAGGGGGGGTGAGCGTGACTACCAGCCGATCGGGAGTTCACCGACGACGGGCCCGAGGACGACGCATTCGGTCTCTGTCTCGTCGCACATATGCAGCGTGAAATAGTGCTGGAGCGTGCCGTAGAAGTACCCGACGAACGTCTCTCCCGCCTCCACCGTCACCGTGACCTTGCCGGACTCGGGCCCGCCGGTCACATCCACGTACCAGACCCTGTACGTCATGGTCTGCGAGCCGTTGTTGGTGATGACGTACTGCAGGCCGGTGACGTCCTGGACCTCTCGGGCATGGACGCAGACCTGGGTGCTGCCCAGCTCTTTGCATTCGCTGCTGGGCTGTGCCGCGCGCACGGGTTCGGCGCCGGAGGCCGAGGTGGAAAGGCCGAGCGCGAGGGTCGATGCCGCCGCGCCGACGAACACCGTGCGCCGTGAGATCTCCGTCATGTCCTCTTCTCCCTTTCGGTGCGATCGGGGCCCGGGGAACCTAGGCCACCGCTTCCGTGAAAACGTTCGTCAGGATTTTCTGGACCGCGGAGTCGATGGGCACGCTGCCGGTGAACGTCAGCGAACTGACCGAGAACACCCAGCCCTTGCCGGCGGCGGCCGGTACGTACAGCATTTCGGCGCCGCCCGACTGGTTGAGGCCCTCCGCGATGAGCACGGAACCGGGCAGGGGAGCAGGCCTGCGGTCGACTTCCCAGCCGCTGGCGGCGATGTCGTAGGCGACGGCGCCGAACGTGTCGCCCACACTCAGACCGGTACCCGCGGTGAAGGGGTTGTTGGCGGTGTCCTGCACCTCGTACGGGGAGAAGGACATATACGTGGGGCCGTAGTGCGATACGCCCAGGATCTGCGCCTCGGACTGTCCGGAATCCGCGAAGGGATCGCGTGCGCCGTCCGGACGCCGAAAGATGTTCGCCCTGCCGTCGGCGGTGAACTGAACCCGTTCGTAAATTCCGTTGCCGCCCAGATAGATGATGCGCCCGCCGTTGTTCTGGAAGGCCACGACGTTGTCACGCGCGGTCTGCGAGAAGTACTCGGGGTGGGTGGTCAGCACCAGCGCCTTGTAATTCCCGCCCTGCGCCGGCGTCTTGAGCCAGGTGGCACCCGTCGCATGCAGATCGGTGTCGGCGTAGCAGTCGTACGCGATGCTCTGCGAGGTCATCCATCGCAGCAACTGCAGGTCGCTGTAGAGGAGATGGTCGATGATGCCGGGCGCGGTCGAGTAGGTGTTGTCCCATGAGGTGCCCATGTTGGGGCGCTGCATGGAGATGGTGCGCTGTCCTGAGCCGGTCGTGTACTGGTTGTGCCCGCCCCAGAAGTTGTAGGCGCTGTACGTATTGGTGGGCACCAGTACGGCGATGTCGCGCAGGGGCGTCGAGGGCCGCACCACGAACATCACGTTGTGCTCTTTGCCGTCGGGCGATTTCAGCTGTGAGGCATAGATGCCCGAAGGCCAACTCGTGCCCGTTCCCACGGAGATGGAGAACGACTGCGCCCATCCGCAGCCCGCTGCGTGATATCCGCTCTGCAGCAGCTGGAACTTACCGGCCCGGGTGGTGGGCGGCGTGACCACGGCGGGCGCGCTCGCGGTCGGAGCAAGGCGGAGGGTGGACGACGTGTACGAGGAGAACGTCGTCGAGACATGGATTCCGAGAGTCGAGCTCTGCGAGGTGGACAGCGACGCCGCATAGCCCTGCAGCGCCGCCGATTCCTCGCGGGAGAAACCCGAGCCGACCACCTTGCCGGATCCGTCCGCCCACGTCACACCGCTGGTGTTCACGGTCTCCGAGTTCAGCAGGCGGTACCACTGGAGTCGGTTGTCCGGGCCCGGTGGATTGGCGGAGCTCGTCTGGATCTTGTAGATGGCGCCGGAGCCGTTGGAGAAAAGCCCCCTCTCGAACGGACCGAGAATCATGGTGTCGACGGGTTTGCCGCCGTTCGCCCAGTTGAATTCGCCGTTCCCGAGATAGCGGAACCAGCCGAGCGCACTGCCGTGTCGCGTTCCGAAAATAACACCGTTAGGGTCGGCGAAAAGCTGCGTGTAGGTATGCCATTGCGTACCGATCTTGGAACCAGAATTCGCTGCCCAGCTGAAGGAGCCGTTGGTGCCGGTGTATTTGTACCAGCGCAGGTCGCCGTTGCCGTCCTCCGCGTAGAGGACGTTGTTCCAGCCGCCGATCACTCGGGGGAAGTTCCACTGGGTGCCGATCCTTCGGCCGCTTGCCGAGTGCCAACTTCCGGCACCGGTGGTGCTGTTGGAGAGGATGTAGCGGTACCAGAGCAGGTCGCCGTTGGGCAGGCAGGCGAAGATCTGGCCGTCGGCCGCGGCCAGTACGAAACGGAACTTCTGCCAGCTGGTCCCGATGAGCCGGCCCTGGCCGGAGTTGGCCCACGATGTAGTGCCGCTGCTCCAACCGATATGCCGATACCAGTAGAGATTTCCGTCCGCTTGAATCGCGTAAATAATTCCGTTGCCGCCGGGCACCAAGTTCAAGAAGCGCTGCTGCCAGTCGTAAGCCATATCTCTCGGTGCCCTTCCGGATAAGCCGTCGTGGCCAGGGATAATTGTGGGTCCCTTGTCCGGGCGCAAGAATCGACACGATCCGGCCGGGCGGCAGACGGTTGGGATGACACAACCGGGGGAATCAGGTCGCGGCTTTTTCCGGTTCCTGCGTCGCCGCGGAAGACCGGGCGAGCAGAACGGGGATCAGCGAAAGGCAGAGCACTCCGATGAACATGGGCGCGGTCATATAGCGAAAGGCCGGCGCCGGGTTGGCGGCCAGCACGGTGAGCTGCATGCCGAGGGAGACGCTCCCGAGCGCGAGCAGCGCACGGCAGCGACGGGCCCGGGAGAGCAGGGCGATGAGCGCATAGGTGGCGTAGCACCAGGTGGCGCCGCGCCAGAGGAGCCACTCCAGTTGGGGGACGCGGGAGGCTTCGCGGGCGAACGTGGCGGCATGGTGGAGAGTGTCCGACAGCGGCCGGGCCTTGAGCAGCGGCCGGTACGGGTTGCCCGCCATCCCTTTGTAACCCCACAGATCGGCAGGGATCGTTGAGTTGTACGTCCACGTTCTGCCGTCCTTGTCCGCCGGCCCGGGGAAGACGGCCCAGGCGATGTGGGCCCGGCACAGGCGTGCGTCGAGGACCTGCTGTGGGGACTTGCGCAGGGTGCGCCACCACAACTGCGCCAGGGGTTCGGTGAGTCGGGTTGCGGCGGTGCGGTTCACCGAGGGGCTGTAGTAGAACACGTCGGACGTGTAACAGGTGGAGCCCGCTTCCCGCCAGGTCGGGAGGGGCGCCACCCGAGCCATCAGCCGCAGGTCGTCCGGGGTGAACTGCCCAGGCTTACGCGCGTACGTCACGGCGAGGTCGTGGTGGTGCAGGTTGTAGTAGAACGCCTTGCTCGGCTGCTCGATGCCGGCCGCCGGATAGATCACGAGGGCGAGCAGCAGCGTCAGACTCGTGGTCGCTGCGGCCAGCCCGGCCATCAGGAGCCGGGCCCCGGGCAGCGCCAGGAGGAGAGCCAGCGAGGCGAACACGGCCACCGGGAAGCCGTTGTTGCGGAAGAGGTCGACCCCCAACAGCCCGACGCACAGCAGCAGAAGCTCCGAGCTTTGTGGGCGGCCGACCCATGTGCCCTGCGCACGCCTGCCCAACATCCGTACCGACACGGCGAACACGAGGACCGCGGAGATCGTGAACGGCACGTCCTTCCACACGAAGACCACGAAGGACCCGAGCGGTGGAGCGGCCGCGCAGGCCACCGCCGCCGGTGCGCTCCACCGTCCCCGTACGCCCAGCGTCCGCAGGCCCGCGCAGGTGTGGGCGAGCACGGCGGACATCGCGACGGTCTGCAGCAGCGTCAGGGCCGCCAAGTCCCCAGTGCCCTTGAGGGACAGCCAGACCAGCGAGCTGTAGAGCACCGAGTGGTCCGAGCGCCAGTTGCCGGTGGTGACCTGCCAGCTGTAGACCACCGAGTCGATGGTCATCAGACCCGGGTGGTACGCCGCCCACCACACCAGGTAGCTGATCTGGCACAGCAGGAAGACGGCCAGCGGCAGTCGCAGTCTCGGCGGGACATGGGCCCGAAGGTCCCGTACCTTCGCGGCCGTGGTCCGCACGGCCGCACCGGCTCGAACTGCGGACGAGAGCTGGGTGGACGACATGGTGTACAACTCCTGGTCGTTCGGACCGAATCGGTCGAGCGGGAGGCTTCTTACGGGGCGAACTCCGTGTTTTTCGGCGGGCTTGCGGCAGACGTCTCCTCGGGCGTCCGGGGCGGGACGACGCGAGCCGCCTTGCCGCGCAGGGCAGGGATGAGCGACAGGCAGAGCACGCCGATGAACAGGCGCCACTGGTTGCGGTAGGCGCCGTCCTGCGGTGTGAAACCCTCCGGCTTGTAGCGCCGGTAGCAGTTCACGGTCTTCTGCGGGCTGCTCATGATGTCGAAGGTGTCCGTGCCCGCGGAGGCGAGCAGGTTCGCCGTCATGCTGCGGCCGTCGGCGAGTGCACCGCCCGCGGGTCGCGGTCGGCGTGTGCGGACACGATCGAGGCGCACGGCCCCTCCGGCGAGGTGACGACGGCGATCAGCTCGAAGTCGGCGAAGGCCTGGCCGAGCACCGAGTCGAGACAGTCGGGCAGCCGCCCCGGCACCTCGTGGGCCGGGACGACAACACTGAAGCGGGGCAACGCACTCTCCTTGGATGGCCGTTCAACCGGCGCTGATGGGCAGGGTCGCGGGGGCCTCCGGCTCCTGCCGCGGGCCGGGCGCGGCCGTCGGGCACTCTCTCTCCCACGGCGCCGCGGGCGGCAGCCCCGTCGTCTCGCCGAGGAAGACATGCCGTACGACCCGCTCGGCCGCGTCCCCGTCGTCGTACGGGCAGAAGCGCGTCCGGAAGGCGGCCCGGCGGAGGGTGGAGCGGGGGCCGCGCCAATCGCCGGCCGTGAAGACGCGGACGAGTTCGTCCTCGTCGGCGGCGACTTCGCCCGGCGGGAAGGTGCGGAGGTCGAAGTAGGTGCCGCGGGCCGCCTCGTAGGCCTCCCAGTCGTCGACGTACACGACGATCGGGCGGTCCAGGTTGGCGTAGTCGAACATCAGTGAGGAGTAGTCCGTGATCAGGGCGTCGCTGGCCAGGCAGAGGGACTCGACGCTCGGGTGGTCCGAGACGTCGACGAGCCGGGACGAGTCCACTCCCGGAGGAGCGGCCGGGGACAGGTGGTGGGCGCGGGTCAGCACCATGAAGCGGGGGCCGAGCGAGCGCAGCAGCCGCTCCAGGTCGATGGCGTGCCGTTGGGCGCGGCGGTAGTCCCGGTGGGTGGGGGCGTACAGGATCGCGATCGAGTCCGGGGCGATGCCGAGGGCGTCACGCAGCCGGGCCACGTCCTCGCCGGTGGCCTTCCGCAGGACGTCGTTGCGGGGATAGCCGTATTCGAGCGTGGTGTAGTCGGCGGGGTAGACCCGCTCCCAGACGGCCGTGGAGTGGCGGTTCGAGGACAGGACGTAGTCCCACTTGTCGCAGTTGGCGAGCATGCGCCGGACGTCGGTGTCGCCGATGGCGGCCGGCCGGTCGAGCAGGTCGAGGCCCATGCGTTTGAGCGGGGTGCCGTGCAGGGTCTGCAGGAACACCTGGCCCTTGGTCTTGACGAGCCTGCGGTCGAAGTTGACGTTGTTGACGAGGTACTTGGAGCGGGCGAGCGCCGTCCAGTACGCGGCCGTGCCGGGGGTGAGGACGCGGGTGCCGGGCGGGACGGTGTGCTGGTGCGCGGGGTCGGCGATCCAGGCGGTGCGGATGTGGGGGGCGAGTTCGCGGACCTTCGCCTCGACGGCCGCCGGGTTGCAGCCGTAGCCGCGGCCCCAATAGGCGGAGAACACGGCGTCGTCGGCGCGCAGCGGGAGCAACCGCTGCACGCGGTAGTGGAGTTGGAGGGCGGCGGCCCTGAGGGCGCGCCGTGCGGTGGTGGCGGCACGCTGGGCCCGGCGCTGGCAGGTGCGCGCCAAGTGCAGGACCTGGTAGCTGCGGTGTGCGCCGAGGCCCACCAGGGCGTGCCGGATCCGGGTGCGCACGGGGGGAGTTGGGCCCGGTGTGCGGTAGCGGCGGCTGTAGGTGCGGGCCTCGCGCAGAAACGCCGCGCGGCTGCCGCGCGGCAGCCGGTCGGGCGCGGTGAACACCGTGCTGAAGTGGTCGAGCATCCGGCGGAAGACGAGGGGCCGCCACCGTGCCGTCTCCGGGTGCGCGTCCAGGTAGGCGAAGACCCGGTCGTACTGCGGGAAGATCTCGAAGTGGCGGCGGCCGGGGGAGCAGGTGATCGCTCCCTTCCTGCGCTGCCGGTACCGCACGCAGACCCGGTCGAGCACCGCGATCGACTCGGCGGTGACCAGGACCGGGTAGGTCCAGGAGACGTCCTCGTAGTAGCCGGGAGCGAAGGCGAAGCCCGCGCGCTCCAGGAAGTCGCGGCGGTACGCCTTGTTCCAGGCGACGTGCAGGACGCGCAGCAGGCCGGGGCGGGCGTCGAGGGCGAAGGACGCGGGACCGTCCTCGGTGAGGTGGGCGGTGACGGGGTTGGGGGCGGTGCCGCCCGTCCAGTACGACCGTACGTAGTCGAAGACCAGGACGTCGGGGCGGCCCGTGACGTCGAGTCGGTGCGCGATCGCGTGCAGCGCGTCGGGGGTGAGGGAGTCGTCGCTGTCCAGGAAGATCACATAATCGCCGGTGGCGTGTTCGAGGCCGGTGTTGCGGGCCGGTCCGAGACCTGTGTTCTCCGTCAGATGTACGGCGCGCACACGCGGGTCGCGGGCTGCGAACTCGTCGATGATCGCCCCGCTGGAGTCAGGTGAGCAGTCGTCGACCGCGATGATCTCCAGATCCGTGAACGGCTGTTCAAGGACGGATTCAAGGCATTCGTGAAGATATGCCTGCACCTTATAGACGGGGATAATCACACTGAACCGTGGCAATGTATTTCCATGGGTCGTCAGCGGCGTATTGCCTGAAAACGGCCCATGGGCTGAGAGGGTTACGCCGGCTGCGGCATGCGGGGGACCCCGGATGCGCGAAGGTGACGCGCCCTTGCCCACGGTGGCGGCGGATCGACGGCCGAAGGTCGAATTCTTCTGCTGAGCAGACGAATGGGGCCGGCTGGGGAGCCGGCCCCATGGTCAATTCCCCGCCGGTGGCGCGGGATTAGGCGTCCTGGGGGTACCAGCGCAATTCGACCGTGTTGCCGTCCGGGTCCTCTACGTAGATCGATTGGGCGCTGCCGCGTGCGCCGAAACGGGGACCCGGGCCGTCGACGACCGTCAACTCGCCGGCGTCGATGACCTCTTGCCAGTCGAGGGGCTCGACGACCAGGCAGATGTGGTCCACGTTGGACTCGCCGCGCGGGCGGGCGAGCAGGTCGATGATCGTCGTCGGGCTGACCCGCACCGAGGGGAACGGCACCTTTCCGGCGCGCCATTCCGCCACGCGCACCGGTTCGAGGCCCAGTGGCCCGCAGTAGAACTCCAAGGCGCGCTCGACGTCCTCGACGTTCAGGACCAGGTGGTCGAAGTCCTTGACTCGCACTCGCATGGGGCAGGCCTTTCATGCTCGGAATCGGTGTGGAAATGAGCTGGTGGCGTACGGGAGTTGCTTCGTACGTAATGTACTCTGCCTGCAGTGGTAAAGACGTAGTACTGCATTCGTAGTTGTGATTGGCAGGGAAGACCCATGCGACAGAATCCCGCCCGGCGGACCGCGCTGCTCGACGCCGCGATCGAGGTCCTGGCCCAGGAGGGGTCGCGGGGGCTCACCCTGCGCGCCGTCGACAAGGCTGCCGGAGTGCCCACCGGCACCACCACCAACTACTTCGCCAACCGTGCCGAGTTGCTCCGCCAGATCATGGGCCGTACGAAGGAGCGTCTCACCCCGGACCCGGTCGCGATGGCCGAGACCATGAAGGTCGAGCCCGGCCGCGAGCTCACCGCCACCCTGCTGCGGCAGCTGGTCGAGCGGATGCGGGCCGACCGCAGCAGCCATCTGGCCATGCTGGAACTGCGGCTGGAGGCCACGCGCCGGCCGGAGTTGCAGGAGGACCTCACCCGTACGTTCACGGAGCTGCTCGACGACAACATCGCCTGGCACCTCGATGCGGGCCTGCCCGGCGACCGCGACACCGTGCTGCTGCTCTACCTCGCGATGCTCGGCGTGATCGTCGACGACCTGACCGTGCCGGAGCTGCTCGCGCCGCACGGGATCGACCACATCGTCGACGTGCTCGTGGAGCGGAGCGCGCCGGGGGCGTGAGCGGGGGCGGGTGCGCGGGGGCTTGAGGTTCGGGGCTCGGGGGCTCGGGCGGGGTCCTCAACTCCCGCTCACCGAGGGGCGATTGTCAGTGCCGGGTCGTACGGTCGGGCGTATGGATCACGACACGTACTCGCCCGTCCCCGAGCTGAACCAGCTGCACGAATTCAGCGCCTCCCTCGCCGACTACTTCTCCCAGGGCTTCGAGTTGGAGAAGTTCGGCGAGGCGAGCGGCATCGACACCTGGTCGAGCGATCCGGAGTTCCTCGACCGCTTCCGCTCCTTCGCCATGGCCAACGGCTCCGGTTCCCTCTACGCGATATGGCGCATGGACGACCGCGAGGACCTGGCCGACCTGCCGATCGTGGCGTTCGGCGACGAGGGCGGCGTGCACCTCGTCGCGACCGACCTGCGACAACTCCTGCGGCTCCTCGCCTGCGATCGGTATGTGTACGTGTTCCCGGACGGCATCTCCCTCTCCGACGAGGAGGAGGACGCGGAGGGCGGCCGCGGCTCCGGCGAGGTGCGCGAAGTGTACGTGGCCTGGCTGAAGCGGCAATTCGGCCTCGACCCGGCCGAGGATCCCGACGGCGTCCTCCTCGACGCGGAGGAGGCGTACGGAAAGCGCTTCGCGGAGTGGATGGACCGGTACGTGGAGGGGTTCGCCGAGGGATACGCGGAGCTGACGGGGGAGTGAGTCGTACTGCGCAGCCGCGGATGTGATGTGTGCCCTATGAACTGAATGCCCGAATATGGGTTACTTGATCAGTTGTCCCGGCCGACTGCCGGGACCCTGACCGCAGCCGTCTCCGAGGGAGCTCCATGCAGCACCGAATACGCCCCGCGTACCTGCGCCCCGCCGCGATCGCAGGAGGTGTGCTCGCGGTCGGTGCCGGTGGTCTCTACCTGGCGGGATCGCTGGTCAACGGAGACGGAATCGACCCGGGCACCCAGATACGCGGCGTGGACGTCGGCGGCCTCAGCAAGGCCGAGGCCCGGCAGAAGCTGGAGCGCGAGCTCGCCGCGGACGAGGGCGCGAAACCCCTGCCCGTGCGCTTCGGCGAGCGCGAGTCCGCTGTCGACCCCGGAGCCGCCGGGCTCAGTGTCGACACCGAGGCCACCGTCGACAAGGCGGCCCGCAGCGGCGCCGACCCGGTCACCGTCATCGGCGGGCTCTTCCGCACCGGCGGGGACGTGGACCCCGTCGTGCACGTCGACGAGCCCAAGGCGCGCGCCGCCCTCAAGGACCTCGCCGCCAAGGACCGGCAGAAGGTCCGGAACGGCGCCGTCACCTTCGAGAACGGCAAGGCCGAGGCGCGCCCGGCCCGCACGGGCCACACCCTCGACACCGACGGGGCGCTGACCGCGCTGCGCGCCGCGTACCTCCCCGAGAAGCCCGCCGCCGAGACGGTGCTGCCGACGCGCGAGACCCGGCCGAAGGTCACCGCAGCGGAGACCCAGCGCGCCCTGCACGAGTTCGCCGAGCCCGCCATGTCCGGGCCGGTCACCCTCGACGTCGGCGGCAGCGAGCTCACCATCGGCCAGGACACCCTCGCCGAGCACCTCGCCCTGGAGCCCGACGACTCCGGCCGGCTCAAGCCCCGGCTGGACAGCGAGGGCCTGTTCAAGGACCCCGACGTCGCGGAGCCGCTCGCCCGCATCACCGGCGGCGCCGAGAACGCCGAGCTGGAGCTCGACGGCGACCGCGTCGTGGCCGCGAGCGACGGCAGGGCCGGGCAGGAAGTCACCGCCGACGCGCTCGGCAAGGCCGTCATGCCGCTGCTCACCAAGACGGGTGCCGACGCGCGTACGGGCAAGGTCGCCACGAAGACCACACAGCCGGAGATCACCCGCGAGAAGGCCGAGCAGCTGGGCCTCACCGAGAAGATGTCCTCGTTCACGGTCAACTTCGAGCCCGCCCAGTACCGCAGCACCAACATCGGCCGGGCCGTCGAGCTGATCAACGGGTCCCTCGTCATGCCGGGCCAGGAGTGGAGCTTCAACCGCACCGTCGGCGAGCGGACCAAGGCCAACGGGTTCGTCGACGGCACGATCATCCTCAACGACCAGTACACCAAGGCCGCCGGCGGAGGCGTCTCGACCGTCGCGACCACGCTGTACAACGCCCTGTTCTTCGCCGGCGTGAAGCCCCTGGAGCACGGCGCGCACTCCTTCTACATCGAGCGCTACCCCGAGGGCCGCGAGGCCACCGTCGCCTGGGGCAGCCTCGACCTGCGCTTCCTCAACGACTCCGGCCACGCGATCTACATCAAGGCCGAGTCCACCGACACCTCCGTGACCGTCACGTTCCTCGGCACGAAGAAGTACGACGAGGTCCTCGCCACCCAGGGCCCGCGCGAGAACGTCAAGGAGCCCGAGGAGCGCGAGAGCACCTCCGAGCAGTGCGAGCCCCAGACCCCGCTCGAAGGCTTCGACGTCACCGTGGAGCGGATCTTCAAGAACGACGGCGTGGAGGTGAAGCGCGAGCCGTTCCACACCCACTACACGCCCCGCGACAAGATCACCTGCGAGCCGAAGCCGACCGAGCCGAACCAGACCGACGCGTCCGAGAAGCCGGCCCAGGACCAGGCCGCCGCAGAGGACGAGCCGACCGCGGGCGAGTAGTCGACCCGGAGGAGGGGCCCGGAAGCGCGCACCCGGCCATGCCTTAGCGTGTGGGCCGTGACAGGGGCGGGGACGAAGGTGGGACCGACAAGCGACACAGGGCCGCGGAGGCTCGGCTTCCGCCTTGCCCTGGGCGCGAGCGCCGCGCTCGGCGCGGGCACGGCCGGCGCCTGGTCGTACGCACAGTCGGGCGCCGGGAGCGGCGACCTCGCCCGGGACCTGGCGGTCGGCTGGGCCTACGCGGGCGCCGGGCTCGTCGCCTGGTGGCGCAGGCCCGGCAACCGGACCGGGCCGCTGATGGTCGCCGAGGGCGTCACCTGGTTCATCGGCAACCTCCAAGGCACCTCCGTACCGGCCCTGTTCGCCGTGGGCGCCTGGTGGGAGGGGCTGAACCTGGCCGTCCTCGTGCACCTCGTCCTGACCTTCCCGGACGGCCGGATCACCGGCGCCCGCACCCGCGGCCTGATCCACGCCACGTACGCGACCGTCGCCGTCGGCGGACTGCTGCGCGCGCTCACCTACGACCCGGCCCGCGCGCCCGACGCCACCTACCTGGACTGCCGCGACTGCGGGCCCAACGCGCTCCTGATCGACTCGGCCACCGGTCTCTTCGAGCCGGTCGACCTGGCCTACCGCGGGCTCGCCCTGGTGATCTCGGCGCTCACCGTCACGGCGGTGGTGCACCGCTGGCGGCGCGCCTCGCTCGCCCGCCGGCGCGCGCTGCTGCCCGTCTGGGTGGCCATCGCCGTCGCCCTCGTCTTCGTGCTCTGGGACGTCGTGCTGCTCGCGGCGCCCGGGATCGACGGGCTCGGCGAGGACCTCGTGCTGCTCCTCTCCGACCTCGCGCAGTGCGCCGTGCCGCTCGCGTTCCTCGCCGGGCTTCTGCGGATGCGGCTGCAGCACGCCGAGGTCGGCGGCCTGGTCATCGAGGTCGGCGCGGACCCCACCCCGGCCCGGATGCGCGAGGTCCTCGCCCGCGTACTCGGCGACAGCTCGCTGCGGCTCGGCCTGTGGCAGCAGGGCCACGGCGTACCCGGCCGCTACGTCGACGAGGACGGCGGGCCCGTACGCGCCGACGGCGCCCGCGCCACCCGGGTCGACTCGGCGCGCGGCACCCCGCTCGCCGTCCTCGACCACGACCCCGCGCTTGCCGAGGACCCCGAACTTCTCGCCGCCGTCGGCGCCGCGCTCCGCCTCGGCCTGGAGAACGCCTGGCTGCGCACCGAGGCCCGCGAGGCCGGCACGCGCCTGGTGCGCGCCGCCGACGACGAACGACGCCGCCTCGAACGCGATCTGCACGACGGCGCACAGGCCCGCATCGTGTTCGCCCTCATGGCGCTGCGCCGCGTCGGCAAGGGCGTCGCCGACCACCCCGACGCGAAGGTGCGCGGCGCCGTCGCCGAGGTCGAGCAGAGCCTGCGCCTCGCCCTGGAGGAGCTGCGCGGCCTCGCCCACGGCATCCATCCCGCCGTGCTGACCCGCGAGGGGCTCGCCCCGGCGCTCGCCGAACTCGCGCTCCAGGCCGAGCTGCCCGTCGTGGTCGCCGCAGAGCCCGGCCGGTACGACCCGGTCGTGGAGACCACCGCGTACTTCACCGTCTGCGAGACCCTCGCCAACGCCGCCAAGCACGCCCGTGCGCGCGCCGTCAGCGTCTCCGCCCGGCGGCAGGGCGGCACGCTCGTCGTCGAGACCGTCGACGACGGCGTCGGCGGCGCCGACACCTCACGCGGCTCGGGCCTCAGCGGCCTCGCCGACCGGATAGCCGCCGTCGACGGCGTGCTCAGCGTGCACAGCCCGGCGGGCGGCGGCACGCGCGTACGAGCGGAGCTGCCATGCGCGTGATCGTGGCCGAGGACTCGGCGATCCTGCGGCAGGGGCTCGTACGGCTGCTCGCCGACGAGGGCTTCGAGGTGCCCGCGCACTGCGGCGAGCCCGGACCGCTCCTCGGCCTGGTCGACCTGCACCAACCCGACGCCGTCCTCGTCGACATCCGGATGCCGCCCACGCACACCGACGAGGGCCTGCGCGCCGCCGCCGCGATCCGCGCCCGGCATCCGCGCATCGGCGTCCTGCTGCTCTCGCAGTACGTGGAGACCACCGCGACCGTGCGGGCGCTCGCCGACGACGGGCGGGGCTTCGGCTACCTCCTCAAGGAGCGCGTCGCCGACGCCGAGGAGCTGGCCCGCTCCCTGCAGCGGGTGGCGGCCGGTGAGACGGTCGTCGACCCCGAGGTCGTCGCCCACCTGATGGCCGGGGCGCGCGGCGGCGCACTCGCGGAGCTCACCGCCCGCGAGCGGGACGTGCTCGCGCTGATGGCGCAGGGGCGCTCCAATCAAGCCATCGCCCAGGCCCTGGTCATCGGGGTGAAGACGGTGGAGTCGCACGTCCGCAGCATCTTCACGAAACTCGGCGTCGACGCCGACGCGCAGGACAACCGACGCGTCCTCGCGGTCCTCGCCCACCTGCGCGAAGCCTGACGCCACAGGCCGCCGCGCACCCCCGACCCGGCTGCCGCTCCGCGACCGGGCAGCGGCCCCGGGCCCCCGTGCCCGTGACCTTGCCCCCGTTCCCCGTACCCCGAATCTGACCGGTGCGGAGCGGTGCCGGATGTCCAAAACTAGGCGGCCGGGGCGTACGGAACATCAGGGCAAGCCCTGAATACCGAGCGGTACGGACAGCCGCTGACCAGGGGTGCGTACGGAGCGTGTACGTATACCGATGCGGCGGCCCACGGGTCAGGTGGAGACGCGCTGCCGGGCCGCGCCCGGCATGCCCTGGGCGAGGTCCTCGGCGAGGAGGCGCTTGGCGCACGCGTCCGTGGCGGCGCGCAGCTCGGGCCCCGCCGGCCGGCCGCGGTCCTCTTCGAGGCGGTCGCCCAGCCAGTCGCTCCAGGCCTGGTGGATCACTTCGGCCTCGCGCGCGCCCGCCGCGGTGTGCGCGAAGAACGCGCCCTCGCGGCTCAGATACCCCTCGTCGACCATCCGGTCGAAAACCGGCACGAGCACCTCGGGCGGCACCTCGCGGCGCGTGGCGATCAGACCCAGGCTGGCGTGCCCGACGAGCCGTGTGAGCAGCTCGACCTGCATCACCGCCCACGCCCCCGCCACGTCGAGCCGGGACTCGGAAGCGGCGAGCACCCCGCGCGCCTCGGCCGGACCGGCGGCGCGGACGATCTTGGCGACGGAGAGTTCGAGGAGCTTCGCCGAGTCCCCGGTCGCCGTGGGCGAGGAGAACCCCTCACCCATGTCCGAGGACGCCATGCGCGCCGAGTCGCGCAGCTCGACCTGCTTCAGGAACAGCGCGAAAACGAACCCGAGCACCGCCACGGGCACGGTGAGCAGGAACACCGTCTGCAGCGAGTCCGCGTACGCGTCGACCAGCGGGCCCGCCTGCTCGCCGGGCAGCGCGTGCAGCCCCTGCGGACTCTGCGCGGCCCGCGCGAGCTCCGCCGGATCGCCGCCCGCCTGCGCCGCGGCGACCACGCCGTCGGTGAGGTTGGGCGTCAGGGTGTTGGCGTAGATCGTCCCGAACACGGCGGTGCCGAAGGCGCTCCCGAGCGTGCGGAAGAACGTGACGCCGGAGGTGGCGGTGCCCAGGTCCGCGTAGTCGACGGTGTTCTGCACGGCGATCGTCAGGACCTGCATGCACAGACCGATGCCGGCGCCGAGCACCAGCATGTACAGCGACTCCAGCCACACGCCGGTGCTCGCGCTCATCAGCGAGAGCAGATACAGGCCGAGGGCCATCACGAGCGAGCCGACGATGGGGAAGATCCGGTACGCGCCGGTCTTGCTGACCACGTTGCCGCTGAAGACCGACGCGACGAGCAGCCCCGCCACCATCGGCAGCGTCCGCACCCCGGACACGGTCGCGGAGTCCCCGTCCACGTACTGCAGATATGTCGGCAGGAACGTCATCGCGCCGAGCATCGCGAAGCCGACGACGAAGCTGAGGATCGAGCAGACCGTGAACACCGGGTTGGCGAAGAGCCGCATCGGCAGCATCGGCTCGGCCGCCCGCCCCTCCACCAGGCAGAACAGCGCGAGCGCGACCGCACCCCCGGCGAAGAGCCCGATGATGACGCCCGAGCCCCACGCGTACTCGTTGCCGCCCCAGCTGGTCGCCAGGATCAGCGCACTCGACCCCGCAGCGACCAGGGCGATGCCGAGGTAGTCGATCACCGGGCGGGCCGCGGACCGCACGCTGGGAATGGTCTTGGCGGCCGCGATCACCACGAGGATCGCGATGGGCACGTTGACGTAGAACGCCCAGCGCCAGGAGAGATGGTCCGTGAACAGGCCGCCGAGCAGCGGGCCGACCACCGTCGAGACGCCGAAGACCGCACCGATCGCGCCCTGGTACTTGCCGCGCTCGCGCAGCGGGATCACATCGGCGATCAACGCCATCGAGGTCACCATCAGGCCGCCCGCGCCGATGCCCTGAAGGCCGCGCCAGACGATGAGCAGCGGCATGTTGGCGGCGAGGCCGCAGAGGAACGAGCCGGTGATGAAGACGACCGCCGAGATCTGGAAGATCACCTTGCGGCCGAAGAGGTCGCCGAACTTGCCGACCAGGACCGTCGCCACGGTCTCCGCGAGCAGATACGCCGTGACGACCCACGACATATGGGCCCCGCCGCCGAGGTCCGCGACGATCGTGGGCAGCGCGGTGCCCACGATCGTCTGGTCGAGCGCGGCGAGCAGCACGCCCAGCATGATCGTCACGAAGACGACATTGCGGGTACGGGAGTCGAGCACGGGCGGAGCGGGGGCAGGGGCGGCGGCCTCGGCGCTGGTGGTCACAGGCCAACTGTTGTGCGCCCCACACGTCACCGCCCGCCGCGCGGGGCCGAACCGGTGGCACTTCCGGCCGAGCGGTCACGGGCGGCCGAGCAGGACTTGCGGGCCGGCCGGGCGAGGGCCAGGGTGCGACCCCGTCGAATGTCGGCCGTTCGCTACGGGGCCCCGAGCAGCCGCGGCGCGCACTCCGCCGCGTCCACCGGTCCCGCGCCCCGCTCGACCCGGGCCGCCAACTCCTCGGCCCACACGCCCAGGCCGGGCACGTCGATCCCGTACGGCGCGGGCTGCTCGGCCGCGATCACGCCCGCGCCGCGGCGCAGCAGCCGCGCCCCGCCCTTCGCGTTGCCGCGCGCCGCGTGCGTGAGGCCGACCGCCAGCTGCGCGAGTCCGCGCCACAGCGCCCGCTCCCGCTCGGGCCCCGACTTCCAGGCGTCCTCGAAGACTTCGTGCGCATGGAACGGCCGCCCCTGGTCGAGCAGGGCCTGGGCCTCGGCCAGGGTCTCGGCCGGGGTGCGCACGACACCCTCCGGCTGCCGCTCGACCCCCGGCGCCCCGTACGGCAGCGGCCGGCCGAGGCCGTCGCGGGGGCGGGCGTTGCGGGCCCGGCCCTCGGCGTCGCGATCGCGGTCCTGGGCGTCCGGGGACGGAGTCGTGTTCACCCTCCGATTGTGCCGGGACGGGGGTGATCGACGCAGGTCCGGGGTGAGGTAAGGTACTTACTGCACGGCGCGGGCAACACCCGCGAGCGAGCACCGGGACGTGGCGCAGCTTGGTAGCGCACTTGACTGGGGGTCAAGGGGTCGCAGGTTCAAATCCTGTCGTCCCGACCACGCGGAAACGCTGGTCGGAGGCCGTTCTCTCATCCACGAGAGAACGGCCTTTCGTGTGTCTGGTGCGGCTCGTACGGCCTCTTTGCCCGACGTAGGTGAGCGTCAACGTCCTTGACCGTGCGGTGAGTTGTCCTTCCCGCGGTGGTGGATCTGCGCCTTCCGGGCGGTCGCGATCCAGGAGACGCCCACCAGGGCGGTGACGGCCGCGAGGGCGGCGTAGGCGAGCGTGTACGAGAACGAGGCCGCGACCGCGCCTGCGGCGAGTGCGCCGAGGCCGGTGCCCGCGTCGAAGCCGATGTTCCAGGCCGTGCCGACGGCCGACCGTGCGTCCTCACCCGCCGCTGCGAAGGCGTGGACGAGGGTGAGGTTCTGCAGGCCGCCGTACGCGATGCCCAAGGCGAGCATGCCGGTCACGAGCAGCGTGGCCGTGGCGGTGTCCGAATCGCTCGCTGTTCCCGTGCCGATGGCGGCGAGACCGGCGGCGCCGAGCAGCAGCAGCGGCGCGATCGCCGGGGCGGCGCCGCGCCGGTCCGCGAAGCCGCCGAAGGCCCAACGGCACAGCGCCGAGGCCCCGGTGAACACCAGGAGCGCCACCACGGCGACGGCCGGGCCGGGGGCCAGGCTCGGCGTGAAGGTGAGCACGGCGCCGCCGGCCGAGGTGATCACGAGGAGTGCGGCGATCGGCCCGGTCAGGGCGCGGCGCAGGTGGGTGCGGTCCGGCGGCGCCGGAGCCGGCCGGGCGGCGTCGGCGGCGGGGCCGTCGTGGGCGTGCAGGGCGCGGGCCACGGAAGGGGCGAGCGCCAGGGCGAGCAGGGGTATGACGGCGGCGGTGAACACCAGCCAGTACCCGACGCGTTCGGCGAGCCAGGGCGCGAGGGGCACGAGCAGGAACTGCGGTGTCGCGATGGCAAGTCCGTAGGCCCCGACGGCGCGGCCGCGGCGGGCGGGTTCGACGAGCGCGGCGACTCCCGTCGCGCCGCAGACCGTGATGATGCCGAAGCCGAGGCCACGGACCGCCGCGAGCGCCGTCACCACCCGTACGTCGTCGGTGAGGAGGTGGGCCGGTGCGGGCGCGCCGAGCAGGACGGCTCCGAGCATGAGCGTCCGGCGCCAGCCGATGCGTTGCAGGGCCCGCCCCACAAGGAGTTGGGCGGCCACCGTGCAGAGCATCATCACGGCGTTGACGACGCCCGCGCCCAGCTCGTCGGCCCCGCCGTCGAGCACCCACAGGGGAGCGACCGGCAACAGGAGCGAGACTCCGGCGAATCCGAGCGCGGTGGAACCGAGCAGGGCCGGCATGCCCGGCGCGCGCCAGACCGATGCGGCACGGGTGGTGTCGTCGGTCGTTTCAGCAGTCCGTCTGTCCAACATCGGCAAACGGTATACCAAATGGCTTCGGGTGATGCCGGCCCCCCCAGGTCCCCTCGGCCCCGGGGTGTGAGCCGCCGGGCGGTGGCGGTCACGGCACTACGCGGACCAGCGCGAGCGGCAGAAGTCGTCCAGCCAGTTCGTCCACGCCGCGACGTCGAGTTGGTCCGCGGTGAAGAGGTACGAGCCGATCGATCCGGGGATGACCTCGACCGAGTCAGGCTGCGCGGTGATGACCGTCATCTCCAGCTGGCTCTGCCGGTTGTAGGAGCTCGGGAACCAGAACTCCAACTCCTGGCAGTACGGCAGCTTCTGCGTCCGCTGATGGTTGCGATAGTGCTTCTTCACCTCGGCCTCGGCGAAGCGGAAGCCGAGGTTCGCGAACGCCTGGAACATGGCGTCCTGGACGGGCCGGGCATGCACGGCGATCTCGTCGAAGTCGCCCCGGTCCACCGCGTTGTCGATCGCCATCGTGGTGCGCAGAGCGCACCGCGCGCCCTTCAGGCCCTGGCCCAGAGCATGAGTGAGGGGCATTTCCCAGGGGATGGCCACAGTGCCCTCGAAGGTCAGCTCCTGCTTCGCCGGGAGCGTGCAGGACCCGAGTTCCACACTGGCGATGACCTGCGGGGCGGCCCAGCCGGTCTCGGCCGCCTCGTACTCCTCCACCCGTATCACGAGCTCCACCGTGAGCCGGTCGACCTGGACATCGGCGCCTCCGCCGCGCACCGCCACCCTGAACGGCAGCTCCTCTCCCGGGTGTACGTCGGTCCTGGCCGGCACCGTGTCCGCCTCGGGGGCGTTGATGCCCAGAGCGCTGAAGAACGCGCGGAATGCCACGAGTTGTCCTTTCCCTTAGGGAACACATTGATCAACTTGCAGCGAGTCTAGGGGGCGTCCGAAACCCGGACGGTGACGAAAATGTGCGGGTCGGTGGCGCAGTGTCGTCAGGTCTTCCGGTCGCCCCCGAGGACGTCGTCCTGGGCCGTTTCTCAGGCCCGGAGCGCCGACCGCAGCGCCCGTGCCGTCAGCGTCTCGATCCGGAGCGGACCGCCGTCCGCGTACGCGCGCAGGGCGCAGGCGCTCGGGTCCGGGAAGATCTGGTCCGTCAGACAGACCGCGCCGCCGGCCGCGTACACCTCGACCGACGAGGCGTCGACCAGAATGCGCAGGTCGAGGCCGCCGTCCGGCAGGGCGAGGGGCGCTCGGTGCACACCGGGGAACTCCGCGGCGAAGCCGACATCCCCCGAGGAGCGGCGGTCGATGTACAGCTCGCCCGCGGCGGTGTCGTACCCGATCCGGGTGTACGAGCCCCCGCCCGTGCGCACGTCCAGGCCGAAGTCGGAGGTGGTCGGGGAGTCGGGGGCGAGCACGGCTTCGAGCTCGTAGAACTGGCCGGTGTCGGCGAGGAGTCGGCGGGTACCCTCGGGCGCGGTGGCACCGGTCAGGGACAGCAGCGTACGGGTGCGCAGGGACTCCAGCTCGGCCACCGGGGCCTGGGCCAACCGGCCTTCGTGCAGGGCGAGTTCGCGGGGGAAGCCCATGGCGCCGCGCCAGGGTGCGGTGGGGATGCGGTCGGCGTACAGCCAGTTGTTCATCCACGGCAGGAACACCCGGCGGCCGTCGGGGGCGTCGTTGTACGTGATGCCCGCGTAGCAGTCCGCGCCGTGGTCGACCCAGCGCGTGCCCTGGTCCGGGTCCGGGGTGAACGTGGTGCCGTCGAAGGAGCCGGTGAAGTACTGCGTGGCCGAACCCCCGGCCGGGCCACCGGGGTTGAGGCTGACGAGCAGCACCCAGCGGTCGCCGAGCGGGAACAGGTTGGGGCACTCCCAGATGCCGCCGGTCGCGCCGAGCGGGCCGAAGTCGCTGAGGTGGTGCCAGGACTTGAGGTCGTCGGACGCGTAGAAGCGGATCTTGTACTCGGTGGGCAGTGCGAGGGCCATCACCCAGCGGCCGCTGTCCGCGTGCCAGAAGACGCTCGGATCGCGGAAGTCCCGTGCGCCGATGTCGAGTACGGGGTTGCCCGCGTACTTGGTCCAGGTCTCGCCCGCGTCCGTGCTGTAGGCCAGGGACTGGCGCTGCAGACCCGAGTCGTCCTTGAGGGTGCTGGTGTAGATCGCGACGAGCGGGGGCCGGCCCGCGGTGCCGAGGCCGCTGGTGTTGCGCTCGTCGAACACCACGGAGCCGGAGAAGATCATCTCCTGCTCGTCGTGCGCGATGGCGACCGGGCGCTCCTCCCAGTGCAGCAGGTCCGAACTGACGGCGTGGCCCCAGGACATGTTGCCCCAGACGTCGCCCTCGGGGTTGTACTGGAAGAACAGGTGCCAGCGGCCCTCGTGGAAGATCAGCCCGTTGGGGTCGTTGGTCCAGTTTTTAGCGGGGGAGAAGTGCAGCCGGGGGCGGTACGTCTCGGCGCGTGCGCCGGACGACGAGGCGCGGGTGGCGGGGGTTGCGGCGGCCGTACCGCCGAGGAGGGGGACGGTGGCGGCGGTGACTCCGAGGGCGGAGGCCAGGACGGAGCGGCGGCTGGGGAACGGCATGAGTCTCTCCACATCGAGGAGCGAGGTTCGGGTGAGGGGTCGTCGCGCAAGTCGCGCGTCGTCGCGCAAGGTCGCGCGGCAAAGCGGATCCGCCACCGCACCGGGCCGTTCCCGATCGACCGGACATGCGGGGCTGAAGGGATCTGCGGCGGTCCGGGCCGCCAGCCGACGAGCCTGCCCGGTCACCGCCCCGTCACGTAAAACCATCGACTGCGGGTACGTCAACCCCCTTGCCCCGACCGGAGGTTGAGAGCCTGCTGCGGTCGTCTCACGCCGAGGGGGAGCAACCGCACGACTCCCGGTGGACGAAGGTCGGCTCCAGGAGGACCGTTCGGCGCTCGCCCTCCGGGTCCGCGATGCGCTCCATGAGCAGCTCCACGGCCCGCCGCCCGGTCTCCTGCACGGGCTGGGCGATCGCCGTCGGCGCGGGGTGCATCAGGTCGGCCCACTCGAAGTCGTCGAAGGCGCAGAGCGCCACGTCCGAGGGCACCTTGCGGCCGAGCCGGGCCAGCGCGCGGAGCACGCCGAGCGTCATCTGGTTGTTGCCCGAGACCAGCGCGGTGGGGGCGTCGGGGCCGGCCATCAGGCGTTCGGTGGCCAACTCCGCCGGGTACGCCTGGGAGTCGCCGACCGCGACGAGATCGTCGGACGCGGTGAGGCCCTTGCGCTCCATGCCGCGCTTCCAGCCCCGCTGCCGCTCACCGCTGGTGCGCAGGCCGCGCCGCCCGGCGACCAGGCCGATGCGGGTGTGCCCGAGGTCGGCGAGGTGGTCGACGAGCCGTGCCGTGGCCTCCACGTTTGCGGTCGCGACCTGGTCGAAGGCGGGGGACGCGCAGCGGTCGATGAGGACCGTCGGCAGCCCCGCGTTCTTCACGTACCGCAGGGCCGCTCCGCGCGGGCCTGCGGCGGTGGCGAGCAACAGGCCGTCCACGCGCCGCTCGTGCAGCGTCCTGACGACGCTGAGCTCCTCGGCCGGGTCATCGTGGGTGTCGGCCATCAGGAGGGTGTAACCCGAGGCCCGGGTGGCCGCGTCCACCGCCGACACCAGCTCCGCGAAGTGCAGGTTCCCCACCGCCGACACGGCCAGGCCGAGGGTCAGGGTGCTCGACGTCTTCAGGGAGCGGGCGACGGTGTTGTGCGTGTACCCCGTCTCCCGGACCGCGTCGAGGACGAGCTCGCGGGTCTCGTCCTTGACGTACCGGGTGCCGTTGATGACGTGCGAGACGGTCGACACGGAGACGCCGGCCCGGCGGGCGACATCGGCCATCTTCGCCATGAGCGGCTCCTCGGTGAGATCAGGGCGGGGGCGGCGCCGGTGGGTCCGGTCGGTTCGGTTCCGGTTCCGGTGCGCCCGGTGGTTACGGCGATCGTACGTGAGCCAACTCGCGAAAACGATTGCGCAAACGGTTGCGCAGATCGCTCGCTGCCGTCACGATGCTGCACCGGGGCCGGTCGCTTCCCGACCGGACGTCCATGACGGCATCCGACGACGCGTGCCGTGACGGCGTCCGTGACCGCCCCTGAGCCGCTCGATCCCCCCGACTTCCTCGGCAGCAGCACCGGTCGGGGTCCGTCGTCCCGCCCAGCCGACCCGTGCGGGCCGACGGACCCCGACGGTCAGCCCTGCCCGGCCGCCGATCGGGGGACCGCACCCCAACTCCCGTACGCCTCGACCTGTTTCACCGTCAGGAGCCGCCCCATGTCGCAGACGCACACAGTCGGAACCACCACACCGCCGGGTTCCCCGCCGCTGACCGCCGCCGCGCGCCGCTCGCTGCTCGGCGCGTCCGCGGTCGCCGCGCTCGGCGGCTTCCTCTTCGGGTACGACACGGGGATCATCTCGTCGGCCCTGCTGTTCATCGCGCCGGAGTTCGGCCTCTCCGACGGGATGCAACAGGTCACCGTGGCCTCGCTGTTGCTCGGCGCGATCGTCGGCGTCCTGGGCGCGGGGGCCGTCACGGACGCGGCGGGGCGACGGCGCACGCTGCTCGTCGGGGCCGCGGTCTTCGCCGTCGGCGCGGTCGTCTCCGCGGTGGCGCCGGGCGTCGAGGTCCTGATCGTGGCGCGGGTCCTGCTCGGCCTCGCGATCGGCACGGCCTCGCTCACCGTGCCCGCCTACATCGCGGAGATCGCCCCGGCCGAGTCCCGCGGCCGCCTCGTCTCGCTCAACCAACTCATGATCACGGTCGGCATCTTCGTGTCGTACCTGGTCGGCTACCTCTTCGACGACGGCGAGGGCTGGCGCTGGATGCTGGGCCTCGGCCTGGTCCCCGCCCTCGCGATGCTCCTCGGCGTGCTGCGCCTCGCCGAGAGCCCGCGCTGGCTCCTCGGCCGCGGCCGCCGGGAGGAGGCGCGCGCGGCCCTGCTGCGGACCCGTACGCCCGAGGCCGCGGAGGCCGAACTCGCCGAGATCGAGGCTCTGTCGGCGGCTGAGACCCGGACCAGCTACCGCGATCTGCTGCGCCCCGCGATGCGCCCCGCCGTCCTCCTCGGCGTGGTCGTCGCGGCCACCAACCAGCTGGTCGGCGTCAACGCGGTCATCTACTACGCGCCGACCATGCTCAAGCAGGCCGGCTTCGGCAGCTCCGCCGCGATCCTGTCCTCGCTCGGCATCGGCCTGGTCAACATGTGCCTGACGTTCGCGGCGCTGCTCCTCGTCGACCGGGTCGGCCGCCGGCCGCTGCTGCTCGGCGGCACCTCGGTCGTGGTCCTGGCCCTTGTGCTCCTGGGGGCGCTGTACCTGATGGGCGACGACGGCCGGCCCGTCTCCGGCGGCCTGCTCGTGGCCGGCCTCTGCCTCTACATCGCGGCGTTCGCGCCCAGCTTGGGCCTGGCGATCTGGCTCATCAACAGCGAGATCTTCCCGACCGCGGTGCGTGGCAAGGCCAGCTCCTTCGGCAACGTCACCCACTGGGGCCTCGACTTCGCGATCTCCCTCACCGTCCTCACCACCATCAACGCCCTCACGCCCACCGGCCTGTTCTGGATCTACGGGCTCTTCGGCCTGCTCGGCGTCGTCTACCTGCACCGCAAGCTGCCCGAGACGAAGGGCCGCAGCCTGGAGGACATCTCGGCGTCGCTGCGCGGCTGACCGGCCCGCGTACGGGAGACAGACGTACGGGAAGCGGACGTACGGGAAGCGGACGTACGCGAAGGGGGCGGCGCGGCGGCGGACGGGATCCGCGGTCGTGCCGCCCCCTTCGGGGCTCGGCCTTCAGGAGGGCCGACGGGCGTTCTAGTACGGGCCGTTGACGTTGTCGATCGAGCCGTACCGGTCGGCCGCGTAGTTGCAGGCGGCGGTGATGTTGGCGACCGGGTCGAAGCTGTCGGTCGACGTGCCGGGCACGTGGTACGCCTCGAACGTCGGGGCGATGACCTGCAGCAGGCCCTTGGACGGGGTGCCGTTCTGGGCGTTGATATCCCAGTTGTTCATGGCCAGCGGGTTGCCGGAGGACTCCCGCATGATGTTGCGGTGGATGCCCTCGTAGGTGCCGGGGATGCCGCGCTCGGCCATGATGTCGAGGGATTCCTTGATCCAGCCGTCGAGGTCGTTGGTGTACGACTTCTTCGCCGGGGCGGCGGCGGCCTGGACGGCGGTCGTGCGCTCGGAGCGGTCGGCGCGCTCGGCGGAGGCGCGGGAGGCGTCCGCCTTCGCCGCGGCCTTCTTGCCGAGGGTGAGCTTGACGCCGGGGTGGATCAGCCGCGGGTCGTCACCGACGACGCTGCGGTTGTCCGCGTACAGCTTCTTCCAGCCGCCGCTGACGGACTGCTTCTGGGCGATCTCGGAGAGGGTGTCGCCCGCGACGACCACATAGGTCTTCGCGGCGGCGGGCTTGGCGGCCGTGCTGGTCTGCACGGTCGCGGCCGGCGCTGCGCTCGCGGCGTTGGCGGCGATCAGCGGGAGGACGAGCGCGAGGCCGCCCGTGCCTGCGGCGGCGATTCCCCGGGTGAGCGAACGGGGCTTGAGACGGCGGTGCTTTCCGTTTGCAGGCATGGCGAATTTCCTCTCCGTCGCCTACGAGGTGAGCTGTCGGGTTCGGACGGGAGATGTCCGGCCGCGCTGTGCGCGACTTCACCCCGAGCCGTTCCGGAGTCCGGATCGGCGGCTTACCTGGGTCCCCCGCTCCTGCCGTGCGTACGTGAGTGGGTGTGAGGTTTTCCGGACAGCGGCAGGATTCGGCGTTCCGTCCGGAATGACGGTGACGTTAAGCGAGAAACTCCGGAAGGAACAAGAGAGGAATTCGAACGAGGAATACACGGAGAGTGTTATCGCATTCCGTGGAGCTCGGCCCGCCGAGATCGACAACGCCCAACTCTCTTGGCGCGCAAGCGGATGTGCGCTTTCGCCGTACGGTTGCACCCGGGCGCCCGATGTGACCCGATTCACTGAATTGGGCACTGCTGTGGAATGTGGACGGCAGTGTATTAGCTGGGGTAATTCGCGCGAGTCGCGGGTAATTCGGGCGATGATTTACGTAAGCCATTAATGCGGTAGAGAGCGTGGCTAACGGAGTCAATGGTGCAAAGTCGGACATTCGTTCACCGGGTGGGGCTCTTCGCGTCGGTGCCCTACGGCTGCCGGGCGCCCTTCGAGCGTTGGGGTCCTTCGGCTACCGGGCGTCCTTCGGCTGCCGCGCGTCCTTCGGGTACCGGACGAAGAGCACGCCCTGCACCTCGCCGTGCGGCGCGCGGTAGACGTGCGGGGCGTCGGCCGGCCAGTGCGCGTGGCCGCCGGGGCCCGCCGTCTGCGGGGCGTCGGGGAGGCCGACGACCGCCGTCCCGGAGAGCACCATCAGGCTCTCCGTCGTGTGCGGGACATGCGAGGCCGACTCCTGGGTCGCGCCCTCCGCGATGGTGATGCGGAAGACGTCGGTGGCCGCGTCGGCGTCCTCGTACCGCTCCAGGAGCACCGCCGTGACGGCGCTGCCGGAGACTCCGCCGGCGCGCGCCGCCGGGCCGGGGGCGGGGTCGTCGAGGACGGCGCTGAGTGGGCGGCCGAGCGCGGTGGTCAGGGCGTACAGCGTTTCGAGCGTGGGGTTGCGGCGGCCGGTCTCCAGCTCCGAGAGCGTGCCCTTGCCGACGCCCGAGCGGCGTGCGAGCTCCGACAGGGACAGGCCGTCGGCCTGCCTCAACTGCTTCAGCCTGCGCCCGACTTCGTCGTTCAGACCCATCGCCCGTGCCCGTCCGTCCCGTCCGTTCCTGTGCCCGGGTCCGCGACCGCGCCCCGGGGGTGCTTTGACGTTTCGCCGCCAGCGTCCTTAGTGTTCCACAGACAGAACGTTCCGTTCGTGGAACGCTTGGACGTGAACCCTCGCGCGTCGATGAACCCCCGCCCGTCGCCGCCTCCCGCGCTGAACCCGCGCGCCCCTCCCGGAAGTGATGCCCACATGTCCCCGCTCGCTCGTATACGCGCCCTCGCACCTCCCTCGGCCGTGACGGCGGCGCTCATCGCGGTCACCGTCGGCGTCACCAGCGCCGCGGCGATCGTCTTCACCGCGGCGCGGGCCGCGGGGGCGGACACGCGGGAGGTCTCCTCGTGGATGCTGGCGCTCGGCGTCGGCATAGCCGTGACCAGCGCGGGCCTCTCGCTGCGCTACAAGGCGCCGGTCCTCACCTCCTGGTCCACGCCGGGCGCGGCGCTCCTCGCCACGAGCCTGACCGGGGTCTCCATGGAGAAGGCCGTGGGTGCGTTCGTGTTCAGCGGCGTACTGATCCTGGTGAGCGGCCTGACGGGATGGTTCGCGCGGATCATGGACCGGATCCCCGTACCGCTGGCGTCCGCGCTGCTCGCCGGTGTGCTCCTGGACTTCGGGACGGGGCTGTTCTCCCAGATGGGCGGCAGCTTCGCGATCGCGTTCCCGGTGTTCGCGCTGTACCTCCTCGCCCGCCGGCTGCTGCCCCGGTACGCGGTTCTCCTCGCCCTCGGCGGCGGAATCGTCGCCTCCGTCCTCACCGGCGGCTGGCACCTGGAACGGGTCCGACTCTCCTTCGCGCAACTGGTGTTCACGTCCCCCGAGTTCGACTGGAAGGTCCTGGTCAGCGTCGGCGTACCGCTGTTCGTCGTCACCATGGCCTCGCAGAACCTCCCCGGCGTCGCCGTGCTGCGCGCCTCCGGATACGAGGTGCCGGTCTCGCCCGTCCTCACGTGGACCGGGGCCGTGCAGGCGGTCCTGGCGCCGTTCGGGGCGTTCGGCCTCAACCTGGCGGCGATCACCGCCGCGATCTGCACCGGCGACGAGGCCCACCCGGACCGGCGGCGGCGCTACCTCGCAGCGGTGTGGGCCGGCGGCTTCTACCTGTGCGTCGGCCTGCTCGGCGCGACCGTCGCCTCGCTGCTCACCGCCATGCCGCACGCGCTCGTCCTGGCCGTCGCCGGGGTCGGCCTGCTCGCCACGATCGAGGCGTCCCTGGCCGGCGCCCTCTCGGACCCCGCGTCCAGGGAGGCGGCCGTCGTCACCTTCCTCGCCACGGCCTCCGGCGTGACGCTCCTCGGCATCGGCTCCGCCTTCTGGGGCCTGCTCGCGGGCGGGCTCACCAGCGCGGTCGCCTCGGCGGGGCGGGGCCGGCGTCGCGGAGCCACCGCTTCCGCCCCTGTCGCGGGGTCCGTCGCGGACTCCGTCACGGGCTCCGGCGAGCGGCCCGCCGGACAGGCCTCGCGTACGGAGGAACGGGCCTCGGCGTGACCTTCGGCCGTGGTCGTGGCCCCGGAACTCCGCGGCGTCAAATGTCCGTGGTGGACGCGCTATTGATCGGCATCCGGCGCGATGTTAGAAAGTTCCGGTGACCCAACGACGGACCTGCGACGCGCTCTGCGCCGCGGCGACAGCACCCGGATCGGTGCTGGTGCGCCGGTATTCGGTCCTGGGTCACCTCATTCCTGAGCCGCACTGGCAGACCGGTCTGTAGTTTCGCCGCTGCCCGGCGAGGTTTCCCTCTTCTCTCTTCCCTTTTTCCTCCCTTCCGGTCCTTCCGGGTTTCCTCCGGTCTCTTCCGGTCAGGTGGCTTCCGCGTGCCCGAATACCGTTGCGGCGCGTGCCGGGAAACATTCGCCGGGCAGCGGTGCGACTGCAGCCCGTGAGCCCTCAATTCGCCGTACTCCACCGTCTGGAGAACACAGTGCACTCCGTTTCTTCCCCCGCCCGTTCCTCGTACGACGTCGTGATCGTCGGCGCCGGACACAACGGCCTCGTCGCCGCCGCGTACCTCGCTCGTGCCGGGCGCAGCGTCCTCGTACTGGAACGGCAGGACCACGCCGGTGGCGCCGCCGTGTCGGCGCAGGCGTTCAACGGCGTGGACGCGCGCCTGTCCCGCTACTCGTACCTGGTCAGCCTGCTGCCGCAGAAGATCGTCCAGGACCTCGGGCTGAAGTTCCGTACCCGGCAGCGCCGGATCTCCTCGTACACGCCGACCGTCGTGGGCGGCCGGCCGAGCGGGCTCCTCGTCGAGGAGGACGCCGCGCGGACCCGCGAGTCGTTCCGTCAACTCACCGGCTCTGACCACGACTTCGAGTCCTGGCAGCAGTTCTACGGGATGACGCAGCAGGTCGCCCGCAAGGTCTTCCCGACCCTGACCGGACCGCTGCCCGACCGGGCCGAGCTGGAGCGCATCGTCGACGACAAGGAGGCGTGGGAGGCGCTGTTCGAGCGTCCGCTCGGCGAGGCCGTCGAGGCGAGGTTCTCCCACGACCTGGTGCGGGGCGTCGTGCTCACCGACGCGCTGATCGGCACGTTCACGCACGCCCATGACGAGTCGCTGCTGCAGAACCGCTGCTTCCTCTACCACGTGATCGGCAACGGCACCGGAGACTGGAACGTGCCCGTGGGCGGCATGGGCGCGCTCACCGGCGCGCTCGCGGACGCCGCTCGCGCGGCCGGCGCCGAGATCCTCCTCGACCAGGAGGTCGTGGGGATCGACACGGACGGCGCCGAGGCCGAGGTCCGCTTCCGGCCGGTGGAAGGAGAGCGGCACGACGGGCGCGAGACGAAGGCCGCCGCCGGCACCGTCCTCGCGAACGTCGCACCGGCCACCCTCAGCCGCCTCCTCGGCGACGACCACGACCCGGCCCAACCTGCCCCCGAAGGCGCGCAGTTGAAGGTGAACATGCTGCTGCGCCGGCTGCCGAAGCTGCGCGACCGGAGCGTCGACCCCCGCGACGCCTTCGCCGGCACCTTCCACATCGCCGAGTCGTACAGCCAGCTCGAAACCGCCTACCGCGAGGCCGCGGCGGGCCGCATCCCCGGCACGCCGCCGTCCGAGATCTACTGCCACTCCCTCACCGACCCGTCCATCCTCGGACCGGAGTTGGCGGCGAGCGGCCACCACACGCTCACCCTGTTCGGCCTGCACATGCCGGCCCGGCTCTTCGCGGGCGACGCGGACGCGGCGCGCGCCGAGGCCCTGCGCGCCACCGTGGCCGCCCTCGACGCCTGCCTCGACGAGCCGATCGCGGACTGCCTGGCCGTCGATGCCGACGGCCGCCCCTGCATCGAGGCCAAGACCCCGCAGGACCTCGAAGCCGCACTCGGCCTCCCGTCCGGCCACATCTTCCACCGCGACCTGTCCTTCCCGTACGGAGAGGAGGGCAGCGGGCGTTGGGGCGTGGAGACCGGCCACCGGAACGTCCTCCTGTGCGGCGCGGGCGCGATCCGCGGCGGCGGCGTCAGCGGCATTCCCGGCCACAACGCGGCCATGGCGCTCCTGGAGCGCTGAGCCGCCGGGGCTGTTACCGCTGGTCTGTCGTCCGGTGCCGCGCGGTCGCGACGATCCGTTCCAGCCTGCGGCTGTGCGCACCCCGCCAGTACACCCGCCCGCACCCCGGGCAGCGCGTGAACGACTCGTGGGTGCGGCGGGTGCCGGGGGCGAGCAGCGGCGCCACCTCGCTCTTCCGCACCTCCGTGAGCGGGGCCGCGTTGCAGACCGTGCAGCGGGTCCACGGCGCGAGGGGCGGCTCGAACCGGTCGAGCACGTCGGCGAGTTGACGGTCCGGGTCCGCCCCGTGCACGTACGCCCCGAGCCACAGGGACCTGCGGCGCAGCAGCCCGCGGTCCCGGGTGAGGAGCACCCGGCGCTCGGCGTTCGCCTGCGCGACGAGCTCGGCGTCCCCCATGTCGTTGCGGTACGCGGTGTCCACGCCGAGCAGCCGCAACTGCCGGGCGAGCGCGCCCAGATGGACGTCGAGGACGAACCTCGGCGGCTCCGGCCGCGGCCGCTGCGGCCGCCGTACGGGCCGCACCGTCACGCGGTCGCCGGGGCGCGGCCGGTACGCGGGATCGACGGCGCGCCCGCCGACGCACAGCGAGCCGACCTCCGTCAGCGGCACGCCCAGCGCCTCCACGACGTGCCCGAGCGAGGAGGTCCCGTCGAGCCCCGCGGGGACCGGCCCCGCGCCCCGGCAACGGGCGGGCAGAAACAGCCGGAGCTCGTCGGGGAAGAAGACCAGGAGCCCGACCCCCGACTCATTCGGGAGCCCGACTCCCGGCTCGTTCACATGTGGCCTGTCCACACATCCAGGGTGCCACCGGTGGCGCGGGGGCATATGGGGGCACGGGACGTACGGAGGCATGGGGCCATGTGCCGGGGAGACGTGGGGCACGAGGGCATGGGGTGCGGGCCGTACGGGGGCACGGGGACGTTGGGTGCGGGGGCGTGGGCCGCGGGGGCGTGGGGCCGCTAGGTCATGGGGCGCGGGGCTATGTGATGCGGGGACATGGGCCTCGGGGTCCTGGGGTGTGGAACGCGCGACGGCACGAGGTCATGGGCCGAGGGGACATGGTGCCGAGGTGGGCGCGGGGTGCGGAGACATGGGGGGGTGGACGCGCGAGGGCGCGGGGGCATGTGGCGCGGCGACATGGGGCGTCGGGCTCACAGGGCCGCAGAAGTCACCGGTGCGCAGGAGTCACGGGACGCCGGGCTCACCGGGCCGCAGGCGTCACGGGCGCCGGGCCCTCGCCGGGGCGCAGGAGTGCGGGGCGCCTGGCTCACCGATGCACAGGTCTCACGGCGTGGGGCGGACCTCGAAGCCTTCGAGGCCCTCCGCCTCCTCGTTCATCACGGACAGGTCCCGCACGGTCGCGGCGGGCGGACCCTTTCTCGCCCACTCGACGAGGATCGCCACATGGTGCGGCTCGCCCTCGAACACCGCCTCCACCGAACCGTCCGGCAGATTCCGCACCCAGCCCGCCACCCGGTACTCCAGCGCCGTGCGGCGGCAGGTGTCCCGGAAGAAGACGCCCTGCACCTCGCCGGTGACGACGACCCGTTTACGCGTCATGCCGCGCACAGCCTTTCCTCGGCCCGTTGCTCCAGCTCAACTACGCCTCCTCAAGGGCGGATTGCCGAACAAGTCACTGAGGCGGCGTCCGGCCACTAGGCCTCCTCGACGTCCGGCCAGCCGACATAAGGCCTGGCGACCGGCTGCTCGCGGGACGTCCCCGCCGCAGCCATGTCGTGGTACGCGGTGCGCTTGAGCTGCTGCGCCAGGTTCTCCAGGGCTCGGGCGGCGGCGAGCTCGTCGCCGATCGCGGGTACGTCGTTGTCCGCGGGGTTGCAGCGCGCGGTGCCGTGGGCGGTGAGGCGACTGCTGCCCGTGTCCAGCTCGACGCTGACCTTGGTCGTGCGCTCCTCCTCGACCAGGTGGACGCGCGCGGTCCAATCGGTGGTGTGCGACATGGTGTCCTCCAGCGCTGTGGTCGTCCGCTGTGTTCGGCCGCTGTGTTCCTCGGCGTTCCTCGGCGCCCCGGTTCCAGGATCGCGCCACAGGCACCCGCTCCGCATCCGTCCGGCGCAGCGGAAGGTGCTCAGCGGCGGCTGCTCAGCCCTCCACCCCCGTACCGGAACCCGCCTCCCGCCCCGCCCCCGCCACGGGCAGCGCCTCCAGGACCAGGACCGCGAGGTCGTCGTCGATCGGGTCGGGGCCGAAGTCGTGGGCGGCCTGGCGTACGCGCTCCGCGACCGCCTTGGCGCCGAGGCCCGCGCAGCCGCGGAGGAGTTCGGCGAGGCCGTCGTCGTCGTCCAACTGCCGGTTGCCCCGGCGGCGTTCGGTCACGCCGTCCGTCACGCACAGCAGGATCTCGCCGGGCGCGAGGTGGAAGGAGTTCGCGCGGAACTCGGCCCGTTCGTCGATGCCGAGCAGCATCTGCGGGTCCGCGGCCGGGCGTACCGCGCCGTCGGCCGAGAGGAGCAGCGGAAGCGGGTGCCCGGCGCTGGCCACCGTGAGCCGCGCGCCGCCCGCGACCGGCTCGGGCTCCAGCTCGCCGTAGAGCAGGCTCAGGAAACGGGAGCCGGCCTGCTCGCCGCCGACCGCCACCGCCTCCGCCCCCTCCTCGGCCATCGCGAGGTTCAGCCGGTGGAGCAGGGCCTCCACACCGTGGCCCTCGCGGGCGAGCAGCCGTACGAGATGGCGGGCCAGGCCCGTGACGGACATGGCCTCCAGGTCGTGGCCGCAGACGTCGCCGAGCAGGAAGCACCAGCGGCTCTCGCCCATCGGGAACAGGTCGTAGAAGTCGCCGCCGACGGTCTGACCCTCGCCGCTCGGCTCGTACACGATGGCCGTGTCGACGCCCGGGATCGAGGCGAGCGAGGTGGGCAGCTGGCGGCGCTGCAGGGAGTGGCTGATGTCTGCCTGCCGGGTGTAGTGGCGGGCGGTGACCACCGCCTGGGCGGCTCTGCGCGCCACGTCCTGGGTGAGGCGTACGACGGCGTCCGTCATACGGGGCAGCCCGGCCCGGCCGACGAGCAGCGCGCCGTGGCAGCGGCCGCTCGCGACCAGCGGGAACAGCAGCGCGGAGCCGCCCGGCTCGACGGCGTCCGCGCCCTCGGGCCAGGGCCAGGTGAGGGCGGTGGTGGTGGTCAGTGTGTCCGGCGGCGGGCGCTCCTGTTCGAGGGCGCTGCGGAGCGTACGGATCTGCTGTTCGTCCCGGTGCCAGACGCGGGAGATCCGCATCCGGCCGTTGGTGGTGGTGAGCCACACGGCGCACCAGTCGGCGAGCCTCGGCACGAGGAGTTGGCTGGTGAGCGCGGTGACCATGTCCTCGTCGAGCTGGCCCGCGAGCAGCTCGCTGACCTCGGCGAGGAAGGACGCCCCGGCCCGGTCGGACCGCTCGGGGGCGGGGCCGGTGCGGTCGGGCGCCGTGCCCTGGGCATCGGGGGCGGCGGTCTCGCGGTCCGGGGGGCCGGGCCGGCCTTCGATGAGGCTGTCGAGGCGGAACCACACGCTCTCCTCGGCCTGCCGGCAGGTCACGCCCCAGGTGTCGGCGAGGGCGCTCAGCAGGCGTAGGCCGTGCCCGTGCAGGCTGCTCCGCAGGTCGGATCCGGCGGGCCCGGCGCCGGAGAGGTGGCGGTCGAGCACCTCGACGACGATGCCAAGACGCCGCGTACCGTCCGGGGGCGGCGGGGCCGGGAGGCCGTGGCGGGTGTCGGGGCCGGACTCGACGCGGCAGCCGATCTCGATCTCGAAGCCGCCGCGGGCGAGGGTCGCGGTGGTCAGCTCGCTGACGAGGAGCACGGCGTCGTCGACGAGGCGCTCGCTGACGACCGCTGGAAGGCCGGGAGCCGGGGGTGCGGCCAGGCCGGCGAGGGTGGCGCGGAGGAACTTGCGGGCGGCGGAAGGGGCCAGGTCGTCGGCGGGCAGGCGGAGCCGCGACACGGATTCCAGGGGGTCTGCGGAGGTACCCACGGGCCCCTCCTGACTCGGTTCCGGCGCTCAGCGCGATGAATGTAGTCTAAATCTCACTAGAAGGGTTAATCCTTGCGTACCTCGCAAAGAAGGACATTTCGGAATGGCGCGTGAGCGGGAACAGCTCGACAACCCTCCTCGCGGATCAGGCTCCGAGGCGGTCTCCCAGGGTGTCCGGGCCTCCGGGGAGACCGAGCGGGACCGCCTGAGCGCAGCCGAGCTGAGACCCCTCCTCGCCACGATGATCGCCTTCCGTGACGGGGACTTCTCCGTACGGGCGGAGGTCCCGGCCGACGGAGCGACGGCGGAGCTGGCCGAGGTGTTCAACCAGATCGTCATGCGCAACGCGCACATGGCGGCGGAGCTCCAGCGCGTACGGCAGGAAGTGATCAGGGGCGGCCGCCTGGACGAGCGGCTCGCGGCCAGCCCGGGGCACGGGGCCTGGACCACCAGCGTGGACGCGGCCAACTCCCTTCTCGAAGCGCTCGTCGTGCCGGTCGGGAACGTCACGCGCGTACTCGACGCGGTCGCGGACGGCGATCTGACTCAGCGGGTCGAACTGCACGACGGCAAGCGCCAGCTCCGCGGCGATCTGCGCCGCCTGGGGCGCGGCGTGAACCGCATGGCGGACCAGCTCTCACTGTTCACCGGCGAGGTCACCCGGGTCGCCCGCGAGGTCGGCACCGAGGGCCGGCTCGGCGAGCGGGCGAAGGTGCAGGGGCTCTCGGGCGACTGGCGTTTCGTGACCGAGGCCGTGAACGCGATGGCCGCACGCCTCACCGCCCAGGTCCGCGACATCGCGGTCGTCACGACGGCGGTCGCCCAAGGGGACCTGACCCAGCACGTCACGGTCGAGGCGATGGGCGAGCTGCTCGAACTGAAGCTCACCGTGAACACCATGGTCGACCAGCTGCGGGCCTTCGCCGACGAGGTGACGCGCGTGGCCCGCGAGGTGGGCACCGAGGGGCAGTTGGGCGGCCGAGCACATGTGCCGGGCGTGTCCGGGGTGTGGAAGGACCTCACCGACAACGTCAACTTCATGGCGTCGAACCTGACTTCGCAGGTCCGCAGCATCGCCCAGGTCACCACGGCCGTCGCCAACGGGGACCTCAGCCAGAAGATCACCGTCGAGGCGAAGGGCGAGATCCTGGAGCTGAAGTCGACGATCAACACGATGGTCGAGCAGCTCTCCGCGTTCGCCGACGAGGTGACGCGCGTGGCCCGTGAGGTGGGTACGGAGGGCAACCTCGGCGGCCGGGCGCAGGTCCGCGGGGTCTCCGGGGTGTGGAAGGACCTGACGGACAACGTCAACTTCATGGCGTCGAACCTGACTTCGCAGGTCCGCAGCATCGCCCAGGTCGCCACCGCCGTCGCCCAGGGCGACCTCGGCAAGACCATCAACGTCGAGGCGAAGGGCGAGATCCTGGAGCTGAAGTCGACGATCAACACGATGGTCGAGCAGCTCTCCGCGTTCGCCGACGAGGTGACGCGCGTGGCCCGTGAGGTGGGCACGGAGGGCAACCTCGGCGGTCAGGCGCAGGTCCGCGGGGTGTCCGGGGTGTGGAAGGAGCTGACGGACAACGTCAACTTCATGGCGTCGAACCTGACTTCGCAGGTCCGCAACATCGCCCAGGTCACCACGGCCGTCGCCGACGGGGACCTGTCGAAGAAAATCTCGGTGGACGCGCGCGGCGAGATCCAGCAGCTGAAGGACACCGTGAACACCATGGTCGACCAGCTGCGCGCCTTCGCCGACGAGGTGACGCGGGTGGCCCGCGAGGTCGGCACCGAGGGCAACCTCGGCGGCCGGGCGCAGGTGCGCGGCGTCTCCGGCGTGTGGGAGGACCTGACGGACAACGTCAACTTCATGGCGGACAACCTGACTTCGCAGGTACGCAACATCGCCCAGGTCGCCACCGCCGTGGCCCAGGGCGACCTGTCGAAGAAGATCGACGTGGACGCGCGCGGCGAGATCCTGGAGCTCAAGACCACCATCAACACCATGGTCGACACGCTCTCCTCGTTCTCCTCCGAGGTGACCCGCGTGGCCCGCGAGGTGGGCAGCGAGGGCCAGTTGGGCGGCCAGGCCCGCGTCGAGGGCGTCTACGGCACGTGGAAGCGGCTCACCACCGGCGTCAACGAACTCGCCTCCAACCTCACCACCCAGGTACGCGCCATCGCCGAGGTGGCCAGCGCCGTCACCCAGGGCGACATGTCGAGCTCCATCACCGTCGAGGCACGCGGCGAGGTCGCCGAGCTCAAGGACAACATCAACCTGATGGTGTCCAACCTCCGCGAGACCACCCGCGCCAAGGACTGGCTGGAGTCCAACCTGACCCGCATGGCCGCCCTGATGCAGGGCCACCGCGACCTCGTCGAGGTCGCGGGCCTCATCCTCGGCGAGCTGACCCCGCTGGTGAACGCCCAGTTCGGCGCGTTCTTCCTGGTGGAGCAGGGCACGGGCCCCGGCGAGGACCTGCAGTTCATCGCCGGGTACGGGACCGACCAGGCCGGCGGCGGCAGCCCGCTGCCCGGTACCGGCACCCCGGGCCGCGGACTGATCGCCCAGGCGGCCAAGGAAAAGAAGCGCATCCTCGTCTCGGACGCCCCCGAGGACTACATCACCATAAGCTCCGGCCTCGGCGGGGCCCTGCCCGCCAGCATCGTCATCGTGCCGATCCTCTTCGAGGGCAAACTCCTCGGCGTGATCGAGCTGGCCTCGCTCA
This sequence comes from Streptomyces cavernicola, assembly GCF_029968035.1. Taxonomy (GTDB): domain Bacteria; phylum Actinomycetota; class Actinomycetes; order Streptomycetales; family Streptomycetaceae; genus Streptomyces; species Streptomyces cavernicola. The sequence continues at coordinate 114,294 of NZ_JASCIQ010000007.1, read as the reverse complement.
GCAGGTTCAGCGATGTGCACCTGGCGTTCATCGACCAGTTCGCCAACACCATCGGCGTCTCCTTCAACACCATCATCGCCAACTCCCGTACGGAGTCGCTGCTTTCGGAGTCCCAGCGGCTCACCGCCGAACTCCGGGAGCGTTCCGACGAGCTGCAGCGCTCCAACGCCGCCCTGGAGGAGAAGGCGGCCCTGCTCGCGACCGCCTCGCAGTACAAGTCGGAGTTCCTGGCGAACATGTCGCACGAGCTGCGCACCCCGCTCAACTCGCTGCTCATCCTCGCCCGGCTGCTCGCCGACAACCCGGACGGTCATCTCTCCGAGCAGGACGTGCAGTTCGCCACCACCATCCACCGCTCCGGGTCCGATCTGCTCCAGCTGATCAGCGACATCCTCGACCTGTCGAAGATCGAGGCGGGCCGGATGGACGTGCACCCGGTCGAGCTGTCCCTGGACAAGCTGCTCACCTACGTGGACGCCACCTTCCGGCCGCTGACCGTCGACCGCGGCCTGGGCTTCCGGATCACCGTCGAGGACGACGTGCCGCGCGAGCTGTACTCCGACGAGCAGCGGCTCCAGCAGGTGCTCCGCAACCTCCTGTCCAACGCGGTGAAGTTCACGCACTCCGGCTCGGTGGAGCTGCGCGTCGAGCGGGCGTCGGGCGAGGAGTTCGAGGGAGAGGCGCTGCACAACGCGGAGGCGGTGGTCGCGTTCCGGGTCAAGGACACCGGGATCGGCATCTCGCCCGACAAACTTCCCGTGGTCTTCGAGGCGTTCAAGCAGGCCGACGGCACCACCAACCGCAAGTACGGCGGCACCGGGCTCGGCCTGTCCATCAGCCGGGAGATCGCCCGGATGCTCGGCGGGCGGATCGTCGCCGAGAGCGAGCTCGGCGTCGGCTCGCAGTTCACCTTCTACTTCCCGGCACGCCACCCGGGAGGGGCCGTACCGGCGGCGGAGCCCTCAACTCCCGTACAGGAGACGGCAGTCGACGGGGTCGTGGCCTTCGGGCCCGGTGCCGCGGTTCCTGCGGCACCCGCGGCACCGCCCGTCGTGGCGCCTGGGGTGGCTGGGGTGACTGGGGTGGCGCCCGCCGTCGGAGCCGGAGCCGTGTCCGGTACTGCACCCGCCGCCGCACCCACTGCCGTACCGGCCGTCGGGCCCGACATAGCACCGGCCGGTGCGTCGCGCGCCGACGGAGGTCGGACGGCCCTGGGCCCCGACGTCGAGCTGTCCCTGGACGACGAGTTGCGGCCCGGTCCCGTCGAACTCGGCAGGGCGCGCGGCGCCACCTGGCCGCAGACGACCCGGCTCAAGGAGTGGCTCAGCGGACGCCCCGGGCAGATCCTCGCCGGCCGCCGCATCCTCATCGTCGACGACGACATCCGCAACGTCTTCGCCCTGACCCACGTACTGGGCCGCGTCGGCATCACCGTGAAGTACGCGGAGAACGGCCGCGAAGGCCTGGAGGTCCTGCAGCGCACCCCCGATGTGTCGGTGGTGCTGATGGACATCATGATGCCGGAGATGGACGGGTACGAGACGATCCACGCGATCCGCAGCACGCCCCGGCTCGCAGACCTGCCGATCATCGCGCTCACCGCCAAGGCCATGCCCGGGGACCGCGACAAGGCGATCGAGAGCGGCGCCACCGACTACGTGCCCAAGCCCGTGGACGTGGACCGGCTCCTCTCGGTGATCGTCGACCTCCTCGACCCGGAGCGCGCGAACGCGTCGAGCGGGGGCGGCTCCACGGTGGAGAACCCGACGGGAGAGCCGGTGGCGGACCCGGTGGCGGACCCGTTGGAGGAGCCGTTGGAGGGCGAGCTGTGAGCGCCGCTGCGACGGATCTCTGCAGCATCCTCATCGTCGACGACATGGAGGAGAACCTGCTGGCCTTCGAAGCCGTCCTCGGCCCGCTCCATCAGCGGCTCGTCCGGGCGAGTTCGGGGGAGGAGGCGCTCAAGGCGATGCTGCGCGAGGAGTTCGCCCTGGTCCTCCTCGACGTCGTCATGCCCGGCATGGACGGCTTCGAGACGGCCGCCACCATCAAGCGGCTCGACCAGACCAAGGACGTCCCGATCATCCTCGTGACCGGAGCCAACCCCGACGCGGACTACACGTACCGGGGGTACGCCGTGGGGGCGGCGGACTTCCTGAACAAGCCGATCGACCCGTGGGTGCTGCGGACGAAGGCCAACGTATTCCTCGAACTGCATCGGAAGAACCGGCAGTTGGCGGAGGCCGCGGCGGAGGTGGGGGAGGGGGAGCGGGTTGTGGAGGCGGTGGCGGAGCTCAACCGGATCGAGTTGCGGATCCGGGAGAGCTCGGCCCCGGCGGCGGAGCTGGCCGACCAGGTCGCCGCCGTGGGCCGGGACCTGGCGCGCCTGCGGCGGGCTTCTTCCCCACCCCGCCCCTCCCCGTAACCGGGGCTCCGCCCCGGACCCCGCTCCTCAAACGCCGGAGGGGCTGGGTTGTAAGGGGCGCGGGGAACTGCGCAGACAGCGCCGCAGGCTTTCGGGAAGGGGCGGGGCGGGGAATCAAAACGATCGGCGGTGCCCGAGCCGACCGTGCGGGACGGGCACGTACGAACGCCCTTAGCGCGCGTCCCCCTTCAACAGGTCCGAGCACTTCTCGCCGATCATCATCGTCGTGATGCACGGGTTGACCGTGACCAGGTCCGGCATCACCGAGCCGTCGGCGACGCGCAGGCCCTCCACGCCCTTGACGCGCAGGCGGGCGTCGAGCGGGGCGAACACGTCGTCGTCGGCGCCCATCTTCACCGTGCACGCCGGGTGGTAGACGGTGTTGTGGGTGTTGTGGATGTAGTCGAGGAGCTCGTCGTCGGTGCGCACGTCCGGGCCGGGGGCCAGCTCCGCGCCCGCCCAGCCGCTGAGCGCCGGCTGCTCGGCGATGCGCCGGGCCAGCTTCAGGCCGTACGTCATCACGCGGGCGTCGTGCTCATCCGTGAAGTAGCGCGGGTCGACCATCGGCTTGTCCCGGAAGTCGCGGGTGCGCAGCCGGACGGTGCCCTTGGAGCGGGCGCGGGTGACGTTCGGGGTGAGGCAGAACGCGTTGTCCGTCGTCGGGTAGCCGTGCCGGGCCGTGTTCATGTCGAACGGCACCTGGCCGTAGTGGAACATCAGGTCGGGCCGGTCGAGGCCGGGCTCGGTGTCGTAGAAGATGCCCGCCTCCCACCACTGGCTGGACCGGGTGGGCATCGGCTGCTTGGCCTCCCACATGATCACGCCCTCGGGGTGGTCCTGCAGGTTCTCGCCGACGCCGGGCGAGTCGACGAGGACGTCAACTCCGTGCTCGCGCAGGTGAGTTGCCGGGCCGATGCCGGAGAGCATGAGCAGCTTCGGGGTGTCGATCGAGCCGCAGGAGACGACGACCTCGCGGCGGGCGCGGACCGTACGGGTGTGGATCTGGTCGGGGTCCAGGTACTCGGTGCCCACGCACCGCTTCCCCTCGAAGACCAGGCGCTTCGCGCGGACGCCCGTACGCACTTCGAGGTTGGGGCGCTTGCCCATGATCGGGTGCAGGTAGGCGACCGAGGACGACTGGCGGACGTTGTTCTCGTCCGAGTTGATCTGGAACCAGTTGGCGCCGCGGATCACCGTCTTGCCGGTGTTGAACGGCGTGGTGGGGATGCCCGCCTGGGCGCAGGCCTCCAACAGGGCGTTGCCGCACGGGTCGTCCGCGCCCTTGAGGGTGCGCAGCTTCACCGGGCCCGAGCGGCCGTGGTGGTCGCCGGGGGCGTCGTTGTTCTCCAGGCGCCGGTAGAGCGGGAAGAGCTCTTCCGCGGTCCAGCCCGTACACCCGCCGGCCGCCCAGGCGTCGAGGTCCTCGGCCGGGGCCCAGAACGCGATGCACGAGTTGTGCGAGGAGCAGCCGCCGAGCACCTTGGCGCGGGCGTGCCGCATGAAGCTGTTGCCGCTGGACTGCGGCTCGACCGGGTAGTCCCAGTCGTAGCCGGACTCCAACAGGCCCATCCAGCGGTCGAGTTGGAGGACGTTGTCGTCGCCGACGTCGCTCGGTCCGGCTTCCAGGACGCAGACGGTGACGTCCGGGTCCTCGGTGAGGCGGGCCGCGACGACATTGCCTGCGGTGCCGCCGCCGACGACTACGTAGTCGAAGACTTCGGCGGATGCGGTGGCGTCGGAACTCATGAGGTGGTGACCTCCTCCAGGTCGGCGGCAGGGGTGGGCGTTTCAGGGGTCTGGGCGGCGTGCTCGGCGAGCACGCCGGTGCGGTGGCGCTGGACGAACCAGTAGTAGGCGAAGCCGCCGCCGGCGATCAGGCCGACGAACAGGACGGCGCCCCAGCGCAGATACCAGTGGTACGGGGCGGTGGCGTTGTAGACCTCGGCGCGCGGCCAGATCAGGTTGACGGTCATGGCCCCGCCCCACAGGACGGCGAGGATGTTGACGGGCAGGCCCCAGCGGCCGAGCGAGAACTTGCCCTCGGCGGGCTTCCACGTACCGCGCAGCCGGGAGATCAGCATCGGGACCGTGACCAGGAGGTACGCGGCGTAGATCATGATGATGCCGATGCTGGTGACCACCGTGAAGATCTGCGGCTGGCGGATGTTGACCACCAGGATCGCGAGCGACAGGACGCCGATGATGACGGCGGGGGCCACCGGGGTCTTGAAGCGCGGGCTGACCCGGGCGAGCAGCGAGGCCGCCGGCAGGTTGTTGTCGCGGGACATCGCGAACGCGAGCCGGATCGCCGCCGTGTGCACGGCGAGCGCGCAGACCGTCACCGCGATCAGGACGCACCAGAGCATGGCCTTGCCGGCCGTCGGGCCGAGCACGTCGAGGACGACGTACTGCAGTCCGTCCGAGGAGAGCTTCTCGCCGCGCAGCGAGGAGACGCTCATCAGGGCGAGCAGCAGGATCAGGCCGCCGAGGACGAACGAGGCGATGATCGAGCGGATGATGGCACGCGGCGCGTTCCGCGACGGGTCGAGCGACTCCTCACCGAGCGAGGCGGCGGTGTCGAAGCCGTACATCACGTACGCGGAGGCGAGCGAGGCGACGAGGAAGGCGCCGAGATAGCCGAAGGACTGGCCGTCCCCCGTGTGGGCCGTCTCGGTGACCACCTCCGGGCCGCGCACGATGTGCACCGCGAACAGGACGATCAGTACGACGGTGGCGATCAGCTCGATGAAGACGCCTGCCGTGTTGATCGTGGCCATCAGCTTCACGCCGAAGGCGTTGACGAGCGTGGTGAACAGGATCAGGACCGCGGCCAGGATCACCGCGTTGGTGGCCACGTCGTACGTGCCCGTGCCGTCCCCCACGAACTGGAAGAACGACGAGATCTGCGGCAGCGTCAGCTGATAGGCGAGGGCGACGGCCGCGATCGACACGACCGAGGCGAGCAGCATCATCCAGCCGGCGAGCCAGCCGACGTGCGGATTGCCCACCTTCTTCGCCCAGTTGTAGATCGAGCCGGCCACGGGATAGCGGGCGGCCAGCTCCGCGAAGCACAGGGCCACCATGAACTGGCCGGCGAACACCATGGGCCAGGACCACCAGTAGGCCGGGCCGCCGTTCGCGTAACCGAAATAGAAGAGCTGGAAGGTGCCGGTGAGGATGGAGATGTAGCTGATGCCTGCGGCGAAGGTATGGAAGTTGCCAAGGGTGCGCTTGAGTTCGGGGCGGTAGCCGAAGTCCTCGAGTTCGGCGTCGTCCCTGTCGCCCCTGTCGGCGGTATTCGTATTCATGCGCGTCTCCTGGGAGTCACGGCCGGCTGCGGCCACGGCCGGTCGGAAGGCGCCCGACCGGCCGTGGACTTCGGGCAGTTACGCGAACCAGCCCTGCGGGACAGGTCGGGTGTTGCGCCAGATGTGCTTCGTCTCTCGGTACTCGGCGAGCCCGGCGGGGCCGAGCTCGCGGCCGGTGCCGGACTGCTTGTAGCCGCCCCACTCGGCCTGCGGCACATACGGGTGGAAGTCGTTGATCCACACCGTGCCGAGGCGCAGGCCGGACGCGACGCGGCGGGCCTTGGCCTCGTCGCTCGTCCAGACGGCGCCCGCGAGTCCGTAGATGGTGGAGTTGGCGAGCCGTACGGCCTCGGTCTCGTCGGTGAACCGCTCCACCGTGAGGACCGGGCCGAACGACTCGTCCTGCACGACGGACATGTCGTGCGTGCAGGCGTCGAGGACCGTCGGCAGGTAGTAGTAGCCGTTGTCGTACTCCGCGCCGGCGGGCCGGGACCCGCCGCAGCGCAGCACCGCGCCTTCCTGCACGCCGCGTTCCACGTACGCCTCGACCTTGGCCAGATGGCCCGCCGAGATCAGCGGTCCGGTCTGGGCGTGCTCGTCGAAGGGGCCGCCGAGCCGGATCTGCTCGGCCCTGCGGACCACCTCGTCGACGAACCGGTCGTGCAGCGAGTCCTCGACGAGGAGCCGCGCGCCGGCCGAGCAGACCTGGCCGGAGTGCAGGAACACGGCGGTCAGCGCCATGTCGACGGCCGTCTCGAAGTCGGCGTCCGCGAACACGATGTTGGGGTTCTTGCCGCCCAGTTCCAGGGCGACCTTCTTGACCGTGCCGGCCGCGGCCGCCATCAGGTGCCGGCCGGTGTTCAGGCCGCCGGTGAACGACACCAGGTCCACGTCCGGGTGCTCGGCGAGCGGGCCGCCGACCTCGGGGCCCGCGCCGAGGACCAGGTTGGCGACGCCGTCGGGCAGGCCCGCCTCGGCGAGCAGCTTCACCAGGTGGATCGCGGTGTGCGGGGTCAGCTCGCTGGGCTTCAGGACGAAGGTGTTGCCCGCCGCGAGGGCCGGGGCGACCTTCCACGCGGTCTGCAGGAGCGGGTAGTTCCACGGGGTGATGAGCGCGCACACGCCGACCGGCTCGTGCACGACCTGGCTCTCCGCGTCCGGCACGCCGTTCTCGACGACCCGGCCGTCGTCCGCCGCCGCGAGCCGCCCGAAGTAGCGGAAGCAGTTCGCGATGTCGTCCATGTCGTACTCGCTCTCCACCAGGCGTTTGCCGGTGTCGAGCGACTCCGCGCGGGCCAGCGCGTCCTTGTCGCGGACAAGGAGGTCCGCGACGCGAAGCAGCAGGTCGCCGCGGACCGCGCCCGTGGTGTGCGGCCAGGGCCCCTCGTCGAACGCGCGCCGGGCGGCCGCGATCGCCTCCAGGGTGTCCTTGCCGCCCGCCTCGGCCACGACCGCGACGAGCGAACCGTCGGCCGGGCAGCGGATCTCGCGGGTCTGCTCCTCGCGCGGGCTCGTCCACGCGCCGTCGATGAACAGCTCAGACATGGTCGGCCCCCAGCTGCTCGGTCAGCCACTCGTGGAAAATCCCGATGTGGTGCTCGGTCGGCACCAGCACACCGCCCTTGCGGTACGCCCGCGAGGACATCGCCGGCTGGGTGCGCTCGCACGCCTCGAAGTCCTGCGCGTTGACCCGGTGGAACAGCTCCACCGACTTCGACACGTCCGCGCCCGACTCGACCACCTCCGGCGCGTACAGCCAGTCGCACTCGACGATCGTGCGGTCCTCGGCCATCGGGAACATGCGGTGCAGGATCACGTGGTCCGGCACCAGGTTGATGAACACGGTCGGCTTGACCGTCATCGCGTAGTACCGCCGGTCCTGGTCCTCGGCGACCTCCGGCAGCTTGGCGAAGCCCTCGCTGCCGTCGACGGTGAAGCCCTTGACCTCGTCACCGAACTCGGCGCCGTGCCCCACGTAGTACTGCGCCGCGTAGCCGTCCGCGAACTCCGGGAGCACCTCGGTGAGTTCGGGGTGGATCGTCGCGCAGTGGTAGCACTCCATGAAGTTCTCGACGATCAGCTTCCAGTTGGACTTCACGTCGTACGTGATGCGCTTGCCGAGCGCGAGGCCCTCGGTGCAGTACGAGTCGATGGCCGCCACATTGCCGAGGCGCTCCACGGCCGCGCCGATCACCGTCTCCTCGAAGGAGGGCGGCTCGTCGGCCAGGCACACCCAGGCGTAGCCGAGCCACTCCCGCAGGGCGACCTTGATCAGGCCGTACTCGCTGCGGTCCACGTCCGGCATCTTCGTCAGGTTGGGCGCGGCGACGAGCTTGCCGTCGAGGTCGTACGTCCAGGCGTGGTACGGGCACTGCAGGTTGCGGCGCACCTCGCCGGACTCCTCGGTGCACAGTTGGGCACCGCGGTGCCGGCAGACGTTCAGGAAGGCGCGCAGCTCACCGGTGCGGGACCGGGTGACGAGGACGCTCTCCCGGCCGACCTGGACGGTGCGGAAGGCGCCGGGTTTGGCGAGGTCGGCGCTGCGCACGGCGCAGAACCACATGGACTCGAAGATCTTCTCCTGCTCCAGGCGGAACAGTTCGGGATCGGTGTAATAGTGGCCGGGCAGCGTGGCCACGAGGCTGGGGGCGACGGGGGTCGTCGTCACGTACGTACTCCTCAACGGGACTGGTACTGGCTCAACTTGGCGGCGACAGGGGCTAGCGGCGGATGCGCGTCATCTCCGGGTCGAACAGCGGCTCATCCATCACGGTCGCCGGGACCTTCTCGCCGAAGTACTCGACGTGCACCCCGGTTCCGGAAGGCAGCACCGGCAGCCACGCGTAGGCGACGCAGCGGCCCAGGGTGTAGCCGTACGAGGCGCTGGTGACGTAGCCGGCCGGGGCGCCGTCGACGTGCACCGGCTCGTGGCCGTGCACCACGGCGGCCGGGTCGTCGAGCAGCAGCGCCGTCAACTTCCGCTCGGGCTCGCCGAGTTGGGCGAGCGCCTCCCGGCCGAGGAAGTCGCCGCCGCGGTCCATGCGGACGGCGAAGCCCACACCCGCCTCGTACGGGTTGTGCTCGGTGGTCATGTCGTGGCCCCAGGAGCGGTAGCCCTTCTCCAGGCGGAGGCTGTTGAACGCGGACCGGCCTGCCGCGATCACACCGTGCTCCTGTCCGGCCTCCCACAGCGTGTCCCAGAGCCGCAGCCCCAGGTCGGCGGTGGTGTACAACTCCCAGCCCAGCTCGCCCACGTACGACAGGCGCATCGCGGTGACGGGGACGTGGCCGAGGTGCGTCTGCTTCGCGCGGAAGTAGCCGAAGCCCTCGTGCGAGAAGTCGTCCCGGGTCAGCGGCTGCACGAGGTCGCGGGCGAGCGGGCCCCAGACGCCGATGCAGCAGGTGCCCGAGGTGATGTCGCGGACGTGCACGTCGGCGGGCGCGTGCCGCAGCAACCAGTCGAGGTCGGCGGGGGAGTTGGCGCCGAGCTGGAAGTGGTCGCGGCCGAGCCGCGCCACGGTCAGGTCGGAGCGGACGCCGCCGTCCTCGTTCAGAAGCAGCGTGTACGTGACTGCGCCCGGCTTCTTCGCGAGGTTGTTGGACGTCATGCGCTGCAGGAAGTCCAGCGCACCCGGCCCGGTGACTTCGAGCCGGCGCAGCGGCGTCATGTCGTACAACGCCACCTTCTCGCGCGTCGCCTTCGCCTCGGCCGCGGCGATCGGCGACCAGTGGCGGGCCGACCAGTCGTCCCGCTCGGGCAGCGAAATCCCCTCCGCGAGCGCCGAGTTGGCCTCGTACCAGTGCGGACGCTCCCAGCCGCCGCCCTCCAGGAACACCGCGCCGAGCTCCTGCTGCCGGGCGTGGAAGGGGCTGACGCGCAGCGGACGGGCGTTCTCGGCGGGCTGCAGCGGGTGGAGCACGTCGTACACCTCGACGAACTGCTGCGCCCCGCGGTCGTGCACGAAAGCGGGCGAGCGCTGCGCGTCCTCGAACCGGGTGAGGTCGCACTCGTGCAGGTCGAGCGAGGGTGTGCCGTCGACCATCCATTCGGCGACGGCCTTGGCGACGCCCGCCGAGTGCGTGACCCACACGGCCTCCGCGAGCCAGAAGCCGCGCAGCTGCCGGGCCTCGCCGAGCACCGGCATGCCGTCGGGCGTGAACGAGAAGACCCCGTTGAAGCCCTCCTCGACCTCCGCGTCACGCAGCATCGGCAGGAGCCACTTGCAGTCCTCCCAACTCGGCGCCCAGTCCTCCTCGGTGAACGGGTACGAGGAGGGCATGTCCATGCCGCCCGCGCGTGCCGTGTCGTAGTCGAGCAGCGCGAACGGGTCGACGGGCAGCGGCTTGTGGGCGTAACTGCCGATACCTATGCGGTCGGTGTGCTCGCGGAAGTACAGGTCGCGGTCCTGGAACCGCAGGATCGGCTTGGACGCCTCCGTACGCGGGTCGTTGACGCCTTCGAGCTCGGGCAGCGGCTTCGTCTTCGCGTACTGGTGCGCGAGCGGGAGCAGCGGTACGTCGACGCCGGCCATGCGGCCGATGACGGGGCCCCAGAATCCGGCGGCGGACACCACGTGGTCGGCGGGGAACGTGCCGCGGTCCGTGACGACGGCGGTGACCCTGCCGTCCTCCTGCTCGATGCCGGTCACGGTGTGCCGGTCGAGGAACGTCGCGCCGCGCTCCTGGGCGCGCTCCATCTGGGCGCGGGATGCGAGCAGCGCGCGGGCCAGGCCGTCCTCGGGGGTGTGGAAGCCGCCGAGCACCTTGGACTCGTCGAGGTGCGGCCACAGTTCCTTGCAGCGCTCGGCGGACACCAGCTCGCCGTTCACACCCCAGGCGGCGGCCCAGCCGGCCTTGCGGTGCAGGTCGGCCCAGCGCTCCGGGGTGGTGGCGAGTTCCAGGCCGCCGACCGGGTTGAAGCAGGAAAGCCCGTCCACCTCAAGGGAGTTGAACTTCTCCACGGTGTACTTGGCGAACTCGGTGAGGGTCTTCGAAGGGCCCGTACGGAAGACCAGGCCGGGGGCGTGCGAGGTGGAACCGCCGGGCGCGGGCAGCGGGCCCTGTTCGAGGACGGTGACGTCCGTCCAGCCGCGGGCGGTGAGCTCGTCGGCGAGCGAGCAGCCGACGATTCCGGCGCCGACGATGACGACGCGGGGGCCTGCGGAGGCCGGGCGGGTTTCGGGTGTGCTGGACATGCCCCTCCTTGGGTGGTGGGGACGGCAGGGGGACGGGGCGGGGCCCGCGGCGGCGCCGGGCCGTGTGCACGGCGGGGGCGCGGGCGCCGCGGGGCGCGCGTACGAGGCGACGGCCTCAGGTGGTGCGGGTGCAGCGCTTGCGGGAGCCTGCGGGGGCCGGGGTGGGTCCGGCGGGGGTGAACTACCGCAGCACGACGCCGAGTTGGGGCGTTCAGCGGCGGCGAAGACGGGTGGTCAGAGCACGACCACCGAGCGCAGCACCTCACCCCGGTGCATCTTGCCGAAGGCCTCCTCCACCTGGTCGAGGGCGATCGTCTCGGTGACGAAGCCGTTGAGGTCGAGCAGCCCGTAGAGGTACTGGTCGATCAGGACGGGGAAGTCGCGGGTCGGCAGGCAGTCCCCGTACCAGGACGACTTGAGGGCGCCGCCGCGGCCGAACAGGTCGATCAGCGGGATCTCGACCTTCATGTCCGGGTCGGGCACGCCGACCTGGACGAGGACGCCCGCGTGGTCGCGCATGTAGAAGGCCTGCTTGTACGTCTCCGGGCGGCCCACCGCGTCGATCGCGATGTCCACGCCGAAGCCGTCGGTGAGCGCGCGCACGGACTCGATCGGGTCGGTGCCACGGGAGTTGATGGTGTGCGTGGCGCCGAACTTCTCGGCCACGTCGAGCTTCTTGTCGTCGATGTCGACGGCGATCACCTTGCGGGCGCCGTTGAGGCAGGCGCCCGCGATGGCCGCGTTGCCGACGCCGCCGCAGCCGATCACGGCCACGGTGTCGCCGCGCTGGACGTTGCCGGTGTTCACGGCCGCCCCGTACCCGGCCATGACGCCGCAGCCGATCAGGCCCGCGGCCTCCGGGCGGGCGGCGGCGTCGACCTTCACGGCCTGGCCGGCCGCCACGAGGGTCTTCTCGGCGAAGGCGCCGATGCCGAGCGCGGGGCTGAGCGGGGTGCCGTCCAGGAGCGTCATCGGCTGGGTGGCGTTGCGGGAGTCGAAGCAGTACCAGGGGCGGCCGCGGCGACAGGACCGGCAGGTGCCGCAGGGCGCGCGCCAGGCGATCACCACGTAGTCCCCGGGTTCGAGGTCGGTGACGCCGTCGCCGACCGACTCGACGACACCGGCCGCCTCGTGGCCGAGCAGGAACGGGAACTCGTCGTTGATCGCGCCTTCCCGGTAGTGCAGATCCGTATGGCAGACACCGCAGGCCTGCACCTTGACCAGCACTTCTCCCGGGCCGGGATCAGGAACGACGATCGTCTGCACCTCGACGGGTGCGCCCTTCTTGAGGGCGACGACGGCGCGGACCTCGTGTGGCACGACCAACTCCCTGGTGATGTTGCGCAGTGCGCGATGCGTTGCGTGATGAGCGACGTTGCACACATCTTGGGAACGCGGTCGTGACGCCGTCAAGGGGTGCGGATCAAGCATTGGCAAAACGATGCTGACGCAGGGTCACCTTCCGGACACGCCTGAAGGGGTCGCGCGCGGCGCGCGAAAGCCGTACGAGAACACCCGGCCCAACGCCTCTGACCTGGTGTTCTCGTACGGCATCCCGCGGTGCGCGACGGTCAGCTCACAGGCCGTGGCCCATCCGGCGGGACAGCTCGGCGGCGGCCGCGACCGTGCGCCGGGCCAGGTCCGGCATGCGGTCCGCGGTCAGCCGGTACACCGGTCCGGAGACGCTGACCGCGCCGAGCACCTTCCCGTCGTGCGAGCGCGCGGGCGCCGCCACCGAGGCGAGTCCGATCTCCAACTCCTCCACGGCGACGGCGAAGTCCTGCCCGCCGACCTTCGCCAGCTCGGAGCGGAGCGCGGCCGCGCTGACGACCGTGCGCGTGGTGAACCTCGGCAGGGTCCGGGCGAGCAGCCCCTCGCGCAACGTCGGCGGCAGATGGGCGAGCAGCACCTTCCCGCTGGACGTGGCGTGCAGGGGCGTGCGTCTGCCGAGCCAGTTCTGCGCGGTCACCGAGGCCGAGCCTCTGGCCTGCATGATGTTGACCGCCGCGTCGTCGTCGAGGATCGCGATGTTGACCGTCTCGCCCAGCTCGTCCGCGAGGTCGCGGCAGATCGGCGCGGCCTCCTGCGAGATGTCCATCCGCGCTGCCGCCGCCCCCGCGAGGCGCAGCACGCCGGCCCCGAGGTAGTACTTGCCCCGGTCCGCGGACTGGTTGACCAGGCCCCGCTGTTCGAGCACGCCGAGCAGTCGGAATGCGGTCGACTTGTGCACCCCCAGCTCCTCGGCGATCTCCGAGACCCCGGCCTCGCCGTGCCGCGCGAGGATCTCCATCGCGCTGATCGCACGGTCCACTGACTGCACCGAGCCGGCCGACCCCCTCGACGCCCGCTCCGACTGCTTCGATCCGGACTTTTCCCGGGCGGTTCCGACGGCCTTCGCCCTGCCTGCCGTACCTGCTCTCACCTGCACTTGTTCACGGGGCATAGCTCAACTCTCACCACCTGGCGGTCGCTTGTCGGACCGCATCTGCGAGAACCCTCTTGACGTACGGGGCTCATCGACCGGATTCTGTTGCGCACGGCGCACTACGGTGCGTGATGCGAAACAGTAGGTTACTGAACGGTCCAGAACCAAGAGGGGTGCCTGTGATTCCCGTCTGCCGCCTCGAAGAGCTTCCTGAGGGCGAATCGGTCCGCGTGGACGTCGAACCGCCCATCGCCGTGTTCAACGCGGACGGAGAGCTGTACGCCATCGACGACACCTGTACGCACCAGGACGCCTCGCTCTCCGAGGGCTTCCTGGAGGGCTGCCTGGTCGAATGCCCGCTCCACGAGGCCTCGTTCGACCTGCGTACGGGCCGCCCCACCTGCCTGCCGGCCCGCCGCGCCGTGCGCACCCACCGGGTGACCGTCGACGACGGCATGATCCACGTCCACCGCAGCGACGAGGAGAACGTCGCGGCCTGAGCGCCCGCCGCCCGGCCCGCGCCCGCAGGGGGTGTCTCCCCTTGCGACCTCTCAACCCCCGGAGCCACTCCGGCCGCACCCCGCACGTGCGGACCGGATCGACGAGAAAGGCACAGCCTCATGAGGACCGTGACCGTGGTGGGCGCCTCGCTCGCCGGACTCTACGCCGCCCGGGAACTGCGGGCGCAGGGCTTCGACGGCCGGCTGGTGATCGTCGGCGAGGAGCAGCACCGCCCCTACGACCGCCCCCCGCTGTCCAAAGACTTCCTCGCCGGCAAGGCGGAGGAGAGCGACCTCGCCCTCTCCGACGACGAGGAGACCCTCGAACTCGGCGCCGAGTGGATGTTCGGCGTCTGCGCCCGCGGCCTCGACGCCCGCGGCCGCACCGTACTCCTCGAAGACGGGCGCACCGTCTCCACCGACGGCGTCGTCATCGCCACCGGCGCCCGCGCCCGCCGCCTCCCCGGCCCCTGGCTCGGCGGCGTCCACACCCTGCGCACCCTCGACGAGGCCCGCGCACTCCGCACCGACCTGCGCCGCGGCACCCAGCGCGTCGTCGTCATCGGCGGCGGCTTCATCGGCGCCGAGACCGCCTCGTCCTGCGCCGCGATGGGCCATGACGTCACCGTCGTCGAGGCCGCGCCGATGCCGCTGCTCGGCCAACTCGGCCCGGAGATGGCCGCGGTCGCCGCCCGCCTGCACGCACGCGGCGGCGTGCGACTCGTCACCGGCACCGGCGTCGCCGCCCTGGAGGGCGAGCAGGCGGTGACCGGCGTCCGCCTCACCGACGGCCGCCTCTTCCCCGCCGACGTGGTCGTCGTCGGCATCGGCGCGATCCCCAACACCGAGTGGCTCGCGGAATCGACGCTCGCCGTCCACGACGGCGTGCTCTGCGACGACGGCTGCGTCACCAACCTCCCGCAGGTCGTCGCGGTCGGCGACGTCGCCCGCGTCGGCGGCCACCGCGCCGAGCACTGGACCAGCGCCACCGCCCAGCCCCGCGTCGCCGTGCGCAACCTCCTCGCCGGGTACACCGCCGAACACGTCCGCCCGCTGCCCTACTTCTGGTCCGACCAGTACGGCTCCCGCCTGCAGTTCGCCGGCCGGCGCGAGCAGGGCGACGTCCCGCGGATCGTCGAGGGCTCCATGGAGGAGGGCGGCTTCCTCGCCGTCTACGAACGCGACGCCCGTACGACCGCCGTCCTCGCCCTCGACCGCCCCCGCCCGTTCACCCGCATCCGCCGCGAACTGGCCCGCGCGGACGCCCAGTCGACCACGCTGCCGCCGGCCCCGGCGCCGACTGCCACGCCCGCCCCGGCCCCCGCGACCACGACCGCGACCGCCGCACCGGCCGCGCTCGCGGTCTGAGCCGAGGCCAGGGGATCTCCCCCTGAGACGAAGGGCCGCCCACCGGGGGATCGGGGGCGGCCCTTCGTGGCTTTTCTGCTCGTCCGGGAACTCGGACCCTGGCACGCCCCGAGCCCGAACTGCGCCGGTTCACGGCTGGGAGCAACTGGCCGGTGCGGGCGTGCAGTTGAGGCGTTCCTCGGACGGGAGCCGGCACATCGACGCGGGCGTGTGGGGCGACTGCGCGTCTTCGTGGACCGTACGACCGTGGCGGTGTTCGTCGGCGACGGCCGGTACGTGCACTCCATGGAGGCTTCCCCGTACCCCGCGGACACCGGGCTCGCTCTATTCAGCGCCGAGGGCAGGGCGGTGTTCCGCAACACCGTGGTGCGGGGGTTCGCGGTGTGACGACGGCGGCAGGGGAGGGACACGGCGGCACGGGGCGGTGTGGGGCCGCCCCATGGCGTCGGGTCACTCCTCGAAGTGTGCGTCCAGTACGTCGTCGAGCTCGGTGGTCCAGCGCTTCAGGGTCGCCTTGTCCGGGGCCTGGACCTCGGCCGGGTAGGCGCGGCGCGCGAGGGTGTGGGCCGTGACGGTGAGGCGGCGGCCGAAGCGGGACGTGGAGTGCTCCACAGCGCCGATCTCGTCCCAGTCGAACTCGGCCTCCTGGTCGTCGAGTCGGAAGCGCAGGCCGCTGCCGTCGACGGTGATGGAGCCGCGGTGGTCGGCGGCCTCGAAGGCGGGGGACTCGGCCTTGTCGCCGTCGCCCTCCCCGGCCTCCGCGTCCGCGTCCGCCTCGGCCTTCAGCTCGCCATCCGCCTCGGGCTCGGACCCGGCGGGATCCGTGTCCGCCGCGTCCTCCGCCCCCGTACCGGTCTCGTTCTCTGTGGCCTGTTCCTCGTCCTGCTCGGGCTCGGTCCCGGACGCGGGCTCGACGGCGGCGTCGGCGTCGTCCTCGGGCGCCACGGCCTTCGACGGGGTGATGCCGGGGATGAAGCCCGGGTCCGTCGACGCGGCGTGCACGTGCAGGGGAGCGGCGTTCTCGTCCATGCGCTTTTCCACGGTGCGCAGTATGGCCGATCGACCTGTGTCTGTGACCACCCGCACCCCCCCTCGCTCTGCGTACGTCAGGACAGCGGAGCCGCGTTGCCGCGCTGCTGCGGGATCGCGGCCGCGTCGAGCGGCGCGGCGCCCTCCTGCTGGAGTGCGACGGTGCGGGTGGGGGCGGGGACGCGGATGCCCTCGGCGCGGTACCGCTGGTGCAGCCGCTTGATGAACTCGTGCTTGATCCGGTACTGGTCACTGAACTC
This sequence comes from Streptomyces cavernicola, assembly GCF_029968035.1. GTDB lineage: Bacteria > Actinomycetota > Actinomycetes > Streptomycetales > Streptomycetaceae > Streptomyces > Streptomyces cavernicola. The sequence goes on along the minus strand of NZ_JASCIQ010000007.1, from coordinate 97,784 downwards.
GCCCACGCCCAGGATCACCGTGAAGCCGATCCGCGAGTCGCCGAACGTGTGGAAGCGTACGGCCGGTTCGTGCTCCGGGTCGGCGCCCTCGACCCCGGCCATCACCTCGGCGACGACCTCGACCGTGACCTTCTCGACCTGCTCCAGATCGCTGTCGTAGCCGACGCCGACCTGCACGAGGATCGTCAACTTCTGTTCCGGCCGCGTGTAGTTGGTCATGTTGGTGCCGGACAGCTGGGCGTTGGGGATGATCACGAGGTTGTTGGAGAGGTTGCGCACGACCGTGTTGCGCCAGTTGATGTCGACCACATAGCCCTCCTCACCACTGCTCAGCTGGATGTAGTCACCGGGCTGCACGGTCTTCGACGCGAGGATGTGCACGCCCGCGAACAGGTTCGCGAGGGTGTCCTGCAGCGCGAGCGCCACGGCCAGACCGCCCACGCCGAGCGCGGTGATCAGCGGCGCTATCGAGACGCCCAGGGTCTCCAGGACGACGAGGACGCCGATGGCGAGGACCACGACCCGGGTGATGTTCACGAAGATCGTGGCCGAACCCGCCGCGTCCGTACGGGACTTCGTCATCGACTGCACCGCGCCCGTGATCACCCGCGCCACGATCAGCGTGGCGACCAGGATGAGCAGCGCGCTCAGCGACTGGTTCACGACCGTGCGGACCGACCGGGTCAGCGGCAGCGCGCTCGCCCCGACGGCCGCCCCGGCTATCGCCGCCGCCCACGGCGCGAGAGTGCGAAGCGCGGCCACGAGCACGTCGTCCCCGCGCCAGCGGGTGCGCACCGCGTGCCGCCCGAGCCAGCGGAGGACCAGCCGGAGCAGCAGCCCGGCGGCGATGCCCGCGGCGAGCGCGACGGCGGCGAGGATCGCGTCGTGCGCGGTCAGGTCCCGGCTCATCGGCCGCCTCCCGCGGCGCTTCTCACGGCGCTACTCCCGGGGCTCACATACTTGCTCAAGTGGTCACCTGCTCGTCTCTCGGCTGCGCGTACTGCCTCTCCGGTGGTGCTGGAGCCGTACGAATGTGCCGGAAACGTGTGCAACAGGTGCCGGATGTACGGACGGCTCGGGGAGGCAAGGCGTCATCCTGCCGTATCCGTACGGGTGTTGAGACGCGGGGGCGGCCGGGCTCCGGTGAAGGCGGTGTGCTCACCGGGCCCGGCCCCGCCAGGTGTGCGGGTCAGGTCGTGGTCAGGCTGTGCGGATCGCCGGGTCGCTGACGCCCGGCTCGCCCGTCTCGACGTGCCCGGCGAAGCGGCGCAGGAACGTCCCGTCCGACTCGGAGCTCACGGTCACGTCGTACCAGCGCTTGCCCGCGTCCAGGTGCACGGTGTGCTTCACCGTCGCGCCCGCAGCGAGCGTGAACTCCTCGCCGGGACCGCCGTAAGCGTCGGCCAGGTGAAGGCGCACCTCGGCGGCGCCCGCGTTGCTGAGCGTCAGGGCGAGGGTGCCGTCGGAGGCGGCATGGCGGGCGGTGACCTCGGGACCGGCCGTCTTGCCGGGGCCCTTGAAGGTGCGCAGGAAGCCGTTCGGGCCGTGCACCGTCAGGTCATACGCGTCGTCGGAGTACTCCGAGTTCCAGGTGTCCGAGATCGTCTTGCCGGCCTCGGTGGTGTACGTCCAGGGGCCGTCGCCGCGGTTGCCGGAGCGGACGTGGAAGGTGCCGCCGGCCTTCGCGCCCGCACTGAACGTCAGCGTGTAGCGGCCGGAGGCCGGGGTGGCGGCGCCGTCCACGTAGGGGGCGTACGGCAGCGGCCGCGTGGGCCTCGCCCCGGCTTCCTGTGGCGGGAGTTGGGGCTGGGCGGGCGGCTTCGGCACATAGCTGTCGTGGCGCTCGTTGTCCGGCGGGCGGTAGCCGTCCGTGCCGGGCAGCTCGGCCGGGTCCGTGTCCTTGAGGCCGAAGTCGAAGGCCGAGGTCAGGTCGCCGCAGATCGACTTGCGCCAGGGCGACACGTTGGGCTCGGCGACGCCGAAGCGGCGCTCCATGAACCGCAGGATCGAGGTGTGGTCGAAGGTCTCGGAGCAGACGTAGCCGCCCGTCGACCACGGCGAGACCACCAGCATCGGCACACGTTGCCCGAGCCCATAGGGCCCGGCCCCATAACTCGCGTCGCCCTGGAAGGAGTCCAGGCTGGTGTCGACCGTGGACCGCCCCTGGTCGGCGGAGGCCGGCGGATAGGGCGGCACCACATGGTCGAAGTAGCCGTCGTTCTCGTCGTACGTGATGAACAGGGCCGTACGCGCCCACACCTCGGGGTCGGAGGTGAGCGCGTCCAGGACCTGCGAGATGTACCAGGCACCGTAGTTGGCGGGCCAGTTGGGGTGTTCGCTGAACGCCTCGGGCGCGGCGATCCAGGAGATCTTCGGCAGCTTCCCGGCCTGCACGTCGGCCTTCAGATGGTCGAAGAGGCCGTCGCCCGCCTTGGCGTTGGTGCCGGTGCGGGCCTTGTCGTACAGCGGGTCGCCCGGCTCGGCGTTCCGGTACTTGTTGAAGTAGAGCAGCGAGTTGTCGCCGTAGTTGCCCCGGTAGGCGTCGTCGATCCAGCCCCAGTGGCCGGCCGCGTCCAGGCCGTCGCCGATGTCCTGGTAGATCTTCCAGGACACCCCGGCCGCCTCCAGGCGCTCCGGGTACGTCGTCCAGTCGTACCCCGCCTCCTGGTTGCCGAGCACAGGTCCGCCGCCCTGGCCGTCGTTTCCTGTGTGGCCGGAGAACATGTAGTAGCGGTTGGGGTCGGTGGCCCCGATGAACGAGCAGTGGTACGCGTCGCAGATCGTGAAGGCGTCGGCGAGCGCGTAGTGGAACGGGATGTCCTGGCGCGTCAGATGGGCCATCGTGCCCGCCGACTTGGCCGGTATCCACTGGTCGTAACGCCCGTTGTTCCAGGCCTTGTGGCCGCCCGCCCAGTCGTGGTCGAGGCCCGCGATGAACTGCATGCCGAGATCCTCCGCGTCCGGGTGGTACGGGAGCACCTCCTTGCCGCCGTCCGGCTGGTGGAACACGGACTTGCCGCTCGGCAGCGTCACCGGGCGCGGGTCGCCGAAGCCGCGCACGCCCTTCAACGCACCGAAGTAGTGGTCGAACGACCGGTTCTCCTGCATCAGGACCACGATGTGCTCGACGTCGTCGACGGTTCCGGTGCGGCGGGCGGCAGGGATGGCCGCGGCCCGCGCGATGCTGCCGGACAGCGCGGCCACGCCCGCGCCGGCCCCTGCCAACTGCAGGAACCGGCGGCGGTTGAGTTCGGGCTTGGGTGGGGTCATGAGTGGGGGACCTCTGGCGGAGTCGGGAACTTGTACGGACAAGTCAAGTGGAGTGCCCGAAGAGGGTCCAGGTCAAGGGGACGGGGGATGGCGGTTGTGTGACCAGGAGGTCGTTTCGGACTGTCGGCTGTCGGCCGCTCCACAGTCGGTCGCTCAGCCGTCGGTCGCTCCACACTCGGTCGCTCAGCCGCCGGGCACTCAACGGTCGGTCGCTCAACCGGCAAGCCGCAGAGCCGTGTCCGCGACCCCGACCCGCACCGTCTGTCCCCACGTCAGGTCGAGTGCGTCGCCCTCCATGCCGTCCCCGAAGGCCACGAGCCGCTCCGACTCGACGGTGAGGAGCAGCGCCTGGCCGGCCCCGAGCAGCCCCTCGACCCGGACCGTGCCCGTCGCCGGGGACGGCCAGGCCTCGCGTACGAACCACGCCAACTGCCGTTCCGTGGGCCCCGGCAGGGCGAGTGGGCCGCCACGCTGCAGCCACAGGGAGCGCAGCCAGCCGGTGGCGCCGGTGCCGGTGCCGACGAGCACGCCGGAGGAGGCCTGCGGCTCGGCGGCCCCGTCCTGCCCGCCCGTTTCGCCTTTCGTTTCGGGGGCGAGGCGGTAGCGGGCGGTCTGGTGGCCGGGCGGGCCGAGGTAGATCTCGTTGAGCGCGAGCAGCCGCTGCGTGTCGTCGGCGACGGCCGCGACCATCGTCAGGGCGTCGAACGCGGCCCGCCCGGCGGCCGCCGCGGGCAGCAACTTCCGGGCGTCGGCGGCCCGGTGGCGTACGAGCACGCCGGGGTTGCGTCCCGGGTCGGTGTCGATGCCGACGACCGGCTGCCCGTCCAGGTACTTCGCCGCGTTGGCCACCAGACCGTCCTGGCCGACCACCACCACGACGTCCTCCGGCGCGAACAGGAACCGGTCCAGGTCGGCCCGTTCCACGCGGGCCTGCCGCCAGGTCGCGGGGACGGCCGCGGCCACCTCGGCGAGCGCCCGCAGGGTCCGGTGGTGGCGCTCGGCGACCTCGGCGATGTCCCGGCCGCGCGAGCCGAGGAAGTACGCGGCCTGCCCGTGCGTGCCGTGCCGGGCGAGCAACTCCTCGTACTCGGTGGTGCGGTGGACCAGGACGGCGCGTGGGGCGAGGCTCATCGCCCGGCCCTCGCACCCGCGGCGGGGGCGCCGTGGCCGAGGCGCTCCAGGAGGCTCGTCAGGACGTCCGGCGAGATGGTGAGGCTGTCGATGCGCGGCAGATTGTCCGCCAGGTGCCCCGCGTTGAGTGCGGTGAGCGTGGCCGCGTCCACCTCGGCGTGCGCCCGCAGCCACGCGGTCTGCGCCGCCGCCTTCGCCTCGCCGACGGTGCGGGCGGAGCTGGCCTCGGCCTCGGCGAGCCGCACCGTGCGGGCGGCCTCGGCGGTGGCCCGTACCTCGTCGGCGGCAGCGTTCTCCTCGGCCTCGCGGCGCGCGTTGGTGCCGCGCTGCTCCACCAACTGCTCCTCCCTGCGGGCGAGTTCGATCTGACTGGCCAACTCGTTCTCGGCGATGGCCCGTTCGCGTTCCACGGCCACGGCCCGCCGCTCATACGTGGCCCGGTCCGCCTCCTGCTGGATCTCCTCGCGCGCCGGGGTGCGCAGCGCCCGCTCCACCTCGGCCTCCGGGCGGATCGCGACGACCCGCACCGCGACCAGCTCGATCCCGGTGGCGGGCAGCCGCGGCTCCCGGCCGAGCCCCGCGGTGATCCGCTCCCGTACCGCGTTGACGCCGTCGACGAGCGCGGCCGACAGGGCGGTACGGGCAAGGACGTCCAGGGCGTGCTGCTGCGCGGTCTCGGTGAGCAGCGTCGCCAGCTGTTCGAGCGGGGCGCCGCGCCACTGCCCGGTGTCCGGGTCGACGGAGAAGTCGAGCCGCCCGGCGGCCGCGGCCGGGTCGCTGATCCGGTACGTGACGGTGGCCTGCACGGTCACGTCCTGGAAGTCGGAGGTGCGGGCGTGGAACGCCATCTCCAACTCCCGGTCGTTCACGGGCACTTCGGAGAGCGCGGCGCTCAGCGAGCGGTACCAGAAGCTCAGCCCCGCACCGTCGTGCACGAGCTTGCCGCCCCGGTGGTGCCGGATGTGCGCGGTCGGCGCGGAACGCAGGTGACGCCAGCCGAGACGGCGCGTGATGTCGGCCATGGGAGCCCCTCCCGTTGGTTATTGGTCAACAAGACCATAAAGGGCGACCGAGTTTTCGTCAAGGTGACCAAAGGGGGGAGGGGAGTGTGGGGCCGTGCGGGCGCCACATGGAGGGGGCGCGTAAAGGAGGGGAGGGGTTCGCTCGCCGTGGTGGCCGTCGCGCTGATGCCGCTCACCGTTCGCACGACGGCCACCACGGGGCGCCCGGGTCCGGCAGGCCGCCGCCGGACCCGGCGCGGCGTGCCCTCCCCGCATACGGAGGGGGTGCGGAGGAGGGCCGCGCTCCGGAACGCATCGGCCGGCTGACTCACCGACAAGCCAGCCGACCGGCACGTTCCGTACCCGCCCATCGTGCCCGCGCCGCCCGCTCGCCGCGGCCCCCTGAACTCCCGCTCCGTATACCGGAATCCGACGTCCAGGGTGGGGTCCGTATACCGAGCTCCGAGATGGGTGGGCATAGCATCGGTCTCCCTATGGACACCCTCACCTTGTGGGAGCTGGCCGCGCTCGCCTTCGCCGCGGCGCTCGTCGGCTTCTCTAAGACCGCCGTGAGCGGCGCCAACACGGTCAGCCTCGCGATCTTCGCGGCCGTGCTGCCCGCGCGCGAGTCGACCGGAGTGCTGCTGCCGATCCTCATCGCCGGCGACGTGCTCGCCGTCCTCACCTACCGGCGGCACGCGCACTGGCCCACGCTGTGGCGGCTGTTCCCGGCCGTGGGCCTCGGCGTGCTCGTCGGCGTGGTCTTCATGATGTGGGCGGACGACGCGGCCGTACGCACGTCGATCGGCGCGATCCTGCTCCTGATGGCAGGCGTCACGATCGCCCGGCGGCGCTCGACCGGCAAGCGCGACAAGGAAGTTGACGGAGTGAGCGCCGAGGCGTCCCCCGTGGGCTCGCGGGCCGGACGGATCAAGGCCCGCTCGTACGGGGTGCTCGGCGGATTCACGACGATGGTCGCGAACGCGGGCGGCCCCGTCCTCTCCCTCTACCTGATCTCCGCCGGCTTCCGGAAACTCGGGTTCCTGGGCACGTCGGCCTGGTTCTTCCTCATCGTGAACAGCTTCAAGGTCCCCTTCAGCGTGGGCCTCGGCCTGATCGACGCCCACTCGCTGCTGCTCGACGCCGCGATGGTCCTCTTCGTCGTTCCCGGCGCGTACCTGGGCAAGGTCTGCGTGGACCGCATCGACCAGCGGGTCTTCGAGCGCCTGGTGATCGCCGCGACCATCCTTGGCGGGCTGCAGCTGCTGCTGCGCTGAGCACCCGGCGAAGCCCTGGGAGCAGCCCGGCGAAGCCCTGGGAGTACCGGGGCTGCGTCCGCGGGGCAGCGGCTACGATCCAGGCCATGAGCGCATCTGATCAAGAGCGGGACGAGCAGCGGCCGGCCGAGCGGAAGCCGGTTTCCGCTGGTGAGAACGGCAAAGCGACGCCGGAGTCCCGCGAGCGGACCGAGTCGGACGAGGCACGTCGCGAGCGTGCCGAAGAGCTGGACGAGGCCGCGTCGGCGCTCGGAGACCGAGAGGAACTCGACGAGCCGGAGACGCTCGACGAGCCGGAGACCCCCGAAGGGTCGGCGTCCCCCCAAGAGCCGGAGTCCACCGAAGAGCAGGAGACCCTCGAAGAGGTCGATGAGTCGAGGTCCGGGCTCGCCCCCTGGCAGGCGCGCCGGCTGCGCATAGCCGCGGCGTCCGTGCTCATGGTCGCGGCCGCGGCGGTCCTCGCGATACGCCTGGCGAGCCGCTCCTCCGTACTGGTCGTCGGCGTGTACGGGCTGCTGCTCATCCTCTGCGGCATCGTCATCGAGCTCAGCCGCCGCGGCCGTACCCGACTGGGCAGTTGGGTGCTCGGCACGGGCCTGATCGCCGCCCTCGTCGCCGACTGGCGGCTGCTCCCCTGAAGCGGACGGCTTTTACGCGTACGACTTGAAGAGGCTGACATCTCCTCCCGAAAACCGTTGACCTGAACCTTGCTTGAGGTTCTACGGTCTTCAGCATGAGCATGGAAACCACAGCCTGGACCCAGCTGCACAGCGTGATGACAGCGCAGCAGGCCCGTAGAGAGGCAAGCCCCTTCGTCCGGGCCACCCTGCGCCGCATAGGCGCCTTCGCCCGCCCGCACCGCCGCCGCATCATCCAGTTCGTGCTGCTCAGCGTGGTGACCGCGCTGCTCGCCGTGGCCACGCCGGTCCTCGCCGGCGGGGTCGTCGACGCGATCGTGGCCGGCAAGGACTCCGGTCTCGTCGTACGGCTCGCGCTGCTCATCGCCGTGATCGCGCTCGCCGAGGCCGGGCTCGGGCTCCTCGGCCGCTGGCTCTCCGCGAGCCTCGGCGAGGACCTGATCCTCAACCTGCGCACCGCGGTCTTCGACCACGTACAGCGCATGCCCGTCGCGTTCTTCACCCGCACCCGCACCGGCGCCCTCGTCAGCCGCCTCAACAACGACGTCATCGGCGCGCAGCGGGCCTTCTCCAACACGCTCTCCGGAGTGGTGTCCAACCTCGCGACGCTGCTGCTCACCCTCGTCGTGATGCTCAGCCTGTCCTGGCAGATCACCCTGCTCGCGCTCGTGCTCCTGCCGGTCTTCGTCGTGCCCGCCCGCCGGATGGGCAGCCGCATGGCCCGCCTCCAGCGTGAGGCCGCCGCCCACAACGCCGCGATGGGCACGCGGATGACGGAGCGGTTCTCGGCGCCGGGCGCGACCCTGGTCAAGCTGTTCGGCCGGCCCGGCGAGGAGTCCGCGGAGTTCGCCGCCCGCGCGGGCCGGGTCCGCGACATCGGCGTACGCACGGCCATGGCGCAGTCCGCGTTCATCACCGCGCTCACTCTCGTCTCGGCCCTCGCGCTCGCCCTGGTCTACGGGCTCGGCGGCTGGTTCGCGCTGCGCGGCAGCCTCGAAGCCGGCGCTGTCGTCTCCCTCGCCCTGCTCCTGACCAGGCTGTACGCGCCGCTGACCGCGCTCGCCGGGGCCCGCGTCGAGGTGATGAGCGCCCTCGTCAGCTTCGAGCGGGTCTTCGAGGTGCTCGACCTCAAGCCGCTGATCGAGGAGAAGCCGGACGCCCGCGCCGTGCCCGAAGGGCCCGTCGCCGTCGAGTTCGAGGACGTCCGCTTCGGCTACCCGGCCGCCGACAAGGTCTCCCTCGCCTCCCTCGAAGAGGTCGCCGCCCTCGACAACCGCGGCGGCGCCGAAGTCCTGCGCGGTGTCTCCTTCCGCGCCGAGCCCGGCCAGACCGTCGCCCTGGTCGGCTCGTCCGGCGCGGGCAAGTCGACCATCGCGCAGCTCGTGCCCCGGCTCTACGACGCCGACTCCGGTGTCGTACGCCTCGGGGGCGTGGACGTACGGGAGTTGAGCGCCGCATCGGTCCGCGCGACCCTCGGCATGGTCACCCAGGACGGGCACCTCTTCCACGAGTCGGTCCGCGCCAACCTGGCCCTCGCCCGGCCCGACGCGAGCGAGGACGAGCTGTGGGAGGCGCTGCGCAGGGCCCGCCTCGACGAGCTGATCGCATCCCTCCCGGACGGCCTCGACACCGTCGTCGGCGAGCGTGGCTACCGGCTCTCCGGCGGCGAGCGCCAGCGCCTCACCATCGCCCGGCTGCTCCTCGCCCGGCAGCGCGTGGTCATCCTCGACGAGGCCACCGCCCACCTCGACAACACCTCGGAGGCCGCAGTCCAGGAGGCCCTCGCCGAGGCGCTCGCCGACCGCACCGCCGTCGTCATCGCACACCGCCTGTCGACGGTCCGCGCGGCCGACCTGATCCTCGTCGTCGAGGACGGCAGCATCGTGGAGCGCGGCCGCCACGAGGACCTCCTCGCGCTGGGCGGGCGCTACGCACAGCTGTACCGGACCCAGTTCGCCGGCCAGCCGGACCGGGATGCGTCGCCGATCGAGCAACTCCCGTACGAGAAGGGCCTGTTGAAGGCGGATGTGACGGTGCAGGAGCCCGGGGCGGAGGAGACGGCTTCCGTGTCAGGCGCGTGAGGCACGCGTGAGGCACGCGTGAGGCACGCGTGCGGCGGGCGGGCCCGGGGCGGCGGGGGGGGGGGCACAGGGGACCCCCGGCCGCCCCCCCGGTCAGAGTGGTGCGCCGCCGAAGCCGATCTCGTTGCCGTCCGGGTCGCGGTAGGTGGCCTTGCGCACGCCGTTCTCGTACGTGTCGCGGCGCGTGGGCTCGATGCCGCGCTCGGCGATCGCCGCGACGCGCTCGTCGAAATCGCTGACGAACAGGGTGTGAAAGGCGTGACCTGCGCGTTCGGGCAGCAGCTCGATATAGACGGAGCGGTTCTCCGCGAGTTCCCAGACGGCCTCGACGTCGTTCGGGAAGAACGTCGCGGGGACGCCGAACAGCCGCTCGTACCAGGCGAGGGCCGCCGCGTAGTCGGTCACGGGGATTCCGGCGAACAGGGCGAGTTCCATGCCGTCATCGTAGGGAGCCCGCTCCGCCCCGTCCCGTCGAGCTGTTCGCGCCGTACGCCTGCACGTACCGGCGGAAGACGTCCCGGGACATTGCGGTGGTGCGGCTGCGGAGGGTGACGGGCTGACCGGCTGATCCCAGAACGACCGCACGCCTGCTGCTGCTGTTGCGCGGCAGGCCCCGGGCGCACAGGGTTGCTTGTGGTGCCGGTGTCACCGTGCAGGCGTGGACCCGCCGTATCCGGGAACGCGTTGCCTAGGAGGAGTTCCCCATGACGCACCCCGTGCCCGACCCCGTACCGCCTGGTCCTACGCCGGGTCCGACGCCGGTCCCCGAGCCCGTGCCTCCCGGCCCGACCCCCGGCCCCGTGCCGCCCGGCCCCCCGCCGGGCCCCGGCCCCGGCCCGGACCGGCCCGACCCCGGGCCCTTCCCGTCACCGGTCCCGGACCCGGAGCCCAAGCCGACCCCCGAGCCCCAACCGTCCCCGGTTCCGAAGCCCCCGGGCCCCGACCCGGTCCCAGAACCGGAACCGCAACCGGGCCCGATGAAGTAGGCGCTACTGGGGCTCCGCCCCAGACCCCCGCTCCTCAAACGCCGGAGGGGCTGAAAATCAGCCCCTCCGGCGTTTGAGGAGGCCCGTCCGGCAGGACTTTCGGGAAGGGGCGTTGGTGGGGAAAAGAACGCGCTCTGGTCACCGCCCCCGCGATCGGCCATGCTGCCGTACCGACGAAGAGCCGGAGAGTCAGACGCGTGAGTCGCGCGTGACACGAGTCAGAGGAGACTGCCGCCCATGGCGTTGTTCGATCTGCCGCTCGACCAGCTGCGCGCGTACCGCCCCGAGCACCCCGCCCCCGCGGACTTCGACGAGTTCTGGCTGAAGACATTGGCCGAGTCCCGCGAGCACGACCTGGCGGCGCGGTTCGAGCCGGTCGACACCGCCCTCACGAACGTACGCGTCTTCGACGTGACGTACGCGGGCTACGGCGGACACCCCGTCAAGGGCTGGCTGATCCTCCCCGCAAACGCCCGCGCCCGCGCCGGCGCCGAGGAACCGTTGCCCGCGGTGGTCGAGTACATCGGGTACGGCGGCGGGCGCGGCCTGCCGCACATGCATCTGCTGTGGGCCACCGCGGGGTTCGCGCACTTCGTGATGGACACCCGGGGCCAGGGCAGCGGCGGCTGGGCGCAGGGCGACACCCCGGACCCGGTGGGCAGCGCCCCCGCGTACCCCGGGTTCATGACCCGCGGCGTCGAGGACCCGCACGACTACTACTACCGGCGCGTGTTCACGGACGCCGTGCGCGCCGTCGAGGCCGTCCGTTCGCACCCGCTGGTGGACCCCGCCCGCGTCGCCGTCGCCGGGGGCAGCCAGGGCGGCGGCATCTCGATCGCGGTGAGCGGCCTCGTACCGGATCTCGCGGCGGTCCTGCCGGACGTGCCGTTCCTCTGCGACTTCCCGCGCGCCGCGACCCTCACCGACCATCTGCCGTACAAAGAGATCGGTTCGTACCTCAAGTCCCGCAGGATCGGCGGCGATTCGGTCTTCCGCACGCTGTCCTACTTCGACGGCGTGCACTTCGCCGCGCGCGCCCAGGCCCCGGCCCTGTTCTCGGTGGCGCTGCAGGACCTGACGTGCCCGCCGTCGACGGTGTTCGGCGCGTTCAACGCGTACGCGGGAGAGGACAAGCGCATCGAGGTGTACGAGTTCAACGAGCACGAAGGCGGCGGACCATACCAGCAGGACGCCCAACTGCGCTGGCTACCGCGGTACTTGACCGCTCCGTGACCCGACCTCTTGTCAGGCGCCGCGGCGGGCGCCTACGTTGGCGGCGCTCGACACATCCGGGGAACACCGACATGTCCCCCGTCGGGGAAGCGACTTGAGGGGAACTCTCATGGGCTTACGCGGCCGGCACCGCCGGTACAGGGCGAGCAGGATCAACCGGGCCTCGCTCACCGTCACAGCCGGCGGCGCCGGAATAGCGCTCCCGCTCGTCGGCGCGGGCACCGGCGCCGACGTCGCGCACGCGGCCGACGCGCACACCTGGGACAACCTCGACGCACGGGCCCCCGACATCCGGCACCGCGCCGCACCCCGCCCCGCCGTACGCCCGGAGACCACCCCGCAGTCCAAGGCGGGCAAGGCCGAGCTCTACACCGTCGTACGCGGCGACAGCCTCACGGCGATCGCGGACGCCGAGAACGTCGACGGCGGCTGGAAGGTCCTGTACGCGGCGAACCGGAAGGTCATCGGCGCGGACCCGGACCTGATAGTGCCCGGCCAGCGGCTCGCCCTGCGCGACGGCGGCACGACGGCCGACCGAGCCGGACCCCGGGCAAAGCCCGAGCCCCGACCCGAGCCGGACCCAAAACCGAAGGGCGACGCGCTCAGCGCACCCGTCACCGCCGGCATCGGCACTCCCTACCGCGCGTCGGGCGGCTCCTGGGCGAGCGGGTATCACACGGGCGTCGACTTCGCCGTGCCGACCGGCACGTCCGTGCGGGCCGTCGCCGGGGGCCGGGTCGTCTCGGCCGGTTGGGGCGGCGCGTACGGATACGAGGTGGTGATCCGGCACGCCGACGGCCGCTACAGCCAGTACGCCCACCTCTCGGCGCTCACCGTGCGGGCCGGGCAGGACGTCGGCTCGGGCCAGCGCATCGCCCGCTCCGGCTCCACCGGCAACTCCACCGGACCCCACCTGCACTTCGAGATCAGGACCGGCCCCGGCTACGGCTCGGACGTCGACCCACTGGCATACCTGCGAGCGGGCGGCGTCCGGATCTGAGTTCTCCCCTCCCCGCCCCTACGCCGGAGGGGCTGATCTTTTAGGGGCGCGGGGAACTGCGCGACCAGCCACGGCGGCGCGGTAGACGAACGACAGCCGACGGCAGTCTTTCGGGAAGGGGCGGGGAGGGGAAAACGCATGCGGCCGCAAGCCGCCTCAGGACCCCACCCGATGGTCGAACCGCAGATCGTCGCCCAGACCGTCGAGGGCCGCCGGATCGTCCGGCACCCTCGGCAGCACCGGCCCCGCGGGCGTCGCGGGCGCCGCGGGCGCCGCAGCCCCGCCGACCCGTGACGTGCGGGGCGCCGAGCCTTGGCGCGTACGGCTGATGCGCTCCGTGGTCAGCATGACCAGGCCGCCCGCCGTCGCGACGCCGAAGAGCAGCGCCCCGACCGCCCCCACGGTCCCGTACCGGAACGTCTCACCGAACAGGGTCAGGCCGACCGTCGCGGCCACCACCGGGTTCACCACCGTCACGACCGCGAGCGGAACCGCGAGGCCCGCGCCCCGGTACGCGGCCTGCGACAGGAGCAGACCGCCGACGGCGAGGACGGCGATGACGAGGAGGCTGGACGCGCCGGTCAGGCCCGCGCCAGAGGTCACGTCCACGGCGACCGTCTTCGTGAACACGGACGCGATGCCGAACGCGATGCCCGACGCCGTCGCGAGCAGCACACTGCGCACCACCGGCGCGCGGGCCGCCGCCCGCGCCGCCGCGAGCAGGGCCGCGACCGCGGCGAACGTCACCAGGGCGACCGTCGCCCGCTCGGGCCCGGCGAGGGAGTCGGACGCGGCGTCGCCCGCGAGCGAGAGGAGCCCGGCGAGGCCCACCGTCGCCAGGACCGCGCCGCGCCAGGCGGCCGGACCGGCCCCGCGGCCGACGAACAGAGCCGCCATCGGCAGCGCGAACACGATGGTCAGCGCGCCGAGCGGCTGCACAAGACTGAGCGGCCCGAACGCGAGCGCCGCCACGTGCAGGGCCGCGCCCAGACCGTTGAGGCCCACCGCCGCCCACCAGCCGGGGCGGCGCACCGGGGCGTATGTGTGCGGGTCGGAGACCGCCACGCGCTCCTGGACGATCGCCCCGCCCGCGTAGGCGACGGCCGAGACGAGGGAGAGCAGCACTGCCAGTACGAGGGCGCTCATCGGCGCCTCCTTGCCAGATCGTGCGGCTCCTGCGGTGAACGGTCGCCTTCCATAACGTCCAAGATGACCCGCACATTCCGCTTAGTCGTCGTCCCTGAGCAGGCATTCCCTCGTACTGCCGATGGAGTACGCCCCTCGCCGCGTCCAACTGGGGGTGGTGACCTTTGGCCAGACCTCACAGCAGACCTCACAGCAGGACCCGCGGCAGGTACGCGTAGCGGTCCGTCGGCGCCGGGCATCATGGGGCGGTGGATCTTCGACTGCTCAGCTCCGTCGGCGGCTTCTTCGCCCTGCGCACGGGCGGGCCGGACGCACCCGTTCCGCAGGCGCGGGCCGCTGTTCCGCTGGCCCGGGTGTACGAGGAGGGAGCCGGCCCCCTCGACTTCCGTGTCGACAAAGTGACCTCGCGGCTCGGTGCGCCGGAGCCGCGCATCGGGGCCTCCGTGGCCCAGCTGGGGCTCGCCGCCCGGCTCTGGTCCGTGAGCCTGGGCGCGGCCGCGCTGTACGGGAAGGCCTTGGACGTCGACCCGCGGCGGCTCCGCTGGGACCCGGACGGCACGAGCCCCGACGACCTGTGGCTCGACGAGGTGCGGACGCTGCCCCTCGACGACCTCGGCGCGAGCGTGATCGACGGCCACCTCGTCCCGCTCGCCGCCGCGCTGCGCCGCCGCCACCGGATCGCCGAGCCGCTGCTCTGGGGCAACGCGGGCTCCGCGCTCGCCGGCGCCGTACGCGAGCAGCACTCCTGGGCGCGGCGCGCGGACCGCCCGGACGTCGCCGCCCGCGCCCTCGACCTCGGCGCGGCCCTGTTCCGCCACCCGGAACTCGCCTGCACCGGCGTCCTGGACCTGGACGCCGGGCCCCCGCGCTTCCGCCGCCGCAGTTGCTGCCTCTACTACCGCTGCCCGAGCGGCGGACTCTGCGGCGACTGCTGCTTCGACCGACCGCCCGCCCGGCGCTGAGCCCAACGGCCCGGCGCTGACCGGAGACGCGCGCACGGGTCGGGCCCGCACCCTCGGTCAAGGGGTGCGGGCCCGAAGTGCCGTACGGGCGTGCCGTGTGAGCGTGCCGTACCGGCGTCGACGGCGTCAGCAGTTGTCGAGGTACGCCGTGTGGATCCAGACGCCGGTGTGCCCGCCCCACAGGTTGCCGTGCACCCAGTTGCCCTGCGTGCCGAGCAGGTCCATGTTCTGGCCCCGGTTCACCTTGCCGAGCACCGGGTACTCCGGGCCGGGCCCGCCGCGGAAGTTGACGCCGTTGTCGTTGACGGTGCAGACGCGCGCCTTGGCCTCCTGGGCGGCGGCGGGAGCGGCCTGCGCCGCGGGGGCGGAGGCCTGCGCGGCCCCGGTGGTGGCGGCCACGGCCCCCACGGTCGCGGCGGTCACGGCGAACCCGGCGAGAGCCTTCTTGACCCCGTTGATACCCATGATGATGTTCCTTCCCCGTGCTGGAGTTTCCCCGTTCGCGAGCCCCGCCCGCACCGTCTGCCGACGGCCCGTCGGGAGCTCGTCCTTACGTGTTCCAGGATCGGCGGCACAGCGGGGGAGCGGTACCTGACGGATGTCAGGGGCGCCCTCGCTGTCCGATGTCGGCGGGGCTCAACTCGCGTACTCCGCAAGGAACTTCCGCATCCGCTCCGTGTGTGCGCGGGTCCGTTCCGGCACCCCGCGCTCCGCTCGTACGACCTTGCCGCTGGTGCGGTAGGCCGCCGCGAGCAGGGACGGGAGGTCCTCGGTCATGCCGTGGTCGCGGAAGGAGCCGGCGAGGTAGCAGAGGTACGAGCCCAGGGTGGCGATGGCGTCCGGCGGGTTCATGTGGTCCGTCCTGCCGTCTCCGTCGCCGTCCTTC
This sequence comes from Streptomyces cavernicola, assembly GCF_029968035.1. Classification (GTDB taxonomy): domain Bacteria; phylum Actinomycetota; class Actinomycetes; order Streptomycetales; family Streptomycetaceae; genus Streptomyces; species Streptomyces cavernicola. Next base: position 82,173 of record NZ_JASCIQ010000007.1, on the reverse strand, counting down.
GCCCAGTCGCGGAAGACCTCGGGCGTCCACATGGCGACGCCGTGCTCCCGCACCGCGATGCCGTCCTTGCCGTGGCGGACCCGGTGCGCGTGCACGTCGAAGCCGCTCTCGGCCTTGAGGATCGCCGCGATCAGGGCGGGCGACACGGCCTCGTCGGCGCACCGCATCGACGCGTTCGTGATGTGCGGCCGTAGCTCGCGCGGGACGGCGGCGTGCTCGGCGAGGGCCTGGGCGGAGGCCGGGGGGACGGCCTGAGCCCCGGAACGCCCGCCTGTGGAAGGTGAGTCGGGGGCAGCCGTGAGCAGGAGGGCCGAGCCGGTCGCGGCCGCGAGTGCCGTCGCGGCCGTCGCGAGCAGGACCGCCGTCCGCCGCCGGGCCGACCGCGACGGCCGCTCCGGCGCACCCAACTCCCGTACACGCAACGCGAGTTGCTCGCCGTTCAGACGGGAGCGTACGGCGTGCTCCGGGTGCAGGCAGTCGGCGATCAGCGCGCGCCAGCCCGGCGGCACCGACGCGTCGAGACGCAGGGGCGCGCCGCCGCGCGCGTACGCCTGCGCGGCGAGCGCCCGCGCCCGCGCCGTGGCGCCCGGGAACGGATGCAGGCCGCCGCTCAGCACCTGGTGCGCCACCACCCCGAACGCCCAGACGTCCGCGGCCGGACGCACCTTCGTGCCCCGCGCGCCCGTCCGCTCCGACCACCACTCCGGCGGCACATGGTCGAGCGTGCCGAGCGGCGGCACGTACGCGTGCGTGCCCTCCAGCTCGGTCGTCAGGCCGAAGTCGGCGAGCCACACCGCACCGCCCTCCGCGAGCAGCACGTTGGCCGGTTTCAGGTCGCCGTGCACCCAGCCGCGCCCATGCAGATGCGCGAGGCCCGCGGCCACCCCGGCGAGGACCCGCTCCGCCGACGGCAGCGCCCGGCCGGGCTCGGCGGCGAGCAGTTCCTGCAGGCTGTGCTCGGCCCGGTCCATGGCCAGGGCGATGAGACCGTCGAGCTCGGGCCTGTCCCGGTCGCGCACGGTGTGCGCCGCGTGCGTGCGGACCAGGTGCGGATGGTCCGCCTCCAGGCTGAACTTGACCTCGCGCGCGACGAGTTCGCTCATGTCGCCGCGCTGGCCCGGCGTCAGCAGATCGGTCCGCAGGAACTTCACCGCCGCCCGCGTACCGTCCTCGACGTGCTCGGCCGCGTACACGCTGCCCCAACTGCCCGATCCGATCGGCGTGTTGATCCGCCACGGCCCCACGCGGTACCCGTCGGGAACGTCGATCGGGGGAGTGCTGCCGAGTCCCATGCGCCGCGCGCCCTACGCCGGCCCCTGCGCGGAGACGCCGCCGCCGCGGCGGGGCAGCAGCGGCAGATGCTCCTCACGGACCAGGTCGAACCGGAGCGCGAACGCCACCAACTCCTCACGCTTACCGGTCAGTTGACTGCCGGAGCCGGTCGATCCCCTGCCGCTCCCGCCGCTCACGCCGCTGCCGCCGTCGTCGCGGAGCCGTAGTTTGACCGAAGTCAGGTAGTCGATGTGGTAGTTGACCGCCGAGCGGGTCAGCCCCGCACAGCCGTCGAGCCCGCGCAGCCGCTCCACCACCTCGCCCACCCCCGGCACCGCCGCACTCGACGGCCGGCGCAGCCGCGGCTCGCACAGGGCGAGCAGCACCAGGAAGTACTTCGACGTCGGATCGAGGGCGAAGGGGCTGGTCGTCGGCTCCCCGCGCTGCACGGACGCCGCCCGCTCGCCCGCCGGGCCGCCGTCCAGATAGGCGTGCTCCGGCGCGAACACCTTGAACGTCGCCTCGCCGTCCGTGCCCGGCAGCAGCACCCGCGAGAACTCGAACGGCACGGGCGCGCCGACCCGTCCGGGAGCGACCTTCACATGCTCGCCCGCGCCTTCCAGGTTCTGTACGACGTACGTCGACGTACGGCTGAAGTTGGAGAGCCGCCAGTAGTCCTCCGCCGCCACGATCTGGCCCGCCCTGCGGGACACCGCCGGGTCGTCCAAGGTCACCGGAACGGGTACGTCCGGAGCGCCGCGGCCGAAGTCGGCGGTGTCGCCGGGGCCGAGGCGGAGCAGCCGGGGCCGGTCCGTGCGCCCCGGAACGCGGCCGCTCCCGGGCCGGTCCGACGGCTCCTCGGGCAGCTGCACGATGACCGTGTCCATGCCTTCCCTCCCCCTGCTCAGGCACGCGCCGAGTCTAGGACCCAAGAGAGGTCAAACAGTTGCGAAAGCCCTGCAAGGGCGCGGATCCGGCCCAGCTGCGAGCGGCCCGTCGAGCCGCCTTGCAATCGCCGGGGTGAACGCGCCCGCCGGGTTGACGCGGGGCGGCCGGGACCCGGCGCGGGGCGCCCGCTCCGACGGTGAGCACCACTCCGACGGCGGCTGCGACCTCGACGACCGCTCCCGGCCGGCCTGGGCGATGTTCCCCGTGAGGCGTCTGGGCGGCACGGGCCAAGACTTAATCTGCTCGTAACGGAGCGTGTCCTGAACGTACTTGACCGTAGTCAGCGGGCCGGGATTGACTCAAGTTCCCCGTCGCCGACGCGAGGCACGCCCATGACCCCAGACCTGCTCGCCCCTCTCGACCTGGCTTTCTGGAACATCGAGTCCGACCGTCACCCCATGCATCTCGGGGCGCTCGGAGTCTTCGCCGCCGACTCCCCGGAGGCAGCCCGGCACGCGGCCGACCTTCTCGCCGCCCGCTGCGCGGCCGTGCCGGGGCTGCGGATGCGCATCCGCGACGCGCTGCTCCCGGTCGGCGGCGCCGTACGCGCCCCGGACGCCGACTTCGACCCCGCCCACCACGTCCGCCTCGCCGCCGTGGCCCGGGACTTCCAGGAGGCCGCAGGCGAGCTGATGCAGCGGCCCCTCGACCGCGCACGCCCGCCGTGGGAGGTGCACGTACTGCCGGGCGTGGACGGCACGTCCTTCGCGGTCCTCTTCAAGTTCCACCACGCCCTCGCGGACGGCCTGCGCGCGCTCATGCTCGCCGCGGGCCTCATGGACCCGCTGCCCGACTCGCCCCCGAGCCGCAAGCCGCCCAAGCCCGCGGACTCCCGTACGGGCGACGGCGCGGCCCGCCGCCGCCCCGACCTGTCCAAGTCCCTCGACGTGTTCCGCCGCCGCGTCGGCGAGGTCGGCCAGGCCCTGGACATCGGGGCCTCCGTCGCCCGCGCCACCTGGGGGTTCCTCGAAGCCGCCCCGGCCCTCACCGCACCCGCCACCGGGACCCGCCGCACGGCCGGCGTCGTCGTCGACCTCGACGACGTGCACCGCATCCGCAAGCGCACCGGCGGCACCGTCAACGACGTCCTGATCGCGGCGGTCGCGGGCGCCCTGCGCAGCTGGCTGACCGAGCGCGGCGAGAACGGCGACCGGGTCCGGCCCCGCGCCCTGATCCCCGTCTCCCGGCGCCGCCCGCGCGACGCCCACCCCGGCGGCAACCGCCTCTCCGGCTATCTGATCCGGCTGCCCGTCGCCGAGTCCGACCCGCTGGAGCGGCTGCGCGCGGTCCGTACGGCCATGGACCGCAACAAGGAGGCCGGGCCCAACCGCGGCGCGGGCGCCGTCGCCCTGCTCGCCGACCATGTGCCGCCGCTCGGTCACCGGCTCGGCGGCCCCGTCGTCGCACAGGCCGCCCGGCTGCTCTTCGACATCCTCGTCACCAGCGTCCCGCTGCCCGGTCTCGGCCTGCGCCTCGGCGGCTGCCCGCTCGACGCCGTCTACCCCTTCGCGCCGCTCGCCCCCGGCCAGTCCCTCGCCGTCGCGGTCTCCACGTACCGGGGCAACGTCCACTACGGGCTCATCGCCGACGCGCAGGCCGTACCGGACCTGGACCGGCTCGCGGCGGCGCTGCGCGCGGAGATCACGGCGCTCGGGGAGGCGGCGGAAGCGGCGGAGGCGGCCGGGCCGACGCAGGGCTGACAGCCGCGCGGGCAGTGACCGGGAGGACGGTGAACGGGCAGGTCCGGGGCGTGTTCCCGGGCCTGCCCGCTCCCCGGTGGTTTGGCTTCGGGTGCCGCACCTACGTAAAGTTCCCTCTTTGGAAACTTCCCCTGGCCCCGGCGCACGCGCGCGGGGGGCCCGAGCGAGCACGAGGAAACGGCCATGACGGTTGCCCACGAGGCGGCGGACGAGAGCCAGACGTACGGTCCGGGGATCGACCCCGAGCGCCTGGCCGTCTGCCTCAGCGTGCTCGACGAACTCGACAAGCTGGAGGTCGACCACCCCGACGCGATCACCGTGCGCCGCGCCACCGCCGGCATCTACCGCACCGTGAAGCAGCGCCGCCGCCAGGAGCGCAGGGCCGCCAAGACCGCCCACGACAAGGCCGTCACCGAGGCCACCGCCACCGGCTCCGCCGAGCGCATCGACGACGAGACGCAGGGCCTGCTGCCCTCCTCCTCGACCGTCGGCGAGATCGCCGGAATACTCCAGCGCCCCCGCTCCTGCTACATCTGCAAGGCCCGGTACGTCGAGGTCGACGCCTTCTACCACCAGCTCTGCCAGGAGTGCGCCGCCGAGAACCGCGCCAAGCGCGACGCCCACGCCGACCTCAGCGGCAAGCGCGCCCTGCTCACCGGCGGCCGCGCCAAGATCGGCATGTACATCGCGCTGCGGCTGCTCCGCGACGGCGCGCACACCACGATCACCACGCGCTTCCCCAAGGACGCCATCCGCCGCTTCAAGGCGATGGACGACTCGGCGGACTGGATGCACCGCCTCGAGGTCGTCGGCATCGACCTGCGCGACCCGGCCCAGGCCGTCGCCCTCGCCGACCAGGTCGCCGAGGCGGGCCCGCTCGACATCCTCATCAACAACGCCACCCAGACCGTGCGCCGCCTGCCTTCCGCGTACGCCGCCCTCGTCGACGGCGAGAGCGCCCCGCTGCCCGCCGGTGAGCTGCCCGCCCACCACGTCATCGGCGCCTTCGGCTCCGGCGCGGTCGACGGCCTCGCCGCGCTGCCCGCCGGGATCAGCGGCATGGACGCCCAGGAGGTCGCCGACCTCGCCCTGGTCGCGGGCAACGCCAGCCTGGAGCGGCACATCGCGGGCACCGCCATAGACGCGGGCGGCCTCGTCCCCGACGTGGTGGACACCAACACGTGGGTGCAGACCATCGAGCAGATCTCCCCGGTGGAGCTGTTGGAGACCCAACTCTGCAACTACACCGCGCCGTTCATCCTCATCTCCAAGCTCCGCCCCGCCATGGCCGAGGCCGCGAAGAAGGCGGCGAGCGGCCGCGCGTACGTCGTCAACGTCTCCGCGATGGAGGGCGTGTTCAGCCGCGGCTACAAGGGCGCGGGCCACCCCAACACCAATGCCGCGAAGGCCGCGATGAACATGGTGACGCGCACCAGCGGCCAGGAGATGTTCCAGACCGACCAGATCCTGATGACCTCGGTCGACACCGGCTGGATCACCGACGAGCGTCCGCACTACGACAAGCTCCGCCTCGCCGAGGAGGGCTTCCACGCCCCCCTCGACCTGATCGACGGCGCGGCCCGCGTCTACGACCCGGTCGTGCGCGGCGAGGCGGGCGAGGACCTGTACGGCGTCTTCCTGAAGGACTACGCGGTCTCCAAGTGGTAGGCGAACAGGGCGAGTTGAAGCCCCGCGACGCCAAGTGACGGCTCGGTGAAGCCCGTTCGGTTCACCGCCGCGCGCCGCTAGCCTGACCCGGCATGACGGTCTTACGCAGACAAGTCCTCCGGTACGGCGCAGGCACCGCCGGCGCCCTCGCCCTCACCCGCACGGGAACCGCCGCCGCCCGCACCCCCGGCCGCCGGGTCGCGGTGCTCGGCGGCGGGCCCGGCGGCCTCACCGCCGCCCATGAACTGGCCGAGCGCGGCTTCGAGGTCACCGTCTACGAACGCCGCCCCGTCCTCGGCGGCAAGGTCCGCTCCGTCCCGGTGCCCGGCACCGGCACGGACGGACGCCGCGACCTGCCCGGCGAACACGGCCACCGCGCCGTCTTCGGCTTCTACCACAACCTGCCGGACACCCTCCGCCGCATCCCGTACCCCGGCAACGAAGAGGGCGTGTACGGCAACCTCACCCAGGTCCCCTGGCAGACCTTCGTACGCGAGGACGGCAAGAAGGACCTCTCGTACCCGAGCACCCCGCCCGCGTCCGGCGCGCTGACCGTCGAGTCAGTGACGCGCATGCTCGCCGGGCTCGTCGCCGAGGTGGGCGAACTCCCGCCGCACGAGGCCGCGTACTTCGCGCAGCGCGGCGCGATCCTGCTCACCAGCAGCAAGGAGCGGCTGTTCGGGCAGTGGGAGGAGATGGACTGGTGGACGTTCATCCGCGCCGAGTCCGGATTCCCCAAGTCCGTTGAATACCAACGCCTGTTCGGCGGCACGGCACAGACCCTGAACGCCTTCAAACCCAGCCTCGCCTCCACCCGTACGTGCGCGCAGGGCGGCGAGGCCATCGTGTACGACATGCTGCGACGCGGCAGCGACGGCCCGCACAACCGGGTCTTCGACCGCCCCACCAGCGAGGCCTGGGTGGACCCGTGGGCGGACCACCTGCGCGCCCTCGGCGTCCGCTTCCGCACCGGCCACACCGTGGAGTCGCTGACCTTCGAAGGCGGCCGCATCACCGCCGCCGACGCCCGTACGGCGGACGGGAGTTCGGTACGGATCAAGGCCGACTGGTTCCTCGCCGGACTGCCCGCCGACCGGGCCAAGGACCTGTGGAGCAAGGAGATCCTCGCCGCCGACCCGAGCCTCGCCGGCACTGCGAAGCTCGGCACGATCTGGTGCCAGGGCATCCAGTACTTCCTGCGCGAGCCGACCCCGCTGCACAACGGCCACGTCGTGTACGTGGACTCGCCCTGGGCCCTCGTCTCCATCGCCCAGGGCCAGTTCTGGCAGCCCGGCTTCCCCGCGACCTGGGGCGACGGCCGGGCGCGCGACTGCCTCTCGGTGGTGATCTCCAACTGGGAGAAGCCCGGCGTCCTGTACGGCAAACCCGCCGCGCACTGCACCCGCAGGGAGGTCGCCGCCGAGGTGTGGGCCCAGATGAAGCGGGCCCTGGAGGACCGGGGCGAGTCGGTCCTCCCCGACGACCTCGTGCACTCCTGGCACCTGGACCCGGCTTTGCAGGACGGTCCCGGCGGCCTCAGCAACGACGAGCCCTACCTCCTCAACGGCAAGGGCTCCTGGCGCCACCGCCCCGAGACGACCACCGCGATCCCCAACCTGTTCATCTGCGCCGACTACGCCCGTACGCACTCCAACCTCGACTTCTCCTCCATGGAGACCGCCAACGAGGCGGGCCGCAGAGCCGCCAACGGCGTGCTCGACGCGGCCGGTTCGGACGCCGAGCGGGCCCGCCTCTTCGAGGGCTACAGCCCGCCCGAGTTCGCCCTCGCCAAACGCGTCGACGCCCAGCGCTACCGAGCGGGCCTGCCGCACGCCCTCGACCTCGGCTGACGCCCTTGTCTCAAATAGTCGGCCCCAGAAGGGATTTGAGTAGACATCAGTGATGCACCGGGTGGTGCGAGGGCGGCACCGCCCGGCGCGACGGCGCCCCGGGGTGCGCGGGGTGCAACACCCCCGGCGGCGGCAGGGCGTGCCCCGCCGCGATCAGTTCGAGCACGGGCCGCCAGTCCTCAAGCACGCCCGCGTCGAGCTCCACCACCTGCGCCGCCTCCGCCGCCTGCCGTAGCGCCACCGCGTCCTCGGCCAGCGGATCCCGTACGAACGCGTCCGCCTCCGGCGCCGACATCGCCCCGCCCCGCTGCGCTACCCGCCGCGCACTCGACGGCGACAGCGGGCGGTTCGGCTCGACGGCGGCGAGATACCGCTCGGCGTGCACATGGAGGCGTACGAGTCGGGCGACGCGGCCGCCGAGCAGGGTGTGCAGCGCGTCGGCGGCCGCGTCGGCGAGGTCCGCGTGTGCGGCGCCGCCGGGGTGCAGCAGCAGCTCGATGTCCTGGAGCAGGCCCGCGACCTGCAACTCCTTGTCGCTGGGCCGGGAACGGCGCAACAGGGCCGCCGTCCGCAGGGCGTGCTCGTGCAGGTCGGCGGTCGTGCCGCCGTGGTCGGACGCGCTGTGCACGCCCCTACCGGAGTACAGGAGTTCCAGCAGCTCGTCGACGGTCCGCGGCGCCCTCTGCGGCACCCTCCATGGCTCCATGCGCGGCTCCCTCCGGGCTCGGTGCCGGTGTTGCAGCACAGCATGCCCGCCTGACGCCTCGACCAACGCGGCGTTAACCCCGCACACCGGACGGGCCGACCCCGCGCGTCCGGCCCGAGCGGAGGCCGACGAGCGCAGCTCGCCCATGTGGGGTACGCGACACGCCGAGCGGCACCCCTTCTGGCCCTCCCTGCCGCGCGGGGCGGTCGGCCCGCACCTAGATTTCCCGGCGTCGGACCTGTTTCTGGTGGGATGTCAGAAAAGGTCATCTGTGCGGAGGGAATAGGGAGTTGTTGATGCAAGCGATAGCACGAGCCTCGGCGCGTGCGGCGGCGGCGTTCTGGCCGGCCGCCCTGGTGACGGGAGTCGTGGGAGCCACTGATTCTCGGGTACGCCGCCGAGGCGTCCACGAGAGCTGAAGACGGAAACGAACGCGCGAGGGCCGGTGCCGCACTGCTGATGCGGCACCGGCCCTCGCGCGTTCGCGGACATCCGGACGCCCGCCCGGACCTGCGCGGCGCCCGGTATGAGAGTCGCCCTCAGGCAAGCCCTAGGCCGAACAAGGTAAATGGCCCGAGATGCGTGATTTGTACATCTTGTTCGGTCAACAGATGGGGCGACTGCGAGCCGAGTGAACGGAGTGAGCCATGGGTGCGGTGGGCCGAAGAGAACTGCTCGGCCTGGGACTTGGGGCGGCCGCGGCCGGAGTCGGGCTCGCGGGCTGCGGTGCCGACGGCCGCCCCGCCCCGCAGCACGGCGCGCACCGCCCGAAGAAGCCCGCTGCCGGCGGCGGCCGACCGCAGGGCGCACCGAAGGCGCCGCGTCTGATCGGCGACGGCTCCACCTCGTTCACCGGCCGCCAGCCCCACCAGCCCGCAACGCCCGTACCGCTGGAGCCGGGCGAGACGCCGCCGCAGTTCGTCGTCTTCTCCTGGGACGGCGCGGGCGAGGTCGGCAACGGGCTCTTCCCGCGCTTCCTCGAACTGGCGAAAGAGCACGACGCGCACATGACGTTCTTCCTCTCCGGCCTCTACCTGCTGCCGGAGGACAAGAAGCGCGTCTACCGCCCGCCGAACAACCCCGCAGGCGCGTCCGACATCGGCTATCTCACCGACGAGCACCTCAAGGAGACCTTGACGCACGTCCGTCAGGCCTGGCTCGACGGCCACGAGATCGGCACCCACTTCAACGGGCACTTCTGCGGCGGCAGCGGCTCCGTCGCCCGCTGGAGCAGTGCGCACTGGCGCGCGGAGATCGATCAGGCCAAGGGCTTCGTGCAGCGCTGGCGCACCCACACCGGCTGGTCCCAGCTGCCGTCCCTGCCGTTCGACTACGACCAGGAGCTCATCGGCGGCCGCACGCCCTGTCTGCTCGGTCAGGAGAACCTGCTGCCCGTCGCCCGCGAGCTCGGCTGGCGCTACGACGCGTCCTCGCCCGGCGGCGTGCAGCGCTGGCCGGTGCAGAGGCAGGGCGTCTGGGACCTTCCGCTGCAGGCCATGCCGTTCCCGGGGCACCGCTTCGAGGTCCTGTCGATGGACTACAACATCCTCGCCAACCAGTCGAAGAACTCCACCCGCACACCCTCGTACAACTGTCCGACCTGGCGTCGGCAGGCCACCGAGGCGTATCTCGCGGGCTTCCGGCGCGCGTACGAGACCAATCGCGCGCCCCTGTTCATCGGGAACCACTTCGAGGAGTGGAACGGGGGCATCTATATGGACGCGGTCGAAGAGACGATCCGGACGATTGCTGACAAGAAGGACGTACGCCTGCTGTCCTTCCGTCAGTTCGTGGAGTGGCTCGACGTCCAGGACCCCGCCGTACTGGCCGAGCTGCAGCGACTCCAGGTCGGCGAGCGGCCGAAGGCCGCGTGAACGCGAGGAGTCCCGCGAGGCGACAACGGCGGTCGGCTGTGCGGGAGTCCCAGGCTTCCGAGGTGGATCTTGGCTGAATCAATGTGACGAATCGTGATAAATCGGACGAGTTTTGGCCCCATCGAGCAGCGGGCCGCTCATTTGGTTACGCTGTACGAAGCGGACAGCCAAAAGGGGTTCCACCAACACCCATGGCCCGTCCCTGGGCAAGCCGGTCATCACCCGGCCCAGCCCGAACGAGTACCGGCGCCACCGCGTCCGAACTGCCCAGATCGAGCCCTTCGGTCCTCGGCACCCGGCAAACGGGACGCGCCGGAACGACCGGGGGTTACCCGACACATAAGGAGTGCGCGGTGACACCAGAGAAGACGAAGAGCGATTCACGCCCCAAGGAACACAGCGAGCGCAAGGGCCGGCCCGAAGAGCTGGGCAGTCTCGACGTGTGGGCCAGGTCCGCGCCGATCAGGCTCGCCGGATACGAGGACGACCTCGCGGAGCCGCACATCCTTCAAGGCGTCGACTGACTCCCACCCGGAGTCGGCTGATCGCAACGGCCCCCGCGGACCACGGTCCGCGGGGGCCGACGCATGCCGAGGCGCCCTGCTGGGGCTGCTGGGGTTTTCCGGCACTCAGGGGCGCACGTCCGCCGTACGCTGCCACGGCCGCGCCGCCTCCAACGCCGCCGCGACATCGAGCAGTTGACCCTCCCGGCCCGGCGCCCCGACCAGCTGCACCGCGCACGGCGCCCCCGACGACAGGTACCCGAACGGCAACGTCAGTGCGGGCCACCCCGTCAGGTTCCACGTCGGCGTCAGCGGCGAGCAGCGCGTGTTCACCAGCACGTTGTGCAGCCAGCCCCGCTTGTGCCACGGGTCCGCGCGCGGGCCCCGGCGCGCCAGCGCGGGCGTGAGCAGGACGTCGTACCGCTCGAAGAACGGCGCGAACCGCTCCCGCAGCTGCTCCCGGCGCCGACTGCGCTCCACCCCCGCCGCACAGCGCGCCCCGAGCGCCGCATGCACCCGAGTGCGCCGCGCGAGCCGGCCCAGGTCAAGGCCCTCCGTGTCGACGTACGTACCCGCCGACCAGTGCGCGAGCGCCGTGGCGCCCAGCCACATCGGGTACGGAGGGTCCGCCGCGTCCACCGAATGGCCCAATCCCGCGAGAACTTTTCCGGCCTCCCGCGCGGCCGTCGCGTACGCGTGCGTGACCGGGACCCCGGGCTGCGGGCTGCGCGCCGCCGACACGGCGATCCGCAGCGGGGCGGTCTCGGCGGCGGGTCCGGCGGACGGTCGGGAGGCTGGCCCGGCGGTGGGCCCGGCGGTGGGTTCCGCGTCGGCGGAGGGGGCGTCGGCGAGGACGGAGAGCATCAGGCGGGCGTCCTCGACCGTCGTCGCGAGGGGGCCGTTCTCGGACATGCCGAACCAGCCGCCGCCCAGCTCCCTCGGCACCGTGCCGCTGCCCGGCTTCAGGCCGAGCACCCCGCAGTGCGCGGCCGGGATGCGGATCGACCCCATGCCGTCGTTGCCGAGGCCGAGCGGCGCCATGCCCGCCGCGACCGCGGCCGCGCTGCCCCCGGACGAACCGCCCGCCGTCCGCGTCAGGTCCCAGGGGTTACGGGCCGCGCCGTGCACGCCGTCCGTGGTGCCGAAGACACACAGCTCCGGCACGTTCGTCAGGCCGATCACCAGCGCGCCCGCCGCCCGCAGCCGGGCGACCGTCACATGGTCCGCTGCGGCGGGATCGGCGGAGGTCGCCGCCGAGCCGTTGCGGCAGGCCTCGCCCCGTACCGGCAGGTTGTCCTTGACCGCCACCGGCACACCCGCCAGGGGGAGTCGGGCCAGATCGGCGCGGGCGGCGAGCGCGTCCGCCTCGGCGAGCACGGCAGCCGCGCGCACCGTGCGGAACGCGCCCACCCGGGCGTCCAGGAGGTCGATCCGCGCGAGATGGTCCGCCACCACATGGCGCGGCGACACATCCCCCTCGCGTACGGCGGCGGCGATCTCGGCGGCGGTGCGGCCGGCCCAGCTGGTCACGGCGACTCCCTGAGGCTGGTGCTGATGTGCGGTCACGGGTAGAGGAACGGGGGGAACGGTACGCCCGGTCCCCGCACGCCGGACAGGAGCCCCTGCGGTCCGACCCGGTCCGCCTCGATCAGCCCCTGGGACATCCGATGACTGTCTGAACTCGGCCTTCTGCAGGGCCCATTGACACCGGAACGCGCCGCCTCAATCATCAGACCTCCGATGAATCGCGGATCGTTCGTACCGTCCGGCTCCACCCACCCCGACCCCCGGAGGTCCGCCCCATGGCCGTCAGTCGACGTCTCTTCCTCACGGCGAGCACGGCGAGCACGGCGACCGCGCTCGCCGCGTCCAGCGCCTCCCTCGCCCCCGCCCACGCCGCGACCGCCGGTGCGCAGGCGTCCGCCGAGCCCGCGTACCGCATCCCCATCAGCTCCTCCGACAGCGCCGAGGAACTCGTCCGCAAGGCTTCCCTCGTACGCCCGACGGGCCGTCAACTCGCCTGGCAGGCACTGGAGAAAACCGCGTTCCTGCACTTCGGCGTGAACACCTTCACCGGGCTCGAATGGGGGTCGGGGGAGGAGGATCCCGAGCTGTTCCAGCCGGTCGGGCTCGACACCGACCAGTGGGCGCGGGCCCTGCGCGACGGCGGTTTCAAGCTCGCCATCCTCACCGTCAAGCACCACGACGGCTTCGTCCTCTACCCGACGCGCTACACCAAGCACAGTGTGGCGTCCAGCAGTTGGGCCGGTGGGCGCGGTGACGTGCTGCGGAACTTCGCCGACTCGATGCGGCGGCACGGCATCAAGGTCGGTGTGTACGTGTCGCCCGCCGACGAGAACCAGTACCTGCACGGGGTCTACGCCAACGGCAGCCCGCGCGCCGACCACACCGTCCCCACCCTCGTCGAGGGCGACGACCGGGACGGCAAGGACCTGCCGACCTTCGAGCTGCCCGCCACGGACTACGGCGCGCACATGCTCAACCAGCTCTACGAGGTCCTCACCGAGTACGGACCCGTCGACGAGGTGTGGTTCGACGGGGCGCAGGGCCACATCCCGCCGGACAAGGTGGAGAAGTACGACTGGGACAGCTGGTACGCGCTGGTGCGGGCGCTCGCCCCGGACGCCACCATCGCCGTGTCCGGGCCCGATGTCCGCTGGGTCGGCAATGAGGGCGGGCTCGCCCGCGAGGACGAGTGGAGCGTCGTCCCCGTCAAGGAGAAGGACTACGGCCGCACCGACTACGCCCTGCCCTACGACGCCCCCGACCAGGGCAGCCGTGACGCCCTCCTGCAGGCCCGCGAGGTCGCCCAGTACCTGCAGTGGTGGCCCGCCGAGTGCGATGTGTCCATCAGATCCGGCTGGTTCTACCACGAGGACCAACAGCCCAAGTCCGTCGAGCAGTTGACGGACATCTGGTTCCGGTCCGTCGGCCGCAACTCGGTGCTGCTGCTGAACATCCCGCCGGACAAGCGCGGTCTGCTGCCCGACGCGGACGTGGCCCGGCTGCGGGAGTTCCGTGAGCGGATCGAGGCCGAGCTGCCCGCTGACCTCCGACGGCCCGGGTGTGCGCACCCTCGACCTCGGCCGCCCCGTCGAGGTCGACCGCATCCGCCTCGCCGAGGACGTACGGCACGGCCAGCAGATCGAGGCGTACGTGGTGGAGGCGGAGGTCGACGGGGCTGGCGGGGCTGGCGGGGCTGACGGGGCCTGGAGCGAGGTCGCCCGCCAGGGGATCGTCGGCGCGAGCCGCATCCTGCCGCTGCCCGCGCCGGTCACCGCCCGCCGCTGGCGGATCCGCGTCACCGCGTCCCGTGCCCAAGCACACCTCGCGGAGTTCGGCCTGTACCGCTCCCGGGTGTAGGCGCGGCACATGTGGGCGGATCACATGTGGGCGGATCACATGGTGGCGCCGGCCTGTGTGGGCGCGGCACATGGGGGTTGACCACATGTGAGCTGAGCTGACCACATGGAGGCGGGCACGTGTGGGCGCGGCACGTGTGAGCGGGGCACGTGTGGGCGCGGCACGTGTGGGCGCGGCACGTGTGAGCGGGGCACGTGTGGGCGCGGCACGTGTGGGCCAGGCATAGGGGTGCGCGGCGGGTGCGCGGAGGGCGTCACCCCGCCGCGTACACCCGCTGCCCGCCCACGAAGGTCTGCTCCACACGGGTCGACCCGATCTCCTCGGCCGGACCGGCGAACGGATCCCGGTCGAGGACCGCGAAGTCCGCGTAGTAGCCCGGCGCGAGGGTCCCGGTCACGTCGTCCAGGTGGTTCACGTACGCGCTGCCCGCCGTGTACGCGGCGAGTGCCGAGCCCAGGTCGATGCGCTGCTCGGGCAGGAACACCGGGGTGCCGTGCGGGGCTTCGGGCAGGACGCGGTTGACCGCGACGTGCAGCGCCTGCAGCGGGTCGGGGCTGGACACCGGCCAGTCGCTGCCCGCCGCCAGGGTCGCCCCGGACCGCAGCAGGTCGCCGAACGGGTACTGCTGCGCGCTGCGCTCCGGCCCGAGGAACGGGATCGTCAACTCGTCCATCTCCGGCTCGTGCACCGCCCACAGCGCCTGCAGGTTGGCGCTCGCGCCGAGCTCCCGGAACCGGTGGACGTCGTCGGGGTGCACGACCTGCAGATGCGCGAGGTGCGGGCGCGTGTCCGTGAAACCGTTGGCCGCGCGCGCCGCCTCGACCGCGTCGAGAGCCTCGCGCACGGCACGGTCGCCGAGCGCGTGGAAGTGCACCTGGAAGCCGCGGGCGTCCAACTCGGCGACGTACGACCGGAGTTCCTTAGGCGGCACGAAGCTGATGCCGCTGCTGTCGGAGGTGCAGCCGCAGCCGTCGAGGTACGGGCCGAGCAGCGCCGCCGTGCCGTTCTCCGCGACGCCGTCCTGCATGATCTTCACGGTCGTGCAGCGGAGGCGGCCGCGTGTGCCCGCCGCGCGCCGCGCCACCAGCTCCTCGATCTGCTCGGTGCCGCGCGCCCGGTCCCACCACAGCGCGCCCACCACGCGCGCGGTGAGCCGGCCGTCCTCGGCCGTCGCGAGGTACGCGTCCGTGGGGTCCGTGAGGTTGGCGTGCTCGCCGAGGATGGCGTCCTGCCAGGCCGTGACGCCGAACGAGTGCAGCAACTCCTGGGCGCGGAGCAGCCCGGTGATCTTCGCTTCGAGGGTGACGGGCGGCAGGAGCCGGCCGACGATGTTGGCGGCGCCCTCCTGCAGCATGCCGGTGGGTGCGCCGTCCGCGCCGCGCTCGATACGGCCGTCGGCCGGGTCGGGGGTACGGGCGTCGATGCCGGCGCGGTCCAGGGCGCGGGAGTTGACCCAGGCGCCGTGGTGGTCGCGGTTGACCAGGTACACGGGCCGGTCCGGCACGAGGCGGTCGAGCTCGGCCGCGGTCGGCAGTCCGCCGGGGAACGCCTCCATCGCCCAGCCGCCGCCGGTGATCCACTCCAGGTCCGGGTTGGCGCGGGCGTACGCGGTGATCAGCTCCCGGTACTCGGTGAGCGTCGTCGCCCCGCTCAGGTCGCACTGGCCCATCTCCAGGCCGCCGCCGACCGGGTGCACATGTGCGTCCTGGAAGCCGGGGACCAGCAACTTGCCGCGCAGGTCGACGACTTCGGTGCGCGGGCCGATCAACTCCCGCACCTCGTCGTGGCCGACGGCGACGATGCGCTCCCCGCGCACGGCGAGGGACGTGGCGCGGGCGCGGGCGGGGGAGAGGGTGTGGACCGGTCCGCCGGTGAGGACGAGATCGGCGGGGCTGCTGTCGGACACGTACGGACTCCTTGCGGCGGTGGGGGCGAGATCGGGCCCCGATCCAATCGGCCTTGCCAGGCTTGCGTCAATGGTGTTGACATAAGGGTGCCGCGTGGCAGCGGGGTCGTAGTCGTACGGGAGGGGACGAGACATGGGTGACGGGCCTACGTCGCGGGTGCCGGCCGAGCGGCGTCGCCGCAGGCCTGCCAGGTCGGGTGTGGTTCTCTCGCAGGACCTGATCGTCGACCGGGCCCTTGCGCTGGTCGCGCAGCAGGGGCCGGAGGCGCTGAGCGTGCGCCGCCTCGGTGCGGCGCTCGGCTGCGATCCGAGTGCGCTCTACCGGTACTTCCGCAACACCGACGACCTGCTGCTCGCCGTCGCCGACCGGCTCATCGGGGAGGCCCTCGACGGGTTCGAGCCGGGGGACGACTGGGTGGCGGGACTGCGCGAGATGGCGCACCGCATCCACCGCAGCTACCGCGAACACCCGCGCATCGCGGCCCTCGCCGCGTACCGCGTGACGCGCCGCCCGCACGAGTTCCGGGCCGTGGACACCGGCATCGGACTGCTGCGCCGGGCCGGGTTCGGGGAGGCGGACGCGGTACGGCACTACGCGGCGTTCGTCGACACGGTCCTCGGGCATGCGGCGCTCGACGCGGCGTCCTTGTCGCTTTCGCCTGAGCGGAGGGTGGGGGACGAGGTGGCGTGGACGTCCGTGTACCAGTCGCTGCCCGCGGGGGAGTATCCGCAACTGGCCGCTGTGCGGGGGGAGTTGGGGTTGATGGCTGAGGGGGCGTTCGAGGGGGCGGTGGAGTTGTTGTTGGAGGGGTTGGTGGGGGTTGCTGCCCGTGGGTGATTTTTCCCCTACCCGCCCCTTCCCGAAGTCCTCAGCGGACGGCTCCCAGGGGCTGCGCCCCCGGACCCCCCTTCGGGCCGCCGCTCGGCTGAAGCGTCGTCGTGGCTGGTCGCGCAGTTCCCCGCGCCTTTAGCGGGGCTGCGCCCTCCACGGGTGCCTTTCGAGGTCGTCGTCCGGCTGCAGCGCCGTCGTGGCTGGTCGCGCAGTTCCCCGCGCCCCTAGCGGGGCTGCGCCCCCCATCGCCCTCCGGGCTCGGTCTCAAGCGGTGGGCCGGCTGGAATTCGGTTCTGGTCGGACCGGAGTGGCTGCTCCATGGGCCCGGCGGGTCAGACTTCGGGCCCCGGCAGGGGCGCGGGGAACTGCGCGATCGGCCACGATGGCGCGGTAGTCGATCGACGGCGGGGGTTCGGGGCGGAGCCCCGGGTAGGGGCGCGGGGAACTGCGCGGCCAGCCGCCGCGGCGCGGTAGTCGATCGACAGCCGGGGTTCGGGGCGGAGCCCCGAGGCGGTCAGGAGGGGCCAGGCTGGCCCCGGAGCCATACCTCGACCTCGCCCACGTGCGCCGCCGCAGCGGACCGCGCCGCCTCCGGGTCGCGGGCCGCCAACGCCTCGTAGATGCGGGCGTGTTCGCGGCGCGTGCGGGCGAACGCGTCCTGTTGTTCGTAGCCGCGCCACACCCGCGCCCGGAACGTCCGCGAGGAGAGGCCCTCCAGGATCGCCGCCATCGTCCCGTTGCCCGCGGCCGCCGCGATCTCCCGGTGGAAGGCCAGGTCGTGGAAGAGGATCTCCTCCGGGTCGTCCGTCGCCTCCATCGCCGCCAAGTGCCCGTGCACGGCGGCGAGTTGGGAATCCGAGATCCGCGCCGCCGCGAGCGCCGTCGCCGTGGACTCCAACACCCGCCGCACCTCCAGGAGTTCGACGAGGCTCGGGCCGCGCGACAGGTCCGCGACCACCCCGAAGGTCTCCAGGAGGTCGCCCGCCTCCAACTGCGTGACGTAGATGCCCGATCCGTGCCGGGCCTCCAGGACGCCGAGGACCGTCAGGGCGCGGATCGCCTCCCGCATGGAGCTGCGCGAGATGCCGAGCTGAGCGGCCAGATCCCGCTCCGTGGGCAGCCGCCCGCCCGGCTCCAGGAGCCCCTCCGCGATCATCGCCTTGATCTGCTCGATGGCGCGCTGCGTCACCGTGCCCTTCTGCGCGGACGCCTGCTCCACGGACCACCCCTCCCGCTCGCCCGACCCCGCCCCGGAGCCGGGTGCGCCGCAGTCTAACCACCCCAGTGGTCCGACCACCACAGCGTGATCGCACCTCAATTCCCGGAAAAGTTGCGGCACAAGGGTGTCGACGAGCCGAAGTGGTCTGATAAATATTCGCCGACCTCGCAGACACGCTTCCCCCTTGAGGAGCCGTCGGATGAGCCCTCGTACCGAACGCACCAGCCGTACGGAGCGCACGAAGCGCATGAGACGTACGAAGAGCACGAGACGTACGAAGAGCACGAGACGTACGACGCGCATGGTCGCCGCCGGCTGCGCCGCACTGCTGCTCGCGGCCTGCGGCAGCACGAAGGACGCCGCGGGCGGCTCCGGCGGCGCGGCCGGGGGAGAGGCCGCCAGGGTCGGCGTGATCGTGCCGCTGCTCACCTCGCCGTTCTGGCAGTCGTACAACGACTACGTGCCGAAGATGGCGAAGGACCAGGGCGTGGACGCGCTCAAGACCGTCAACTCCAACAGCGACTCGGCGCAGCAGATCACCGATATCAACAACCAGCTCAACCAGGGCGTCGGCGGCCTCGTCGTCGCCCCCCTCGACAGCGCCGCCATCTCCGCGGGCCTGGACCAGGCCGAGCGCAAGGGCGTCCCGGTGGTCGCCGTCGACGTGGCCCCCGAGAAGGGCAAGGTCGCGATGGTGGTGCGCGCGAACAACGTCGCGTACGGCGAGAAGGCCTGCGACTACCTCGGCGAGCACGTCGACAGCGGCAAGGTCGTGCAGATCATGGGCGACCTCTCCTCGGTCAACGGGCGTGAGCGGTCGGAGGCGTTCAGGACCTGCGTGAAGAAGAAGTTCCCGAAGCTGAAGGTCCTGGAGATCCCCGCCAAGTGGGAGTCGGACGCCGCCGCGTCCAAGCTGGACACGCTGCTCAACGCCAACCCGGACGTGAAGGGCATCTACCTGCAGGCGGGCGGCGTGTATCTCGCGCCGACGCTGCAGACCCTCAAGTCGAAGGGGATGCTGAAGAAGGCGGGCGAGAAGGGCCATATCTCGATCGTGTCGAACGACGGCATCCCGCAGGAGTTCGCCGCGATCCGCAAGGGCCAGATCGACGCGACGGTCTCGCAGCCGGCCGACTCGTACGCCAAGTACGGCATGTACTACATCAAGGCCGCGATGGCCGGGAAGACGTTCGAACCCGGGCCCACCGACCACGGCTCGACCATCGTGAAGCTGCCCAGCGGCAACCTGGAGGACCAGCTGCCCGCCCCGCTGGTCACCAAGGAGAACGTCGACGACCCCGAGCTGTGGGGCAACACGGTCGAATGAGCCCACTTCTGACGAAGCATCAAGAGCAGCCAAGCGGTCCGCATCCGCCGCCCCTCGTCCGGGCGACCGGCATCACCAAGCGCTACGGGCCCACGACTGCGCTCCTGGACGGCCAACTCGCCGTCCACCAGGGCGAGTCGCACGCCCTCGTCGGCCGCAACGGCGCGGGCAAGTCCACCCTCGTGCAGATCCTCACCGGACTGCAGGCCCCCGACGCGGGGACGGTCCGCTTCGACGGCGAGCCCGCACCCGCGCTCACCGACCGCGACGCCTGGCGCGCCAAGGTCGCCTGCGTCTACCAGAAGCCGACGGTCGTACCCGAACTCACCGTCGCCGAGAACCTGTTCGTCAACAGGCAGCCGACCGGGCGGGCCGGGCTCATCGACTGGCGTCGCCTGCGCCGCGAGGCCGCCGAGCTGCTCGACGCCTGGGACGTGCACGTCGACCCGGACGCCCGCACCTGCGAGCTGAGCGTCGAAGACCGTCAAATGGTCGAGATCGCACGGGCGTTGAGCTTCGGCGCGCGCTTCATCATCCTCGACGAGCCCACCGCGCAGCTCGACAACCGCGAGATCGAACGCCTCTTCACGCGCATGCGCGCCCTGCAGGACTCCGGCGTCACCTTCCTGTTCATCTCGCACCACCTGCAGGAGGTGTACGAGGTCTGCCAGACCGTGACCGTGCTGCGTGACGCCCGCTGGATCACCACCGCCCCGGTCGCGGAACTGCCGCGCGCCGCGCTCGTCGAGGCGATGGCGGGCGAGTCCGTCGTCCACCGCGCCGACACCGCCCGTACGCCCGTGCCCGAGGACGCCCGCACCCTGCTCGACGTGCGCGCCCTGACCGGCGAGGCGTACGAGAACGTGGACCTGGCCGTCCGCGAGGGCGAGGTCGTCGGGCTCGCCGGGTCCAGCGGCAGCGGCAAGATCCAGCTAGCGGAGACCCTCGCCGGGATGCACCGGCCGCGCTCCGGAACCGCTCAACTCGCGGCCGTGGCACTGCCGTTCGGCGATGTCACCGCGACCCTGCGGGCCGGGGTCGGCTGGGTGCCGCGCGACCGCCACGACCAGGGGCTCGTGCCGGCGATGAGCATCGGGGACAACGCGACGCTCGGCGTCCTCGACCGGCTGGCCGGCACGCCCCTCGCGCGACGCCTCGGCTTCCTCTCCACCGAGCGCCGCCGGACCCTCGCCGTTGACCTCGTGCAGCGCCTCGACATCCACGCCGAGGGCCCCCACCAACCCGTGTCCGACCTGTCGGGCGGTAACGCCCAGAAGGTCGTCATGGCCCGCGCCCTCGCCTCGGAGCCGCGGCTGCTCGTCCTCGTCAACCCCACCGCGGGCGTCGACGTGAAGTCCAAGGAGTCGCTGCTCGCCCGGGTCGACACCGCCCGCGACGACGGCACCGCCGTGCTCGTGGTCTCCGACGAGCTGGACGACCTGCGGCGCTGCGACCGCGTCCTGGTCCTGTTCCACGGCCGGATCGTCGCCGAGTACGCGGCGGGCTGGCACGACCACGAGCTGATCGCCGCCATCGAAGGAGTGGCCCGACCGTGACCGACACACCCCTGGCCAAGGCCGCAGGCGCCACCGAGGGCCCGTCCCGAACGCCCGGCACGCCCGGTGCGCCCGGCGGTGCCCCCGATCGCGCCTCCGCCGCACGCCCCGCACACGGCCTGCTGTGGCGGCGGGCCCGTGAACTCGCGCTCGTACCCGCCCTGTTGCTGCTTCTGCTGCTCGGCGCGCTCGTCAACGACTCGTTCCTGACCGAGCGCAACCTGATCTCCGTGCTCGGCGCGTCCGCCGCCCTCGCGATGGTGGTGCTCGCCGAGTCCCTGGTCCTGATCACCGGGAAGTTCGACCTGTCCCTGGAGTCGGTCGTCGGCATCGCGCCCGCGCTCGGCGCGCTGCTCGTGCTGCCCGCCGCGCAGGCCGGGTTCGGCACCGAGTGGCCCGCCGGGCTCGCGCTGCTCGCGATCCTCGCGACGGGTGCGGCGCTCGGCGCGTTCAACGGTGTACTGGTCGTGAAGTTCAAGCTCAACGCGTTCATCGTGACCCTGGCCATGCTGATCGTGCTGCGCGGACTCCTCGTCGGAGCCACTGAGGGCAAGACGCTCTTCGGGCTGCCCGAGTCCTTCTACACGCTCGCCACCAGCACGTTCATCGGCATCCCGCTGTCGGTGTGGGTGGCCGCGGGCGCGTTCGGGGCGGCCGGCCTGATGCTCAGGCACCACCGCTGGGGCCGGGCCCTGTACGCGATCGGCGGCAACCCGGAGGCGGCCAGGGCGGCCGGCATCCGCGTCGAACGCGTCATGCTCGGCGTGTTCGTCGCCGCCGGGGTGCTCGCCGCGCTCGGCGGCCTGATGCAGACCGGGTACGTGGGCGCCATCAACGCCAACCAGGGCCAGAACATGATCTTCACGGTGTTCGCGGCCGCGGTCATCGGCGGCATCAGCCTCGACGGCGGCAAGGGCACCATGTTCGGCGCGCTCACCGGCGTCCTGCTCCTCGGCGTCGTACAGAATCTGCTCACTCTGGCCCAGGTGCCGTCCTTCTGGATCCAGGCGATCTACGGCGGCATCATCCTCGTCGCCCTGATGATCGCCCGCGTCACCACCGGCCGCGCGCAGGACTGACCTGCGCCCCACTCCGAGAGGCACCCCGTGGCAGCAACTGCGCCTCGTATCACGGCGGTTGACACGTACGACATCCGCTTCCCCACCTCCCGCGAGCTCGACGGCTCCGACGCCATGAACCCGGACCCGGACTACTCGGCCGCGTACGTGGTGCTGCGCACCGACGCCGACGACGGGCAGGAGGGGCACGGCTTCACGTTCACCATCGGCCGCGGCAACGACGTGCAGGTCGCCGCGATCGACGCGCTGCGCCCGTACGTCCTCGGCCGCTCCGTGGACGCGCTGTGCACCGACCCCGGCAGCCTCAACCGGGACCTGGTCGGCGACAGCCAACTCCGGTGGCTCGGGCCCGAGAAGGGCGTGATGCACATGGCGATCGGCGCGGTCGTCAACGCCGCCTGGGACCTGGCCGCCAAGCGCGCCCGCAAACCGCTGTGGCAGTTCCTCGCGGACGCCGGCCCGGAGTGGCTGGTCTCCCAGGTCGACTTCCGGTACATCGCCGACGCCCTCACGCCCGAACGGGCCCTCGCGCTGCTCCGGAACGGCCGCGAAGGAGCCCCGCAGCGCGCCGCCGACCTGCGGAAACGCGGCTATCCGGCGTACACCACCTCGCCGGGCTGGCTCGGCTACGACGACGAGAAGCTGACCCGGCTCGCCCGCCAGGCCGTCGCCGACGGCTTCACCCAGATCAAGCTGAAGGTCGGCGCCGACCTCGACGACGACCTGCGCCGCCTGCGCGCCGCCCGCGCCGCCGTCGGCCCCGGCATCCGCATCGCCGTCGACGCCAACCAGCGGTGGAACGTCGACGAGGCAGTCGCCTGGACCCGCGCGCTCGCGCCCTTCGACCCGTACTGGATCGAGGAGCCCACCAGCCCCGACGACGTCCTCGGGCACGCCGCGATCCGCGCGCAGGTCGCGCCCGTACGCGTCGCCACCGGCGAACACGTGCAGAACCGCATCGTGTTCAAGCAGCTCCTGCAGGCCGGGGCGATCGACGTGCTGCAGATCGACGCGGCGCGCGTCGGCGGCGTCAACGAGAACCTGGCGATCCTGCTGCTCGCCGCCCACTTCGGCGTGCCGGTCTGCCCGCACGCGGGCGGCGTCGGCCTCTGCGAACTCGTCCAGCACCTGTCGATGTTCGACTACGTCGCGCTCACCGGCACCACCGAGAACCGCGTCATCGAGTACGTCGACCACCTCCACGAGCACTTCCTCACCCCGGTCGCCGTCCGCGACGGCCACTACGCCACGCCTGCCGCGCCCGGCTTCTCCGCCGCCATCCGGCCCGAGTCGATCGCCAAGTACCGCTATCCGGACGGGAGTTACTGGGCGAGCACGCCCGCAGCCCCCGACCCCCAGCAGAACGGAGCAGCCGCATGACCACCGCCGACTTCGCCGGGCGCACGGCCCTCGTCACCGGCGGCGCCTCCGGCATCGGCCGGGCCACCGCCGAACTCCTCGCCGCCCGCGGCGCCCGCGTCACCGTCCTCGACCTCGACCCGTCCGGGGTCGACGGCCCGCTGCACGCCCGCCGCGCCGACGTCACCGACGACGCCTCGATCCGTACGGCGGTGGCCGCGGCCGCCGAGGAGATGGGCGGCGTCGACATCCTCGTCAACAACGCGGGCATCGGCGCGCAGGGCACCGTCGAGGACAACGACGACGCCCAGTGGCAGCGCGTCCTCGACGTCAACGTCCTCGGCATCGTCCGCACCAGCCGCGCCGCCCTGCCGTACCTGCGCGCCTCCACGGGCGGCGCGATCGTCAACACCTGCTCCATCGCCGCCACGGCGGGCCTGCCGCAGCGCGCCCTGTACAGCGCGTCCAAGGGCGCGGTGCTCTCCCTGACCCTCGCGATGGCCGCCGACCACGTACGGGAAGGGGTGCGGGTCAACTGCGTCAACCCCGGCACCGTCGACACCCCGTGGATCGGCCGGCTCCTCGACGCCGCGCCCGACCCGGCCGCCGAACGCGCCGCCCTCGCGGCCCGCCAGCCCACCGGTCGGCTCGTCACGGCCGACGAAGTCGCCACCGCCATCTGCTACTTGGCGAGTTCCGCCGCGGGCGCCACCACCGGCACGGCGCTCGCCGTCGACGGCGGCATGCAGGGCCTGCGGCTGCGCCCCGCGGCGGACGCGTGAGCACCCTGGCCCTGGGCGGCGCGGCCCTCGGCAACCTGTTCCGGCCCGTCACCGACGCCCAGGCCCGCGCGACCGTCGACACCGCCTGGGACCTCGGCGTCCGCGCCTTCGACACCGCGCCCCACTACGGCCTAGGCCTCTCCGAACGCCGCCTCGGCGCCGCCCTGCGCGACCGGCCCCGCGCCGCGTTCACCCTGTCCACGAAGGCCGGCCGCCTCCTCGAACCCGACCCGCGGCCCGGCGACGACCTGGCCGAGGGCGGCTTCGCCGTGCCCGCCACGCACCGCCGCGTGTGGGACTTCAGCGCCGACGGCGTCCGCCGCTCCCTGGAGGAGAGCCTCGCCCGGCTCGGCCTCGACCGGGTCGACACGGTCTATCTGCACGACCCCGACGACCACGCCGAGCAGGCCTTCCGCGAGGCCTACCCGGCCCTGGAACGGCTGCGCGCCGAGGGCACGGTGGCGCGGATCGGCGCGGGCATGAACCAGTCCGCGATGCTCACCCGCTTCGTACGGGACACCGACGTCGACGAGGTGCTGTGCGCGGGCCGCTGCACCCTCCTCGACCAGAGCGCGCACGCCGACCTGCTGCCCGCGGCCGAGGCCCGCGGCACGGCCGTCGTCATCGGCGGTGTCTTCAACTCGGGCCTGCTCGCGGACCCGGGCCCCGACGCCACGTACGACTACGCGCAGGCCCCGCCCGAACTCCTCGCCATAGCAAGGAAGTTGAGCGACCTCGCCGGGCGGTACGGGATCTCGCTGCGGGCCGCCGCCCTCGCGTTCCCGTTCGCGCAGCCCGCCGTGACGGCCGTGCTCGTCGGCGCCCGCACACCCGAGGAGGTCCGGGACGCGGTGACCCAGGCGGGCACGCGCGTCCCCGGCGACTTCTGGAAAGAAGCACAGGCCGAGGGGCTCCTCCCGGCCGACGTGCCCGTACCCACAGGGGAGCCGTCATGAGAGTCGCCCTGCACACCAAGGTCCGCGCCGACCGCCTCGCCGAGTACGACGCCGCCCACCGCGAGGTCCCCGAGGAACTCACCCGGGCCATCCGTGCGGCGGGCGCGCAGCGGTGGACGATCTGGCGCAGCGGCACGGACCTCTTCCACCTCATCGACTGCGAGGACTACCCCCGCCTCATCGCCGAACTCGAACACCTCCCCGTCAACGTCGCCTGGCAGGCCCGCATGGCCGAGCTCCTCGACGTCACGCACGACTACTCCGCCGAGGGCGCCGACGCGGGCCTGCCCGTCGTGTGGGAGCTGCCATGACCGGTGTGATCGACGCCCACCACCACGTCTGGGACCTCTCCGTACGCGACCAGGACTGGATCACCGGACCCGAACTCGCCCCCATACGAAGGGACTTCGCACTCGACGACCTCGCGCCCGAGGCCCGCGCGGCCGGGGTCACGGGGACCGTGCTCGTGCAGACCGTCACCGTCCCCGAAGAGACCCCGGAGCTGCTCGCCCTCGCCGCCGCCCGCCCCGACCTGGTCGCGGGCGTCGTCGGCTGGACCGACCTGACCGCACCGGACGTCGCCGACGAGCTGGCCCGGCTCCGCCAACTCCCGGGCGGGGAACGCCTGGTGGGCATCCGGCACCAGGTGCAGGGCGAGCCGGACCCGGAGTGGCTGCTCCGCCCCGACGTGCACCGCGGCCTGTCGGCGGTGGCCGCCGCGGGCCTCGCGTACGACCTGGTCGTCCTGGACCACCAGCTCGACGCCTGCGCCCGTGCCGCCGCCGAACACCCCCAACTCACCTTCGTACTCGACCACTTGGGCAAACCGCCGATCGCCGCCGGGGAGCACGGGCCGTGGGCCGGACGGCTCGCCGCGCTCGCCGCCCTGCCCAACACGGCGGCGAAACTCTCCGGCCTGGTCACCGAGGCCGACTGGACGACCTGGACCCCGGACGTGCTGCGGCCGTACGTCGACACCGCCCTCGACGCCTTCGGCCCGGACCGGCTGATGTTCGGCTCGGACTGGCCGGTGTGCACGCTGGCCGCGAGCTACGGTGAAGTCATCGGCGCGGCAAGGGAGTTGACGTCGCGGCTGAGCCCCGGCGAGCGCACCCGGCTGTTCTCCGGCACCGCCGCCCGCGTCTACCGGATGTGATCCGCGGGCGTGTCGAGCCGCGTCGGCGGCCAGAACTCGCGCACGTGCGTCCGGTGCCACCACGCCCCGGTCTCCCGCAGCTCGCGCCAGGTCGTGTACCGGTAGCGGTAGAGCCGCGCGCGCACGTACTTCGGGGGCTCGTCCGGGAACGGGTTGCGGCCCAGCAGCCGCAGCGTGTCCGGGTCGTTCACCAACAGCCGCTCCACGAACGGCCCGAACCACGAGCGGGCGTACGCGGGGGACAGGCCCGCGAACCACATCAGCCAGTCGAGCCGCAGATGGTACGGGGCGAACTGCCGCGGCAGCCGCCGCACGTCACCCGGCTTGCCCTTGAAGCCGTACTCCCGCCAGGCCTGGCCGTCCATCGACGGCGTGAGCTCGTTCGTGCCCTCCACGACCACCTCGGTGCGCACCCGGCCGATGCTGCCGAACGCGCCGTACGTGTTGACCAGGCGCAACGGGTCGAACGAGGTGTTCATGACCTGCCTGCGGGAGAGCAGGTTGCGGACCGGGTGGTAGCTGAGCCCCGCGACCAGACACGTGACGGCGATGACGAGGACCGCGTACCAGACGGGCGTCTCCGGGAACGCGGGCGGCGGGCCGTCCGCCAGTGGGGACCAGTCGATCGCGGACAGGGCGAGCGTCACCGTCAGCCAGTTCAGCCAGGAGAAGTTGCCCGACAGGATCAGCCACAACTGCGTCAGCGCCATCAGCGCCGCCGCGTACGAGGCGACCGGCTGCGGCGTGAACAGCAGGAACGGGACGACGAGTTGGGTGAAGTGGTTGGCGGCCACCTCCACGCGGTGCAACGGGCGCGGCAGGTGGTGGAAGAACCAGCTCAGCGGGCCCGGCATCGGCTGCGTCTCGTGGTGGTAGTAGAGGCAGGTCAGATCGCGCCAGCAGCGGTCGCCGCGCATCTTGATGAGCCCCGCCCCGAACTCCACCCGGAACAGCACCCAGCGCAGCAGGAAAAGGACCAGGACCGGCGGGCCGGCCTCGTCGTTGCCGAGGAACACCGCGAGGAAGCCGACCTCCAGGAGCAGTGACTCCCAGCCGAAGCTGTACCAGGTCTGCCCCACGTTCACGATCGACAGGTACAGCGCCCACGGCGCCAGCCACAGCAGCATCGCCGCCCACAGCGGCACGAGACCGTCGACGCCCGCGAGCAGCGCCGCCGACCAGAGCGCCCCGCCCCACGCGGTGAGCGCGAACAGCCGGTCGGAATAGCGCAGTTGGAACAGGCTCGGCGCGAGCCGCCACGGCACGCGCGCCACGAACCGCGGCACCGGCAGCATGCCCCGCTCCCCGATCAGCGCCCGGAACTGCAGCGCCGCCGAGAGGAACGCCACGAGGTACACGGCGGCCAGGGCGCGCTGGAAGATCAGCCGGGCGAGCCAGTACCCGGGTTCCGTGAACCACTCCACGCCCCCATTGTGACGCGCCCCGGCTTGCGAGGCGTTGCCGCAGCCCGCAGACAATGAGGGACGAAATGCCCGGAAACAGGCGGGAGCAACAGGCGTGTACCGAACGACCAGGCGCTACGCAACGGCCTTCGCGATATCCGCGGCCCTCCTGGTCGCCGGCTGTTCCAGCGGCGAAGAGATGGCCCCGACCGCCGCCGACGCCGAGGGGGAGGTGTTCCTCCAACCCGTGGCCGCGCCGGGCCCCGACCCCTTCACCCAGTCCACGTCGGAGGTCACCGAGACCCCGCCGCCCGTCACCCGAACACCGCAGCCGGTGCAGACCGGTCCCACCCCGACCGAGCAGGGCGTCCGCGCCGTCTCCGGCGACACCCCCGGCCTCTACGGCGGTACGCGGGACAAGGCGAGCTGCGACGTCGAGGCGCAGATCCGCTTCCTCGGCGCGAACCGCGGCAAGCAGCAGGCGTTCGCGGACACCGTCGGCGTCGCCGCGAACGAGGTGCCCGGCTATCTGCGCGGGCTGACCGCGGTGCAGTTGCGCGGCGACACCCGCGTCACCAACCACGGCTTCCGCGACGGCCGCGCCGACTCGTACCAGTCGGTGCTCCAGGCGGGCACGGCCGTACTCGTCGACAACCGGGGGATGCCGCGGGTGCGTTGCTCCTGCGGCAACCCGCTGACGCCGCCGGCCCCCCTGAAGAGCGACCCCACCGTGCGGGGCAAGCCGTGGAGCGGCTACCGGCCGAGCAAGGTCGTCGTGGTCACCCCGGCGCCCGTCGTGATCACCAACATCACGATCATCAACATCACCAACAACACCTGGATCGAGCGGCCCACGGGGCACAAGAGCGAGGACAAGGTCGTACCGCGCCCGAAGCCGAGCCCCACTTCGCCCGCGCCCACGTCCCCCTCCCCGACCTCGCCCTCGCCGACGTCCCCGTCCCCGAGCTCGCCGTCGCCGAGTGAGTCGTGTCCGGCGGAGCCGCCTCCCGTCGACGAGAACGGCCGCGAGCCGGAGCTGCCGCCGGGCTGCCCGACGCCGACCCCGGACGACTGCCCGACCGTGCAGCCCCCGCCCGACCCGGACGGCCGCGACTTCACACCGCCCCCGGGCTGCCCGACCCCGCCGACCCCGCCGGAGCCGGAGTCGCAGACCGACGAGCCGCAGAGCGAGGAGCCTACGGAGCCGGGGCCGGAGCCGGAGCCGGAGCCGGACGAGAACGCGGTGCCGCCGAGCGAGGCCCCTGACGGGGGTGCGGACACGTTCAACAGCTGATCTGCCCCCACCCCGCCCCTTCCCGAAAGTCCTGGCGGACGGCCACGGGGGCTGCGCCCCCGGCCCCCGGCCGTCGTTCGACTGCTGCGCCGTCGTGGCTGGTCGCGCAGTTCCCCGCGCCCCTGTCGGGGCACGTATCACCGCCCAGATTCAGCCCCTCCGGCGTTTGAGGAGCGGAGGTCTGGGGGCTGGCCCCCAGAAGCCGACGGCAGTCTTTCGGGAAGGGGCGGGGAGGGGAGCAAAGGAAAGCCCGTCCGGCGTTTGAGGACGAGCCCGCAGGGCGATCGGCGGGGCCCGAGTCGACGGAACCGGGCCTACACCGTAAATATCGAAAAATGCTCGAACTGGTGAAAAGGTGACCCCATGGTCGATCAGGGTGCCGATCCCGGGGACGACCGGCAGGCCGACCGCGGAGGCGACGCCCTGTCGCCGCCCCTCGACTGGCCTGCCCGCCCCGACGGCATCCTCGCCCTCAACCACCTCGGCACCTTCGACTGGGACCTCGACACCGGCCTGATGCACATGGACGCGCGGGCCCACGAGGTCTTCGACGTCCGCCCCGGCGAGTACGACGGCCGCCCCGAGAGCCTCGCGAGCCGCGTCCCGCCCGGCGAGGGGCAGCGGCTCGACGCGATCGTCTCGCAGGCCCTGAAGAGCGGCGACGAGAACTACGGCACCTACTTCCGCATCCGCCGCTCCGACGGCAGCCTGCTCTGGACGCACACCCAGGGCTACATCCGGCGCGACGAGTCCGGCCGCCCGCGCCGCATCATCGGCGTCGTCAGGGACGCCACGCAGGAGCTCAGCGACACCCGCGTCCAGATGCTCAGGGACGCCGAGACGCGCCGCCTGACCAGCGTGGTCGAGGGCGCCACCGCGGCCCTGTCGTACGCCCGTACCGTCGAGGACGTCATCGACGTGCTCCAGGACAGCGAGGGCCTCGCCCACCTGGGCGCCGCCAGCCTCGTCATGGGCCTGGTCGAGGGCGGCCGCATCCACCTGGTCGCCGAGGGCACGCCCGGCGCGTTCGTGCCCGGCACCCGCTTCACCCGCATCGACGAGCCGTACCCGATGAGCGAGGTGGTGCGCACGCTCAGCCCGCTCTTCATCGAGAGCCGCGAGCACTTCGCCGAGTCGTACCCGATCCTCTGGCCGCACATCTCGCATCTGCAGGTCACCTCGGCGGTCTACCTGCCGCTGATCGCGCAGGCCCGCCCGATCGGCGCGCTCGGCCTGCTCTACCGCGACAAGATCGGCTTCACCGCCGAGGACCGCAACCTGCTCGTCGCCCTCGGCAGCGGCATCGCCCAGAACCTGGCCCGCGCCATGCTGTACGAGCAGGACAAGGACCTCGCCCAGGGCCTGCAGCAGGCGATGCTGCCGCGTTCCATCCCCGCCGTGCCGGGCGTCGACCTCGCGGTGCGCTACCGGTCCGCGAAGCTCGGCCGGGACATCGGCGGCGACTGGTACGACCTGATCCCGCTGCCCGGCGGCCTGGTCGGCGCGGTCATCGGTGACGTGCAGGGCCATGACACGCACGCCGCGTCCGTCATGGGCCAGCTGCGGATCGTGCTGCGCGCGTACGCCGCCGAGGGGCACACCCCGGCGACGGTGATGGCCCGCGCCTCGGTGTTCCTGCACGAGCTGGACACCGACCGCTTCGCCACCTGCCTGTACGCACAGGTCGACCTGACCACCGGCGTCGTGCAGTTCGTCCGCGCCGGACACATCGACCCGCTGATCCGCCGCATCGACGGGACCTGCCGGCGCGTGCCCGTCGAGGGCGGGCTCCCGCTCGGCCTGTCCGCGGAGTTCGGCCGCATCGAGTACCCGGTCACCACGGTCGAACTCGACCCGGGCCACACGCTGTTGCTGTGCACCGACGGCCTCGTCGAGGAGCCGGGCGCCGACCTCGACGACGGCATGCAGCGCCTCACCCGGCAGATCTGGGCGGGCCCCCTCGACCTCGGCGAGCTGGCCGACCGGCTGTGCGAGGCGGTCGAGGACCGGGACGGCGCCGACGACGTGGCGCTGCTGCTCCTGCGCCGCCGCCTCAGCGACGCGCCCCGCTCCGGCGGCCGCCTCAAGGAGCATGTCGCCCCGAACGACCCGGACGCGCTGGTCGGCGCCCGCCACATGATCCGCGCCGCGGTCCGCGCCTGGGGCGCGGGGGAGCGGGCCGACGAGATCGAACTCGTCGCCGACGAGATGATCACCAACGCCCTGATGCACACCGACGGGGCCGCCGTCGTCACCCTCCGGGTCCTGTCCGGCGTGGACCGGCGGCTGCGCGTCGAGGTCGAGGACACCTCCAGCGCCCTGCCGCGCCGCCGGGAGGCCGGGGACGACGGGGTGTCCGGGCGCGGACTGCTCCTCGTCGACCGGCTCGCCGACGTGTGGGGCGTGGAGCCGCGAGGGAGCGGAAAGTGCGTCTGGTGCGAGTTCATCGTGCCCGCGCGAGACTGACGGCCCGGCCCCCCCCGGGGGGCTTGACCCGGGCCCGACCGTATGGCGGAGGTGAGGGAGGAGCATGCCGGAACTGCCCGAGGTGGAGGCCCTGCGGGACTTCCTGGACGAGCACCTCGTGGGCCGCGCGATCGTGCGGGTCCTGCCCGTCGCGATCAGCGTCCTCAAGACGTACGACCCGCCGCTGACCGCCGTCGAGGGCAGGGAGGTCACCGGGGTCGCCCGGCACGGCAAGTTCCTCGACCTGGCGACGGCCGACGGCCCGCACCTGGTGACCCATCTCGCCCGCGCGGGCTGGCTGCAGTGGAAGGACCGGCTGCCGGACGGCGCGCCCCGCCCCGGCAAGGGCCCGCTCGCGCTGCGCGTCGCCCTGGAGGACGGCTCGGGCTTCGACCTCACCGAGGCGGGCACCCAGAAGCGCCTCGCCGTGTACGTCGTCGCCGACCCGGCCGACGTCCCCGGCATCGCCCGCCTCGGCCCCGACCCGCTCGCCCCCGGCTTCGACCGGGCGGCGCTCGGCGCGCTCCTCGTGGGTGAACGCCGCCGGATCAAGGGCGCGTTGCGCGACCAGAGCCTGATCGCGGGCATCGGCAACGCCTACAGCGACGAGATCCTGCACGCCGCCCGGATGTCCCCGTACAAACCGGCCGGGAGTCTCACCGACGAGGAGCTCACCGGGCTCTACGAGGCGCTGCGCGCGACCCTCGGCGAGGCGGTGGAGCGCTCGCACGGGGTGGCCGCGGGGCGGCTGAAGGCCGAGAAGAAGAGCGGGCTCCGCGTCCACGGCCGGACGGGGGAGCCCTGCCCGGTGTGCGGGGACACGATCCGCGAGGTGTCGTTCAGCGACTCGTCGCTGCAGTACTGCCCGACCTGCCAGACCGGCGGCAAGCCGCTCGCGGACCGCAGGACGTCGCGCTTCCTGAAGTGACCTGAAGTGACCTGAAGGGGCCGAGGGGAGCCGAGGGGGGCCTGGGGGCCGAGGGGACACCGGGGGACGGGGCGGCGGTCAGAACAGATGGATCGCCAAGTGCCCCAGGGGTAAGCCGAGTTGCCAGGCCGGCGTCCACACCTGCGGCCCCTCCTCCTCGTCCCGTGCGGCGCCCTCCAGGAGCGCCGCGTCCAGGTCGGGTGCGAGCAGCTCGGTCTCCTCCAGCCAGCGCCAGGCGGCCCTGGCCAGGTCGAGGTCGGCGTCCGCGCCGCCGGACGCGCGGGCCTCGGCCGCGAGAGCGGCCATGCGTTCGGCGACCCAGTCCTCCCAGGCCCGGTCGTACGCGGTCAGCGAGAGCCAGGTGTCCAGCTGCGAGACGACGCGGATACGGGAGAGCTCGCGCTCCACGTCGGAGAGGAAGATCGTCAGCGCGAGAGCGTCCCGGCCCGCCCGGTACTCGAAGGACGTGGGCGGCATCAGGTCGCCGGTGCGCAGCAGTTCGTCGGCGATGTACTCGGCGTAGAGCCAGGCCATCGGCACGGTCAACTCGCCACGGCCGTCGGCGCCGTTGGTGCTTCTGTGCGGCATCCTGATCGCCTTCCTCAGCTCTCCTCCGGTGTCTCCGGACGGTGTCTCCGGACCGTGCGCGGGCAGGTCCCCGCGCGGGCAGGTCCCCTCGCACCGCGGTGCGGATGGGGCCAGCCGATTACCCGACGGGGCGGCGAGCAAGGTGTTTTACGGAGGCTTGACCGGGCCGCCGGTTTCGCCGCTGGTCCTGGGGCCCTCGGTGGGGTCACGCGGTGGTCGGCTCGCTGCCGTGCACGCGGGTCCGCGCGCCCGGCACCACACGGTACCGGGCCGCCGGGCCGCCGGCGCACCCGGACCGCTTCGTCTACGACAGGCGGGTGGCCGCGCGTGGACGCCGCGCGGTCCGCGCACGCGCTTCGCTGACGCACCGCCAGATGCCGCGCAGCTGAGGGGACTTGGAGGTCCGTGCGGGCGTATGTCGGTATTGCGGCTTGAGTCACATATGTAACGAATGTGGATTCGAGGGGTCGCGCCCCCGAACCACGGAGCCACCCCCGATGCCCCAGCACGCCCAGCACGCCCAGCACGCCCAGCACGCCCAGCACGTCCACCACGCCCAGCACGCGCGCACCAGGCGCACCCGTCACGGAGCGGCCGCCCTCGCGGCCCTCCTGCTCGGAGCCACCGCCTGCACCGCCGAAGAACACACCCCGCCCACGGAGCCCGGCGCCGCGAAGCCGGCGTCCCCGAGGCCGGGCAGCCCGAAGACCAGCGCTTCGAAGTCCGCGGGGCCGAAGTCCGCCGGGCCGAGGACCGGAGCGTCCGCCGCCGGGGGAGCGGCGCGGCAGCGCGGGTTCACGCTCGCCGCGAGCGGCGACGTCCTCCCGCACGACTCGATCATCCGGCAGGCCGCCGCCGACGCGGGCGGTGACGGCTACGACTTCAGCAAGATCCTCGGCGGCGTCGAACCCGTCGTCTCCAAGGCCGACCTGGCCCTCTGCCACATGGAGACCGTCTACGGCGCGGACGGCGACTACAGCGGCTACCCCGCCTTCAAGTCCCCGCCCGAGATCGCCCGCGCCCTCGCCGACACCGGCTACGACGGCTGCTCCACGGCCTCCAACCACACCCTGGACGCCGGCGCCGACGGCATCGACCGCACCCTCGGCGCCCTGGACAAGGCGGGCGTGAAGCACGCCGGTTCCGCGCGTACGGAGAAGGAGGCGCGGACCCCGACGCTGCTGAGCGTCGGCGGCGCCAAGGTCGCCCACATCGCCGCCACTTACGGCACCAACGGCTATCCGCTGCCCGAGGGCAGGCCCTGGGCCGTGAACATGCTCGACAAGGACAAGGTGATCGCGCAGGCACGCGCGGCACGCAAGGCCGGCGCCGACGTCGTGGTGTTCTCCCCGCACTGGGGCACCGAGTGGCAGGACGAGCCCGACGCCGAACAGCTGCGCCTGGCAAAGGAGTTGACCGCGTCCCGGACCGGCGGCCGCCCCGACATCGACCTGATCATCGGCACCCACGCACACGTCCCGCAGGCGTACGAGAAGGTCAACGGGACGTGGGTGGTGTACGGCATGGGCGACCATGTCGCCGGGGCGATGATCAACCACGACGGCGCCGAGGACGACCGCGGCAACCAGAGCACCATCGGCCGCTTCACCTTCGTACCGCCGAAGAAGCCCGGCGGGCGCTGGGAGGTGAGCCGCGCCGAGTTCGTCCCGCTCTTCTTCGACACGGACGCGGGGCGCTCCGTCCTCCTCGACGAGGCGGCGAAGCGGGGCGAGTACGAGGAGGTGCGCGACCGGGTCCACCGCGTGGTCCTCAGCCGCGGCGCGGCCAAGCAGGGCCTTGTGGCAGCGAAGTAGCGCACTTTTTTGCTCCCCGTCCCGCCCCTTCCCGAAAGCCTCCGGCGGTGTCTTTCGGCTGCCGCGCCGTCGTGACTGGTCGCGCAGTTCCCCGCGCCCCTATCGGGGCACTTCCAGCCCCTCCGGCGTTTGAGGAGCGGGGGTCCGGGGGCTGGCCCCCGAAGCCGTCCGCAGGACTTTCGGGAAGGGGCGGGGAGGGGAGAGGTCAGGGCTTGGCCGTGGGCTCGCCCTCCCGCGCCAGGTTCGACCTCCGGTACGAGTACCCGAAGTACACGATCAACCCCACCAGGAACCACACCGCGAACCGCGCCCACGTCTGCCACTGCAGGAACGTGATCAGCCACAGCGAGAACACCACGCCGATCGCCGGCACCACCGGCATCCCCGGGCACTTGAAGGACCGCGGCAGCTCAGGCCGCCGATAGCGCAGCACGATCACCGCGACGCACACCACGACGAACGCCAACAGGATCCCGATATTGGTGAGTTCGGCCGCCTCGCCGATCGGCATGAACCCGGCGATCGCCGCCGAGAGCACGCCCACGATCCACGTGACCCGCGTCGGCACATGCCGGGTCGGATGCGTCTTGGCGAACCAGTGCGGCAGCAGCCCGTCACGGCTCATCGAGAACCAGACGCGGGTCACGCCCAGCATGAACGTGAACATCACGGTGAGGATGCCGATGATCGCGCCGATCGCGATCATGTTCGCGAGCCCGCCGAGGCCCACCGACTCGAAGGCCGTGGAGAACCCGCTCTCCTTGTCGACCTCCTTGTAGTTCTGCATGCCGGTCAGGACCAGGCAGGCGAGGACGTACAGGACCATCGAGATCGCGAGCGAGTAGACGATCGCCTTCGGCATGTGGCGCTGCGAGTCCTTGGACTCCTCGGCCGCCGTGGACATCGCGTCGTACCCGAACACCGCGAAGAACACCGTCGCCGCGCCCGTGAACGCGCCGCCCACCCCGTACGGGAAGAACGGGTTGTAGTTGGCCGTGTCGATGTGGAAGAAGCCCACGGCGATCACCACGAGCACCACGAGCACCTTGAGGATCACCACGACGGTCTCGAAGCGGGCCGCGTTCTTGATGCCGAGGGTCAGCAGGTACGCGATGAACAGGCAGAGGACCACCGCGAACAGGTCGATCCGGTGCCCGTCGCCGGTGCCCGGAGCGCCCAGCATCCAGGCCGGCAGCTCGGCGCCCAACGACTCGACGAGGAAGCCGAAGTAGCCGGAGATGCCGATGGCGACCACCGCCACGATCGCCGTGTACTCCAGGAGCAGGTCCCAGCCGATGAACCAGCCGGCGAGCTCGCCGAGCACCGCGTACCCGTACGTGTAGGCGGAGCCCGCCTTCGGGATCATGCCCGCGAACTCGGCGTACGAGAACGCCGCGGCGGCGCTCGCGACGCCGGCGATCAGGAAGGAGACGAGGACCGCGGGGCCCGCGGTGCCGTTGGCGACGGCGCCGGCGAGGCTGAAGATGCCGGCCCCGATGATGCCGCCGACGCCGATCGCGGTGAGCTGCCAGAGGCCGAGCGTCCTCGTCAGCTGTTCGCTGGGGGCGCCCTCCTCGATCAGATCGATCGGTTTCCGGCGCAGAACGCCCTGTCCCATACGTAGCCCGGCCATGAGCCTCACCTCGAAGTGGACGCCAGTGGGTGATGGGTGATGGGCGATCATGATGGCCGAGAAGCGCCCCCGACGGAAGACGGGGAGCAGCGCAGGGGTGCGTTGGAGCTACGGCACCACTGTGACGGGCCAGCGTCCCGCCTTCACCAGGCGGACCGCCACCGAGCCGACGAAACGGTGTCCTGCCTGCTCGGACGCGCCGACGACGACGGCGTCCGCGGTCAGGCTCTCGGCCGCCTCGACGAGCCCGTTGTACGGGTCGCCGCGGAAGGTGTGGAACTCCCAGCGCAGGTGGTCGTATATGTGCCGCACCCGCTCGGCGGCCTCCCGGATCTCCTGGATCAGGGACTCGGCGACCTCGTCGGTGGTGCTCGCCACCGGCGCCCCGAGCGCGGCGCCCGCGGCCATCACCGGCTGCACGTAGACCATCGCGAGCAGCGCCCGCTGCCGCCGGGCGAGCCCCGCGGCGTAGGCGGCCGCGCGCAGCGACGAGTCGGAGCCGTCGATGCCGACGACGATCACCTTGGGGCCGTCCGTACCCCGCTCGAACGCGTGAGACTGGTGTTCCGTCACGCCCGAGAGGCTAGCCCCTGGGCCCAAGTCCGCGGCGGCCACCCCTTGGCGGACGTTCGACGGGCGGCGCGGCGGCCGCGTTCTTAGAGTCGGGACCATGAGCGCCAGCGTGCAGGAGTCCGGGCCCGCGATAGCCGACGCGGCGGCGCGGCGGCGGGGCCCACGCGGCGCCGGGTTCCTGAGTCGGGTGCCCGACGGGTTCGCGACGTTCTTCGGACTGCTCGGCGCGTACTGCGTGCTGATCGCCGTGATCGCCCCGCTGCGACGCCTTCTGCGCCCCGTGTCGCGGGCCCTGGACGCGGCGACGGTGCCGGTCAGCGCCAACCTCGCCTACGCGGTGTTCCTGTTCCTCCTTGCCGCGGCCTGCGCCTCGCGCAAGACGATCGCCTGGCGGCTCGTGGTCGCGTACCTGTCGATCCTGATCATTCTGGACGGGCTGCAGATCGCCGTCGGTGACGTCGGCGACGCGCTGCCCTCGGCGATCGTCTGCGGACTCGCGCTGCTCCTGCTCGTCCTCGCGCACCGGGAGTTCTACGCGGACGCCCGGCGCGGAGCGTTCCTGCGGGCCCTCGGCGTGCTCGTCGTCGGCCTCGCGGTCTCGTCGCTGGTCGGCTGGGGTCTGGTCGAGCTGGTCCCCGGCAGCCTGGTGCGCGGGCAGCGGCTGCTGTGGGCGGTGACCCGGGTCTGCGGCGGCGTCGTGCCGCCCGGCACCTTCGACGGCGCGCCGCCGCGCCCCGTGCACTTCCTGCTCGGCCTGTTCGGCGCGCTGTCGCTGCTCTACGCGGTGTACGTGCTGTTCCGCTCGCAGCGCATGGACGCGGCCCTGCACGGCGACGAGGAGCCCCGCATCCGCGCCCTGCTCGGCGCGTACGGGGAGCAGGACTCGCTCGGCTATTTCGCGACCCGGCGCGACAAGGCGGTGGTGTTCTCGCCGAGCGGGAAGGCCGCCGTCACCTACCGCGTCGAGGCCGGGGTGTGTCTGGCCAGCGGCGATCCGGTGGGGGACGCGGGGGCCTGGGACCAGGCGGTGGAGCAGTGGCTGGGCATCGCGCGCAGGTACGCGTGGGCGCCGGCCGTGATGGGCGCGTCCGAGG
This sequence comes from Streptomyces cavernicola, assembly GCF_029968035.1. Lineage (GTDB taxonomy): Bacteria > Actinomycetota > Actinomycetes > Streptomycetales > Streptomycetaceae > Streptomyces > Streptomyces cavernicola. The sequence goes on along the minus strand of NZ_JASCIQ010000007.1, from coordinate 44,303 downwards.
AGGGCGCCAGGGCCTACGCACGGCACGGGCTCGGCGCGCTGCAGCTCGGCGACGAGGCGATCCTGCACGTCGCGAAGTTCGACCTGGACGGGCGCGACATGCGCGTCACCCGGCAGGCCGTGAACCGGGTCAGGCGCACCGGCGCGAGCTGCCGGGTCCGCCGCCACTCCACCCTCTCCGACGCGGAGATGGAGGAGGTCATCGACAAGGCCGACGCCTGGCGCGACACGGAGACGGAACGCGGCTTCTCCATGGCCCTGGACCGGCTCGGCGACCCGCAGGACGGCGACTGCCTGCTCGTGGAGTGCCTGGACGCGAACGGCCGGCTGCTCGCCCTGCTCTCGTTCGTGCCGTGGGGCCGGGACGGCATCTCGCTCGACCTGATGCGCCGCGACCGCACGGCTCCCAACGGGGTGATGGAGTTCATGGTCGCCGAACTCTGCGCCGTCGTGGGCAAGTTGGGCGTACGCAGGGTCTCGCTGAACTTCGCCGTGTTCCGCTCCGTGTTCGAGGAGGGGTCGCGGATCGGCGCGGGTCCGGTGCTGCGGCTCTGGCGCAGGCTGCTGCTCTTCTTCTCCAAGTGGTGGCAGCTGGAGGCCCTCTACCGCTCCAACGCCAAGTACGACCCCGAGTGGTACCCGAGGTTCATCTGCTACGGGGACGCCGGCTCCCTCCCCCGCGTCTCGCTCGCCTCCGGCATCGCCGAGGGCTTCGTCTCCGTGCCGAGCATGCGCAAGCTGTGGGGCAAGGGCCACCGCTCGTCGGCGCTCGTGCAGCCGTCCACCACCGAGGGCCTGCCGCCCATCGACCAACTCGGCCTGCACGCACGGGAGTCGGGCCCGGCGGACCCCGTGGACGGGCTGCCCGAGCAGGTCCGCGTCCGGCACCGCAAGCTGCGCCGCCTCCAGGACGCCGGGGTCGACCCGTACCCGGTCGGCATCGCGCCTCGCAGCCACACCCTCGCCGAGATCCGCGCCGCCCACCCCGCACTGCCCCCGGGCGCCCGCACCGGGGAACAGGTCACGGTCGCGGGCCGGGTCATGCTCGTACGGGACCTGGGCGGCGTCGCCTTCGCGGTACTTCGGGACTGGTCGGGGGATCTGCAGCTGGCGTTCACCCGCGAACACCCCGAAGCGCTACGGGAGTTCACCTCGCGCACCGACATCGGCGACCACATCACCGCGACCGGCGAGGTCGGCGTCTCCGACAAGGGCGAGCTGTCCGTCTTCGTCACCGGCTGGCAGCTCACCGGCAAATGCCTGCGCCCGCTGCCCGACAAGCGCCGCGGCCTCACCGACCCGGAGGCGAAGGTGCGCCGCCGCTACGTCGACCTGGTCGCCGACCCGGATGCCCGCGATGTCGTGCGACGCCGCTCCACCGCCGTACAGGCCCTGCGCCAGGGCCTGTTGGAGCGCGGCTACCTCGAGGTCGAGACGCCGATGCTGCAGCAGATCCACGGCGGCGCCAACGCCCGCCCGTTCACCACGCACATCAACGCCTACGACCTGGACCTCTACCTGCGCATCGCACCCGAGCTGTATCTGAAGCGGCTGTGCGTGGGCGGCCTGGAGAAGGTCTTCGAGCTGGGCCGCACCTTCCGCAACGAGGGCGTCTCGTACAAGCACAACCCCGAGTTCACGATGCTGGAGGCCTACCAGGCCTTCGCCGACTACGACGTGATGCTCGACCTCACCCGCGAGCTCATCCAGGCCGCCGCCCGCGCCGCCTTCGGCCGCGAGGTGGCCCACAAGCCGGACGCGGAAGGGAAGTTGACCGAGCACGACATCTCCGGGAAGTGGCCGGTCAAGACCGTCTACGGCGCGCTCTCCGAGGCCCTCGGCGAGGAGGTCACCGCCGACACCGAACTGCCCGAGTTGCTCCGGCTCTGCGACCGCGCCGGCGTCCCGTACACCCCGGAGGACGGCCGGGGCGACGTGGTCCTGGAGATGTACGAGCGCCTGGTGGAGGAGAAAACCCAACTCCCCACGTTCTACAAGGACTTCCCCACCGACGTGTCCCCGCTGACCCGCCAGCATCGCACCGACCCGCGGCTCGCGGAACGCTGGGACCTGGTCGCGTTCGGCACCGAACTCGGCACCGCCTACTCGGAGTTGACGGACCCCGTGGAGCAGCGCCGCCGCCTCACCGCGCAGTCCCTGCTCGCGGCGGGCGGCGACCCGGAGGCGATGGAGCTCGACGAGGACTTCCTCGACGCCCTGGAGTACGCGATGCCCCCGACCGGCGGCCTCGGCATCGGCGTCGACCGCCTCGTCATGTTCCTCACCGGCCTCACCATCCGCGAGACACTGCCGTTCCCGCTGGTCAGACGCCGGTGAGACGCTGGTGAGGCGCGTCAGGCCTGCGGGGGCGGGCCGAACGGCTCCACGCCCACGATCCGCCGCACCCGCTCCAGCTCGACGACGACGGTGATGCGCTGCTCGTCGGGCAGCAGCCACTCGTAGGGCGTGCCCATGTACTTGTGCGCGAGCCGGTCCATGTCCTGCTTGGCCTGCTCGCCCTCCACGAACCGGGCGACGCGGCCGTGCAGCTGCACCCGGTCGAAGGGGTTGGCCGTGTCCGCGTTGGAGAGGCAGATGCGCGGGTCGTTGCGGAGGTTGCGCTCCTTGACCCGCCCGACCGAGGTGTTGAACCAGAGGTGGTCACCGTCCAGGTCGACCCACATCGGGCTCACGTGCGGCGACCCGTCCGGGTTGGTGGACGCCACGAACCAGATCCCGGTCCCGGCGATTCGATCCCGGACATCCTGCGTGAGCTGGGCCATTGCTCTCCTCTTTCGTGTGCTGACGTACGCGGTGATCACGGTACGCGGAGGGCGAGCGGCGAAGTCGAAGGGGGTCACCGCCCCCCTGGACGCCAACTGCACGCGCTTCAACAGGGCTTGACCGAACGCCAGACCCTGTCCCGTACCGAACGCCGGTTCAGGACCGGCGCAGGGCCGACTCCATCGGTGCAGCGCGACGCATGCCGAACTAGGCCGTTGCGCAGGCGAGTTGGCCCCGATGCGCACCGGTCGGCAGGCCCTGCGGGATGCGCAGGGGGCGCATCCTTCCTACCTCGTGGAGCGGGCGCCCGCACCCTGGGCCGGTCTCATCAGGTGCTTTCCTTCCGGGGGCCGTGTTGATGGGCGGCGGGCGGGTTCGGTCGTGCGACGCATAAGTCATGAAAACGGATGAACTGCTTCCGGGGCGTCGCGTACTCCTGCGCGGTGCCGCCCTGTTCGCCCTCGCGGCCACCGCCGGCTGCGTCGGCACCGAGCGCTCCGGCGCCCCCGCCCGCCCGTCCAACTCGCCGGGCCCCGCCGCGGGCCCCCAGGCGGCCCGCCCCCAGAAGCCTTCCGCGTACCGGCTGCAGCCCATGACGGGCTATGGGCCGCAGCGAGCCGCCGTGCGCCGAACCCCCGTGCGCAGCAAGCCGATTCTGCGGATGGACAACCACGGCCGTGACATGGTCCTCACCTTCGACGACGGTCCGGACCCGCTCTACACCCCGCGCGTCCTCGACACGCTGCGCAAGCACGACGTCCGCGCGATGTTCTTCGTCTGCGGCGAGATGGCCAAGTCCAACCCCGACCTGCTGCGCAGGATGATCGACGAGGGCCACACCATCGGCAACCACACCTTCACGCACCCCCAGTTGACCCTGATGCGGCGCACCGGCATCCGGGACGAGATCGAGCGGACCAGCGGCGCCGTCCTGGACGCCGTGGGGCAGCCGCCCCTGTGGTTCCGTGCGCCGTACGGGGCCTGGAACCGCTCGGCGTTCGAGATCGGCGCCGAGCTCGGCATGGAGCCGCTCGCCTGGACCGTCGACACCCTCGACTGGCAGGAGCCGGGCACCGGCAGCATCGTCCGGCGCGTCCTGAAGGGCGCGGGCCCCGGCGTCGTGGTGCTCTCGCACGACGCGGGCGGCAACCGCTCCCAGACCGTGAAGGCGCTGCGCACCTATCTGCCACGCCTTATCGACGAGGGATATCGGATCGGGGTGCCGAGCCGCACATTCGCATAAGAGCGAAGGGAAACAACTGCCGGGCGGGCTCGAATCATTCGAGCCCGCCCGGCAGTTGTGTCGTGGTTCTTTGCAGTCAGGTCGTCTTCACGAGTCTGGCGAACGCCACGACATTTCCGTCGTAGCCCCTTTCCTTCGTGAATCCGCCGCCGCAGGTGATGACCCGGAGTTCGGCTCCGCCTTTGTCGCCGTACACCTTGGGGGCCGGGATGTTCTCCTTGTTGAATACCTCGATCCCGTACACCTCGAATACAGCGGTGATGCCGTCCTTGCGCTGAATCTCGATGTGGTTTCCCTTGGCGAGTGAGCCGAGGCCGTAGAAGACCGCGGGGCCCGCGTTGTTGTCGACGTGGCCGACGATCACGGAGGTGCCCTTCTCGCCCGGCGACACGGCTCCGTTGAACCAGCCCGCCAGGTTCGGGTCCGCGGGCGGCGGTGCGTCGATCCAGCCCTGCGCGTCCAGGCCGACCGGCTGGATCGGGGCGTCCACCTGGATCGCCGGGATCCTGACCCGTTCGGCGAACGAGAACGGCAGCGGGTTCGGACCCTCGGCCCGGGTCTGGCCGTGCGTCCGGTTGTCGGTCGCCGCCGCCGAAGCCGGCTGCGGCGGCCCTACGGCGAACTCGCCGGAACCATTCCTTATCAAGGCGAGTCCGGTCAGCAGCACAAGCGCTATCACTCCCCACGGGGCGCGCTTCCGCTGCGGCTCCTCTTCGGCGGCGGACTGGGACGAAGGCATGAGCTATCCCCTCTCAACGCGACAGCCTGCCGCGTCCATTGTGCATGGCAGAACGCTAAGGGCCGGATGGAAAAGGGGCGACAGAGCGGAGGCGAACGGGTGGCGGCCGAACGGTCCGTGCGCCATCTGAGTTTCCTGTTCCAGGGAATTTCTGACGGCCTGTGACCTGCGCCTACTTCTCTTTGCGGGACCCTTCTCCGGCGTGTCGCCTCACCAGGACGGACCAGCTCCGAAATGCGGGCTTGTGCACGGCACCTGAGGGTCGGTCTGGGAGGGCGATCTCGCCAATCCTGCCCGGGGACGGTTCCTCGGGGCGCTCTCCCGCGGAGGTTCTCATGCGTACTTCTCGTGCCCTGGCGGTCACGGCCGCAGCTGGTGCGTTCATCGGACTCGCAGCGCCTGCCGCGAGTGCCTGGGACGGAAGCACCATCTCCGTCTCGCCGAGCACCACCCACCGCGGTGGCTCGGTCACGGTGACTGTCAACGCCCATGAGTGCAACAACGGCGGCCGCGTCTCCTCGACGGCTTTCCCCAGCACCCGGCTGCACACCAGCGGCGGCGTCGCCACCGCCAACGTGCGGATCAAGCACGACGCCCACATCGGCTCCCACAGCGTGACCGCCACCTGCGGCAGCGCCGGCAGCGTGACCCGGGAGGCCGCCCTCACCGTCATCCATGGAGGCGCCGGCGGCGGCCTCGGCGGCAGCTCCAGCGTCGGCGCGACGCCGACCGACGTCGCCATCGGCGGCTCCCTGGTGGCCGCAGCGGCCGTCGGCGGCGGTGTCTTCTGGCTGCGCCGCCGCGGCGAGGCCAGGGGCGGCCGGGCCTGACCCACCCGCGCGCCCACGGGCGCACACGACGGCACTTCGTCCCGGGACCGGTGCGGATCCCGGGGCGAAGTGCTGTCCGCGGTCGGGCAGTTGGGGCTTGTACGGGTGCGGCGGTCGCGGCTTGCGCGAGCACGGGTACGGGTACGGCAGTCGGGTCTGGTGCACGTACGGCAGCCGGGCCCCGTGCGCGTACGGCAGTCGGAGCCCGCGTACAGGTGCGGATATGAGCAGTGCGGGTGCGGGTGCGGGTGCGGGTGCGGGCACGGGTGCAGGGGCCGTGGCGGCCGGGTCCGGAACCGCTGTTCCGGCCGGCGTCACGGCCCCGTCGGGCCCCGTGGTCGCGTCCGTGGACGTGAGAGTGGACATGGGAGACGTCCGGGCCCCGCGCTCAGGCGCCGTCCTCGTTCGGACGGCGTCGCGCCCAGTAGTACGCGGAGCCGAGCGCGCCCGCGATCAGGGCGGCGCCCAGGGCGAGTTCGCTGAAGTCGAGGTCGCTGAAGGCGCCGCCGATGCCGGCCTTCACACCCCGTTGGGTGTTGTGTTGCCGGCCGCCCGTGTCCATGCCGCCCGTGTTCATGCCGCCGGTGTGCTGGCCGCCGGTGTGCTGGCCGCCGGTGTGCTGGCCCCCGCCGGTGGAGATGGTCAGATCCGTGGTGCCCGTCTCGCCCTTGCACTCGAACGTGACGGTGTACATGGCGCCCGGCTTGGCGTCCCAGTCGACGGCGGCGGTGGCCGTCCGGCCCTTGCGGATCGTGACCTTGTCGAAGACGCCCGACGTGGCGTGCGCGTCCGCGTCGCAGCCGTCCACCTTCAAGGTGACCTTGCCGCCGGCGGCGACCGTCGAAGGCGTCACGCTGAAGCCGAACGACGTGATGTTGTTGTCCTTGTCCCCGGCGACCGTCGCATGGGCGGCCGGAGCGGTCAGGGCCAGGGCGCCCGCCGTGACGACGGCCGCGGATGCGAGGGATATCGCGCGCATGAGCAATCCTTACGGTCCCCGAGGAGCGGGTGCGGACCTCTTCCGCTGCAACCGGTGAAGCACCTCGATGCCCGAAACGCTAGGTATGCCCTCCGGTGGTCGCGATTCGTGTCGGGCGAATGGGGCATGGACGTGGGCCACACAGGGGAACGGCGGGGGAGAAGGTTTCGCCGCACGAACGTCGCGTACGGACGCCGCGTACGGACGCCGCGTACGGATGTCGCGTACGGATGTCGAGTGCGGACTCCGAGGCCTGCTCGGGCGCTCAGGCGTCGCGGTCGGTGGGCGGCGGGGCCCACTCGTGCGGGGCCGCGCCGCGCCACTCCACCAGGTGCGGGTCGCCGAGCGCCGCGTCCGCCTCGTCCAGGCCCGCGCCGAGCAGCAGCTCGATCAGTTCGCGGTCGCTGTGCGCGGTGCCGAGGTGGCGGCCGCGCACGCTGACCGGCCGTCCGTCCCTCGCGAGGAACGGATGCACGACGATCGGCGCTTGCCAGGGCATGCCCTCAGAGTGCGCCAGGGGTGGGGCCTGCGCAGCTCGAAGCGGGTTGCCAGGCCAGATGTCCGGCGGCCGACCGTCGACCGGCTTGCCCCTGTCCGTCCGGAGATGTGTCAGCGAGAACGAGTCAAAGCGGCGACGGTCGGGGTCGTACGGGCCGCATCCTCGGTCTGTCGGCGGTCGCGGCGGCGGTCGGGCAACTTGGCCTACTCATCGGGTAGTTGTGCCGCCGTGGCGCGGGGAGAGGTCCCGGCGGCGCGAGCGACAACCGGCCGGGGCGGAGGTAACTCCGGTGCCGCGGGCGGTGCTTGGTGAGGTGCACCGGCCGAGCGGCTCGACAGTGCGGCTCGACAGGGCGGCGAAGTGACCGCGCGTGGCGGGTCCGTGCCTCCATGAGGTGGACAACAGTCCGTAAAAGGCCCGAAATTGGGATGGGGTTGGCGGTCACGCGGAGCGAGCGGAGTGCGGGCGCCGATCCTCGGTGAGTCCCGATCGGCAAGCCCCGGCTCCGAGTTGGGCGGAGCGGCGCTGCAGTCGTGTGCATCTGCAATCGGCCAAGTGCACGTGCAGCTGCAGGTGCACTCGCTGCAGGGTGTGACCGAGAACGGATGAGTAATTTCCGGTTCTGCTCGACCCGTTGGCGAGCGATCAGTAGCCTCGGCTCGAACACCGGCTCGCCTACGCCTTGGAGACACGATGGATCGACCCGCCTGGGCCCCGCCGGGCATCGACATCTCGAAGCCCAGCGTGTCCCGTATGTATGACTTCTACCTGGGCGGATCGCACAATTTCGAGGTGGATCGCGAAGCGGCCCGCAAGGCCATGGAGTTCATGCCTGGACTTCCCAAGATCATGCAGGCGAATCGGGCGTTCATGAGGCGAGCTCTGCGATTTGCGGTCGAATCGGGAATCACTCAGTTCCTCGATATCGGCTCCGGCATTCCCACGTTCGGAAACGTTCACGCAGTGGTGCAGGCGGCAAATCCACGGGCAAAGGTCGTGTACGTCGACCACGACCCGGTGGCGGTCGAGCACAGCAGGGCCGTACTCGAAGGAAACGAGGGGGCGACGGTCCTCGCGGCCGATCTGCGCAGCCCGCAGGAGATCCTCAACAGCCCCGAGGTGAAGGGCATGTTGGACCTGGAGCAGCCGGTGGCCCTGCTCCTCGTGGCGGTCCTGCACTTCGTCGGGGACGCGGACGACCCGTACGCCGCCGTCGCCGAGCTGCGCGACCGGCTCGCGCCCGGCAGCCTCCTCGTCGTCACCCACGCCTCGTACGACGGCGTCCCGGCACGCGAGGAAGCCGCCGGAACCGTCGGTGTCTACGAAAAGACCCGCAACCCGCTGGTCATGCGCACGCGCGAAGAGATCGCGCGCTTCTTCGAGGGGTACGAGATGGTCGAGCCAGGGCTCGTGCAGATGCCGCACTGGCGGCCCGAGACGCCCCCGGAGCAGGAGGACCCCTTCACGTTCTCCGGGTACGCGGGCGTGGGGCGCACCGCGTGACCGAGCAGAGCGCGGCGCCGGACGGGCCCGAGGGAAGACTGCGCAGATTCGCCACGATCTGGAGCCGTGCGGTCTTCCCCGCCACGGCCACCTCGCTCAGCCGGGCCGAGCTCGAACAGCAACTGGTGCCGCTGGCCCGCCGGTTGCGGGACGCGCTCGCCGCCCACGCCTTCGACGCGACCGAGGGCCAGGCCGTCGGCGCCGCCCTCGTCGGCACGCACTGCACGGACCCGGAGGCGCTCAGCCGCACCCTCGACGTGGTCGACGCGTACCTCGTCCTGTACTGCGGCCAGCAGGACGAACAGCGCGGCAAGGACCAGCTCCGATCGCGCTGCTCCCGCCTCCAGCACGCCGTCGCCGCCGGCTTCGCGCAGGCCCTCAAGGAACGCACCCTCGCCGAGCAGGAGGCCATCTCGCGGGCCGCGCTCGACGCCCGGCACGCGGTCGCCGCCGCCCTGCACGCCAGCGAGGCCCGCTTCCGCGCCGTGTTCGAGGGCGCCGCGATCGGCATCGGCATCGCCGACCTCGACGGCACCATCCTCCAGGTCAACGACACCCTCACCCGGATGTTCGGCGGCGGTCTCGACCACCAGATCCGCGGCCGCAACATCGGCGACTGGACCCACCCCGACGACGCCCCGCAGGTCTGGCGGCTCTACGAGGAGCTGGTCCGCGGCGAGCGCGAGGAGTACCGCGTAGAGAAGCCGTTCTACCGCCACGACGGCACCGTCCTGTGGACCAACCTCACCGTCTCCCTGCTCCGCGACGCCGAGGGCCGCCCGCAGTACCAGCTGGCGCTGATGGAGGACACCACCGAGCGGCGCCTCCTCAACCTGCGCCTGCGGTACGAGGCGACGCACGACGCGCTCACCGGACTGCCCAACCGCACCCTGTTCTTCGAACGCCTCGAAAAGGCCCTGTCCGCGGGCGACGGCATGCGCTACGGCCTCTGCTACCTCGACCTCGACGGCTTCAAGGCCATCAACGACAGCCTCGGCCACGCCGCCGGCGACCGGCTGCTCGTCGAGGTCGCCGACCGGCTGCAGTCCTGCGCGACCGCGCCCGGCGAGATGGTGGCGCGACTCGGCGGCGACGAGTTCGTGGCGCTCACGACGGGCACGGACACCGAGCGGGAGGTGGACGAGCTGGCGGGACGCATCCTGTCCATGCTCGCGATCCCCGTACGCATCGAGGGCCGCGAGATCACCGTGCGCGGCTCCATCGGCATAGTCGAGGGCCCGGCGGGCGAGCGCAGCCCCGCCGAGGTGCTGCGCAGCGCCGACATCACGATGTACCGGGCCAAGTCCGCGGGCGGCAACCGCTTCGAACTGGCCGACCCGGAGGTCGACGCCCGTACGATCACGCGCCACGGACTGACCACCGCCCTGCCTGCGGCGCTCGCGCGCGGCGAGTTCTTCATCGAGTACCAGCCGCTCGTCCACCTCGCGGACGGGTCGGTGAGCGGCGCCGAGGCGCTGGTGCGCTGGACGCATCCGCAGCACGGGGTGCTCGGCCCGGACCGGTTCATCCCGCTCGCCGAGCACACCGGCCTGATCGTTCCGCTCGGGCGGTGGGTCCTGGAGGAGGCGGTACGCCAGGCCCGCGACTGGAAGCAGCGGCACGCGGACGCCGGGCCGCTGCGGATCAACGTCAACCTGTCCCCGGTACAGCTGCACCACCCGCACCTGGTCTCCGACACCGTCGAGATCCTGGAGCGGGTCGGGCTCGAACCGGGCGCGCTGTGCCTGGAGGTCACGGAGTCCGCGCTGATCGGCGCCGACGACGACTTGTTGAAGCCGTTGCGGCGGCTCGCCGAGATGGGGGTGGACATCGCCCTCGACGACTTCGGTACGGGGTACTCGAACCTGGCGAACCTGCGGCGGCTGCCGGTGAGCGTGCTGAAGCTGGACCGGTCGTTCACGCAGGGCATGCAGCGGTATCCGGTGGATCCGGTGGACCTGAAGATCGTGGAGGGAGTCGTCTCCCTCGCCCACAGTCTCGACCTGTCGGTCACCGTCGAGGGGGTCGAGACGGGGGCGCAGGCGGAGCAGTTGCGGGAGCTGGGGTGCGATACGGCTCAGGGGTGGTACTACGCCCGGCCGGGGCCGCCGGACCGGCTGCACGCGCTGGCGTTGGTCGACGCGACGGGTTGACCTACCAGGGGGCGAAGCCCCCTGCCTCCCCTTTGCCTTCCGGCTGCGGGTGCGCCCTGCTTCCCTTTGCGACTCCGGCGCGTTGGGGGCTCCTTCCCGGCTCTCCTTCCCCTCCCCACGCTCCACGCTGTGGGCAGGCGTTCCGCAGGGCGGAACGGGTGGGTACAGCGCCCCGGTGCCGGGTGCCCTTCCGTTGTGCCTGGGCTGCACGCCGGTGGGGGGTTGCTCGCGCAGTTCCCCGCGCCCCTGATCGGGGCACGTAGTGCTGGGTTTCGGTGTGCAGGCCGCTGCGGCTGGGTGGGGGTTGCTCGCGCAGTTCCCCGCGCCCCTGGAAGGGCTGGCTGCGCCTAGCCCTTGCGCAGTTCCCCGCGCCCCTTAGGGGGCTTCCATGAGCATCCGTTGCAACTCCCGTGCCGCCCGAGGCGGAGCCACGTCGCTGCGGTGGGCGAGGGCGATCGTGCGGTGGAGGCCGGGGCGGGTCAGGGGTGTGACCCGCAACCCCCGCCCCGCGCGGGCCGCGACCATGCGCGGGACCACCGCCACCCCCAGCCCCGCCCGCACAAACCCGAGGACCGCGTCCATCTCGCCGCCCTCCACCGCGAAGTCCGGCTCGAACCCCGCCGCCCGGCATGCGGCGACCGTGAGTTCCCGCAGGTCGTAGCCGTGCCGGAACATCACGAGGCGCTCGCGCTGCAGGTCGGCGACGCGCACCGAACGCCCGCGCACCCCCGGCGCCGGAGCCTCCGGTGAGGAGACCACCACCAGGTCCTCGCGCAGCAGCTCAAGGGTGGTGAGGGCAGGGGAGGGCGACGGGAGCGGCAGGACGACCAGGGCCAAGTCGAGCGCGCCGCGGGCGAGTTCGCGTACGAGATCGTGGGAGCCGCCCTCCTCGATGAGCAGGCGGATGCCGGGATAGCGGTCGTGGAAGGTGCGCAGCACGTCCGGGAGCAGCCCCGTGCAGAGCGACGGCGTCGCGCCGAGCCGGACCCGGCCGCGCTCCAGGCGGCCCAGCTCCTGCACCTCCTGCCGGGCCGTGTCCGCGTCCGCGAGGATCCGCCGGGCGAGCGGGAGGAGGGTCTCGCCGGCGTCCGTGAGCGTGATGTTGCCGCGTGCCCGGCTGAACAGCTCCGCGCCCAACTCCCGTTCCAGGGACCGGATCTGCTGGGAGAGCGAGGGCTGCGCCACGTGCACCTGCTCCGCGGCCCTGGTGAAGTGCCGGGTCTCGGCCACCGCGACGAAGTATTGGAGCTGCTGCAACTGCATGAGGCCCAGTGTAACCGGTCGATAGGCATTCACTATGGAAATCAGCGGGACCATGTCTTGGACCTCTGGGGCCTTCGGCCCGTAGCGTCCTGAGTCATGGCTCTGGCAACGCGGGCAACGCGGATGGACCGACGGCCGTCGAAGACACCCGGCTTCTGGGAATCGACCGTCGGCAAGAAGACGGTGATGGCTGTGAGCGGCCTCGTCATGCTCCTGTACCTGGTCGTCCACATGCTGGGCAACCTCAAGATCTTCTTCGGGACGGACGAGTTCAACGGCTATGCGCACTGGCTGCGCACCGTCGGCGAGCCCTTCATGCACTACGAGTGGACGCTCTGGCTGGTCCGCATCGTCCTCGTCCTGGCCGTCGTGGCGCACGCGGTGTCCGCGTACCAGCTGAGCCGGCGGGACATCAACGCGCGGCCGACGAAGTACGTGCACAAGCGGAAGCGGGCGAGCTACGCGACCCGGACCATGCGCTGGGGCGGCATCATCCTCGGCCTGTTCATCGTCTGGCACCTGCTCGACCTGACGACCCTCACCGTCAACGAGCACGCGGTGCACGGCGAGGCGTACCAGAACGTCGTCGCGACCTTCTCGACCTGGTACGGCAACGTCATCTACATCGTCGCGATGGTCGCCCTCGGCTTCCACGTCCGGCACGGCTTCTGGAGCGCGGCCCAGACCCTCGGCGTGGGCAGCGCCGCCAGGGACCGCGCCCTGAAGACCGCCGCCAACGGGCTCGCGCTGCTGCTGACCGTGGGCTTCGTGTCCGTACCCGTCGCCGTCATGACCGGAGTGGTGAGCTGAATGAGCACCCTGAACTCGTACGAGGACTACGCCACCGGCGAGCCGGTCGTCGACGCCAAGGCGCCCACCGGGCCGATCGCCGAGCGCTGGGACACCCGCCGCTTCGAGGCGAAGCTGGTCAACCCCGCCAACCGCCGCAAGCAGACCGTGATCGTCGTCGGCACCGGCCTCGCGGGCGGCTCGGCGGGCGCGACCCTTGCCGAACAGGGCTACCACGTCGTCCAGTTCTGCTACCAGGACTCCCCGCGCCGCGCCCACTCCATCGCCGCGCAGGGCGGCATCAACGCCGCGAAGAACTACCGCAACGACGGCGACTCCGTGCACCGGTTGTTCTACGACACGGTCAAGGGCGGCGACTTCCGGGCCCGCGAGTCCAACGTGCACCGGCTCGCGCAGATCTCCGTCGAGATCATCGACCAGTGCGTCGCGCAGGGCGTGCCCTTCGCCCGCGAGTACGGCGGTCTGCTCGACACCCGCTCCTTCGGCGGCGTGCAGGTGTCGCGGACCTTCTACGCCCGCGGGCAGACGGGCCAGCAGCTGCTGCTCGGCGCGTACCAGGCGCTGTCCCGGCAGGTCGCAGCGGGCAACGTCGAACTGCATCCCCGTACGGAGATGCTGGACGTCATCGTCGTCGACGGGCGGGCCCGCGGCATCGTCGCCCGCGACCTGATCACCGGCAAGATCGAGACGTACTTCGCGGACGCGGTGGTGCTCGCGAGCGGCGGCTACGGCAACGTCTTCTATCTCTCCACCAACGCCATGAACTCCAACGCCACGGCCGTGTGGCGGGCGCACCGGCGCGGCGCGTACTTCGCCAACCCCTGCTTCACGCAGATCCACCCCACCTGCATCCCGCGCACCGGCGACCACCAGTCGAAGCTGACGCTGATGAGCGAGTCGCTGCGCAACGACGGCCGTATCTGGGTGCCCAAGGCCAAGGGCGACGACCGGCCGCCGAACAAGATCCCCGAGGACGAGCGCGACTACTACCTGGAGCGCATCTACCCGTCCTTCGGCAACCTCGTCCCGCGCGACATCGCATCGCGCGCCGCGAAGAACGTCTGCGACGAGGGCAGGGGAGTGGGCCCCGGCGGCCAGGGCGTCTACCTCGATTTCGCGGACGCCATCAAGCGCATGGGCCGCAAGGCCGTCGAGGCCAAGTACGGCAACCTCTTCGACATGTACGCACGGATCACCGACGAGGACCCGTACACGGTCCCGATGCGGATCTACCCCGCCGTGCACTACACGATGGGCGGCCTGTGGGTCGACTACGACCTGCAGACCACCGTGCCCGGCCTGTTCGCGATCGGCGAGGCCAACTTCTCCGACCACGGCGCGAACCGGCTCGGCGCCAGCGCGCTGATGCAGGGCCTCGCCGACGGCTACTTCGTCCTCCCCTCCACCATCAACGACTACCTCGCACGCAACCCCCACAAGGACGAGGTCGACGACCGACACCCCGTCGTCCGTGAGGTGTTGACGGAGACCGAGGACCGGATCGCCCGACTCCTCGCCGTCGACGGCGACCGCACGCCCGACTCCTTCCACCGTGAACTCGGCGAGGTCATGTGGGAGTTCTGCGGCATGGCCCGCACCGAGGCGGGGCTGCGCAAGGCACTCGACCGCATCCCGCAGATCCGGGACGAGTTCTGGCGCCGCATCAAGGTCCCCGGGGTCGGCGAGGAGTTCAACCAGTCCCTGGAGAAGGCCAACCGCATCATCGACTACCTGGAGCTCGCCGAGCTCATGTGCCTCGACGCGCTGCACCGCGCCGAGTCCTGCGGCGGCCACTTCCGCGAGGAGTCCCAGACCCCCGACGGCGAGGCCGAGCGCCGCGACGAGGAGTTCTCGTACGCGGCGGCCTGGGAGTTCACGGGGACGGGCCAGGCCCCGACCCTCCACAAGGAAGACCTCGTCTTCGAGTACGTCCACCCCACACAGCGGAGCTACGCCTGATGAAGCTGACCCTGCGCGTCTGGCGGCAGCGCAACGCCGACGCCGACGGCGCCATGTCCACGTACGAGGTCGACGGCATCTCGTCCGACATGTCCTTCCTGGAGATGCTGGACACCCTGAACGAGGAGCTGATCCTCCGGGGCGAGGACCCCGTCGCCTTCGACCACGACTGCCGCGAAGGCATCTGCGGCGCCTGCTCGTTGGTGATCAACGGCGACGCCCACGGGCCCGAGCGCACCACCACCTGCCAGCTCCACATGCGGTCCTTCCGCGACGGCGACACGATCGACATCGAGCCGTGGCGGGCGGCGGCGTTCCCGGTGGTGAAGGACCTGGTCGTGGACCGCTCGGCCTTCGACCGCATCATCCAGGCCGGCGGCTACGTCTCGGCCCCGACGGGTTCCGCCCCCGAGGCGCACGCCACCCCGGTCCCGAAGCCGGACGCCGACTACGCCTTCGAGCACGCCGAGTGCATCGGCTGCGGGGCGTGTGTGGCGGCCTGCCCGAACGGTTCGGCGATGCTGTTCACATCGGCCAAGGTCAACCACCTCAACGTCCTCCCGCAGGGCGCCCCCGAGCGCGAGACCCGCGTCCTCGACATGGTCGGCCAGATGGACGCGGAGGGCTTCGGCGGCTGCACCCTCACCGGCGAATGCGCGACGGCCTGCCCGAAGGGGATCCCGCTGCCCTCGATCGCGGCGATGAACAAGGAGTGGCTGCGGGCGAATCGGAAGGTCTCCCGGGGCTGACCCCGGGCCCGCACCGTCGGCTGAGCGGCCACGGCGCGTGCGGTGAACGAGGAGAGCGATGACGGCAGTTGGGGGCCGTCATCGCTCTCTGTTAGGTTCACCGCCCATGATCGCCTCGCCTCGCGCAAGCCGCCGCCTCGCCCCTCTCGGCCTGGTGCCGGCTCTCCTCGTCCTCACGGGCTGCGGGCTTTTCGGGCCGGCTTCGTACGAGCCCGTCGACCGGTCCATCGAAGTGGACGCGGGGGAGGAGTTCGAGCTGGAGTTGCCGGCCGGGGTCTCTCGGGGGCAGAGCTGGTCGCTGGCGGATCCGCGGCCGGACCGCGATGTCGTCCGCCTCGTCGGCAGGGGCCGGGACGGCGGGGACAGCGGGGACAACGACGGCGGGGACGGCAGCACCCAGCACTTCACGTTCCGCGGGGTGGAGCCCGGCAGCACGAAGGTGAGGTTGCTGTACTGCGTCAACGGGGACTGCGGCGGAGAGGGCGGGACGCCCCCGCCTTCCGGCGCGCCCCTGCCGACCGCCACCTCGACGCCGGGCAGCGAGCCCGCGTACTACGTCTTCGACATCACCGTTCGCTGACTCCACGCTCTCCAGCAAGCCCTCGGCACAAGCAAGCTCACTCCCCCGAGACCGCCCGCAACCCCCCAGGCCGAAGCCCCTGCAACCGGTCCAGGGCCCGGCCCGTGGCCGCGTCTGCGGGGAGGTGGATCAGGACGTGTTGGCCGTCCGTCTCCGGGAGGGTCAACGTCTCGTAGGCCAGGCGGAGTTCGCCCACCTCCGGGTGGACGAAGCGGGTCATGCCCATGGGGGTGGGGAGGCGGCCGCCGGCGAGGCGGTCGGTGAACTCCGTGCCCGCCGTGATCGTCAACTCCTCGACCAGCTCCGCGACATACGGGTCCGAGCGGCTCAAGTCGTAGTGCAGCGCGGCCACTTGCTCGTCCGCGACGTGGTCCCAGTCCGGGTAGGCCGCCCGCGCACGCGGGTCCGTGAAGAGGTAGCGGAGCAGGCTCGGCGGGTCGTCGTCCAGGGCGCCGACCGGGCCGACGAGGCGGGCGTACGCCTCCGTGTACGCGACGGCCTCGCCGAGGAGGTTCAGGACGACCGCAGGAGTGGGTTCGAGGCGGTCGATCAGCACGCGCACCGTCGGCCGCACCTCGCGGGCCGGCATCGGCGCGGCCCCGCACATGTACGAGCCCTCCTCGGCCTTCAGCAGGTTCCGCAGCCGGGCCCGCGCCTCCAGGGGCAGCTGCAGGGCGTCGCAGAGCGAGGCCAGGACCTGCGCCGAGGGGTGCCGGTCGCGGCCCTGCTCCAGGCGGGCCAGGTACTCGACGCTGATCCCCGCCAGCATCGCCAGCTCGGAGCGGCGCAGGCCGGGCGTGCGGCGGCGCGGCCCCGCGGGCAGGCCCACGTCGGCCGGGGTCACGGACTCGCGGAGGCTGCGGAGGTAGACGCCCAGGTCGTTGTCGCTCACCCGTCGATCGTACGGTCGCGGCGCGTGCTCAGCGTGGCCCTGCCACTACCAGCCTCGGTACGGCCTTCCTCCCGTGCCCGCCGGAGCCGCAGGCTTGCCGCATGACTTCGCAGACCACTGCCCCCGTACTGCCCCTGCCCGCCGGGACCTGGGCTTTCGACCCGTTCCACTCCGCCGTCGGCTTCACGATCCGGCACCTCGGTATCGCCAAGGTCCGCGGCCGCTTCAACCGGCTGGAGGCCTCGCTCGTCGTCGGCGAGACCCTCGCGGACACCGAGATCACGGCGACCGTCGCCCTCGACTCGATCGACACCGGCAACGCCGACCGGGACGCGCACGTCCGCGCCTCCGACCTCCTCGACGTCGCCGAGCGGCCCACCATGACGTTCCGCTCCACCCGGATCGAGGGCGCGGGCGAGGACTGGACGCTCGTCGGCGACGTCACCATCGGCGACGTCACCCGGCCGATCACCTTCGCCGTGGAGTTCGGCGGCCTCGTGGACGTCCCGATGGACGGCAGCAAGCACGCCGGCTTCGAGGCCACGGGCGAGCTGCGGCGCAGCGATTACGGCCTCGACTTCGCGCCCGGACTGCTCGGCGAGGTCGTGAAGATCGTCCTCGACGTGCAGTTCGTGGCGCCGCCCGCCGAGGACGGCTGAGCGGCCGGGCCTCAGGAACCGGCCTCCAGTGCCGCCGCCAGGTACGCCGCCGTCCGGCTCCCCGCCGCCCGTGCCACCCGCGCGGGCGGCCCCGCGGCGACGATCCGGCCGCCCTCGTCGCCGCCGCCGGGCCCCAGGTCGATCACCCAGTCCGCGTCGGCCACCACCGCCATGTCGTGCTCGACGACCACGACCGTGCTGCCCGCGTCCACCAGGCCGTGCAGCTGCCGCATCAGGACCTCCGCGTCGGCCGGGTGCAGGCCCGTCGTCGGCTCGTCGAGCACGTACAGGGTGCGACCGAGCTGCACCCGCTGCAGCTCGCTGGCGAGTTTGATGCGCTGCGCCTCGCCGCCGGACAGCTCCGTCGCGGGCTGCCCGAGCCGCAGATAGCCGAGGCCCACGTCGAGCAGCGAGGCCAGGCTGCGCGCCGCCGCCGGCACGTCCGCGAAGAACTCGGCGGCCGCCTCCACAGTCAGGTCGAGCACCTCGGCGATGGTCCGCCCCCGGTACGCGACCTGGAGCGTCTCGGGGTTGTAGCGGGCCCCGCCGCAGTCCGGGCACGGCGCGTACGTACTGGGCAGGAACAGCAGCTCGACCGAGACGAACCCCTCGCCCTGGCAGGTCTCGCAGCGCCCGCCGGACACGTTGAAGGAGAACCGGCCCACCCGGTACCCGCGCGCCCGCGCCTCCTCCGTCTCCGCGAACACCTTCCGTACGACGTCGAAGAGACCCGTGTACGTGGCCAGGTTGGAGCGCGGCGTACGACCGATGGGCCGCTGGTCGACCTGGACCACGCGCCGCACCGACGTCGACTCCTCGGCGGCCAGGGGGAGTTCCTGGCCCACCAGGGTCGACTTGCCCGAGCCCGACACCCCGGTGACCGCGGTGAACGTGCCGAGCGGGAACTCCGCGTCGACGTCCCGCAGGTTGTGCCGCGTCACCCCGGCCAGCTTCAGCCAGCCGTCCGGCTCGCGCACCGTCCGCGTCCCCGCCTTCGGCGGCTCGAACAGGAAGCGCCGGGTCGCCGACTCCGCGACGTCCGCGAGCGCCGCCGGCGGACCGCTGTGCAGCACCTGCCCGCCGTGCTCGCCGGCCCGCGGGCCCACGTCGACCAGCCAGTCGGCCCGTCGTACGACGTCGAGGTGGTGCTCGACCACGAACACCGAGTTGCCCGCCGCCTTCAGCCGGTCCAGGACCGTGAGCAGCGCCTCGGTGTCCGCCGGGTGCAGGCCCGCCGACGGCTCGTCCAGGACGTACACCACGCCGAAAAGCCCGGACCTCAACTGCGTTGCCAGGCGCAGGCGTTGCAGCTCGCCCGCCGAGAGCGTGGGCGTCGAGCGGTCCAACCCCAGGTAGCCCAAGCCGAGTTCGGTGATGACCTCGATCCGGGCGAGCAGGTCGGCGGTGAGGACGCGGGCCGTCTCGTCGCCGTCCGACTCCCGCAGGAGGGCCGCGAGCGCGGTCAGCGGCAGGGCTGCCAACTCCGCGATGGTGCGCCCCGCGAACGTCACCGCGAGCGCCTCCGGGCGCAGCCGCCGCCCCGCGCAGCCCGCACACGGAGTGCTCTCCAGGAACCGCTCGGCCTTCGCGCGCAACGTCTGGCTCTTGGAGTCCGCGAACGTCTTCAGCACGTACCGCCGGGCGCTCATGTACGTGCCCTGGTACGGGCGGTGGATGCGGCCCGCCTCGCGCACCGGGTGCACCGTGACGACCGGCTGCTCGTCGGTGAACAGGATCCAGTCCCGCTCCCGCTGCGGCAGTTCACGCCACGGCCGGTCCACGTCGTACCCGAGCGCGTCGAGCACGTCGCGCAGGTTCTTGCCCTGCCACGCGCCCGGCCACGCCGCGATCGCGCCCTCCCGGATGGAGAGCGCCGGGTCGGGCACGAGCAGCGCCTCCGTCGTACGGTGCACCAGGCCCAGGCCGTGACAGTCGGGGCAGGCGCCCGCGGCCGTGTTGGGGGAGAAGGCGTCGGAGTCGAGGCGCTCGGCGCCCTCCGGGTAGTCGCCCGCGCGCGAGAACAGCATCCGCAGCGAGTTGGAGAGCGTCGTCACCGTGCCCACCGAGGAGCGCGAGGTCGGCGCGGAGCGCCGCTGCTCCAGGGAGACCGCCGGCGGAAGGCCCCTGATCTCGCCCACCTTCGGCGCCCCCACCTGGTGGATCAGCCGGCGCGCGTACGGCGCCACCGACTCGAAGTAACGCCGCTGCGCCTCCGCGTAGATCGTCCCGAACGCAAGGGACGACTTCCCCGAGCCGGACACCCCGGTGAACGCCACGAGCACGTCCCGCGGCACGTCCACGTCGACACCCCGCAGATTGTGCTCACGGGCCCCGCGCACCCGGACGTACGGGTCGTGCTCCTGGGCACTGATCGGCTGCGGACCGATCGTCGGCGGACTGGTCGTCACGGGGCGCTCCGCGGGGGTCTCGGGGTCTCGGTGTCTTGGCGTATCGC
This sequence comes from Streptomyces cavernicola, assembly GCF_029968035.1. Classification (GTDB taxonomy): domain Bacteria; phylum Actinomycetota; class Actinomycetes; order Streptomycetales; family Streptomycetaceae; genus Streptomyces; species Streptomyces cavernicola. Next base: position 24,207 of record NZ_JASCIQ010000007.1, on the reverse strand, counting down.
TGGACAAACCCCAAGATTCTAGGCGGTCGTGAGACCGGCAAGGCGGGCGAGCCTCCGGTACGAGTCCAGCATGCCGTCGCGGTCGTACGTGGACGTCGTGACCAGGACCTCGTCCGCGCCGCTCGCCGTGATCAGGTCGTCCAGGGCGGCGGCCACCTCGTCCTCGGTGCCGTGCACCTGTCCGGCGAGGCCCGACTCGTAGAACTCCCGTTCCTTCGCGGTCATTTCGCGCGCCTCGATCTCCTCGGCGGGGGCGAGGGGCGGGAACGTGCCGTGGGTGCGCGAGTACGCCATCGCCCAGGCCTCGGGGACGAGGAGTCGCCGCGCCGCCGCCCTGTCGGCCGCCACGGCGACGGTGCCCGAGATGATCACGTACGGCTCGTCGGCCCAGACGGAGGGCTTGAAGCCGTCGCGGTACCGGCCGATCGCCTCCAGCATGCGGGTGCGGCCGCGCAGATCGCCGATGACGAGCGGCAGCCCGGCCTCCGCCGCGAGCGTCGCGCCCTCGCCCATCGCCAGGACGTACGGCGGGATCCGCAGCCCCTCCGCGGGGTGGGCGTGCACCTGCGGGTGCTCCGTCTGGTCGCCGGTGAGGAAGCCGAGGAGGGTGCGCAGCTGGGCGCCGAAGTCGCGGGCGTCGTCCTTGTCCCGGCCGAGGGCCTTGCGCACCCCGCCCGTGAAGCCGACGGAACGGCCGAGGCCCATGTCGATCCGGCCGGGGAACAGCGACTCCAGGACCCCGAACTGCTCGGCCACGACGAGGGGTTGATGGTTCGGCAGCATCACGCCGCCGGTGCCGACCCGGATCGTCCGCGTCGCCGCCGCCACCGCCGCCGCGAGCACGGTCGGCGCGGAGCCCGCGACGCCGGGCACGCTGTGGTGCTCCGAGACCCAGAAGCGGTGGTAGCCGAGCGCCTCCGCCTGCTGCGCGAAGGCCACGGTGGCGCGGAGCGCGGAGGGCGCGTCCTGCCCTCGCAGGGTGCGGGAGCGGTCGAGCACGGAGAAACGCGTGCGCGCGAGCGCAGGGGGCGGGGCCGGTGGGGTCGATGCGGTCGCTGAAGTCACGGTCCGTACAACGCCCGACGGCCGCGCGGACTTCCCGAACCCGTCGATACGCTGGCCGGATGAGCGACGTGTCCCGGCCGCTGGCCCTGTTCGACCTCGACAACACCCTCGCCGACACCGCGCACCGCCAGCACTTCCTTCAAGGCAGGCCGCGCGACTGGAACGGCTTCTTCGCGGCCGCCCCCGACGACCCGCCGCTCGCCGACGGCCTCGCCCTGGTCCGCGAGCACGCGGAGGAGTGCGAGATCCAGTACCTCACCGGCCGCCCCGAGCGCTGCCGCGCCGACACGGAGGCCTGGCTCGACCGGTACGGGCTGCCGGCGGGGCGGATCTGGATGCGGAGCGACAGCGACCGCAGGCCCGCCCGGCACACCAAGCTGGACGTGCTGCGCCGCCTCGCCCGCGGCCGCGAGGTGCGGGTCCTCGTCGACGACGACGAACTGGTCTGCGAGGCCGCACGGCAGGCGGGATTCCGGGTCGTACGGGCCCGTTGGGCGGACGCGTCGGCCGAGTTGAAGGACGCGCAGGAGCGGGAGGGGCGGACCTGAGGCCCGCCCCTCCGGAGCTCAGCCCTCCGCGTCCTCCATGCGGAAGCCGACCTTGAGGCCGACCTGGTAGTGCTCGATCTGCCCGTCGACGATGTGGCCGCGGACCTGGGTCACCTCGAACCAGTCGAGGCCGCGCAGCGTCTGTGCGGCGCGGGCGATGCCGTTGCGGATGGCCTGGTCGACGCCCTCTTGTGAGGTGCCGACGATCTCGGAGACCCGGTACGTGTGGTCGGACATGGCGGCCGCACTCCTTTCGCGTGGTGACGACTCCACCACCGTGCCCCAGGGGGCGGCGTGGCGCGAGGCGACTCGTCGCCAGGGGCAGCCCCTGACACCCCGCTTCGGGGGCCCCGCCCTGTTTTGGGGGTGCCACCGCCCTGCTTCGGGGGTGCCCCTGCCCTGCTTCGTGGCCAACCCCGCACCGCCCCGGGTTGCCGCCCCAGCCCTGCCCCGCTCCGGGGGCCTCCGCCCCGTTTCGGGGGTGCCCCTGCCCTGCTCTGCGGACAACCCCGCCCCTGCTTCGGGGACGGCCCTGCCCTGCTTCGCGGCCAACCCCGCACCGTGCCGGGTTGCCGCCCCAGTCCGGCTTTGGGGATGCCTCAGCCCTGCTCTGGGGACGCCTCCGCCCGGCTTCGGGGGTGCCGCCGCTCCGCTTCGTGGACAACCCCGCCCTGTTCCGGGGGTGGCCCCGCCCCGCTCCGCGTTCGCCCCCGCCCGTGCCGGGGCTGCCGCCCAGCCCCGCTCCGGCGAGAACCCCGCCCCCGCTTCCGGAGACGGCCCCGCCCCGCTCTGCGGACAACCCCGCCCCCCGTCCCGGGGCTGCCCCGGCCCAGTTCCCTCCGGCTGTGGCCTTGGCGGTCGTGCCGTCGTGGTTATCCCCTCCCCGCCCCTTCCCGAAAGTCCTGCGGACGGCTATGGGGGCTGCGCCCCCGTTCCCCGGCTGTCTTTCGGCTGCCGGCGCCGTCGTGGCTGGTCGCGCAGTTCCCCGCGCCCCTGAAAGGCCAGGTCTTGCGGGGCCTGCCCCTCCCCGCCCCTTTCCGAAAGCCTGCGGCGCTGTGTTTTCGGCTGCCGGGTGCGTCGTGGCTGGTCGCGCAGTTCCTCGCGCCCCTGAAAGGCCAGGTCTTGCGGGGCCTGCCTCAGCCTCGGGTCCAACCCGGGCTGAATCCAGGCCGAGCCCGCAAAATCCAGCCTCTCCGGCGTTTGAGGAGCGGGGGTCCGGGGGCTGGCCCCCGGGGCTGTCCGGTAGGGCTTTCGGGAAGGGGTGGGGAGGGGGAAGCCGGAAAGCCTCAGGCCCGCTTGCTACGCCCGTGACAGGGACAGTGCGAAGCGGCCCGCTTCGTCCGTCCACCAGTGGGTGGGGGTGAGGCCCGCTGCCTGGAGTTCGGTGCGGACGCCGCCCTCGCGGAACTTCGCCGAGATCTCCGTGCGCAACTCCTCACCCGCCGCGAAGTCCACCGCGAGCTCCAGTTCCGGGATCTTCACGGACAGGTCCGCCCGCGCCCGCAGCCGCATCTCGATCCACTCCCGCTCGCGGTCCCAGCGGGCCACGTGGTCGAACGCGGCCGGGTCGAAGTCGGCGCCCAGTTCGCGGTTGATGACGTTCAGGACGTTCTTGTTGAACCGTGCCGTCACCCCCGCCGCGTCGTCGTACGCCGCCACCAGCGTCCCCTCGTCCTTGACCAGGTCCGTGCCGAGCAGCAGCGTGTCGCCCGGCGAGAGCAGGGCCCGTACCGACGACAGGAACGCGGCGCGCTCCGCGGGGAGCAGGTTGCCGAGCGTGCCGCCGAGGAATGCCACCAGGCGCGGCCCCGGCGTGGCGGGCAGCGTGAGCGGGGCCGTGAAGTCGGCGATCAGGGCGTGCACGTCGAGGGCGGGGTGCTCCGCACGCAGTGACTCGCCCGCCTGCCGCAGCGCGCTCTCGCTGACGTCGACCGGCACGTACATCTTCAACTCGCCCAGCTCGTCCAGGAGATGGCGGGTCTTGTCGGACGAGCCGGAGCCCAGCTCGATGAGGGTGCGCGCCCCGGTCGCGGCGGCGATCTCGTCGGCGCGGGTCAGGAGGATCTCCCGCTCGGCGCGGGTCGGGTAGTACTCGGGCAGGGTGGTGATCTCGTCGAACAGCTCGCTGCCGCGCGCGTCGTAGAACCACTTCGGCGGCAGCGTCTTCGGCGAGGCGGTCAGGCCGGTACGGACGTCGGTGCGCAGGGCGGCGCCGGTGGCGTCCTCGGGCAGGGTGCGGGTGAACTGCAACGTGCTCACGCCATCGGCTCCTTCGGCTCGGGGTTCCGCGGGTCGGGGTTCCGCGGTTCGGGGTCCTTCGGGTCCGGGTCCTTCAGCGGGGTCAGCAGCACGTCCGTGCGGATCGCGGTCAGCAGTGTCCGGTCGGGCACTTCGTGCCACTCGGGGGAGTCGTCGTACGGCTCGGAGGCGACGGCCGTGCGGCCGGCGGCCGGGTCGTGCAGGTACCAGAGGCTGTCGCCCCAGGCCGTCGCCGCGATCACCGTGCCGTCCGTGACGAGCAGGTTGAGGCGGGAATGCGGCGCGGCGGCCGCGACCTCGGCGACCGTGTCGGCGAGCGCCTGCGGCAGCTCGTCCCCGGACCGCAGCCGGTGCAGCAGCAGCGCCCAGACGAGCGCCGAGTCGCAGCGTGCCTCCAGGGACAGCAACTCGGCCGGCGGCAGTGAACGGGCGGCATCGGCAAGGGAGTCGGGCCAGCCGGCCACCATGCCGTTGTGGCTGAACAGCCACGGGCCGTACGCGAACGGGGCCGCCGCGGCCTCCCCGTCCGCGTCCGCGCGCGTGGCGTCCCGTACCGCCGCGAGCAGCGCGCCGCTGCGCACCACCCGCGCCAGGTCGGCGAAGGACAGGTCGCCCCAGACCGGCCCCGCGCGCCGGTAGCGGGCCGGCACCGGGTCGCCGTCCGCGTACCAACCCACCCCGAAACCATCGGCGTTGACCGTCCCGTGCCGCTGCCGGCGCGGCGCCCAGGACTGCGCGTACAGGCTGTGCGGCGGGCGGACGAGGAGCTCGCCGAGGGGTTCCGGTGGGCCCAGGTAGGCGAGGTGGCGGCACATCAGCGCACCACCGCCCCGCCCGCGGCCCCCGCGGCCCCCGCGGCCCCCGCAGCCTCGTCCACGCTCGCGTCCCGCGCCGTGCGGAAGCCGGAGAAGATCTGCCGCCGCACCGGATAGTCCCAGTTGCGGAACGTGCCCCGGCAGGCCACCCGGTCCACGGCGAACGAGCCGCCGCGCAGCACCTTGTGGTCGCCGCCGAAGAACACCTCCGAGTACTCGCGGTACGGGAACGCCGCGAACCCCGGGTACGGCAGGAAGTCGCTCGCCGTCCACTCCCACACGTCACCGATCAACTGCCGTACGCCCAGGGGTGATTGGCCCGCCTCGTACGCCCCCGCCGGGGCCGGGCGCAGGTGGCGTTGGCCGAGGTTGGCGAGGTCCGGGGTCGGGTCGGCGTCGCCCCACGGGTAGCGCCGGGAGCGGTCGGCGGCCGGGTCGTGCCGGGCGGCCTTCTCCCACTCGGCCTCGGTCGGCAGGCGGCGGCCCGCCCAGCGGGCGTACGCGTCCGCCTCGTACCAACTCACGTGCAGCACCGGCTCGTTCAGCGGCACCGGCTCCGTGACGCCGAAGCGGCGGCGCAGCCACTGCCCGCCGTCCCGGCGCCAGAACAGCGGCGCCGCGAGGCCGTGCTCGCGTACGTACGCCCAGCCCGCCGGGTCCCACCAACGCGGCTCGTCGTAGCCGCCGTCGGCCAGGAACTCCAGATACGCGCCGCAGGTCACCGGGGCCGTGTCGATCCAGTACGCCGCCACCTCGCGGCGGTGCGCCGGGCGCTCGTTGTCCAGGGCCCACGGCTCCGTCGACGTGCCCATGGTGAACGGGCCGCCGGGTACGAGGACTTCACGCACCGTCAGGGGTCGTGCGACCGGGGGCGGTTCGGGCGCGGTGAGCGCCGCCGGGCCCTTGCGGAGCTGGTGGGTGATCAGCATCGTCTCGTCGTGCTGCTGCTCGTGCTGGGCGATCATGCCGAACGCGAACGCCGCGTCCACCAGGGTCGAGCCGCGCAGCGCGCTGGTGTCCAGGACGTCCAGGGCGCGGCCGCGCACCTCCGCCGCGTACCGGTGCGCCTCGTCCGGCGGAAGCAGCGGAAGCGAGGGGCGCTCCGCGCGCGGGTGCTCGAACGCGTCGTACACCGAGTCGATCTCGGGCCGCATCGGCTCGCGCCCCGCGACGGCGCGCAGCAGCCACTGCTCCTCCTGGTTGCCGATGTGCGCGAGGTCCCAGACGAGCGGGGACATCAACGGCGAGTGCTGGGCGGTGAGTTCGGCCTCGTCCACGCAGGTGGTGAGCAGCCGGGTGCGGTCCCTCGCCGTGGTCAGGGCGGCCCGCGCGGCGGTGCGGAGGGCTTCCTCGTCGGGCGGGTCCAGGGGGGTGCTCAAGGTGTCCTCCCGTGCACTTCGTCGAGCAGGTCGTCGGCGGGGCAGCGGCCCCGCGCGACATGGCGTTCCGCGAACGCGCCGACGGCGTCCACCACCTCCGTGGACGCGCCGCGCCGCGGCAGCGCCTCCAGGGCGGCGGCGAAGCAGTCCGCGGCGGCCTCGCGCAGCTCCGGGTCGGCCAGGCCGTGCCGCGCCGCGTCCAGCCACAGCGGGTTGCACGGCGCCGGGGCGGTCTCGCCGTCCTCGCCGAGCGCCCGCTCGGCCAGGGGCTTCACGGTGCGGTACGCGCGCTCCGCGGCCTGCGCGTCCTCGAACAGGGCCTCGGTGACGGCGAGCGGCACGAGCCAGCCGTCCGGCCCTGGCTGCGCGTCGATCATCCGCAGCTCCAGGTGGCCGCGCGGCCGGACCGGCGGGAACAGCGTCGTCAGGTGGTAGTCGAGGTCCGCGCGGGTCGGCGGCCGGGGCAGCGCGCCGCCGCGCAGCCAGTCCCGGAAGCTGACCCGCTCCGGCACCAGCCACGGCCCCTCGGGGGTGCGCACGCACATCACCGGGGCGTCCAGGGCGTGCCGGGCCCAGGCGGTGCGGGGCTCGGCGGTCTCCGCGGGGGCGGCGCTGCGGCCCGGTTCGATGGCCGCCCACACCGCCTGCCGGGTGGACCGCCAACCGGTCGAACGGCCCCTGCCCAACGGGGAGTTGGCGAACGCGGCGACCAGGACCGCGCCGAGCAGATGGGCCAGTCGCCAGCGCCGCCCGTGCCCGAGCGGGCCCGGCTCCTCGTACCCGGCGTCGAGGCAGATCTGCACCGAGGCCGTGGAGCACATCATGGCGCGCCCGGCGGGCCCGAAGCGGTCGAAGTAGCGCTCCATGGCGACGTACCGCGCGTCGTCGAGGAGGCGGCGCGGCGGGTGCCAGGGGTCCTGGCCGAGCCCGGAGAGGCCGAGCCCGAGGTCGCCGAGGGCGGTGCGGGCGAGGCGGAGGTCGGCCGAGACGGAGGCGACGCACTCCGTCAGGGAGGCGGCGGGCAGCGAGCTCAGCTCCAGCTGGCCGCCGGGTTCGACCGTCAGGGCCGAACCGAGGGGCAGGGCGCGCAGTGCGGCGGCGGCCGCCGCGCGCCGTTCGGGGGTCACGGGGAGTCGGGGGGCGCGCACCTCGTGGACGAGCCATTCGAGTTCCACGCCCACGGTCCTGGGCGGTCCGGTCTTGAAGCAGATGCCGTGGACGAGCGCCTCCACCTCGTCCTCGGTCACCAGCGTCTCGTGCTCCGTACAGTCGGCCTCACTCATGGCCGGTTCCTCCTGTTCGAAGGCCGTTGCGGCGACCTCCGCGAGTGTGCGCGCACACGGTGCGCGCACACCGCCCCGGAAGACGCATCCGTCCACCCAAGACCCTCGCGACGGTCCGCACAAGAGCGCCCCGACGACGGCCGGTCGCCGTTGGGCGGCCGTTGGCGGCGCCGTCGCCCACCGTTCACGGGGCGCGGCGACCGCCGCTGTCACGGGGCGGTTCCGCCCGGCGTTCCCCGGGGCGGGGGCGCCGGTGCGGGCACACGGTCAGGAGCGCTTGTAGTAGTAGCCGTCGCTGTGTGCGGGGCCCACGTTGTGCTGGATCCCGCTGCCGTTCACGGTGAAGTACGACGGGTCCTTCGTCTTGTAGCAGTAGGGGACGCCGGTGGTGGTGAGCGTCGCCGTACCGATGTCGATGCGGGTGTTCTGGTTGGACTTGGACGTCACATGGGCCGTGTACGAGCAGCTGGAGCCGTTCACATCGACGACCATGCGCACCGAGCCGCCCGCGGAGATCGTGACCGTCTCGGGCTGACTGTTGACGTTGGCGGACTCGGCGTACCTCCAAGTGTCGACGAAGAAGTCAGGCACCGCACCTCCGCCGCTCGCGTCGCCGTCGGAGGAGCCGGAGCCGTCGGAGCCGCCGCCGTCCGCCGACCCGGAGTCACTACCGGTGGACGTTCCGGAGCCGGTGCCGTCGGCCCCGGTGCCCGCCGCGTCGCCGTCGGACCCGGCGGAGTCCGTGCCGGACGGGCCCCCGGAGCCGGCCTCGCCCTGGTCGTCGCCGGCGCCGCCCGCCTCCTTGCCGCCGTCCTTGTCCTTGTCCTTGCCGTCCTTCTTCTTGTCGTCCTTGCCGTCACCGGAGGGTGAACTGCTCGGCTTGGAAAGGGAGTTGGGGCCTGACGAGGCGGCCGGGCCGCCCTGCGGGGGCGCGTCGTCGCCGCCGGGGCCGCCGAAGTCCTGGAGGAAGGCGAACGTGCCGCCGCCGAGGGCGAGCACCGCGACCACCGGCAGGGCGAGCAGCCAGGGGCTGCGCCGCCGCACACGCTTCGGCTCGGCCAGAGCCGCTCCTGCCACTCCTGCCGCCTCTGCCGCCCCTTCCGCTCCTGCCGCCTCTTCCGAACCGGCGGCTCCGGCCGCTCCGGCCGGTGCCGCGGGCTTCGGCCTGGGCCCGCCGAGGTGGGCCGTCGCCCGGTCCGGGTCCGGGTCCGGGTCCGGGGCCTGGTCCCGTTCCCGTTCCGCGGGCGGTGCGGACTCCTCGCGTACGGGCGTGGTGGCCTCCGCGTCCAGGAGCCGGGCGGACTGCTGCGCGAGGTGCGTGACGACCGCGCCGGGCAGCCGCGTACCCGACGGCACCGCCGCGAGCCGCTCCTCGTCCGCCAACAGCTCGGCCACGTCGGGCCGTTCGGCCACGTCCTTCGTCAGGCAGCGGGCGACCAGGGCGCGCAGCCGCTCGTCGTCCAGCCTGCCGAGGTCCGGCTCGCCCTCGACGATGCGGTACATCACGGCGTGCTGGTTGCTGGCCCCGTGGCCGAAGGGCAGCACGCCCGTGGCCGCGTACATCAGCAGGCAGCCGAGCGCGAACACGTCGCACTTCGGGCCCGAGCTCTCCCCGAGGATCTGCTCCGGGGCCATGAAGCCGGGCGAGCCGATGACCATGCCGGTGCTGGTCAGCATCGACTCGACGTCGGTCTGGACGGCCCGTGCGATGCCGAAGTCGATGACGCGCGGCCCGTCCACGGTCAGCATCACGTTGGACGGCTTCAGGTCGCGGTGCACGATCCCGGCGCCGTGGATGTCCGCGAGCGCGCGCAGCATGCCGTCGCCGAGCGCGTGCACCGCCTCCGTGGGCAGCGGGCCGTGGCCGCGTACGACCTGTTCCAGGGAGAGCCCCGGCACGTATCCGGTGGCGACCCAGGGGAGTTCGGCGTCCGGGTCGGCGTCGAGGACGGGCGCGGTGTACCGGGCGCCGACCTTGCGGGCCGCGCCGATCTCGCGCCGGAACCGCGCCCTGAACTGGTCGTCCGTGACGTGCTCCTCGTGCACGACCTTCACCGCGACCGTGCGGCCGCTCTCCGAACGGGCCAGGTACACCCGCCCCATGCCGCCCGCGCCGAGCCGGCCGAGCAGCAGATAGGGCCCGAAGTGGGTCGGGTCCGCCGCGGTGAGCGGTTTGACGCCGCCCGCGCCCTCGGTGTGCGCGTCGCCCCCGCCGGTCGCACTGGTCATCGCGGTCTGTTCCCCCTGATCGTCCGGCCTGGCGCCGTGGCCCGCCCGGCTGCGTCTGTCGGCGTGTGCGCCACACCGATGGTCACGACGCCTGCGAGGGCGGCCCGGTTCTTCCCAACTCGCCACTCACGGACGGTGGTTCGGAGCTGAGCGGTACTCACCTTACGACGTACGGCGGCGCGCGGCGATCACCGGGCCGCGAGCGCGCACCGCCGTCCGCCCGCCGCGCTCACCGCCAGCCGTACCGCTCCCGCAGCCGCTTCACGACGAGGTCGAAGCGCATCCGGTCGAGGGCGCAGGCCTCGCGGCGCATGCCCTGCTCGTGCACCCGCAGCACCCGGTCCAGGTCCACCCAGGAGTCGCGGCCCGACTTGTCCCAGGGGCCGCTGCCCAGCGGCACCCACTCGCGGTCGCCCGCGTGCCGGCGGCTGGACAGCTGCACGCCGAGCACGGTGCCGGCCGTCTCGCGGGCCACGATCAGGACGGGCCGGTCCTTGCCGCGGCCGTCGTTCTCCTCGTACGGCACGAAGGTCCAGATGATCTCGCCCGGGTCGGGGTCGCCGTCGTGGGCGGGCGCGTACTCCGTGCGGACCGCGCGCACCTCGTGCGGCGCGGCCTCCACGGTGGCCCAAGGGCCGCTGCGGCCGGGGGAGTCGGGGGAGTCGGGGGTACGGCGGTCTTCGCTGAAGGTCGTCACGCAGGGCAGGTTAGGCGGTCGCCTCGGGAGGGGTCCCGGCGGTCAGGAATGCCGTCAGGAACACCGGTCACGAAGTAGGTCAGGAATGGAGAAGCACCGGCCGCGCCGCGCCCCTAATGTGACGGGCAGGAGCAGCCGGGGCGTGCACACCGCCCCGCGGACGGACGGAGAGACGACCACCATGGCGAAGACCGAGCCGCACGCGGCCGACAGCCACGATCTGATCCGGGTGCACGGCGCGCGCGAGAACAACCTGAAGGACGTCAGCATCGAGATCCCGAAGCGCCGCCTCACGGTGTTCACGGGCGTCTCCGGCTCCGGCAAGAGCTCCCTGGTCTTCGACACGGTCGCCGCCGAGTCGCAGCGGCTGATCAACGAGACGTACAGCAGCTTCGTGCAGGGCTTCATGCCGGCGCTCGCGCGCCCCGAGGTGGACGTCCTCGACGGGCTCACCACCGCGATCATCGTCGACCAGCAGCGCATGGGCTCCGACCCGCGCTCCACCGTCGGCACCGCCACCGACGCCAACGCGATGCTCCGCATCCTCTTCAGCCGCCTCGCGAAGCCGCACGTCGGCCCGCCCGGCGCGTACTCCTTCAACACCGCCTCCGTCTCCGCCAGCGGCGGCTTCCGCGTGGAGAAGGGGGCGGGCAAGACGAAGACGGAGAAGGTCACCTTCAGCCGCACCGGCGGCATGTGCGTCCGCTGCGAGGGCCGCGGCTCGGTCTCCGACATCGACCTCAGTGAGCTGTACGACGACTCCAAGTCGCTCTCCGAGGGCGCCTTCACCATCCCCGGCTGGAAGTCCGACAGCCAGTGGACCGTGCAGGTCTACGCCCAGTCCGGCTTCGTCGACCCGGACAAGCCGATCCGCGAGTACACCAAGAAGGAACTCCAGGCCTTCTTGTACGGGGAGCCGGTCAAAGTCAAGGTCAACGGCGTCAACCTCACGTACGAGGGTCTGATCCCGAAGATCCAGAAGTCGTTCCTGGCCAAGGACAAGGAGTCGATGCAGCCGCACATCCGGGCCTTCGTAGAGCGTGCGGTCACCTTCACCACCTGCCCCGACTGCGACGGCACCCGGCTCAGCGAGGCCGTCCGCGCGTCGAAGTTCAAGCGGAAGAGCATCGCCGACGCCTGCGCGATGGAGATCCGCGACCTCGCCGAGTGGGTGCGCGGCATCGCGGAGCCCTCGGTCGCGCCGCTGCTCGACGCGCTGCAGCAGACCCTCGACTCGTTCGTGGAGATCGGCCTCGGCTATCTCGCCCTCGACCGGCCCTCCGGCACCCTCTCCGGCGGCGAGGCGCAGCGCGTCAAGATGATCCGCCACCTCGGCTCCTCCCTCACCGACGTCACGTACGTCTTCGACGAGCCCACCACCGGGCTGCACCCGCACGACATCGCGCGCATGAACGACCTGCTCCTGCGCCTGCGGGACAAGGGCAACACCGTGCTGGTCGTGGAGCACAAGCCGCAGACCATCGCCATCGCCGACCACGTCGTCGACCTCGGCCCCGGCGCCGGTACGGAGGGCGGCACGGTCTGCTTCGAGGGCACCGTCGACGGGCTGCGCGCGAGCGGCACCGTCACCGGACGGCACCTGGACGACCGGGCCGCGCTCAAGGACACGGTGCGCAAGGCGGACGGCGCCCTGGAGATCCGCAAGGCCACGGCGCACAACCTGCGCAAGGTCGACGTGGACGTGCCGCTCGGCGTGCTCTGCGTCGTCACCGGGGTCGCCGGGTCCGGCAAGAGCTCCCTGATCCACGGCTCGGTGCCGGCCTCGGCGGACGTGGTGTCCGTCGACCAGACGCCGATCCGCGGTTCGCGGCGCAGCAACCCGGCCACGTACACGGGTCTCCTGGAGCCCATCCGCAAGGCCTTCGCCAAGGCCAACGGCGTGAAGCCGGCCCTGTTCAGCGCCAACTCCGAGGGCGCGTGCCCCACGTGTAACGGCGCGGGCGTGATCTACACCGACCTGGCGATGATGGCGGGGGTCTCGACGCCCTGCGAGGAGTGCGAGGGCAAGCGGTTCCAGGCCCCGGTCCTGGAGTACCGCTTCGGCGGCCGGGACATCAGCGAGGTCCTCGCGATGTCGGTGGCGCAGGCCGAGGAGTTCTTCGCCGCGGGCGAGGCCCGCATCCCGGCCGCGCACAAGATCCTGGAGCGGCTCGCCGACGTCGGCCTCGGCTATCTCACCCTCGGCCAGCCGCTCACCACGCTCTCCGGCGGCGAGCGGCAGCGCCTCAAGCTGGCCACGCACATGGCGGACAAGGGCGGCGTGTACGTCCTGGACGAGCCGACGACCGGTCTCCACCTGGCCGACGTGGAGCAGTTGCTCGGGCTCCTCGACCGTCTGGTGGACGCGGGCAAGTCGGTGATCGTCATCGAGCACCACCCGGCGGTGATGGCCCACGCCGACTGGATCATCGACCTCGGCCCCGGCGCGGGCCACGACGGCGGCAAGGTCGTCTTCGAGGGCACGCCCGCGGAGCTGGTCGCGGACGGGTCGACGCTCACGGGGCAGGCGCTGGGGGAGTACGTGGGGAGCTGAGCGGAGCTGAGTGGAGCTCTCAACGGAGGGCGGGCTGTGGGGAGTTGACCGGGTTCCGGTTGTCGCTCTGCGGCCCGCCCTCGGTCGTTGTGTCCCTTCTGCGAAGAACGCGAGCAGCCCGCCCTTGCATTAGTCGGCGTCTGCAAGTATTGTCTCTGCGTGTAAGGCGCGTTTGCAGGTAAATGCGAACGCGGGCCATCCCCCCGCAAAGGTACTCACATGTCGCTCAAGGAAATCCTCCCCGGCAAGCTCGGCTTCGGCACCGCCCCGCTCGGCAACATGTTCCGCGCGATCCCCGACGACGAGGCCCGTGCCACCGTCGAAGCCGCCTGGGACCAGCGCATCCGCCTCTACGACACCGCCCCCTTCTACGGTGCGGGACTCGCCGAGGAGCGCCTCGGCGAGGTCCTCTCCACCAGGCCCCGCGACTCGTACGTCCTGTCCACCAAGGTCGGCCGCGTCATCCTCGACGAGCACGAGACCGAGACCCCCGACTTCGGTGAGAAGGGCGGCCTGTTCGAGCACGGCAACCCGAACAAGATCCTCCACGAGTGGACGGCCGAGGCCACCGAGCGCTCCATCGAGGGATCCCTCAAGCGCCTCGGCACCGACCGCCTCGACATCGTCTGGGTCCACGACATCGCGCAGGACTTCCACGGCGACGCCTGGGTCCAGAAGTTCGAGGAGGCCCGCACCGGTGCGTTCCGGGTCCTGTCCCGGCTGCGCGACGAGGGCGTCATCAAGGCCTGGGGCCTCGGCGTCAACAAGACCGAGCCCATCGAGATGACCCTCGCCCTCGACGAGCCGCAGCCCGACGGCTTCCTCCTCGCCGGCCGCTACACCCTCCTCGACCACGAGCACGCCCTGCAGCGACTGCTGCCGATGGCGCAGCAGCAGAACGTGGACATGGTCGTGGGCGGCCCGTACAGCTCCGGCGTCCTCGCCGGCGGCGCCCACTTCGAGTACCAGGAAGCCCCGGCCGAGATCATCGAGAAGGTCACCCGCCTGAAGGGGCTCGCCGCCGAGCACGGCATCTCCATCAAGGCCGCCGCCCTGCAGTTCTCCCTCGCCCACCCGGCGGCCGCCGCCGTCATCCCCGGTGCGACCCGGCCCAGCCGCATCGCCGAGGACACCGCGGCCCTGAACGAGAAGATCCCCGCCGCCTTCTGGACCGGCCTGCGCGCCGCCGGCCTCGTCAGCCCGGCCGCCCCGCTCCCGAACAACGCCTGAGCACCCGCACCCTCCTTTCTCCGCACCCCCACGCCTGAACCTGGAGCAAGACCCATGGCATCCACCTCCGTCAGCCGCGTCGTACCCGCACCCCCGCAGCAGGTCTGGGACCTCATCGGCGGCTTCGACGCCCTCCCCGACTGGCTCCCGTACATCCCCGAGAGCACCGCTCTCGAAGGCGGCCGGGTCCGTCGCCTCGCCAACCCGGACGGCGAAGTGATCGTCGAGCGTCTCGTCGGCTTCGACGAGGCCGAGCGGCACTACAGCTACGCCATCCTCGAAGCCCCGTTCCCCGTCAACGGGTACGTCTCCACGCTCCGCGTCCACACCCTCCCCGGCCGGGACGACGTCGCCGAGGTCCAGTGGTCGGGCCGCTTCAACCCCGACGGCGTCAGCGACGAGGAAGCGGAAGACCTCTTCGCCGGGATCTACCGCGACGGCCTCGAGGCCCTCCACCAGAAGCTGTCCGCCTGACCCCACAGGCACAAGCCCGCACCGGGCACCCGGGCGTACGAGGCCCGACTGCCGTACCACGCAAGCCCGGACACGCACCAGCGTGCCCGGGGCTGCGGCATACCCGGACGCCTTCGCGTCGGGTGTTCGTCGTGCCCCTGCCGGCGATCCGCTCCTGGCCGACGTCACAGCCGCGCTCACCGCACCGACCCCGGTCCCGCGCCACCCTGGCGGGCCTGGTCGCGCTCGCCGTCGGCGCGGAACTCACGATGTGGCCGCCGCCACCGGCCTCCGTGCTGCTGCTCGCGCTGATCCTGGTCACGCTCGTCAGCGGGCTGAAGCGGGTGCACCGCAGGGTGCTGATCGCTATGGCGGACGGGGTCTGAAGGGCCCTGCCTTCTAGGCTCGGCCCCGTGACCGAATGGACAGCGAAGATCGTCGCCAGACTCCACGAGATGCAGGACATCCACGCCGTGTGGGCATTCGCCGAGCACGTCCATGCGTACGGGGACGTGGCCCTGACCGCAGACTTCGGCATCGCGCTCACCGAGGCGTTCCGCCCCGGCGGGCGTCAACCCTGGCCGTACCGCTGCGTCTTCGACCACGTACTGCGGCTCGTCGCCGCCACCCCCGGCCGCGCGGGCGTCGTCCAGGCTCTGCGGCTCGTCCGCGCGCCGGAGGTCGCGGGCCGGGCCCTTGATCGCAGCACCGCAGCGCTCCTCGCGTTCCAGCAGCCGCCCGAGCATCTCGCGGCCGCCTTCACCGGACACGCCTCGGAGGAGCTGCGAGCCTGCCTCGTCCACGAACTGGTGCTCAGGGACGTGCAGTTGAGCCGCATCCCGGCCGCCGAGGCCTGGGCGACGTCCCGGCACTGGCGCTACCACCCGCTGGGCCGACTGCCGTTGACCCGCTCGGACCTGGAGACCGACGGCGACCGACCACCCGCCGGCGGGGACGCCCGCACCCGCGCGCGCACCCGTACCCCGCAAGTCCCGCACGCCTCGGAGACGACGACCGAAGCCGTGGCCCGGTCCATCGGCACGGCCGCACGGAACTGGACCGAGGGCTCCAACGGCCGTGTCGAAGCACGGGAGTTCCTCCTCGACCAGCCCCTGGCCGAGGACGCGATACCGGGCGCACTCCGCTCCCTGGGCCTCCACTGCCTGGCGGGCGACGGGAGGAAGGGCCGCCCCGCGCTCTCCGTCACGCCGGTGCACCCGGCGTACGCCTGGCGCGCGCTGTTCGGCGCGGCCTGCTCCGGCGGGGCGTACAACTCCGGTGTGCAGGGCGCCTACGGCCGGCTGGAAGCGTGGCAGTCCCTGGGCGCGCTCGCCGGGGCCGAGGAAGGGGCCGAGTTCGCGGACCTGGAGGGATGCGTCCGGGCCTGCGCCTGGTACGGCTTCGAGTCGGACGCGCCCTGGTTCGAGCAGGTGGCCTGGGACTTCGGGCTCGCCGCGGTCACCGACGACCGCCACCGCCTCGCGGTCCTCGCGGCGACGGACACGGACTGAGCGGACCCGCCCGTCATGCCCCGTACGCGGTGGGCCACCGCTCGAACCACCGCTGGTCGTCCTCCAGTTGGGCGGCGAGGGAGATCAGCAGCGGCTCGCTGTTGGCCGGGCCCAGGAGTTGGGCGCCCAGCGGGAGGCCGTCGGCGGTGAAGCCCGCAGGCACGTTGACGCCGGGCCAGCCGAGGACGTTCCACGGCCAGGCGTACGGGCACGCCGCGATCATCGCCCGGTCCGTGGCCAGGCCGTCAAGGCCCGCGAGGGCGCCCACGCGGGGCGGGGGAGCGGCCGTGGTCGGCGCGAGCACCACGTCGTAGCGGCGGAACACCGCGCCGACCCGCCGGTGCAGGCCCGCCTCCGCGCGCCGGGCCCAGCGCAGCGGCGCACCGCCGAGCGTGCGGCTGAGCGCGCGGCCGAGCCGGGCCGACTCCCGGGTGCGCGGGTCGAGCAGCGCCGGGTCCGGCACGCGCTCGACCCACTCGGCGATCCCGGCCGTCGCGCGCGGCACGAAGGTCAGGCCGATGGGGCCGTACGCCGGGTCCGCCTCCTCGACCTCGTGGCCGAGGGCGGCGAGCCGGTCGGCGAGCCCGTGCACCGCGGCCCGCACCTCGCCGCTGAGCTGCTTCGGGGTGGCCGTGAACGGCATCCTGGTCGACAGGGCGATGCGGAGCCGGCCGGGCTCGCGGCCGACCGCGTCGCTCAGGCGCAGGGCGGGCGGCCGGTGCAGATCGCCGGGGTGGTTGCCGCTCGCGCAGTCGAGGAGCAGGGCCGCGTCCGCGACGGTCCGGGCGAGCGGCCCGTTGACGGTGATGCCCTGGAAGGCCTCCGGGTCGGGCCAGGTCGAGATCCGGCCGCGCTGCGGTTTGACGCCGACCAGATGCGTCCAGGCCGCGGGGATGCGCACCGAGCCCGCGCCGTCCGAGCCGAGCGCCGCAGGCACAAGCCCCGCCGCGACGGCGGCCGCCGAACCGCCGGACGAACCGCCGGGCGTGTGGCGGGTGTTCCACGGGTTGCGGGTGTCGCCGAACGCGGGCCCCTCGGCGTGCGGCCACTGCCCCAGCTCGCTGCTGTTGGTCTTGCCGACGACGACGGCGCCCGCCGCGCGCAGCCGCCGTACCGCCTCCGCGTCCGCCGTCCGCACCGGGAAGTCGCCGGCGCAGCCGAACGCGGTCGGCGTGCCGGCCACGTCCATGTCGTCCTTGACGGCGACCGGCACGCCGAGCAGCGGCAGGCGCTCGCCCGCGGCGAGCCGGGCGTCGGCGTCCTCGGCCTCGGCGAGCGCGGCCTCGGGGCGAAGGAGCCGGAAGGCGTTGAGGCTCGGCTGCGCGGCCTCGATCCGGGCGAGCGCGCGCTCGACGAGCTCCCGCGACGACACGTCGCCGTCGGCGAGCGCCCGCGCGCTGCGTACGAGACCTGCGGGGCGGTCGGGGGTCATGGGGGTGCCTCTCGACGGGACTCGGTTCGACGGGACTCGGTCATGCCTGGCGGTTACTCGTTCGTACGCACGAACGTTAGCGGCGAGCGGCCGAAATGGGTACGAGGGGATGGGAGTTGGCGCAGGTGGCAGCCGGGTAACCGGGGGTACGGGTACCGGCCCGCGCCCTCCTGGCGAGCGTCTGCGAGGATGCGGGGCTCATGGCGCACATACCGGAGCAGCAGTCAGTACGGCGGGACGCGGACAGCGCGTCCGATCTCGCGCGCGCCGGGGCGCGGCAGTCCCCCGCGCCGGTGCCGACCAGCGCGGACGTGGCCCGCCTCGCCGGCGTCTCCCGCGCCACCGTCTCGTACGTCCTGAACAACGCGACCTCCGTACGGATCAGCGAGCCGACCCGGCGCCGCGTCCGGGAGGCGGCCGACGAGCTGGGGTACGTGCCGCACGCCGCCGCCCGCAGCCTGCGCGCCGGGCACAGCCGGATGGTCCTGATGCCCGCGCCGTCCATGCCCGTGGGCGCCCTCTACCGCCACTTCTTCAACGAGCTCCAGTGGGCGCTTCGCCGGCTCGACTACACCGTGGTGCAGTTCGGCAGCCTCGGGACGAGCGGTGACGAAGCGGCCCGCGCCTGGGCCGAGTTGCGGCCCGTCGCCGTCCTCGCGCCCGGCGACGGCACGCTCACCCCGCGCGGCGTGCAGGTGCTCAAGCGCTCCGGTGCGAAGGCCGTCGTGACGCTCGGGCCGCAGCGCGTCGAGGGGGCGCACGCGCTGCTCATGGACCAGCGCACCGTCGGCCGGTGCGCGGCCGCGCACCTCCTCGACCGGGGGCGCGGCGGCATCGGCGTGGTCGTGCCGCGCGAGCCGGGCTTCGAGACGTTCTCCGTGCCCCGCCTCGCGGGCGTGCGCGCCGCCGCCGAGCCGGCCGGGGCCCGCGTGGTCCCCCTGGAGCTCGGCTACAACGAGCAGTCGGCGGCCCAACTCGCCGCGCGCTGGCGGGAGTCGGGGCTCGACGCGGTCTTCGCGTACAACGACGAGTACGCGATGCTGCTGCTCCGCGCGCTGCAGGACGCAGGCGTCGACGTGCCGGGCGAGACGGCCGTCATGGGCGCCGACGACCTGCTGCTCGGCCGGCTCCTGCGGCCCCGCCTGAGCACCGTCCGGATGGAACTCCCCTCCGGGCAGCGGCTTGCGGAGCTCGTGGACCGGGCGGTGCGCGACCCGTCCGGCGACCCGGAGGTCCATCGGCTGCTCGGTGCGGAGGCGGTGCCGAGGGACTCCACCTGAGGCCTGCTTCTCCTGCCTCAACTCTCCTTGTACATAAGGGAGTTGAGGTTTCAAAGACGGTCCTCCCGCACGGCTCCCGGCACGTGCCGCATGGCTAGGATGTTGCACGCTTAACCAAATTCGTGGAACGGAGAACCGGCATGCCGCTACTCGACCCGAAGACCTGGCAGCCGCACCCGCTGCTCGGCGGTGCGCACACCGTCAGGGAACCGGCGACGGGCGAGGAACTCGGGACGCTCGACCTCGCCGACGGCGACGACGTCGCCGCGGCCGCCGAAGCCGCGCAGGCCGCACAGCGCGCCTGGGCCGCCACCCCGCACTTCGCGCGCGCGGCCGTACTGCGCCGGGCCGGCGACCTGTTCACCGCGCACGCCGACGAACTGCGCGAATGGCTGGTCCGCGAGTCCGGCTCCGTCCCCGGCAAGGCCGACTTCGAACTGCACGTCGCCGCCCAGGAGTGCTACGAGGCCGCCGCGCTCGCCTCCCGGCCCGCGGGCCAGGTGCTGCCCAGCGAGGCCCCGCGCCTGTCGTACACGCGGCGCGTCCCGGTCGGCGTGACCGGCGTCATCGCCCCGTTCAACGCCCCGCTGATCCTCTCCATCCGCTCCGTCGCGCCCGCCCTCGCCCTCGGCAACGCCGCACTCCTGAAGCCCGACCCGCGCACCGCGGTCTGCGGCGGCCTCGCGCTCGGCGCGGTCTTCGCCGAGGCCGGCCTGCCCGAGGGCCTCCTCCAGGTGCTGCCCGGCGGCGCCGCGACCGGACAGGCCCTCGTCGCGGACCCGCGCGTCCCGGTCATCTCCTTCACCGGCTCCACCGCCGCCGGCCGCGCCGTCGGAGAGGCCGCAGGACGCCAACTCAAGCGCGCCCACCTGGAGTTGGGCGGCAACTCCGCCCTCCTCGTCCTGGAAGACGCCGACCTCGACGCGGCCGTCTCCACCGCCGCCTGGGGCTCCTTCTTCCACCAGGGCCAGATCTGCATGACGACCGGCCGCCACCTGGTGCACGCCTCCCTCTACGACGAGTACGTGGACCGCCTCGCCGCCAAGGCCGACTCGCTCGCCGTCGGCGACCCGCACCGCGACCCGGTGCACCTCGGCCCGCTCATCGACCACGGCCAACTCGCCAAGGTGCACGGCCTGGTGGAGGCCTCCACGGCGAGTGGCGCCCGGCTCGCCGCCGGCGGCAGCCACGTCGGCCTCTGCTACCGGCCGACGGTCCTCGCCGACGTCGACGACGACACCCCCGCGTACCGCGAGGAGGTCTTCGGTCCCGTCGCGCCCGTCCGCGCCTTCCGCACCGAGGACGAGGCCGCCGCCCTCGCCGCCGCGAGCCCGTACGGACTCTCGCTCGGCATCCTCACCCGCGACGTCGCGCGCGGCCTGGCCCTCGCCGACCGCGTCCCCACCGGCATCGCGCACATCAACGACCAGACGGTCAACGACGAGGCCGTCGCCCCCTTCGGCGGCATCGCGGCCTCCGGTACCGGCGCGCGCTTCGGCGGCGAGGCCAACCTGGAGGCGTTCACCGAGCTGCGCTGGACGACGGTGCGCGGGGACACGGCCACGTACCCGTTCTGAGGACACGGCCCAGAACAGGTCACGTACGCACGAAGGCTCCGTACGCACGAAGGCCGGGCCCGGAATGCGATCCGGGCCCGGCCTACGAGAAGGGGGCGCTTCAGGCCTCGGGCTGCTGCTGGCCCTCGCCCTGCGCCTGCTGCGCCTGCTCCTGGGCGATCTGCTTGCGCACCTCGTCCATGTCGACGTTCCTGGCCTGGCCGATCACGTCCTCCAGGGCGTCCTCCGGCAGCGCGCCCGGCTGCGCGAAGATCGCGACCTTGTCGCGGATGATCGCAAGCGTCGGGATCGACTGGATGCCGAAGGCCTGCGCGAGCTCCGGCTGCGCCTCGGTGTCGACCTTGCCGAAGACGAGGTCGGGGTGGCGCTCCGACGCACCCTCGTAGACCGGGCCGAACTGGCGGCAAGGGCCGCACCAGGACGCCCAGAAGTCGATGAGGACGAAATCGTTCCCGGTGACGATCTCGTCGAAGTTCTCCTTGGTGAGTTCCTGGGTGCTCAAGTTGACCTACCTCTTCGCGGTCGGGGGTGCGTGGTACTGCCCCGCACAACGGTGCGGGTCAGCTCCCTATTCCGGTGCCTGTGCGCACCCGGAACGCGGGACACCGATGCCCCTGCCCCTGTGGCCCGCGCGCACACATGCGGGAAGACTGGCGCCTATGGGACAGCCACACGCAACAGCAGCCACCGAGTACGACGTCGTCGTCCTGGGCGCGGGCCCGGTCGGCGAGAACGTCGCCGAGCGCACCCGCGCGGCGGGCCTCAGCACCGCGGTCGTGGAGAGCGAGCTCGTCGGCGGCGAATGCTCCTATTGGGCGTGCATGCCGAGCAAGGCACTGCTGCGCCCCGTCATCGCGCGCGCGGACTCCCGCCGCGTGCCCGGCCTGCGCCAGGCGGTGCAGGGCCCGCTCGACGCCGCGGCGGTCCTCGCCCACCGCGACGCGTACACGAGCCACTGGAAGGACGACGGCCAGGCGGGCTGGCTCGACTCGGTCGGCGCGCGCCTCTACCGCGGCGAGGGACGCCTCGACGGGCCCAAGCAGGTCAAGGTGACCTCGCCCGAGGGCGAGCACCACACCCTGAAGGCACGGCACGCGGTCGTCGTCAGCACCGGCAGCCGCGCCGTCCTGCCCGACCTGCCGGGCCTGCCGGGCGCCCGCGCCTGGACCAGCCGGGAGGCGACGAGCGCGCACGCGGTGCCGGGCCGGCTCGCGGTGGTCGGCGGCGGCGTCGTCGGCACCGAGATGGCCACGGCCTGGCAGGGCCTCGGCGCCCAGGTCACGATGCTCGTACGCGGCGAGGGCCTGCTGCCCCGGATGGAGCCGTTCGCGGGCGAGCTGGTCGCGGACTCGCTGCGCGAGGCGGGCGCGGAGGTCCGCACCGGCGTCTCCGTGACCTCCGTCGCCCGCGATGGCGACATCGTCACACTCACCCTCGACGACGGCTCGAAGGTCGAGGCCGACGAGGTCCTCTTCGCCACCGGCCGCGCCCCGCGCACCGACGGCATCGGCCTCGAATCGGTGGGCCTCCCGGACGGCTCGTGGCTGAGCGTCGACGACAGCTGCCGGGTGGAGGGCAGCACCTGGCTGTACGGGGTCGGCGACGTCAACCACCGCGCGCTCCTGACCCACCAGGGCAAGTACCAGGCCCGTATCGCGGGGGCCGCGATCGTCGCGCGAGCGTCCGGCACGCCGATCCTGGAGACCGACCGCTGGGGCGCCCACGCGGCCACCGCCGACCACGCCGCCGTGCCGCAGGTCGTCTTCACGGACCCGGAGGTCGCCGCCGTCGGCCTCTCCGCCGCGGAGGCCGAGGCCATGGGCCACCGGGTCCGCGCCGTCGACCAGGACATGGCCTCGGCAGCGGGGGCCGGCCTCTACGCCGACGGCTACACGGGCCGCGCCCGCCTGGTCGTCGACCTGGACCGGGAGATCCTGCTCGGCGCGACGTTCGTGGGGCCGAGCGCGGGCGAGATGCTCCAGGCGGCGACGATCGCGATCGCCGGCGAGGTCCCCCTGGAACGCCTCTGGCACGCGGTGCCGGCCTACCCGACGATCAGCGAGGTGTGGCTGCGGCTCCTTGAGGCCTACCGGGGCTAGGCCCGGTAGGCGACGGCGACGGCGACGGCGACGGCGGCCGGTCGGGACTCGGGCTCGGATTCGGATACGGATACGAGTACGGGTACGACCGGCCGCCGTGTTCTCCTCGGCCGCAAGTACCCCTGTCGGAGAGGGAGTCGGACCCGTAGGCCGCAGATTGCAGGAGTGCGGGACTGCGGCGCGACAGGGTGGCGGCGGGGCGGTGCGCCCCGACCGCAGCGGGCACAGGTTGTCGGGTGCGGCACGGTGGGGCGTCCCTAGCGTGGGGGTCAGTGAGGGAAGGACGGCCAGGAGTGCTGGAGCGGCTCAACCAGGCGATGGACCACATCGAGGGCCGCATCGGGGGCCACCCCGAGGAGTCCGTCGACGCGGCCGAGCTGGCCCGTATCGCGATGACGTCGGAGTACCACTTCCGGCGGATGTTCTCCGCGCTCGCGGGCATGCCGCTCTCCGAGTACGTCCGCCGCAGGCGGCTGACGCTCGCGGGGGCCGAAGTGCTCGCGGGGGAGCGGACGTTGCTCGATGTCGCGGTGCGGTACGGCTACAGCTCGGGCGAGGCGTTCGCGCGTGCCTTCCGCGCCGTGCACGGGGTCGGCCCCGGCGAGGCGCGGCGGACGGGCGCGGCCCTGCACTCCCAGCCCCGGATGTCCTTCCGGCTGATCGTCGAAGGGAGCAGCAGCATGCGGTACCGGGTAGTGGAGAAGGACGCGTTCAGGCTCGTCGGCAGGGGGGCCCGGGTCCCGTTGGTCTACGAGGGGATGAACCCGGCGATCGTGGAGTTCGTCAAGAGCATCGGCAAGGAGACGCTGGCGCGCTGGGAGGAGTACGCGGACGGGGAGCCCGGCGGTGTCGTGGCCGCCGTGAGCAACCACTCCGCCGACGACGCCGAGGGCACCGAACTCGACTACTTCCACGGCCTCGTGAGCGAGGTGGAGGTGCCGGGCGCTTCGGAGAGCCTCGACGTCGGGGCGGGGGCCTGGGCGGTGTTCGAGTCGTCGGGCGTGTTCCCGCAGGCGGTGCAGTACCTGTGGCGGGACGTGTACACGCAGTGGTTCCCGTCGAACCCGTACCGCAGCCGGCCGGGCCCTTCGCTGTCCCGCACTCGGCTGTCCGAGGACGGCACGCATGCGGACGCGGAACTGTGGATCCCGGTGGAGCGGGACGGGGACTGAGGGTACTGAGGGGACTTTACGGAGGCGTACGGCGGGCGGGCCGCCGCCGGAACCGTCAACCGACCTGTGTGGAGGGTGGGTTGGAGAGGCGGGTGCGCAAGGTTTACGTGGGACTGGGAGTGCCAGGTCTCGCCGGGCCCCGGCGGGGCCGCCCTGACTGACGGGAGCGCCGGGGATCACCCGGCGCTTTCCCGCGTACAGCGAACCTAGGAGCGGCCGCTCGCCCGCACCATGGACAGATGCAAGAGGCCCGAGCAGCCGGTTTCATACATCTGCTCAAACCCGGTGAGGCGCCGGTGACGTGCCGGGGGTGCCCCGGCGAACCGACGGTTTTCAATTCCCCGTTCATGGCTTACGGTCTGGCCTTGGCCCACCCGGCCACCCGGTGCACCTCGCCCGCACCGCCACGCCAGCACTTCCGTCCGCGTACGGCATTCCCGTGACGGGATGCCCGATCGGTGCCGGGTCGGCAGCCGGATGCGCGGACCAGCGTGCTGCCCCAACCCCCTCTCGCGGAGCCCGACTTCCCGCTGAAGCACGCCCCGAACTCCTTCGAACTCCGAGGAACCCATGAGCGAGCAACCGACGACCACCAAGGTGGCCGCACCGTCCCTTGCGAAGCAG
>NZ_JASCIQ010000069.1 GCF_029968035.1 Streptomyces cavernicola | reverse complement strand
CGAAGCAGCGAGATCCTCCAGATCGTCACCCCGCGCCTGCAACAACACGGCCGCCTCGGACACATCGAGCGCGACCCCGTCCCGGGCACGCTTGAGCGCGCGGCGCATGGAGTTGGCGGTGGGCGGCTGCGGACTCGGGGCTGCCTGCTGATCCGTCATCCCCCGAGGATACGAGCGGGGTGCGCAGGTGGGAGGGGGCGGTGCGTATGGGGAGTTGCACACGCGGTTGAGGAATGAACGCGGGTGAGTAGCCGCGCGGGGGCGGGGTGAGCACGGGTACTCGGGCGCGGGGAATGACCTGGCCGTAGGTTGCGGTCATGAACGCGACCGAAGACCCGCACGAACAACCGCAGTTGGCCGCCGCTACTCCTGCGGAGGAGGCCCCGGCCGCCGTGAACGCCGTGAAGGGCGTCGCGATCGGCTGCGCGGCGATGGTCGCCGTCCCGCTGGTGATCTTCCTCGTCTACGTCATCACGTTCATGGCCCAGCGGTCGGCACCGGAGGACTATCCAACGGTCCGGCCCGAGCAGGCGGCCGAGCGGATCGCGGACCGGGCGCAGGAGATGTACGAAGTGGCCGGGTTCGAACGCCGACTGCCCGAAGGCGAGGAGGACGGCAGGTTCGGCTCCGAGCCGGTGAACACCCTTGAGGCGGACTTCTGTTACCCGGACGGCCTGGAGAGCATGGCGGACGAGGCCGAGGACGGAGCGTACTCGCTGCACCACGAGTGGAGTGTGCCGGACGTGCGGAAGGACCGCGCCCTGGCGACTCTGCGCAGGCTCCGCGAGCACCTCAAGAACGAGGGCTGGACCATCACGGAGTACGGGCACAACAAGCTGGACGACGACTGGGAGCTGGCGGCCGAGAAGGGCGAGGACCAGGGCGTGAGCTTCACCTGGTACCCGGAGGTCGAGCACTTCAGCGGCCGCACCGGCTCCGCCTGCGCGTACGACCCGGACTGGACGGAGAGCGAGGACGCCCTCCCGGGCTCCTACCTGACCGCCCGGCCCCTGCACCCGGCCGCCTGAGCCGCGTCACGCGGCGCCATGGCCGTGCGCGGTGGGATCGGCCGGCATCATCAGCCTTCCGCACCCCGCGCGGCCCGCAGCCTCTCTGCGGCGATGTTGTAGATGTTGCCGAGGATGTCGGGTGCGCGATCGAACTCCTCGTCGCTGACGTCGACCCCCATGTTCCGCCGGGCGACCTCCCGGTCGGCGCGCAGCCGCTTCGCCACCTCGTCGCCGACGAGTCCGTCCCCCGGCCTGAGCCGGTCGGCCTCGCTCATGCCGCGTCGTGCCGGTGGGCCGTGAACGTGACCTCGGTGTCGTCACCGTCGAGGGCGATGTTGAGGGAGGCGTCAAGCGCTCGGGCCAGCTTCGTCAGCAGAGGCAGGGTCGGCACGGTGTCGGAGCCCTCGATGCGGGAGATCTTCGCCTGCGTCAGGCCCGCTCGGCCTGCCAACTCGGTCTGTGTCAGACCCAGTTCGGTACGTCGCGCGTACACGGCCTGAGCGAGGGCCATCGACATCCGGATCTCGTGGCGCACCTCGGCCACATCGTCGGGCTCCGCGGGTCGGCGCTCCCGCTGTGTCTTCCATCGACTGTGTGCCATGTCAGACCTCTCCCTTCCCGATCACTCTCACAAAGTCGTCGTGCGCGGGGCCGTGCTCGGCGGCGCAGACCCTCTGCGCACGTTTCGCCCGCTCCACCTCGGCATCTTCGCTCATGCGCGTCTTGCGGAACACGGTCAGCAGCACGGCCGTGCGATGAGGCGTCAGCCAGTACGTGATGCGTATCGCGGCCCCGTCGAGCGTAGGGCGAAGCTCGCGTACGCCGTCCCCGAGGTGTCGGGCGAACGGCTCCCCCAGCGTCGTCGCATGCTCGGCAAGCAGGCCGACGTACTCGTCGATCTTGAGGAATTGGCGGGCGGGAAGCGCTTCCAGCCAAGCCCGCACCTCGGGTTCGATCTCGACCGCGTAGAGCAGAGTCACACCACCACTCTATATGTCCCTGGCGACATAATCACGACGAAGCCGGAAGCCCGCCCCCCTGCACGCACCCCGCAGGACGACTCTGGTCCAATGAGGACATGGAGACGACCCCAAGCCGCACCGCACTAGTCGAAGACCTGATGGAACGCTTCCCGCATGTGCCGCGGGAAGCCGTGATCAAGGAGGACCTGCTGCGCGGCGGCATGGCCTTCGACGAGTCGGCGCTGTCCGGCGGCGCCGACGGGTCCGGCGGTGACGTCAAGCCGAAGTCGTACTTCATCTTCTCCTTCGACCACCGCACCCTGCCCGAGCTCGGCCAGGCCGCCCTGAACCGGCCGCCGGAGGAGATCGTGCTGACGGGCGGGCCGTACGAGCTGCGTCGCACCGTCGTGTCGGTCCGGGTCAACCCCGATTCGCCGTACCGCGTGAAGGGCGGCGAGGACGGCTCGCTCGGCCTTTACCTCGACGGGAAGCGGATCTCGGACGTCGGCCTGCCGCCGATGCCCGAGTACTACCGGCACAAGCTGTCCAACGGGAAGTCCGTGATGGAGGTGGCCCCGACGATCCAGTGGGGCTACCTGATCTACCTGACCGTCTTCCGGGTGTGCCAGTACTTCGGCGCCAAGGAGGAGTGCCAGTACTGCGACATCAACCACAACTGGCGCCAGCACAAGGCCGCGGGCCGGCCGTACACGGGTGTGAAGCCGTCCGACGAGATCCTCGAAGCGCTCGAGATCATCGACAAGTACGACACCGCCAAGGCCTCCACCGCATACACGCTGACCGGCGGCTCGATCACCTCGAAGGTCGGCGGCAAGGACGAGGCCGACTTCTACGGCAGCTACGCCAAGGCCATCGAGGAGACGTTTCCGCGCCGCTGGATCGGCAAGGTCGTCGCGCAGGCGCTGCCCCTTGACGACGTGAAGCGGTTCCACGACTACGGCATCCAGATCTACCACCCGAACTTCGAGGTCTGGGACAAGCGGCTCTTCGAGCTGTACTGCCCCGGCAAGGAGCGCTACGTCGGCCGCGAGGAGTGGCACAAGCGGATCCTCGACTCGACCGAGGTGTTCGGGGCGCGGAACGTCATCCCGAACTTCGTGGCCGGTGTGGAGATGGCCGAGCCGTTCGGCTTCCAGACCGTGGACGAGGCCATCGCCTCCACCCACGAGGGCCTGCGCTTCTTCATGTCGAACGGTGTCGTCCCCCGCTTCACCACCTGGTGCCCGGAGCCGACGACCCCGCTCGGCAAGGCCAACCCGCAGGGCGCGCCGCTGGAGTACCACATCCGGCTCCTGGAGACCTACCGCGCGAGCCTGGAGGAGTTCGGCCTGACCTCGCCGCCCGGCTACGGTCCGGCGGGCCCGGGGCGTGCGGTGTTCTCCGTGAGCTCGTTCATGGACAGCATCCCCGAGGGCGCCGAGGCCGAGGCGACCACCGAGGCCTGACGACTCCGACTCCGGCGGTACGGGCGCCCGTGCCCGTACCGCCCCCTTCCCTTGCCGTCCCGTTCACGGCTCAATACCAGGGTTGCGTACGCCACTTCGCACCGTCCGCCCCTGGGGAGCCGCCATGTGCAAGGACGAGAACCACCTGAACGGCATCGGCAGACGCGCGCTGCTCGTGACCTCGGCCGCGACCGCGCTTACGTTGAACGGCGTGAGCTTCGCGAGCGCCGAGAACGGTCAGGAACGACAGGGCGACGAGACGCGGACCGTGCGCGGCACCCTGCCCGCCGGCTCCCCGGACTTCGTCTACGTGCCGGTCGAAGTCCCGGACGGCGTACGGGAGTTGCACGTCTCGTACCGCTACGACAAACCGGCCGTGCCGCCCGGTACGCCGGGCAACGCGCTCGACATCGGCCTCTTCGACGAGCGCGGCACGGACCTCGGCGGCGCGGGCTTCCGCGGCTGGTCGGGGGGTGCGCGCAGCGAGTTCTTCGTCCGCGCCGACGCCGCGACGCCCGGCTACCTGCCGGGCCGTATCCGCCCCGGCGTCTGGCATGTCGCGCTCGGCCCGTACACGGTCGCGCCGGAGGGCCTCGCGTACGAGATCACAGTGACGCTGCGGTACGGCGAGCCGGGGGTCACGCCGCGGCCGAGCTACCCGCCGGAGCGTGCGCGGGGCCGGGGCCGGGCCTGGTACCGGGGCGACTGCCACATCCACTCCTGGTACTCGGACGGCCGCCGCACACCCGCCGAGATCGCCGCCCTGGCCCGCGAGGCCGGCCTGGACTTCATCAACAGCGCGGAGCACAACACCCAGTCCGCGCACGCCCATTGGGCCGAGCACGCGGGCGACGACCTGCTGATCCTGCTCGGCGAGGAGGTCACCACGCGCAACGGGCACGTGGTGGCGCTCGGCACCGATCCCGGCACGTTCGTCGACTGGCGCTACCGGGCCCGCGACAACCGCTTCGGCCACTACGCCGACGCGATCCGCCGCGCGGGCGGCCTCGTCGTGCCCGCCCACCCGCACGCCACCTGCATCGGCTGCAACTGGAAGTTCGGCTTCGGCGAGGCCGACGCGGTGGAGGTGTGGAACGGCCCGTACACGCCCGACGACGAGGTGTCGCTCGCCGACTGGGACTCCGCCCTGCAAGCGGCGGGCGGCGGCCGCTGGCTCCCGGCGATGGGCAGCAGCGACGCGCACCGCGACCCGGACCGCATCGGCGGCCCCCAAACCGTCGTCCTCGCCGAGGAGTTGAGCCGTACGGCGATCCTCGCGGGGCTCAGGGCGGGGCACAGCTATGTCGCCGAGTCGGCCGCCGTCTCCGTGGAGTTCTCCGCCACCGGCGGGCGCGGCCTGCGGGCGGGCATCGGCGAGCGGCTCCCCGTCGACCGCGACGCCCCGGTCTCGGTCCGCGTGGCGGTCACGGGCGCACCGGGCTGCGCGATCCGCCTCGTCACGGACCAGGGCGTGCTGTTCACGGGGCCCGCGCTTCCGGAGTCGGGCGCGGGCAGCGCGGAGTGGCGGACGACACCC
The DNA here is from genome assembly GCF_029968035.1 of Streptomyces cavernicola. Taxonomy (GTDB): domain Bacteria; phylum Actinomycetota; class Actinomycetes; order Streptomycetales; family Streptomycetaceae; genus Streptomyces; species Streptomyces cavernicola. The sequence goes on along the minus strand of NZ_JASCIQ010000069.1, from coordinate 12,084 downwards.
GCGTACGCCTCGTACGTACGGGCGGAGATCCGGCACCCGGCGACGACACCGGGCCTGCCGGGCGCGCTGGCGGCGTTCACGAACCCGGTGTTCCTGGGGGAGGCGTGAGGCGGTCACCGCTTCCGGGGGAGGCGTGAGACTCTCACCCGTCCGGCCGTAGTCCGCCCCGCTCACCAGGGCGGACGGCCACGCGGCGGAGAAGATCGTCCCAGGGCGTCCCCCTTCCGACGGCACCCCGGCGCCCGGCGACGAAAGCGAGTCGGTGATGCTGGCGAGCCGCGTCTCACGGAGACTGCTCGGCGCCCTGTGCGTCTGCTTGGCCCTGTTCCTGTCCGCGGGCGCGGTGCACGCGCTGACCGCGGACCGGACGCCCGAGGCCCCGCCCTGGGAGCGGGCCGAGAACGGCGAGAAACGCATCTCCCTCGGGAGCGGCCGGGCGGCGAAGGCCCCTGAGTGCGAGGTCGGGGCGTATCTGACCGATCTCTACGACGTCCATCCGGAGTCGAACGAGTTCTCCGTCAGGGTGTGGATGTGGTCCCTGTGCCCGACCAAGGAGGCGGACCCGCTGGCGACCGCCACGTTCCCGCAGGGCTACAGCCCGTGGAAGAGCGAGCCGGAGCAGACGAAGGTCAAGGACGGCTACTACACGCTGATCGGGTTCGACGGGAGGTTCCGTCACCACTTCGACCGGAGGACCTTCCCGTTCGACGAGCACGTCCTGGACATCACGGTCGCCGCGCTGCAGAACGAGAACAAGGTCCGGATGGTCCCGGACAAGGAGAAGGGCCAGATCGGCTTCAGCCCCGACATCGACGTGCCCCGGTGGGACATCCAGGACTTCTGGGTGACGACCGAGACCCGGAACTACGCCACCGACTTCGGTGACCGGTCCAACTCCACCGGGGCGAGCTCCGACTTCAGCGAGGCGGTGCTGCACATCAAGGTCGCGAGCGCGGACACCAAGGTCTTCTGGGAGCTGGCCGGGCCGATCTTCATCGTCTTCTTCATCACGCTGCTGACGTTCCTGCTGACCTCCGCCGAGACCAGCGCGTTCGCCGGGAGGATCACCGCCCTGGGCGCGTCCCTGTTCGCGGTCCTGGTCAACTGGGGCAAGCTCAGCGGGCTCATGCCCGCCACCGCGGGCTTCACGATGCTGGGCAAACTACACCTGCTGACCATGGCCTATGTGCTGGTCGGCATCGCCATCACGGTCATGTGCTGGCGCTGGTCGGCGCACGACAAGAAGAAGGAGAAAGTCAAGCTGCTCAACCACCTCGGCATCGCCATCGGCGTCATCCTCTACGTGGGCATCGCCATCTGGCTGGTCGTGGACGCGGCCACGACGCCGGCCGCCTGAGCCGCCGCGGACCGGGCGGACCGGGCGGGCCGGGCGGACTGGTTGGGCCGGTTGGACCGGTTGGACCGGGTGGGCCTGATTTGGCACCGCCCGCCCCTGCGCGGCAGCCTGGGGCCATGATTTTCATCGCCGTACGTTTCACCGTGCACGCCGACCGTGCCGACGAGTGGCTGGACCTCGTCGCCGACTTCACCACCGCGACCCGCGCCGAGCCGGGCAACCTGTTCTTCGACTGGTCCCGGAGCGTGGACGACCCGAACCAGTTCGTGCTGCTCGAAGCCTTCGCGGACGGGGACGCGGGCGCGGCCCACGTCCAGTCCGACCACTTCAAGGCGGGCCTCGAGGCGATGGCCGACGCGATCGCCTCCACCCCGGAGATCATCAACGTGGAGATCCCGGAGGCGCAGGGCTGGGGCGAGATGGCGGAACTCTCCCCGCGCCGCCCGGCCTAGGGTGTGAATTTTTTATGTCACGGTGTGACATGAAAAATTCGGGGTGGTCGTAGTCCACGCCGAGCACGACAACGGCCCCGCCGCACCCTCCAGTTGGGTGCGACGGGGCCGACTGCTTTTTCTTCAAGGGCGCGGGGAACTGCGCGATCAGCCACGACGGCGCAGCAGTCGAACAACGACCGGGGCGGAGCCCCCCGGGGTCAGTCCTCGACGACGAGCGCCGGGGTCTCCTTCGTCAGGACCTCGCCCCGGAAGAACGCCGGGCTCTTCCGCTCCGTGGCGATCATGATGACCAACCCGAGGGCAAGCAGCCCCACCCCGATCACGAAGACCGAGCCGACCCCGAAGACCGACGAGCCGCTGCCGTACGCCGGGTCCCACATGTCGTACAGCGTCTTGCCGAAGACCGCCGTCAGGAGCACCCCGCCGAGGATCGGGAAGAGGCCCTTGTAGACGAGGTCCCGCGCCGAGCGGGTGAGCTCGCGGCGGAAGTACCAGGCGCAGGCGAACGCGGTGAGGGCGTAGTAGAAGCAGATCATGAGGCCGAGCGCGTAGATCGTGTCGACCAGGACGTGCTCGCTGACCAGGGTCATCACCGTGTAGAACGCGCCCGTGGCGACGCCCGCCACGATCGTCGCGCGGCCCGGGGTCTTGAACTTCGGGTGGACACGGGCGTACGACGGCGGCAGGGCCTCGTACGTGGACATCGCGAGGACCGTGCGGGCGACCGGGATGAACGTGGTCTGCAGGCTGGCCGCCGCCGAGGCGAGGACGGCGACGAAGAGCAGGATGCCGAGCATCGGACCCATGACCGGTCCGGCGAGCGCGGCGAAGACGTTGTCGGACGTGTCCGGGTTGCCGAGGCCGAGGCCCTTGCCGCCCGCGCCGACCGCCATCTGCGCGGCGATGCCGGTGGCCAGGTAGGAGCCGACGAGCACGACCATCGCGATGAGCGCGGCCCGGCCGGGCGTCTTCTCGCTGCCGGAGGTCTCCTCGTTGGCGGTGAGGCAGGCGTCCCAGCCCCAGAACATGAAGATCGAGAGGGAGAGGCCGGCGGTGAAGGCGGCGAAGGACTGCACCGCGAAGGGGTTGAGCCAGGACCAGGAGAAGTCGAGCCCGGTGTCGAACTCGCCGCTGCCCGCCTTCTGGAGGGCCATGACGACGAAGACGGCGAGGACCACGAGCTGCAGGCCGACGAGGGCGTACTGCACGCCCTTCGTGGCGGTCATGCCGCGGTAGCTGATGGCGGTGGCGGCGGCGATCAGGAGGAGGCAGGTGACGATGTGCACCGGCTTGCTGTCGTCGAGCGCCGCGATGGACTCGCTGCCGGTGACCTCACCGGCGAGCAGCCAGAAGTACGAGGTGGCGACGCCCGCGAGGTTGGAGAGCACGATGATCGTGGCGATCACCAGGCCCCAGCCGCACATCCATCCGACGCGCGGGCCGAAGGCCTTCACGGTCCAGGTGAAGGAGGTGCCGCAGTCCGGCATCGCCTTGTTCAGCTCGCGGTAGGCGAACGCCACGAGCAGCATCGGCAGGAATCCGGCCAGGAAGACGGCGGGCATCTGCACGCCCACCTCGCCGGCCGTCGAGCCGAGCGTCGAGGTGAGGCAGTAGACCGGGGCGACGGTCGAGATGCCGATGACGGCACTGCCGACGAGTCCGACGGAGTTCCCGCCGAGCCCCTTGGAGCGCACACCGTTTCCGGCCTCGGTCACGCCCCGTACCGTGTCTCCGCCCTCGGGGCGGGTTTCCAACTGCGTCATGAACAGGACGTTAAGTGCTGCGGTTTCCACATCCGGAAGTTGTAACTCCGGGCAACGATCCTTGATTTGAGCAAGGCAAAGCGGAAGTCGACCATTGATTCAAAGGTCAATTACGCGCGGTAACCCACCGCATCTAGGTTTACTCCTGCGATTCCACAATGCGGGAACCGCAGGAGCGCCCTAAATGTCCGTTTCAAAATTTTCCCGTGCGGCTGTTCCCGGTGCTCCCGTCACCCCGGCCAGACGATCGACTGCAACTCGCTGTAAGCGTGCAGTGCGTATGAGCCGACATCCCGGCCCACCCCGGACTGCTTGAACCCGCCGAACGGTGCCTCCATGTTCCGGCCGACGGTGTTCACGCCCACGCCCCCGGCGCGCAGCCTGCGGGCGAGCCGGAAGGCGCGGGCCACGTCGCCGGACCAGACGTAGTCGATCAGGCCGTAGTCGCTGTCGTTGGCGAGCCGCACCCCTTCTTCCTCGTCATCGAAGGGGATCACCACGACCACGGGGCCGAAGATCTCCTCACGCGCGACCCGCATGTCGTTGGTGCAGTCGGCGAGCAGGGTGGGGGCGACATAGAAGCCGCGGCCCAGGTCCGGCCGCTCGCCGCCCGCGACCACCCGCGCGCCCTCCTTCCGCCCGAGCTCCACGTACGACTCGACGCGGTCCCGGTGCGCGGCCGAGATCACCGGGCCGACGACCGTGCCCTTGGCCGTCGGGTCGCCGACCTTCAGGTAGCCGATGTAGCCGGCCAGCTTCTCGATCAGCTGCTCGTAGATCCCGCGCTGCGCGAGGACCCGCGTCGGCGCCGTGCAGATCTGCCCGCTGTAGAAGGCGTACGTGGTGCCGATGCCGCGCACCGCGCTGTCAAGGTCGGCGTCGTCCATCACCAGCGCCGCGCCCTTGCCGCCCAGCTCCATCAGCTGCCGCTTCATGCCGCGGCCGCACACCTCGGCGATGCGCTGTCCGACCGAGGTGGAGCCGGTGAAGCTGACCATGTCGACGTCCGGGGCGCCCACGGCCGCCTCGCCGACGTCCACCGCCGTGCCGGACACGACGTTCACGACGCCGCGCGGCACGCCCGCCTCCTCAAGGGCCCGCGCCATCCGGAACACCGAAAGCGGGTCCTGCGGGGCCGGCTTCACGACCACGGTGTTGCCCATCGCGAGCGCCGGCGCGACCTTGCCCGCCGGGTTGGCCCACGGGTTGTTGTACGACGTGATGCAGGTGACCACCCCGACCGGCTGCCGTACCGCGAGCGCGCCGAGCACACTCGCCGGGCCCATCGGACCGGCCTCCGCGATCTGCGGCGGCAGCGCCTCCTCGACCGGCTCCAGGGCGCCCTTCGCGTACCGCCGGAACCGGGCCGCGCCCACCGCGACCTGCATACCGCGGGCCGTGCCGGTCGTCGCGCCGGTCTCGGCCTGGGCGAGGAGGGTCGATTCGGCCGCGTCCCGCTGGATCAGCTCGGCGGCCTTGTCGAGGATGCGGGCCCGGTCCTCGGGGCTCGTCCGTGACCAGCCGTCGAAGGCCTCCCGGGCCGCGGCCGCCGCCGCGTGCACCTGTGCGCGCGAGGCCTCCGGGGCGAGCCCCACGACCTCCTCGCTCGCCGGGTTCACCACTTCGTAGTGCCCGCCGTCCGGCTCGACCCACTCACCGCCGACGAACAGGCTCTGCTTCAGGGGCACTTGGGAGGTCACTTGGTGCTCACCGTCCTGGTGTCGGTTCCGGAGCGCAGCACCTTGCCGGGGACCGCGCCGGTCACCACGTCCTCGCGGATCGCCTCGACGCCGTTGACCCACACCGCGTTCACGCCGATCGCCTTCGAGTCGAGGCGCGGGCTGTCGCCCGGCAGGTCGTGGACGAGGGTCGCCTTGCCCGCGTCGATCCGCTCCGGGTCGAAGAGGACGAGGTCCGCGTGGTAGCCCTCGGCGATCCGGCCCCGGTCGACCAGGCCGAAGAGCCGCGCCGGGTCGTCCGTCAGCATCTTCACGGCCTGCTCCAGGGAGGTCAGCTTCCGGCCGCGCAGACAGTCCCCGATGAACCTCGTCGTGTACGGGGCCCCGCACATGCGGTCCAGATGCGCGCCCGCGTCGGAGCCGCCGAGCATGACGTCCTCGTGCTCCCAGGTCTGCCGGCGCAGCTCCCACGACGCCGGGTCGTTGTCCGGCGGCATCGGCCAGAGGACCGTACGCAGCTCGTCGTTGGCGCAGATCTCGACCAGGCACTGGAACGGGTCCTGCCCGCGCTCGGCCGCGATGTCCCGTACGACCCGGCCGCTGAGGCCCTCGTTCTCGGCGCTGTACGTGTCGCCGATGACGTACCGCCCGAAGTCCGCGAGCCGCCGGAAGACGCCCGCCTCCTTGGAGTCCGCGCGCCGCAGCATCTCCGCCCGTACGTCCGGGTCGCGGAGCTTGGCGATCCGCTCGGGCACGGGCAGGCCGAGGATGTCGCCCCAGCCGGGGATCAGGTTGAGGGCGCAGAACGTGCCGAGGGACATGTTCATCGGCGTGAGGATCGGCATGGTCAGGGCGACGATCCGGCCCCCGGCCTTACGGGCCCGCTCGCTCGGCACGAGCTGCCGCGGGACGCGCTCGGGCACGGCCGCGTCGATGGTCAGCACATTCCAGTTCAGCGGCCGCCCGGCCGCAGCGGACATCTCCACGAACAGATCGATCTCGTCGTCGCTGAACTGGTCGAGGCAGCCCGCGACGATCGCCTCCAGCTGCGTGCCCTCGTGCTCGGCGACCGCCCGGGACAGGGCGAGCAGCTCCTCCGCGTCCGCGTGCCGGGAGGCGACGGGCTGCCCGTCGCCGTCGGAGTGCGTGGAGGACTGCGTGGTGGACAGCCCCCAGGCGCCCTCGTCCATGGCCTGGTGGAAGAGATCGAGCATGGCCTGCAGCTGCTCTTCGGTGGGCTTCCCGCCGACCGCGTCCTCGCCCATCACGTACCGGCGCAGGGCGCAATGCCCCACCATGAACCCGGCGTTGACGGCTATCCGCCCGTCGAGCGCGTTCAGGTACTCGCCGAACCCGGACCAGTTCCACGGCGCGCCCTCCTCCAGGGCGACCAGGGACATGCCCTCGACCTTGGACATCATGCGGCGCGTGTAGTCGGCGTCGCCGGGCCGCTCCGGGTTGAGCGGGGCGAGCGTGAACCCGCAGTTGCCGCCCGCGACGGTGGTCACGCCGTGGTTGAGGGAGGGGGTGGCGTACGGGTCCCAGAACAGCTGGGCGTCGTAGTGCGTGTGCGGGTCGACGAAGCCGGGCGCGAGCACCTTGCCGGTGGCGTCCTCGCTGCTGCGGGCCTCTTCGGTGACGGTGCCGGGCTCGGCGATCACGGCGATCCGGCCGTCCCGGATGCCGAGGTCCGCCCGGTACGCGGGGGCGCCGGTCCCGTCGACGACGGTCGCGCCCTTGATGAGGTGGTCGAGCATGGCGTCCCTTTCGGTGTGGTTCGCTTCTTCTGGCTCTGTCCCGGCGGCGCTCGTACGGCTACGTGGCTCTGTCCCGGCGGTACTCGTGCGCGTACGTGGCTCTGTCCCGGCGGCGCTCGCACGCGTACGTGGCTCTGTCCCGGCCGGGGGCGCCGCGGGGGCCTCCGGCCGGGACAGGTACGGGGCGAGCCGGTCCGGGAAGTCCGACGACCCCGCGCTTCTTCTCCCCCACCCCGCCCCTTCCCGAAAGACCTGCGGTCGGCCCTGGGGCTACGCCCCCGGACCCCCGGTCGTCTCTTGGCTGCCGCGCCGTCGTGGCTGGTCGCGCAGTTCCCCGCGCCCCTTTTCGGGGCCCGATTAGGGGCGCGGGGAACTGCGCGAGCGACCACGACGGCGGGAAAGCCGATCGACCACCGCCGGAGGCTTTCGGGAAGGGGCGGGGAGGGGAAGAAGGCCTACGCCGCCTGGCGGAAGCGGGTCGTCCGGTGGACCGGATCCGTATCGATCCGGGGAATCACGTGCTCCCCCACCAGACGGATCGTCTGCAAGGTGTCAGCCTTGGAGATCCCGATAGGCAGCCCGAACGACAACTGGTCCGCCCCCGCCTGCTCCCACCTCCGGCACTGCGCGAGCACTTCGTCCGGATCCCCGCAGATCAACAGCTCCTCGGCGATGAGGAGTTCGACGATCTCCTCGTTGAACTCGGGCAGCGTCTCGGGCCACACCGGAAACCCCTCGGGCCGGGGGAACGTGTCGTGGTAGCGGAAGACAAGGGACTGCAGATAGTTCAGCCCGCCCTGCGCGGCGATCCGCACCGCCTCCGCGTGCGTGGGCGCGCAGATCGCTGTCGACGTCACCATCACGTTGTCGTTGACGTAGTCCCCGACCGGCTCGGCGTCCTTGATCGCGCCCTTGTACTGCTCGAGGACCCACTCCATGTCGGACACCTTCTGCACACTGAAGCCCAGCACCCCGAGCCCCTTCTTCGCCGCCATCGCGTACGAGGACGGGGAGCCGGCGGCGTACCACATCGCGGGGTGGGACTTGCCGTACGGCTTGGGGAGGATCTTGCGCGGCGGCAGCGACCAGTGCTTGCCCTGGAACCCCTGGTACTCCTCCTGGAGCCACATCTTGGGGAACTCGGCGATGGTCTCCTCCCACACCTCCTTGGTGAAGTTCATGTCCGTGATGCCGGGCATGAATCCGAGGATCTCGTGCGAGCCGGCCCCGCGCCCGGAGCCGAACTCGTGCCGCCCCTCGGAGAGATGGTCGAGCATGGCGACCTTCTCGGCGACCTTCACCGGGTGGTTGACCTGCGCGAGCGGGTTGAAGATCCCGGAGCCGAGGTGGATCCGCTCGGTGGCGTGTGCGAGGTAGCCGAGGAAGACGTCGTTCGCGGAGAGGTGCGAGTACTCCTCCAGGAAGTGATGCTCCGACGCCCAGGCGTACTTGAAGCCGGACCGGTCCGCCTGGATGACGTACTCGGTCTCCTCCATCAGCGCCTTGTGCTCGGCGAGGGGGTCGGTCTCGGCGCGCTTGCCGACGTATCCCTGAACAAAGAGCCCGAATTCCAAGGAGGTTCACCGCCTCTAAAGTTTCTGACACATCGTCAGGTGATGATGCGGTCGACTTTTCCACCGCATCCGGAAGCCGTCAATACCTGGCGGCACGTCAGGCACCGTCACTGGGGGGCGGGTCAGACGATGCTCACCCCGGCCAGCCACCCGCCGTCGATCACGAACGGCTGCCCAGTGATGTACGAGGAGTCCCCGCTGGACAGGAAGAGCGCCAGGTCGGCCACCTCGCGCGGCCGCCCCACCCGGCCGAGCGGCACGAGCTTCCGGTACAGCTCGTCGAGCGCCGCCGACATCTCCGAGGCGTCGGCGTCCGGGTCCAGCTGCGCCGGGTTGGACATGGCGGTGTCGATGGCGCCGGGGCAGACCGCGTTGACCCGGATCCCGCTGTCCGCCAGCTCCAGGGCGGCGACCCGGGTGAGGCCGAGGATGGCGTGCTTGGTCGCGGCGTACGTCCCCACGGCGGCCATCCCGGTCACGGCCGTGTACGAGGCGGTGTTCACGATCGTGCCGCCGCCCGCCTCGGCGATCGCGGGCGCGACGGCCCGTATCCCCAGGAAACACCCCACCTGGTTGACGTTCACGACCTGCATGAACTCGTCGAGCGGCGTGTCCACGAGGGCGTTGAACCGCAGGATCCCCGCGTTGTTGACGAGCCCGTCGACCTTGCCGAAAGCGTCCTTCGCAGCGGCCACGGCGGCCGTCCAGCCCTCCTCGCTGCTCACGTCGAGATGCACGTACCGCGCCTGCTCGCCCAGCTCCTTGGCGACGGCCTCGCCCTGCTCGTCGAGCACGTCCGCGAGCACGACCCGCGCGCCCTCCTCCACGAAGAGCCGCGCCTCCTGCTCGCCCTGGCCGCGCGCGGCCCCGGTGACGATGACGACACGACCGTCCAGCTTGCCCATGGGTACTCCTAGGTGATGTCAGTGGTTCGCTACGAGACTCAGGCGTTGCTCAGGCGTTGCTCAGGCGTTGAGGTACGGACCGACCTCCGCGCCGAACGCGGCCATCTGGTCGGTGAGTTCGGTACGGGAGCGGCTGCGGAAGCGGACCTGGATCTGCTGCACGCCCATCGCGCCGTACTCGCGCAGCGACTCCACGAGCTCCTCCGGCTTGCCGGTGAGGGTGCGCCGCCCGACCTCCCAGTCGGGCCGGCCCACGTACAGCGGCTCGGCGATGGTGCCGATGGTCATCGGCTCCTCGATGCCGGCCTCGGCCCGCAGCTCCCGGATGCGGGCGATCTTCGCGGGCAGTTCGGTGCGCCGGTCGCCCTGCGGCAGCCAGCCGTCGCCGCGGATCGCCGCCCGGCGCACGGCGGGCACGGAGGATCCGCCGACCCAGATCGGCACCCGTGTCTGAGCGGGCCGGGGCCGCTGCCCGAGCCCGCTGAACTCGTAGCGCGCACCGCGGTGTTCGGGATACTCCTCCGCCCCGAGCGCGGCCCGCAGCGCGTCGACGGTCTCGTCGAGCACGGCCCCGCGCCCCTCGAAGTCCGACCCGAGGGCGTCGAACTCCTCGCGCACATGCCCGGCCCCGACGCCGAGGATCACCCGGCCGCCGCTGAGGTGGTCGAGCGTGGCGTACTGCTTGGCCGTCGCGAGCGGGTGCCGCAGGCCGACGACGGCCACGTGGCTGAGCAGCCGTACGTTCTCGGTGATCCCGGCGAGGAAGGAGAGGGTGGCGACGGGGTCGTACCAGACGGTGCTCATCGCCGCCGCGAGGCGACGGGGGATCGCGACGTGGTCGCAGCAGGCGATGTAGGCGAAGCCGGAGCGGTCGGCGGTTCTTGCGATCTCCGCGAGATCGACCGCGCCTGCGCCTGCTTCCCAGGGTTCGGCGTAGAGCGTGCTCTGGGACTGGACGGGGAGTTGTATGCCGTACGCGAGCGCCATGCCTCGCCCCTTCTGACGGTGCGTCACTTCTTGGCTGGGGCCCCATCGTCGAGGCTGACGATGCGTCAGGCAAGAGGCGTGCGTGCCCCCGAAGGGGCGCGGGGGCGAGCCCGGAGGGCGAGAACAGGGGCGCGAGGCTCAGGCAAGGAGTGAGGCGGGGGCCACCGCCCGCGCGCGCTCGTGGAGTTCGCGGGCGGCGCTGTTCTTCAGGTGCGGGCGGAGGAGGCGGAACATGCTCTTGACGCGGTCGTCAGCGCGGCCGGACTGGACCAGGGGGTAGTCGTCTAGGGCTTGATGCCAGGTGGTGCAGGCGGCTTCGAGGTGGCCGATTTCCAATTGGCGTTCGGCGAGCAGGGCACGTCGGTGCACGCGGGTACGCCGATAGACGCTGTGGCGGAGCCGGTCCGCCTGCTGCATGGCTTCGACGGCTCCGTTTCTGTCACCGAGTTCGTAACGGACCTGACTGATGTGGTAGTTGAGCGCAGCGGGGTCGTACGAACCAAAGGTCTTGCCGCGCGACTCCGCCCGGTCCATCGCCGCCTCTGCCTCCCGGATGTACTTCAACGCACCCGTTCGCTCACCGGTCTGGGCTGCGGCATGCGCCTGCTGCCCCACGATGAATGCCTGCAGTCGGGGCCCTGCCTTCGGTGATGCGGACGCGGCTGCATCACCAAGCTCCAGGGCCTTCGCCCCGTGCCCCAGGTCGACCGCCTGCACGCTCATGCCCCGCAGGGTCGTGCAGTACGTGAGGTGGTCCTCAGCCGCGCCCGCCAGCTCCAGGGCTTTGACGTAGTAGTCCTGCGCGAGGCCGTGCAGCCCCTCGTCCACGGCCATGTAGCCGGTCAGGTACAGCAGGTCGGAGGCTGCCGAGAGCATCGCTCTCCGTGCGTCGTCGGGCGCGTCCGCCCGCAGGTACGGCGTCACCGTGTTGACGAGGAAGGCCGCCGCCATGGGGCGCGCGTGCCGTCCGCCGAACTGATCATCCAGGTCAGAGATCCGCTCGGTCATGTCGATGACCATGTTCACTTCGGACATCCCGATGCGCTGAACAGCACCGGTCCCGGCAGCTTCCATGCGCCCGACCACGTCGGGCCAGTTCGGCGCGGTCAGGGCGACGGAGAAGAGCGCTACCCCCAGGACTCCCCGTCGGGACGGGTCCATATCGCGCCTCCCGAGGTCGACGATTCCTTCCACGGTACGCGGCGGAAAATCGGTCTGATCAGCCGTCGACGGAAACCCCGCCTCACCGTGCGTCACAGGCCGCCGCAGCCTGCGCGCGAGCGCTTCGACGATCAGCGGCCGAACGTCCACACGCGGCAAGTGCCCCTTGAGCCACTGATGCACGGACGGTTCGCGGTACTTGAGGGGCGTCCCGCGCTGCGTGCCGACGCGGTTGACCTCCTGGGCGAACTGACGCAGCGTCCAGCCGGTTTCCCGGTACAAGCGCTGCAGTCCCGCGTTCGATGTCGGCGTACCCATCGGCCCTCGACTCCCCGCCCCTGACGAGAACTTAAAGCTCTTAAAAACGGCTGCCGGATCAACCGTACCGCTCTGCGTGAGCGAGCGGTTTCCTGGAGTGACGAAGACCCCCGCGACCGCACTGGGAG
>NZ_JASCIQ010000068.1 GCF_029968035.1 Streptomyces cavernicola | reverse complement strand
ACCCCCGGCCCCCCCCCCCCCGGCGGGGGGGGGGCCCCCCCCCCGCCGTTCGGCGAGGTCAGAGCCTCACCTCAGCGCCTCACTTCTTGAGGTCGAACCGGTCCAGCTCCATGACCTTCGTCCAGGCCGCGGCGAAGTCCTTGACGAACTTCTCCTTCGCGTCGTCGGAGGCGTACACCTCGGCGACGGCGCGCAGCTCGGAGTTGGAGCCGAAGACCAGGTCGGCACGGGTGCCGGTCCACTTGACGGCGCCGGAGGCGTCGCGGCCCTCGAACTCGTCCTGGGCCTCGGAGGTGGACTTCCACGCGGTGTCCAGGTCGAGCAGGTTGGCGAAGAAGTCGTTCGTCAGGGTGCCCGGGTTGTCCGTGAGGACACCGTGCTTGGAACCGGCGTGGTTGGCGCCCAGGACGCGCAGGCCGCCGACGAGGACGGTCAGCTCGGGAGCGCTCAGGGTGAGCAGATTGCCCTTGTCGAGCAGCAGGAACTCGGCGGGGAGGCGGTTGCCCTTGCCCGCGTAGTTGCGGAAGCCGTCGGAGGAGGGCTCGAGGGCGGAGAAGGACTCGACGTCCGTCTGCTCCTGCGAGGCGTCCACGCGACCCGGCGTGAAGCCGACCTCGACCTGGACGCCGCCGTCCTTCGCGGCCTGCTCGACGGCCGCCGTGCCCGCGAGCACGATCAGGTCGGCAAGGGAGACCTTCTTGCCGCCCGCGGCGGACGAGTTGAAGGACTCCTGGATGCCCTCGAGCGTGCGCAGCACGTTCGCGAGGTCGTCCGGGTTGTTGACCTCCCAGCTGCGCTGCGGCTCCAGGCGGATGCGGGCACCGTTGGCGCCGCCGCGCTTGTCGCTGCCGCGGAAGGAGGAGGCCGCGGCCCAGGCGGCCGAGACCAGCTGCGAGACGGTCAGGTCCGAGCCGAGGATCTGCTCCTTGAGGGAGGCGATGTCCGCGGCGTCGATCAGCTCACCCTCGCGGGCGGGCAGCGGGTCCTGCCAGAGCAGCTCCTCGGAGGGGACCTCCGGGCCGAGGTAGCGGACGACCGGGCCCATGTCACGGTGCGTCAGCTTGTACCAGGCGCGGGCGAAGGCGTCCGCGAACTCCTCCGGGTTCTCGTAGAAGCGGCGCGAGATGGGCTCGTAGATCGGGTCGAAGCGCAGCGACAGGTCGGTCGTGAGCATCGTCGGGCGGTGCTTCTTCGACTCGTCGTAGGCGTCCGGGATGATCTCCGGGGCGTCCTTCGCGACCCACTGGTTGGCGCCGGCCGGGCTCTTCGTGAGCTCGTACTCGTACTCGAAGAGGTTCTTGAAGAAGCCGTTGCCCCACTGGGTCGGCGTGGTGGTCCAGGTGACCTCCAGGCCGGAGGTGATGGCGTCCTTGCCGACGCCGGTGCCGTGGGTGGACTTCCAGCCGAGGCCCTGCTGCTCCATCGGCGCGCCCTCGGGCTCGGCCTGTACGAGGTCGGCGTCGCCGGCTCCGTGGGTCTTGCCGAAGGTGTGGCCACCGGCGATGAGGGCGACGGTCTCCTCGTCGTTCATCGCCATGCGGCGGAAGGTCTCACGGATGTCGCGGGCCGCGGCGATCGGGTCCGGGTTGCCGTTGGGGCCCTCGGGGTTGACGTAGATGAGGCCCATCTGGACGGCGCCGAGCGGGTTCTCCAGCTCACGGTCGCCGGTGTAGCGCTGGTCGTCGAGCCACACCTGCTCCGGGCCCCAGTACACGTCCTCGTCGGGCTCCCACACGTCCGCGCGGCCGCCGGCGAAGCCGAAGGTCTTGAAGCCCATGGTCTCCAGGGCGACGTTGCCCGTGAGGATCATGAGGTCGGCCCAGGAGATGCTCTTGCCGTACTTCTTCTTGACGGGCCACAGCAGGCGGCGGGCCTTGTCGAGGTTGCCGTTGTCCGGCCAGCTGTTGAGCGGGGCGAAGCGCTGCTGACCGGCGCCCGCGCCGCCGCGGCCGTCGCTGATGCGGTAGGTGCCGGCGGAGTGCCAGGCCATGCGGATCATCAGCGGGCCGTAGTTGCCGAAGTCGGCGGGCCACCAGTCCTGGGAGGTGGTGAGCACCTCGGCGATGTCGCGCTTGACCGCCGGGAGGTCGAGGGCCTTGAACGCCTCCGCGTAGTCGAACTCCTCGCCCAGCGGGTTGGAGACCGCGGGGTTCTTGGCGAGGATCTTCAGGTTCAGCTGCTCCGGCCACCACTGCCGGTTGCCGCCGCCCTGCGTCGGGTGGGGCGCGCGCCCGTGCGCGACGGGGCAGCCACCCGCCTCCTGGTCTGTGACGATCGCGTCGTGGTTCTCAGTCATGGGAATCCCTCTGCACTGTGACTATGCGGATCACGTTGTTCTGAAACTGCGGGCGGTGGAACAGCCGGAGCGCGGGGCTCCGGTCGACGACCTCGATCACGCCCAACGAATGGGCACGGCCTTCGGATGCGGTCGGGCGGGGGAGGTCCATGCCCGGAACCCCGTGGTGAGGTGATCCGTCGCGCGCACTTCCGTCCGTCCTGTCCCTTGGCTGCCGCTGGTCCTGATCCTACGATGGACTAAGTCCAAGTCAATACGGCAGACAGAGTCGTACGCATTCCCGTATGGGTTCCGGGTACGTGTTCACACGGTGTTCTACGTTCATACGCACAGTTAGGTGGGGTGGGGATGAGTGACCTGCTGGGACGACTTCGCGGGAGGGGCTGGCGGATGACGGCCCAGCGCCGCGTGGTGGCCGAGGTGCTCGACGGGGAGCACGTCCACCTCACGGCGGACGAGGTGCTCGCGCGGGCCACGGACCGGCTCCCGGAGATCTCACGGGCCACGGTCTACAACACGCTCGGCGAGCTGGTGACGCTCGGCGAGGTGATCGAGGTGGCGACGGACGGCCGCGCGAAGCGGTACGACCCGAACGCGCACCAGCCGCACCAGCACCTGGTGTGCTCGGGCTGCGGCGCGATCCGGGACGTCCACCCCGGCGGCGATCCGCTGTCCGACCTGCCGGCCTCGGAGCGGTTCGGTTTCACGGTCTCCGAGGCCGAGGTCACGTACCGGGGGCTGTGCCCGGAGTGCGCGAAGGCCTGAGCGGCCGGGCCGGGCGCCGTCTCCGCCCGGCCGGACGATGCTCGCGAGCCGCCGAGCCGCGGATGATGACGGATGCTCGCGAGCCGCGAGAAGGGGCTCAGCGCTCGTCGGCGACCTTCCGCAGGTACGCGCCGAGGCGCTCGACGGCCGCGGGGTTGCGGGGGCTCTCGACGAGGTCCACGTAGTCCAGTGTGAAGATCTTGTCGTTCTTCACGGCGGACACGTCGCGCAGCGCGGGGTGCGACTTCAGGAACTTCTTCTTCTGCTCGGCGCTCACATCGCCGTAGTCGCAGACCACGATGACCTCGGGGTCGCGCTTGACGACGGTCTCCCAGCCGACGGTGGTCCACGAGTCGGCCACGTCGTGCGTCACGTTGCGCCCGCCGGCCTTGCTGATGATCTGCTCCGGTGCGGCGAACCGGCCGGCCGTGAACGCCCGGTCCTGGCCGCTGTCGTAGAGGAAGACCCGCGGCCGGTCCGCGCCCTGGGGTGCCTTCGCCTCCACGGCGGCGACCCGCTTCTTGAAGTCCGCGATCAGCCGCTGCGCGCGCTTCTCGACGCCGAAGAGCTTTCCCAGGTTGGCGAGGTCGGTGTGGAGCGCGTCGAGCGGCGGCATGATGCCGCGCGCGTCGCCGGTACGGCCGTTGCGGCAGGACTCGGTGAGGACGTACGAGGAGACGCCGAGCTTCTTCAGGGCGTCCGGCGTGAATCCGGCGTCCTCGCGGAAGCCGTAGTTCCAGCCGGCGAAGACGAAGTCGCCCTTGGCGTCGAGGACGTTCTCCTTGGTGAGCTGGTCCTTCGACAGCCAGCGCACCTTGTCGTAACCGCCCTTCCACGGCACGGACTTCACCTCGCCCTTGTCGTCGGGCATCGCGAAACCGGCCATGCGGTTCTCCAGGCCGAGCGCGAACATCAGCTCGGTGATGCCGACGTCGTTGGTGACGACCCGCTCGGGGACCTTGTCGTACGTGACCTTCTTGCCGCAGTTGGTCAGGGTCACCGGCCCGGACCCGGACTTCCCGGCGGCGGACGGCTCGACCTGTGCGCCGCAGCCGGCGGCGGCGAGGGTGGTGGCGAGACAGAGAGCGGCGGCGGTCAGCTTGCGCATGGGGTCCTCACGGTGCGGTCGGCAGCGGCTTGCGGGCGGGCGGGAGCAGGTCGAAGAGGAGCTGGACGGCGCCGGTCTCCGGATGCCGTACGGGGTGGGCGCGGACGCCGAAGACCTCGGCGAGGAGTTCGGGTTCGAGGACGTCGTGCGGCGGGCCGGACGCGACGATGCGGCCGGCGGCGATGACGTACAGGACGTCGCAGTGCGCGGCCGCCAGGTTGAGGTCGTGCAGGGCGGCGAGGACGGTGGGGCCGCTGTCGCGGACCAGGGACAGGACGTCCAACTGGTGCGCGATGTCGAGGTGGTTGGTGGGTTCGTCGAGGACGAGGACCTGGGGTTCCTGGGCGAGGGCACGGGCGAGGAGCACGCGCTGCTTCTCACCGCCGGACAGGGCGAGGAAGCCGCGCTCGGCGAGGTGGTCGACGCCGGTGCGGGCCATGGCGCGGTCGCAGATCTCGCGGTCGCCCGCGGCGGTGCGCTCGCGGTGCGGGAGGCGGCCCATGGCGACGACCTCGGCGACGGTGAAGTCGAACTCGGCGTTGGTCTCCTGCGGCAGCGCGGCCAGGACGCGGGCGGCGGCGCGCGGTTTCATCGTGTGCAGGTCGTCCCCGTCGAGCCGGACGGTCCCGGCGGCGGGCCGCAGCGCCCGGTACGCGCAGCGCAGCAGGGTCGACTTGCCGCTGCCGTTGGGTCCGACGAGGCCGACGAACTGCCCCTTGCCGACGTTGACGTGGATGTCCTCGACGAGCCGGGTCCCGGCCGCCTCGACGGTCACGTGGTCCAGTTCAAGCCGCACGAGCGTCTCCCCTCGGCTGTGTCGACTGCGTGGGTGCCATCAGCGGCCGCCGAACGCGTAGCCGCCGCGCCGCATCAGCAGCAGGAAGGCGGGGACTCCGACCACGGCGGTGATCACCCCTACGGGCAGTTCGGCGGGGGCGAGCAGGACGCGGGACAGCACGTCCGCCCAGACCAGGAGGACCGCGCCGAGCAGCGGGGCGACGGCGAGGACGCGGCGGTGGTCGGCGCCGACGAGCATCCGTACGACGTGCGGAACCATCAGGCCGACGAAGCCGATGGCGCCGCTGACGGCGACGACGGTGCCGGTGACGGCGGCGGTGACGAAGAACAACTCGCGCCGCAGCCGCTCGGGTTGGACGCCGAGCGCGGCGGCGGTCTCGTCACCGACGGAGAGGGCGTTGAGGGGTTCGGCGCGGGCGCGCAGCCAGGCCCAGCCGGCGAGGACGGTCGCACCGGCCAGCGGGACCTGCGCCCAGGTGGCGCCGCCGAGGCTGCCGAGCAGCCACATCATCACGGAGCGGGCGGCCTCGCCGCGGGCGGCGCCGAACACCATGACGGTGGTGACGGCCTCGAAGCCGAAGGCGAGTGCGGTGCCGGTGAGGATGAGGCGCAGCGGGGTGAAGCCGTACGGGGAGCGGGCGACGGCGTAGACGAGGACCATGGCGATCAGCGCGGAGAGGAACGCGGACGCGGACAGGGCCCACACGCCGAGCCCGGCGAACGCGCCGAGCAGGATCACCACGTTGGCGCCGACGGCGGCACCGGAGGAGATACCGAGGACGAACGGGTCGGCGAGGGCGTTGCGCACCATCGCCTGTACGGCCACGCCCACGGCGGCGAGTCCCGCCCCGACGACCGCGCCGAGGACGACGCGGGGCAGCCGGATCTCCCAGACGATGGTGTACGGGGCGGCGTCGCTCGCGGGGAGGGTGCCGCCGGTGAGGCCGGCGCGCAGGTAGCGGAAGACGTCGGCCGGTCCGATGCCCGCGTCGCCGAGCGCGACGCCGCACACGAGGGAGACGAGCAGGAGCGCCGTGAGTCCTGTGACGAGGGCCGGCAGGGGTATTCGGCGCACGGTCGAGGTGGTCCTTCGCCTGGGGCCGCCTGATGGACGTCGATCAGGAGACGCCCCGTGCGACCGGTCGGGCCGCGCGGTGCCCCTCTCGCAGTCCACGGCGAGCAGTCATCGGGTCGCAGCCTCCCTCGGGCGATCGGGCTCGCGTGGGTTCCCTAGTGGTTTACCTAGTGGATTCCCACGCACACCGTTGCGGGTCAGCGCCGGGTTCTCACCGGACTTCTCCCTTGGGGGGCGGGTTGGAGCGTAACAAGGTGCTTTTTCCTCCCCCACCCCGCCCCTTCCCGAAAGTCCTGGCGGACAGCTCCGGTGGCTGCGCCCCCGACCCCCTGCCCGGGGCTGCCGCCCCTGAACCCCACCACGGGGCTCCGCCCCGGACCCCATCCCGGGGGCCAGCCCCCGGACCCCCTCCCCCAAGCTCTCGGCTGCGCTCGAGCAGGGGGGACCCCCATCTCAAACGCCGGAGGGGCTGAATTTGGCGGGGGTGGGGCCGAATTGGCCGGGGCGGGGCGGCCTTTTAAGGGGCGCGGGGAACTGCGCGAGCGACCACGACGGCGCGGCAGCCGAACGACCAGCCGGGGACGGGGCGCAGCCCCGGTTCCGACAGGGGCGCGGGGAACTGCGCGAGCGACCACGACGGCGCGGCAGCCGAACGACAACCGGGAACGGGGCGCAGCCCCGGTTCCGACAGGGGCGCGGGGAACTGCGCGAGCGACCACGACGGCGCGGCAGCCGGATGACAAGCCGGGGCCCGGGGGCGCAGCCCCCGGAGCCGACCGGTGTGGGTTGCCGGGAAGGTCCCGGAGGGGTCAGGACTCGTCGCCCTCCAGGTCACCCTCCGTCTCCAGGTACGCCTGACGCAGCGCTTCGAGGACCGCCGGGTCGGGCTTGGCCCACATGCCGCGAGACTCGGCCTCCAGGAGCCGCTCCGCGATGCCGTGCAGGGCCCAGGGGTTGGCCTCCTGCAGGAACTCGCGGTTGACCGGGTCGAGGACGTACGTCTCGGTGAGCTTGTCGTACATCCAGTCGGCGATGACGCCGGTCGTGGCGTCGTACCCGAAGAGGTAGTCGACCGTCGCGGCCAGCTCGAACGCGCCCTTGTAGCCGTGGCGGCGCATCGCCTCGATCCACTTGGGGTTGACGACGCGGGCGCGGAAGACGCGCGAGGTCTCCTCGACGAGCGTCCGCGTGCGGACCGTCTCGGGGCGGGTGGAGTCGCCGATGTACGCCTCGGGTGCCGTGCCGCGCAGGGCGCGGACCGTGGCGACCATGCCGCCGTGGTACTGGAAGTAGTCGTCGGAGTCGGCGATGTCGTGCTCGCGGGTGTCGGTGTTCTTCGCCGCGACCGCGATCCGCTTGTACGCCGTCTCCATCTGCTCGCGCGCCGGGCAGCCGTCGAGTTCGCGGCCGTACGCGTAGCCGCCCCAGACCGAGTAGACCTCGGCGAGGTCGGCGTCGGTGCGCCAGTCGCGGGAGTCGATCAGCTGGAGGATGCCCGCGCCGTACGTGCCGGGCCGGGAGCCGAAGATGCGGGTGGTGGCGCGGCGTTCGTCGCCGTGCTCGGCGAGGTCGGCCTGGACGTGGGCGCGTACGTGGTTGACCTCGGCCGGCTCGTCCAGGGAGGCGGCGAGGCGTACCGCGTCGTCGAGCAGCCCGATCGTGTGCGGGAACGCGTCGCGGAAGAAGCCGGAGATGCGCAGCGTCACGTCGATGCGCGGGCGGCCCAACTCCTCGGCGGGGATGGCCTCCAGGCCGGTGACGCGGCGAGACGCGTCGTCCCAGACGGGGCGGACGCCGAGGAGAGCGAGGGCCTCGGCGACGTCGTCGCCCGCGGTCCGCATCGCGCTGGTGCCCCAGAGGGACAGGCCGACGGAGACGGGGTACTCGCCGTTGTCGTCCTTGTACCGCTGGATCAGCGAGTCCGCGAGGGCCTGGCCCGTCTCCCAGGCGAGGCGGGACGGGACGGCCTTCGGGTCGACCGAGTAGAAGTTCCGGCCCGTCGGCAGGACGTTGACGAGGCCGCGCAGGGGCGAGCCGGACGGGCCCGCCGGGACGAAGCCGCCGTTCAGGGCGTGCAGGGCGTGGTCGAGCTCGGCGGTGGTCGCGGCGAGGCGCGGGACGACCTCGCGGGCGGCGAACTCCAGGATGGCGGCGACCTGTTCGCCCTGGTCCGTGGGCACCGCGGAAAGGTCCCAGCCCGCGTCGTCCATGGCCTGCACGAGCGCGCGGGCCTTGTCCTCGGCCTCGTCGGCGGAGGTGCGGGTGGCGGCGGACTCGTCGAGGCCGAGGGCTTCGCGCAGTCCGGGCAGGGCCGTCGTACCGCCCCAGATCTGGCGTGCGCGCAGGATGGCGAGGACCAGGTTGACGCGGTCGGCGCCGGCGGGCGGGTCGCCGAGGACGTGCAGGCCGTCGCGGATCTGGGCGTCCTTGACCTCGCACAGCCAGCCGTCGACGTGCAGCAGGAAGTCGTCGAAGCCGTCGTCGTCCGGGCGGTCGGCCATACCGAGGTCGTGGTCGAGCTTGGCGGCCTGGATGAGGGTCCAGATCTGGGCGCGGATGGCGGGCAGCTTGGCCGGGTCCATCGAGCTGATCTGGGCGTACTCGTCGAGGAGTTGCTCAAGGCGCGCGATGTCGCCGTAGGAGTCGGCGCGGGCCATCGGCGGTACGAGGTGGTCGATGA
Organism: Streptomyces cavernicola; assembly: GCF_029968035.1. GTDB lineage: Bacteria > Actinomycetota > Actinomycetes > Streptomycetales > Streptomycetaceae > Streptomyces > Streptomyces cavernicola. Next base: position 9,993 of record NZ_JASCIQ010000068.1, on the reverse strand, counting down.
GGGTGGCGTGCACGCGGCGCTTGGCCTGGGTGCCCTCGCCCGGGTCGTTGACCAGGAACGGGTAGATGAGCGGGATGTCGCCGAGGGCCGCGTCGGGGCCGCAGGCGGCGGAGAGGCCTGCGTTCTTGCCGGGCAGCCACTCCAAGTTGCCGTGCTTGCCGAGGTGGATCATCGCGTCCGCGCCGAAGCCGCCGTCCGCCGCGCGGGCGGCGATCCAGCGGTAGGCGGCGAGGTAGTGGTGCGAGGGCGGCAGGTCCGGGTCGTGGTAGATGGCGATGGGGTTCTCGCCGAAGCCGCGCGGGGGCTGGATGAGGATGAGGAGATTGCCGAAGCGCAGGGCGGCGAGCACGATGTCGCCGTCCGGGTTGCTGCTGCGGTCGACGAACATCTCGCCGGGCGCCGGGCCCCAGTGCTCCTCGACCGACGTGCGCAGCTCCTCGGGCAGGGTCGCGTACCAGCGGCGGTAGTCGGCGGCCGGGATACGGACGGGGTTGCGGGCCAGCTGCTCCTCGGTGAGCCAGTCCTGGTCGTGGCCGCCCGCCTCGATGAGCGCGCGGATCAGCTCGTCGCCGTCGCCGGACACCAGGCCCGGGATCTCGGCTTCGGACCCGAAGTCGTAGCCCTCCTCGCGCAGGCGGCGCAGGAGCGCGACCGCGCTGGCGGGGGTGTCGAGGCCGACCGCGTTGCCGATGCGGGAGTGCTTCGTCGGGTACGCGGAAAGGACGAGGGCGAGGCGCTTGTCGGCGGCCGGGATGTGCCGAAGTCGCGCGTGGCGCACGGCGATTCCCGCGACGCGGGCGGCGCGCTCGGGGTCGGGGACGTACGCGGGCAGGCCGTCGGCGTCGATCTCCTTGAAGGAGAACGGGACGGTGATGAGGCGGCCGTCGAACTCGGGCACGGCGATCTGGCTCGCGGCGTCGAGCGGCGAGACACCCTCGTCGTTCTCCTCCCAGGCGGCGCGCGAACCGGTCAGGCACAAGGCCTGGAGGATCGGGACGTCGAGCTGGGTGAGGGCGCCCGCGTCCCAGGACTCGTCGTCGCCGCCCGCGGAGGCCTCGGCGGGCTTGGTGCCGCCGGCGGCGAGGACGGTGGTGACGATGGCGTCCACCGACCGCAGCTCGTCGACGAGTTCGGGCTCGGGGGCGCGCAGGGAGGCGACGTAGAGCGGCAGGACGCGGGCCCCGGCGCGGTTGATCTCGTCGCACAGCGCCCGTACGAAGGCGGTGTTCCCGCTCATGTGGTGGGCGCGGTAGTAGAGCACGGCGATCAGCGGCGTGTCCGGCTGCGTGCCCGGCAGCGGCAGGTGGTCGAGGCGGCCCCAGGTCGGCGCAGCCGCAGGGGCTTCGAAGCCGTGGCCGGTGAGCAGGACCGTGTCGGAGAGGAAGCGGGCGAGCTGCTCCAGGTTGTCCGGGCCGCCGTGTGCCAGGTACTTGTGCGCCTCGGCGGCGATGCCGACCGGCACGGTGGAGGCGGCCATCAGCTGGGCGTCCGGGGCCTGTTCGCCGGTGAGGACGACGACGGGGCGGCCGTCGGCGAGGAGCAGGTCGAGGCCGTCCTGCCAGGCGCGGATGCCGCCGAGGAGGCGGACGACGACCAGGCCGACGCCGTCGAGGAGCGCGGGCAGCTCGTCGAGGGAGAGCCGCGAGGGGTTGGCGAAGCGGTACGGGACCGGTCCGTCGGCCGCACGGGCGCTCAGCAGGTCGGTGTCGGAGGTCGACAGGAGCAGGATCATGCGCGTGAGGCCTTCCTCGGGGTCCGCGCCCCGGGTGGTGTGAGGAGTGGGTCTCCCCGCTGCGCGGCGCTCTCCCGGGGATGGGCCCGGAGGAAACCTGAAGCGGGGAAAGGGAGTTCCTGGCTCACCCGTACCCTTCGGGACGGGCTCACAGTGGCGGGACCGCGCCGGATTCGCACCGGGCTTCCTCCCCTGTCGCCATGGTGGCGACGGCGGACCGGATGATCCGCCGAGAGCATAGTAAGGGTCGGGGACAGACCTGCGGGGCGGACGGCCCGTATGACGGTAGGTATGCTCGCCGCCATGTCCTCGCCAGCCCCCCGTTCATCGTCCCAGGCCACAGCGGTCGCACGGGACCGCGGTGACGCCTGCCCGGGGTCGCTCAGGCTGCATGCGGCGGACGACGGGGCGCTGGCCCGTATCCGCATTCCCGGCGGCGTCCTGGACGTCCGTCAGGCCGACGCGCTGTCCGCCGCGGCGCGGGATCTCGGCGACGGCGAGCTGCATCTGACCTCGCGCGGCAACGTGCAGCTGCGAGGGCTACGCGACGACTGCGGGGCCCAACTCGCCACGATCCTCGACTCGGTGGGGCTGCTTCCCTCGCACACGCACGAGCGGGTGCGGAACGTCGTGGCCTCGCCCCTGTCGGGCCTGGACGGCGCGGGCTTCGCCGACGTACGGCCGTGGTTGACGGGGCTGGACGCCGCGTTGTGTGTAAGTGAGACAGCGCGCGCCCTCTCGGGCCGCTTCCTGTTCGCGCTCGACGACGGCCGCGGCGACGTGGCCGGTCTCGACGCTGATGTGACGGTACGGGCTGCCGCCGACGGCGCCGCGCTGCTCTCCCTCGGCTCGTCCGCCGAGGCGGTCGCGGTGCCGGGGGCCGATGCGCCCCGGTCCGCGCTGATCGCCGCCGAGACGTTTCTCACGTCGGCGGCGGAGCGCACGGAGACCGGCCGGCAGGTCTGGCGCGTGGCCGAACTGGGCGTACCCGCCGAGGAGTTGACCCGTACGGTCGCCGAACGTCTCGCGGCGGCGGGGGTCGACTGCGCGATACGAGTGCGCGAACTCGCCGTCACCGAGGGGCCGCTGCCCGGAGTGTCCGGTGACGCCCTGTCCGTACATATTCCTCTCGGTCGTCTCTCGGCCCGCCAGTGGGACGAGTTGACGCGGACCGCCGAGCGGCACGGCGGGGAGCTGCGGCTCACTCCCTGGCGCGGAGCGGTCGTTCCGACGCCCGGCCCGGACCCGTCCGAGGCCGCGTACGCGCTCGCCCGGCTCGCCGCCGCCGGGCTCGTCACCTCCCCCGACTCCCCCTGGCTGCGCGTCGGCGCCTGCATCGGGCGGCCCGGCTGCGCCAAGTCCCACGCGGACGTGCGGGCGGACGCGGCCCGCGCACTCGACGCGGCCGCCGGGGCGCCGCTCCCCCTGTACTGGTCCGGCTGCGAGCGCCGTTGCGGCCATCCACGGACCGAGCGGATCGACGTCGTCGCCGCCCCCGAAGGCGGCTACCGGCTCACCGCGACAACAGCAACAGACGTAACAGACCCACCCTCACCCGTCCTTCTGGACGACCCCTCCCACCTCGCCACCGCTCTGGTGGCGCTCACCGATCGAACCGCATGACGACCGAGAGCAGCGAGAAGAACACCGTGACCACCAGCTACGACTACGAGAAGGACGGGGCGTCCATCTACCGCCAGTCCTTCGCCACGATCCGATCGGAGGCCGACCTCGCGGGCCTGCCCGCCGACGTCAGCCAGGTCGCGGTCCGGATGATCCACGCCTGCGGCATGGTCGACCTCGTACGGGACCTCTCGTACTCGCCCGGCGCGGTCGCGAAGGCCCGTGCCGCGCTGCGCGCCGGGGCGCCGATCTTCACCGACGTGCAGATGGTCGCGAGCGGCGTGACCCGCAAGCGGCTGCCCGCCGACAACGACGTGCTGTGCACGCTCTCCGACCCGGCCGTGCCCGAGCTCGCCGCGAAGCTGGGCACGACGCGTAGCGCCGCCGCGCTCGAACTGTGGCGGGACCGCCTCGAAGGCTCCGTCGTCGCCGTCGGCAACGCACCGACCGCGCTGTTCCGGCTCCTGGAGATGATCGACGAGGGCGCCCCCAGGCCCGCCGCGATCATCGGCGCCCCGGTCGGCTTCATCGGCGCCGCCGAGTCCAAGGACGCGCTCGCCGACCACCCTTCGGGCCTTGAGCACCTGGTGGTGCGCGGCCGTCGTGGCGGCAGCGCCATCGCCGCCGCCGCCCTCAACGCGATCGCGAGCGAGGAAGAATGAGCGGCAAGCTGTACGGCGTCGGGCTCGGCCCCGGCGACCCGTCCCTGATGACCGTCCGCGCCGTCGAGATCATCCGCGAGGCGGATGTGGTCGCGTACCACAGCGCCCGGCACGGCCGGTCCATCGCACGGTCCATCGCGGAGAAGCACCTGCGCGCCGACCACATCGAGGAGCGCCTGGTCTACCCCGTCACGACGGAGACCACGGACCACCCGGGCGGCTACAAGGGCGCCATGGAGGAGTTCTACGCCGAGGCCGCCGAGCGTCTCGCCGTGCACCTCGAAGCCGGCCGCACGGTCGCCGTCCTCGCCGAGGGCGACCCGATGTTCTACGGCTCGTACATGCACATGCACAAGCGCCTCGCGGACCGCTTCGACACCGAGGTGATCCCCGGTGTCACGTCCGTGTCCGCCGCCGCCGCGCGGCTCGGCACGCCGCTCGCCGAGGGCGAGGAGGTCCTGACGATCCTGCCGGGCACGCTGCCCGAGGAGGAGCTGACGGCGCGGCTCGCCGCGACGGACGCCGCGGTCGTGATGAAGCTGGGCCGTACGTTCCCCAAGGTCCGCCGGGCGATGGAGAGTTCGGGCCGCCTGGAGGCCGCGCGGTACGTGGAGCGGGCCACGATGCCCGGCCAGCGGCTCGCGCGGCTCGCGGAGGTCGACGCGGAGTCGGTGCCGTACTTCTCGGTGGCGGTGCTGCCCAGCGAGGTCGACGCGGAGCGTCCGGTACGGGACGTGGGCGAGGTCGTGGTCGTCGGCACCGGGCCCGCCGGGCCGCTGTGGCTGACGCCGGAGTCGCGGGGCGCGCTCGCCGCGGCGGACGACCTGGTGGGCTACACGACCTACCTGGACCGGGTGCCGCGGCGGCCCGGACAGCTGCGGCACGGCTCGGACAACAAGGTCGAGTCGGAGCGGGCCGAGTTCGCGCTCGACCTGGCGCGGCGCGGGCGTCGGGTCGCGGTCGTCTCGGGCGGCGACCCCGGGGTCTTCGCGATGGCCACGGCCGTGCTCGAAGTCGCCTCTCAGGACGAGTACGCGGACGTGCCGGTGCGGGTCCTTCCCGGCGTGACCGCGGCCAACGCGGCCGCCGCGCGTGCGGGTGCGCCGCTCGGCCACGACTACGCGACGATCTCCCTCTCGGACCGGCTCAAGCCGTGGGAGGTGATCGCGGAGCGGCTACGGGCCGCGGCTGCTGCGGATCTGGTCCTCGCGCTCTACAACCCCGGCTCGCGCAGCCGGACCTGGCAGGTCGGCAAGGCGCGGGAGCTGCTCCTTGAGCATCGGGCGCCGGACACTCCGGTGGTTGTCGCGCGGGACGTGGGGGGTTCGGGTGAGCGGGTCCGGATCGTGCGGCTCGCGGATCTCGACCCGAGCGAGGTCGATATGCGGACGTTGCTGCTTGTCGGGTCCTCCCAGACGCGGGTGGTGCGGCGGGGTGATGGCGAGCAGGTGGCTTGGACGCCACGGAGGTACCCCGAGGGGTCGTGATTTTTCCCCTCCCCGCCCCTTCCCGAAAGCCTGCGGCAGCTTCGGGGCTCCCGGAGGGGCTGAATTTCAGCCCGTCCGGCGTTTGAGGACGAGCGCCTCAGCGCGATACGGGGTCCGGGGCGGAGCCCCGGGAGCTGTCCGCAGGACTTTCGGGAAGGGGCGGGGAGGGGATCAACGCATGTGCCCGAGCCACCGTGCCGCCTCCTCCGGTGACCCCACCTCCAGGACGCCCTGCGGGACTGGCGGGCGCCGGACCACGACCACCGGCACCCCCGCCTCACGGGCGGCCGTGAGTTTGGGGGCTGTGGCCTCCCCGCCGCTGTCCTTCGTGACGACGACGTCGATGCGATGGCGCCGCAGCACCTCCCGCTCCCCGTCCAACGTGAACGGCCCCCGGTCGAGCAGCAGCTCGCTGCGTACGGGGCGCGGGCCCTCGGGTGCGTCCACGGACCGTACGAGGAACCACAGCGCGTCCAGACCGGCGAAGGCCGCGAGGCCCATGCGACCGGTGGTCAGGAAGACCCGCTCGCCGAGAGCGGGCAGGAGCGACGAAGCGGCCTCCAGGGACGGCGCCTCGTGCCAGTCGTCGCCGTCGACGGGGACCCACCCGGGTCGGCGCAGGGCGAGCAGGGGAACATGGGCGGAGGCGGCCGCGCGCGCCGCGTTGAAACTGATCGTTCCGGCGAAGGGATGGGTGGCGTCGATGAGAGCCTCGACCCGGTGCTCCCGAAGCCAGGCGGTCAGCCCCTCGACCCCGCCGAAGCCGCCGATGCGGACCTCGCCCGGCGGCAGCCGCGGGCTCGCGACGCGTCCTGCGAGGGAGTTGGTCACCGTCAGGCCGGGGGTGCCGTGGAGCAGCTCGGCGAGGCGGCGGGCTTCCGTGGTCCCGCCGAGTATCAGTACGTGCATGGGAGTTCGGGTCCGATCATGAGCGGTGACGTGCAGGGCGTCGACGATACGTCCGGCGGTGCGGAGAGCGGCCCCCGGGGCGGCGGTGACGCGAAGGGCGGGCGCAGCGCCCAGCTGAAGCACACCGGCCTCAGGTCCGGCTGGACGACGGGGGCGTGTGCGACGGCGGCGACGACCGCCGCGTACACGGCGCTGCTCGCCGGGGACTTCCCCGACCCGGTGACGATCACGCTGCCGAAGGGGCAGACTCCCGCCTTCGCGCTCGCCGCCGAGGAGTTGACCGACTCGTACGCGATGGCGGGCATAGTGAAGGACGCCGGGGACGACCCGGACGTGACGCACGGCGCGCTCGTACGGGCCACGGTGCGGCTGCTGCCCGCCGGGTCCGGAGTGGTGTTCAGGGCGGGGCCCGGGGTCGGGACGGTCACGCGGCCGGGGCTTCCGCTGCCGGTCGGGGAGCCGGCGATCAACCCGGTGCCGCGGCAGCTGATGCGCGAGCACGTCGCGGAGGTCGCGGCCCGGCACGGTGGCAGCGGCGACGTGGAGATCACCGTCTCCGTCGACCACGGCGAGGAGATCGCCCGCTCCACCTGGAACCCGCGGCTCGGCATCCTCGGCGGCCTGTCGATCCTGGGGACGACGGGGGTCGTGGTGCCGTACTCGTGCTCGGCGTGGATCGACTCGATCCGGCGCGGGGTGGACGTGGCGCGGGCGGCGGGGCGTACGCATGTGGCGGGGTGCACGGGGTCGACGTCGGAGAAGACGGTCGTCGCCGAGTACGCGCTGCCCGAGGACGCGCTGCTCGACATGGGCGACTTCGCGGGCGCGGTCCTGAAGTACATCCGCCGCCACCCCGTGGACCGGCTGACCGTCTGCGGCGGTTTCGCGAAGCTGTCCAAGCTGGCCGCCGGACACCTGGACCTGCACTCCGCGCGCTCTCAGGTCGACAAGGGCTTCCTCGCCGAGCTGGCCCGCGGGGGCGGCGCGGACGAGCCGCTCGCCGTGCAAGTGGCGGAGGCCAACACGGGCCTCGCGGCACTGCAGTTGTGCCAGGCGGCCGGGGTGCCGCTGGGCGATCTGGTGGCCGCGACGGCCCGCGACGAGGCCCTCGCGGTGCTGCGCGGCGCGCCGGTCGCGGTCGACGTGATCTGCATCGACCGGGCGGGCAACGTGGTGGGACGCAGCGCGGTGCGGGGTCCGGCGGACTGAGCAGGCCCGGCCCCCGCTGTACGGCGCTCAGCAGGCGTGCCGGTCGCGTTCCGCCGAGTACAGGTGGCTGTCGCGGAACTGTTCCGCGCCGAGGGTGCGGCCGACGATGATCACGGCGGTGCGCTGGATGCCGGCGGCCTTCACCTGGGCGGCGATCTCGTCGAGCCGGCCGCGCAGGATGACCTCGTCCGGGCGGGACGCGTACGCCACCACGGCGGCGGGGCAGTCCGCGCCGTAGTGCGGGAGGAGTTCGTCGACGACGCGGTCCACGAGGCCCGTGGCCAGGTGCAGCACGATCAGGGCGCCGCTCCGGCCGAGCGTGGCCAGGTCCTCGCCCTCCGGCATGGCGGTGGCGCGCTGTGCGACGCGGGTCAGGATGACGGTCTGGCCGACGGTCGGTACGGTCAACTCCCGCTTCAGGGACGCCGCGGCGGCCGCGAAAGCGGGCACCCCGGGGACGACCTCGTACGGCACTCCAGCCGCGTCGAGGCGGCGCATCTGCTCGGCGACCGCGCTGAACACGGACGGGTCGCCGGAGTGCAGCCGCGCCACGTCGAGGCCCTGCTCGTGCGCGCGGACCAGCTCGGCGGTGATCTCGTCGAGGTTGAGCTGCGCCGTGTCGACGAGGCGGGCGTCGGGCGGGCACTCGGCGAGGAGTTCGCGCGGGACGAGGCTCCCCGCGTACAGGCAGACCTGGCAGGCGGCGAGCGTGCGGGCGCCGCGCACCGTGATCAGGTCGGCGGCGCCGGGCCCGGCTCCGATGAAGTACACGGTCATCGCTCTGCTCCTGCGGGGTCGTCGTGCTCGGGTGCTGCGTACGGGCTTGCCGAAGTCTTCTGTACGGCCCACTGCGTGACCGGCATCGCCTGCCGCCAGCCGGTGAAGCCGCCGACCGGCACGGCGTGGGCGACGGCGAGCTTCACCAGGTCGCCGCCGAGGCGCCGGTGGTGCGCGGCGAGCTGCGCCTCCGATTCGAGGGTCACGGTGTTGGCGACGAGCCGCCCGCCGACGGGCAGCGCGTCCCAGCAGGCCTCCAGGAGGCCGGGCGCGGTGAGGCCGCCGCCGATGAACACGGCGTCGGGCTGCGGGAGTTCGGCGAGGGCCGCGGGTGCGGCGCCGGTGACCACGCGCAGGGCGGGGACGCCGAGCCGGTCGGCGTTGCGGGCGATGCGCTCGGCCCGTACGGAGTCGCGCTCGACGGTCACGGCCCGGCAGGAGGGGTGCGTGCGCATCCACTCGACGGCGATGGAACCGGAGCCTCCACCCACGTCCCAGAGCAGTTCGCCGGGCGCGGGCGCGAGGGCGGCGAGGGTGGCGGCGCGGATGTGGCGCTTGGTGAGCTGGCCGTCGTGCTCGTACGCGGCGTCCGGCAGGCCGGGCACTGCGCCGACGCGGAGGGCGTCGGGGGCGCGGCGGCAGTCGACGGCGACGATGTTGAGCGGGTCGCGGAGGAGGTCGGCGGGCCAGGCGTCGGCGTCGGTCTCCTCGCTGATGTCCTCGTCCGGGCCGCCGAGTTGCTGCAGGACCCGCATGCGGCTGGGCCCGAAGCCCCGGTCGCGCAGGAGCGCGGCGATCTCGGCGGGGGTCGCGGCCCCCGCGCTCAGGACGAGCAGCCGCCGCCCGTCGTGCAGCGCGGCGGCGATCCGGGCCACGGGCCGGCCCACGACCGTGACGACCTCCACGTCCTCCTGCGGCCAGCCGAGCCGGGCACAGGCGTACGCGACGGACGAGGGGTGCGGCAGGACCCGCAGCGCGTCCGCGCCGAGCTCTTCGGTGAGGGCGCGCCCGATCCCGTAGAACATCGGGTCCCCGCTGGCCAGTACGGCGATACGGCGGCCCGCGTGCTCGGCGAGCAGGGCGGGGACGGCGGGGCGCAGCGGCGAGGGCCAGGCGACGCGTGCGCCGGTGCACTCGGCGGGCAGCAGGTCGAGCTGGCGCGGCCCGCCGACGATCACCTCGGCGTCGCGCAGTGCGGTGCGGGAGGCGTCCGGGACGCCGGCCCAGCCGTCGGCGCCGATCCCGACGACGGTGACAGCGGGGGTCGGTCGTGGTCGTACGGGCGTCACGGTGGGCGGTACCTCGGTGCTCGGGGCGGACGGGCGGAGCGGGCGGTCGCAAGTCGACCGGGGCGCACTCTACTGGGCGTCGACCTGCGCTTCTCCGCTCGGGTGCCGCTCGTGCCCGGCCCTGTCCGACCGTGCGCCTGCGGACCGCCCCCGTGCGCTGCACCTGCACCCCGTTCTCAGCACTAGACTCGCGCCCGGGAAGGCCCGAGGGGCATGGGGGCGGCGCTCAACTCCTGGCGTCCGACGCTTCGTTGGCCGGTTCTCGGCCGGGGGGGGGGGGGGCGGGGGGGGGGGGGGGGGGCGCG
>NZ_JASCIQ010000067.1 GCF_029968035.1 Streptomyces cavernicola | reverse complement strand
CCGAGACCGCTTCCCGGCCCTCAAGGACCGCGTCCTTCGCTGACCACCGCGGGGGGGCCGCCCCCCCCCCCCCGGGGGGGGGGGGCCCCCCCCGGGGGGGGGCCCCCCCCCCCCCGCCGCTCGTCGTCGTCCGCGACCGGGAAGGGGACGGCCGCGGACCGGCAGGATCAGCCGCCGAGCGGCAGACCCTGGACCGGCAGGCCCTCGCCGACCGGCAGGCCGCCGATCAGGCCCTTGACCGGGTCGCCCTCGCCGGCCGGAGCCTGGGAGGCGGCGGACAGGCCGCCCGCGAGGGCCTGCTGACCGGTGGCCAGGTGCTGGCCGGCGCCGGCGGGCAGAGCCTTGCCGACCTCCTCGACCGGCAGGGTGGAGGCCACGTTGCCGACGGTCCCGGCGGCGTCGGTCAGCCCCGGGGCCACGGCCGACGCGCTGCCTGCACCGGCAGCGGCGAAAGCGGCACCGAGAGCGGCGACACCGAGGGTCTTGGCGGCAGAGTGCTTCATGGTGAATACGTCCTCGTGACGGGGATGGAGCGGTCAGGCAAGCTATCCACGGGCCGTACGCGCTCGCAAACACCAAAACGCCACGGAAAAGGGCCGGGAACAAACGTCCCGGCCCTTTTCGACGTATGCGAATCAGCCCGCAGAAGCGACAGAACCGCTGGTAGAGGCGGTCTGCTGGAACAGCCACTCGGATTTCAGCTCGGCATAACCCGGCTTGATGACGTCATTGATCATGGCGAGTCGTTCATCGAAAGGAATGAACGCTGATTTCATCGCATTGACTGTGAACCACTGCATGTCGTCGAGCGTGTAACCGAATGCGTCGACCAGGTGCTCGAACTCGCGGCTCATGCTCGTCCCCGACATGAGGCGGTTGTCGGTGTTGACGGTGGTGCGGAAGTGCAACCGGCGAAGGAGCCCGATGGGGTGCTCGCCGTACGAAGTGGCCGCGCCCGTCTGCAGGTTGGACGTCGGGCACATCTCCAGGGGGATGCGCTTGTCGCGTACGTACGAGGCGAGGCGGCCGAGCTTGACCGAGCCGTCGTCGGCGATCTGGATGTCGTCGATGATGCGGACGCCGTGGCCGAGGCGGTCCGCGCCGCACCACTGCAGGGCCTGCCAGATGGAGGGGAGCCCGAAGGCCTCGCCCGCGTGGATCGTGAAGTGGTTGTTCTCCCGCTTGAGGTACTCGAACGCATCGAGGTGGCGGGTGGGAGGGAAGCCGGCCTCGGCGCCCGCGATGTCGAAGCCCACGACGCCCAAGTCACGGTAGCGGTTGGCGAGTTCGGCGATCTCCAGGGCGCGCGCGGCGTGCCGCATCGCGGTCAGCAGGGCGCCCACGCGGATGCGGTGGCCGTTGGCCTTCGCGCGCCGCTCGCCCTCGCGGAAGCCGGAGTTGACGGCCTCGACGACCTCTTCGAGGCTGAGGCCCCGCTCCAGGTGCTGCTCGGGGGCGTACCGGATCTCCGCGTAGACGACGCCGTCCTCCGCGAGGTCCTCGGCGCACTCGGCGGCGACGCGGTGCAGCGCCTCCTTGGTCTGCATGACGGCGCAGGTGTGGGCGAACGTCTCGAGGTAGCGGGGCAGCGAGCCGGAGTCGGCGGCCTCGCGGAACCAGACGCCGAGCTTGTCGGCCTCGGTCTCGGGCAGCGCCTCGTACCCCACTTCGCGGGCGAGTTCGATGATCGTGCCGGGGCGCAGGCCGCCGTCGAGATGGTCGTGCAGGAGCACCTTCGGGGCCCGTCGGATCTGCTCCGGGGCCGGTGCGGGTGTGGTCTGGCTCGTCATTTCGGCACTGTAACGCCTACGCGCGTAGATGTCTCTGGTTGTACCACTCTTCGATACGGAGACGTGGCCGGCGTCGATACGCAACAGTGACCGGCGCTTGGGGCTGCGTACACCTGGGCTTCTGAGAGTGTTCTGTCATGGCACAGCGAGCAACGCCCTTGCAGGGCACCCGACTTGGCCGTCTCATCGGCGCGGAGAACGCCGCCGTGAGCGGTGTCGTACTGCTGCTGCCCAGCGGCGCCGAGAACTCCACGCGCCGCCCCTCGCCGCTCGCGGTGAGCGCGGCCCGCACGCTCGGCCGGCGCGTGGTGCGGGAGGGGCGCGCGGAGGGGCTCGTCGGCCATGTCGTGCACTACGGCCGGCGCGGCTGGAACGGCCCGGACGCACTGCCGGCCCGCGACGCCCGCTGGGCCGTGGCGGAGGTCGTGCGGCGGTACGGGGACGTGCCTGTGTGCCTCGCGGGGATCGACATGGGCGGGCGGGCGGCGCTGCACGCGGCGGACCATCCGGCCGTCAACTCCGTGCTCGCGCTTGCCCCTTGGCTGCCGGAGGACGATGTCGCGGTGGCGCCCGAACCGGTGAAGCAGCTGAGCGGGCGGCGGGTCCTGATCGTGCACGGCACCAACGACGAGCGGACCGATCCCGAGCTGTCGTTCCGGTTCGCGGAGCGGGTGAAGAAGGCCAACCGGGACACCTGCCGGTTCGAGGTGCACTCCGACGGGCACGGGCTGCACCAGCATCGGGCCGAGGTGGCGGCGCTCGCGGCGGACTTCGTGCTCGGCACGCTGTTCGGCCGCGGCTTCTCCCGCCCGCTCACGGACGCGCTCGCGGCTCCGCCGCCGCTGGGGCTGCGGATGCCGCTCGCCTCCGGCTTCGGGCGGTCACTGCGGGGGTAGGGGGTGCGGCCCCTGCGCCCCTGCGCCCCTGCGCCCCTACGGCCCTGCGGCTCTGCGGCTCTGCGGCTCTGCGGCTCTGCGGCCCTGCGGGCGAGCTGATCCCCACCCCGCCCCTTCCCGAAAGTCCTGCGGACAGCTCCGGGGCTGTGCCCCCGGGCCCCCGGCCGTCGTCTGTCCACCGCGCCGTCGTGGCCGCTCGCGCAGTTCCCCGCGCCCCTTGTCGGGGCTCAGCCCCGGACCCCGTCCATCGCGCTGAGGCGCTCGTCCTCAAACGCCGGACGGGCTGATTTTCGCCGGGGCGGGGCGGGTTTTAAGGGGCGCGGGGAACTGCGCGAGCGGCCACGACGGCGGGTCAGCCGAAAGACAGCGGGGTCTGGGGCGGAGCCCCAGTTCGGGAAGGGGCAGGGTGGGGAGAAGGCCCCGTAGGGGGCCCCTAGGCCAGCAGCCGCCCCTTGCGGCCCAGCAGGAAGCGGCGGAACTCCGCCACCGGAGGCGTCTCCGGGCGGTCGGCCAGCCAGGCGACGCCGATCTCGCGGACCGCGCGCGGCGCCGTCACCGTCAGCTCCACAACTCCCGGGCGGGCGAAGGCAGGTGGGGGCAGCAGGGCCACGCCGAGGCCCGCCGCGACCAGGCCGCGCAGCGTCTCCGCCTCCTCGCCCTCGAACGCGACCCGCGGCCGAAACCCCGCCTGCGCGCACAGGTCGTCCGTGATCCGCCGCAGTCCGAAGGGCGGTTCGAGCGTCACGAAGGCCTCGTCGGCGGCCTCCGCGAGCCGGACCCGCTTGCGCGCTGCGAGCCGGTGGTCCTCGGGCACGACGAGCCGCAGCCGCTGCTCGTCCAGGCGCCGCGCGACCAGGTCGGGGGCGGACGGCACCGGCGAGGTGAGGCACAGGTCGAGCTCGCCCGCGCGCATCCGCTCCAGCATCCACTCGCCGTACCCCTGCACGAGCGAGAACCGCACCCGGGGATGGTCGACGCGGAACTCGCGGATCAGCGCGGGCACCGTCTCCGAGCCCATCGTGTGCAGAAAGCCGAACGCGACCTTGCCGGCCTCCGGGTCCGCGTCCGCGCGCACCGCCTCCGCCGCGCGCTCCACCTCCCCGAGCGCCCGCTCCACCGAGGCGAGGAACGTACGGCCCGCGGGAGTGAGCGAGAGCGTACGGCCGTGGCGGGCGAACAGGTCGACGCCCAGGTCCTGTTCGAGCCGGACCAGGGCCCGGGACAGCGTGGACTGCGGGACCTGCAGCTCGTGCGCGGCGCGCGTGACGTGCTCGGTGCGGGCCACCGCCGCGAAGTACGCGAGGCGCGGGGCGAGCACCGCAGGCCAGGACTCGGCGGCGGGGTCCACGGACCTGCCGATGTCTTCTGGGTAACTGTTCTGCGACAGCCGCCGCCGTGAGCTGCTCTCATGCGCCATGGGATTGATTCTCGCCTGTTCATGCATTGGACGCATCAGGCGCGCGTGCCTACTTTCGACGTATGCCACCTGCCAGTAGCAAGGCGTCCGCCCAACCCGCGGGCGCCCTCACCTCCGCGTCCCCCTCTCCTGCTCCCGCTCCCGCCGCCGAGACCGACACGCGTCTCGCGCCCGGCGGCCCCGGCTACCGCCGGATGAGCTTCGCCCTGTTCGCCTCGGGGCTCGCCACCTTCGCCCTGCTGTACTCGACGCAGGCCCTGCTCCCCGCGATCTCCGCGGACTTCGCCGTCACCGCCGACACGGCGAGCTGGACGGTCTCCGCCGCGACCGGCGCCCTCGCCCTGTTCGTCCTGCCGCTGAGCGCGCTCTCGGAGCGGTTCGGGCGGCGCACGATGATGACCTGGTCCCTGACGGTCGCCGTGCTCGTCGGCCTGCTCGTGCCGTTCGCGCCCGACCTCGGCTGGCTGATCGCGCTGCGCGCCGTGCAGGGCGCCGCGCTCGCCGGTCTGCCCGCCTCCGCGATGGCGTACCTGGCGGAGGAGGTACGCCCCAAGGCGCTGATCGCCGCGATCGGCCTGTTCGTCGCGGGCAACTCCATCGGCGGCATGAGCGGCCGCGTCCTCACCGGCTGGGTCGCCCAGGCCTGGGACTGGCGGGCCGCGCTCGCCGCGGTCGGCCTGATGGCGCTGGTCTGCGCCCTCGCCTTCCGGGTGCTGCTGCCCGCGCCCCGGCACTTCAAGGCCGGCTCGCTGCGCCCCCGGGTCCTCGCCCGGACCGTGCGCGGCCACCTCGCCGACCCGCTGCTCTGCCGCCTGTACGTGATCGGCGCGCTGTTCATGACCGTCTTCGGCGCCGTCTACACGGTGATCGGCTACCGGCTCGTCGACGCCCCGTTCTCGCTGCCGCAGGGCGTGGTCGGCTCGATCTTCCTGGTCTACCTGGTCGGCACGGTCTCCTCGGCGGCCGCCGGCAAGCTCGTCGGACGGCTCGGGCGGCGCGGCGCGCTGTACCTGGCCGTCGGCACGACCGCGTCCGGCCTGCTGCTCTCGCTGTCCGACAGCCTCGCCGCCGTGCTGCTCGGCCTGGTCCTGATCACGGCGGGCTTCTTCGCGGGGCACGCGGTGGCGTCCTCGTCGGTCAGCCGCACCGCCACGGAGGGCCGCGCGCAGGCCTCCGCCCTGTACCAGTCCGCGTACTACCTGGGCTCCAGCGTGGGCGGCGCCCTCGGCGCCTTCGCCTTCCACTCGGGGGGCTGGGCCGGCACGGTCCTTCTCGGTCTGCTCGCGGTGCTCGGCGTGGTGTCGGTGACGCTGTACGGCTCGCACGCGGCGCGGGTGGAACGCCGGGTTCTGGTGGCTGCGGCCGCGCATCACTGAGTCACTTGTCGGCCTTCTCGTGCGGCCCGTCGCGGGGCCGGTCCAGGAGTTCGGACCGGCCCCGCGACGGGCCTCTTCGCTGTGCCGCCGAGACCGCCCGCGCTTGCACGCTGTCAACCCCAACTACCGCTTCGTAGCTGGATTTCCCGGCTCTCGCGCGATTGTCAGCAGGGTCCTGTAACTTCCGAAGTGAATGGTCGGGACAGGCCGTGCGGAGCGGCAGCTGAGGTGGACTCCATGAGTGATCTGGCAACGACGCAGAACGAACTCGACGCCGGCATGCAGAAGTACCGAACAGAGCTGACGGGTTATTGCTACCGCATGCTCGGCTCCGGCTTCGAGGCCGAGGACGCGGTGCAGGAGACCCTGGTCCGCGCCTGGCGGGCGTACGAGAAGTTCGAGGGACGCTCCTCGCTGCGCTCCTGGCTCTACCGCATCGCGACGAACGTCTGCCTGGACATGCTGAACGCCGGCAACAAGCGCGCCCTCCCGATGGACTTCAGCGAGCGCGGCCGCCAGGCCACGGCGCAGCTCAACCCGCAGCCGGACGCCACCTGGCTGGAGCCCATCCCCGACAGCCGCATCCTGCCGTCCACCGCCGACCCGGCGGACACGGCCGTGGTCCGGGAGTCCGTGCGGCTCGCCTTCGTCGCCGCCCTGCAGCACCTGCCGCCGAAGCAGCGCGCGGTCCTCATCCTGCGCGAGGTGCTCGCCTGGAAGGCCAGCGAGGTCGCGGAGCTCCTCGACACCTCGGTCGCCTCGGTGAACAGCGCCCTGCAGCGCGCCCGCGCCACCCTCAGCGAGTCCCCGGTCAACGAGTCGGACCCCGCCGACCCGCTCGACGAGGAGCAGCAGGACCTGCTCCGGCGCTACATGGAAGCGTTCCAGGGGTACGACATGAAGGCCCTGGCCGCCGTGCTCCACGACGACGCCGTGATGACCATGCCCCCGTTCGACCTGTGGCTCCAGGGCCACGACGACATCCTGGCGTTCCTGGTCAACCAGGGCGCGGGCTGCGAGGGCTCCAAGCTGCTCCCGACCTTCGCCAACGGCACCCCGGCCTTCGCGCACTACAAGCCGGACCCGGAGGGCTCGGGCCTCCTGGTGCCGTGGGCGCTGCAGATCATCGAGACGTCAAACGGCCGGATCAGTGGGTTCCACTGCTTCCTCGACACCAAGCGGTGGTTCCCGCTCTTCGGGTTCCCGGAACAGCTCAGCGAGGCCGACCAGGTCCAGTAGCCCCGTCAGGCGGGGGTCGGGGTCGCGGATGCGCATCCCGACCCCGGCTCTGCGGGCGGCGAGGCGAAGCCGGGCCAGGGCCTCGACGGCGGCCATGTCGGCGGCGTCGAGCGCCCCGGCGTCACAGATCACCTCGGTGGCGCCGGTGGCCCTGAGGCCCTCCACCATCTGCTCGCACAGCTGCGGCACCTCGTCCCGGGCGACCCGGGCGCCGAGACCGACGACGAGCGGTTCTGATGCCTTCACACAGAGGAGACCGGCGGACCGCCCGGAACTCATCGGAGGGTGCGCGTCCTTCACGGTACGTGCACAACGCCCGCCGTAACCCGGGCCGCCGGAGGGTTCCCGAAGGCGCTGGGTCACGGCCGGCTGCGGTCCCGGCCTCAGGCGATCCGGTCGATGACGATCGGCTGCGCCGTGAAGTCCGCGCCCTCGGTCGCGATGTCGTACGCGGAGTCCAGCGCTTCCAGGGCGTACTCGAAGCGGTCCGGGGTGTCGGTGTGCAGGGTGAGCAGCGGCTGGCCGGCCTTCACCGGGTCGCCGGGCTTGGCGTGCAGCTGAACGCCCGCGGCGGCCTGCACCGGATCCTCCTTACGGGCCCGGCCCGCGCCCAGACGCCAGGCGGCGACGCCCACGTCGTACGCGTCGAGGCGGGTGAGGACGCCGTCCCTCGGGGCCGCGACGATCTGCTGCTCGCGGGCGATCGGCAGGTCCGCGTCACGGTCGCCGCCCTGCGCGGCGATCATGCGGCGCCACACGTCCATCGCCGAGCCGTCGGCGAGCGCCTTCGCCGGGTCCGCGTCCTGCAGGCCCGCCGCGTCGAGCATCTCGCGGGCCAGGGCCAGGGTGAGCTCGACGACGTCGGCGGGGCCGCCGCCCGCCAACACCTCGACGGACTCCCGGACTTCGAGGGCGTTGCCGGCGGTCAGGCCGAGCGGGGTCGCCATGTCGGTGAGCAGGGCGACGGTGCGGACGCCGTGGTCGTTGCCCAACCCGACCATGGTCTCGGCGAGTTCACGCGCGTCCGCCTCCGTCTTCATGAACGCGCCCGAGCCGACCTTCACGTCCAGGACGAGTGAGCCGGTGCCCTCGGCGATCTTCTTGCTCATGATGGACGAGGCGATCAGCGGGATGGCCTCGACGGTGCCGGTGACGTCGCGCAGCGCGTACAGCTTCTTGTCGGCCGGGGCCAGGCCGTCGCCCGCGGCGCAGATGACGGCGCCGGTGCTGTCCAGTACGTCGAGCATCTCCTCGTTGGACAGCAGGGCGCGCCAGCCGGGGATGGACTCCAGCTTGTCGAGGGTGCCGCCGGTGTGGCCGAGGCCGCGGCCGCTGAGCTGAGGCACGGCGGCGCCGCAAGCCGCTACGAGCGGGGCCAGGGGGAGGGTGATCTTGTCGCCGACGCCGCCGGTGGAGTGCTTGTCGGCGGTGGGGCGGGTGAGGCTCGAAAAGTCCATCCGCTCACCGGAGTTGATCATTGCTGCGGTCCAGCGGGCGATTTCGGGGCGGGTCATGCCGTTGAGGAGGATCGCCATCGCGAGGGCGGACATCTGCTCGTCTGCGACGGCGCCGTTCGTGTAGGCGTCGATGATCCAGTCGATCTGGGCGTCGGTGAGGGCGTGCTTGTCGCGCTTCGCGCGGATGATGCTGATGGCGTCCATGGGTTCACCTTCCAGGTGCGGGTGGTTGGTGGTTGCGGCCTTCTCGGATCCCCTCCCCGCCCCTTCCCGAAAGACTGCCGTCGGCTCCTGGGGGCCAGCCCCCAGACCCCCTCCCCCAAGCTCTCGGCTTCGCTCGAGCAGGGGGGACCCCCATCTCAAACGCCGGAGGGGCTGAATTTGGGCGGCGATACGTGCCCCCGATAGGGGCGCGGGGAACTGCGCGACCAGCCACGACGGCGCTGCAGCCGAATGACGACCGGGGCCCGGGGCGCAGCCCCGAAGCCGTCCGCAGGACTTCGGGAAGGGGCGGGGTTGGGGATCAAGCAAGGTGCCCGGGGCCGAAGGGCTGGGGGAGCAGCTCTGCCAAGGGGGCGACACCCTCGGGTGTCTCCAACAACAGCCCCGCGCCGCCGAATTCGTACAGCAACTGCCGACAGCGGCCGCACGGCACAAGCACCGAACCCGTGCCGTCCACACAAGTGAAGTGGGTCAGCCGCCCGCCCCCGGAGAGCTGCAGCGCCGACACGAGCCCGCACTCCGCGCACAGCCCGATGCCGTACGAGGCGTTCTCCACATTGCAGCCGCTGACCACACGGCCGTCGTCGACGAGGGCCGCCGCGCCGACCGGAAAGCCCGAATACGGGGCGTACGCACGGGACATGGCGTCCCGGGCGGCGACGCGCAGGGCGTCCCAGTCGACGTCGACGGCGGCCTCGGCGGCGGGTGTCACTTGCCTTATCCCCTTCGGTACGGCTTGCCGTTCGCCCTCGGCATCCGCAGGCGCTGCGCGGACAGGGAGAGGACGAGGAGGGTCACCACGTACGGTGTGGCGGTGACGACCTGGGTCGGCACCTCCTTCGTGGTGGCGTACCAAGCAAACACCAGGGCGGAGACGGCGACGGCGATGACCGCGCCGACGTACTTCTTGCGCAGCACCAGCCAGATCGCGCCGATCAGGACGAGGATCGCGATGAGCAGCAGCAGGGCGTGCACGTTCTCGGTGCCGCCGCGCAGCTTGAGGCTGTCGGTGTAGCCGAACAGGCCCGCGCCGAGGGCGAGTCCGCCGGGCATCCAGTTGCCGAAGATCATCGCGGCGAGGCCGATGTAGCCGCGGCCGCCGGTCTGGCCCTCCAGGTAGAAGGGGTTGGCGACGATGGAGAGGAACGCGCCGCCGAGGCCCGCAAGGCCGCCGGAGATGATCACCGCGAGGTACTTGTACTTGTAGACGTTGACGCCGAGGGACTCGGCGGCCGTCGGGTTCTCGCCGCAGGAGCGCAGGCGCAGGCCGAACGAAGTGCGCCACAGGATCCACCAGCTGGCCGGGACCAGGGCGAGGGCGAGGAGGGTCAGCGGCGACATGTTCGTGACGAGGCCGCCGAGCAGCCCGGCGATGTCCGAGGCCAGGAACCAGCCCTTGTCGTTGATGGTTTCGAGTCCGTCGGAGAGGACGGGTACGGAGAACTGGCCGAGCGACTCCACCGGCGGCGACTGCTTCGACGTGCCCTGCGGGACGCCCTCGAAGGCGAACGCGGAGACGTACCGGGTGACGCCGAGGGCGAGGATGTTGATGGCCACACCGGAGACGATGTGGTTGACGTTGAACGTGACCGTGACGATCGCGTGCAGCAGACCGCCGAGCGCGCCGCCCGCGATGCCCGCGAGGACGCCGATCCACGGGCCCCACTGGTAGCCGGCCCAGGCGCCGAACCAGGTGCCGAGGATCAGCATGCCTTCGAGGCCGATGTTGATGACGCCGGAGCGCTCCGCCCACAGGCCGCCGAGTCCGGCCATGCCGATCGGCACGGCCAGCTTGAGTGCGGTGGACATCTGGCTGACGTTGGTGATGCCGTCGGCGCCGGTGACGATGCGGACCAGCGAGGTGAGTGCCAGTACGCCCGCGATGATCAGCAGGAGTACGGGCAGCGTGACGCGGCGGCGGCCGGGCGCGGATGCGGCGGCGGGCCGCTTGTCGAGGGCGGGTGCCGTGCTCATCGGGCCGCCACCTCCTTGTCGTTGTTGTCGCCGGAGGTGCCGGTCTCGCCGGACGTGCCGGGCGCACCGGTCTTGCCGAGGACGTGGCCCGCGGCCAGCTCCTTGCCGACGCGCTGCTGCTGGCGGCGCAGGCCCCAGCGGCCCACGGCCTCGTAGGAGACGACGACCGCGATGACGATCAGGCCCTGCATGATGACGGCGATCTCGGTGTCGTAGCCGCGGTAGTCGAGCTCCGCGGAGGCCTTGTCGAGGAAGGCCCAGAGCAGCGAGGCGAAGGCGATGCCGACCGGTCCGCCGCGGCCGAGGAGCGCGATGCCGATGGCGGTGAAGCCGAGCGAGGTCGGGAACGACAGGCTGTACGTGTGGGTGTCGTTGAGCAGCGTCGGCAGGCCCGCGAGGCCCGCGACCGCGCCGGAGAGCAGCATCGCGGTGAGGACCATCCGCTTGGCGTTGACACCGGAGGCCGCGGCCGCGGACTCGGAGGCGCCGGTGGCCCGCAGGTCGAAGCCGAAGCGGGTGCGGTTGAGGACCACCCAGTACGCGATGCCGAGGGCGACGGCGACGAAGACGAAGCCGTAGAGCTCGCCGGCCGGGCCGAGGTCCAGGTTCGGGAACCAGCCGGAGTCGTGCATCTCGCCGGTGGTCTTGTTGTTGCCCTGCTGGACGCCGAAGACCTTGGGCAGCGTGAAGTAGCCGATGACGGCGGTCGCGATGGAGTTCAGCATGATCGTCGAGACGACCTCGCTGACGCCGCGGGTGACCTTGAGGAGCCCCGCGATACCCGCCCAGAACGCGCCGGTCAGCGCGGCCACCAGGACGAGGAGCGGCAGCTGCAGCGCGCCCGGCAGGGCGACCTTCGCGCCGACGACGGCGGTGACCATGGCGGCGAGCCGGTACTGGCCTTCGACGCCGATGTTGAAGAGGTTCATCCGGAAGCCGACGGCCACCGCGAGCGCCGCGATGTAGTACCCGGCGGCGGCGTTCAGGATCAGCACCTGGATGTCGGCGAAGCCGGCCTGCTCCAGCATGATCGCGTACGGCTCGAACGGGCTCTTGCCCGAGGCGAGCAGCACGACCGAGGTGAGGAGCACGGCGACGACCAGCGCGATCGCCGGTCCCGCCGCGCCGAGGAGCAGCCGCTCCTTGTCGAACTTCTTCATCGGGCCTCGTCCTCCGGGGCGGCGGCTTCTTCGGTCTTCTCCGGCTGGTCTCCGGTCTCCCCCGACGGCCGGTCTTCGGCGGCCCCGGACTCGTCGGCGGGGTGCTCCAGGTGGCCGCTGGCCGCGCCCGTCATCGCCGAGCCCAGCTCCTCCGGGGTGATGTCCGCCGGGTCGGCGTCGGCGACGAGCCGGCCGCGGTAGATCACGCGGAGCGTGTCGGAGAGACCGATCAGCTCGTCCAGGTCGGCGGAGATCAGGAGCACGGCGAGGCCCTCGCGGCGGGCCTCGCGGATCTGGTCCCAGATCTGCGCCTGCGCGCCGACGTCCACGCCGCGGGTCGGGTGGGCGGCGATCAGGAAGCGCGGCTTGTGGCTCATCTCGCGGCCGACGATCAGCTTCTGCTGGTTGCCGCCGGACAGCGAGGCCGCGGTGACGTCGATGCCGGGGGTGCGTACGTCGTACTCCTCGACGATCCGCCGGGTGTCCGCCTGGGCCGACTTGAGGTCGAGCCAGAAGCCCTTGCTGTTGGGGCGCTCGGTGACGTGGCCGAGGATGCGGTTCTCCCAGAGCGGGGACTCCAGGAGCAGGCCGTGCCGGTGCCGGTCCTCGGGGATGTAGCCGATGCCCTGCTCGCGGCGCCTGCGGGTGGGCCAGGAGGTGATCTCCTCGGGCTCGCCCGCCGCCTCGCCGGCCGAGCCGACCTCGCCGGTGGCCATGCGGAGCGTGCCGGAGTCGGCGCCCTTGAGGCCGATGAGCGCGTCGATCAGCTCGGTCTGGCCGTTGCCCTCGACGCCCGCGAGGCCGAGCACCTCGCCCTCGTGGATGGTGAACGAGATGTCGTCGAGGAGCGCGCGGCCGCCCTCGCCGAGCAGCTTGAGGTTCCGCACCTCGATGACCGGGCGGTCGGTGACGGTGGACTCGGCGGTCTCGGGCGTGGGCAGCTCGCTGCCGACCATCAGCTCGGCGAGCTGCTTGGCGGTGGTGTCCGCCGGTACGACCGTGCCGACGGTGGTGCCGCGCCGGATCACGGTGATCTCGTCGGCCACGGAGAGGACTTCGCCGAGCTTGTGCGAGATGAAGATGACCGAGAGGCCCTCGGCCTTGAGCTCGCGCAGGTTGTCGAAGAGCGCGTCGACCTCCTGCGGCACGAGCACCGCGGTCGGCTCGTCGAGGATCAGGGTGGTGGCGCCGCGGTAGAGGACCTTGAGGATCTCCACGCGCTGCCGGTCGGCGACGCCGAGGTTCTCGACGAGGGCGTCGGGGCGGACCCCGAGGCCGTACCGCTCGGAGAGTTCGACGATCTTGGCGCGTGCCTTGGCGCCGATGCCGTGCAGTTTCTCGCTGCCGAGGACCACGTTCTCCAGGACGGTCAGGTTGTCGGCGAGCATGAAGTGCTGGTGCACCATGCCGATGCCGCGCGCGATGGCGTCACCGGGCGAGGCGAACGCGACCTGCTGCCCGTCGACGGCGATGGTGCCCTCGTCCGGCTTCTGCATGCCGTAGAGGATCTTCATCAGGGTGGACTTGCCGGCGCCGTTCTCCCCGCAGAGGGCGTGCACGGTGCCCTTGCGGACGGCGAGACGGATGTCGTGGTTGGCGACGACTCCGGGGAACCGCTTGGTGATTCCGGTGAGTTCGACGGCGTGGGCCGTTCCCGCCTCCGGCGGGCTGCTGGACGTGGCGATGGCGCACTCTCCTGGGAAAGGGGGCCATCTACACGCGTAGCGCCCCTACTTGGTGTCAGACGGTCGGCCGACGGGGCGCCGGGAGAAAGCTCCTCCCCGCGCCCCGTGCCGTACCGGTGTCCCTGTGGGTTACGGGGTTACGGCTTGTCCTTGACCTTGATGTCGCCGCTGACGATGCCCTCCTCGGCCTTCTTCACGGCGTCCTGGATCGCGGTGTCCTTCGCGAACTTCGGGTTGGAGTCGGACAGGGCCACCTCGCCCGACTTCAGGTCACCGCGCACGACGCCGGTGGTGGGCTTGCCATCCTGCACCGACTTGGCGAGGTTGAACACGGCCTTCGCGACGTCCTTGGTCGCGGACGTCAGGATGTACTCCTTGTACGCGGCCAGGGGCTTCTGCGCGTACTGGTCGGAGTCGACGCCGATGGCCCACTTCTTGGCCTTGGCGGCGGCCTCGATCACGCCCTGACCGGAGAGGCCCGCGGCGTGGTAGACCACGTCGGCGCCCTTCTCGATCTGCGCCTCGGCGGCGGCCTTGCCCTTGTCGGGGCTGGTGAAGCCGCCCTCGTCGGCGGTCTCCGTGAGGTACTGCTTCTCGACCTTGATCTTCGGGTCGGTGTCCTTGACGCCCTGCGTGAAGCCCGCCTCGAACTTGTGGATCAGCGGCACGTCCACACCGCCGACGAAGCCGACGGTCTTCGACTTGCTGGCCTTGGCGGCGGCGACGCCCGCGAGGTACGAGGCCTCCTGCTCGCTGAAGACCAGGGACGCGACGTTCTTCGCCTTGATGGTGGAGTCGTCGACGATGCCGAAGGTGACCTTCGGGAACTTCTCCGAGGCCTCCTTCACGGCGGGCGCGTAGGCGTAACCGACGCCGATCACCGGGTTGTAGCCCTGCTTGGCCAGGGAGACCAGGCGCTGCGTCTTGTCCGCGTCGGACTCGCCGTCCTTGGGCTCGACGGCCGTGCCCTTGTACTTGAACTCCTTCTTGGCCTGCTCCATGCCGGCGGTCGCGGCGTCGTTGAAGGACTGGTCGCCCTTGCCGCCGACGTCGTACGCGATGCCGACGCCCTTGGACTCGCCGCTGCCGGACGCGTCGCTCGAGGTGCCGCCACAGGCGGAGACGGAGAGGGCGAGGGCGGCGGACGCCACGCCTGCGACCGCTATTCGGGAAACCCGGCGCATGTGAAGTGCTCCTTCGTACCTGCGCCGACACGGAGGGGTTCGACGCTGACTCCGCCGCAGATTAACGCGCGTAGACCGACGAAAGAACCCCTTCCGGCAAACCCGTTATCGGGCTGTGTCGGAGGCACCCCCTCGGCCCCGGCGCGTACTTGCTGTACGCAAACGGGCGGGCACCCGGAGTCCTCCCGGATGCCCGCCCGACGACGGCTCCCGCATGCACTACGGGGCGGTCGCGACCTCGATCTTGCCGTCGACGATGTCCTTCTTCGCCCGGTCGACGGCGGCCTTCAGGCCCGGGACCTTCCCGAACTCCGGGTTGGACTCGGTGACTCCGACGCCGCCCTCCTTCAGCGAGAACCGCTGCTCACCGCTGAGCGGCTTGCCGCGCTCGACCGACTCGGCCAGGGCGAACACGGCGCCGCCGACGTCCTTCGTGGCGGAGGTCAGGATGTAGTCCTTGTACTTGCTCAGCGCCTTCTGCTTGTACTGGTCCGAGTCGACGCCGATGGCCCACTTCTTCTCCTTCGCGGCGGCCTCGACGACGCCCTGCCCGGAGAGGCCGGCCGCCTGGTAGATCACGTCGGCGCCCTTCTCGATCTGCGCCTCGGCGGCGGCCTTGCCCTTGTCGGGGCTGGAGAAGCCGCCCTCCTCCGCGGTCTCGGTCAGGTACTGCGTGATGACCTTGATCTTCGGGTCGGTGTCCTTGACGCCCTGTGCGAAGCCCGCCTCGAACTTGTGGATCAGCGGCACGTCCACACCGCCGACGAAGCCGACGGTCTTCGACTTGCTGGCCTTGGCGGCGGCGACGCCCGCGAGATACGAGCCCTGCTCCTCGTTGAAGACCAGCGGGGCGACGTTCTTCGCCTTGACCGTCGAGTCGTCGACGATGCCGAAGGTGGTGTCGGGGTAGGCCTCCGCGGCTTCCTTGGTGGCGTTGGCGTAGATGAAGCCGATGCCGACGACGGGGTCGTAGCCCTGCTTGGCGAGCTGCTTGAGGCGCTGCACCTTGTCCGCGTCGGACTCGCCGTCCTTGGGCTCGACGGCGTTGCCCTGGTAGCCGAACTCCTTGCGCGCCCTCTCCAGGCCCGCGTACGCCGCGTCGTTGAAGGACTGGTCGCCCTTGCCGCCGATGTCGAAGGCGATGGCCATGCCCTTGTCGCCCTTCTCGCCGGACCCGCCCGAGCTGGTCTCACCGCAGCCGGTGACGACGAGGGCGAGCGCGGCGACGGCCGCGGCGGCGTGCGCACATCTCCGAGTGATACGTGTCCGAGTGGTACGAGGCATTCGACCCATGGGAAGCACCCCTTCATCCCCGACGCGCCGCTGCGGGCGCCGATTTTTGGCGCACCGTAACGCGCGTAGAAGCACGGGGCGTCTTCATTGCCCGCGCCGTTACCGAAACGTGCCGCCGCACGGATGCGACGGCACGGCACGGTACGTACGAGGGCGGGCTACGGGCGGACGTCCAGGAGGGCGGCCGCGGTGAACAGCTCCACGCCCACGGTGATGGCGTGCTCGTCGGCGTCGAAGTCGCCCTGGTGCAGGTCGCGTACGGTGCGCTCGCCCGGCGTGCGGACGCCGAGGCGGGCCATCGCGCCGGGCACGTGCTCCAGGTACCAGGAGAAGTCCTCGCCGCCGAGGCTCTGTTCGGTGTCCTCGATGCCGGCCGCGCCGCGGCGCGCGGTCATCGCGTCGGCCAACAGCTCAGTCACCGCAGGGTCGTTGACGACGGGCGGGACGCCGCGGATGTAGTTGATCTCGGACTTGGCGCGGTGCAGGTCGGCGATCTCCTGGATCGCGCCGTGCACCAGGTCGGGCGCCGCCCGCCACGCGTCGAGGTCCAGGCAGCGCACGGTGCCGGAGAGTTCGGCGTGCTGCGGTACGACGTTGCAGGCGTGCCCGGACTCGATCCGGCCCCAGGTCACGGCGAGCCCCGAGCGGGCGTCGACCCGGCGGGCCACGAGCGCGGGCACGTCGGTGACGACCTTGGCGGCGGCGGTGACGAGGTCGGTGGTGAGGTGCGGCCGCGCGGTGTGCCCGCCGGGCCCGTCGAGGGCGACTTCCAGCCGGTCGCAGGCCGAGGTGATGGGCCCCTGCCGCAGCCCGATCCGGCCGGCGTCCACCCGCGGGTCGCAGTGCACGGCGATGATCCGCCCGACCCCGTCGAGCACCCCGGACTCGATGGCGTCCGGCGCCCCGCCCGGCAGCACTTCCTCGGCGGGCTGGAAGATCAGCCGTACGGGATACGGGAGTCGGCCCTGCTCGTGCAGCTCGGCGAGGACGAGCCCGGCCCCGAGCACCACGGTCGTGTGCACGTCGTGCCCGCAGGCGTGCGCCCGGTCGGGCACGGTCGACCGATACGGCGCGCCGGCCTTGGTGTCCGGAATCGGCAACGCGTCGATGTCCGCCCGCAGGGCGAGCACGCCCCGCTGCTCTTCCGCGTCGGGGCTGCCGATGTCACACACGAGCCCGGTCCCGGTGTCGAGCACGCGCGGCGCGAGCCCGGCCCGCTCAAGACGCGCCTTGATCGCCGCGGTCGTACGGAACTCCTGGTTCCCCAGCTCGGGGTGCATGTGCAAGTCACGCCGGAACGCGATGAGTTCACCCCGAAGCTCGTCGGAAAGGGTGCCGGGCAGAGCCTCGGGAACATCAACGACTTCGGCGACTTCGGCCTCGCGGGACATCAGTTGGTTCACCCTGCGAAGGGTAGGCCGGTTCCGGCCCCGACCAACCCGAGATCAACAAAACTTCAGCCAGATTGACGTACGAATCTTGGGCGTTGTGTGTGTGGGTGGGGGGTGTGGGGGGTATGACGTTTGGTTTGTTCGGGCGGTGCGCGTCGTCCGCCCGGCCGACGCGAAGCCGACCGGCTCAGATCTCGCTCAGATATCCCCCGCCGAGGTTCTGCCCGGCAGATCCACGCGTAGGTTTGCCCGAAGCCTGCCTGACCAGCAGGCACAACCACAAAGGGGGAACTCCTATGCGCAGCACACTGCTGAGACGCACTCTGATTCCTGCCACGGCCCTCGCTCTTGCCGCCGTTCTGCCTGCGCAGGCGAGCGCGGACACCAGCACCGACCTCGATCCGGTGCCCATCCCCACGGCAGAGCAGATCGCCCAGGAGGACGCCTTGGCCGCGCTTCCTGTGGTGACCGAGGGCGATGCCAGGCTCGTCGTCGCGAAGGCCAAGGTGAAGGTCGACGTGAAGATCGGGGCGGAGATCGGAGTCACCACAGGCCACGAGTACCGCAGGAAGATCGCGAGCGGTAAGTACGGGCACCTCCAGTACGGGTCCTGGGGCTACAAGACAACCTGGGCCAAGTACGAGACCAGCGCGGATCGTTGTGGGAAGAGGCTCCTGAGGAAGGGGCGGGCGACGCTGCCCACGTCGGAGACGGGCTGGCGTTACTGGGAGACGAACTCATGACGGTTCGAGGCAGGTCCGCCAGGACGGGCATGGTGCTGGGTGTCGGCGTCCTGTGTGCTGTCGCGCTCGCAGGGTGTTCCGAATCTTCCGGGAAGCCGGAGTCGCCCACGAAGCAGCCGGCGCCGACGTCGTCCTCCAAGCCGCCGAGCGAGCCGGACAGGCCGGACAGGCCGGACTCGAAGCTGGGCAAGCAGGCCGAGGCGGCTCTGGACACGGTGACCGTCGACGATCCGGAGTTCGTGGAGTCCGGCCTCGAGAAGGTCCGCGACGGGGTGCACGTGGAATCGCTTCTGACCCGCGGCAGGTCCTACCGACTCGGTGTTTCATGCGCCGGTAAGGGCAGAGTCGAGCTCACCGTCCGCACCGAACCCAGGCCGGTGGCACGACATTTGGACTGCGACGGCACAGCCACCTACGTACGCATCACGAAGGCACCGGCCCGGCTCGCCATCGACGCCGAGGGCAAGCGGGACGCGACGGGGATGGTCGCCTGGCGGATCAGCGAGACAGGCGCATAGCTCGGGCCCGACCGCCCACGAGCGCCGCTCCGCTCCTCACTGCGGGGGCGGAGCGGCGCCCCGACGCAGCAGTTCAGACCAAGGACGCCACCGCATCCGCGATGAGGGCCCGGCTGGCCGCTCCTCGTACGGCTGCCTGCGAAAGCCGTTCGAAAGCACGGGCGTACAGCTCGACCTGGCTCGGCTGGGTGAGCGTGGAGGCGGCGTCCAGGGTGTCGGCGTGCACTCTCCGGTCGTCGAAGACCGTGAAGGTCGGCATGGGCCACACGGCCCGCTGTTCCGCGAACGGGACGATGCCCACGGCGACGTTCTGAAGGTCCATGGCCCCGAGCAGGTGGCCGAGCTGCGCCGCCATCGTTTCGGCGCTGCACAGCCGGTAGCGCAGCACCGACTCCTCCAGTACGAACGAGAACCGGCGACCGCCGTTGTGCAGTACCTCGTTACGCCGCATGCGGGCTGCAACGGCCTCGCTCACGTCGTCCGGGGTTCCCCGGAAATCGGCGATGGAGGACAGCAACGCGGAGGCGTAACCGGCGGTTTGGAGGAAGCCGGGGATCACGTCGGACACGTAGACGCGGAAGGTCTTGGTCTCCCGGTAAAGGTCACCCGTGCTCTCCTGCAGCCGTCGCAGACCGGTCCGCTGAAGGCGCTTCCACTCCACATGCGCCTCAGCGGACTGCCTGTTGGCCGCGATCAGATCAGGGGCCTGGCCCTCTGCGCCACAGGCCCGGCACCACGCTTGGATGTCCGCATCGGACGGCGGTGTCCTGGCGTTCTCGATACGGGACGACTTCGACTCGGACCAGCCGCATCTGGCGGCCAGCTCCCGCCCAGTGAGTCCGGCGTCCTTCCGGATCTCACGCAGGCTGCCGGCCAGGGCCTCCCGTGCCCTCTGAACCCGTGAGGAAACGTGGGAGGAGGGGTGCGGGGGCATGGAACCGAATTTCGTCAGACCTTGAACTGGCGGTGGGGTATGGCTTGTTCCCAGACCGCTTCGAATGCGGCGGAGCACAGCTTCACTGCTTCAGGGTCGGTCGTGATCTCGTCCTCCATCACCGCACCGTCACCCGAGAAGTGGTGCACCCGGAGCAACTCGTCGTCGAACAGCCAGAAGTCGTTTGCCGGCAAGGCGATGGCCGTGGCCTGTCTCCTGGGCAGCCAGCGGACCTGCTCCCCCGCCGTCACGTTGGCGTGGGTGACGTAGTGCTCCCACCGGATGTACTCCGACACCGGCTCGGAGACCACCCGCGCCCGGCGGATCACCACACCTCTGGCCACTGTGTCGGCAATCAGTTGGTCATAGGGGTGCCACCAGGACTCACGCTCCTCCCAGTTGATCCGCTCGCCTCGCTTCCACGCATCGAACCGTTCTGTGGCGGCGTACGAGTCGCGCAACTCCAGGTGGACAGCGGATCGTTCACACTGGCCGAGCAGCTCAGCGAAGTCGGGCACGCTCGACGGCATCGCACGCCTCCCTGATCATCGGGATCATCCGGGCCGGGATTCTGACGATGGCCTCGCTTTCGGGCACCGAACCGTTCGCGGGGCTGCTCGCCTCACATTCCGCCTGGGTCTTCGGGGTCGGCTTCCACCCCTGCAACAAGATCTCTTGAGCTTCCGCGTCGGCCCACACGGTGGGGCAGTGGTCCCGGTCGGTGTCGGGGTCGATCCCGACGAACCGTACGGCCATGGCAGGCTCCCTGGTCCAGGTACTTGCTCGGACTTGCAGCAGCTTGCTTGACCTCGGAAGAACGCGTCAATACCGCATCCAGACAAGCGAATTGGCGTGCAAGTCGATGCAAGTTCGTGGAGCCCGGAGCTCCCCGATCCCTACGGTCATCGTCACCGCACCGACGCGGAAATCGACGGGAGGAGCCGACATGGCAGGCGGAGGCGAGAGGCACGGGATCGGACCGGCTGACCACACGGGCAGCGCGCGAGGCAGACGGTTCCTGTCTGAGCTCGCCGAAGCATTCGGCGTCGACGGGAGGGTGCTGGTGACCAAGGCGGCTCCCGGTGGCCCTGAAGGCGGCGACCTGCCTCCCGGCGACGGCCTGACCTGGCCGAACTGCCCAAGCGGCAGCCCGAAGTGCCCCGACTATCAGCCCGGTGCCGAGCGCGCGCGACATGCTCGCCACCGCACGTGATGAGGCACGGCCCGGCAGGGCGAACACCACCCGCCATCACAGGAGGAATCATGGGAAAGCACGGCGGCAAGCCCGCACCGATCAAGCCGTGGACGCCGCCACCTACCCCACCCAACCCGGACGGCAACGGAGGCCGGTAGTTCCTCATGACCGACCACCGCACCGTGTGTGAGACCGCGCTGGAGACCATGGGGGCCTTCCGGTCCCCGTGGCTCCGTGCCGCCTTCCGCACCATTGAGCGCACCGACTTCGTGCCCGACCGCATCTGGCTCATCACCGCCGACGACGAAGGTACGTATCCGCTGGTCGACAGGGCCGGGGACGAGTCAGCCTGGCTGGCTGCCGTGTGGGACCCGCACCGGTCCGTGGCGATCCAGCTCGATGACGGCGACGTTGCAGCGACCGGCCCTGCCTCGGGCGATTTCACTTCGTCGGTGTCGGCACCGGACATCGTGTTCGAGAAGCTGAATCACCTCGACCTCGAACCCGGACACCGCGTCCTGGAGATCGGGCTCGGCTCGGGCTACCACACCGCTCTGCTGTGTGAGCGCGGGGCACAGGTCACGAGTATCGACATCGACCCCGATCTCGTCGACGCCGCCACTGCACGGCTCAAGCGCGCCGGATACCCGGCCCGGACCGTCCGCGGTGACGGCCTGGACGGGCACCCGGCCAACGCTCCGTACGACCGGATCATCGCAACCGCGTCCGTACGCGACATTCCCGACGCGTGGCGTGAGCAGGCCGCCGACGGAGCGATCGTGCTCACCCCGTTCAACACGGCGTTCGCGGATGGCGGCCTGCTCAAGCTCCGGGCCCAGGACGGAGTCCTGTCGGGCACTGTCGTCGGCTCGGCCAGCTATATGCCCGTGCGCGCCCACCGGTGGCACCACCGCCTCCCGTCCCCGGACGCCTACGTCCAGTCCGCGTCGCCGGTGGACCCGGCACGCGTCCTCGACGGCACGTGGGCGCAGAGCTTCGCGCTCGGCCTGCGCGTCCCGGACATCCACCGCACCTGCCGCACCGGCGAGGACGGGCGGCAGGCTCAACTCTGGGATACGGGCGGCACGTCGGTCACCGTCGTCGCCTACGCCGGCTGGAGCGAGGAGGGCGCCGTCACGCAGTGGGGCCCGCGCAACCTGTGGGCGGAGGTCGTCGCCGCGTACACGGCCTGGCGCACGAGCGGTCAGCCGCACGTCACCCGCTACGGACTGACGTACGACGACACCGGGCGGACCCTTTGGCTCGATGCCCCGGACAAACCGGTGCGACTCCCACCTGACCAGTAAGTGGAAGCAGTATTACGGTAGTTGGGCAGGCTCACCGCCGCACTCACTCGCGCGGAGCCGCTCTCCCCTGCTGACGGCAATACGGCACACATCGCGCAACGCCTCTGCCATCCGGTCGGCCAGGAACCTCAACTGCGCGGCGGTCACCTGGGGGTCGGCGAGCATGTCCGCCGCGTGATCGAGCAGCTCATCAGCCATGTCGAGCTGTACGGATTCGACATTGTCCGCGACTCGGGAGACATGGCTGGCGCCCGTGCCGTCGCTGATCAGGTAGCAGGGCTTGCCGTCCGGGCCGGGCCAGGGCAGGAGGCGTACGGTCTGGTGCGTCACGCGGGGACCTCCACGCCGTGGATGCGGCTCGGGCCCACGTCGATCCCGTACGAGGAGAGCAACAGGGCGCGGCGTCGGGCGCGTTGGAGGCGGGCGGTGTCGATGGGCAGGGCCGGGGTGGGCGTCGGACGGCATGTGGTGCAGCGCGGAGGGGCTGCACGCCTTGGCCGGTGGCGGCCCGTCGGCGGGAAAAGCAGCTTCAGGAGGGGCTCTAAGCAGCGGGCGATAAAGTTCAGCACGTCGACCTGCTTCCGTCAGGTTGTCCATGCCCCCGGGCCGTTACCAG
>NZ_JASCIQ010000066.1 GCF_029968035.1 Streptomyces cavernicola | reverse complement strand
CAGCGAGGGAAGGACAGTAGGCGGGAGCTGTACGGCCAGTTCTTGACAGCCCTCAACGAGGCCGCCGAATCACTGTGGGTCGTCGGTCTAGGCGACCGCCGCACCTCGGAGGTCGAGCGTCTCGACGAGTTACTCCGAGCTGAAGTGCACCGTACTGGTCTGTACTCCCTCCGTGAGCAGGTCATGATCCTCGCGACGGAGGACGTACGTCGAGTCGCTGATCAGGCCGTGGACCGAGTCCGCGAGTATCGCGATTGCCTGATCAGCGGGAGTGACGGAGGTTCTCCAGAGGAGGCAGCCGCGATGGACGCGTATAAATCGACCATCAAAGTGTTGCGTCAAGCCATGCGGGATGACATGACAAACTAGTCCTTGCGTCCAGGCACCGCATCAGACAGCGCTTCTGATCTTCGCGCGGCTGATCACGCCCCGCTGACCTGCTCCATTTGCGAGGGAATGGTTGGGAGTCCCAGGGACACTGGGCCCTGACGCTCGAAGCGCTCAGCCTGATGGCGCCTGCTTCTCAGGAAGGTGAGGGTGAGGTCGAGGCCGTCGATCTCACCTCGCCAATCCTCGGCGACGGCCCGCTCGCGGCGGGGGAGGAAGTCCTCCTCCAGTTCGTCCAGGCGGCGCAGCATCTTCGGGTTGATGCTCAGCATCGGGCAGCGGATGCAGGCGTGTTCGTGCTGGCGGTAGTCCCGTAAGGGCGCCCGCAGGAGCCGAGTTCGACCCGGCGCTTGTCGAAGTGCTCGTTGAACTCCGACCACTCCGTCTCGGTCGGCTTGCGGTACTCGCTCTCGGGCCGCTGAGCCCGTCGGCGATCGAGGAACTGCTGATAGTGGCGCACCACGTCATCGTCGAAGACCGCGACGTAGCCACGCGTGGTCTGGATGTTCAGGTGGCCGAGCAGAGCGGCGCCGATGTGAATGGGCAGACCGCTGTTGACCAACTCGGTCGCGAAGAGCCGGCGGAAGTCGTGCGGAGCGAACTTCACCTCGGCGAACCGCGGATCGGTGTCGATCAGCCCCTCGGCGGCCCGGCGGATCATGCGCCACATCGTCGTAGTGGACATCGCCCGCAGTCCCCCGCCGTGCAGGTTCTGGAACAGGTAGGGCAGCGGCTCGCTCCAGACCTTTTCGTGCAGGTCGTAGCGGATGCACATCGGAACGGTGCTGCGTCGCGCCGCGGCGGTCGACATCAGGCCGCGAGGGCGGCGCGAGCATCCTTGTCCCAGGCGGGGACTGCGATGCCGAGTTCGACGTAGCGGGCGGCGCGCGCTGCCGCGCGGGCGGGGCCGGGGAACTTGCAGCCCTTGTGGCGGCGCGGCGGTGCCGGGTTCTTGCCCTTGCGCTCCCGCATGTGGCTGTAGAAGACCTCGATGTCGACGAGGCACAGCAGGCAGCGCAGGGCCCACCGATGCTCGCTGCCGGGGTAGCCCTCGTGGACTCCAGCGCACCGAGCGCGGGTGCAGCCCTCGGGCTCGTCGACGGACTCGGCGCGCGTGGTGTAGCCGAGTTCGAGCATCCGCAGCCAGGCGGCAGTGAGGCTTTCGCGGTTGCGCAGGGTGTCGGGCAGGTAGGTGGACAGGTACGGCGCACGCATGGCGATGGGCCCTTTCCGGAGCTGGGGGTGGAGGAGAGGGCCGGGGCACGTTCGGCGCCCCGGCGGGGTCAGGCGGCGCGCTGAGCCTGCGGGAAGCCCGTGACGATGCGGCGGCCCAGTTCGGTCGCGTACGGCGCGTACAGAGGGCCGCGTACACCGTCGTCGCCGTCGGTGGGGTGCACGGTGCCGTTAGCGTCGCGGTACTCGACCAGGCCGTCACGGTGCAGGGCGTTCGCGGTCGGCCAGGCCGTACCTTTGGGCAGCCGCCCGTCCGGCCCGACGCTGCGGAGCGCGGTGTGCCCAGCGTCAGTGAGCAGGGCTCGGCGGCCTCGGCTGTTGATGGACAGGAACGTGGGCCCGTCGTATCCGGCCCAGCGGGCGCCTGCGGCGCCGCGGCCGGTGTTGGTCACCTCGGTTACCCAATGGGCGAGCCAGATGGCATCCAGGACACGGGTGTTGGTGCTCTCGGGGACGCGGCCCTTGACGTCGGCGAGCGCGGCGAGCAGTGCGCGGCGGTGAGCAGGGGTTGGGACCTTACGGGCGGTGGCCATGGTGGTGGTCCTTCGGTGCGGGAGAGGTGGGGCGCAGGACGGTGCTCGCCCTGCGCCCCGGTGCGGGCGGACGATCAGAAGACGTCGGCGGTGTCGTAGAAGGTGGTCATGCCGGTGATCCGCTCGCGCCCGACGGGCAGGGAGGGCGCGGCGAACTCGGCGCGGACCTGCCGCTCGTACTCGGCCTCGGACACCAGGCGCACGGTGTGGTCGACCGTGCGGTATCCGACGACGCTCCACTTCTCGACGCCGTACCGCGTGGTGTGGGTGACGGGGTCCGTGTACTCGACGAGTCGGATGATCAGGGCGGGCCCGGCCGCACCGTTGATGACGGACTCGCGCAGCGTCTCGCCACCCAGGACCTCGAAGGAGTACACCTCGTTGTGCTCGGGGGCGATGTCGACGGGGCCGGAGTCAGCGAGGACGGTGCGCAGCGGCCCGCACATGTCGGTGAGGTCGTCCACGGTGGGCAGGGTCAGGGTCAAGGACACGACGGTCCCCTTTCGGTTCGGGTCCGTGGCGGTTGCTCTCCGCCAACAAATGAATAGTACAGCATGCGTCACACTGATGGTAGAGATCACTGGTAAATCAGCTGACTTCACACCCGTTGCGACTTCCGCTGTTCTGGCAACTAGTTGGTCATCGTGTCGGCCAAGTGCGGCCCGACGCACCCGACGACCAGACGGCCGGCACTCGCACCCTCCGCCCCCTTGGCTTGGCCCAGGAAGTACACCCTGGGTGCGACTCGAAGTGACAGTAGCCGCAGCCCTTCACACCCCTTCGGGAGGAGACGACCAGCCGCGCGGCGACGACGTCGGGCAGCACCACGACAGACCGGCCCCACTGGTCGAGCGTGATCGTCACCTGCGCCACGGCCAGGTCAGCGGCGGCAGTCGGAGCGGCCATCAGAACAGGTCCTCCAGGGATGAGCGGACGAGGTTTTGGGCGGTTTCGAGCGGTCTCTACGCGCGCGCACGCGTAAGCGGGCGTCGCTTCACGCTGTTTCGCGTTTCGTGGCTGGTGAGGCAGGCGCAGCTAACGCGGGCGGTCGGCTCGCCGCTCACGCAACCGGCACCGGATTGGTCGGTGCGCAGGGCGGGGCGCACCGCCCGCCGGGAGAGGCGGGCGGTGCGGGCGGTCAGAGTTCGCCGTTCTCGCGCATGACCTCGGTCAGTGCGCTGCGCCGAATCGTGGACTGGCGCTTGATGCGGTGCTTGGCTGCGCGCTCCTTGGGGCTGAGCGTGACAGCCCAGTGGCGGCAGTCGCGGTAGACGGTCTCGGCGACGGTTTCGCTGACTCCGAAGGTGGTGGCGTACTGGGCGATGGCCTTGTTGCGGGCGTCGATGGCCGTGCCCTTGTTGCGGGCGTCGAAGCGGTCGATCGCGGTGACCTCGATCAGGTCGACGCACAGGCCCCAATACGCCTCCATACGGAGCTCGTCGCGGCCTTCTTCGGTGGCCGGAGTGGGCACGGTGCCGTGAACGGTGCCGTCCTGCATGAGGACGGTGAAGGAGCGGGGGGCCTTGTCCAGCGTGACGGGCACGGGTACGCCTTTCGGTTCGGGTCTGCGCCCGGTTGCTCTCCGGGCTGTCGGCGGTTGCTCTCCGCCAACACCTAAAAAGTACAGCACGCGTCGCACGGGTTGCAAGTTCGATAGCGCGATGCAACGGCTTGACGCCACACATTCCCGTAAGCAGCCGCACACTCCCCACACCGGGGGACCCCATGCCGAATGCCGAACTAGACGCCAATGTGACGCATGCTGTACTATTCTTCTTGTTGGCGGAGAGCAACCGCCGACACAGACCCGAACCGAAAGGGGACTTCAATGTCCGCCAACTCCCGCCGTGCTGCCGCCGTGATCCGCAACCGTGCCCGCGCCAACCGAGCCGGGTCCCGCGCACGCCGCGCCGCCGCCACCGCTGCCCGCCGCGTCCGCACCGGCCCCCGGTCGCTGGCCACGCACGTGATCGCCACCGGCGCCCCGCTCAATGTCGTGGCCGGTGCCACCGACGCGCTTCGCACTCAGGCCCGCAAGGCAGGCATCCGGGGCCGCGCCGCCCGAATCCGCCGCACCCTCAACGGCCGCGCCCGCCGCGCCATGACCGTCCACCGCTACACCGCCGAGCAGGTCGCGCAGATCGTCGCGAACTACAAGCCGCGCAAGGCCGAGTACAAGGCGATCCGCGCCGCCCTCGCGGCCTGACGGACAGAAGCCCCCGCCGGGGCACGCCCTTTCGTGCCCCGGCCCGCCCCGGAGAACGTCGCCCCGCCTTCCGGCCGGAGAGCAACCGGCCCGACCCGAACGGAACCCCAGTGACTGCGACCGCTCACCCGCTTCAGATCGTCGCCGCGACCCGCGCCCGCACCGCCGCCAACGTCGCCCGCGACCGATTCGCCGCCCCCGAGACCATGAGCGCACTCCAGTTCATCGCCGCGCACTTCGACGCCGCCGCCACCGCGTGCGACGCCTACGACGGCACCACGAACGCCCCCTTCATGGAGATGTGGCGGGCCCTCGCAGACGCCCGCGAGCTGATCACCAGGCACAAGGACAGCCGCCTTCCGGCCGAGGTGATCGAATACGTCACCGCGCCGCTCACCGCCTCCCCGCTGCCCACGCTCCCCCGCCTCCTCCCGCCCAGTGAGCGGGACGCCGCCGAGGAGGCCACGCTCCGTGCCGAACTCGACCGGCTCCACGCCGACACCGAGGCGGCCGACGCTGACACCGAGAGCTGGTTCCGCGCGGTGCTCGCCGTCCTCGCGAAGTGGAAGCGGCTCGAAGGCGCCGTCGACGTCGACAACCGCCGCCCCTGCAATCGGGTCCGCGTCGCCGAGCTGCACCTGAAGTGCATCGCGTGTGGCGGCTCCACCATCCGGTTCAGCGTCCGCGAGTGGGCCGTCTGCGAGTGCGGCAAGGGCCAGACCTGGGGCGACGCCCTGGTCTGCGACTGCGGCTACGACTGTCCCGCCATCCGGGGCGAAGCCGCGAACTGACCACCCGCTCCACGGGGCGCACCACTCCGGTGCGCCCCACCCCTTCGGGCCGGAGAGCAACCGGCCCAGACCCGAAAGGCACAACATCATGAGCAGCGCCATCTCCCCGCTCGCCCCCAAGGCCCGCGCCGCGTACAGCGCGTACGCCACCCGCCGCGACCTTGCCGACGAGCTCGCCGATTGCCTGGACGCGATGCACGAGTACGCATCGAATCGCAACGGCACCTATCTGTGGGATCAGGCGGTCTGGCACCTGGCCCACGCCACCGAGGCCATCGCGTTCGTCTCGGTCGCGCCGCGCAAGGACCGCAGGGACCGGCACCGGATTGCCGCCACGGTCACCATGAGCGCGATCCTCGCGTTCGAGCGGGCGTACGCCATGTCCCTCTCGTACGACGAGCACGGCCGGTACAACCCCGCGCCCGGCAGCGAATACCCGTTCAGCGTCTCCGACATCGGGCGCGCCACTGTGCAGATCCTCGGCTCCACCTGGCACGCGGAGTCCCTGCCCTGGGGCGTCGGCGCCTACATCGAGGAGCAGGGCGAGGCTCAGGGGTACACGCTCGCGGTCGACGGCGACGGAGACCTGTACCTCGGCGACGACGCTCGCGGCGGGGACCGCACGTACATGACGGATGCGTCCGCCGCCGATGGGCTCGACACCCTCGCCGAGCGCATCGCCGACCTCGTGCTCAGCCTCCACACCACCACTGACTGACCACACCCTCGACCAGGCCCCGGCCACCCAGCCGGGGCCCCCGGGCCCGGAGAGCAACCGGGCCACCGAGACCCGAACCGAAAGAGGAACGCCCCGCCATGACCACCGAGTCCATCGACGACGGCCGTATCCAGGTCATCGGCTTCGACCCCAGCACCCTCAGCCCCGGCGACGTCACGGTCACCACCGAGAGCGGCCCGGTAAGGCTGTACTCCCGCGCTCAGGTCCGTACGGCTGTCGCCGACGGCCTGAAACTGGCCGCCGACGAGGCGCACGTCTCCAGCTACGCCGACCGCTTCGCGTGGGAGAGCGCCGTCATGACGCTGCTCGACCAGCCGTCCGCCCTGTGGGCCGAGGTGAAGAGCCGTCACCACTCCGCGACCGACGACATTGAGGCCGCCGACGACGAGGCGCCGCAGTACACACGTGAGCAGATCTCGCAGGCCGTGAACAACGGCGTCGACCTGCCCGCCGCGCAGGAGCGGCGCACCGTCGCCGATGACTTGGACAACCTGATCGTGAACGCCGCGCTCACGCTCCTCGACGACCCCGACGCGGACTTCTACAAGGTCGTCACGAAGAACTATGGCGAGAGCCCGCGCGTAGTCCGTTCCTGGCTCTGACCCAACCCATGCGGGGCGCACCAACTCTCGGCGCGCCCCGCCCCTCTGCCCGAAGAGCAACCGGGCTCCGGCAGGGGGCGACGCAAGCCGCTCCCCGCCGGTCCACTCCCCGGCGAGAGCAACGCCGGAAGACCCCAAGGAAACCCCTGATGGCCACTGCCACCGCCCCCGCGGCCTCCGCGCCGGCACTCGCCCAACTCGTCGCCGAGCGCCTGCCGCACCGCGACGGCCACGCCTGGACGGTTGCCCCCTATCAGGCGTGGTGGACGACGCGTCCCGCTGCGCGCCTGACCCAGTCCGGGCGGACCGGCGCGCTCATCATCGCCGTGCACCCGTGGCGCACCGAGGTCGCGTGGCAGCTCGACGGCCGCGAGCCGTACGAGCCGGACCTTGCCCTCGATCGGATAGCGCCGCAGCCCGTAGCGCGCGAGACCCTGCGGCTCGTCCTGCCGCGCCTGGACGACGCTGCCGCCGTCCCCTTCGCCCAGCCGTCCGCCAGCGAGGCCCAGCGGATAAGGCTGCTGCACCTGAACCTGATCGGTACGGCCATACGCGCCCAGGGCACGGCAACGGCGAACCGCGTAGGAATCCAGCCGAACAGCGACGTCATGGGATGGAGGACCGGAGGGCTGCGGTACGCGGTGACGCTCGTCGGCGCGAACCCTGCATGCGACCTGTCCGTCATCGGTCCGGTGGCCGTCGTCGAGAAGGTGTTGGAGGAGTTCCTTCCGGAGCGTCCCGCCTTCACGCCGAGGTTCCCGATGAGCGTGCGCCCCGGCCTGGTCCGCCGGGTGGCCGCGCACCTGGTGCAGTTCACGGACGTCGACCAGCTCGACGACGGCGGGCTGAGCTTCGGCACAGCGACCGGTCCGTTCGGGTACGTCGCCCCGCCCGCCGACCCGATCACCCGTGTCCGCGACACCACGCCCGCGACCGCCGAGCTGCACGGCGTCGGCATCGACCACCTGGTCCACCTCGCCCCGCTCCTCACCCGCTAGCCCTGCTCATCCCGTGGTGCGCCAGGACCAACCGCCGGGCGCACCATACGACTTGGAGACGAGGAGGGCGGCACTTGACGCTTGCCGGTCCGGGTTCCGGGAAACTAGCTCGTGCGACGCATGCTGTACTATTTTGAGTGTTGGCGGAGAGCAACCGCCACAGACCTGAACCGAAAGAGACCCACACCAGTGTCCGAGCTGACCGCAGCCCAAGAGAGCGTCGTCGTCACCGCCCTCTCCTACAAGCACACCGAGGCCCCGATACCCGCCCACGTCATGGCCGAACTCGACGAGATCGCCGCGCCATGGCCCGGCCGCTGGCTGCTTCCCTGGGAGGACGACGAGCCGGAGCGCGTCATCGAGCTGTGCGCCGGTCCTGGCGGCTGGGGCGAGGGCCTGAAGACAGTCCTCGGCATGACCCGCTTCGACGTCGTCGGCGTCGACATCAACGAGGACGCGTGCGCGACCGCCCGCGCCGCCGGCCACGCCCGCATCTGCGCCGACGCGACCAAGCTCGACCCCGAGCACCCGGCACTGCGCGGCACGCGCGGTGTCCTCATCAGCCCGCCATGCCCCAGCTTCTCCACGGCGGGCAAGCGTGCCGGACTCCTCCAGGCCAACATCGACAACCTGCGCGACGCCATCGCCGCCGTCGGCGAGGCCGCCGGATTCATCCGCCTCGACGAAGTGTGCTGCGACGAGCTGTTCCCCGACCTCGAAGACGACTGCCCGCTGTGCGCCGATCTCGGCTACCACGAGGGCTACGCCCCGCGCTCCGGCCAGAGTTGGGCGGAGGTCCGCGCGATGCTCGAGGGGCTCACCGACCCGCGTATCGGCCTCATGCTCGAAGTCGTCCTCTGGCCGCTCGGTCTCCAAGCGGCGGGCGCGCCGATCCAGTGGATGGCCATGGAGCAGTCCAGCAACCTGCCCGAGGACGTTCTGGAAGAACTCTCGATCGAGTTCGGAGGCGCCGACTGGTTCCGTACCTCCTGGGCCGTCCTGGAGGCCGCGGACCTCGGCGTCGCGTCCCGCCGGAAGCGCGTCTTCATGCTCGCCTCCCGGCACAAGTGGGTCGACATCACTCCGCCCGCCGAGACCTTGCCGGTCACGACGATGGCCGAAGCGCTCGGCTGGGAAGAGGGCGAGCGGATCAACACCCGCGGGCAGCGCCCCGTCGACCCGGCCACCGGCCGTGCCAAGGGCGGCAACTGCTACTCCGCCGACAAGCCGTCCTGGTGCCTCACCGGCAAGACCCGCACCTGGGTCCGCGAACGCGACGGGCTGCGCCTCACCCCCTCCGAGGCCGGGACGCTCGTCTCCTTCCGCGCCGCCTACCCGTGGCAGGGCTCCCGCTCAAGCCAGTTCCAGCAGGCCGGAGACGTCGTCTGCCCCGCCGTCGCCGCGTACGTCCTCGCCGTACTCCACGGCATCGACTGGGAGCCCCGAGTTCGCGACTATCTCACCGGCCTCTACCACTACGACGATCTGTGGGCCGACGAGTACCGCCTAGCGGTGTAGCGCGTCTCCTCTTGATCGTCGAGTTCCGCTCCGGATTGCCCGAGGGGTGCCATCAGAAGGCCTCGAACACGCAGCCCGCCAGCTGGCGCGCCCGCCCAAGTACTGTGCCAGCTACGGTCGTACGGGCCGGGCCCTCGAACCTTCGCCCCTCGAAGCCA
The DNA here is from genome assembly GCF_029968035.1 of Streptomyces cavernicola. GTDB lineage: Bacteria > Actinomycetota > Actinomycetes > Streptomycetales > Streptomycetaceae > Streptomyces > Streptomyces cavernicola. The sequence goes on along the minus strand of NZ_JASCIQ010000066.1, from coordinate 16,022 downwards.
CCATCACGTGCCGTCCGTTTGGCTCTGCAAGCTTTCGCCTCGGCGTACCGCTGCCGGCTCGTACTGAAATCTCCGCAATCTCTAGGTGTTGCGGAGCAGGACGTGGGTGACCGCGTGTCGGAATGAAGTGCTCCCGGCAAGCCCGGCGTCGAGGTGGCCCTGGCGGTGGTTCGAGGGCCAGGTTGTGCTTGTCGAGCCAGTCCAGCAGCCTCATGCGTCCGACAAGGGCGCGACGTAAGACGCGGTCTCCGTCCACTCTCCCGTCGCTCGCCCCGCCGCTCCCCGTGGCCGCTTCCTGCGGCCAGTGGCCGGGCAGGACGGAGACCGATCGTGGCCCGACGACGCACCGGCCCCACCGACGCGGTGAAGGATCTCGTCTATCGACGCGACGGCGGGCGCTGTGTGCGCTGCGATTCCCTGCACCGGCTGACGATCCACCACCGCGTGAACCGCGGAATGGGCGGAGCGCGGGAGCCATGGATCAACCAGCCGCACAACCTGCTGCTGGTGTGCGAGCCGTGCAACGGCTGGTTCGAGGACAATCCGCGGGAGTCGTACGAGGCCGGGTGGAAGGTCCGCCGCCCGCAGCTCCCGGACGAGGTCGAGGTCCTGTACACGGACGGGCGGGTGTACCGGCTCGGCGCGGACGGTGTGCGCGCCGCGATCGTGGAAGCGGCCCGATGAACCACGAAGCCTCCAGGTTCGTCGACTTCGGCCGATGGACGGCCGGTACCTGGATCACGAAGACCCCCGGCATCTGGTTCGCGATCGGCTACACCTACAGCCGCGGTAAACGGCCGTACGGCATCGGCGGGCCCGCCATCACGTTCGGCCGCCGCACCTGGGCCGTGTTCGCTCTGTGCTCCCGCGCCGAGTACAAGGCCCGGAAGGTCGACCCGTGGGCGAAGGAGAGCGAGGAGTTCCGGCCGCTTGTGCAGCCGCGTCGCGGTCTTGCGCGTCTGGCGTGGTGGCGGTGAGGCGCCTGTTAGGGGTCGGGGTGCTGCGCTCTGGCCCCGGCCCGCGCATGCAGGTCGGCCGGATGGCTCTCACTGACGCGCCGCATCCTTGCGATCCAGCTATGGGAGACGACGTCAATGGCCGATTGATCTTCCTCGGTCGGTTTGGGTTTGCGCTGTTCAGGAGGGGTGCGCGCCGGTCACGATGACAGGTTTGCGCCTTGCGCTGTACTATTTCGGCGTTCTTCGGCATGGGGTTGCCCCAGCCTTCGCCGGCACCAGCGCGGTGCCCGACCCCGGAGGCCAGTCATGCCCACTGCGCACCACAACCTCACGATCCCCGACCACAAGACGCTGCGCGCCGACGCCGAGCGCCAGGTCAAGGACGAGCTGGGCCAGATCCCGCGGCCGGACGACCGCTTCAAGCGGGCCTGCGAGATCGTGCAGCAGGCCGACCTCGAGATCGCCGCGCACTTCGAGGAGCGCAACCACGCCGCCCTGTCGCTGTTCTTCTACGACGGCGTGCGCGGCCTGGGCAAGGTCCTGGGAATGCTGCCCAACGCCTATCGGCAGATGCGCAGCATCGCCCTGCACGGCGAGCGGAACGCGCCCCTGAACGTCGAGGACGAGCGCATGTCCGCCGAGGAACGCCAGGCCGCCGCGAAGAAGGCCGGCCTGCCGCACATCAAGGACGCCGCGGACCGGCTTCCGTCCTTGGCTGCGACGGTGTCGGTCGCCACGGCCCGCCGCAAGGCCGCTATGTCGTTCCTCCAGGACGCCGCGCTCGCGCTGACCGAGGAGCCCTACGAGTGGTCCACGGACCGGATCGCCGAGCTGGGAGACACCACCCCGAAGTACGCCCGCGACGTGAAGAACGCCGCGAAGCGCCGCCGCGGCCACTAAAGGCAGGCAAACCATGGTGGAGCGACCAATACCCACCCCGTGGGAACGACACCCGGAAGAGCACTGGGCCAACGACTGGGGCCCGCCTTCCAACTACATCCGGTGCGCGGTGTTCCGTGAGGAAATGGACGAATGGAACGCTGAGCAGGGGTGGCGAGTCATCTACACCGAAGAGGACGGTTGGCTCGCGGTCATCTGCCCCCGCGATGAGTGCTGGGAGTTCGCGGTGAAGGGATGGGAACGGGAGTGCCAGTGGCGAAACGAGCCCGTCACGGAGCTGCGGCAGCGACCAATCCGGCTGGAGAACATCATCCTCCGCCCATTCGGGCACGCCTGGGCTGGGGCCAAGCGGTATTGGCCCGAGCGTCTGTAAGCCTCCGAGGTACGCCCACCCGGCCCCGAAGCGCCACCGGGGCCGGGTTTTCAGTCGCCGGTGACCGGGGCCTGAAAATCCGGCGCCGGTGAATCCGGCTTCCGGTCGTCCGGGTTCCGGCAGGTCAGGCCCCTTTAGTAAGAACATCAAGCATCACCATCAAGTAGTTACGGCGCCTTCGCTCCGCTCAGGCACCGTCGGCTTCCCTGGCAGCGGCCTCTCCGGACCGGCAGTGAGCTCGCGGCTTGATGATCACCAGTGGATAGGCTGTGCTCATGTCACGTGTACGCCTCACCGTCGTCACCGCCCTTGCCGGGATCGCCGCACTCACCGCCTGCTCCTCCAGCAGCGACGGGCCGAACTCCGACTCCAGCAAGGGGGACGGCGACAAGCCGGTCTCTACTCCTGCCGCGAAGCCGATCACGAAGGCGCTCGCCCAGGCAGACATCACTCAGGCGCTGCTCGGTGACGGTGAGACGCTCCCCGGCTGGACGCTGCATGGCGACAAGGACGTGACGGACGGGGAGTATTGCAACAGCTCGGACAACGACTTCACCCCGGCGGGCTGGGTCCGCGGCGGAGACTCCTCGTACGAGTACAACGGCTCCACGATCAACATGGCCTTCGTCCACATCTGCCTCTTCGATTCGGTAAAGAGCGCAACAAAGGCATACACGACGTGGAAGGGCACCGAGACGAGCAAGCAACAGGCACCCAAGCCGCCGGTGGGCAGCGAGAGCACACTCGTCATCAACCCAGGCGCCAGCGAGGACACCGTCTACGGGTTCACTCGCTCGGGCAGGGCCAACATCCGCGTAAAGATCGAGGGTGGCACTGGAGATGACCCCTCGGGCGCACAGGCAATGCTCAGCGCGACGCTGAAGCGCCTTCAGCAGCTGCAGGACGGCAAGAGCGCCACGGTGACGGCCCCTGATGAACTGGCCGCCGCCAAGCCGTAACAGCTGCTCTGACGCCGCCCTGTCACAGATTCGGCAGGGCCGCGTTCTGTTGGGCATGACGACCATGCCCGGCCTTCTGCCCCTGGCCCGCCACTACTACGAGACCCGCCGTGAGGTCCTGGCCGCAGCCGGCGCCCAGACCACGCCCTGGTATCGACTGAACCCCGATGAACTCGGCGTCGCCGTCGCCGAGACTCAGATCATCATCGAGGCGCTACGCCGGGCGAACAAGGAGCAGGCCGTCCTCCTGGGCGAGGGCTTCACCCACACGTTGCCCGGTTCGGTGATCTGATGGGTGACTTCTAGTGCTCAAGCGGCCTCGCGCCATGTGCGGCTGCGGCGAGGCGTCCTTCCGGCCCGTGCACGAGTACCACGGCGGCGACAGTGTCGGCCCGGCCTGGGAGTGCACGGGGTGTGGCGGCGTCTACGACGGCATCTGATGGGCCGCGAGGTCAGGTGTAACAAGATCTGGCGGCCGACGTACTACTAGGTGCCGAGGCCCGCGCGACCCCACCCCCCCCCAGGTCGTGCGGGCCTTGAGTGAAGACTTCCGGCGTGAACACCCCAGCAGGCAGCGAGGGTTCGTAGTCACACACCGTGCCGGAACCGCGGTCTGGCCGGGGCGTCAGGGCATGGGCTCCCGGCCAGACCGCGACACAAAGAAGCCAGAGCGGCACCGTCCCGATCATGTCTCGCACGCAGCCTGAGCAGCCGGCACGCGCCCCCGTTGCGCCTTCGGTATCCGAGCTGCAGCACTCCCGGCCCGGCGTGATCTCCCGCGACGCGGCTAACGTTGCCGACGTCCTCCTGCGCCAGCCCGTCATAGAGCGCCGCAACGCCTTCAAGCACCATCTCACCGACCGCGAACGCGCGTACGTCATGACGGAGGTTGAGCGCGCGACTGGCTCCCTGTACGGCCTGTGGCGGGACTCGCCGTCCGGATTCGTTGAGGATGTTCTCGGCGAATCGCTCTGGTCGAAGCAGCAGGACGTGCTCGACGCCATCGTCGACCACAAACGGGTCGCCGTCCCCGCCGGGTTCGGCGTCGGCAAGACTCACTTGGCCGCCCGCGCAGCCGTCTGGTTCACCAACGTGCATCCCGTCGGGACCGCGCTGTGCATCACCACCGCGACGCGCTTCCGGCAGGTGCAGCGGCAGCTCTGGCCGCACATCCGCAAGGTCGTGCCGCGCGCCGGCCTGCCGGGCTACTGCGACACCGTTCAGTACAAGATGCCCGACCCGTACGGCAACGACTTCGTCGCGGCGTACGGCTTCTCCGCCCCGGCCAACGACGAAGCGGCGATGCAGGGCATCCACATGCCCCACCTGCTGCTCATCGTCGACGAGGCGGGCGGCATCGCCCCGATGATCGGCCACGGCACCAACAACCTGCTGACCGGCGGGCACGCGGCGATGCTCGCCATCGGCAACCCGGCGATGGACGATCCGGCGAGCTGGTTCGAGGAGCTGTGCATCGAGGGCGACGACGACAGCGAGCCGACCACTGTCACCATCCCGATCTCATCGCTCGACTCCCCCGCGATCACGGGCGAGTTGGCCCCGTTCTGCACCGACTGCCCCGCAGGTGTTGCCCGGCACTCGCTCGCCGACCACATGCCCGACCAGGACTGGGTGGACCGCACGATCCGCTCGTACGGGGAAGACCACCCGTATGTGATCGCCAAGGTGTACGCCCGCTTCCCCAAGGGCGGCGGCGGCATCGTCATCCCGCCGAGCTGGGTCGAGGCCGCCATGGCGTACGAGGGCCCGACCGGCGACGGCTGGCACCGAATACGCGATCTCGGCCTCGAAGGCGAAGCCGCCGAGCACACCGTTCGTGAAGGCTCCTGGGTCCGCCTCGGCGTCGACGTCGCCGCGGACGGTGGCGATGAGTTCACCGTGTACCGGGTGGTCGGCGACGCGGTCGAGTTCCGGCACGCCTCCGCCGGCGCCGCGAACGACAATCAGGTGTCCGTCGCGGAGAAGGTCCTCGAGGAGATCCACGCCGCGCAGCGCCTCGCCGACGCCCTCGGATCTCCGCACCCCGTGCGCGTCAAGGTCGATCAGAACGGCATTGGCCACGGCGTCGTGTCCATGCTGGAGCGATGGGCCGGGACCGGCCGGCACCGCGCCCAAGTCGTCGGAGTGATGGTGTCGGAGTCCCCGAGCCAGGATGACCCCGGCGCCGTCATGCGGCCGTGGCGGAAGCGAGACGAGATGTGGCTCGCCACCAGGTCGCTGCTCCAGCCGGACCCGTCGTCCGGCCGCGGGCGGCTGCGCCTCCACGTAGACAAGAAGGCCGCCGCGCAGCTCTCCACCCCGAAGCTGCTGTCGACGACGAGCGGCTACACCCAGATCGAGAGCAAGAAGGCGATGAAAGCCCGCGGCATGAAGTCCCCCGATCGTGCCGAAGCCGTGCTCCTGGCCCTGTACGAGCCGGAGCCCTTGAACCAGCCGCGCCGCCGCGGCCTCCTCAACTGAACACCGCTCAGGTATGTGTTGGTTGGATCCGGCCCCGGTGCCGTAGGTGCTGCTCACGTAGGAGAACACAGGCAACTGCGTAGGTCTGCCCCCGCGTTGGCGAGATGAGCCCGTCACGGCCCGTCGGCGAGATGCACCTGGGCCGCTGTCTCAAACCGCTCCAGAGCGTCGTAGAAGTTCTCGCGTGCACCGTTGAGGTCGTCCACTGCTGCCCGACGGGACTCAGGCCGACAGGCATCCTCGAGAAGGGCTCCGATGTGGAGCTCGGATATCCCTTCGACGCCCCGCAAGGCGGTTTCAGCTTCTGCGTAGATGTCTCCGGGAACGGGGCCTCCGTCTCTGACAGCTTGGGCCAGAGCGACGAGTCGGTTTTGAGCCCAACTCGCGGAGGAGTCGCCGAGCCTCCCGGGGGTCGGTCGCGTTCGGGCGTTATCCAGAGCTCGCCAGGCAATCCACGCTGGGCCATAGATGTTGGCGTGGCGAATCAGAGCGTCGCAACCGTCACGGACTGCCCTGGCGCGTTCAGCCATTTCCCCAGGACCTTCTCGCAAGACCGCAGCGATGGCCGCGTTGAAGGCCCGCCGGTCCTTGACCAACTGCGTGGCCAGATCCACCACGTCTTGGCTGGTGGCTCCTTGAGCATGGTCGATGAACGGAAGGGCGGCATCGCTGAATGCGGCCCATGTTGAGCGGAGCGTGGCACGCCGTGCTTGGGCGTGGGTCACTCTCTCCAGCGCCGCGATGATTTCAGGTAGCTCACCCTCAGGCAGTACGCGTCCGGACTGCGCGGTCTGGGCAGCTTTCCACTCCTCCAACTCCTCAACAGAGTAGATGGATTCGTGCTGATCGACAGGCGGGTGATGCTTCCCACAGAGCAACAGAAGGTTTTCGAAGCCGTTGACTGGTTCGTAATCCGGAACGTGCCGGGGGCCGTTGGGCTGTTCGGAGCGAATGTGAGCAACTTGCGCCACCACGGTCAGGCGCCCCCGGTCCTTGAACACCAGCGGTTCGGGACACTCTGGCCAGGCACAGCGCGAAGCCGAGCCGAACAGCAATTTGATGGTCTTCTCCGAGTAACTCCGCCCCATGGGCGCAGGCTAGTCGACCACGGCAGGGATCCGTGAAGGCGGCCGTGATGCTCTCCTCCTCAGTTGGTAAGTGGTTCAACTGAGTAGGGAATGTGGGGAGCGAGAGCGGGTGACCTCGCCGACCGTCACGTCGGCGGGGCCGGTGGATCAGTGATTGGCAGGTGCGTTGCATGGCGCTCGCCAGGCGGGGATGAGGTCGGCGGCCTGGAGGCACTGAAGCCAGTCCGCTTCCGTGACGGCCGCCAAGGCAACGATGCGCAGACGCTTCAACTCCAGTTGAAGTCTCAGCACGTGGGCATTCTCTGGAGTGGTCGCGGTCGTCAGGTCGTTCAGTAGTTCTCCCTCACATACTCGTACGTTCGGTCGAACAGCTCGCCTTTGATCGGCAGGCTGTAGTCCTTCAGGACGGCGCGCAGCTCGCGTCTGACGCGTTTGTCCCCTGTGTCGCTGGTGCTCCAGCCGGCATAGGCGACCTCAGCGACGATCGAGTCGATCCGCGAGACTATGTCGGGAACGATCTTGTGCAGCCCCGGCGGTGTGTTCTCCTCTACGATCTGGGTGAGCGCCCCGCGCTTGGGATCGGCGAGCTTGTCGAGTGCACTCTGGTCGCCCTGTTCCACTGCCCGGTCCGCGGCGACCACGTCCTGAGCGATCTTCAGCGCCTCTTCGAGGAACGCCAGCGAGTCCTCGACGTTCTCGATCGCCTTGGCACGGAGCCTCTCTATGCGCTCCGCCAGCGACCGGTACGCCGGACTCTCGGTATCGGCGAGCCGACGCCTGAGGCGCGCCTCGATGGAGTCAAGGACCTGCTGGTACACGTCCTCGGCTTTCGACTCCGGCGTCTGCGGCTTGGACAGCTTCAGCTGCTCTGCGATCTTCTTCACCAGCGCCAGACCGGCAGCGTCGAGCGTGACTGTCTTCGACGGCATCGACTTCACGCCCACATCGGTCATGTGACCGTGGATCAGATCAGTGGTCTTCGCGCCGAGACGTGCCCAGAGGAACGTCTTGGAGACGTCCTTGGGCCGGATCGACTCGTACACCTTCGCGAGCCAGAAGTACTGCCCCTTGAATGGCCGGAGCATCGGATGCGGGTCGAGGAACTCCCACACCGTCTGCAGCGCGACATAGGTCTCGATGAACTCGGTGCGCTGCGTGCCGCCCTCGGGTATCCGCTCATGGGCCTGCGCGAGCGACTCGAACGACGAGTCACTGGTGTCGATGCCGTCGAACAGATGCAGCAGACGCGTGAGGTCGGCGACGAACTTCCCCGCCAGCTTGGACGCGTCGGTGACGTTGAGCTCGTCCTCTTCGTTGTCCTTCACCTTCGGGCCGGCGACCGCGTTGCCGATGGCCTTCGCGAGACCGATGTAGTCGACGACGCGCCCGAAGTCCTTGCGCTGACTGGTGACAGGGTTCTTCCACGGACGGTTGGGCCGCGTGATCGTCTGGAACAGGTTCGAGTCCTTGGCGGGCTTGTCCAGATACAGCACGCCCTCGATGGGCGCGTTGAAGCCAGTCATCCACTTCGCGGTGACGACGATGAACGACATCGGGTCATCGACCTTCTTGAAACGCCGCTTGAGCGCCTCCTCCTGCTCCGGAGTGAGCAGGTACTTCTTGTGCTCCTTGGGGGTCTCCTTGCTGTCGGCGACGTGCATCACCACACCGACCTCACGGCGTCGTCCGTCCGGCATGACTGCGGCACGGCGCTCCAGCTCGGCCTCAATGGCCCTGGTGTACGCGATCACAAGGCGCTGGTTGTAGGCCACGACTTGAGCCTTTTGCCCCAGAGGCGCGACGTAGGTAAGGAAGTGGTCGACGATGTCGGCACACACGGCCTCCACGCGCTCGGAGTTGGAGAGGATCGTCTCGATGTGAGAAGCCTTCCCCGACAGGAAGACCTTCTCCTCCTCGTCCAGGCCCTCCTCCGCGGCCAGCTCGTCGAACGCCTCGTCCAGGGCTTCCTTGTCGAGGTTGAAGCCGACAGACCGGCCCTCCACGATCACCGGCTTGGTGAACCCATCGGCGATGGACTGCTCCGGCGTGTACCGTGACATCACAAAGTCCGGGTCGTCAGGGTCACCGAACAGCTTGAACGTCGAACGGTCCTTGTCCTCGATCGCCGTACCCGTCGCGCCGAAGAACTTCGCGTTCGGCACCGCCGCGCGCCACGCGTCGCCGAACTTCCCCTCCTGCGAGCGGTGCGCCTCGTCGACGAGGACCACGATGTTCGACCGGTTGTTCAGGTGGCCGGCCTCAGCGAACTTGTGCACCGTCGTGATGACCACGCCCGGCTCACCGCTGCGTAGCAGAGCGCGCAGCTCGCGTCGGTTGCGGGGCACCGACATGCGCGGCATGCCGGCAGTCTCGAACATCTCTGCCGTCTGCCGGACCAGATCCTTACGGTCGGCGATCACAATGACTGTCGGAGCGCTCCCGAACCTCTTCGTCACCGTGTCGTCCCGCAGCAGACGGGCAGCGGCGAACGCCATGAGTTCGGTCTTGCCCGATCCCTGGTGGTGCCAGATCAGTCCACCAGGACGCCCGGCGAGCACCTTGGCATGGATCCCCAGAGCCGCCTCGAACTGCGGGTAACGAGGCAAGAACTTGATGTCGACCTCGGAGGCGTCCCGAGCATGACGGAACATCACCAGATCCTTGAGGATCGGCAGGATCGTCTCCGGCCGCAGCAGCAAGCGCGCGGCCCGCTCGACACGAGCCGGGCTCGTGACGGTCTTCGGGTCGTCCTCAGTGGATCCCCACGGGGCCCAGATCTCGGAGTCGGGGTCCGGCATCGCACGGATCGGGGCCATCCGGAACTCCAGGCCCTCAGTGGCGACGTTGAAGACGTTCGTCGCGAAGAAGTTCGGATACTCCTGTTCATACACGTCGTGAAGGTCCTTCGCGGCGTTGACCCACGAGACCTGATGCTTCACAGGCGTCTTGGTCTCAGCGACGACCAGCGGGAACCCGTTGACGTAGTAGACGACGTCGAACCGGCGAGGTTTGGCCGCACCGTTGATGGTGACCTCGTCGGCGACGGTGAAGCGGTTGTTGTGGAGGTCTTTGAAGTCGATCAGCCGACGAGGCACATGCCTACCGTCGATCGTCGTGAACGAGTGGTCGCCGCGAAGCATCACGGTCAACCGCTCATTTGCTGACACGAGACCGTTGTGCGCATCGAGGACAGCCTGATTGAGCTCGTGCAGAGCGAGGTCCGCCGACTCGGAGTCGTCGACCAACTCCGGGTTCAGCGCGAGCAACGCTTCACGCGCCCAGTCCCCGACTATGACATCGTGCTCATCGCGCGGTAACTCGTCTCCTTGGAGACGCTCCCAGCCAGCCTCCTCCGCCCACTCGAGCAAAGAACGCTGAATCGTGCTCGCTTCCGTCCAACCCATGTCAGGACACCCCCTCGAGCAGAGCGTCGTAGGACTCGGGAATCTCGATTTCCTGGTTGAGGAGGGAGGCCAGGAGTGCAGAGCGGAAGGCGCGGAGATTGGCGAGCTCGGCAGTGAACTCGTCTACCGCGAATTCCATGAATCCCAATACATCGACGATCTCCCGCTGTTCGTCGGGACTAGGGAGAGGGAAATCGAAGTCTTCGATATCCCTCTTACTGACATTAGGGTCCTTGCGGGAACTTGCTGCCACGAGTCGCCACTTCGGGCGGCCAGCCTTCAAAGCATGATGCAAATACGAGGGCAGTACGTCTGCTCTCAAATCTGTTATGGCGCTGATGGCTTGGTTGGTAGTGGACGCGACACCAAGGCTGGCAGTCCTGCCGATCTGGGCGAATCCTCCATACATTGCCACCAGGACTGTGCCAGCAGGAAGCAGGCGAACCGATGATTCTGAGAACCCTGCGTCCGTGATGCACTCATCCGTCTTCGTGATCACCCGTTCGTTGAGGTCGCCGGTCTTCACCCACGGAATTGAACCTCCGTCGAAGTACCGAGCCTTCTCGGATCTGCGAGGAGTAGCGCCAGAGCGCACAACTGACACACCGCCGATCTTCTCGCTCCGCCAACCTGCAGGAAGCTGGTCCGTCCACGTGAGGGATGTGTGTGAATCGGTAATTTCACTCTCCCATGCCCCACCAAAACCCACCGTGAGCAATGCAAGCCGGGCTCGCCGTACCGCCTCAGCAGCGTTCTCCCGTTCCAGGCGAATGGACTCGATATGCGCGTTTACGGCAGCCATAACATCGACGATGCGGCGCTGTTCCGACAAGGACGGGCGAGCAACTTCAATCGTCAAGAAGTCAGCGGGCTTGACCCGTTCACGCCTGCCGCCCATGCCGGTCGACAACGCCTGCAGTTGCTCCCACAGTCGATTTGTGGTCGTAAGGAGTCGGAAGTAATCGGGAAGCATTTGCTCGCCGCACGTGAACGTCGGGAACTCTTGCGACCCGTAGACCTCGCCCAGATCGTTCGGAGCAACGGTGATCGCTCCTTCGAACGCTTTCAAGCGGCTGTAGACGATCTGGTTCGGCCGGATGCGATTCAGCGTCTTGTACGAGGTCTCATCGCCAGCGATCGGATCCCGGAACAACAGGCCCCGACCGCGGTTCAAGACACCGACGATGTCGTAGGAGGCCGTCGCCGTGACCGGGACCGCGTCAACGTCCAGCGCGATGACCTCGTCGAGCCGTACCCTCTCCCACTCACTCACTGGGCACCCCGAACATGCTCAGGTCGACGCCTGCCGCTGCGAGCCGCTCGAACATGGCAGCCTCGGTGTCGATGCGGTGTTGCCGGGCGTCGGCATACGCCACGAGCGCAGTGCCCAGATCGGCGGTCTCTTCTGCAGCGACCTTGATGTAGCGGCCGATGCTCAGGTCGAAGCCGTTCTGCTCGATTTCCTCGAACGGCACGAGCCGGACGTTCGCGCCGCCCTCGCCCGCCGAGTCGCTACCTGCCTGGTACGCGTCGATGACAGCTCTGACGTCATCCTCGGACATCAGGTTCTGCTTCTTGCCCTTGATGAACCGCGCCGAGCCGTCAATGAAGAGCACGTGATCCTTGCGCTCAGCTGGCTTCAGGTCGCGGAAGATCAACAGGCATGCCGGGATTTCGGTCGAGTAAAACAGCTTGGGCGGCAGCCCGACGACGGCTTCCAGAACGTCCTTCTCGATGAGGCCCCGGCGGATCTTCGCCTCCGCGCCTCCGCGGAACAGCACGCCGTTGGGCATGACCACGCCGACACGACCGGATCCAGGCTTCATCGACGAGACCATGTGCTGGACGAAGGCGTAATCGCCGTTCTTCGCCGGCGGCACGCCACAGATGGCTCGCGGGTCAGACGCCCAGCGATCCGCTCCCCAATTCGTCAGCGAGAAGGGTGGGTTGGCGATCACGGCATCGAACTGACGGACCGTACCGCTGGGGGCCTTGAACGCTGGGACGCGGAGGGTGTCTCCGCGCTTGATGTCGAAGTCCTCGATCTCGTGCAGGAAAAGGTTCATCCGGGCGATCGAGGCTGTCGTCAGGTTGATCTCCTGGCCGTATGCCCTGAGCGTGCGGTGGTCCTTGCCTGACTCGCGCAGCTGGTTGATCGTTGCGACGAGCATGCCGCCGGAGCCGCAGGACGGGTCGTAGACGGACTCGCCCGGCTCGGGCTGGAGGATCCCTACGAGCAGGTTCACGACCTCACGGGGCGTGAAGAACTCGCCGGCCTTCTTGCCCGACTCGTCGGCGAAGTTCTTCAGCAGGTACTCGTAGCCCGCGCCGAGCAGGTCGTGCGATACCGTCGACGGGTCGAGCCTGATCTTGTTGAACGCCTGGATGAGCCCCAGCAGCGCCGACTCCGGGATGCGCTCCTTGTTGCCCCACGAGGCATCGCCGAAGACGCCGGCGAGCGAGCGGGGGTTGGCCATTTCGATTCGCTGGAAGGTCTTCGCGATCTCCGCGCCGAGGTTGGTGACCTTCTCGGTGACTTCGCTCCACAGCGTGCCCTCGGGCAGCTCGAACCGGTGGAAGTCGGCCTCGATCTCGTCGTCGAGGTCGTCGCCGTACTCATCGAGCGCCGCGTCGTGCTCGTGGACCCAGGTGTCGCTGATCCACTTCCAGAACAGCATGGGGAAGACGTAGGTCTTGAAGTCTGCCGGGTCGACCGGGCCGCGGAGCGCGTTCGCGGCGTCCCACAGCCGGGATTCGAGCTCTTGCTGAGTGATCGTCACAGAGATGAGGTCCTTCGTTGAAGACGGTGCCCCAATTATGGAGGAGGGCACTGACATCTCGGGAGCCCGATAGGACAGGCAGCAGCGATCTGTAGACGATGACCAGCACTCAACTCCTAACCAAGCGTGATCACGGACACGCTGAGGCCGGATCTCTGCGCCTCCGCATCTGAGTCACGGCGCATGAGACGGGCCTTGTCCTCGGAGCTGGACATCAAAGGCGCAGCCTCAGGGGGCCACAAGTGGTCAGACGGCTCAAGGGAGATAGTCCCAAGGACATGAGGGGTGCTGCATAGACCTCATCTCCTGGGGTGTGAGCTGCGGCAGATAGGCCCTGCGCGCCGCCAGATCTCAGACGGAGGAAAGCCGAGCCAGCCTGCTGAGCTGCCCAAGTGCCCGTCGCTTCACGCCAGAAGACTTGGGCAGCTGCTGGACCGGGCAACTGCGCTGGCGCCTTGTGCACGGACCCGCGTTCCTGGGCAGAGGTGGTCTAGCCAGCCGTAGATAGAGTGGCATGTATGGAGCCAGTGAGCACCCAAGTGCTAAGCGCCGCAGTCGACTTCCACGGACTGTGCCTTCAGGACGCCGATGACGCCTGGCTACCTGCGGCCTTTCCGCAGGACTTCACGGCAGGGAGCTTTGTCCACGCCCTGCCAGGTCGGATCGACATCACGAGCGCGGCGCACACGCACACAGTTTCCTTCACCGCCCAGGTATGGGAGGCAGATCCTCCCTCGGCCGAAGGCGACTGGGAGGCGACGGCAACCGCCCAGGTGGAATGCCGGTCGGGTGTGCTGCGCCTGTGGGCGGTAACTGCGGGCCCCAGTCCGGATGAGATCACGTTGCCGCGCGAGAACACGGTCTGGAACGTCCGGTTGTACGGCGGGGGGCGTGAGGCCGTCGCCCGTGCTGCGGTGACGAGCGTGCCCACAGGCATCGAGCACTATCTCGCTCAGTTCTGGCCGGCATAACGTCAGGGCCGGGGAGCTGCCCGGCCCCGACGCTGCGCGCTACTCGGTGATCTCTACGAGGAACCCGTCATCAGGGCCATCAAGCAGGCGATGCTTGCCGTAGAACTGGCCCAGCAGGTTCCCGGCGTTGCCGTTCTCGACCCCGTTCAAGGCCATGACACTGAAGTTGTTCTTGGGGATCTTTGGGTCGTACTCGGAACCCGCGGATCCCTCGTACGTCGCGGCGAAGGGATACTCGTCGCACTGTTTGCCGCCCTCTGCATAGTCCGGGCCGAAGTACTTCACACAAGCGCTGATGGCCACGCTGCGGTTTCGTTCACGGCGCACGGAGTCTGTGTAGAGGCGCGTGAGCGGAGCGTCTGTGGTTTGGCCAGGCACCTTCTTCTGACTGCTGGGCGGCTGGGTCTGCCCCGGCGTCTTGAACGCCTTCTCAATGTGGAGGGCGACCGCGCGCTCGGGAGCCCCTACAGCCTTGCTGTAGTACAGGGTGCCCATGTAACTGAAGGTTGCTGCACCGCCCTTGGTGCTGTTCGCCAGGTAGCTGGCCTTGTCCCAGCGGGGTGCCAGCATGAACAGGTCACCACCGGTGGACCCTCCGAGCGTCCAGGGGGCAGGAGCCTTCACCTTCACCGACGGCTGGTAGACGGCGAAGATGCTTTCCGTCGAGCCGCCGTTGCCCTTACCGTTCGCGGCCGTCACCGAGGTCTGTACGCTGCCCGCGCCCAGGAACTGCGCCCACGTCTTCGTGGCCGGCAGCGGCGTGCCACCGGGGGTGTAGGTGACGCCGGAAGGCCAGCTCTGCGCGATCTTCCCATTGAGGGTGATCTGCATGTTGGGTGCGGCATTCATGCCTGTCGCCCGCATATCCATGACGTGGTATGTGACGTCGATCTTCCGGCTGTTGGCGGGTATCGTGCCGACCGCCAGCACGTTGAACGCGCTCTCCCCGACCAGTTGCCCGTTGCGGAACCAGGTCTGTACGTACGAAGCGCCCGAGCAGATAGCGAACCGGGACTTCAGGTAGAACTTCTTCGACGAACCCAGGGCCGTGCGGCATTCCGTCGCGCTCATGGCGCGCGAGGGCTCCGGATACGTCACCGCTGCCGCGACCCGCGCACCAGACGCCCGCTTCGGCGCCGGAGGAACCGCGGTCGCCAATGACGACACCTGAGCGAACCGGGACGCGGGTCCTACCGTCTCAGGCGCGATCTCCCCGGCGGCATGGTGGGCGGCGACAGCACGGACCGAATCCAGGGCTTCTGCTCCCTCACGGGTGGCTGTCCCCAGCTTGTATTCCCCGATCGGCAGTACGTAGGTGTTCATGGTGTCAGCGGGGCTGCTGTCCCCCGCCTGCGCGGCTCCCGTCGGCAGCAGCAGCGCGCCGAGCAGGATGGGTAAAACCGACAGAATCCACAGCTTGCTCGGGCGTCTATGTCTGTGATTGGGCACGAACTAGTCTCCATTTCACAAGAGTTGAGAAGATTCGGTCATATTCGTAACACCTTGGTGTGCCATCCCACGCCTCTCAGAGGAATCCCGTGCGAAGGTGACCGAATCTCGCCGCCTCGCTAGATGGCGACCGGGCCATCAGAATTGACGGCCTATCAACACTCCGTTCAGGCAGTCGGAGACAAGCCTGACCATGAGGATCTCCGCGTCCTTCATGCCCTTGGCTTCGCTGTACAGGTGGCCGGTGTCCAGAACAGACCCCGCCACGCGATGTGCCAGTCAGCAGTCGATCGATCAGCGAGCCTTCCGGCCCGGACAGGCAGAGATCTGCGCCTGGCGGCTGCTGCGGCTGACCTCAGGTCCACACGCCGACGTTCGCAGCCGATCGTCCAGGCTGAGGTTGCACACGGAGTACACACCGGCCTTCGCGTGCCGCGGCAAGAGCAGGCTGAACCCGGCCCCGTGCAACTCTCTAACACCGAGATTTGCTGTCCACGGCGAGCGGCTACACCCAGATCGAGAGCAAGAAGTCGATGAAGGCCCGCGGCATGAATTCCCCGGACCGTGCCGAAGCCGTGTTGCTCGCTCTGTACGAGCCGGAGCCCCTGCAGAAGCCGCGCAGCCGCGGTCTCGTGAACTGATCGTGCCAGTTGGCCTT
>NZ_JASCIQ010000065.1 GCF_029968035.1 Streptomyces cavernicola | reverse complement strand
CGGCGCGGATCTCGTGCAGCTCGGCCACGCGGCCGCGGGCGTCTGCGGGCTCACCCGGGGTGTCGTCCAAAACGGTCATGTAGCGACCTTACGAAGCCCACGCAAGAAAACGGGCCGTCGACTCCTCACAGTCTCCGACCCGTTTTCCTGGTACCCCCGGACAGAACCCGTACAGGAACCCTCCGGGGTGCAGCTGATGTGACTGCTCAGGGGGGCGTCGGCTTGTGGGGGTTCCACAAATACGCGGGGTGGTTCAGCTGAGAGTCACCTCACAGCGGTGGCCGCCGCCCGCCGTGCCGGGGGTGATCCGGAGCCGTAGTTCGCGGCCGGTGGCGAGCACCTCCACCGACGGGTCCTTGGCGGTGACGCGGGCGGCCCGGTGTTCCCAGACCAGCTCGAAGGGGCGCCCGCTGCGGGCCGGCTCGCTGACCGTGAGCTGTGCGGTGTCGCCGCGGCGGCGCAGCAGCACGCTGGACGGCGCGGTGACGGTGAGGTCCCTCACCGTACCGGCCGTCCAGAAGTTGGCCGCGGTCAGGCCCAGGGAGGGCACGGCGACGGCCTGCCGGTCGGCGTCGTTGGCGAGGACGGCGAGCCAGCCGCGGTCGGCGGCGCGCTCGGCGAGCTGGGACCGCGAGGCGCCGGGCATCAGCAGGTACACGTACGTGGCGTCGGTGGGGTCGGCGCCGTGGTCGAGCCACAGGGTCTGCCAACGGCGGGTGCGGCGCTCGGTGGAGCTGGTGGTGTTGATGTCGGACCAGGCGCCGGTGCGGTCCTCGCGGAGGGTGCGCAGGCGTCCGCCCGCGATCTCTGCGGGGAAGACCCAGCCGCCGTGCCCTTCCAGGTGGGCCCAACCGGGCTCCACCGTCAGGGAGTTGGAGCCGTTCTCCCCCAGGTTTCGGTTGTCGACGATCGTCTCGACGGGGACACCGTCGCGTGCCGTGATGCCCGCGCCGAGGCAGATCACGGCGTCGGCCGCGCAGAACCAGGACTTGCGGGCCTCCAGGGTGGAGCCGAGGCCCTTGAGGTGCTGGCCGACGGCCGCGTACTCGCCGTCGGTGGCGCCGCCGACCCACGCCGCGTCGGGTTTCGGCGCGCCCCATTCGCCGCCGGCCTTGTCGGCAAGTCGCTTGGTGGAGACGGTGGTTCCGGGCAGCCGGTAGAAGTCGACGGTCGGCCAGAACCAGTCCGTGTATTGATCGGTCCTGCCCTCGGGCCCCCACCAATAGAGCATGCCCGCGCCCGTGTGCCAGCCGCGCGGGTTCTCGCCGTTGCCGCACTCGTAGTACGAGATCCGCTTGGAGGCCATGGAGATGTTCGCGGCCCAGCCGGGGCGGCGGTGCACGGCGCGGTCCATCGCCGTGAACAGCTTGTGCGCTACGGGCTCGGGGGCGGCGGGCACGGGCGCCGACTGGACGGTGTGCAGGCGGGCCAGGTCGTCGATGTCGAACTGGCGGCTGGTGAGAATCGGCGTGACCGTGTCGCGGGCGATCCAGCCCTTGACCATGCCGTGCCAGCGGTCCCGTTCGGCGGGGCTCGCGCCCTGGGCGAGCAGGGCGATCGCGGCGATCAGGGCCAGGCCGTGGAAGTGGTCGGAGCGCATCACCTGCCGGTCGTCGGCCTTGAGGTAACCCCGGCTGATGGCACGGCCGTTGACGCTGTCCATCATCAGGCCGTCGTGGATGAGCGGCGCGAAGGCGTGCTCGACGCTGTCCAGGATGATCTGCCGCTTGGGGTCGACGACCTCCCAGGCGGACCCGGTGAGCAGGGCGAAGAGCCGGCCGAGCCCGTCCATCAGGACCTGCCCGTACGTGCCCGAGTAGGCGACCCAGGTGTGCTGCACGAACGACCCGTCGGCGTAGAGCCCGTCGCCCTTGGTGACGTACGGGAAGACCGGGGAGAGGGCGTCGCGGGCGAGGGCGATCTTGTCGGGGTTGCGGCCGACGATGCCGCGCAGGGCGACCGAGCGGCACAGGTCGACGCGGTTGGCGCCGGTCGACGTGCCGGTGTAGTCGCCGAGCATGCTGTCCGGGATGAAGTGGTCGACGGCCGCGCAGGCCGCTTCCCGCTGCGCCTCGGTGAGCTGGTCGTGCAGGGTGGCGACGATGTCGAGGAGCAGGCGGGGGCTGCCTATCTGCCACTCCCACCAGTTGCCGTAGCGGGTGGTCGACGGGTTGTAGACGGTGGCGGAGAGGTGGTCGAGGCCGCGCACGACGTCCGCGAGGAGGCCGGCGTCGCCGGTGAGTCCGGTGCCTTCCTGCGCGTAGGCCCTGGTCATGGTCCAGAGGCGGCTGTAGCTCTGGGTGATGCCGGCGGGCGGGTCGAAGGGGTGGCCGGGCCAGAGGGAGTCGGCGGTGGGCGCCATGGTGGCGCGGAAGCCGCGGGCGAGTTCGCCGGTCTCCTTGAGGCGGGCGGCGAAGGGTTCGGCGGCCGGGTCGTAGCCGTCGCCGAGCTGGATGGTGAGCCAGCGGGCTCTGAGGGTGTCGAATTCATCGGCCGCTGCGGCCGGTCTCACAGGTCCTAGAACCGTGAGCGCGGCACCGGCTGTCGTCGCTGTCAGGAACGTACGTCGTGTCGTCGGCACGTCTCAACCTCCGCAGTGGAAACGGGCGTTGCCCCAGTCGGCGTGGTCATTACCGTTGCCGTCGCCGCCGTCCCCGACAAGGAGTTCGACGTACTTGGCTCCGCTCACGTCGGCCGTGAGGGCGTGCGCGGCGTCGCTGGCCTTGAGCACCGGCGACTCGGCTTTCCTGGTCCCGTCGGCGGTGACGCTGAACTGGACGCTGCCGCGGGTCGCTTGGGCGTCGTCGACGCCGACCTCCGCCGTGAAACTCGCGCACTTGCCGCCGAGGTAGTAGCGGACCTTGGCGGGCGCGTGGGTGCCGAGGCCCTTCTCGTACGTCACTCCGTCGATCGTCAGCGGGGTGCCGTCGCCGCTGCCGGTGCCGCCGTTGGACAGGTCCCGCTCGACCGGGCCCCAGCCGCTCTCGGCGCTCACCCAGTCCAGGTCACTGGCCCAGCTGTCGGCGGCCGGCGGGGGCGGCAGGGTGCGCACGGCGGTCGTGGCGGCGAGCTCGCGGGTCGTACCGCCGGTCGTGTACGTGCCCCGCGCGGCCAGCTCGTACGTCTTGTACGGGGCGTCGGCGGGTGGGGTGACCTGCCAGGTCGCGGTGGCCCTTGCGCCGGGGGCGACCGGGTCGAGAGCGACCGGTCCCGCGGGCTCGGCGGTCCAGCCCTCGGGCAGGGTGAGGGCGAGCTTGGCGTTCTCGGCGGGGGTCTTCTCGTGGTTGGTGAAGGTCGCGGTGACCTCGTTGGGCTGCCCCGGCTCCAGGACCTCCGCCTTCGGCTGCAGGGACAGGGTGGCACAGGCGGCCTGTTCGTCGGCCGGGCCGAGGTCGGTGACCTTGAGGTTGTCGAGGACGAAGTCGGCGTTGTCGGCGGCGTCGTCGTGCATCCGCAGGCCGGTCCAGGTGTCGCCGCACCCGGCGGTGACGCGCTCATCGAAGTGGGCGGTGGTGCGCTGCTGCGGTATCGGGGTGCGCCGGGTCTCCACGGACTCCGGTTCGCCGTCGGCGAGTTGGTCGTAGCCGGTGACCCAGGAGAAGGACCCGGCGTGCGAGGCCTGGTAGTCGAACTCGACGCGGTAGGCGTGCCCGTCCTGCATCGGCACGGTCGCCGGCGCGGTGCGGTAGACGAGCCCGTGGTTGCCCTCGTGCGTCTTCAGCGACTCGGCGCCGTCGAGGACGTCGTCGATCAGCTTCCCGTTCCAGCCGGACTGGGTGTACGGGGCGTGCTTCTGCGCGATGTGCGTACGCGGGTCGTTGGCGCCGCCGGCCGGGCCCTTGAGGAACGGCCCCCAGCCCTGGTCGACAGCCTCGAAGTCCTCGTGGACGACGGCCCCTTGGGCTCCGGCGGGATCGTTGGCCACAAGGCGTACGTCGTCCACGCGGACCGTGCCCGCTCCCTCGGCGGCGGCGATGCGCAGGGTGGTGCGGCCGTCGGCGGGCGCGGTGAAGGTGACCTTGGCGCGCTGGAAGTAGGTGTCGTGCCAGTCGCTGCCGCCGATGGTGTTCTGCACGGTGGACCGCTCGACGGTGACGTCCTGGCCACCGGCGGAGAGGGTGGTCGGGCGGCTGCGGCCCGGTTCGACCTCGATCCAGGCGGATGCGGTGTAGCGCTCGCCTGCCTCAAGTCCCTTGATCTGCTGGGTGATCGAGGTCGCGTCGCCGCCGGAGAGCCGGGCGCTGTTGCGGCCGAGGGCGTCGGTGTCGCGGGCGACCGTGCCCGTGCTGGTCCAGTCGTCGAGGCCGGCGTCGTTGAAGCCGGGGTCGGCGACGGGCGTGCCCTCGCCCCACGCCGGATCGGCCTGCTCGGGTGCGCGGCCCTCCGGGTGGAGGACGTACGCCTGGCCCTTGTCGGCCTTCAGGGTCACCTTGCCGTCGGACGCGGTGACCGTACCGGCGTCCTCGCGGCCGTTGTCGGTGAGCTTGTGGACGGTGTACCTGCCGCCGCCCGGCACGGCCCAACTCGTCGTGCCGCCCGCCTCGTTGTAGTGGTACAGCTTCTTGCCGCCGTCCCAGGGCAGCAGATAGGCATCCCCGGCGAGCACCTTGCGCCCGTCCTCGTACAGGGCGCGCTCGCCGCCCTCCACGGTGCCGTGGACGCCGCCGGAGAAGTCGATGCGGTCCTTGGTCCACTTCTGGATGTCGTGGTGCTGGAGGTACTTGGCGGGCAGGTTCTTCCGCCACACGTTGTCGGTGAACGCGGTGAAGTCGTTCTCGCCGGTCCAGCCCTCGAAGTCGACCAGGGCGGTCTGGCCGAGGATCGGGTGGTCGTTCCAGACGTCCTTCTCGCCGTTGCGGATGAACCGGATGATCTGCGAGTTGAGGCCCTTGTTGGTGGCGCCGCCGTAGTCCAGGTCGTTGGCCCAGTGCGACCACAGCGAGGCCCGCTCGAACTTGTCGGCCCACTCGGTGGCGACGTTCCAGCCCTGGCCCTGTACGGCCTTGAGCGTCTGGTCGGCGATCCAGCCGTGCGTGTAGTACACGTCGACGTAGAGCAACGACAGGTTGGGGTCGGTCTCGTCCCGCAACTCCCGGAATCTACGGGCGAGTTCACCGCCGTTGAGGTCGCGCCGCTGGTCGATGTAGTAGCTCTGGTTGAGCCAGTTCCAGCCCGGCTTGGTCTTGTCGACGAGCTGCTCGTCGAAGGCCTTCGCCTCCGGGTACGCCTCGGTCGCGTTGACGTGCACGCCGAAGGTCGCGCCCCACTCCTTGCCGCCCTTCAGCAACTTGTTGAGGTCGGCGAGGCCGCCGGCGCGCTTGTTGACGTTCCCGCCGTAGTCGGGGTGCGCGGAGTCGTGCCCCTCCGAGGCGTACCCCTTGAGCAGGGCCAGCTGCCCCAGCCCGTCGGTGGCGAGCGAGACCCGCTTGATGTCGTCGAGGGTGCGGAGGAAGGGGTGCGTGGCCTGGCTGGCGAAGTTGAACGGGATATGGGTGATCACCCGGTCCGGGGTCTGCTCGGCGCCGGGCGCCCGGACGCCTATGGAGCGGAAGGCGACGGCCCCGTCCTGCCAGTCGACGACCTCGTCCCCGTTGGCGTCGGGCGTGACGACGACCTTGGCCCACGGCAGATCGTCCTTGCCGACCCCCTGCGCCCCCTCACCCCGGTAGGTCCACTGCCCGGACCACACCCCGACCCGCGTCTCGCCGCCCTCGCCCTTCCGCGCCTGATGCCAGAACCGCGCGTCGTCCCCGCCCGTGGCCCCGCTCGGCTTGTCGTACGACGAGTTGGACTCCACGGCCGCGGCGAGCTTCCCCGTGTTGACGATCGCGTACGAGGCGCCGACCGGGGCGCTCTCGGCCGGGCTGTCCGCGGTGACCTTCCCGAAGACGTCGGCGGTCCTCGTGGAGTCCGGGTCGAGCCGGGTGAACGCGGTCTCCGCGCCCTGGTCCGCACTGCCCACCGAGACCAGGTCATGCCCGGGGATGTCGAGGGTGCCGACCCGGAACGCCTCGGTGTCCCGGACCGCGGTGACCTTGAACGTGGTGGCCCGCCCCGCCACCGACAGCTCGGCGTCCAGCTCGACGCCGGGCAGGCCCGCGAAGGTCAGGGTGTACGCGGCGACGGCCCCGTCGACCTCGGGCGCGCCCTTGACGGTCGCCCCGTACGCCTTGCCGTTGAGCACGACCTCGGTGACCGGGCGGGTGGAGCCGAGCAGCCGGGCGCCCGTCGCCCGGTCGGTGTAAGACACGATGCGCGGGAAATCGGCGGCGACCTCCACGTCGAGCTGGGCCGAGGAGATCACCTGGGACTGGAGCGCGGGGGCGTCGGGCACGGCCACGGCGGCGCCCGGGAGCACGACGGCAAGGGATGTTGCGGCGGCGAGCGCGGCGCACGCCGCACGGAATCTTCGCGACATGGTGCGTGGGTAGCGGCGCACGGAGTGCGGGGTCAACGGCCCGGGGGTTTCCTGGTCGGGACAGTCCAAGAAGCGGCGTCCTTAAGTCCAAGGGCGCCGCTCCACGAGCCCGATCAGTACCGCTGCTCACGCCGCCGCACATGCAATGTGAGCACCGTCACAACGAAAAGGTTGAAAATTGAACTTGATGGAGCTAGATTAGACCTCGTTGAACATTCAACCTCCTGCTTCGGAGTCGCTCCGGAGCCCGTCCCCCTCAGGAGCAGTCATGGGCATCTTCGGCCGCAAGAACGACACCGCCACCCCCGTCGCCCCCGCCGCCGTCAACCCCGAGCTGGCCGCGCTGACCGGCGCGTACACGATCGACCCGTCGCACTCGAAGCTCGGCTTCACCGCCCGTCACGCCATGGTGACGAACGTGAAGGGCTCCTTCGCGGAGTTCGAGGGCAAGCTGCAGCTGGACGGCTCCAACCCGGCCGCGTCCACCGCGAGCCTCGACATCAGCATGGACAGCGTCGACACCGGCTCCGCCGACCGTGACGGCCACCTGGCGAGCGCCGACTTCTTCGACATCGAGCAGTTCCCGATGATGACGTTCCGCTCCACCTCCGCCGAGGCCCTGGGCGGCGAGGACTACCGGATCACCGGCGACCTCACCATCAAGGGCGTCACCAAGCCGGTCACCATCGACCTGGAGTTCAACGGCTCGGCGAAGGACCCGTTCGGCAACGAGCGCGTCGGTTTCGAAGGCACGGCCACGATCCTGCGCTCCGACTGGGGCCTGAGCTGGAACGCCGCGCTTGAGACGGGTGGCGTGCTGATCTCGGACAAGATCAAGCTGAACTTCGACATCTCGGCGATCAAGGCCTGACCACGCCCCCGCGGGGACCGCTCCCCCGCACCCCATGAGCTGCGCCCGTCCTCCGTTATCCCCCGTCGGAGGACGGGCGCTCATGCGTGCTCCGCAACCCCGCCAAAGCCCTTCGCAGTGCGACCTCCCTCGCCTTGGCCGTACGCGCCCTGAGCAGCGGCAACGCGAGGAGATAGGCGTCCGTCCGGCCCAGCTTCCCGTACGCCCGTCTCGCCACGGGGTCGGCGTCGAGCGCGGTGGCCAGATCCTCCGGAACGGTCGCGTCCTTCTGTGACGCGTACGCCGCGTCCCACCGTCCGTCCGCCTTCGCGGCCTCCACCTCCGCGAGCCCCGGCCCGCGCATCCGCCCCTCCGCGGCCAGCTCGGCGACCCTGCGCACGTTGACCTGCGACCACTGGCTGCGCGCCCGTCTCGGCGTGATCCTCTGCAGGTAGTGCGTGGCGTCAAGTCCCTTGCGCTGACCGGTGATCCAGCCCCAGCACAACGCCGCGTCGTTCACCTCGCCCGCCGTCACGGACTCGATGCCCGAGCCCTTCTTGGCTACCTTCACCCAGAGCCCGGCCCGCACGTCGTGATGCCGCTCCAGCCAGGCGTCCAGGCCGACGAGATCCGCGAACTCCAGTGTTTCGGTCATGAGTTGAATCCTCCCACCCGCCACTGACAGTCACCCGAACTCGCACCACACGACCTTGCCGGGGACCCGGTCCCCCACACCCCACCGGTCGGCGAGCACGCCGACGAGATGCAGACCCCGGCCGCGCTCGGCATCGAGGCCCGCATCGGGTGCGCGCACCTCGCCGTCACCACTGTCGTGCACCTCCACTCGTACGGTGCCGTCCGGCCGGCGGTCGATCCGCAGCAGGTATCCACGCCCCGGCGGTACGCCGTGCAGCACTGCATTGGTGGCGAGTTCGCTCACACAGAGCGCGATGTCGTCGGACCGTTCGGTCACATCCCAGTCCTTGAGAGCGCATCGCACGAACTCCCGGGCCCGCGCCACGGACCTGCGCTCCCGCAGATAGAACGCCTCGCGTACGTAAGGGAGTTGGGGTTCCTCGTTCATACGGTGACTGTCACAGGGCGTGACTAAGCTCAACCAATGAGTCAACTCGTACAACGGTTTTGTACGGGCTCAGTACGGAGTCGTACGGCACGACGGGGGAAGAGAGCGCGCATGCACCCGGCGAAGAAGCCCAGGAAGAGCACCTCGTGGTGCGTGGTCGGCGCGCAGCTCGCCCATTTCCGGAAGAAGGCCAGACTCACTCAGTTCCAGTTGGCGGAGGAGATCGGAGTTCACGTCGACACGATCGCGTCGATCGAGCAGGGCCGTCGCGCCCTGCACATCGACCTCGCCACGCGGCTGGACCAATTACTCGACACAGGCGGGGTGTTGGCGATCGGCGCGAGCCACGTGCCGACGCGGGAGCGGTTCCCGGCGTTCGCGCAGGATTTCATCGAGTACGAGCAGGAGGCGCTGACTCTGCTGTCGTACGAGAACCAGGTCGTGCCGGGCCTTTTACAGACGGAGGACTACGCAGCAGCGGTCTTCGGCTGCCTGTTCCCTCCCATCACGCCGGAGGAGAGCGGGGAACGGCTGTCCGCGCGGCTCGACCGGAAGCGGATCTTCGAGCAGAAGCCGTGGCCGCCGATGATGAACTTCTTGCTGGAGGAGGTCACCCTCCAGCGACCCATCGGAGGGCGTCAAGTGCTACGCGCGCAGCTCCAGCATCTCCGCCAGTGCGCTGAACTCCCCTTCCTGGGGCTGCAGATCATCCCCACCCGCCGCGAGAGGCACGCAGGGCTGGCTGGACCACTCGTACTGCTCGAAACCACTGACCACGACCAACTCGCCTACATCGAGGGGCAACGCGTTAGCTTCCTCGTCGATGATCCAGACGAGGTCAGCGTCCTCCAACAGAAATATGGGATGCTGCGTTCGCAGGCCCTCACCCCCGAGGAGAGCATGAGCCTGCTGGACGATCTGGCGGGAGAATCATGAACTGGTTCAAGTCCAGTTACAGCAGTGACGAGGGCGGCAACTGCCTCGAAGTCGCCTATGAACAGCAGGAGTTGAGTACCGCCACCGCCGTGCACATCCGCGACTCCAAGAACCCCGGCGGGCCGATCCTCACCGTCGACCCTGCCACCTGGGATGCCTTCGTCGGCGCGCAGCGACTGTCATGACCCGGCCGCAGGCGCGGTGATGGCTTCCGGGATTGCCCGCAAGGGTTTTGACGCCGTGCTGTGTGACCTCGACAACGTGATCCGGTTCTACGACCTGGCCGCCCTGGCCGCGCTGGAGCGAGCCGTGGGGCTGGCCGAGGGCACCACCGCGGAGGTGGGCTACGCGCCCGAGTTGGACCTGCCGCTGCTCCTCGGCAGGATCACCACCGAGGAGTGGGCGGAGTCCATCGCCTCGGCGCTCGCCGATCGCGTACCGCCTGACCGTGCCCGCGAGTTGGCCAGGGCGCTCGCCCACGCTCCGTTCCGAGCGGACGACGAGGTCGTGGGTCTGCTGCGACGCGTGCGAGAACACGTGCCCCTGGTTCTGGTGACCAACGCGACCCTGGAGTTGGAGCGCGACCTGGAGTCGATGGGGCTGGCCGATCTGGCCGACGACGTCGTCAGCAGTGCCCGAGTGGGCGTGGCCAAGCCCGACCGGGTGATCTACGAGATCGCAGCCGAGCGGGCAGGGGTCGCCGTCGACAGGTGCCTGTTCGTGGACGACCAGCTGAAGAACGTCGAGGCTGCCGTCTCGCTCGGGATGACCGGTGTGCGCTACCGAGGGCCCGCCGACCTGCACAGAGCACTGCCCCAGGGATGGAGAGCATGACGAAGGAGAGGGGGGCACCCCGGAGGCTGCCGTCGTCACCGTGGGTCTGGCCTCGGGCGACCCGTCGGGCACGTACGGGAGAACGCCGGTCAGGCCCTGTTCGTCAGGGGTGGGCGGTGCCTGGTACCGCGGCTTGCAGGGTTGTCGCCGCCGCGGCGATGCAGGAGGCGAAGTCCTCGCGGCCTTCGGCCTTGAGCCAGCGGGCGAGGGCGTTCTCGTAGGCGACCAGGGCGATCTGCGCGACGATACGCGCGGTGTCCTCGTCGGCGCCGCGGTGAGTCAGGGCTGCGCAGACCACCTCGGCCAGCTCGGCGAGCTTCGTGCGGTCGCGTTCCTTGAGTTCCGGGATGGCCTCGATCAGCGCGCGGCGCCGGGCCAGGTTCCGTTGGTGGGCGATGAGCAGCGAGCCGACCCGGGCAAGGGCCTCAAGAGCTGTCGCGAGGGGCGGCGTGCCAGGGCAGACGGCGCGTACGGCCTGGTAGAGCTCGGGCGGCGTTTGGCCCGTACCCGCGAACATCACCTCGCGCTTGTCCGCGTAGTAGCGGAAGTACGAGCGGCGGGTGACGCCGGCGCGCTCCGCGATGTGCGTCGCGGTCACGGCGTCGTAGCCGCGCTCCTCGAACAGCTCCGTCGCGGCGTTCGCGAGCCGCCAATGCGTCGCCACGTCCCACCTGCCCATGGCCCCCCCCTACAAAACAGTGTCTCACTGTGTCATCACCCTACTCTCCGTGATGACACAGTGAGACACAAAAAATCCGACCCTATGCCGGACGGCCGCTGCCCTGAGGGGAGTTGGGGTTCCGGATGCCGTCGATGATGCGGGTCCAGTTCTCCTTGCCGTGGCCGTCGGCGAGCGCGCGCAGGTAGTGCGACCGGACCGCCTGCGGGAGCGCGAGGTCGACGCCGAGGGCGGTGCTGGCGTCGGCGATGTGGTCCGCCGTCGCGCCCATCATGGTCACCGTGCTCAGATGGCCCGGGTGCTCGCCCGCGTCGATCTGCGCGCCGACGTCCTCACCGGCCCGGATCATCGCCGGGATGTCGGTCAGCGTCGGCAGCAGCTCCGGCACCGCCTCCGCCGCGGTGATCCCGGCCGTGCCGAGCAGCGCGGTGGCGTGCAGCAGCGCCGAGAGGCTCGTCAGGAAAACGTCCAGGTGGGCCAAGTACATCAACTGCGCCAGGCCCGCGTCCTCGCCGAGATGGCGCGGCGCTCCGATCAGGGACAGAGCCGGACGGTGCGCCTCGAAGACCTCGCTCGGCCCGCTGTAGTACACGTACGCCGCCTCGGTGCCCACCATCGGCGCGGGAACCATCACGCCTCCGGTCAGGAACCGCGCCCCGTGCCCCGCCGCCCAGTCCGCCGCCTCGCGGGCACGATCGGGGGTGTCCGAGGACAGGTTGACGAGCGTGCGGCCGGCCAACTCCGGTGCGGCGTCGCGGAGTACGTCGTACATCGCCTGGTAGTCGGTGAGGCTGAGGATCACCAACTCGCTTGCGGCGACCGCCTCGACGGGCGAACCCGCCAGAGTCGCACCGTCGGCCACGACGCCCTCGGCGCGGGCGGCGGTACGGTTCCAGACGGTGACCGGATGGCCGGCGGCGAGCAGCGTCCGGACCATGGCCTGACCCATCGGGCCGAGGCCGATGAGCGTCACGGGAGCGGGAGTTGCGGCGTTCACGCGGCACCTCCGGCGCGCAGTCCCTCGTACACCCTCGCAAGTCCTTCCTCGCCGCGGCCCGCGGCGATCTCTCTGCTGATCAGTGTCTGGACGGCGGCGATCGGCGCCGGGTCGACGCCCTCCTCCGCGCTGGCCTGCACCAGGTGCGACAGGTCGGAGAAGTGCAGGCTCTGCTGGCCCGGGACGGTGTAGTCGCCGCCCTCGATGACCTTCGCGTACGCGGCGAGCTCCTGTGTCATGGCGGCCAGGAACGGGGCCTGCCGGGCGGCGAATTCGGGTGCGCTCATGCCCATGGCGGCGACCATCGCGGCACCGTGGAAGAAGCCCGTGAACATCTGGTACATGCCCGACAGCATCGCCAGGTCCACCAGCGCGGCCCGGCCGGCGTCCGCGCCGTGGAACTCGCTGGCGGCCCAGAGGTCGAAGGTCGGCTGCAGCCTGTCGTACGCGGCCCGCGAACCGCTGTAGAAGATCTGGCCCGTGCCGGATCCGATCATGGCGGGTACGGCCATGATCGCGCCGTCGAGGTGGTCGATGCCGTGGTCCGCCGCCCAGGAGGCGAGGGCGCGGGACTCGTTCGGCGTCGTGGTGGTGACGTTGACCAGGGTGCGGCCGCGCAGCGCGTCCGCGACCGGGCCGAGGGTCGCCTGGACCGAGGAGTGGTCGAGGAGGCAGGCGACGACCACCGGGCTCGCCGTCACGGCCGCGCGCACCGAGTCCACGACGCGGGCACCGCGGGCCGCGAGTTCCGGGGCACGGCCGGGGGTGCGATTCCAGACGGTCACAGAACGGCCGGCGTCGAGCAGCGTGGACGCGAGGACACTGCCCATCGCACCGAGGCCGAGCACGCTCACCTCGGTCAACTGGTGTGGTTTTCCTGCGGGTTGGTTCATGCCGACCATGCTGCGCAACGCGGTATCGTCGCGGAAGTACCCACTATTTACTGCGGTACTTACCTCTTGGTAAGTGAGGAGCAGCCATGGCGAAGGCACCGCGCAACGGCCCCTACATCTGCGGCATCGACGCCGCCCTCGACGTCGTCAGCGGCAAATGGAAGGGGCTCGTCCTCTGGGAGCTGCACACGTACGGCGTCCGGCGCTTCGCCGAACTGCGCCGCGCGCTGCCGGGCGTGAGCGAGAAGATGCTGACCCAGCACCTGCGGCAGATGGAGGAGGACGGCCTCGTCCACCGCAAGGTCTACGCGGAGGTGCCGCCGAAGGTGGAGTACTCGCTGACCGAGTCGGGTGCGGCGCTCAACGAGGCGCTGCGGCCGCTCGGCGAGTGGGGGCGCGACCGGATCCGCCGCGATGCGCTGGACGTCGTCGCCGGCTGAGCCCCGTCCGGCCTGGGACTGGTCAGAACCCGCCGCCGAAGTCGCCGCCTCCGAAACCGCCGCCGTCGCCGAAGCCGCCGCCGAAGTCACCCGAGCCGAAGTCGGAGCCCGAGACGTCGCCGCCCTCGAAGCCGCCCGCGCCCGCGCCGTAGTCGGTGGCCGCGTAGGCCGGGCTGGCCATCATGTTGCCGAGCATCGTGCCCATGAGCAGGCCCGGCAGCAGGCCGCCGCCGAAGTAGCCGCCCGCCCAGGGGCCGTACACCGGGCCCGCCTCGTAGTAGGGGCGGCGGCCGTAGGGGGTGTCGACGGTGCGGACGTCCGGGGAGTCGCCCGCTTCGATCCGCGTACGGTCCGCCGCGCAGACCGGCACGTCTCGCCGCGTACCGCCCTCGGGGGCCCAGGACACGTCCGCGACGGCCGGGCCGTGGCGCGGATCGAAGAAGCAGGGGGGCCTGCGGGCCGGCAGCTCGCGGCCCTCGCGGCGCGCGGCCAGGACGGCGAGCGCGAACCGGCCGTCCTCGATCGCCTCGGTCACGCCGCGCACGTCGTCGGGCCGTTCGGCCTTGCCCATCAGGGACTTGGCCCGGTCGTAGGCGTCGAGGGCGTGCTCGTAGTCCGTGCGCATCTCGTCCGTCGCGCCGGGTTCGCCCGGGTGGAAGTCCAGGCGGTCCAGCTCCTCGCCGAAGGCGGTGATGTCCTCGTCGACGACGACCCGCAGCTTGGCGAGCGCCGCCCACTCGGCGTCGGCCTTGCGCTTGCGGTTCCGCTTGACCAGGGCGTACGCACCGGCGCCGCCGGCCAGGGCGACCGCGCCGAGACCGATCAGGCCGCCGGCGTCGAAGTCGTCGGCGGCGGTGTCCCAGGAGGACGGGGCGTTGCCGGCGGCACTCGTGACGGCCAGGTCGGCGAAGCTGTTCAGGCGGTCGGCGATGGTCCTGCCCTCGATGGCGACCTTGAGGTTGTCGACACCCTGCGCGGGCAGGACGACCCGGTCGGCCTTCGCGTCGAAGTCGGCGCCGACCTGGATGCCGTAGAGCCCGGTGACGCCCGTCTGGGCGCGGAGCTTCGCGAACAGGTCCGTCTTCGGGTAGTCCGCGGGCAGTACCGCCACGAACACCGGCTTGTCCGCGTTCTCGATCTTCGTGGCGAGGGCGTCCGCCTCCGCGGCCGGGAGCAGGTCGGTGGCCGCGGGGTCGACGTAGACGGGGCTCTTCCGCAGAGCCTGCGCCACTTCGGACACGGGCGTCTCGGCCTGTGCCCCGGGCGCCGCGGCGAAGGCGACGCCCAGGGCAAGGAGTAGCGCAAGGACCACTCGGACGGTGATCCGTACCGATATGAGGGGCCTCATATCTCGACGGTAACTCCGCCGGCCGGCATTCGACCGGTCGCGGACCGGGGTTACTCGGTGGGTTACTCGGTGGGCTCGACCCCGGCGCGCAGCAGCCCGTACGTGTACGCGTCCTCCAGGGCCTGCCAGGAGGCGGCGATGACGTTGTCGGCGACGCCGACCGTGGACCACTCGCCGGTGCCGTCGGAGGTGGAGATCAGCACGCGGGTCGTGGAGGACGTGCCGTGCGTGCCCTCCAGGATGCGGACCTTGTAGTCCACCAGCTCCAGCTTGGCGAGCTGCGGGTAGAAGCGCTCGAGGCCGACGCGCATCGCCATGTCCAGGGCGTTGACCGGGCCGTTGCCCTCGGCCGTGGCGACGATCCGCTCGCCCTTGGCCCACAGCTTCACCGTGGCCTCGTTGGCGTGCGTGCCGTCGGGGCGGTCCTCGACGATGGCGCGCCAGGACTCGGTGCGGAAGTAGCGGCGCGGGCGGCCCTCGGCCTCCTCGCGGAGCAGCAGCTCGAAGGAGGCGTCGGCCGCCTCGTACGAGTAGCCCTTCAGTTCGCGCTCCTTGACGCGCTCGACGACCCGGCCGACGAGGGCGCGGTCGCCGCCCAGGTCGACGCCGAGCTCCTTGCCCTTGAGCTCGACGGAGGCGCGGCCCGCCATGTCGGAGACCAGCATGCGCATGGTGTTGCCGACGAGCTCGGGGTCGATGTGCTGGTACAGGTCCGGGTCGACCTTGATCGCGGAGGCGTGCAGGCCGGCCTTGTGCGCGAAGGCCGAGACACCGACGTACGGCTGGTGCGTGGAGGGGGTGAGGTTGACGACCTCGGCGATGGTGTGCGAGATCCGGGTCATCTCGGCGAGCGCGCCCTCGGGCAGCACGGCCTTGCCGTACTTGAGCTGGAGGGCGGCGACGACGGGGAAGAGGTTGGCGTTGCCGACGCGCTCGCCGTAGCCGTTGGCGGTGCACTGGACGTGGGTGGCGCCCGCGTCGACGGCGGCGAGGGTGTTGGCGACGGCGCAGCCGGTGTCGTCCTGGGCGTGGATGCCGAGCCGGGCGCCGGTGTCGGCGAGCACGGTGGCGACGACGGCCTGGACCTGCGCGGGCAGCATGCCGCCGTTGGTGTCGCAGAGGACCACGACGTCCGCGCCGGCCTCGGCGGCGGTGCGGACGACGGACTTCGCGTACGTGGGGTTGGCGCGGTAGCCGTCGAAGAAGTGCTCGCAGTCGACGAAGACGCGGCGGCCCTGCTCGCGCAGATACGACACGGTGTCGGCGATCATCGCGAGGTTCTCGTCGAGCGTGGTGCGCAGGGTGAGTTCGACGTGCCGGTCGTGGGACTTGGCGACGAGGGTGACGACCGGGGCGCCCGCGTCGAGGAGGGCCTTGACCTGCGGGTCGTCGGCGGCCTTCACGCCGGCCCTGCGGGTGGCGCCGAAGGCCACCAACTGGGCGTGCTTGAAGTCGATCTCCTGCTTGGCGCGGGCGAAGAACTCGGTGTCGCGGGGGTTGGCGCCCGGCCAGCCGCCCTCGATGAAGCCCACGCCGAAGTCGTCCAGGTGCCGGGCGATGGTCAGCTTGTCCGCGACGGTGAGGTTGATGCCCTCGCGCTGCGCGCCGTCGCGCAGCGTGGTGTCGAAGACGTGGAACGAGTCGTCGGGGGTTCCCGTGCTTACCGTCATGCTGATCTGGCTCCTGTATTGGGATCTCGGCCTACCGGAAGGACCGGTTCCACCGTCCCCTTATGATCCCTCGCGCTCTGCTCCCGGCGGGAGGTGGGCCGGGAAAACAGAAAAACCTCTCGCGGGTGCGAGAGGTCTGCGCGCGGGTCTGGGACGACGGTGTCCGCTCGTACGGATTCGTACGGAGCGGTCACTGCGGACCGGCGCGCTCGCTGCGAATAATCATCGCGGTGCGGAACACGTGGCGAGCTTTGCACAAGTTGCCCCTCTCGTGGGGCTAGGTCTCACTATGCGGTCGGCCCGCGACGTGGCGTACGTCACCGGCCGTCCGGCTGTGAGGTGCCGCCAGGAGATAAGGGACATCAGCGCACAAAACCTCCACGCGTCGCTGCACGGTCCCGAGGGTGGTCCGGACCTACGATGCTCGCGCTTCTGTTGTGAACACGACACCCCCCACCCTCACGAGACACCCCTGTCGGGAGGCAGCACGTGAAGCGCACCCTTGCCCTCGCCGCGACCCTGGCGGCACTCCCCCTCACCCTCCTACTGCCCGGCTCCCCCGCCGTCGCCACGCCGGGCGCCGACGGACCCTCGCCCGAACCGGGCGTCCGGATCACCGGCGACGCGTACGAGCGCAGCACCGCCCTGGCGCAGGAGCTCGGCGAGCGCAGCGCGGGCAGCTACCTGGACGCGCGCTCGGGCGACTTGATCACCACCGTCGTCGACGAGGCGGACGCCGCACGGGTGCGGGCCGCAGGCGGCACCCCGAAGGTCGTCGAGCGCACCGGCGCCGAACTGCGGGCCGCGACGCGCGTGCTGGAGAGGGACGCGAAGATCCCCGGCACCAGCTGGGGCGTGGACCCGAGACGGAACCAGGTGGTCGTCGAGGCCGACTCGACCGTCTCGGAGCAGGAGCTGGAGCGGATCGAGAGAGTCGCCCGCGGCCTCGAAGGCGCGGTCCAGGTCAATCGCGTACCGGGCGAGTTCAAGCGGGAGGTGGCGGGCGGCGACGCGGTCTACGGCGGCGGCTACCGCTGCTCGGCCGCCTTCAACGTCGCGTCCGGCACGACCCGGTACTTCCTCACGGCCGGACACTGCACGGACCTGGCCGCCTCGTGGGGCGGCTCGTACAGCGGCTGGCCGGTGATCGGGAAGCGCACCGGCTCCAGCTTCCCGGGCAATGACTACGGGATCGTCAAGTACACGTCGAACACGAACACCGGCGGCCGTGTGAACCTCTACAACGGCCGCTACCAGGACATCACCAGGGCCGCGAACGCTGTCGTGGGCCAGGCGATCAAGAAGTCCGGCTCGACGACCAGGGTCACGTCGGGCACGGTCAAGCGGACCAACGTCACCGTGAACTACGGCAACGGCGACTACGTGTACGGCATGGTGATGACCACCGCCTGTTCGGCCAGCGGCGACAGCGGCGGCGCGCACTTCGCGGGGACGACGGCGCTCGGCATCCACTCCGGCTCCAGCGGAACGTGCGTGAACGGCGTCGGCAACGCGGTCTTCCAGCCGGTCAGGGAGGCGCTGGCGGCGTACAAGGTGAACGTGTACTGAGCCGCCCCGCCCGCGAGGAAGAGCGGCGCACCCCCGCTCGGGGTGCGCCGCTCTCGTCATGTGCCCAGCGCCTCGTCCAGGAACTCCCGTACGTGCGCGAGGACTTGGGCCCGGTCCGTGCCCGGCAGGCCCACCGCCACATGCAGCGAGAAGCCGTCGAGCAGGGCGCGGAGCCGGGCCGCGAACCGCTCCGGGTCGACACCGCGCAGCTCGCCGCGCGAGACGCCCTCGGCGAGCAGCGCCACCAGGTCGCGGTGCCAGGCCTTCTCGATGGCGGCCTGCCGGCCGCGCGACTCGGCTTCCTCGTCCGCGTACTGCGAGCGGTTCCAGACCTCCAGCCACAGCGTCCAGTGCGGGTCGCGGGGCACGTCCGGGACGTAGAGGTCGACGAACGCGTCCAGGCGGGCGCGGGCCGGCTCCGTGGAGTCGAGGAGGCTTCGGCGGTGCTCGCCGAGGCGGCCCTCGCTCCACTCCAGGGTCTGCAGGAGCAGCTCGTCCTTCGTCTTGAAGTAGTAGAGGAGGTGCCCGCTGCTCATGCCGACCTCGCGGCCGAGCGCGGCCATGGTGAGCCGGTCGAGCCCGCTGTCCGCGATCATCGCCATGGCCGCGGACAGCACCTGGTCACGCGGCGGTGCGTTCCTGCGCGCGCGGGCGGCCGGGGCCATGCGGGTCTCTCCTCGGTTCACACGGTGGGGCCGGAAAAGCGGCTCACACCTTGGGCTGCTGCTGGGTGATGCAGTGGATGCCACCGCCTCCCGCGAAGATCGTACGGGCATCGACCAGGGTGACGGTCCGGTCCGGGAAGAGCCGGCGGAACGTGCCTGCGGCGAGCTCGTCGCGCGGGTCGTCGAAGGAGCAGAGCACCACGCCGCCGTTGCAGAGGTAGTGGTTGATGTACGAGTAGTCGGCCCAGCCGCCGTCCTCCTCGCGGGTCTTGGTGGGCGCCGGGACCTCGACGACGGTGAGGCGGCGGCCCTTCGCGTCGGTCTGCGTGCGCAGGAACTCGACGTTCTCCTTGCAGGGCTCGTGGTCGGGGTGGTCCGGGTCGGGCTGGGTGTGCACCACGACGACGCCGGGCCCGGCGAAGGCCGCGACTATGTCGACGTGGCCGAGAGTGCCGTAGCCGTGCGGCGGGTAGTCGGCGGTGAGGCCGCGCTTCAGCCAGATCGCCTTGGTGGTGCCGAGCTTGGCGTGGATCTCCGCCTCGACCTGTTCCTTGGTCCAGCCGGGGTTGCGCTCGGGGCCGAGCTGCACGGTCTCGGTGAGGAGCACGGTGCCCTCGCCGTCGACGTGGATGCCGCCGCCCTCGTTGACGAGCGACGAGCTGTGCACGGGCACTCCGGCCAGGTCGGCGACGTACGCGGCGACCTTCTTGTCGTGCTCCCAGCTGGCCCACTCCTGCGCGCCCCAGCCGTTGAACACCCAGTCGACGGCGGCGAGTCGGGTGCCGTCGGTGACGAAGGTCGGGCCGATGTCGCGCATCCAGGCGTCGTCCAGCTCCCGCTCGACCAGCTCGATGTCGGGGCCGAGCAGGGCGCGTGCGGAGGCGGACTGGCCGGGGCCGTGGACGACGGTGACCGGTTCGAAGCGGCGGACGGCGCGGGCCACGGAGGCCCAGGCGGCGCGGGCCTCGGCCAGCTCGTCGGAGGACGAGAACGTGGTGTTGGGGCCGGGCCAGGCCATCCAGGTGCGCTCGTGCGGGGCCCACTCGGGCGGCATGCGGAACGTCATGGGGAATCCTTCGCGTACGGCGGGAAGTTGATGGAGCGTCAAAGTCAGAGGAAGTAGAGCCGGTTGAGCGACATGGACTCGGCCGGCTCGGAGCGCAGCGGGTCGCCGTCGAGGGTGACGAGGCCGCTGCGGGCGTCCACGTCCACCGCGCCGATACGGGAGTTGAGCCGCAGGTCGGCCGGGCCGATGCCGCGGGTGCCGCGCACGGCGACGCGGCGGCGTCGGGTCGGCATCAGGTCGTGGCCGCGGTCGATCGCGGCCTGCGCGACGAAGGCCACGGAGATCTCCGCCGGGGTCGCCCCGTGCGCCCCGAACTGCGGTCCGAGGACGAGGGGTTCGCAGGTGTCGGTGGCGGCGTTGGGGTCGCCGGTGACGCCGTACGCGGGGAAGCCTGACTTGAGGACGAGCTGCGGCTTGGCGCCGAAGAACTGCGGCGTCCAGAGCACGATGTCGGCGAGCTTGCCGACCTCGATGGAGCCGATCTCGTGCGCGAGGCCGTGCGCGATGGCGGGGTTGAGGGTCAGCTTGGCCATGTAGCGCAGGACGCGGGCGTTGTCGTCGTGCGCGCCGTCGCCCGCCATCGGGCCGAGCTCGGCCTTCATCTTCCCGGCCATCGCGAACGTACGGCGTACGGTCTCGCCGGCCCGGCCCATGCCCTGCGCGTCGGACGAGGTGATGCCGATCGCGCCCAGGTCGTGCAGCACGTCCTCGGCGCCCATGGTTCCGGCGCGGATGCGGTCGCGGGCCATGGCGGCGTCGCCGGGCAGGTCCGTCTTCAGGTCGTGGACGGAGACGATCATGCCGTAGTGCTCGGCGACGGCGTCCCGGCCGAAGGGCAGGGTCGGGTTGGTGGACGAGCCGATGACGTTCGGGACGCCCGCCATCTTCAGCACGTTGGGTACGTGGCCGCCGCCGCAGCCCTCGATGTGGAAGGCGTGGATCGTCCGGCCGTCGAGGACGCTGAGGGTGTCCTCGACGGACAGGCATTCGTTCAACCCGTCGCTGTGCAGGGCGACTTGGACGTCGTGTTCCTCGGCGACGCGCAGCGCGGTGTCCAGGGCGCGGGTGTGCGCGCCCATGTCCTCGTGCACCTTGAACCCGGAGGCGCCGCCCTCGGCGAGCGCCTCCACGAGCGGCGCGCCGTCGGAGGACGAACCGCGCGCCAGGAAGCCGATGTTGACGGGCCAGGCGTCGAAGGCGCCGAAGGCGTTGCGCAGCGCCCAGGGCGAGTTGACGCCGACGCCCCAGACGGGGCCGAACTCCTGGCCGATGATGGTGGTGACGCCGGAGGCGAGGGAGGCCTCCATGACGCGCGGGGACAGCAGGTGGACGTGGGTGTCCACGGCGCCGGCGGTGGCGATCATGCCCTCGCCGGAGACGATGGTGGTGCCGGTGCCGACGACGACGTCCACACCGTCGAGGGTGTCGGGGTTGCCGGCCCGCCCGATCGCGGAGATCCGCCCTTCCCGGATGCCGATGGACACCTTCCGGATGCCCTGCACGGCGTCGATGACGAGGACGTTGCTGATGACGACGTCGCAGGTCTCGCGTACGGCGGCGGCCTTGAGGTGCAGTCCGTCGCGGGCGGTCTTGCCGAAGCCGGCGAGGAATTCGTCGCCGTGCTTCTGCGAGTCGGCCTCGACGCGGACGACGAGCCCGGAGTCGCCGAGCACGACGTGGTCGCCGGCGCGGGGGCCGTGCACGGAGGCGTACTCGCGGGGGTCGATGGGCCGGTCGCCCGGCCCGTCATGGTGGCTGTGCTTGGTGGGTCGGCTCATGCCCGGTCTCCCTTCGTGACCCCCAGGTAGCCGCAGGCCTCGGCGCGGCGCAGGGCTTCTTCCTTCGCGCCGGGCGCGTCGAGCTCCCCGTCGACGAGGCCGGCGAAGCCGATCGCGACCCGCGCGCCCCCGATCGGCACGAGGCCGACCTCGGCCTCGCCCCCGGGGTCGAAGCGGAACGAGGCGCCCGCCGGGATGGCGAGCCGCATGCCGTACGCCGCCGAGCGGTCGAAGTCGAGCCGCGGGTTGGCCTCGAAGAAGTGGAAGTGCGAGGTCACGCTGACCGGCACGGACGCGGTGTTGCGTACGAGGAGGCGCACGGCGGGTTCGGGCTCGTCGTGCGGCGGTCCGGGCAGGATCGCGCCGGGTGCGGAGTCGCCGAGGGAGCCGCCCCGCAGCGGGTCGGAGACGACGGCGAGGCGGGAGCCGTCGTCGAAGACGGCCTCCACGTGCACCTCGGTCACGACGTCGGCGACGCCGGGCAGCACGTCGTCCGGGCCGAGCACGGCGCGGGCCCGTTCGATCGCCTCGGCCAGGCGCAGGCCGTCGCGGGCGGCCTCGCAGACGGTGTCGGCGATCAGGGCGGTCGCCTCGGGAACGTTGAGTCTGAGGCCGCGGGCGCGGCGGACGCGGGCCAGTTCGGCGGCGTTGAACAGCAGCAGCCGGTCCCGTTCGGTCGGGGTGAGTCGCACGGCACTCCCTCGCTTCCAGTTAGTACAGCACTCTAAACCCATTTCAGGGATCGGCAAAGGATTGACGCGCAACCTTGACGTCCCTCACATTGTTCAGGCTCGCTGTTATTGAGCAGCGCTCTAAACTTTCGCTTTGAGTGCCGTTCGCAACCCTCTCGTGCCGTCCACCGAGAACTGTTCCTTCCCGCCGCAATCCCACC
This sequence comes from Streptomyces cavernicola, assembly GCF_029968035.1. GTDB lineage: Bacteria > Actinomycetota > Actinomycetes > Streptomycetales > Streptomycetaceae > Streptomyces > Streptomyces cavernicola. The sequence continues at coordinate 4,113 of NZ_JASCIQ010000065.1, read as the reverse complement.
GACAGGGGACTCGCCCATGCCGATAGAACAGCGCGGAGTAGACACCATCCCGGAAGCGGAACGCACCAGCGGTCCGCGCGATCTCATCTCGATCCTGCTCGGCTCCAACCTCTGCCTCGGAGTCATCGTCTTCGGCTGGCTGCCGCCGTCCTTCGGGCTCGGCCTGTGGCCCTCGGTCACGGCCATCGTCGCGGGCACCGCCGTCGGCGTCGTCGTGACCGCGCCGCTCGCCCTGGTCTCACTGCGCACCGCCACCAACCTCTCCACGTCCAGCGGCGCGGCCTTCGGCGTACGCGGCCGCCTCATCGGCTCCGTGGTGGGTCTGCTGCTCTCCCTCGGCTACACGGCACTGACCCTGTGGATCGGCGGCGACGTCATGATCGGCACGCTGGCCCGGCTCATCGGGATGCCGGACGGCGGCCTGGTGCACGGTCTCGTGTACGCGCTGCTCGCGGGCGCCACCGTCGTCGGCGCCGTCTTCGGCTACCAGCTGCTGCTCCGCCTCAGCAAGGCGCTCGCCGTCGGCATGACGGTCCTGCTCGCCCTCGGCGTGTTCGCGTACGCGGGCGACTTCACCACGGCCGCCCCGCCCGAAACCCCGTACCTGCTCGGCTCGTTCTGGCCGACCTGGCTGTTCGCCGCGGTCGCCGCGGGGCTCAGCGGACCGGTCGCGTTCATCACCCTGCTCGGCGACTACTCCCGCTACATCTCCCCCGCCCGGCACAGCTCCCGCTCGGTCCTGCGCGCCACGGGCATCGGCCTGACGGTCGGCCTGCTCCTGCCCCAGCTCTTCGGCACGTTCACCGCGCTCGCCGCCCGCGCAGGCCTCGACTACGCGGGCCCGCTCGTCGACGCGGCCCCCGTCTGGTACCTGGTCCCGCTGCTGCTCGCCGCCACCGCGGGCTCGGTCGGCAACGCGGGTCTGATGCTGTACTCGATGGGCCTCGACCTGGACGCGATCGTCCCGCGCGCGAGCCGCACCCAGGCGACGGTGATCGTCGCCGTGGTCGCCACCGCGTTCGTGTTCCTGGGTCACTTCGCGTGGAACGCCCAGTCGGCGATGACGTCCTTCGTCCTGCTTCTGACGGCGATCGGCACGCCCTGGGCGGTGATCACCCTCATCGGCCACCGGCGGCTGCGCGGCACGTACGACGCGGAGGCCCTCCAGGTCTTCAACAACCGCTCCCGCGGCGGCATCTACTGGTTCCGCGCCGGCTGGGAGCCCCGCGCCACGGCGGCCTGGGCAGCGGGCGCGGTGATCGGCCTGGCCTCGGTCTCGACCCCGCTGTACGAGGGCCTCCTGCTTCCCCTGACCGGGGGCGTGGACTGCAGCTTCGTGCTGTCGGGGGTGGTGGGGGGATTGGTGTACGCGGTGCTGGGGCCGCGTGCTGTGAGCGCCCCGGCGGCGACGCTCACGAAAACGCCGGACGAGCTCGTGAGTTGAGCGAGTCCGGCGACGATCGCCGGGCGGGCACGCATCGAGCCCGCCCGGCGATCGAGGACGAGGCCGGAGGCCGATGATCCAGCCCGTCCGGCGTTTGAGGACGAGCCGGAGGCGATCGACGTTCAGGTGGTCGACGGCACGCCTCCGGCACGTCCCGGCAAGGGCCTAGCCCAGCACGTGCATCCAGCCGTGCTTGTCCTCCGCCTTGCCGCGCTGGATGTCGAGCAGCGCCTCACGCAGCTTCATCGTGGCGGCGCCCGGCTCCCCGTCGCCCTGGGTCCACTCGGCGCCGTCCGTCTTGACGGTGCCGACGGGGGTGATCACCGCGGCCGTACCGCAGGCGAAGACCTCGGTGAGCGTGCCGTTCGCGGTGTCCTCGCGCCACTGGTCGATGGAGACGCGCTCCTCCACGGACTCGAACCCGAGGTCACGGGCGACCTCCAGGAGCGAGTCGCGCGTGATGCCCTCCAGGATCGAGCCGGTGAGCTTCGGCGTGACGATCTTGTTTCCGTACACGAAGTACAGGTTCATGCCGCCGAGTTCCTCGACCCACTTGTGGTCCACGGCGTCGAGGTAGCAGACCTGGTCGCAGCCCTGCGCCGCGGCCTCGGCCTGGGCGAGCAGCGAGGCGGCGTAGTTGCCGCCGGTCTTGGCGTCGCCCATGCCGCCGGGCACGGCGCGCACCCGGTCCTGGGAGGCCCAGATGGAGACGGGCTTCACGCCGCCGGGGAAGTACGCGCCGGCCGGCGAGGCGATCACGACGAAGAGGTACTCGCTGGCCGGCTTCACGCCGAGCCCGACCTCCGTGGCGATCATGAACGGCCGCAGGTACAGCGACTCCTCGCCGCCGTGCGCCGGCACCCAGCCCTTGTCGTGCTGGACGAGCAGGTCGCAGGCCTCGACGAAGGTCTCGACCGGCAGCTCCGGCATGGCCAGGCGGCGGGCCGAGGCCTGGAAGCGGCGGGCGTTGGCGTCGGGCCGGAAGGTGGCGACGGTGCCGTCGGGCCGGCGGTAGGCCTTGAGGCCCTCGAAGATCTCCTGGGCGTAGTGCAGGACGTTCGTCGCGGGGTCGAGCGACAGCGGACCGTACGGCACCAGCTGGCCGTCGTGCCAGCCGCGCCCCTCCGTCCACTTGATCGTGACCATGTGGTCGGTGAAGTGGCGGCCGAACCCGGGGTTGGCGAGGATCGCTTCGCGCTCCGCGTCGGAGAGCGGGCTGGAGGAGGGCTTGAGCTCGATCGTGGGCGTCGTCATGAGTGCTTGTCCTTCACCGTTTCGTGTGTGTCGGACCGCGCTCACGCCGCCCTGAGGCGACTGTCTCGTATCTCGCTTACCCGCATTCCGCGGCCCAGGGTCCGATTATCGCTCGGGCGGGGCTCTGACTGAAACGGTGTGGGTGCGGTCCAGATGTCGATGGTGGCACCCGGCAGCGCATACGAGAAGCCGCCGGGTGCGTGTGCGACCCGGCGGCTGGGGGTGTCCCTGTGTGGTTCCGGCCGGGTCAGCCGGCTACTCGCCCGGCGAGCGCGTCGCCGATCTCGTCCGTGGTACGGGGCGTCTCGCCGCGCTCGGCCAGGTCGGCGGAGACGGCTTCCTCGATGCGCACGGCCTCGGCGTCGTACCCGAGGTGGCGCAGGAGCAGCGCGACGGAGAGGACCGTGGCCGTGGGGTCGGCCTTGGCCTGTCCTGCGATGTCCGGGGCCGAGCCGTGCACGGGCTCGAACATGGACGGGAACTCGCGGCCCGGGTTGATGTTCCCGGAGGCCGCGACGCCGATGCCGCCGGAGACGGCAGCGGCGAGGTCGGTGATGATGTCGCCGAAGAGGTTGTCGGTGACGATCACGTCGAAGCGGGCCGGGTCGGTGACGAGGTAGATCGTCGCGGCGTCGACGTGGATGTAGTCGGTGGTGACCTCGGGGAACTCCTGGGCGACGCGGTTGAACACGTCCGTCCACAGGTGACCGGCGTACGCCAGGACGTTGTTCTTGTGGACCAGCGTCAGCTTCTTGCGCGGGCGGGCCTGGGCGCGGGCGAAGGCGTCCCGGACCACGCGCTCGACGCCGAAGGCCGTGTTCACGGAGACCTCGGTGGCGACCTCGTGCGGGGTGCCCTTGCGGATGGTGCCGCCGTTGCCGGTGTACGGACCCTCGGTGCCTTCGCGTACGACGATGAAGTCGATCTCGGGCTGGCCCGCGAGCGGGGTGGAGACCCCCGGAAGCAGCCGGCTCGGGCGCAGGTTGACGTGGTGGTCGAAGAGGAAGCGGAGCTTCAGCAGGAAGCCGCGCTCCAGGACGCCGGACGGGACGCTCGGGTCGCCGATCGCGCCGAGGAGGATCGCGTCGTGCTGCTTGAGCGCGTCCGCGTCGGCGTCGGCGAGGGTCTCACCGGTGGCGTGGTACCGCTTGGCGCCGAAGTCGAACTCCTTCGTCTCCAGCTTCACATCCTGCGGGAGCACGGCGGAGAGCACCTTGAGCCCCTGGGCTACGACCTCCGGGCCGATGCCGTCGCCGGGGATGACTGCGAGATTGATGCTGCGAGACATGTTTTTGAGGGTACGCGCTGTCTTACCGGGTGAGCACAAGGTGTCCGCAATTTGGACGCACCCCCAGGGGCTCCGCCCCGGCCCCGCTCCTCAAGCGCCGGAGGGGCTGATCTCTCAGCCCGTCATG
>NZ_JASCIQ010000064.1 GCF_029968035.1 Streptomyces cavernicola | reverse complement strand
GCGCCCCCCCCCCCCCCCCCCCACGGCCGGTGACTCGACTGGCGTCGGATCCTCAGTGGCAGCAGTCCAGGACCTGCGGGGTCCAGTCGCGGGCCAGGACGTCGACCAGCCCCAGGTCGGTGATCTTCATCGTGGGGGAGACGGCCAGGGTCAGCGTCGAGACGCTCATGAACGGGTTGCGGTGGCGCCAGCCCCACGCGCCCAGTTCGTCGCGCACGCGCCGCGAGGTCTCCGCGACCTCCGTCGCCGGGGCCGTCGACATCACGCCGCCCACGGCGAGCGGCAGCCGCGCCGTGACCTCGCCGCCGCGGGCGACGGCCACGCCGCCGTCGTCGGCGAGGACGGCCTCGGCCGCCGCGCGCATGGAGCGGACCGTGGTGCCGAGCGTCACCAGGTTGTGGCTGTCATGGGCGTACGTGGTGGTCACCGCGCCGTCCGCCAGGTCCATGCCCGTCACCGGCACGCAGGACGTGTGGTCGCGGCCGTGCCGGTTGCGCACCCAGCACAGCGCCGTGCGCCCCTCCCAGGCCACGACGCCGTCGGCGACGTCGAGTTCGATCTCCGTCGGCTCCGTGTACGTGTCCACCGGGTTGACGCGCAGCGCCCGGAAGCGGTGCCGCCCGTCGGGCAGGTCGACCCGCCAGCGGTACTCGTCCTCGGGGAGCCCGTCGACGTGCACCGAGCCCGCGAAGGGGTGGTCGCCGGGGTGCGGCTCCTCGTACGTCGCACGGCCCCCGCGCGCCACCAGGCGGCCGCCCGAGAGGACCGCGTCGACCGCGAAGTCCTCCAACGGCCCGTCCAGGAGCACGAGATCGGCCCGCTTGCCCGGCGCGACCACACCGCGGTCCGGCAGGCGGAGCCGCTGCGCCGGGGTCCAGGTCAGGGCGCGCAACGCGTCCAGAGCCGGGAGACCCGCGGCCACGGCCGTACGCCCGATGTGGTCGAGGTGGCCTGCGGCCACGATGTGGTCGGCCGCCAGGTCGTCGGTGACCAGGCAGATCGGCGGCAGCTGCGGCAGCGCGAGCAGCGCCTGCACCACCTCCGGCTCCAGGCACTTCTCCTGCAGCATCACCGTCATGCCGAGGCGGGCCTTCTCGACGACCACCTCGGGGGTGTTCTTGGTGTGGTCCGAGTCGATGCCCGTCGCCATGTAGCGGCTGAGCTCCTCGCCGGTCAGGCCGGGGCAGTGCCCGTCGAGGATCGCGCCCTGCTCGCGGGCCACGTCGATGATGGAGTGCATCCGCTCGTCGCCCGAGACGACGGCGCGGTAGTCCATCACCTCGGCGAGCGCGCGTACGCCGTCCCAGCGCAGGAGTTCGTCCACGTCGGCCGCGTCGAGGTGCGCGCCGGAGTGCTCGAAACCGGCGAGCGCCGGTACGCAGGAGGGCACGCCCCACAGCTGGGTCTGCGGCGTCGTACGGCCGGCGTCGATCATCCACTGCATGGCCGTGCGGCCCGCGACGTTGACGATCTCGTGCGGGTCGGCGAGCACCGTCGTCGTACCGCGCGGCAGCGTCAGCCACGCGAACGCGGCCGGGGTGAGGAAGGAGCTCTCGACGTGCATATGGGCGTCGAGGAAGCCCGGGACGATGAGCCGCCCGGTCGCGTCGATCTCCTCGGCCGCCTCGCCGCCGGTGCCCGGAGGCACCACACCGCTGATCGTCGAGCCGGTGATGAGCACGTCGGCGGCGAAGGTCTCGCCGGTGAAGACGGAGACGACCTCGCCCCCGGAGATACGGATGTCGTGCACGTGATTCACGCGATTCCCGATCAGTGGACAGAGTTGTAGAAGAAGTACAGGAGGAACGGCAGTAGCACCCACATGCCGGGGTGGATCTCCTTGAACCGCCCCGCCACGGCCTTGACCAGGACGTACGCGGTGAGGCCGGCGGCGATGCCGGTGCCGAAGTTGCCCCAGAAGAGCGTGCAGGCCACGACGAGGGCGGCGGGGATGCCGTCGGTGGGGTCCGACATGTCGACCTTGCGGAGGCCGGCCAGCATCGAGAGGCCGATGAAGATCAGCACGGGCGCGGTCGCCGCCGCGGGGATCATCGTCGCGACCGGCGTGAAGAGGAGCAGCAGCGCGAAGAGGCCGCCGGTGACGACGGAGGTGAGTCCGGTGCGGCCGCCGCTGTCGGAACCGGCCGCCGACTCCAGGTACGTGGTGACGCTGGGGCCGCCGATCGCCGAACCGCCGATGACGCTCACCGAGTCCACCAGGAACGGCTTGTTGACGTTCGGGATCTGCCCGTGCTCGTCGGCGAGACCGATCCGCTCGCCCACGGCCATCACGACACCCGTGGCGGAGAAGAACTCGGCGGCGAAGAGGGCGAAGAGATACGGCAGGTACTCGGGCTGCAGCGCACCCCACAGGTCGAGCTCGAAGGCCACCGGGCCGATCCCGCCGGGCAGTTCGGCCCAGCTGTCCGGCAGCTCGGCGACGCCGAAGGGCACCGCGACGATCGTCAGTACGGCCATGGTGATGAGCAGCGTGCCGGGAATCTTGCGCGAGGCCAGGGCGACCACCAGGACCAGACCCCCGAGCGTCAACAGACCTGCGGCGGAGGTGAGTTCACCGACCTTCATGCCCTTCGGCCCGAACTCGATGAGGCCCGCCGAGCGGAACCCGAGCATCGCGATGTAGAGGCCGATGGCCGAACCGATCGACAGGCGTACGCAGTCGGGGATCACCCGCGTGACCAGCTGGCGCACGCCGAAGACGGTGAGCAGCAGGAACGCCACACCCGACCAGAACACCATGCCCATCGCGACCGGGTACGGGACCTTGTCGTGCTGGATCAGCGTGACCGCCACCAGGGCCACACCGCCGAGGCCGGGCGCCAGGACGAACGGCAGGTTGGCGTAGAGCCCCATGAACAGCGTCGCGAGGACGACCGTGATGATCACGCCGGTGGTCGCCGCGGCGTGCGGCACACCGGCGCCCGCGAGCATGCCGGGCACCACGACGACCACATAGGCCGAGGCGAGGAACATGCTCACGCCTGCGAGGAGTTCCGTGCGGACGGAGGTGCCGCGCTCTGACAGCCGGAAGAAGCGGTCGACCTTCGGCGCGCTTCTCTTCGGCGGGGTTTCCGTTTCCATCACGGCTCCTCGTAACGGCGATCACGGTGAATGCAATCGCTTGCAGCATGCGTTTGCAGGGTAGGGTAAGCGCAGTCGGGAGATGCGTAAACCCACGGGGAGGGTGCAGCGGTGACCAAGCTCGAGGATGTGGCCGAGGAAGCCGGTGTGTCCGCGTCCACCGTGTCCCGGGCGCTGAGCCGCCCCGACATGGTCTCGGAGGCGACCCGCACCCGCGTCCTCGACGCGGCCGAACGCCTCGGCTACCGCCACAACCAGGCCGCCCGCGCCCTGGTCACCGGCCGCACCGGACTGCTCGCCTTCAGCGTCCCCTCCCTGGCCAACCCCTACTACGCCCCGGTGATCGCCGGCGCCCAGGCCGCCGCGGAGGAGGCCGGCTGCGAGCTGATCGTGGTCGTCACGGACGGCTCGGCCGAGCGCGAGCAGGCCCTCTACGCCCGCCTCTCGGAGCGCGTCGACGGCTTCGCGGCCGCCGCCCCCGTCTCGGCCGGTACGCAGCTGTCCCAGGTCGCCCGCAAACGGCCGCTCGTCACCCTCAACCGCCGCGTACGGGGCGTCAGTTCGGTCGTCGTCGACACCCCCGCGGGCATGGGCGCGCTCGGCGGACACCTCGCCGGGCTCGGCCACCGCCGGATCGCCTACCTCGGCGGCCCCGACGGCTCCTGGCTGGACCCGCGCCGGCTCAGCGCCCTGCGCGAGGCCGTGCCGGACTGCGAGGTGGCGGCGCTCGGCCCGTACCCGCCGGAGTTCGAGGCCGGCGTCCGTGCGGCGGACGCGGTCCTCGACACCGGGTGCACCGCCGTCATCGCGTACAGCAGCACGCTGCTCATCGGCCTCCTGCACCGGCTCACCCTGCTCGGCAAGAGCGCCCCGCACGACCTGAGCCTCGCCTGCGCCGACGACCTCTCCGCGTCCGGCCTCGCGATGCCCGAGGTCACGGCCCTGCACGTACCGGCCGCCGAGGCGGGCCGCCGCGCGGTGCAACGCCTCCTGGAAACCGTCACTTCGGGCCCCACGGCAGCCACCCACCAACTGCTCCCCGTCGAACTCCTCACCCGCGCATCGACGGGACGGCCTGCGGCTTAGGCGTCCGTAAGGCGCGGTTCTCGTCGTCGCGTCTCGTCGTCGCGCGCGATGACCGCACAGGCAGGGGACCGGTACCGGCACCGGTACCGGGTCAGACGCTCTGGTGGCTGAAGGCCTCCAGGAAGGCCGGGCAGAACGCCGGCAGGTCGGCGGGCCTGCGGCTGGTGACCAGGGTGCTGGGCGCGTGGTCGCAGACCCGGACCTGCTCGTCGACCCAGGTGCCGCCCGCGTTGCGGATGTCGGTCTTCAGGCTCGGCCACGAGGTGAGGACGCGACCCGAGACCACATCGGCCTCGACCAGCATCCACGCCGCGTGGCAGATCGAGGCGACCGGCAGGCCCAGATCGCAGAAGGCCCGTACGAAGGCGACGGCCCGCCGGTCCATGCGCAGCGCGTCCGGATTGGCCAGGCCGCCCGGCAGGACGAGGCCGTCGAAGGCCCCGGCGGAGGTGTCGCCGACCACCTCGTCCACCGCGAACGTGTCCGCACGGTCGAGATGGTCGAAGGCCTGGATGCGTCCCGGTTCGGTGGAGACGAGCACCGGGCTGCCGCCCGCCTCCGACACCGCTTTCCACGGTTCGGTGAGTTCGATCTGCTCGACGCCCTGGGGCGCCGCCAGGAATGCGATACGCATGGCTTCTCGATCCCCTCTGGGACTCCGCCGGGAGCCGGGACTCCACCGGGAGACGGGACTCTGCCGGAGGCGGGGACTCCGGCGGGGGTGCGGGCGCACGGCACCTCGGCAGCGCACCGCGCGCGGGACGGACCTCCGAGTACCCGCACACCCGGCCCCTGCACATCCGAACCCGCCCGCCCTCACACCGCCCGCTGGTTCCCCGCCCCCTCCTGCTCCTCCTCCTGGTCCGCGGCCCCGTCCGCCGCCTCCTCGCGCACCCGTGAGCAGGTCTGCGCGATCAGCCGGCAGACCTGCATCTGCGAGACGCCGATCCGCTCGGCGATCCGGCTCTGCGTGAGCCCCTCGAAGAACCGCAGGTAGAGCACCGTGCGCTCGCGACGCGGCAGATGCTGAATCCCGGCCCGCGCGGCCAGCCGGTCCACGACGATGTCGTACGACGGGTCCGCGGCGCCCAACGTGTCGACCAGGGACAGCCCGTCCTCGCGCGCCGGCTCGGCGTCGAGGGACAGCGCCCGGTAGCTGGTCAGGGCCCGCTGGCCCTCGCGTACCGCCTGCTCGGAGAGGCCGGTGTGGCGGGCGAGCTGCGCCACGGTGGGCTCCGGGCTGCCGGGCCGCAGCGACAGTTCGCGGTACGCCCTGCGGACGGTGTTGCGCAGATCCTGGACGCGCCGGGGCACGTGCACGTCCCAGGTGTGGTCGCGGAAGTGGCGGCGGAGCTCGCCGGTCACGGTCGGGACCGCGTACGACTCGAAGGCGCCGCGGCGCGGATCGTAGCCCTGGATGGCCTTGAGGAGTCCGAGCGCGGCGATCTGCTGCAGATCCTCGACGGCCTCGCCCTTGCCGCGGAAGCGGCCCGCGATCCGGTGGGCCATCGGCAGCCAGGCCTCCAGGAGCTCCTCGCACAGCACATCCCGCTCGCGTCCGGGCGGGAGGCCGTGGAAGCGGGCGAAGATCTCGTGCGTGGCGGGTGCGTCGTCGTGGCGACGGCGGCGGGGGCCCGGTCGGTGCACGGGGCGCGCTGCGCGGACAGGTCGGTCGGTGAGCATGAACAATCCGCTCCTGCTCATGAACGGGTGCCCTCCCATTGTCACCCGCCCGCCGGTTTCCGCTAGCGCTTCGCAGGACGGGCTCCGGCTCGGCACAGGACGGGCTCCGTCTCGGCATGAGAACGCTCTGTGCTGCAGGTTCAACAACGTGTTTAGGATCTCGGCGTCCCGCCCGACCCGCACCCGGAGCACGCATGACCTCGCCCCCGTCCGCAGCCACCAGGCCGAGCCTCCCGCATCTGCTGCGGGTCACCGCCTTCGCGATCGGTGCGCTCATGCTGCTCGTGACGGTCGGGGTGGTGCTCCACCAGCCGCTGCTCATCCCGCCGTTGGCGGCCAGCGCGGCCCTCGTGCACAGCGCTCCGGGACAGCCCCTCGCACAGCCGCGCAACCTCGTCGGCGGGCATCTGCTGTCCGCGGTGATCGGCTTCGCCACGCTTGCCGTGGCCGGGAGCAGCGGCTGGTCGGCGGCCGTCGCGGCGGGCCTCTCGCTGGGCGGCATGATGCTGACGCACCTGAACCACTCCCCGGCGACGGCCACCGCCGTGATCGTCGTGCTGCAGGCCCCGGACCCGTCGACGTTCCTGCCGCTGCTCGCGCTCGGCTCCTGCCTGCTCGTCGCCATCGGCCTGCTGCCCGGTCGCATAGGCGCGCACCCGGTCCGGTACCCCGTCAGCTGGTGACACCCGCGTGCGCACGGCCGCACATCCCGTACGTCCTGGCGGGCGGCCTGCCGGAGGCGGGGCCGATTCCCCATCCGGGAAGGAAGATGTGAGGATACGGGCATGAGCAACGTGTTTTTCGACATCACCATCGACAACGAGCCCGCGGGCCGCATCGTCTTCAAGCTGTATGACGACGTGGTCCCCAAGACCGCTCGGAACTTCCGTGAGCTGGCCACGGGCGAGAACGGCTTCGGCTACGAGGGCTCCGGCTTCCACCGGGTCATCCCCGAGTTCATGCTGCAGGGCGGTGACTTCACCAACCACAACGGCACCGGCGGCAAGAGCATCTACGGCGAGAAGTTCGCCGACGAGAACTTCGAGCTGAAGCACACCAGCCCGGGTCTGCTCTCCATGGCCAACGCCGGTAGGAACACCAACGGTTCGCAGTTCTTCATCACCACGGTCGTCACCCCGTGGCTGGACGGCAAGCACGTCGTCTTCGGCGAGGTCGTCGAGGGCATGGACGTCGTCAAGGCCATCGAGGCCCAGGGTTCGCCCAGCGGCTCCACCAAGTCGGAGATCAAGATCGCCAAGTCCGGTGTCGTCGAGGCCTGATCCGCCCCACGCCTGACCCTTCCACGGCGCCGTCAGCCCCGGCGTACCGCGGAACTCCGAGCACCCGGTGACCCGTTCACCGGGTGCTCGCCCCTTTCCGGAGCCGAACACCGAGCGGGGGACGGGAGCGAAGGACCGGGCGGTCGGGGCGTACGGGCGCTCGCTTAACCTGGCAGTGTCAGGCGGCCCTCGTGCGGGGCCGTACAGGCAGGCCCGGCCGCGGCGGTACTCTGCGCCGGGCTCGGGGGAACCGGCGCCGACCCGGCACGCGGGCGCGCGGAACGGGCAGAGGCGGATGCAGGTGAGGTATGGAGAGCAGGCCCGCGTGCGAGGCGGCTCGGCCGCGGCGGGAACCGGGCGACCGGTGACGGGGGAAGCACGCCGAAGCGAGCGCCGGGAGCAGCGGCCGGAGGCGGTCTGCCGTGGATAAGGTCCTGCTCACGGCCGCAGGCCTGTACGTCATCGTGCTGCTGCGCGCCGGCGGCACCTTCGCCGTCGGCCGGCTCGCCGCCGCGGGCGCCCGGCGCAGCAGGTTCGCCGAGAAGTTCGCGCAGTCCAAGTTCCAGCGGGTCGAGCGCGCCATCCAGCGCTGGGGCGCCCCCGTCGTCGCCGTCTCCTTCCTGACCGTCGGCTTCCAGACCGCCGCCAACTTCCTCGCGGGCAGCATGCGCATGCCCCTCACCCGCTACGTCCCGGCCCTGTTCGTCGGCGGCGCCTGCTGGGCCCTGCTCTACGCGACCGCGGGGATCGGCGCCCTGGAGATGCTGGGCCGCCTCTTCGCCGAGCACACGGCGCTCGGCGCGGGCGCCGTCGCGGCCCTGGTGCTCGCGGTGTGCGCCCTGGTGCTGTTCCGCCGCAGGCGCAGACACGCGGACGGGACGGCGGCCGCCGAGGACGAGACGGCCGACAAGTCCTGAGCCGGGCGCGAGCCCCGGTCTACGGCCCCGCGTGCACCTGGCAGGCCCACAGGCTCGGCGTACGCGGATACGTGTCCCGGAGCGCGCGCACCGCCGTGTGCAGGGCCTCGGCCGCCCGGCCGACGTCGAGCCCGCCGTCACCCGTGGCCAGCGACTCGTACACGCTGCGGGCGACGTCCGCGCCGATCGTGTCGTCGACATGCCACAGCGAGCCGATCACGTGCGGGAAGCCCGCGATCTGCAGGGCGCCGACGATGTGCACGGCCTCGTCGGCCAGTTCGGGGCTGGTGCCGAGGGTGTCGCAGGCGGACAGATAGGCGAGCCGGACCGACGGCAGCCGCAGCCGGGCCAGGTCGCGGACCGTGAGCGGCCGCTCGCCGTGGTCGTCCAGGACGAGCCGACTGCCCGACGGCCGCCCCAGGTCGCCGAGCGCATGACAGGCGAAGTGCGCGTACGCGTACCGGGGCAGGGCGCCGACGACGGCCGCCCGGGTCGCCGCCCCGTCGGTGAGCACCTCCGCGCCGGGCAACAACCGGGCCACCTCTGCAGCCTCGCGCCGCGCCGCCGGCAGCGGGGCCAGTCCCTCCGCCGCGGTGACGGCGACGACCAGCGCACCGGAGCCCGCCGTGCGCGCACAGCGCAGCCGCGCATGGTGCAGGGCGCGCAGCGTCGGCGTGTACGAGGACACGACCCGGTCCAACGCGCCGCGCGCGCCCTCCGCCGGCGCGGCCGCGTGCAACGGCAGCGTGCCGAGGCCCCCGCCGGGCGACCACCACACCCGCTCGCCTGCCTGCGCGCCCAGGTGGTCGAGGACCGGCCCGGTCACCGTCTCCCACAGCCAGGAGAGCGTGGCGTGGACCGTGCGCTGCGCCCGCAACGACTGGTCGCGCGAGGTGTCCTGCGCCCCGATCCGCAGCAGCGCGTCCTGGAACGCCCGCCGCCGCCCGGCGACCGCGTCCGGTTCGATGCGGGGGAGCGGCACCGCGTCGACCGCCCGCTCGGTGACGACCAGGGCATGACTGCCGTACGAGTCCACGTTGACCAGGACCACCGGGCCGGGCCGGGCGACCTCGCGCAGCTCCCGCTCGTCCCACTCCCGCACCGGGCGCAGCAGGCCGAGGTCCGGGTGCTCGGCGCGGATCCGCTGGGTGAGGTCCCGCCACTCGGCGGCGAGTCGCTGACGCCGGTCGGCCTGGGCGTGCCGGGTGTCGCGGTCGTCCTGGGCCTGCCCGGTGTCGCGGTCGGCCTCGGCGTGCTGTGACGGCTGCGGTGCCTGGTCGAGCGGCCCCGCTCCCTCGTCGAGCGGCGCCTGCTCCACGTCGAGCGTCGCCCGGTCGAGGGCGTCGCGCAGTGCCGTGAAGCGTTCGGCCAGGTCCGGGGCCTGCTCCCGGAGCCGGGTGAGGTCGCTGTCGGCGTCGAAGGCGTGCGAGAGGATCACCCCTCTGGCCTGTTCGAGGAGCCCGACCGCGAGCCCCGGACGCCCGCACCGCACCGCGCAGGCCGCGGCCGCCGCACCGAGCCCCACGGTCCGGCTCAGCTGGAACTCCTGGTCGTCACGGACCAGATGACTCGGCGCGACGGACGGCAGCAGGTCGACCGCCGTGACGTAGCCGTCCAACGCCCGCTCCCAGTCGCCCAGTTCGGCCCTGGTCTCGCCCCAGGAGCGCGCGGCGTCCAGACGCAGCCACGGGTTGCACTGCTCCTCGCGCGCCGCGGCCTCGAACACCTCGGCGGCTTCCGCCAGTTGCGCCCGGCGTCGCCGGCCCCGCATGCGGTTGCCGTGCCGCAGCGCGCTGCCGAGATTCGTCATCCGCAGCGTGCGCTGCGGATGGCCGGGCGGCGTGACCTCGACCGACCGCCGGAACAGAGCGATCGCCTCCGTCGGCCCGGACGGCGAGAGCAGCGCGCGCGGGCTGAGCAGCCGCGCGTTGGCGGCCACGGTGAGGGCGCGCGGCAGTACGGGGGAGTGCGCGGGCACGGTCGCGATCACCTGGTCGGCCAGGTCGCGCGCCTCGCGGGCCTCCTCGACCCGCAGCGTCAGACCGATGCGGGTCAGCAGGACGAGGGCGAGGTTGAGGCGCCGCTGCGGGAGCATGGGATCGTCGCCCGGGGTGAGGGCGACGGCCTGCCTCAAGTGGCCCACTGCTTCGTCGAGTTGGGTGTGCGGGTCGGCGGTGCGCTCGTACCCGGCCGCCAGGCTGATGCCGAGGGAGGCCGCGAGCGCCGCCCGGTGCCGGGCGCCCAGACCCGGCAGCGCGGCGGCCCTGCGCCGGCACTCCTGGGCCTCCCGCAGGTCCTCGCCGTCCTCGGTCAGCTGGTTCCGCAGGCTCAGCGCGGCCCCGAGGTTGAGCAGCCGCAGGCCGAGCAGGGCGTGCCCGTCGGGCGTGAGCGTCACCGCCTCCCGGTGCGCGCGGACGGCCTCGTTCAACCGGTCGAGGCTGCCGGAGTGCTCGTAGGAGGCGCGCAGCACGAGGCCCAGGTCGTTGAGCGTCACGGGCCGGTCCGGGTGCCCCGGCGGGCAGCCGTCCCGGGCCTGGCACAGCAGCCGCAGCGCAGCTTCGAGGACGCCGCCGTCCGCCTGCGGGTCCTGGATGTGGCGGGAGTAGAGGGCCATCGCGCGGACCAGTAAGGAGGGTTGGGGTGCACCGGCCCCACCGGCCCCACCGGCCCCACCGGACCCACCGGGTGCGCCAGGCTCACCGGCTTCGGCGGCTTCGGCGGCTTCACCGGCTTCGGCGGTGAGGGCGAGGGCCTCTTCGAGGTCGCGGGGATCGCCGGTCATCACGTGCCGGGAGCGCAGGGCGTTGCCCAGGGCGCGTCGGAGCATGGCCCGCTCGAACGGCTCCGCGGCGGCCCCGAGCGCCTCGCGGAGTACGGCGACGGCCTCGTCCAGGTCCGCCGGGAGCCCCGTGTACTGCGCCCGCACGAGGAGCGCCGAGCCCAGGTCCTGGCCCGTGATCGCCGGCCCTGCGGGGTTGCGGGGCACCGCCCTGCGGCATACGTCGACCAGCTCGTCGCACGCCTCGACCGTCGCCCCCTCCCGCTGCAGCCAGAGCAGCAGGCCCTTGCCCAGCGAGCTGAGGCATTCCGGCAACAGCGGGCTGTCGACGGGGAGTTGGGCCAGTACGTCACGGGCGAGCCCGACCGCTTCGGCGAGGTCCTCCGGGTCGTACGACCGCAAGTAGCGCTCGCGCAGCCGGTCGCTGAGGGCGTGCAGGGCGGCGGGGCGCTCCGGGGAGTCGGCGGGGATGCGGCGCAGCGCGGCGCGGGTGAGCAGGACCAGCTCCGTCCCTCCCGGCTCCGCATTCGCCGCACTCGCCGCATTCGCCGCACGCTCCGCGGCCGGCCCCCCGAACGGCCGGTCGCACCCGGCGAGTTCGAGTGCACGCGCCAGGCCGGCGCACCGGTGTGGGTACGTCGGCTCGTACTCCGGCGTGGCGAGGACGGCGAGGCTGCCGCAGCCGACCGCCGTGGCGCGTACGGCCTCCGGCGGGAATCCCATGCGCGCGAACGACGCGGCCAACTCGTGGAGTCCGAGGGTGTCTTCGGAGGCGCCGGGTGGGGGCGAGTCGTGCCGGCCCTCCGCGACGAGGGCCAGCGCGGCGCACTCGGCGGCCCACTGGGCCGGGCCGTCGGCGTTCGCCGGGTCAGGGCGGACCGCGGTGTCGAGGCCCGCGTAATGCGCCGCCAACGGCTCGGGCACGAGGGACGGTTCGGCGACCCACACCGGGAAGAGCAGGGTTCCGGCCATGCTGCCGTGGACGGCGCCGAGGCCTCCGGCGTCCGCCGCGGCGCGGGCGGCGCAGAGCCAGCCGGCCACGTGCCGGGCCTCCAGGTCGGTCCTGGCGTCGGCGACCCGCAGGAGGGCGCGCAGCTCCTCGTCCGCCGCGCCGCCGCACACGGCCTCCGCGTGCACCCGCCCGCCCCCGGCGTCGCTGCGCAGGACGCGCTCCCGGACGGCCCGCACGAGCTGGTCCCGCTCGCTCGCCGCGCTCGGGGGCGGCTGGTGCTTCGCGTACGCGTGCCGAGCGTCGCGCCCGACCTCGCCGCCCTGATCGTCCCTCACGTTGCCGATCTCCCCTCTCAGTGGAGCCAAGCATCGCAGGAAACGTCGTCAACTCGACTGCTGTGCTGCACACTTGAGTCATGACCGCACCAGCCGACCGCTCCGAGCGCGCCCACAGGACCGCTGCGCTCTGCGAGTTGCTCGGCTCCACGGACGAGGCACGGCGGTGGCCGGAGGTGGCGGCCGCGGCCGCACGGGCCAGGGAGGCGCTCCGCGCGGGCGCGGAACCGGCCGAGCTCGAGGTGTGCTTCGACGCGCTGGACCGGGAGCTGCGCAGGGCCGGGTACGCGAACGGCCTGGTGCACGGGTCACGCGGTACGCGGGCGCCCGGCGTCGTAGCGCACATCAAGGCGGCCGTCTGCCCCGCGTCGGACCGCTGCACGCGCGTCGAGCGGGCCCGCGACCTGTGGCCCACACCGCTCTGCGCCGTCCACGAGACCCGTATGCACAAGACCCGCCTCGCCTGACGCTCGCCCCCCCGGCGCAGC
The DNA here is from genome assembly GCF_029968035.1 of Streptomyces cavernicola. Classification (GTDB taxonomy): domain Bacteria; phylum Actinomycetota; class Actinomycetes; order Streptomycetales; family Streptomycetaceae; genus Streptomyces; species Streptomyces cavernicola. Next base: position 14,276 of record NZ_JASCIQ010000064.1, on the reverse strand, counting down.
CCCAGGGGCGGCGGCCACCCCCCCAACCCCCGCCTCCGGATCTGACCCATGAACCCACTCCTCACCACCCTGGGCAGCAAGCTCACCGAGCGATGGCTGAATCTGCTCGTGCTGCCCGGTGCGCTCTTCCTCGCCGTCACCGCCGTCGGCACGACCCTGGGGCACCGCCACTGGCAGGACCTGGACCGGCTGCGCGCCACCCTGGACGAGCTCGCCGCCCGCCCCGCACTCGAACGGCCGGGCACCGCCGCCCTGTTGGCGGCCCTCGCCCTGCTGGCGGCGGCCGCGGCCTCGCTCGCCGCGCAGTTCCTCGGCGGCGCCGTCGAACACCACTGGCTCCGCCACCCCCGCGGCCCGCTGAGCCGCGCCCTCACCGAGCGCCGCCGACGCCACTGGACGGCACGGGACGAGAAGGTCGACGCGGCGCTCCGCCAGACGATCGCCGACCCGGCCCCCGACCCCGGCGGCCCGCACCCCGCCCCGCATCCCGAGTCGCCCTCCGCACGGGCCCTCGCCCGGCTCCGGTCCCGGATCGAGGCCCGCGACCGCCTCGCGCTCCGCAGACCGTCCCGCCCCACCTGGTACGGCGACCGCATGCAGACCACCGCCGACCGGGTCGCGGACGCCTACGGCGTCGACCTCGCCGCGCTCTGGCCCCGCCTCTGGCTGACCCTCCCCGAACCGGCCGTACGACAGCTCCAGTCCGCCGGCGACTCCTTCTCCGCGGCCGCCCGGCTCGCCGCCTGGGCCCTCGGGTACGCGCTGCTCGCCTGCTGGTGGTGGCCCGCCGCGCTGATCGCCGTCGGCTGCGCGGCTGTGGCCCGCACCCGCGCCCGTACGGCCCTGGACGCCCTGGCCGAACTGATCGAGGCGGCGGTCGACGTGCACGGGCGTGAACTGGCCGCCCGGGTGGGCCTGTTGCCCTCTGACGCACCGGGCCGCCTCACCCGGCGAACCGGCGACGGCATGTCGGAGCTGTTCAGGAAGGCCGAGTGAGGTGATCCAAGCTCATGCGGGGTCCGGGTCGATGCCGACGGCGCCGGCCGAGCGGAGCGAACGTCCGAGGTCTCCGGTGAGGATGCGGGGGTGTCGCCGCCACCACCAGAGGTCGGGGCCGGGCCGCCGGTGGAACCGGTCGAGGGCCTGGCCGTCGTCGTCGACGGTCGCGGCCCGGTAGCGCTCGTCCAGAGCTTTGATCTGCGGGGTCCAGAGCTGGACCAGGTGTTCGTCGAGGAGGAGCCACGCCTCGTGCAGCCAGTTCCGGCAGTAGAGGTCATCGGTGTACGCGTAGATGTCGCTGTCGTAGCCGTGCTCTACGGCGTTCACCAGCTCGGCCCACGCGTTCACCCTTCCGGCGACCGTGAATGCCGTTCGCCATCCGCGCTGGTGCAATAGCTCTCCCACCTCGGTTTCCGTGGCCATGGGCGTGAGGCTCTCATGCCGCATCCGTCCGGGGCGACCGCCCGAACCAGCTGCCCTCGGAGGAGCGATGGACCCCGTCCACGTCACCGGCATCACCGCGGACCTGACCGTCCCGGACCTCGCCGCCGCCCGCGGCTTCTACACCGGCTATCTCGGCCTGAGCGTCGAGGAGTTCGACCTCGGCTGGGTCGCCCGCTACCGCTCGCCCGACGGCCGCGCCGAGATCCAGCTCGTCACCCGCGACGCCACCGCGCCCCGCAACCCGGTCGTCTCCGTCAAGGCCGGTGAGGGCGTCGACGCGCTGTACGCGGAGGCGAGGCGGCGCGGCTTCGAGATCGTGCATCCGCTGACGGAGGAGCCGTGGGGGCCGCGCAGGTTCTTCGTCCGCGCCCCCGACGGCAACATCCTCAACATCGTGAGCCATCAAGAGGATTGAGGGGCTGTCAGACGGGTTCGGCGGTGAACGCGAGCGACGCGTTGTGTCCGCCGAAGCCGAACGCATTGGTCAGCGCCGCGGTGAGCGCGCCGCGTCGCGGCCGGCCGGTGACGATGTCGAGCTTCACCTGCGGGTCGAGATTCTCCAGGTTCTGGGTGGCGGGCACGACCTGGTCGCGCAGGGCGAGGATCGCGGCGATGGCGCCGAGGGCGCCGGCCGCGCCGAAGAGGTGTCCCGTCATCGACTTGGTCGCGGTGACGGCCGGGTGGGTACCGATGGCCGCGACGATCGACTCGGCCTCGGTGACGTCGCCCAGGGGGGTGGACGTCGCGTGGGCGTGCACGTGCTGCACGTCCTGCGGGGCGAGCCCGGCCGTCGCCAGGGCGAGACGCATCGCGCGCACCTGCCCGTCCTGGTGGGCGGCGGTGATGTGGTGAGCGTCGGAGGTGACGCCCGCTCCGGCCAGTACCGCATGCACGCGGGCGGCCCGCGCGGCCGCGAACTCGGCCCGTTCCAGGACCACCAGGCCCGCTCCTTCACCGATGACGAATCCGTCCCGGTCGGTGTCGAACGGCCGGGACGCCTCCTGCGGGGCGTCGTTGCGCGTGGAGTGTGCCTTGGCCTGGGCGAACCCCGCCAGCGGCAGCGGATGGATGCACGCCTCGGTGCCGCCCGCGACGACCACGTCCGCGCGGCCGAGGCGGATCAGGTCCAGGCCCATCGCGATCGCCTCGGCGCCGGAGGCGCAGGCGCTGACGGGGGTGTGAGCCCCGCCGCGCGCACCGAGTTCCATGCTGACCCAGGCCGCGGCGCCGTTGGCCATCAGCATGGGCACGGTGTGCGGCGAGACCCGGCGCACCCCGGAGGACTCCAGGACGTCGTCCTGCCCGAGCATGGTCAGCGCGCCGCCCGTGCCCGTGCCGACGACCACGGCCAGGCGCTCCGGTTCGACCTCCGGGCGGCCCGCGTCGGCCCACGCCTCGCGGGCGGCGACGAGCGCGATCTGCTCGCACCGGTCGAGCCGGCGGGCCTGTACGCGGTCGATGACCTCGCTCGGTTCGACCCGCAGCCGGCCCGCGATCCGTACGGGGAGTCGGGTCGCCCACTCTTCTTCGATCGCGCTGATCCCGGACTCTCCGGCGAGCAGCCCGGCCCACGTCGAGGGAACGTCCCCGCCGAGAGGTGTCGTCGCGCCCAGCCCCGTCACCACGACCTTCGTCATGTCTGCAGTCATCGAACGGCCTCCTTTGTGTAATAGGCACACCTCCCGCATGCGAGTAAGGCGGGAGATGATCAAGGCATTGGCCACTCTGCCAGCAAAGTCACATGCCATCAGGTGCCACGATCGACGGAGTGCGGAGGTAGGGATTTGTAGGATCTCCACTAGGTCTGCTGCCTCGAACCCGCCACGGTCAGCGGTCGCCGTGCAGGCCGCACGCCCGGTCGTCGGGGGTCGGCCCGGCCGGTGGTGTCGTCTCCCGCGCGGGCGCGACCGTACGCCCGGAGGCGAGCCCGGAGGGGAGCAGTGCCGCGGGCAGCAGGCCGAGGAGGGCGACCGCGGCCAGGGTCAGCAGCGTGGAGTCGAACGCGGAGGCCGAGGCCGCGCTGCCCGTGCCGGCCGCGACGGCGATGCCGAGGGTCGGCCCGATGTTCACGGCGGTCTGCTTGAGGCCGCCGACGACTCCGGCGTACCCGGCGGGCGCGTCCCCGACGACGGTCCCGGTGGCGGTGACCATCACCGTGGCGAACCCCGCGCCGAGCACGGCGAAGTTTGCGCCCGTGGCCAACCAGGCGCTGTTCGGGCCCAGTTGGGACAGCCCTACGAGGCCGAGGGCGACGAGCGCCGTACCGGAGAGCGCGGTGCGACGCGGGCCGTGCCGGCGCAGTGCGATCACCGCGACGGGCGCGCCGAGGATCATCGACGCGGTCAGCGGCAGGACGCGCAGGCCGCTGGCGAACGCGTCGAGGCCGAGCACGTCCTGGAGTCGGAACGTCGCCGCGAAGAGCGCGCCGAACAGGCTCGCGCTGATGACGAGCAGGAGAGCCATGGACGCGGACACCGGCACGGACCGCGCCACCGCGTGCGGCACGATCGGGTGCGTACCGCGTCGCTCGCGCGTAACGAGCAAGGCGGCGAGGGCGAGGGCGGCGGCGAGTCCGAACACCGTCGAAGCGCCGCCCCAGCCGCGCGTCGGGACACCGGCCAAGGTGTGCACCAGAACCGCGAGTACGGCCGCGAGCAGCGCCGCACCGGAGAGGTCGAGGCGCTGGGAAGCCGTGCGTTCGGGAGTCCGCTGCCGGACGGCGAGGGTGAGCGCGGCGATCAGGAGCGCGACCGGGACGTTGACCCAGAACACGGCACGCCATCCCCACTGGGCGACCAGGACGCCGCCCAGGACCGGGCCGGCCCCTGCCGCCACCGCGATGGCACTGGTGCGGACGGCGATCGGGGTGCCCAGCCGGTCCGACGGGAACGTCAGGCGCAACAGTGCGAGGGTGGCCGGCTGGAGCAGCGCGCCGAACACGCCCTGCGCGGCCCGCAGGACGATCACCCCGTCGACGGTCGGCGCGAGCGCGATGCCGGCCGACGCGGCCCCGAAGCCGAGTACGCCGACGAACAGCAGCCGCGTGTGCCCGTACCGGTCCCCGAGACGCCCGGCGATGACGAGCAGCGCGGCCACCGCGACCAGATAGCCCGTGCTCGTCCACTGGACCTGCGCCACGCTCGCACCGAGATCGCGCTGAAGGCTGGGCTGCGCCACCAGCAGGACGGTGCCGTCCAGGGCGACGAGCATCGCGCCGACCACGCTGACGAGCAGTGCGAGCCGACGCTGTGCGGGTGCCGTCACGAGGACACCGGGCCGAGGTGGGCGTCCAGCGCGGCCGCGATGAGCCGGTCGCGTCGGTCGTTACGTCGGTCGTCGCGCTGGTCGTCATCGGGGCCGTCGCCCAACGGCGGGGCTTCGAGGGCGAGTTGGAGGCTGCCCCAGGCCCACAGCTGGGCGATGCCGTGCAGGTTCGACCACAGGGCGGCGGCCGTCACGGCGGGCAGCGGTTCGTTCTCGTACGGCCCGTCCGGGTGTCGCCCGGCATTCCGCTCCGCCCGGCATCGCGCGACGAGTTCGGTGATGTGCCCGAACAGCGGCAGGGCCGACTCGCGCAACCGCGGCTGGTCCGCTGCCTGCGCCGCGCTGTCGAGCAGGTCGTGCCGGAACATCAGCTCGAACATGCCGCGATGTTCCAGCGCGTACTCGACGTACACCCGCGAGACCGCCTCCAACTGTTCGCGCGCCGTGCTCGCCGCGGCGACCGCGGCCTCGAACCGGGCGCCCAGGTCCTCGAAGCCGCGACGGGCGACGGCCGAGAGCAGTGCGTGGTGCGTGGGGAAGTACCGCCGTGGCGCCCCGTGCGAAACCCCGGCCCGTCTGGCCGTCTCCCGCAGGCCCACGGACGCGGAACCCCCGGCAAGCACAAGCTCGACCCCGGCGTCGATCAACCGCTCCCGCAGGGAGCCCCCATCAGTCATGGACAGTGTCTACCAAGAGTGAGTAGACAGTGTCTACTCACTCTGTGAGGGGTTGACTCCGCCATCGCGCACGCCGAGATCAACGTCCTCGCCCAACTGTCCGCCCGGCGCCGCTACCTGGACCACCGCCTCTACATCACCCTCGAACCGTGCCTGCTCTGCAGCAGCACGCTCATCCATGCCCACGTCGGCACCGTCGTCTACGCCGCCTCGGACTCCCGAATCGCACCCCCGCACACCCCTTGACGCTGTTCAGGAGGGGCGGGCAGCATGCGTACCGACTGGGTGGTATGTGTGGCTGCCATGCAGATGTCGACGGTGACGGAACAGCGCGTGCCCGTGGGTCGGGGTGGCGTGCGGGCGTGGTCGTCGGGGTCGGGGCGGCCGCGCTTCGTCGCCGTGGCACGGACCTCTCTGGAGAACCCGCATCGTGACCAGTGTTCTGATCGCCAACCGAGGCGAGATCGCCGTCCGCGTCGTCCGTGCCGCGCGCGCGTCCGGGCTGCGGCCCGTCGCGGTGCACACGCCGGGGGACCGGGACGCGCTGCACGTACGACTCGCCGACGAGGCGCACGAGTTGACCGGGGACGGCGGCTATCTGGACGCCGAGCAGCTGGTCGCCGTGGCCCGCCGCGCCGACTGCGCGCTGGTGCACCCCGGCTATGGATTCCTCAGCGAGAACGCCGAGTTCGCGCGCCTGTGCCGGAAGGCGGGGCTCACCTTCGTCGGCCCCTCGCCGGAGGTGCTTGTCGAGTTCGGCGACAAGGCGCGGGCGCGGGCCCTCGCCGAGGCGCAGGGCGTGCCGGTACTGCGGGCCACCCCGGCGGGGACGACGCTCGCCGAGGCGGCCGCGTTCCTCGACGGGCTCGGGCCGGGCGCGGCCGTGATGGCCAAGGCGGCCTCCGGCGGCGGCGGGCGCGGCATGCGTGTCGTAAGGCGGCCGGAGGAGCTGGCGGAGGCCTTCGAGCGGTGCCGGTCCGAGGCTGAACGGGCCTTCGGCGACGGGTCGTTGTACGTCGAGGAGCTCCTGGAGGAGGCCCGGCACATCGAGGTGCAGGTGCTCGGCGACGGCAGCGGCGCCGTCAGCCACCTGTGGGACCGGGAGTGCACGATCCAGCGCCGGCACCAGAAGCTGATCGAGGTCGCCCCGTGCACGACGCTCGCGGCCGAGGAGCGCGCTCCGCTGCTCGACGCGGCCTGCCGGATGGCCGCAGCGGTCGGCTACGAGGGGCTCGGCACGTTCGAGTTCCTCGTCGACGCGCGCGACCCAGGCCGCTGGTACTTCATGGAGGCCAACCCCAGGGTCCAGGTCGAGCACACGGTGACCGAGGAGATCACCGGAGTCGACCTGGTCTCCGCCCAGTTGGAGGTCGCACTCGGCCGCACCCTGGGCCAACTCGGCCTCACCCAGGCCGACATCCCGGCTCCGCACGGGGTGGCCGTGCAGGCGCGGGTCAACCTGGAGACCCTGCGGCGCGACGGTACGGCACGCGCGACCTCGGGACGCGTCGAGGTCTTCGAAGTGCCGACCGGTCCCGGCGTACGGGTCGACACCCACGGGCACGCGGGCCTGGTCGCCGACGGCCGGTACGACTCGCTGCTCGCGAAGGTGATCGTGTCGACGCGGCGCGGCGGGCTCGACCGGGCGGCCGTGCGGGCCGGGGCGACGCTCGCCGAGTTCCGCGTCGAGGGCCCCGGCACCAACATCCCCGCCCTGCGCGCCATCCTGGACCACCCCGCGTTCCGCAGCGGCGAGGCCACCACCCGCTTCGTGGACGACCGCCTCGACGAGCTGCTGCCGCAGGAGGAGCCCGCGACGCCCGAGGGCGACCTCGCCGAGGTGCGTGCCGACTTCGTCGCCACCGTCGTCTCCGTACCCGTACAGCCGGGTCAACACGTCGCCGCGGGAACGCCGTTGGCGGTCCTGGAGTCCATGAAGATGGAGCACGTCGTGACCGCGGGCGTCACCGGCACCGTGCGCGAGGTGTGCGTCGCCGTCGGGGAGACCGTCGCCGAGTCGGGCCTGCTCCTTCGCCTCGACCCGGACGCGGTCCAGGGCGAACAGGCCCTGGCCGAAGAGGAGTTGGACCTCGACGCGGTCCGCCCCGACCTCGCGGAGATCGACCGGCGGCACGCCTGCACGCGCGACGAGAACCGCCCCGAAGCCGTCGCCCGCCGCCACGCCACCGGCCACCGCACCGCCCGCGAGAACGTCCAGGACCTGTGCGACGAGGGCTCGTTCGTCGAGTACGGCTCCCTCGCCGTGGCCGCGCAGCGCCGCCGCCGCTCCCTCGACGACCTGATCGCCAACACCCCCGCCGACGGCATGATCACAGGCATCGGCGAGGTCGACGCCGAGCGCTGCGCGGTCCTCGCGTACGACTACACGGTCCTCGCCGGGACGCAGGGGTACGTCAACCACCACAAGACCGACCGGATGCTCGAACTCGCCGAGCGGCAGCGGATTCCCGTGGTGCTCTTCGCCGAGGGCGGCGGCGGCCGGCCCGGCGACACCGACAGCAATACGGCCTCCGGCCTGGACGTGCCCACGTTCGCGACGATGGGCCGGCTCAGCGGCCTGGTGCCCACCGTGGGCATCGCCTCCGGGCGCTGCTTCGCGGGCAACGCCGCGCTCCTCGGCTGCTGCGACGTCATCATCGCCACCGAGGACGCCAACGTCGGCATGGGCGGCCCCGCGATGATCGAGGGCGGCGGCCTCGGACGGTTCCGGCCCGAGGAGGTCGGCCCGATGTCCGTGCAGGCGCCGAACGGGGTCGTGGACGTCCTCGTACGGGACGAGGCCGAGGCCGTCGACGTCGCCCGCCGCTACCTGTCGTACTTCCAGGGCCCGAAGGAGAGTTGGACCCGGCCCGACCAGCGCGCCCTGCGGCATGTCGTCCCGGAGAACCGGGTGCGGGTCTACGACGTGCGCGCCGCCGTGCGCGGCATCGCCGACGAGGACTCGGTGCTCGAACTGCGCCCCGCGTTCGGCCGCAGCGTCGTCACCGCCCTGGTCCGGATCGAGGGCCGCCCGATGGGCCTGATCGCCAACGACCCCGCGCACCTCGGCGGTGCGATCGACTCGCCCTCGGCCGACAAGCTCGCCCGCTTCCTGCAGCTCTGCGACGCCCACGGACTCCCGGTCGTGTCCCTCTGCGACACCCCGGGCTTCATGGTCGGCCCGGACGCCGAACACACCGCGACCGTACGGCACTTCAGCCGCCTCTTCGTGGTCGGTGCGAACCTGCGCGTCCCGGTCGTCGCGGTCGTGCTGCGCAAGGCGTACGGGCTCGGCGCGATGGCGATGGTCGGCGGCGGCTTCCGCACCCCGGCGGCGACGGTGGCCTGGCCGACGGGCGAGGTCGGGCCCATGGGCCTGGAGGGCGCGGTACGCCTCGGCTACCGCCGCGAACTGGAGGCCATCGACGACCCGGCCGACCGGCAGCGCGCCTTCGACGAGCTGGTCGCCGAGCACTGCGACCGCGGCAAGGCCGTCAACGCGGCCACCGTCTTCGAGCTGGACGACGTCATCGACCCGGCGGACACCAGGGCCTGGATCACCGGCGTCCTGCCGCCCGCGAGCACCCAACTGCCGCCCGCACAAAGGTCGTTCGTGGACACCTGGTGAGCACACGCATCCGACTTCGACCGTGACCACAGAGGAGCGAGCCTTGGACCGCGAGAAGCTTGAGCACTACCTCCGTGACCTGCGCACCCGCCAGGACGTCACCCGCCCGCCCGGCCTCCCGGCCGAGGTGCACTACCCGCTCGGCGAGATCGGCATACCCGAGCACGTCGCCCACTGGGCCCGCACCGAACCGGACCGCCCGGCGATCGTCTTCGAGGGCCGCAGTACGAGTTATGCCGAACTGGACGCCCTGATCGGCGCGGTGTCGGGCTGGCTGCACGACACCGGCGTACGGCCCGGCGACCGGGTGGCCGTGCACCTGCCGAACACCCCGCAGTTCATCGTCGCGATGATGGCGATCCTGCGGCTCGGTGCGGTGCACGTACCCGTCAACCCCATGTTCCAGGCAGCCGAGTTGGCGCACGAGCTGACCGACAGCGGCGCCGAGGTCGTCGTCACCCTCGACCGGCTCCTGCCCGTCCTCGACCAGGTCCTCGACCGCGTCCCCGTACGCCAGATCCTCGTCACCGGAGCCGACGAGATGGCCGCCGCCGCGACCGGACCGGAACTCCCCGCAGGAACCCCCGGCCGCACCGCCTGGTCCACGGCCGCCGCACACGCCCCCGCGCCCGCGCACCCCACCGACCTGGACGCCCTGGCCGCGCTCAACTACACCGGCGGCACCACCGGACTCCCCAAGGGCTGCGAGCACACCCAGCGGCACATGCTCTACACCACGGCCTCCAGCGCGAGCGCCATGGGCCGCGGCGCGGACGGCGGCTTCATCGCGCTCTGCTACATCCCGGTCTTCTGGATCGCCGGCGAGAACCTCGGCGTCCTCAGCCCGCTCGTCCTCGGCGGCACCTCCGTCCTCATGCCCCGCTGGGACCCGGGCGCGGCCCTCGACCTGCTCGGCAGGCACCGCGTCTCCACGATGGTCGGCACCGTCGAGAACTACCTGGAGCTCCTGGAACGCCCGGAGTTCGCCGACGCGGACCTCTCCGCCCTCGACGACCCCATGGCGGTCTCCTTCGTACGCAAACTCAGCCCCGAGGTCCGCCACCGCTGGCAGTCCGCCGCCGGAGCCCACTCGGTGCTCCGCGAAGGCGCTTACGGGATGACCGAGACGCACACCTTCGACGCGACGCCGTACGGCCTCGCGAAGGACGACCGGGACCTGCTCGCCGAGCCTGTCTTCTGCGGGGTGCCCGTGCCCGGCACCGACATCGCGGTCGTGTCGTTCGAGACCGGCGAGCCGCTGCCGCTCGGCGAGGTCGGCGAGATCGTCGTCCGCAGCCCCTCGGTGATGACCGGCTACTGGCGCAACCCCGAGGCGACCGCCGCCCAGCTGCGGGACGGCTGGCTGCACACCGGGGACAACGGCCGGATCGGCGAGGACGGCAGCCTGCGCTACCTCGGCCGCGACAAGGACATGATCAAGGTCAAGGGGATGAGCGTCTTCCCGGCCGAGGTCGAGCTGCTCCTGACCCGGCACCCGGGCGTCCGCACGGCGGCGGTCGTGCCGAGCCCGCACCCCGAGAAGGGGCAGGTGCCGGTCGCGTTCGTGAGCCTGGAACCCGGCGAGCCCGGCGAGCCCGGCGAACCCGGCGCGGGGCTCACCGCCGAGGGCCTGGAGAGCTGGGCGCGCTCGGCGATGGCCGCGTACAAGGTGCCGAAGGTGCGGATCGTGGGGGAGTTCCCGATGACGACCACCGGCAAGATCCGCAAGGTCGAACTGGTCGAGCGGGCGCGGGAGATCGTCGACGGGGGCTGATCCACGGGGCGCTGCCCGGTCGAGCGGTGGACTGAGCCGTGTGACGCGGCTTACAGGGCGGCGCCGACCGTTGACGCCGCCCGTCCGCTGCGCGAAGGTGAGTCCGCAAGCAAGCTCTAAGCAACTGCTTAGTATGCGTCGATGTTCTGAAGTCGATGTTCTGAAGTGGATGTTCCGAAGCCGAGGTTCTGAAGGGGTCCTGATGCCGGAAGCCGTGATCGTCGCCACCGCCCGCTCGCCCATCGGCCGGGCGTACAAGGGCTCGCTGAAGGACCTGCGCCCCGACGACCTCGCCGTGCAGATGGTGCGGGCGGCGCTCGCCGAGGTGCCCGCGCTCGACCCGGCCGACATCGACGACCTCGTGCTCGGCTGCGGCCAGCCCGCGGGGGAGTCCGGCTTCAACATGGGCCGCATCGTCGCCGTCCTCGCGGGACTCGACGGGGTGCCGGGCACCACTGTCAACCGCTACTGCTCGTCCAGCCTGCAGAGCACCCGCATGGCGCTGCACGCCATCAAGGCGGGGGAGGGCGACGTGTTCCTCTCCGTCGGCGTCGAGACCGTCAGCCGCTACGGCAAGGGCACCGCGGACGGCCTGCCGGACACCCGCAACCCGCTGTTCGGCGAGGCGCAGACCCGCAGCGAGATGTTCGCGGCCGGCGGCCAGACCTGGGCCGACCCGCGGAGCTTCGGCGCGCTGCCGGACGCGTACATCGCGATGGGCCAGACCGCCGAGAACGTCGCCCAGCTCATGGGCGTGACCCGCGCCGACCAGGACGCCTTCGGCGTGCGCAGCCAGAACCGGGCGGAGAAGGCCCTCGCGAACGGCTTCTGGGCCCGCGACATCACGCCGGTGACGCTGCCCGACGGCACGGTGGTCGCCACGGACGACGGTCCGCGCGCGGGCGTGACCCTGGAGGGCGTGGCGGGTTTGAAGCCGGTGTTCCGCCCGGACGGGACCGTCACCGCGGGCAACTGCTGCCCGCTCAACGACGGCGCGGCCGCGCTCGTGATCATGTCCGACGTCAAGGCCCGCGAGCTCGGCCTCACCCCGCTCGCCCGGATCGTCTCCACCGGCGTCTCCGGCCTCTCGCCCGAGATCATGGGCCTCGGCCCGGTCGAGGCGTCCCGGCAGGCTCTCGATCGTGCCGGCCTCGGCGTCGACGACATCGACCTGGTCGAGATCAACGAGGCCTTCGCCGCCCAAGTCATCCCGTCCGCACGGGAGTTGGGTATCGACGAGGACCGGCTCAACGTCAACGGCGGCGCCATCGCCGTAGGCCACCCCTTCGGCATGACCGGCGCGCGCATCACCAGCACGCTGATCAACTCGCTCCAGTTCCACGACAAGCAGTTCGGCCTGGAGACCATGTGCGTCGGCGGCGGCCAGGGCATGGCCATGGTCATCGAGCGGCTCAGCTGAGAGGCGCCACGGGGCGGAGAAGCACCACGGGGCGGAGAAACACCGCGAGGCGGAGAAGCACCACGAGCACCACGAGGCGGAGAGGCACCATGAGTACGAACGGCACGAACCCGCAGTCCACCACCGAACCCACGAGCAAGGACCCCATGAGCACGCGATTCGCAGGACGCACGGCCATCGTCACCGGCGCCAGCCGCGGCATCGGCCTCGCCATCGCCGAGCGGCTCGTCGCCGAGGGCGCGAAGGTCGTCGTCACGGCCCGCAAGCAGGAGGCGCTCGACGAGGCGGTCGCCCAGCTCGGCGGCCCCGAGCACGCTCTCGGCGTCGCGGGCCACGCCGACGACACCGCCCACCAGGCCGAGACCGTCAAGCGCGCCGTCGACACCTTCGGCAGCGCCGACCTGCTCGTCAACAACACCGGCATCAACCCGGTGTACGGCCCGCTCGTCGACCTCGACCTGGCCGCCGCCCGCAAGATCGTCGAGGTCAACTGCCTCGCGGCGCTCTCCTGGGTGCAGCAGATCCACGCCGCCTGGATGAAGGACCACGGCGGCGCGGTCGTCAACGTCTCCTCGGTCGCCGGCGTCCGCCCCGCGCCCGGCATCGGCTTCTACGGCGCCTCCAAGGCGATGCTCACCCACATCACCGAGGAGCTCGCGGTCGAGTTGGGCCCCGACATCCGGGTCAACGCGGTCGCCCCCGCCGTGGTGAAGACCAAGTTCGCCACCGCGCTCTACGACGGGCGCGAGGAGGAGGTCGCGTCCGCGTACCCGCTGAAGCGGCTCGGCGTACCGGACGACATCGGCAGCGTCGTGGCGTTCCTGCTCTCCGCCGACGCGGCCTGGATGACCGGCCAACTCCTCGTGGTCGACGGCGGCGTGACGCTCACCGGGGGCGTCTGATGCCGGACGGCGGAACGGTCGGGGGCACGATCGGGGGTGAGCGTCTCGTCGACGCCGTCGTGTTCGACTTCGGCGGCGTCCTCACCGGGCCCGTCCGGGACTCGATCGACGCCTGGCTGGCCCGCGACGGCATCGACCCGGCCTCGTTCTCCCGCACGCTGAAGGCCTGGCTGGCGCGCGACGCCCCCGACGGCACGCCCATCCACCGCCTGGAGACGGGGGAGTTGAGCAGCGCCGAGTTCGACGCGCTCCTGGCCGCCGAGCTCAGCACCGTCGACGGCCGGCCTGTCGACCCGGTCGGCGTGCTCGCCCGGCTGTTCGCGGAACTCCGCGAGGACGAGGCGATGTTCGACCTGGCGGCCGAGCTGCGCCGACTCGGCGTGCGCGTCGGCCTGTTGTCCAACAGCTGGGGCGACATCTACCCGCGCGAGCGGCTGGAGGCGCTGTTCGACCCGCTGGTGATCTCGGCGGAGGTCGGCCTGCGCAAACCGCACGCGGCGATCTTCGAGCTCACCCTGGAACGGCTCCGACTCCCCGCGTCGCGCGTCGTGTTCATCGACGACGCCGAGCCCAATGTGCTGGGGGCCCGCGCTGTGGGCTTGCGCGCACTCCTGCACACGGACGCGGCGGCTACGCGGGCGGCGCTGGCGAAGCTGGTGCCGGGCTTGGGCTGACTTCCTTCTCCCCTCCCCGCCCCTTCCCGAAAGACTGCCGTCGGCACCGGGGGGTCCCCCCAGACCCCTGCCCGGGGGCTCCCCCCCCAGACCCCTGCCTGGGGCTGCCGCCCCTGGACCCCGCTTCGGGGCTCCGACCCGGACCCCGCTTCGGGGGCCAGCCCCCGGAACCCCCGCTCCTCAATCGCCGGAGGGGCTGGATTTGCCCGGCTCCTCAATCTCCCGGAGGGGCTGGATTCGCCCCGCTCCTCAATCGGCAGGAGGGGCTGAATTTGAGGGCTGGGACGGGATTTAGCCCCGACAGGGGCTGGTCTTTCAGGGGCGCGGGGAACTGCGCGACCAGCCACGACGGCGGGAGAGCCGAAGTGCAGCCGGGGTCCGGGGCGCAGCCCCGGGGAGCTGTCCGCTGAGGACTTTCGGGAAGGGGCGGGTAGGGGAAAAGCCCCGCGCAGCGGTCGGGGCCCCCGCCCCGACCCCCCCCCCCCCCCCCCCCC
>NZ_JASCIQ010000063.1 GCF_029968035.1 Streptomyces cavernicola | reverse complement strand
CTCCACCGTCAAGCCTTCTTGACCACGCTGGACTTGAGCTGCATGGCGCCGAAGCCGTCGACCTTGCAGTCGATGTCGTGGCCGTCCACGGCGTTCTCGATGAGGCGGATGCCGCGCACCTTCGTGCCGGCCTTGATGCCGGACGGGCTGCCCTTGACCTTGAGGGTCTTGATCACGGTCACCGTGTCGCCGTCCGCGAGGACGTTGCCCACCGCGTCCTTGACGACGTTCTGTCCGGCGGCCGCGTCCTCCGTCTCGGCGGCTGCGGGGGACCACTCGTGGCCGCATTCGGGGCAGACGAGCAGGGCGCCCATCTCGTAGGCGTAGGCGCCGGAGCACTGGGGGCAGGGGGGAAGGGTCTCAGGGGTCTCAGTCACGGGGCCAGCCTAGAAAACAAGTAGCTGAATTGCGAAATTATGCAATTCGTTAGATGGTGTGCGGACCGTGCCCGCGGCCGTCGCACGGTGTCGCAGACGGTCGCGGGCCCGGCTGAGTGCGCCCCGCCGGGCGCGGGTACCAGGGAGAGGGCACGTGTCGGTTCCGCTGTATCAGGCCAAGGCCGAGTTCTTCCGGATGCTCGGTCACCCCGTGCGGATAAGGGTCCTGGAGCTGTTGCAGGAGGGGCCGGCGCCGGTGCGGGACCTGCTCGCGGAGATCGAGGTGGAACCCGCCGCGCTGTCGCAGCAGCTCGCGGTGTTGCGCCGCTCCGGCATCGTCAGCTCCCGCCGCGAGGGCTCGACCGTCGTCTACGCGCTGGCGGGCGGCGACGTGGCCGATCTGATGCGGGCCGCCCGCCGGATCCTGACCGAGATGCTCTCCGGGCAGAACGAACTCCTCGCCGAGCTGCGGGAATCCGAGGTCGCGACCTCGTGAGCACGCCCGTCGACCCTCGGCCCGGCTCCCGTGCGGCTGCCCCTGTCCGCGCGCCCCTGCGCGCACTGCTTCCCACGCGTTCCGACCTCGCCGAGATGGGGCGCTCCCCGCGCCGCGACCTGCTGGCCGGTCTCACGGTCGCCATCGTGGCGCTGCCGCTCGCCCTGGGCTTCGGCGTCTCCTCCGGGCTCGGCGCCGAAGCGGGCCTCGCCACCGCCGTGGTGGCCGGCGCCCTGGCCGCGCTCTTCGGCGGCTCGAATCTGCAGGTCAGCGGCCCGACCGGCGCGATGACCGTCGTACTGGTGCCGATCGCCGCGCGGTACGGCCCCGGCGGCGTGCTGACGGTCGGCCTCCTCGCCGGCCTCATGCTCGTCGCGCTCGCCGCTGCCCGCGCGGGCAAGTACATGCAGTACGTGCCCGCCCCCGTCGTCGAGGGCTTCACCCTCGGCATCGCCGGCGTCATCGGCCTCCAGCAGGTGCCGAACGCCCTGGGCGTCGACAAACCCGAGGGCGAGCAGGTCCTGGCCGTCACCTGGCGGGCCGTCGAGGAGTTCGCGCAGGCCCCGAACTGGACCGCCGTCGGCCTCGCCCTGGGCGTGGCCGCGCTGATGCTGGTCGGGGCGCGGCTGCGGCCCGCCGTCCCGTTCTCCATCGTCGCCGTGATCGTCGCGACGCTCGTGGCGCAGGGCTTCCACCTGGACGCCGCGCCGCCGATCGGGGCCCTGCCCGCCGGCCTCCCCGCTCCCTCGCTCGCCTTCCTCGACCTCGGCGCGCTCGGCACGCTGCTGCCGTCGGCGGTGGCCGTGGCCGCGCTCGCCGCGCTGGAGTCGCTGCTCTCCGCGTCCGTCGCCGACGGCATGACGGTCGGTCAGAAGCACGACCCCGACCGGGAGTTGTTCGGCCAGGGCCTCGCCAACATCGCCGCCCCGCTCTTCGGCGGCGTACCGGCGACGGGCGCCATCGCGCGTACCGCGGTCAACGTCCGTACGGGTGCGGGCTCGCGGCTCGCAGCACTCACTCACGCCGCCGTGCTCGCCGTGATCGTGTTCGCCGCCGCGCCGCTCGTCTCGAAGATCCCCCTCGCGGCGCTCGCGGGTGTCCTGCTCGCCACCGCGGTACGCATGGTCGAGGTCGGCTCCCTGCGGGCCATGGCCAGGGCGACCCGCTCCGACGCCGTCATCCTCGTCCTGACCGCCGCCGCCACGCTCGCCCTCGACCTGGTCTACGCGGTGGTCATCGGCCTGGCTGTCGCCGCACTGCTCGCCCTGCGCGCGGTCGCGGGCCAGGCGCGGATGGACGAGGTGCCGCTCGACCGCGGCGACCACAGCGCCGAGGAACACGCCCTGCTCGCCGAGCACATCGTCGCGTACCGGATCGACGGCCCGCTGTTCTTCGCGGCCGCGCACCGCTTCCTGCTCGAACTCAGCGAGGTCGCGGACGTACGCGTGGTCGTGCTGCGGATGTCCCGCGTCACGACGATGGACGCGACCGGGGCGCTCGTCCTCAAGGACGCCGTACAGAAGCTGAACCGCCGCGGCATCGCCGTCATGACCTCCGGGATAAGGCCAGGTCAGCGCCAAGTCCTGGAATCCGTCGGCGCGTTGGAGCTGCTGCGGCACGAGGGGCGCGAGTACGCCACCACGCCCGAGGCCATCGCCGGCGCCCGCGCCCACCTGCACCGCACGGGCGTCCTGCCCGCCCCGGCCCCCGCCCCGGCCCCCGCCCCGGCCTCCGCCCAGGCCTCCGCCCAGGCCTCCGCCCAGGCCTCCGCCCCGGCCCCCGCCGACCGTGAGGAGGCTGCCCGATGAGCACCACCCCCGACACGACGGCCCGCATGGTCGAAGTCTCCGGCGCCGAGGCGCTCTGGCTGCTCGAAGGCAGCACGCTGGGCAGACTCGTGTACGTCCAACGGGAGCGCGCCGTCGTCCGCCCCGCCCGGCACCTCTGGGGCGTGGGCCGCCTGGTCGTCCGCACGCCGGCGGCGCTCGGAGCCCTGCCGTCGTCTGTCTCGTACCACGTCGACGAGGTGGACGCGGAGACCGGCGAGGGCTGGACGGTCACCGCCACCGGGCCCTTCGACCTGGTCACCGACCCGCACGAGGCCGCCCACTACCGCCGCGCCCTGCCCGGCTGGACGCACGGCCCGCACGACACGTTCCTGCGCCTGCGCCCCCAGACGATCACCGGTTTCCGGCTCGGGGCGACGGCGGACGACGCGCGGTGAAGCCCTCCGCCACCGCACCACCACAGGAAAGTTGACGACCACCATGACCATCGAATGGCGCTACCGCATCGAGCAGGATCTGGGCATCCTCTCCGTCGCCGGCCACCTCGGCCCCGAGGCGGCCCACCGGTTCAACGGCGCGGTCGGCTGGGTCCTGGCCCGAGGCGCCGGGCCGGTCGTCCTCGACCTGACGGAACTGCGCAGCTGGTCCACGGAGGGCCAGCTCGCCATCGTCACGGCGGCCCGTCGGCTCGCGGACGGCGGCCGCACGCTGGAGCTCGCCGCGATTCCGGCGGACGGCTCCCTCGTACCGGACAGCGACGGCCCCGCCATCCCCGTCCACTGCGACCTGCCCACCGCCCTCGCCGCCCACCGCGACCGCACCGCCACCACCACCGCCGCCACCGACGACGAGTCGACGCGGGAGTGGCGCACAGAGGGCTGGACCGCCTGACGGCCCGCCCCACCCGCGGGGGAAGATGACCCCATGGTGAAGTCTGTACGCGGGAGGCGGGGGCGATGAGCGCGCCGCTGTACCAACTCAAGGCGGAATTCTTCAAGACGCTGGGCCACCCGGCCCGTATCCGCGTCCTGGAACTGCTCAGCGAGCGCGAGCACGCGGTGGCGGAGATGCTCCCCGAGGTGGGCATCGAACCCGCCCACCTCTCCCAGCAGTTGGCGGTGCTGCGCCGAGCCAACCTGGTCGTCACCCGCAAACAGGGCTCGACCGTCTACTACTCCCTCACCAGCCCCCACGTGGTGGACCTCCTGCGCGTGGCCCGCACCATCCTCTCCGGCCTCTTGACCAACCAGGCGGAACTCCTCGCGGACCTGCAGTCGGACTCGGCGAAGCCGCAGCCACCTAGGCCCAAGTAGCGGCCCCGACCACACCCGTGCGGGAGGCGCGAGGCGGTGACCGGGCGGGCCGGCCGTGTTGCCCGTTACGGCGTCGGATCCACCACATGCGAACGGCTTCGCCACCTGCCTCACAGCTCGATCGGCGCCTCTCCGCTGCCTGCCTCATCGGCTGGGTGGGCCCGGGTGAGCAGCCGTTCCTCCAACATCGTGGCGTAGATCCCTGCCTGAGTGGCGGGTGGGTGGCTGGGCGGCCAGATCCGGCGCCGGTACGAGAAGCGGCGGCCCCGGAACGAGACGACAGCGATGGCGTGGATCGCCGGCAGCCCGCCCTCGCCCACGGCGCGGACAGCGGCCAGGTTCTCCAACTGCCCTCCCCGGCGGGCGAACAGGTCGTCGAGCGCAGGCCCGGCCCGCCGCAGGAACTCTTCGAGGTACTCCTGCGGCGTGCCGTGGGGCCCGTCATGGGGCCCGTCGTCAGCCACCGCAGTTGTGCATGGCGCTGTTCGCGGCGGCCAGGACCAACTCGCCTGCTCCGCTGGCGAGTTCGACGCGGAGTCCGTTGACGGCCAGGCCACTGCTGTCGGCGGCCCCTTCGACGACCTCTGCTCGTTCACGATGAGGCGTGCACCTCCGTCCAGTGCCAGTTCGTTGCTGGGCTCTGTGGATACGTTGACCGGTTGCCCGGCGATCTTCAAGGTGAGCCTTGTGCTGCCGGTGGCCTTGCCGCACTGGGCGGACGACGTTGGCGTGAGCCCGGAGATCTCGATGACCGGCAGGCCCGGCAGCCCGACCTTCGCGTTGGCCACGGTGGAGGTCGCGGTCGCCTTGCCCGGTGCGAGCGTGATCACGACCTCGGGGCAGAGCTTCTCCACGTTGATGAGGAGCGAGCTGTAGGTGGCGGCGCAGGGCGTCGACGTGGTCGAGGCGTCTGCCGTACGGATGCGACCGGTGTCGGGCTGCGGCTCGGCGCCGAGCAGCGGCAGGCTCCCCAGGTCGGCCTGGGCGGACAGCGCGTACGCCCGGCCGGTCGCGTACTGGAGCTTCAACTCGGCCGACGGTCACGGCGACGTTCGCGGGCGACTCCTTGTACCTCGGCTCCGACACCTCACGATCGCGCACAACGGCGAGGCGAGGGGGGAGAGCCGATCTGCGGCCCAACGGTTGGAACCCTCTGACTCTGGCACCCCCGAACAAGATCGTCTCCGAGATTTCTCCCCAACGATCACCGGAGACGCAGCAAGGGCCCGATCCGTTTCCGGATCAGGCCCTTGACCTGCTACCTAGCTGTCGGGGTGGCGGGATTTGAACCCACGACCTCTTCGTCCCGAACGAAGCGCGCTGCCAAGCTGCGCTACACCCCGATGTCGCTGCTGTGGTGACCACGTCGCGGCGACATCGATTACTTTAGCGGACCGTCGCCCGTAGACGAAATCCGGTTTCGGTGAGGGCCCGAGGCGGGGCGGATCCGGACCAGGCCGACGAGGGTGCGGGCAGGTGGTGGACGAGGCCGGTGATAGCGATGAAGAGGGGGGTCGTGCGGGCCCCGCCGACCCTCAGCCGGCGCCCCGCCCGCCCCAAACAGGGCCCCGCCGGCGCCCCGCCCGCCCAAAACCGGGCCCCGCCGACGCCCCGCCCGCCCCAAACAGGGCCCCGCCCGCCTCAGCCGACGCCCGCCGGCCTCATCCGACGCCCCGCTACGAGATCGGACGGCCCCAGACGTGCCAGTCCGGCCTCAGACGTGCCAGTCCGACCGAGGTGTGAGGGTCAGCAGGGTCGCCTCGGGTGGGCAGGCGAAGCGGACCGGGGTGTATCGGTTGGTGCCGCAGCCTGCCGAGACGTGCAGGTAGGAGTCGTGGCCGCCGGCCGTGTGCCGGGAGAGGCCCTTGACCCGGTCCGTGTCCAGGTCGCAGTTGGTGACCAGCGCGCCGTAGAAGGGGATGCAGAGCTGGCCGCCGTGGGTGTGCCCGGCGAGGACCAGCTCGTACCCGTCGGCGGTGAACGCGTCGAGGGAGCGGATGTACGGGGCGTGCACCACGCCGATGGAGAAGTCCGCGCCCGACTCGGGACCGCCGGCCACGCGTGCGTACCTGTCGCGCTTGATGTGCGGGTCGTCCACGCCGGTGAGGCCGATCTCGTACCCGTCGATCTTCAGCGTGCCGCGGGCGTTGTTGAGGCCGACCCAGCCCGCCGCGTCGAAGGCGTCGCGGAGCTCTTCCCAGGGGTTGTGGACGACGCCGACGGCGGGAGCGTTGCCGTTGAGGCCGTGCCGGCCCTGCAGTTTCTCGATCAAGTACCGGGCGGGGTTGCGGAGTTTGGGGCCGTAGTAGTCGTTGGAGCCGAAGACGTACGCACCGGGGAAGTCCATCAGCGGGCCGAGCGCGTCCAGGGCCTCGGGCACGCCCTCCGGGTCGGAGAGGTTGTCGCCGGTGTTGATGACGAAGTCGGGGCGCAGGCCGGCGAGGGACTGCAGCCAACGCTGCTTCTTGCGCTGGCCGCTGACCATGTGGATGTCGGAGACCTGCAGCACGCGCAACGGCCGCATCCCGTCGGGGAGTACCGGGACCGTGACCCGTCGGAGCCGGAAGGAGCGGGCCTCGAACCCGGCCGCGTACACCACACCGGCGGCCGTGGCCGCGGTGATTCCCAGAGGTACTCCGTATCGCGCGCGCATACGTCCATCGTTGCAGAAGCGCCGCGGAAGTCGTACCGCGTCGTACCGCGGGAAATCTGCGGGCGCTGTACGCCCCGCACCTGCGACACTTGGGGCATGACCACGCTCAAGTCCAAGCTGCAGGAAGACCTCACCGCGGCCATCAGGGAGCGCGACGAACTGCGCTCCTCCACGCTCCGGCTGACCCTGGCCGCCATCACGACGGAGGAGGTCTCGGGCAAGTCCGCCCGCGAGCTCTCCGACGACGAGGTGCAGAAGGTGATCACGCGCGAGGCGAAGAAGCGCCGCGAGGCGGCCGAGGCCTTCGCCAAGGGCGGGCGCGCCGAGCAGGCCGAGCGGGAGAAGGCCGAGGGCGAGGTGCTCGCGGTGTACCTGCCGAAGCAGCTCAGTGACGACGAGCTGAAGCAGATCGTCGAGCAGGCCGTGGCCGAGGCGAAGGCCGCAGGCGCGGAGGGCCCGCGCGCGATGGGCCAGGTCATGAAGATCGTGAACCCGAAGGTGGCCGGCCAGGCCGAGGGCGGCCGCGTCGCCGCGGTGGTCAAGCAGTTCCTCGCGGGCTGACCACGCCCGCACGCAGGCAGTACGTACGAAGAGGGCGCCCCTGAGTGGAAGGGGGCGCCCTCTTTCGTGCCGATCGAGTCGGTCAGGCGATCCGGCTCACCGCGGCTGGGGCCAGCGGCCGCCGCCGTTTCCGCCTCCGTTGCCGCCGCCGCCCAGGACGTCCGGCGGGATCGTGAAGTCGGGCCACGGGCTGCCCGCGTCGCCGCCGTCGGCCCCGTCGTCGTCGGGTCCCTCCGGCTTGTGGGCCTCGTCCTTGTCCTTGTCCTTCGGCTTGTCCTTCGGGATGTCGACGAGGTTGAAGTCCGGCGCGGGCTTCCCGGCGAGAGCGCCCGACATGGCCGCCTTCCAGATGGGGCCCGGGACTTCACCGCCGTAGACCTTGTCGTAGTAGTTGCCGCCGATGGTGATGTCGGTCATCGGCCGCTTGTGCTCCGGGTCGCCGACCCAGACCGCGCCGGCCATGTTCGGCGTGTAGCCCACGAACCAGGCCGCGTACCGGTAGTCGGTGGTTCCGGTCTTGCCCGCGCTGGGGCGGCTGCCGAGGCCGGCCTGCTTTCCGGTGCCGTCCTCGACCACGCCCTTGAGGAGGGTGTTGACGGTGTCGGCGGTCTTCGGCGACATGGCCCGGTTGCACTTCGTCTTCGGCACCGGCATCGACTTGCCGTCGGCGTCCGTCACCGCCTCGATCGCCACGGGCGTGCAGTACGTGCCCCGGCTGGCGAACGTCGCGTACGCGGCGGCCATCGTCAGCGGCGACATCTCCTGAGTGCCGAGCGCGATTGACGGGGCCTGCGCCATCTGCTGGCCGTCCGCCCGGTTGACGCCCATCTTCTCGGCCATCGAGGTCACCGGGCAGATCCCGATGTCGCTGATCAGCTGTACGTAGTAGGTGTTGACCGACTTGGCGGTCGCCTCCCGCATCCCGTACGGGCCGACCTCTTCCTCGTTCTCGTTGGTCAGCTTCTCGTTCTGCGTGTTCGTCCAGTTCCCGGAGCAGGTGTTCACCGGGCTCGGGTACGGCATCTCGTACGGCGAACTGTACTTCTGTGTCGGGGACTTGCCCTGCTCGATGGCGGCCGCGGCGACGATCGGCTTGAACGTGGAGCCGGGCTGGTAGCCCGCGCCGCCGCCCATCCGCTCGTCCACGGAGAGGTTGATGACCGTCTCGTTCTTCCCGATGTCGGAGCCGTACGGCCGGGACTGGCCCATGCCGAGGACCTTGCCGGTGCCGGGCTCGACGATGGAGACCGCGGTGGCCACCTGGTCGTTCTGGCGGACGTTGTCCTTTATGGCCGCCTGCACCGATTCCTGGGCCTGCGGGTCTAGCGTTGTACGGATCTTCAGGCCGCCCTTGTCCCAGATCTTCGCCCGCTCCTCGCGGGTGTCACCGAACGACGGCTCGTTGAGGAAGGCCTTCCTGACGTAGTCACAGAAGAAACCGGCCCCCCGCGCGGCCGTGATGCAGCCCTGGCGCGGGCTGCTGACCTTGAGGTTCAGCGGCCGCTTCTTCGCGGCGTCGGCCTCTTCCTGGGTGATGTCACGGGTGGCGGCCATGCGCTGCAGCACGATGTTGCGCCGCTTCTTGGCCTCCTCCGAGTCGTTGACCGGGTCGTACCGGCTCGGGGACTGGACGATGCCGGCGAGCAGTGCGGCCTCCTCCAGCTCCAAGTCCTTTGCGGACTTGGAGAAGTACCGCTGCGAGGCGGCCTCGACGCCGTACGCCTGCTGCCCGAAGAACGTGATGTTGAGGTAGTTCTCCAGGATCTTCTTCTTGCCCAGCTCCTGTTCGACCTGGATCGCGAACTTCAGCTCGCGGATCTTGCGGCCGAGGGTCTGCTGGGTGGCCTCGGCGACCTTCGTCGGGTCGTCGCCCGCCTCCTCGACGAAGACGTTCTTCACGTACTGCTGCGTGAGCGTGGACGCGCCCTGCGAGACGCTGCCCGACTGCGCGTTCTCGTTGAGCGCGCGCAGGATGCCCTTCATGTCGACCGCGCCGTGCTCGTAGAACCGCGAGTCCTCGATCGCGACGATCGCCTTCTGCATGTACGGCGAGATGTCCTTGAGGTCCACGAGGGTGCGGTCGCGCGAGAAGACCGTGGCGATCGTGCCGCCCTCGCTGTCCAGGATCGTCGTGCGCTGACTGAGCGGCGGACGCTTCAAGTTGGCCGGGATCTCGTCGAACTGCTCGACCGACCCCTTGGCCGCCAGGCCGAGCGCGCCTGCCGCGGGCAGCGCGATACCGGCGAGCACAGCTCCCGCGAGGGCGCTGACGCCGAGGAACTTTGCGGCCTGTTGAGCCGGGGAGAGGCCTCCGCCCGAGCGCTTGTTTCCCATGGGGGCAGCCTAATCCGTAGTCAAGGGGGTTCCGACGGAGCGGGTGCTCCTCGGGATGTTCGGGCGCCCCGCTGTTGTAGCAGCCGCTGCCTCGACCCACCGCGGCCGCTACAACAGCGGGGCGCCCGAGCGAAAGCCCTAGTGAAAGGCCTACGTTCCGAATCGCCGGACAGGCGTAACGCCTTGGCCTAAGCTGGTGGTCGCTGTCACAGCAGCGCGGTTCCGCTTCAGCAGTGCACACGCGACCCACCGTCCCCGAATCCGGTGGAGCGGTGCCCGAATCCGCCGCATACGTCATCCGTCGTCCGTTGTGACTCAACTGAACTGTCCCGCTTTGCCGGGGATAGTCACGCATGTCTCCGGCTCACTCCGTCGGGTGATCTGCCGCTTACGCATAGTCCGTTCGGGCCATTCAAGATTGGGCCCGAAGGGGGTGTTGCGCTGTGCCTGCCTTCCGTAACGTCCTCAACTGGCGGCGGTGAATATGCCGCTGCCGCCGTGGGGGAGCCTCGATTCGGGAGAGGACGGCGCCGGTATGGGCTGGGTAACCGACTGGAGTGCGCAGGCGGCCTGCCGCACTACCGATCCAGATGAACTGTTCGTTCAAGGAGCAGCGCAGAACCGGGCCAAGGCGGTGTGTACCGGATGCCCGGTGCGCACGGAGTGCCTGGCCGATGCGCTGGACAATCGCGTCGAATTCGGCGTGTGGGGTGGAATGACGGAGCGGGAGCGCCGCGCACTGCTGCGCAGGCGTCCCACGGTGACCTCGTGGCGCCGGCTCCTGGAGACCGCGCGTACGGAATACGAGCGCAGCGCGGGGATCCTCCCCGTGGACGTCGACGAGCTCGAGGAGTTCGACGAGGTCCATGAGCAGGACCGCTACGAGACTTACGCCGCCGTGGGGTAGACCGCCGGCTGACCGGTGGCAGGCCTGGGCACGCGCTCAGGCAGCCCCGGCCGGGCGGTCGCCGGACGCCAGGCGGTCGCCGATGTCCCGCAGACCGGCGAGGTCATGGACGTCGCCGGGCAGAGCGGCCACCTCGGTCACAGGAACCTCGGGGTGCAGCGCGGTGAACCGATCGCGCGTGCGCTGCTCACGAGCGAGCAGCTGCATGCGTTCGGCGTGCAACCGCAGGAGCCCTGCGGCGAGTTGTTGTGCCTCGGACGGCTGCTGTGCTTCGGGATCGTCCGCAGATGTGGGTGAACCGGCCGGCGTGGGTGAACTGGCCGTGGAATCGGGAGAGTTACGCAGTTCTTCCTTCCCGGCCCCCTGATCCACAATGCGAGGCTCGGCAAGATTTTCCGCAGCGGCGAGCGCCCGCTCGGCCGACAGCCGGGCGGCGCCGCTGCCGTGCACCCGGTTCAGCACAAGGCCCGCCAACGGCATCTCCTCCGCGGCCAGCCGCTCCACGAAGTACGCGGCCTCCCGCAGCGCGTCCCGCTCCGGCGCCGCCACCACGAGGAACGCCGTGCCCGGCGCCTGCAACAGCCGGTACGTCGCGTCCGCGCGCGTACGGAACCCGCCGAACATCGTGTCCATCGCGGCCACGAACGTCTGCACGTCCTTCAGGAACTGGCCGCCGAGCAGCTTGCCGAGCGTGCCCGTCATCACGGACATGCCGACGTTCAGGAACTTCATCCCGGCCCGCCCGCCGACCTTCGCCGGCGCCATCAGGACCCGGATGAACTTGCCGTCCAGGAACGAGCCCAGGTTCTTCGGCGCGTCCAGGAAGTCGAGGGCCGAACGCGACGGCGGCGTGTCGACGACGATCAGGTCCCACTCGTCCCGGGCCCGCAGCTGGCCCAGCTTCTCCATCGCCATGTACTCCTGCGTGCCCGCGAAGCCCGCCGAAAGCGACTGGTAGAAGGGGTTGTTGAGGATGGCCTCGGCCCGCTCCGGATCCGCGTGCGCCTCGACGATCTCGTCGAACGTGCGCTTCATGTCCAGCATCATGGCGTGCAGCTCTCCGCCGCCGCCGTCCCCGTCGAGGTCCTTCACCTGGCGCGGGGTGTTGTCGAGCGAGTCGATGCCCATGGACTGGGCCAGCCTGCGCGCCGGGTCGATGGTGAGGACCACGACCTTCCGGCCCCGCTCCGCCGCCCGCAGGCCGAGCGCCGCCGCCGTCGTGGTCTTGCCGACGCCGCCCGCACCGCAGCACACGATGATCCGGGTCGTCGGGTCGTCGATCAGCGGATCGACATCGAGAGACGGTGCCTGATCCAGCGTCATGCGACCCCCTGCTTGCGCAACTCCGCGGCCAGGCGGAACAGCCCGGCCAGATCGATGCCCTCGGTGAGCAGCTCCAACTCGTGCACGGGCAGGCCCAGTTCGGCGAGCAGCCCGCGCTGCCCGCGCTCCAGAGCGACCCGCTCCTCGTACTCGGCGGCCTGCGCGAGCAGCGGGTCCACCAGCTGCTCCGCGAGCCCGCCCTTGCGCGCCCCGCCGAGCCCGGCGCCGGACAGCGCCTTCGCGAGCTCCGTACGCCGCACATCCGTCGGCACCGGCACGTCGAGCACCGAGGGGCGCACCATGTTCACCAGGACCCGGCCCACCGGAAGGCCCGCTTCCCGCAGTTCCGCGATGCCGTCGACGGTCTCCTGCACCGGCATTTCCTCAAGGAGGGTCACCAAGTGCACAGCGGTCTCAGGGGACTTGAGGACGCGCATCACCGCCTGCGCCTGATTGTGTATCGGGCCGATCCTGGCGAGGCCCGCCACCTCGTCGTTGACGTTCAGGAAGCGCGTGATGCGGCCCGTCGGCGGGGCGTCCATCACCACGTGGTCGTAGACGTACCGCCCCTTCTTGTCCTTGCGGCGGACGGCCTCGCAGGCCTTGCCCGTCAGCAGGACGTCGCGCACGCCGGGGGCGATCGTCGTCGCGAAGTCGACCGCACCGAGCTTCTTCAGGGCGCGGCCCGCGCTGCCCAGGCGGTAGAACATCTGGAGGTAGTCGAGGAGCGCCAACTCGGCGTCGATGGCGAGCGCGAACACCTCGCCCCCGCCCGGCGCGACCGCGATCTTCCGCTCCTCGTACGGCAACGCCTCCGCCTCGAAGAGCTGCGCGATGCCCTGCCTGCCCTCGACCTCGACGAGGAGCGTCCGCTTGCCCTCGGCAGCGAGCGCGAGCGCGAGAGCGGCGGCCACCGTGGTCTTACCGGTACCGCCCTTGCCACTGACGACCTGGAGCCTGCTCACGTATTCGAGCCTAATTCCTCGGCCCGCGCGGCGGTGGCTTCGGGGCCGATCCCCGCCGCGTTCGGGCCGTGAGGTCCGTTACGCCGTCCACGTGCCGAAGGCCCGCACGGAGCTGTCCGACACAGGCATTACAGTCGGCCCCATGACCAAGTGGGAATACGCGACCGTGCCCCTTCTCGTGCACGCGACGAAGCAGATTCTGGACACCTGGGGCGAGGACGGCTGGGAGCTCGTCCAGGTCGTCCCCGGCCCCAACAACCCCGAGCAGCTGGTGGCCTACCTGAAGCGGGAGAAGGCATGAGCGGCGCAGTAGAAGCCAAGCTCGCCGAGCTCGGCCTGACCCTCCCGGAGGTCGTCCCGCCCCTCGCCGCCTACCAGCCGGCGGTCCAGTCCGGGGTGTACGTGTACACGGCCGGGCAGCTGCCCATGGTGGACGGCAAGCTTCCGCAGGTCGGCAAGGTCGGCGGCGAGGTCACCCCCGAGGACGCCAAGGAGCTGGCCCGCACCTGCGCCCTGAACGCCCTCGCGGCGGTCAAGTCGGTCGCCGGTGACCTGGACCGGATCAAGCGGGTCGTGAAGGTCGTCGGCTTCGTCGCCTCGGCCACCGACTTCACCGGCCAGCCCGCCGTGCTCAACGGCGCGAGCGAGCTGCTCGGCGAGGTCCTCGGCGACAAGGGCGTGCACGCCCGCAGCGCCGTCGGCGTCGCGGTCCTGCCCCTGGACGCGCCGGTCGAGGTCGAGCTGCAGGTCGAGCTCGAGGACTGATCCGTGACGAGTGGGCCGAGGGGCGGACGTGATCCACTTCCGCCCCTCGAACATCCGCGCCACAGCGGATAGCCTCCGCCCATGGCGAATGGGCAGTGGTACCCCCCTGAGTGGCCGGACCGTATTCGCGCACTCGCGGACGGCACACTGACCCCGGTGCAGCCGCGCCGGGCGGCCACGGTCATGCTCCTCAAGGACGCTGGGGGCGCTGCGGGCGCCGAGGCCCCCGCGGAAACCGCCGGCGGCATCGCCGTGCACATGCTGCGCAGACGCGCCTCCATGGCCTTCGCCGGAGGCGCGTACGCGTATCCGGGCGGCGGAGTCGACCCGCGCGACCACGAGCGGCTCGTCGCCTGGGCCGGGCCGAGCCGCGCCGAGTGGGCCGAGCGGCTCGGCGTCACCGAGACCGAGGCCCAGGCGATCGTCTGCGCCGCCGTACGCGAGACGTACGAGGAGGCGGGCGTGCTGCTCGCCGGACCGGTCTCCGACCCCGCCTCCGTCGTGTCCGACACCACGGGCGCCGACTGGGAGGCCGACCGCGAGGCCCTCGTGGCCCGCGACCTCTCCTTCGCCGAGTTCCTCGACCGCCGCGGCCTGGTCCTGCGCAGCGACCTGCTCGGCGCCTGGACCCGCTGGATCACCCCCGAGTTCGAGCCGCGCCGCTACGACACGTGGTTCTTCGTCGCCGCGCTCCCCGAGGGCCAGCGCACCCGCGACGTGTCCACGGAGGCCGACCGCACGGTGTGGATCGCGCCCGCCGAGGCGACCGCCGGATACGACCGCGGCGAGCTCCTGATGATGCCGCCGACCGTCGCGACGCTGCGCCAACTCGGTGCGTACGACAAGGCGGGCGACGTGCTCGCCGCAGCACCCGGCCGCGACCTGACCCCGGTGGTGGCCCAGGCCCGCCTGGAGGACGGCGAGTTGAGGCTGGTCTGGCCCGGACACGATGAGTTCACCAAGCACCTCCCGGCCGCGCACGACGGCCCCGACGCCCAGGGACCCTCCGCATGACCGAAGCCGCCGCCCTTCCCGGCCAGCCGCGTGGCGGGGTGCTCTCCGGCCCCGCCACCGCCCGCACGATCAACGTCCTGGCCCCCAACCCCTCCGCGATGACGCTCGACGGCACCAACACCTGGATCGTCGCCGAACCGGACTCCGACCTCGCCGTGGTGATCGACCCGGGTCCGCTCGACGACGACCACCTGCGCCAGGTCATCGGCATCGCCGAGCAGGCGGGCAAGCGGATCGCCCTCACGCTCCTGACGCACGGTCACCCCGACCACGCCGCGGGCGCGTCCCGCTTCGCCCAGCTGACCCGTACGAAGGTCAGGGCCCTGGACTCGGCGCTCCGCCTCGGCGACGAGGGCCTCGGCGCGGGCGACGTCGTCACGACCGGCGGCCTCGAACTCCGCGTCGTGCCCACCCCCGGCCACACCGAGGACTCGCTGAGCTTCCATCTCCCCGCCGACCAGGCGGTGTTGACGGGGGACACGATCCTGGGACGCGGTACGACGGTGGTGGCGCACCCCGACGGTCGCCTCGGCGACTACCTCGACTCGCTGCGCCGGCTCCGCTCCCTGACGGTGGACGACGGCGTGCACACGGTCCTCCCGGGCCACGGTCCGGTCCTGGAGGACGCCCAGGGCGCCGTCGACTTCTACCTCGCCCACCGCGCCCACCGCCTGGCCCAGGTCGAGACGGCGGTGGAGAACGGCCACCGCACGCCGTCCGACGTGGTCGCGCACGTCTACGCGGACGTGGACCGCTCCCTGTGGCCGGCGGCGGAACTCTCGGTCAGGGCCCAACTGGAGTACTTGCGGGAGCACGGGCTGATCTGAGGCCGGGTGGCTATTGCGGGGGCTCTTGAGGTGGGTTCTTGAGGGGGCTCTTGATAGGGGCGCGGGGAACTGCGCGAAGACCTCAGCCACGACGCAGCGTCAGACACCGACGCCCCGAACAGAAACACACGTAAGAGGGGCCCCGCCGGACAACCTTGGCGGAACCCCTCGTACGTACCGAAAAGCTAGCGCGACCGCTTCGCGAGCCGCTCCACGTCCAGCAGAATCACCGCACGCGCCTCAAGCCGCAGCCACCCACGCCCGGCGAAGTCCGCCAGCGCCTTGTTGACCGTCTCGCGGGACGCGCCGACCAGCTGGGCCAGCTCTTCCTGCGTGAGGTCGTGCACCACGTGGATGCCCTCCTCGGACTGCACGCCGAACCGGCGCGACAGGTCGAGCAGCGCACGCGCCACACGGCCGGGCACGTCCGAGAAGACCAGGTCGGACATCTGGTCGTTGGTCTTGCGCAGACGCCGGGCGACCGCACGCAGCAGCGCGGACGCGACCTCGGGGCGGGCGTTCAGCCAGGGCTGCAGGTCGCCGTGGCCGAGGCCGAGGAGCTTGACCTCGGTGAGGGCGGAAGCGGTGGCGGTGCGCGGGCCCGGGTCGAACAGCGACAGCTCGCCGATCAGCTCGCCGGGGCCGAGGACGGCGAGCATGTTCTCGCGCCCGTCGGGGGAGGTGCGGTGCAGCTTCACCTTGCCCTCGGTGACCACGTACAGGCGGTCACCGGGGTCGCCCTCGTGGAACAGCGCTTCGCTGCGTGCGAGGGTCACCTCGCTCATGGAGGCGCGCAGCTCCGCCGCCTGCTCGTCATCGAGCGCCGCGAAGAGCGGGGCGCGCCGCAGAACGTCGTCCACGAGTTCTCTCCTATGTCGACCTGCTCACGGGGACCGTGGTCCCCATGATGCCGGACGGTCCAAACAGTGTGATCAGTCACAAGTTTGCCGTACCGGCGTGGCGTCCCGTGCGACAGGGGGCCCAATCGGGGTCTGTTCACCGGGGTCAGCGGCGGATGTCAGTGCCTGGCTTTACTCTGGCCGAGTGTCCATTGGGCCGGTGAGAGCGCAGGACGAGGGGGCTGGGACGATGGCGGAGCACGGGGATTCCGCTGTGGGCGAACAGCTTTCAGCAACCACAACAGAAGCCGCAAAACGGACAGATGGGGAGGGTGCGGAGAGAGTGTCAGAAGCACCCGGGAAGTCGAAGCGCTCGCCCAGGAAGGCGACCGCCAAGAAGGCGACGCCCACGAAGAACACGAAGAAGGCGACGGCGACGAAGAGCACGGCAGCCGCGAAGAAGGCGACCACGGCCGCGAGGAAGGCCACCGAGGCGACGAAGCCGACCAAGCCCGCCGCAGCCAAGTCCACCGCCAAGCCGGCTGCCGCCACGTCCACAGGCAAGCCCGCCAAGCCCGCCCTGAAGGTGACTCAGCCCGAGTCCCGCCTCTCCCTCGTCCGCCGCGCCCGCCGCATCAACCGCGAGCTCGCCGAGGTCTATCCGTACGCCCACCCGGAGCTGGACTTCGAGAACCCGTTCCAGCTCCTCGTCGCGACGGTCCTCTCCGCGCAGACGACCGACCTGAGGGTCAACCAGACGACGCCGCGCCTCTTCGCCGCGTACCCGACCCCCGAGGACCTGGCCGCGGCCAACCCGGAGGAGGTCGAGGAGCTGATCCGGCCGACCGGCTTCTTCCGCGCCAAGACCAAGTCGATCATGGGCCTCGCGGCCGCCCTGCGGGACCGGCACGGCGGCGAGGTGCCCGGCCGCCTCGAGGACCTGGTCAAGCTCCCCGGCGTCGGCCGCAAGACGGCGAACGTCGTCCTGGGCAACGCCTTCGGCGTCCCCGGCATCACCGTCGACACCCACTTCGGCCGTCTCGTGCGCCGCTGGAAGTGGACCGACTCCGAGGACCCGGAGAAGATCGAGGCCCTGGTCTGCGACATCTTCCCGAAGAGCGACTGGACGATGCTGTCGCACCGCATCATCTTCCACGGCCGCCGCATCTGCCACGCCCGCAAGCCGGCCTGCGGAGCCTGCCCCATCGCCCACCTCTGCCCGGCGTACGGCGAGGGCGAGACGGACCCCGAGAAGGCCCAGAAGCTCCTGAAGTACGAGAAGGGCGGTCTGCCCGGCCAGCGCCTGAAGCCCCCGCCGGACTACCCGGGCCAGCCCGCGCCCCCGCTGGCGGCCGGATGACCCGACCTGGAGAGGCGATACGAGGCCGAGCGACCCGGGGGCGGAACGATCAGGGCGCTCCAGGACGTTGTGAAGCCATGGACGGACGGGGGTGCCCATGACGCGTGGGCCACATGCAAGCAAGACGTACGACAAGTCGTACGACAGCGCGGTGCAGGTCAGCAGCGAGGGCCTGCCCGAGTGGCTGGAGCCGGTCGCGCACGCCGCGGCCACGGTGCGGCCGACCGAGCTGAGCCGCTTCCTGCCGCCCGAGAACGGCGAGGGCCGGCAGTCCGCCGTGCTGATCCTGTTCGGCGCCGGCAGCCCCGAGACGGGGCCCGAGCTGCTACTCATGGAGCGCTCCAGCGCGCTGCGCTCGCACGCGGGCCAGCCCTCCTTCCCCGGCGGCTCCCTCGACCCGGAGGACGGCGACCCGCAGACCACGGGCCCGCTGCGCGCCGCGCTGCGCGAGGCCGAGGAGGAGACAGGGCTCGACCCGGCGGGCGTGCAGATCTTCGGCGTGCTGCCGAGGCTGTACATCCCGGTGAGCGGCTTCGTCGTCACGCCCGTCCTCGCCTGGTGGCGCGAGCCGAGCCCGGTCGGCGTCGTCGATCCGGCCGAGACCGCGCGGGTCTTCACGGTTCCCGTGTCACATCTCACGGACCCTGCGAACCGTGTGACGGCAGTTCACCCGCGTGGCCACAAGGGCCCCGCGTTCCGCGTGGGATCCGCTCTGGTCTGGGGTTTCACCGCGGGACTCATCGACAGGCTCACGCACTTCGCCGGCTGGGAGAGACCCTGGGACCGCTCGAACGAGGTCCCTCTCGACTGGCACGCATGACAGGCTTGGCCCCCGTGCCGCGCGGACGGACGCGAACCACGGCACGGGACGGGGACGGATAGATGCGAGGCGAGGTCTGAATTCGGTGAACGTGCTGGACATACTGCTGCTCGTCGCCGCCGTGTGGTTCGCGATCGTCGGGTACCGCCAGGGCTTCGTCGTCGGCATTCTCTCGGTGATCGGCTTCATCGGCGGCGGCCTCGTCGCCGTGTACGTACTGCCGGTGATCTGGGACGCGCTCACCGACGACCAGGAGGTCGGCACCACGGCCGCGGTCGTCGCGGTGGTCGTGGTGATCGTCTGCGCCTCCGTCGGGCAGGCCTTCACGACGCATCTGGGCAACAAGCTCCGCAGATACATCACCTGGTCTCCGGCTCGGGCTCTGGACGCCACGGGCGGGGCGCTCGTCAACGTCGTCGCGATGCTCCTCGTCGCCTGGCTGATCGGCTCCGCCCTCGCGGGTACGACGCTGCCGACGCTCGGCAAGGAGGTGCGTAACTCCAAGGTGCTGCAGGGCGTCTCCGCGGCGCTGCCCAGCCAGGCCAGCACCTGGTTCGCGGACTTCTCCTCGGTCCTCGCGCAGAACGGCTTCCCGCAGGTCTTCAGCCCCTTCTCCAACGAGCCGATCACCGAGGTCCAGGCCCCCGACCCGAAGCTGCGCAACAGCCCCGTCGCGGAACGCGCCAAGGACTCCATCGTCAAGGTGATGGGCACGGCGACGAGTTGCAACAAGGTCCTGGAAGGCACCGGCTTCGTCTTCGACGAGCGCCGCGTCATGACCAACGCGCACGTGGTCGGCGGGGTGGACGAGCCCACGGTCCAGATCGGCGGCGAGGGCCGGAAGTACGACGCCACGGTCGTGCTCTACGACTGGGAGCGCGACATCGCCGTACTGGACGTGCCCGACCTGCGGGCCAGGCCGCTGCAGTTCACCGACGACGACGCGACGAGCGGCGACAGCGCGATCGTCGCCGGCTTCCCCGAGAACGGCTCGTACGACGTCCGCTCCGCCCGGGTCCGCGGCCGTATCAACGCCAACGGCCCGGACATCTACCACCGCGACACCGTCCGCCGCGACGTGTACTCGCTGTACGCGACGGTCCGCCAGGGCAACTCCGGCGGCCCGCTGCTCACCCCGGACGGCAAGGTCTACGGCGTGGTCTTCGCCAAGTCTCTGGACGACCCGCAGACCGGGTACGCACTGACCGCCGACGAGGTCCGTACGGACATCAAGCTCGGCCGCACGGCGAACCAGCAGGTCGACACGGAAGGCTGCGCCCTCTGAGGTTCACGCGTAGCTGAGGGCCGGGCCCATGTGGTTGACCGCGTGGGCCCCGGCCCTCAGTCGCGGGCGGTGTGCCGCAGCCGCGCCGAGACCCAGCGGGCCCTGCGGCGAAGGATGCGGGAGATCCCCATGCCCGCTTGCGCGGGGTGTTCGGGCCGGCCCGTCGGGCCACCCCTCTGATGGGAGCTCAGCGCTGCGGCCGAGCGGCGATTGCGTGCTGCGTCACTGTAGTCGTGCGTCCAGCCCATACACGGACGTCTGCCCGTGCCTCATGGTCGGTAACCGCACCCGCCGCCCCCAATTGGCCTATGCGCGGGGCAAGTGGCCGTTCGAAGAACGGCAGTTCGCTTCCGTGATGCGGTAGTAGTGCACTGCCATCGAACGGGCCGTCAGGTGCACACGGGGGCAAAGGGGGACTAGCGGTCCGGCTCCGGGTCCTTCAGCCAGTTCACCAGCTCCGTGGAGAACGCGACAGGGTCCTCCTCGTGCGGGAAGTGCCCGAGCCCGTCGAACAATCGCCAGCGATAGGGCGCTTCGACGTACTCGCCGGAGCCCGCCGCGCTGCGCGTGCGCATCACCGGGTCGAGGGAGCCGTGCAGATGCAGCGTCGGCACCCGCACCGGCCGCTTCATGCGCCGGTTGAACTGGATCCCGTCGGGCCGAGCGAGTGAACGCACCATCCAGCGGTACGGCTCGATCGAGCAGTGCGCCGTCGACGGAATGCACATCGCCCGCCGGTACGTCTCCACCGCCTCGTCCTCCGGCAGCTGCGGCCCCGACCAGTCGCGGATCAGCTCGCCCACCAACGCCCCGTCGTCCGCGACGAGTTGACGCTCCGGCAGCCACGGCCGCTGAAAGCCCCACACGTACGAACCGGCGGTGGTCTGCTTGATGTCGGAGAGCATCGCCGAGCGCCAGCGGCGCGGGTGCGGCATCGAGGAGACCACGAGCCGGCGCACCAGCTTCGGCCGCATCACGGCCGCCGTCCACGCCAGATAGCCGCCCAGGTCATGGCCGACGAGCGCGGCGTCCGGCTCGCCGAGCGAACGGACCACGCCGGTGATGTCGAGCGCCAGGTTCGCCGGGTCGTAGCCGCGCGGGGTGCGGTCGCTGCCGCCCACCCCGCGCAGGTCCATCGCGACGGCCCGGAAGCCCGCGTCGGCCAGGGCCGTCAGCTGGTGCCGCCACGTCCACCAGAACTGCGGGAAGCCGTGCAGGAGCAGCACGAGCGGCCCGTCGCCGACCTCCGCGATGTGGAAACGCGCGCCGTTGGCGGCCACGTCCCGGTGGGTCACCTTGCGGTCGCCGGGGATGTCGATCCGTACGACCGAGGGCGGTGGGGCGGAGGAGGGGGCAGGTGTGGCGGGTTCCGTCATGAGGTCGAGCGTGCCACAGGCTTCGCGTCCGCCGGCTTGTCCATGCTCAGGCCCGTGGTCGAAGCGGGGACGGGACGCGGATGCGGCTTGACGTTCTGCAGTACGGCGGCCGTCTCCTTGGCCGAAGCGACCGTCTTCTGCGGGCCCTTGCCCTTCTTGGCCTTCTTGAACATGACGAGCCCGATCAGCGCGAGCAGCACCGCGACGAGCACATTGGCCGCGAAGGAGAGCACGAAGCAGACCGACAGGTGCCAGCCGCTCCAGGCGTTGATGCCGTACGCGAGAGCGAAGCTCAGCATCGGCAGCGAGAAGACCAGCACCGCCAGGGCCGCGATGAACGCACCGCTGCCCATCCCGGCTCGCTTGACGTCCTGCCGCAACTGCGCTTTGGCGAGTGCGATCTCGTCGTGCATCAGCGCGGACATCTCGGCGGTCGCCGAGGCGACCAGCTGCCCGAGGCTGCGGTCGGCGCCATCGGCTGCGCTCATCGCTGTCTCCCTCTGCTTTTCTCGACGGTGGCTTGTCTGTACCGGCGCCCTGTTCGTGCAGCGGCCTGTGTCAGATCATGCCGGACTGTCGTCGCGCTCGCTTCCCCCGGTGGGCAGTTCGGCGTTACGCCGGTGTTCCGCGGCCTTCTTCTCGTAGATCTCGGCCATCCGGAGGTGGTACTCGGGAGAGTCCTGCTCGTAGATGTCGGGGATGCCGGAGAGGTCCTCGTCGCGCTCCTCTTCCTCCTCCAGCTTGCGGTACTTGGCGTTGCGGAGCTTGAGCAGGATGCCGGCGAGGAATGCGGCGATCAGGGAGCCCGTCAGGACGGCGGCTTTGACCTCGTCGGTCATGGTCTCGTCGCCCACGAAGGCGAGTTCGCCGATGAGCAGCGAGACGGTGAAGCCGATGCCGGCGAGCGTGGAGATGGCGAACACGTCGGGCCAGGACAGCTCGTCGCTGAGCGAGGCGCGGGTGAAGCGGGTGGCGAGCCAGGTGCCGCCGAAGATGCCGATGGCCTTGCCGACGACGAGGCCGAGGACCACGCCCAGCGTCTCGGGCTGGGTGAAGACATCGGCGAGGGCATCGCCGGAGACGCCGACGCCGGCGGAGAAGAGTGCGAACAGCGGCACCGCGAGCCCGGCGGAGAGCGGCCGCACCATGTGCTCGATGTGCTCGCCGGGGGAGTGCTCCTCGCCCTCCCGCTTGCTGCAGCGCAGCATCAGGCCCATGGCGACGCCGGCGATGGTGGCGTGGACGCCGCTGTTGTACATCAGGCCCCAGATGACCAGGGCGAGCGGGATGTAGATGTACCAGCCGCGGACGTCTCTGCGGAGCAGCAGCCAGAAGACCACGAGGCCGGCGACGGCGCCGCCGAGCGCGGCGAAGTTCAGGTCGCTGGTGAAGAACACCGCGATGATCATGATCGCGAAGAGGTCGTCGACGACGGCGAGCGTGAGCAGGAAGGCCCGCAGCGCCGAGGGCAGCCAGGTGCCGAGCACCGCGAGCACGGCGAGCGCGAAGGCGATGTCGGTGGCGGTCGGCACGGCCCAGCCGTCCATCGAGCCGCCGCCGACGACATTCGTCAGTACGTAGACGAGGGCCGGGACGGCCATGCCGCAGAGCGCGGCGACGACCGGCAGGATCGCGGCCTTCGGGTCGCGCAGATCGCCGGCGACCAGCTCTCGCTTGAGCTCTATGCCCGCGACGAAGAAGAAGATTGCCAGGAGTCCGTCGGCCGCCCAGTGCTGGATGCTCAGGTCGAGGCCGAGTGCGGCGGGGCCGATGTGGAACTTGCTGACGGTCTCGTAGCTGTCGCTGAGCGGGGTGTTGGCCCAGATCAGGGCGGCGACCGCGGCGACCAGGAGGAGCACGCCGCCGACGGTCTCGGTGCGCAGAGCGTCGGCTATGAAGGTCCGCTCGGGCAGCGAGAGTCGGCCGAAGGCCTTGCGGTTCTGGTTCGGGGAGTCGATGCGTGCACCCACAGGCGGGGAACCTCCGGTCTCGTTCAGCAACTTGGGGTCGTTGAAGCAGTTGCCGACCAGACTTCCCGGCGCACCTTTTGCGTCATTCAGCTTGTCGAGTTCTTGACGCGGCACCCACTCTACCGGGCCTTTACAAGGGGGCGCTTGGTGATCTTCACCTTAAGCGGCAGGAGGGCATCCGGCTCGTTCGCCGGATGCCCTCCTGGGGTCGTACGCCCGCTAACGGCCGGTCAGTCCTCCGAGCCCGCCGACGGCAGCTTCGTCTGGATCAGGTCCATCACCGACGAGTCGGTCAGGGTGGTGACGTCGCCCAGCTCGCGGTTCTCCGCGACGTCCCGGAGCAGCCGCCGCATGATCTTGCCGGAGCGGGTCTTGGGCAGCTCGGCCACCGGCAGGATCCGCTTGGGCTTGGCGATCGGGCCGAGCGTGGCGCCGACGTGGTTGCGCAGGTCGGCGACCAGGGCCTCGTCGTCCGTGCCGTCGGCGCCGCCGCGCAGGATCACGAAGGCGACGATGGCCTGGCCGGTGGTCTCGTCCGCGGCGCCCACGACGGCGGCCTCGGCGACCGACTCGTGCGAGACCAGCGCCGACTCCACCTCGGTGGTCGAGATGTTGTGGCCGGACACCAGCATCACGTCGTCCACGCGGCCGAGCAGCCAGACGTCGCCGTCCTCGTCCTTCTTCGCGCCGTCGCCGGCGAAGTACTTGCCCTCGAAACGCGACCAGTACGTGTCGAGGAAGCGCTGGTCGTCGCCCCAGATGGTGCGCAGCATCGACGGCCACGGCTCGGTCAGGACGAGATAGCCGCCGCCGCCGTTCGGGACCTCGTTCGCCTCGTCGTCGACGACCGTCGCCGCGATGCCGGGCAGCGGGCGCTGCGCCGAGCCGGGCTTGGTCTCGGTGACGCCGGGCAGCGGCGAGATCATCATCGCGCCGGTCTCGGTCTGCCACCAGGTGTCCACGATGGGGCACCTGTCGGCGCCGATGTTCTTCCGGTACCACATCCACGCCTCGGGGTTGATGGGCTCGCCCACCGAACCGAGGACCCTGAGGGAGGACAGGTCGAACTTCGCGGGGATGTCGTCGCCCCACTTCATGAACGTACGGATCGCGGTGGGCGCGGTGTAGAGGATCGTGACGCCGTACTTCTGCACGATCTCCCAGAACCTGCCCTGGTGCGGGGTGTCCGGGGTGCCCTCGTACATGACCTGCGTCGCACCGTTGGCCAGCGGTCCGTACACGATGTACGAGTGGCCGGTGACCCAGCCGACGTCGGCCGTGCACCAGTAGACGTCGGTCTCCGGCTTGAGGTCGAAGACGGCGTGGTGGGTGTACGCGGCCTGGGTGAGGTAGCCGCCGGAGGTGTGCAGGATGCCCTTCGGCTTACCCGTCGTCCCCGAGGTGTAGAGGATGAACAGGGGGTGCTCGGCGTCGAAGGCCTCCGGCGTGTGCTCGGCGCTCTGTCCGCCGAGCGCGTCGTGCCACCAGACGTCCCGGCCCTCGGTCCAGGCGACCTCCTGGCCGGTGCGGCGGACGACGAGGACGTGCTCGACGTTGTCCACGCGCTCGATGGCCTCGTCGACGGCGGGCTTGAGCGCGGCGGGCTTGCCGCGGCGGTAGCCGCCGTCGGTGGTGATGACGACCTTCGCGTCGGCGTCCTCGATGCGCTTGGCGATGGCGTCGGCCGAGAACCCACCGAAGACCACCGAGTGCGCGGCGCCGATGCGGGCGCAGGCCAGCATGGCGATCGCCGTCTCCGGGATCATCGGCATGTAGACCGCGACCCGGTCGCCCTTCTGAACTCCCAGCTCAAGCAGGGCGTTTGCGGCCCGCGAGACCTCGTCCTTGAGCTCGGCGTAGGTGATCGCGCGGCTGTCGCCCGGCTCGCCCTCGAAGTGGATGGCGACGCGGTCCCCGTTGCCGGCCTCGACGTGCCGGTCCACGCAGTTGTACGCGACGTTGAGCTTGCCGTCGGCGAACCACTTCGCGAAGGGCGGGTTCGACCAGTCGAGCGTCTCGGTCGGCTCGGTCGCCCAGGTCAGTCGCCGCGCCTGCTCGGCCCAGAAGCCGAGCCGGTCAGCCTTGGCCTGTTCGTACGCCTCCGCCGTGACGTTGGCGTTCGCGGCCAGTTCAGCGGGCGGTGCGAACCTGCGTTCTTCCTTGAGCAGGTTGGCCAAGGATTCGTTGCTCACGACATCTCCCTTACGGTGCTTTGCCAGGGGGCGACCGTTGTGTCCCAGGCCACAGCTCATCAGACGTGCCCGTCCGGTGACAAGAGCCAACGAAAAATTGGTTTAGACCTATGCGGAGCCGACTCCGGTGATGCGGGCGCCGGCTCCGCATGCGGACGGAGAAGGGGAGCGGCGAGGGCCGCACCCGCCCGCGCTCAGACCGGCGATCTCTCCAGGCCTGTCGGCGCGCCCGGCGCCGAACTCGCCGCCGCCACACGGTCGAAGAGCTGCTCGGTGTCGACGAGCAGGTAGGCCTGGGCCTCGCCCACGTGGAAGTACATGCCGTGCAACGTCAGCCGCCCCTCGGCGACCCCGCGCCGCACCGACTCGTGCTGCCGCAAATGCTCCAGCTGCTGCACGACATTGGTCAGGCACAGCTGCTCCGCCGCGTCCGCGGGCGCCCGCCCCGCGATCCGCGCCCACACGAGCCCCTTGTCGGCCATCCGCTCCAGGCTCGGCCGCCCGTGCCTCAACCAGCGCCGCAGCGGCGTCTGTCCGCCCTCGGCCGGGGAGCTGAGCAGCGCCTGCATCGCCCCGCACCCGGAGTGCCCGCACACGGTGATCGACTCGACCTTCAGCACGTCCACGGCGTACTCGATCGCCGCCGCCACCGAGTCGTCCCCGCTCTCCGCTCCCGGCAGGGGGACGAGATTGCCCACGTTGCGCACCACGAACAGGTCGCCCGGCCCGCTCGACGTGATCATCGATGTCACCAGACGTGAGTCCGCGCAGGTCAGGAAGAGCTGTGAGGGCTGCTGCCCCTCCCGCGCGAGCCGCGCCAGCTCACCGCGCACGAGGGGTGCAGTGTCGCGCTGGAACGAGCTGATGCCGTCGGCGAGTCCCCGTCGGCTGCGCGCCACCTCGGCCGACTCGTGGCAGCTGTGGTTGCGCCAGGCCGTCCAGGGGCGGCAGCAGGAGTGCGCCGCGGACGCGGGCTCGGCGATCCGGCCGCCCGCCCGCCCGGTCAAGGTCACCTTTCCGCCGTGCGAGGTGTGCCCGTACTGCCAGTTCTGCAGCGTTTCGTACGCGGCGTGGTCCATGAAGGACCCGTCCAGCTCCACGACGGTGTCGGCCTTGTGCGGAACGCGGTGCAGCGTGCGCGTCAGCCGAGGAACGGCCAGGAAGGTCAACTGGCCCCGGACATGCACCCGGTGGGTGCCGTCGTGCACCTCATGCGTGATCCGCGTACGGGTGAGGCGGTGCAGGGCGACCAGGACGGCCACGGTGACGCCGAGGGCGACACCCTCCAGGACGCCGAGCAGGACCACCCCGAGCGTGGTGACGCAGTAGACCAGGACTTCCCGGTGTTGGGTCACCGTACGGATGTGGTTGATGCTGACCATCTGGATGCCGACGGCCATGACCAGCGCGGCGAGTGACGCGAGCGGGATCAGTTCGATGGCGGCGACCAGCGCGAAGGCGGCCACGGCGATCC
This sequence comes from Streptomyces cavernicola, assembly GCF_029968035.1. Taxonomy (GTDB): domain Bacteria; phylum Actinomycetota; class Actinomycetes; order Streptomycetales; family Streptomycetaceae; genus Streptomyces; species Streptomyces cavernicola. Next base: position 4,683 of record NZ_JASCIQ010000063.1, on the reverse strand, counting down.
ATACGCCGTGCAGCATCGTGGAGTTGCGGCCGACGGCCCCCGCGCGGACGTTGGCCGTGCTGCGCACCGCGACCCCGGCGACCGGCAGCCCGCCGAGCGCTCCCGAGGTGATGTTGGACAGCCCCTGGCCGAACAACTCCCGGTCCAGATCGGAGCGTTGGGGCGGATTCGTGCCGTCCGAGCGCCCGGCCGTCAGCTTGTCCAGGGCGACCGCGCCGAGCAGTGACTGCACGCTGCACACGAGCGTGGTGGTGAGGGCGGCGGCCACGAGCGCGAGCACGGGACCTTCGGGCAGCCCCGCGAGGGCGTGGCTCTTCCACGAGGGCAGGTCGACTTTGGGAAGAGTGAGCCCGGCGAGCGCCGCGGCGGCTGTGGCGCCGGCGACGGCGATCAGTGGCGCGGGCGCCTTGCGGGCGAGCTGCCCGGCCCGCCCGGGAATCCGGGGCCACAGCAGCAGGAGCGCGATCGTCAGGGTGCTGACCAGCAGAGCCGCGGGGTGTACGTGGGCCAGCTGGGCCGGCAGTTCGCGGAGGTTGTCCAGGACGGAGCTGTGCGGCGTGCCGCCGAGCATGATGTGCAACTGCGCGACCGCGATGGTGATGCCGATGCCGGCCAGCATGCCGTGCACGATGGCGGGGCTCACGGCCAGCGCCGACCTGGCCACTCGCAGTGCCCCGAGGCCGAGTTGGATGAGACCGGCGCAGATGGTGACGGCGCAGGTGGTGCGCCAGCCGAACTGCTGGATCAGGTCGGCGGTGACCACGGTGAGCCCCGCGGCCGGACCGCTGACCTGAAGTGGCGCACCGCCGAAGCGGCCGGCCACGAGTCCGCCGACGGCGGCGGCGACGAGCCCGGCCTGCAGTGGCGCTCCGGTGGCGAGGGCGATGCCGAGGGACAGCGGCAGGGCGATCAGGAAGACGGCGATCGACGCGGACGCGTCGGCGCCGGAGATGGGGAAGCGGCGCCGGCCCGGCGGCGCGTGTGGTCGGCGGTCGGCGGCGGGTTCTGCCGAGTCATCGGTGCGGGTGTGAGCGCAGGCAGGCATGGTTCCCGTCTCCTCCGGGGCTACGCGGTCGCTTGGAACTGCTCCGGGCTATGCCAGGGGCATGTGGAAACGCGGTCGTGGGTCACGGCGCACAGCGGCGGGATTAATCAACTCTCAGTAAATGAAGAGTAATGGAGGGTAAAGGCTTCGGTCGGATATTCGGTGCAAATGGGGCAAGCATTCACTCCGGAGAGTGATTAGTCCTTTCGTACGGCTTGTCGCGCCGACGCGCTCGGGCGGTCATGCGACTTTGGCGGCGCTGTCGCTTTTAGGGCGAATTTTCTGTGTTTGGGCGTTTATGCCTTCCTGTCGGAATTCCTGATGAAGGCAGCCGCGCCCGGCCCCTCGCACGCCGAAGAATCACGACCCGAAAGTTGAGGTGGGCGGATGATGGCCGCCACCAAGAAGCTCGCCGCGGGCGTCGCCGTCGCGGCCTGCGCCGTCGCGCTCGCCGGTTGCGGAGCCGGTGAATCCGGCTCCGGCTCCAAGGAAGGCGCCCACGGTCCTAAGAAGGCGCAGCCCGCGCCCGCCCCCAAGAGCGCGGTCCGGCTCATCGGCGACGGGTCCACCGCGTACACCGGAAGGCAGCCCAACCTGCCGACGCCCAAACGCCTGAAGCCGGGTCAGAAACCCCCGCAGTTCGTGGTGTTCTCCTGGGACGGCGCGGGCGAGGACAGCCAGAAGCTGTTCTCTCACTTCCGCAAGGTGGCGAAGGAGAACAACGCCACCATGACGTACTTCCTGAGCGGCGTGTACATGCTCCCCGAGGACAAGAAGGCGCTCTACGACCCGCCGCAGCACTCGTCCGGCCGCTCCGACATCGGCTTCAACGACGCCGAGGGCATCAGGAACACCGTGACCCAGCTGCGTTCCGCGTGGCTCGAGGGCAACGAGATCGGCACGCACTTCAACGGGCACTTCTGCGGCAAGGACGGCGGCGTCGGCCAGTGGTCGGTCGAGGAGTGGAAGTCCGAGATCCGGCAGGCCAAGTCGTTCGTGAAGCAATGGAAGACGAACACCGGCGACCGCAAGGCCGCCGCCCTGCCCTTCGACTACGACAAGGAACTCATCGGTGCCCGCACCCCCTGCCTGGAGGGGCAGAAGAACTTCACGAAGGCCGCCCGCGACCTCGGCTTCCGTTACGACACGAGCGGCGTCAACAACCAGGTCTGGCCCAAGAAGAAGGAGGGCCTCTGGGACCTGTCCCTGCAGCTCGTCCCGGTGCCCGGCCGGAAGTTCGAGACGCTGACCATGGACTACAACTTCATGGTCAACCAGTCCGGCACCGACTCACAGGGCGACCCGTCCAAGCACGAGTACTGGGGCGACCAGATGCGCGACGGCCTGCTGCAGGGCTTCGAGCGCGCCTACAAGGGCAACCGCGCTCCGCTGATCATCGGCAACCACTTCGAGTCCTGGAACGGCGGCACCTATATGCGTGCCATCGAGGAGACCATCGAGCGGGTCTGCACCAAGAAGGACGTCCGCTGCGTCTCCTTCCGCCAACTCGTCGACTGGCTCGACGCCCAGGACCCGAAGGTCCTGGAGCAGCTCCGCACCCTGCCCGTCGGCAAGGCGCCGAAGCAGGGCTGGCCGGACTTCCTCTCCGGCAAGCCCGCACCGGCGCCCAAGGGCGTGCCGGGCGCCCCGGCCGTCAAGCCGGCTGAGGGGCACTCGAAGCACTGACCTGCGCGGACTCGGGGATCTCGCGCAGTACGAAATCGGGGTCGACCTGGTCCGCCAGGTCGGCCCCGGTCCGTTCATTGCCCCAACTCGCCGCGTTCTTACGGTGGAAGTGCACCATCTGCCGCGTGTAGCGCTCCCAGTCACGCAGCTCGTACGACGCGTCCGCGGCCGCGAACATCGTCGCCAGAGCCTCGCGGTTGGCCGACTCCAGAAGCTCGAACCGCGGCGGCCGGCCCTTCTCCATCGCTCGCACCCAGTCCGAGTGCCCGACCGTCACCAGAAGGTCGTCGCCCACCTCCTGGCGCAGGAAGTCGACGTCGTCCTGGCCCTGCACCTTGTTGCCCACGACGCACAAGGCCACGCCGAAGTCCCGTGCGTACTCCTTGTACTGGCGGTAGACGGAGACGCCCTTGCGGGTCGGTTCGGCCACCAGGAACGTCATGTCGAAGCGGGTGAACATGCCGGAGGCGAACGAGTCGGAGCCCGCCGTCATGTCGACCACCACGAACTCGTCGCGGCCGTCCACGAGATGGTTGAGGCACAGCTCCACAGCGCCCACCTTGGAGTGGTAGCAGGCGACGCCGAGGTCGGATTCGGTGAAGGGGCCGGTGGCCATCAAACGGATGGTGCCGCCGTCGAGTTCCAGGGGGCGCGCACAGGCGTCGTAGATCGGGTTGTCCTGGCGCACCCGAAGAAGGCGTGAGCCGCTGCCCGGGGGCGTGGTCTTGATCATCGTGTCGGCGGAGGCGATCCGCGGGTTGGCGCCGCGCAGGTACTCCTTGATGAGCGGCAGCTGCGCCCCCATCGCGGGCAGCGCTGCGGCCTCCTCGTCGGCTAGGCCGAGGGCTGCACCCAGGTGCTGGTTGATGTCTGCGTCGACTGCGACGACGGGCGAACCGGTGGCGGCGAGGTGACGGATGAAGAGCGAGGACAGCGTGGTCTTGCCGCTGCCGCCCTTCCCCACGAAAGCGATCTTCATGTTCACGAAGGGTAGTCCTGTGATTGCCGTGTGCGGTCGAGCTGCGTGAAGAAGACCACTCCTTCGTGGGGCGGCCCGCCGAAGTGCGTAGGCTGCTTACTTATGAGTACGACAGCCGATCCGCTCGCCGTGCTCGGCTCGCTGCCGGGCGTCGCCGAGTCCGTGGAATCCGTGCGCAAGAGCGTCGACCGGGTCTACGGACACCGTGTCATGCGCCGTCGCAGCAACGAGATCACCTCCGAAGCGGCGCTGCGCGGAGCGCGTGGTTCCGCGGCCCTCTCGGGTGCCGACTGGGCCCTCGAAGAGGTGCGCAGGCGCAGCGACTTCAGCAGCGACCCCGAGGCCCGCACGGTCGGCGCCGCGCTGCGGCTGACCGCTGAGGCGGGGCAGTTGCTCTCCATCTGGCGGCAGTCGCCGCTGCGCGTCCTCGCCCGCCTGCACCTGGTCGCGGCAGGCGTGCAGGAGGACACGGTCGGGCGGCCGCGCCTCGCGGGCGAGCCGGTCGACGAGCCCGTGGTGGAGCTTCCGCTTCCGTCCGCGGAGGAGGTCGCGGGCCGGCTCGAGGGCCTCTCGCAGCTGATCATCGCGGGCAGTGCCGCCCCGGCCCTGGTGACGGCGGCGGTGGTGCACGGTGAGCTGCTCGCACTGCGCCCGTTCGGCTCGTACAACGGACTCGTCGCACGCGCGGCGGCGCGTTTGGTCCTGGTCGGCAGCGGTCTCGACCCCAAGTCGATCTGCCCGGCGGAGACGGGGCACGCGGAGCTGGGGCGTGCCGCCTATGTGGCGGCGCTCGACGGCTATGCCACCGGTACGCCGGAGGGGATGGCGGCGTGGATCGCGCACTGCGGCAAGGCAGTTGAACTCGGAGCGCGGGAGTCGACCGCCGTCTGTGAGGCGCTTCAGCGCGGTGCTGCCTGACGCGAAAAGCGCCACATATAGAGCTTGATGAAGCGCGGAGAGCCGGACGGCACTT
>NZ_JASCIQ010000062.1 GCF_029968035.1 Streptomyces cavernicola | reverse complement strand
TCGCTCGGCCGGGCCCTTCCACGTCTGCGGCGCGCCGCGCGGATCAGACCGCGACGGCCTCCTCCATCTCCTCCTCGGCCTCGGCCGCTTCCTTGTCGGCCGCGCGCCCCGCCGGAGCCGGAGCCGAAGCAGGAGCAGGAACGGGAGCAGGAGCAGGAGCAGGAGCAGGAACCGCCCCCGTCGCGGGAGCCGAAGCGGCCTCCCCCCGCCGCCGCTCCGTGATCCCCGCGGCGGCCATCACCACGAGCCCCACGGCCAGCCAGGCGACCAGGACCCACACGTTGCGGGCCAGGCCGTGGCCGTCGAAGTAGACGAGGTCGCGTACGCCCTCGACGAAGCCGGCGCCGTTCCAGAAAGCGTGCAGCGAGGCGAAGAAGCCGTTCTGCAGCTCGGGCCGGAAGATCCCGCCGGAGCTGGTGAAGTTGAGCATCACGAACAGCACCATCACGCCGAGCGTCGTCCACCGCTTGAGGAAGGTGTGCAGGCCGACGCCGATGAACAGGATCGCCGCCGAGTACAGCCAGGACATCGCCCAGACGCCCCACAGGCCGTGGTCGACCAGGTGGAAGACCGGTCCCGCGAAGGCCGCGCCGATCAGGCTGACCACGAACGACGTACCGGCGACGAGCAGTGCGCGCAGCCGCATCGGCAGCGCGGAACCGGCGGCGCCGAGGGCCGCGACCGAGGCGTACGAGCCGATGCTGAGCGCGACAAGGAGGAAGAACACGCCCTGCCCGGTGGGGTCGCCGGAGGCGGGCGGCGCGACGTCGGTGACCTTCAGCGGTGTGCCCTGCGCGTCGGAGACCTTCGTGAAGACCTTCTCGACGGCGGAGGCGCTGGTGTCCGATCCGGCGGTGGCGACCAGCAGTTCGGGGTGCGCCTCGTCCATGACGTAAGCGCCGCTGACCGTACGGGAGTTGAGCGCGTCGACCGCCGCCGCGCGGCTGGGCACGGTGCGGACGTCGAGGCCGTCGCCCGCCTTGTCGTGCAGGGTCTGGGCGAGCACCTTGGCCTCGGGCCCCGCACCCACGACGGCGACCGGCATCTGGTGCGGCTCGGGGCTCGCGAACGCGCCGAGATACGCGAGGCCCATGCCGACGCACATCAGCAGCGGCGTGAGCAGATGCAGCAGGACATGGCGCAGCGCGCCCGGCGGGGTCGGCCCCCAGAGCCTCTCCCCCGTCGATGCACGCTCCGGCGCTCGCGCACCGGCCCCCGCGTCCTGGCGATGTGTTCCGCTCATGCTCCGCTTCCCGTCTCCGTCTCTGATAGTTGTGTTTTACAACTCTTCACTTACGTTGTACTTTACAACCATCAGCGGGTGAGGGCAACCGAACGAGGACCGGGACCAGAACGATGACGGCGTACAGCAGGGCCGAGGCACTGACCGTGATCCAGCGGGAGATGACGGCGTTCGCCCGCCGGGCCAGGGCGAGCGCGGCGCGCACGCACCCGGAGCTCTCCCTCGTCTCCTTCACGCTGCTCGCGCATCTGGAGGACCGGCAGGGCTGCCGCGCCACCGACCTGGCCGCGCACTATCTCCTCGACAAGTCGACGGTCAGCCGGCAGGTCGGCAACCTGGAGCGCCTCGGTTACGTGGAGCGGCGCACCGATCCGGAGGACCACCGCATCCAGGTCCTGCACCTCACCCCGAAGGGCGCCGAGATGCTCGCCCAGGCCGCGGAGAGCAGGCGGCGCGCGTTCGCCGCCCGCGTCGAGGACTGGGACGAGGCGGACCTGGAGCGGTTCGCGGAATATCTGCTGCGCTACAACGACACGGTGACCCGCGAGGACGGGACCGACGCCTAGCGGGTGTCCAGCCCTCTAGCTCCCCTGCGGTCAGCTCGCCTGCGGTCAGCTCCCCTGCGGCGCCTCGGCCGGGGTGAGGACGACGAAGTCCGCGCCCGCCGGGTCGACGCAGACCGCGAGCCGGCCGACGCCCTCCGCGTCGTCGGGGCCCATCTGGACGCTGCCGCCGTTCTGGGTGACCTTGGCGACCGCGGCGTCGCAGTCGGTGACATTGAAGACCGGGTGCCAGTACGGCCGGCCGTTCGCCAGGGCGAGGTGCTCCGCGGGCAGCTGCATGAGGCCGCCCTGCATACGGTCCTCGGGGAGGCCGGTCGGGGTGATCAGCGTGTACGTGCCTCCGCCGCCGGGCAGCTCCATGTCGCTGAACTGCCAGCCCAGGATGGGCCCGTAGAACTCCTTCGCTGCCGCGGCGTCGGTCGTGTAGAGCTCCGTCCAGGAGAGTGAGCCCGGCTCGTCGACCTTCTCGACGCCCGAGTCCTTGCCCGGCTGCCAGACCGCGAACTGGCCGCCCAGCGGGTCGCTGAACTGGGCCATGCGGCCCCAGTCGTCGAGGTCCATCGGCTCGACCCGGACCGTGCCGCCGGCCTGCTTGACGGCTTTCGTCGCGGCGTCCGCGTCGGGGACGTTGAAGTAGATCATCCAGGCGGAGCGCGCGCCCTCCTCGGTGAGCTTGCCGAGCCCGGCGACCAGCTTGCCGTCGCTGCGGAGCATGCCTCCTTCCATATCCCCTCCGTCGCCCATGGGCTCGTACTCCCAGCCGAGCACGGCGCCGTAGAAGGCCGCTGCGGCGGGGACGTCGGGAGCTCCGAGGTCCAGGAAACAGGGGGCACCGGGGGCGAAGTCGGTGGTGATCACAGCGAGATCCTTTCCATGCAGTGTTCGTGCGGGATGTCCGAACCGAGTGGGTGACTTCAGCCTGACACCCGGCACTGACACTCGCCCGTCGACCACCGCCCCGGTCCGCCTCCGGTCCGTCCCCGGTCCGGACGGCGAGCCGCCCTACGCGTCCCCTGGCACCCGGAGCCCGAAGAACGCCACCTCGCGGCGGAGCCGGAAGCCCAGCTGCTCGTAGAGGCGGATGGCGCCGGTGTTCTCCGCGCCGGTGTGCAGGAACGGCACCTCACCTCGGTCCCGGATGCCCGCCGAAACGGCGAGCACGAGCCGGCCCGCAAGGCCCTGGCCTCGGTACGCGGGGTCGGTGCAGACTCCGCTGATCTCGGCGTACCCCGTCGGCCGCAGCCGCTCCCCCGCCATCGCCACGAGCGCGCCGCCGCGCCGGACGCCCACGTACCCGCCGAGCTCGACGGTCCGCTCGAGGAACGGTCCGGGGCGGGTGCGCGCGACGAGGTCCAGCATCTCCGGGACGTCGGCGGGGCCGAGCGGCACGGCCTCCTCGTCGTACGCCGCCTGCACTCCGTCGTCGACCAGCTGCACGCCGGGCACGCGGAACGTCTCGGCCCAGCCCTCCGGCGGCACCACCTCGGTCGTCGCGGCGAGCGCGAACTCCCCGCCCGCGCCGACCAGTTCGGCGAGGTCGGCCCAGTCCTGGCCGTTCGGCTCGTCGGGCAGCGCGAGCCAGGGCGAGACGTCCGCGGGGAAGCGCAGCACCCGCCCCCGCCGCTCGGCGATCCCGGCCTGCGGCCCGGTGAGCGCGGCACGGGTGGGCCGGTCCAGGGGGTGGATCTCCGAGCGGACCTCCGAACGGTCCGGGGCGGGGGACGTCGCGACGGGGGACGTCGGGGCATGCGGATCTAGGGCGGGGTGCGCTGGGGTCATGTCGCGTGCAAGGTCCGACGGCCTCTGCGTATTCCCTGGCCGCATTCCCGTACGAGGACGTGGGATCCCGGCGGGACGCGGGGAGCCGCGGCGGGAGGCGGGGCGCGGGGGCAAGAGACGCCTCGGTGAGCTTCCTGCTCGTCATCAACGCGGGCGGGATCGTCGGCATGCTGATCGCGGGCCGTACAGCGGACCGGTTCGGCGCGGTGAAGGTGTCGGCGCTGTGGTTCGTGCTCACGGCCGCGGGTGCGCTGCTCCTGCGCGAGCACCTGCCGCTCGGCGTGACGTACGCGGTGGTGGCGGTCACCGGTGTGTGGCTGTTCAGCGCGCAGGTGATGGTGTACGCCGCGACCGGCACCGTCTACGGTTCCGGCGAGCGGGCCGCCGGGCTCGGCTGGGTGACCGGGGTGGGCCGGACCGGCGCGGTGCTCGGTCCGTGGCTGGGCGGGGCGCTCGCCGCCGACGGCAACGAGAGCTGGGGGTTCACGGCCTTCGCGGTGGCCGGCCTGGTGGGTGCGGCGGCGATCGCCCTCGTCCCCCTCGCAGGCCGGCTCGGCGACCGCCGCGCGCCCGCCCCGGATGCCTCGGACTCCGCGAACGCCCCGGACTCCCCCGGCCCCTCGGCTCAGTCCGGGATCGGCAACCCCGTGTAGTTCTCGGCCAGTTCGGCCGCCGCGTGCCGCGAGTTCGACACCTGCTCCAGTTGGGAGAGCTGGAGCCGGGTGTCGAACGGGCTCTGCTCCGGGTCGGCGTGCAGCGTCGTCGTCATGAAGTACGAGAAGTGCTCGGCACGCCAGACCCGGCGCAGGCAGGTGTCGGAGTACGAGTCGAGGAGCGCGGTGGAGCCGTCGCGGTAGCGGGCGGTCAGGGCGCGGGCGACGACGACGACGTCGGCGGCGGCGAGGTTGAGGCCCTTGGCGCCGGTCGGCGGGACGATATGGGCGGCGTCGCCCGCGAGCAGGACGCGCCCGTACCGCATCGGCTCGGTGACGTGGCTGCGCATCGGCAGGACCGACTTGGCGGTGATCGGGCCGCGCTCCAGTTTCCAGCCGGGCTCGGCGTCGACGGCGAGGCGGGCGTCGAGTTCGTCCCAGATGCGGGCGTCGGGCCACTCGCCGGGGTCGGTGCCGTTCGGGACCTGGAGGTAGAGGCGGCTCACGCTCGGCGAGCGCATGCTGGCGAGGGCGAAGCCGCGCTCCGAGTGGGCGTAGATCAACTCGTCGTAGACGGGCGGCGCTTCGGCGAGGACGCCGAGCCAGGAGTACGGATAGACGCGTTCGTACGTGCTGCGCACCGCCTCCGGGACGGCCCTTTTCACGACGCCGTGGAAGCCGTCGCAGCCGACGACGTAGTCGCAGCTGAGGGTGTGGTCGCGGCCCTCGTGGCGGTAGTGGACCACGGGCCTCTCGGTGTCCGCGCCGGTGACCGCGCGCACCTCGGCCTCGAACAACAGCGGCCCGCCGTCGGCGAGTTGGAGGGCGACGAGGTCCTTGACCACCTCGGTCTGCGCGTACACCATGACGCGCCGGCCGCCGGTCAGGGAGGGGAAGTCGACGCGGTGGGCACGGCGGTCGAAGCGCAGTTCTATGCCGTCGTGCGTGATGCCCTCCCGGTCCATACGGGCGCCGGCGCCGGCCTCGCGCAGGGCGTCGACGGTGGCCTGCTCCAGGATTCCGGCGCGCTGACGGCACTCGACGTACGCCCGGTCCCGGCTCTCCAGGACGACGGCGTCGACGCCCGCGCGGTGCAGCAGGCGGGCGAGCAGCAGGCCCGCGGGTCCCCCGCCGACGATCGCGACACTCGTGTGGTCGGGCTGCATCAGGGTCCTCCTCGGTGCGGGGCGCTCGGGCGAGGCGCCGCAATGCTAGGATCTGTTCGCCTAGTGAACTTGCGTTCATTTTTGAAGCGCCCCGAGTTTGCGCGCGCCCGGTCGTGATGTCAACGGCCCCTCGCGCGCACGGCTCGACCGCACCGCAGCGGAGTAGCCCATGGCCGTCACGCCCCCGCCCGCCGACCGTTCCATCGGCCTGCGTGCCGATCGCTCCCTCGACCTGACCGCCGACCGTCCCCTCGGCCTCACCGCCGACCCTTCCGGCGGCCTCACCGCCGCCCAGGGCGAGCCGCCGTCGGAGGCCGTCGGGCCGCTGCTGCGCGGGGTCGCCGTGCTGCGCGCGCTCGGGGCCGCCGACGGACGCCGCCCGGTCGGCGACCTGGCCCGCGCCACCGGCCTGGCCCGCTCCACGGTCGACCGCGTCACCGCGACCCTGGCCCGCATGGGATGCGTACGCCTCGACGCGCACACCGCGACGCTCGCCCCGCGCCTGATGGAGCTCGGCAACGCCTTCCTCGCGGCGCTGCACGTGCCGGGTCCGCTCGGGCCGCTCGCCGAGCGGCTCGCGGACGAGCTGGACGAGTCGGTGTCCCTGGCCGTGCCGGACGGCGACGGCATCCGCTTCGTGCACCAGTCGACGCGGCGCCGCGCCATGTCCCTCTCCTTCCGCATCGGCGACCTGCTGCCCGCCGAACGGACCGCGCCGGGCGCCCTGTTCGCCGCCGAGTGGACCGAGGAGCAGTGGGCGCGGTGGCGCGAGCGGCGCACCGCCGACCCGCTCGACCGGGGCTTCCCCGCCGTGCCGGAGCGGCCGGAGTCCGCGGCCGACGGGGCTCAACTGGCCTCCGTGTCCAAGGAGTTCGAGGAGCGGGCCGCCGAGGCCGGGGACGCCGGGCTCGCCGTCGACGACCAGCTGATCGAGCCCGGCCTGATCGCCCTCGCGCTGCCGGTGCGCGACCCGCGGGGCCGTACGGTGTGTGCGCTCAGCGTGGTCAGCCACACCAGCCGGCACAGCGCCGCGGCCCTGCGCCGCTCGCTGCTGCCCGGCGCGCGCCGCACCGTGGCCGCGATGGAGCGGCTCCTTCGCGAGCCCGCGACCCCGCGGCCCCGGCCGGAGAGCGGGCTCGCCGACTGGACCACCGCGTCCAAGCAGGAGCTGGGCTCCGGGTTCGTGGAGTCCCTCGCCCGTGGCTTGACCGTGCTCACCGCGTTCGACGAGGGGCGGGACGCGCTCAGCCTGTCCGCCGTCGCCGAGGCCACCGGGCTCGCCCGTGCGACCGCGCGCCGGGCCCTGCTGACCTACAAGCACCTGGGCCTGGTGCAGCGTGACGACCGCGCGTTCCGGCTCACGCCGCGCGTCCTCGACCTCGGGCACGCGCCGCTCTCGCGCAGCACGCTGCCGGACATCGCCTCGCCCCATCTGGCCACGCTGGTACGGGCGGTGCACGACTCGGCGTCGCTCGCGGTGCTCGACGGGGACGCCGTCCGGTACACGGCTCGGGTCGCCACCAGCCGCATCATGAGCGTGCACATCACCATCGGCTCGCGGCTGCCCGCGTACCCGACGTCGCTGGGACGCGTCCTGCTCGCCGGGCTGCCGGAGGCGGAGCGTGCGGCGCTGCTCGACGGGGCCGAACTGCGGGCCCTGACCCCGCACACGGTCACCGAGCGGGCGGCGCTCGACGCGCTCCTCTCCGAGGTCTCGGTTGCTCAACACGCGTTGGTCGACGAGGAGTTGGAGGAGGGGTTGCGGTCTCTGGCCGTGCCCGTGCGGGATGCTTCCGGGCGGGTGGTGGCTGCGGTGAATGTCGCTATGCACAGCAGTCGGCGGACGGTTGCGGAGGTTCGGGGTGAGGTGTTGCCCGCGCTGCGGGCGGCGGTGTCCCGCATCGAGGCCGACCTCCACATCGCGGGCCGCTTCTCCCAGATCCCCCTGACCTGACCCCTCCCCTGCGGACCTTGCAGACACCCCGGGGCTCCGCCCCGGACCCCGTTTTGGATCCCCTCCCCGCCCCTTCCCGAAAGACTGCCGTCGGCTACGGGGGCCAGCCCCCGAACCCCCGCTCCTCAAACGCCGGAGGGGCTGGATTTGGCGGGCCGGGACCTGCGACGAGTGCCCCGTCAGGGGCGCGGGGAACTGCGCGACCAGCCACCACCGCGCGGCAGGCGAACAAGAACCGGGACCGGGGCGAAGCCCCCGGTTCAGGGGCGCGGGGAACTGCGCAACCGGCCACCACGGCGCGGCAGGCGAGCGACGACCGGGGACCGGGGCGACAGCCCCGGAACAGGGGCGCGGGGAACTGCGCGACCAGCCACCACCGCGCAGCAGCCGAACAACAACCGGGGACCGGGGCGGGGGTGTGGGGCGACAGCGCTGGCTAGCCGACCGGCAGATCCCGCCGCAACCGATCGAACAGCTCCCGCGCCCTCCCCTCGTCCCACCGAATCGCACTCCCCTGCGGCGTGGGAACGCCGACCGCTGCCACCGGCACGTTGATGCGCCGGCCACGCCCGTCCGTCACGCCCTGCACCGCCCGTACCATCGACGCGAGTTGACGCAACGTCATGTCACGGTCGACGACCAGCGTGTCCAGGCCCGCGCCGAGCGCCGGGTAGAGGACCGTCGGGTCGAGCAGCGTGTCCGACGTGGCCGCCCGCTTCGCCAACGCGGCAAGGAACTTCTGCTGGTTGAGGGTGCGCCCCAGGTCCCCCTCCGCCTCCTGGTGGCGTTGCCGTACGAACGCGAGGGACTCACCGCCGTCCAGCTGCTGGCACCCCTTGCGGAGGTCGGCGCCCGACTTCTCGTCGCGGATGGCGCGCGGCAGGCACATCCGCACCCCGCCGACCGCGTCGACGATCTTCACGAACCCGGCGAAGCCGATCTCCGCGTAGTGGTCGATGCGCAGGCCGGTGTTGAACTCCACGGTGCGCGCGAGGAGTTCGGGCCCGCCGTGCGAGAAGGAGGCGTTGAGCTTGCTCTGCGCCGGTTTCGTGCGCTTGCCCGTGGACGTGCGCAGATACGCGGGCACGGTCACCCACGAGTCGCGCGGCAGGCTCACCATGGTCGTGCCGGACTCGCCGGTGTGCAGCAGGATCATCGAGTCCGTACGCCGCCCGGAGACCGCCCCGGTGTGCAGGTCCCGCTGCTCCTCGGCGGTGAGCCCCGCGCGGCTGTCGGAGCCGACGATCAGATACGTGGTGCCCTTGCCGGGCGGCGGGCGGTGCCCGTGTGTGCCGAGGTCGACGTCCCGGTTGAGGCGCGTGTCGGCCCAGGCATACGTGCCGAACGGCACGCCGAGGAGCAGCGCGAGCAGGACCAGGACGAGGCGGCGCAGCGGCCGGCGGCGTCTGCGCCGGCGCGGGCGCGAGCGGACCGCCCGGCGCGGCGGCGGGCGCAGGAGCACCTCGTCGGCTGTCTCGTCCTGCCACAGGGGCCCGGTCACGTCGACGACCGGGCCCGCGCGCAAACTTTGCCGGTACTGGTGCTGGTGCTGCATGGGTGTTCTCCCTTCGTCAACGGGCGGACGTGCTCAGCGAGCGGCGGTCGCCCTCCTCCAGGAGGTGCTGGTCGCCGGTGCCGGTGCGGAGCATGCGGTGCCACTTGAGGCGGGTGCCGAGCAGCGCGGTGATCACCGACTGGATGACCACGAGGTAGAGCAGCTGCCGGTAGACGAACAACTGCAGGGGCAGCGACCAGAGTTCACGCAGTCGCTCCCCGTCGAGCCGCAGCGCGTACCCGGCGGTGACGAGCTGTACGACGAGGAAGCCCAGCCACACCAGGAGGGCCTGGGTGGGGTCGCGGAAGCACAGGCCGTAGAGCGCGAACACGTCGACGACCGGCGCGAACAGCGGCAGGACCACCTGGAACAGGGTCAGGTAGGTGAGGCCGCGGCGGCCGAAGCGGCCCGCCGGGCCGACCTCCAGGAGGGACCTGCGGTGCTTCCACATGGACTGCAGCGTGCCGTAGCACCAGCGGTAGCGCTGCCGCCACAACTGGCCGATGCTGCTGGGCACTTCGGTCCAGGCGATCGCGGACTCCTCGTACACGACGCGCCAGCCGGCCCGCCACAGCGACATCGTCAGGTCGGTGTCCTCGGCGAGGGTGTCCTCGCTGACGCCGCCGACGCCCATCAGGGCGTCGCGACGGAACGCGCCGATCGCGCCCGGCACGGTCGGCATGCACTCCAGGACCTCGAACATCCTGCGGTCCAGGTTGAAGCCGATGACGTATTCGAGGTGCTGCCAACGGCCGAGCAGGGAACGGCGGTTGCCGACCTTGGTGTTGCCGCTGACCGCGCCGACCGCCGGGTGCGCGAGCGGCTGGACGAGTCGGAACAGCGCGTCGGGTTCGAAGACGGTGTCCGCGTCGACCATCACCACGATGTCGTGCCGGGCGTACCCCAGGCCGGTGTTGAGGGCCCTGGGTTTGCCGCCGTTGGGCTGGCGTACGAGCGTCACGCGCGGGTCGTCGAAGGCCGCGACGATCTCCGCGGTGCGGTCGGTGGAGCCGTCGTCGATCACGACGATCTCCAGGCGCGGGTAGAACGAGGCGAGCAGGGAGCGGACGGTGGCGTCGATGCCCGCCTCCTCGTTGTGCGCGGGCACGAGCACCGTCACCGGGTCGTGCACCTCCCGCAGCCGGGGCGCGCCGGGCCGCAGCCGGTCGACGCGGCGCACGTGGGCGCGCGCGAACACGGCGAGCAGCAGCAGCCGCAGTACGCCGAGCACCCCTGCGACGCCGAGCACCCAGGCCATGGCGCGGGTGAAGGCGTGCCCGAGGGTCTGCGCCCACAACAGGCCCTCACCCTTGAGGCGTTCGGCGACGCCGACCGGGGTGGTGAGCGTGGGCCGGCCGAGCCCCTCGGTAACGGTGGTGAACTTGTCGACGCGCGGGTTGCTCAGCAGGGCCCGCGCCTCCCCGTGGCCGAGTGCGGTGTGGCTGTACTGCCGGATCACGCCCTCGGAGGGCCTGCGGGATTTGTGGTCGGCGGCGACGATCAAGTAGCCCTGGTCCGCGGACCGTTCGGCCGCCCGCCACTCGGCGCCGCACAGGGTGTCGGCGGCGGTGGTGTGCGGCAGCCGCAGCAGCCGCGTGTTCACCCCGGCCGTGCCCGCGAACGCGGTCTGCGTGAGGGCGAGTTCCATGCGGGCGCGGAGTGCGGACGCGGTGCCGAGATCGCCGCCGGTGTAGGTGTACGAGCCGATCTCGTGGCCCTCGGCCCTGATCCGCCGGACCAGGGCCGGGTGCCGGGTGGCGCGGGACCCGTACAGGAAGAACGTCGCGTGCGCGTCGTGCTCGCGCAGCAGGTCGAGCAGGCGCGGCGTCCAGTACGGGTCGGGGCCGCCGTTGAAGGTGAGCGCGGCCGTGCGCGGCGGCATGCCCGCGGTCTCGATGGCGCCGCCGGTGATGCGAAGCACCGGCTCGCCGTCGTCGGCGGCCGCGGGTACGGGCCGTGTGCACGGTTCCTTGGAGCGCGCGGCGTCGACCTCGTGCGTGGTCCAGCCCTCGAAGAGGAGGCTGATGGTGACCACGGGCAGCACGAGGAACAGCAGGATCCAGTGCCCTCGCGGGGTACGGCGCAGCGCGTGCCTGGGGCTCACCGCCCGTCCCGCGGCGGGGCGGGCACGGTGGTGGGTGCGGTGGTGGGTGCGGTGGTTGTGGGTGTGGGGGTGGAGGGTTCGTTCGGCCGGCTCTGCTCGTCGTCGGGGACGGTGGTGTCGTGGCGGGCGTTGGTGGTGTGCAGCGGTACGTCCATGCGCGGGGGTGCGGTGCCTGCGGGCTGCCGTACTGCGTCGACGAGGACGACGAGGAACATCAGGTAGCCCGCGCAGGCGCAGCCGAGCACGGCGGCGAGCTGGCGCAGCACTCGTCTGCGCCGCCCCGCACGCTCGATGAACACCGGGCGGTTGCGGCGTCCGCGCCGCCTGGCGGGGGTCATGCGCTCAGGAGGGAGTTGGGGTTTTCGGGTATGCCTGTGGGGGGTGTGGCGCCGAACACTGGTAGCTCCTGTGGGGGGTGCTGTGTGGGGGGTTGTGTCGCGGTGCGGCGGTCACGCGTGGTCAGTGCGTGGCGTCGCAGGCGACGATACGGCGCAGTTGTGACGTGCGGTGATCGTTCTTGGTTCCTTTTCGTCAAGAACCTGCCGCGGGCGGGTACACGCCCCGGCCCCCCGCTCCCCGGGGCTCTGCCCCGGACCCCGTTCCAGATCCCCACCCCGCCCCTTCCCGAAAGACTGCCGTCGGCACGGGGGCCAGCCCCCGGACCCCCGCTCCTCAAACGCCGGAGAGGCTGAATTTTGCCGGGGTGGGGAGGGCTGGATTGTGCGGGCTGGGGCTGCGCTGAGCGCCCCAACAGGGGCGCGGGGAACTGCGCGACCAGCCACCACGACGCGGCAGCCGAAAAACAACCCGGGACGGGGGCGAAGCCCCCACCAGGGGCGCGGGGAACTGCGCGAGCGGCCACGACGGCGCGGCAGCCGAGAAACGACCCAGGGACCGGGGCGGAGCCCCGCCAAGGGGCGCGGGGAACTGCGCGCGGCCGGAAAACGACCGGGGGCCGGGGCGGAGACCCGGTGGGGTTAGCTTCTGAAAGCCCGCAGGATTTCCTCCGCCGCCAGCGTCGCCGTCAACTCCCCTCCCCTGACCCGCCGTTCAAGATCAGGCCCGAGATCGCGAACCTTCGGATGGGCATGCAGGCGCTGCAAAAGCTCGTCGTGGACCATGTTCCAGGTCCAGTCGACCTGCTGATCCCGGCGCTTGGCGGCAAGCCGCCCCGTCGAGTCGAGGAGTTCCCGGTGCTGCTCAAGGCGGTCCCAGACCGTGTCGAGCCCCGTGGACTCGCGCGCGCTGCAGCTGAGGACGGGCGGAGTCCAGGCCGCGTCCGCCGGATGCATCAGGCGCAGCGCGCCCGCGAGTTCACGCGCGGCCGAGCGGGCGTCGCGTTCGTGCGGGCCGTCGGCCTTGTTGACCGCCAACACGTCGGCCAGTTCGAGGACGCCCTTCTTGATGCCCTGCAGCTGGTCGCCCGTACGGGCAAGCGTCAGCAGCAGGAACGAGTCGACCATGTTGGCGACGGCCGTCTCGGACTGCCCGACGCCGACGGTCTCCACGAGGATCACGTCGTACCCGGCGGCCTCCATCACCACCACCGACTCGCGCGTGGCCTTCGCAACTCCGCCCAGGGTGCCCGCACTTGGGGAGGGCCGGACGAAGGCGTTCGGGTCGACGGACAGGCGCTCCATCCGGGTCTTGTCGCCCAGGATGGAGCCGCCCGTACGGGTCGAGGACGGGTCGACGGCGAGGACCGCGACCCGGTGCCCGAGCGAAGTCAGCATCGTGCCGAGCGCGTCGATGAACGTCGACTTGCCGACGCCCGGCACACCGCTGATGCCGATCCGCCGGGCCCGCCCGGAGTGCGGTAGGAGCCGTGTCAGCAACTCCTGGGCGTGCGTGCGGTGGTCGGGCCGGGTGGACTCGACGAGGGTGATGGCGCGCGCGATGTGCGCGCGCTTCCCGTCGAGCACGCCCTTCACGTACCCGTCGATGTCGATCGGCTTCGCCATCGGATCAACGCCCGGCGGGCTCGTGGCCGAGCTGCTCGCCGAGCTGCTCCACCAGGTCGTACGCCGCGTCCGGGATGACCGTGCCGGGCGGGAAGACCGCCGTGGCGCCCATCTCCAGGAGCGTGGGCACGTCCTGCGGCGGGATGACGCCGCCGACGACGATCATGATGTCCTCGCGCCCCTCGGCGGCCAGCTCCTCCCGCAGCGCCGGTACGAGCGTCAGATGCCCGGCCGCGAGCGAGGAGACGCCGACGATGTGCGCGTCCGCCTCGACCGCCTGCCGCGCCACCTCCGCCGGGGTCTGGAACAGCGGGCCGACGTCGACGTCGAAGCCGAGGTCGGCGAAGGCGGACGCGATGACCTTCTGGCCGCGGTCGTGGCCGTCCTGGCCCATCTTGGCGACGAGGATGCGCGGGCGGCGGCCCTCCTCCTCCTCGAAGGAGTCGACGAGGGCGCGGGTGCGCTCCACGGACGGGGACTGGCCTGCTTCGTTGCGGTACACGCCGGAGATCGTACGGATCTGGCCCGCGTGCCGCCCGTACACCTTCTCCAGTGCGTCCGAGATCTCACCGACGGTGGCCTTGGCGCGGGCCGCGTTCACCGCCAACTCCAGGAGATTTCCGGTGGATTCGGCGGCGGCGCGGGTCAGGGCGTCGAGGGCGTCCTGGCAGGCCTGGCCGTCGCGCTCCTCGCGGAGGCGGCGCAGCTTCTCGATCTGCTGGGCGCGGACCGAGGAGTTGTCGACCTTGAGGACCTCGATCTGCTCGTCGTTCTCGACGCGGTACTTGTTCACGCCGATCACGGGCTGCCGGCCGGAGTCGATGCGGGCCTGGGTGCGGGCCGCGGCCTCCTCGATGCGCAGCTTGGGGATGCCCGCGTCGATGGCCTTGGCCATGCCGCCGGCCTGCTCGACCTCCTGGATGTGCTGCCAGGCGCGGCGCGCGAGGTCGTACGTGAGCTTCTCGACGTACGCGCTGCCGCCCCACGGGTCGATCGTCCGCGTCGTGCCGGACTCCTGCTGGATGAGGAGCTGGGTGTTGCGGGCGATGCGCGCCGAGAAGTCGGTGGGCAGCGCGAGCGCCTCGTCGAGGGCGTTGGTGTGCAGCGACTGGGTGTGGCCCTGGGTTGCGGCCATGGCCTCGACGCACGTACGCGTGACGTTGTTGAACACGTCCTGCGCGGTGAGCGACCAGCCCGAGGTCTGTGAATGGGTGCGCAGGGAGAGGGACTTGGCGTTCTTCGGGTCGAACTGCTTGACCAGCTTCGCCCACAGCAGGCGGGCGGCGCGGAGCTTGGCGACCTCCATGAAGAAGTTCATGCCGATCGCCCAGAAGAAGCTGAGGCGAGGCGCGAACGCGTCCACGTCCAGGCCGGCTTCCTGCCCGGCGCGCAGGTACTCCACGCCGTCGGCGAGGGTGTACGCCAGCTCCAGGTCGGCCGTCGCGCCCGCCTCCTGGATGTGGTAGCCGGAGATGGAGATGGAGTTGTAGCGCGGCATCCGCTGCGAGGTGTACGCGAAGATGTCGGAGATGATCCGCATCGACGGCTTCGGCGGATAGATGTAGGTGTTGCGGACCATGAACTCCTTGAGGATGTCGTTCTGGATGGTCCCGGCCAACTTCTCGGGCGGTACGCCCTGTTCCTCCGCCGCCACGATGTACAGCGCCAGTACGGGGAGCACCGCGCCGTTCATCGTCATCGACACGGTCATCTTGTCCAGCGGGATGCCGTCGAAGAGCTGCCGCATGTCGTAGATGGAGTCGATGGCGACGCCCGCCATGCCGACGTCACCGGTCACGCGCGGGTGGTCGCTGTCGTACCCGCGGTGCGTGGGCAGGTCGAAGGCGACGGAGAGGCCCTTCTGCCCGGCGGCGAGGTTGCGCCGGTAGAAGGCGTTGGACTCCTCGGCCGTGGAGAAACCGGCGTACTGCCGGATCGTCCAGGGCTGGTTGACGTACATCGTCGGGTACGGGCCACGCAGGTACGGGGCCACGCCCGGGTACGTGCCGAGGAAGTCCAGGCCCTCCAAGTCCCGCCCCGTGTACAGGGGTTGGACGGCGATGCCCTCGGGAGTCTCCCACGTCAGGTCGTCGACCGACTTGCCCGTGGACTCCTTGACGGCGGCGCGCCACTCGTCGCCGGAGCCCGCGGGGGCGCCGGTGCCGAGGCCGATGACGGAGAAGTCGGGGATCTGCGAACTACTCTGCGGGCTCTGCTGGTCCGGCTGCTGGTTCGGCATCACGCCACTCCCATGCGGTCGAGGGTGGAGGTGAGGACGGCGACCGCGTCGCAGCCCGCGAACACATATGCGTCGACGCCGGCGCGCTCGGCGGGCTTCCCGGCGAGGAACACCCGCTGCGCGCCCGCCTGTTGGAGGGCCTTCGCGACGGCCTCGGCCTGCTCCTCGTACAGCGCGTCGCTGGAGCAGATGCAGGCCACGCCCGCGCCGCTGGCCTTGAACGCCTCGGCGACGGTGTCCGCGTCGACGGTGACCGGGTCGTGGACGGGCTCGATGCCGCCCGCCTGGAAGAGGTTGGCGGCGAACGTGGCGCGCGCGGTGTGGGCGGCGGCCGGGCCGAGGGCGGCGAGGAACGTCTTGGGTCGGGTGCCGGTCGCGTCGAGGTGTGCGTCGGAGCGGGCGCGCAGCGCCTCGTACTGCTCGTCGCGGCGCACCCTCGGCAGGCCGCCGGTGAGCGGGGCGGGGGCGGGCTCGCGGACGACGGGCTTCTCGGCGAGGTGCGGGAACTCGCTGACGCCGGTGACGGGTTCGCGGCGGGTGGCGAGCTTGGCGCTGCGCGCGGCCCAGGTGGCGGCGAGCCGGTCGCGTACGAAACCGGAGCGCAGGGCCGCCGCCTGGCCGCCCTCGCGCTCGATCTCCTGGAAGAACTCCCAGGCGGCGTGGGCGAGTTCGTCGGTGAGCCGCTCCACGTACCAGGAGCCGCCGGCCGGGTCGACGACGCGGGCGAGGTGCGACTCCTCCAACAGGATCGTCGAGGTGTTGCGGGCGATGCGGCGCGCGAACGCGTCGGGCACGCCGAGCTCCGCGTCGAAGGGCAGGACGGTCACGGAGTCCGCGCCGCCGACGCCCGCGGCGAGGGTGGCGACCGTGGTGCGCAGCATGTTCACCCACGGGTCGCGGCGGGTCATCATCACCGGCGACGTCACGGTGTGCTGTCGCTGCGCGCCGTCGGCGGGCGCCCCGCAGACCTCCGCGATACGGGCCCAGAGGCGGCGGGCGGCGCGCAGCTTGGCGATGGTGAGGAACTGGTCGGCGGTGGCCGCGTACCTGAACTCCAGCTGGCCGAGGGCCTGTTGGAGACCAAGGCCGGAGTCGGTGAGCTGCCTGAGGTAGGCGAGTCCGGTGGCGAGGGAGCAGCCCAGCTCTTCCGCCGCCGAGGCGCCGGCCTCGTGGTACGGCAGGGCGTCCACGGCGAGGGCGCGGACACCGGGGTACTCGCGGGTGCAGCGGGCGGCGAGGTCGGCGGCGGGCGCCGCGTCCAACTCCTCGCCGGTACGGGCCTCGTGGCCGAGCGGGTCGGCACCGAGGGTTCCGCTCGCCTGCTCGGCGGTGATGCCGCGCTCGGCGTACAGACGCAGCAACTCCCTTGCGGCGTCGGCGTATTCGGCTCCTGCGTCGAGGGCGACGGGTGCGAGATCGAGATAGACGCCGTCGAGGGCGCGGGCGAGGCCGGAAACGGGGACGCCGCCGTGGCCGACGGTCAGCCAGACCGAGGTGGCGCCGTTCTCCAGGTCGGCGAGGACCGCCTCGTTGACGCGCGCCGGGTCGGCGTCGGCGTGCCGCTGCCGCACGTCCCAGCCCGCGGCGGCACCGCCCTGCGGCCTGCCGCCCCGCACGAACGGGGCGAAGCCGGGGTGGCCGGTGTCCGGCGCGGGGTCGTGGGACGTGTAGAGGGGGCGGGTGCTGAGCCCGTCCTCGAGTGCGGTGGAGAGGGCGTCTTCGGCCGCCGTGCCCGAGAATTCCTTGCCCGACTTGCGCAGTACGCCCGACACCAGGGCCTGCCACTGCTCGTGGGTCGCATCAGGGAACTCGGCGGCCAGCGAAAGCCCGTCGTCAGGCAGGACCGTCATGGCTCGGATGTTAGGGCACGTTCACAGCCGAGCAGCAGTGCCAACCGCTGTGACCTTGCCCTCTCCGGGCGGCTCTTGATCACGCGACCGCGGTGACCTATCGCGCCGCTCGCCCCGAGAACAACCCCGGGGGCTACGCCCCCGCCCCCCACTCCCCGGGCCTCCGCCCCGGACCCCGCCTTGATCCCCTCCCCGCCCCTTCCCGAAAGACTGCCGTCGGCTCCTGGGGGCCAGCCCCCAGACCCCCGCTCCTCAAACGCCAGAGGGGCTGAATTTGGCGGGGTAGGACTGGATTTGCCGGGGAGGGGCGGGCTTTAAGGGGCGCGGGGCTGTGACATGTGCGGCTCCGCCGCGTGGGCGCGACCAGCCACCACTGCGGGAAAGCCGAACAACGGCCGGGGACGGGGCGAAGCCCCGAACAGGGGCGCGGGGAACTGCGCGACCGGCCACGACGGTCGGAGTGCCGAACGACGGCCGGGGCTTTTGGGGGGGGCGCGGGGAACTGCGCGATCAGCCACGACAGCGTGGCAGACGAACGACCGGCCCAGGGCTTCGGGGTGAAGCCCCGGGTCCTTCAGGGGCGCGGGGAACTGCGCGAGCAACCACGACGAAGCCGGCAGCCGAACGACGGCCAGGGACGGGGCGAAGCCCCGAAGCGGGGTCCGGGGGCGACACCCCCAGGCAGGGGCGCGAGGGGGGGGCGGCAGCCGCAGGTGGGGGTTCGGGGGCGGTAGGCCCCGGGAGAGAACTCAGCGGCGGGACAAGTTGAGCCTCAACCCCTCCGGCATCAACGTCAACCGCTCCGCGACCCGCAACCGATACCCCGGCTCCCCCCGCAAGTCGTAGCGCCGCAACAACAACCCGAGCACCAACGTCGCCTCATGCAGCGCGAACTGACGCCCGATGCACGCCCGCGCCCCCGTCCCGAACGGCTTGAACACATGCGCGGGACGCGCCCGTACCGCCTTCGGGTCGAAGCGGTCCGGGTCGAAGGAGTCCGCGTCCGGCCCCCACGCCTCCGGGTCGCGGTGCATGCTCATCGCGAGGACGAGCGCCCACGCCCCGCGCCGCATCGGATGCTCACCGCCGAGCACCGTGTCGTGCCGCGCCTCGCGGGCGAAGCCGGGCGCGGTCGGCCACAGGCGCAGCGACTCGTCCAGGACCCGCCGCAGATAGCGCAGCTTCGCCACGTCCTCGTACGCCGGTTCCGACTTGCCCGCCCAGACCCGGTCCACCTCTTCCTGCGCGCGGGCGAGGACCTGGCGGTCGCGGGCGAGGTGGTGCAGGGCGAAGGAGAGCGCGCCGGAGGTGGTCTCGTGCCCGGCGACGAGGAACGTGATGACCTGCCGCCGGATGTTCTCGGCGGTGAGCCGCTCCCCCGTCTCGGGGTGGGCGACCTGCAGCATCCGGTCGAGCAGGTCCCGCAGTTCACCGCCGCCGCCCTCGGCCTGCCGCGCGGCGACGACCTCGTCGACGGTGCGGTTGAGGTACGCCATGTCCGCCTCGTTGCGCCGGGTCGCCGCGCGCAGCACGAGCGGGGCGAGCGGGCCGGGCACCACGTTGCGGCGCTGCGCGAAGGCGAGGGTGCCGACCATCGCGGTCACGAAGGGGTGCGGGCGCTCCCGCTCGAACGAGCCGAAGTCGTACCCGAATCCGGTGCGCGCGATGGTCTCCAGGGTCAGTTTCGTCATGTCCCCGGGCACGTCCACCGCCCGGCCCGCGCGCTCCCGCTCGTCCCAGCGCTCGGTGAGCCGCCCGGCCACGTCGAGCATCAGCCGGTGGTACCCGGCCATGGCGTCCCGGTGGAAGCCGGGCGCGAGAACGTCGTGCGCGAGCTGCCAGTTGGGCTCGTGGTTGTACGCGGTGAAGAGGCCGTCCCCGGCGACCGGCCGCAGGTTGGCGACGCCGAGCCCGACGTGCTTCGCGAACCGGGACTCGTCCGCCAGGTCCGCGGCGAGGGCGGCCCCGCCGACGAAGACGATCTCCTTGCCGAAGGCCTTGCGCCGGAAGATCGGGCCGAGCTCGCGGGCGAACCGCATCGAGTCCTGCACGGGCCTGCGCACGGTCGCCCCGACCACGTCGCCGAGCAGCGGGATCCGGCGCGGCGGGTGCGGGATGCGGTCGAGCTCCGGCCAGCCCTGCTGCGCGCTGCGGAAGCCCTTGGGCAGCGCGGCGCCCCCGTCCGGTGCCGCCGCCTCGGTGATCTGCGCCATCTGCCCCAACTCCCCTGCCACGACCGCCGATTGCACTATTGGATTCGAGTTCAATAGCTCCCGACCAGTGTGGTCGCGCCGCCGAATCGCCGTCAAGGACGTACGGCCGGAACATCCCGGACGGCTCCGGGAGCGCGTCGAGTACGGTCCTTGCCATGCCAGCGAACCGCAGCGCACGCACCCGCCGCCGGCTGAGCACCGAGGAGCGCCGCGAGCAGCTGCTCGCGGTCGGCTCGCGGCTCTTCGCGCGCAGCCCGTACGACGACGTATGGATAGAGGAGGTCGCCGAGATCGCGGGCGTCTCGCGCGGCCTGCTCTACCACTACTTCCCGACGAAACGGGAGTTCTTCGCCGCCGTCGTACGGCACGAGAGCGAGCGCATGCTGCGGCTGACCGCGGCCGTGCCGGGCCGCCCGCTGCGCGAGCAGATCGACGCGGGCATCGACCTGTTCCTCTCCTACGTCGAGCAGCACGCCGAGGGCTTCCGCGCCTTTCACCGCGCCGAGGCGGCTGGCGATCCGACGGTGCGCGAGGTGTACCGGGCGAGCCTCGCCGCGCAGGAGCAGCAGATCCTCGGGGCCCTCGCGGAGTCCCGCCCGTCCGCTGCGCCGGGCGGCCCGGCGCTGCGGCTCGCGGTGCGCGGCTGGCTGGCGTTCCTGGTGACGGTCTGCCTGGACTGGCTGGACGAGCCGGATCTCGGCCGCGACGAGGTGCGGGAGCTGTGCGCCCGTACGCTCCTCGGCGCGATCAGCGAGTGAGGGCTCGCGCGCGGCCCCGATCCCATACGCTCGGCCAATGGCGAAGTACTTCGACGTGCACCCCGACAATCCGCAGCGGCGCATCATCGGCAACGTGGCGGACGACATCCGCTCCGGAGCCCTGGTCGCCTACCCGACGGACTCCTGTTACGCCCTCGGCTGCCAGCTCGGCAACCGTGAGGGCATCGGCCGCATCCGCTCGATCCGCAACCTCGACGAGCGCCACCACTTCACCCTGGTCTGCGAGAACTTCGCGCAGCTCGGCCAGTTCGTCTACTTCGACAACGACGTGTTCCGGGCGATCAAGGCGGCCACCCCCGGCAGCTACACCTTCATCCTGCCCGCGACGAAGGAGGTGCCGCGCCAGCTGATGCACCCGAAGAAGAAGACGGTGGGCGTGCGCATCCCCGACCACACGGTCACCCAGGCGCTCCTCGCCGAGCTCGGCGAACCGCTGCTCTCCAGCACGCTGTTGCTGCCCGACGAGGAGGAGCCGCTAACGCAGGGCTGGGAGATCAAGGAGCGCCTCGACCACGTCGTGGACTCGGTGGTCGACTCCGGTGACTGCGGCACCGAACCGACGACGGTGATCGACTTCTCGGGCGGCGACGCCGAGATCGTCCGCCGCGGAGCGGGCCCCACGACGCTCTTCGAGTAGGCCTCACGAGCACCCTCCCGCGCAGGCCCGTAACCCTGCGGCAAACCAGTGTGAACAGGGACACAAAGGCCGCACGCCGGGCTCGAATGCGGGAGGGTTAGCATATGAGCACCGCCTAGCTCGAAAGATAAAAACGTGACTGTCAACGAGGACTCGTTCACCAACTGGAAAAACCGCGAGGAGATCGCGGAGTCGATGATCCCGATCATCGGGAAGCTGCACCGCGAGCGGGACGTCACCGTCCTGCTGCACAGCCGCTCCTTGGTGAACAAGTCGGTGGTCAGCATCCTGAAGACGCACCGGTTCGCGCGGCAGATCGCGGGCGTGGAGCTCTCGGTCACCGAGACGCTGCCGTTCCTGCAGGCGCTCACCACGCTCGACCTCGGCCCCTCCCAGGTCGACATCGGCCTGCTCGCCGAGGCGTACGGCGCTGACGACCGCGGTCTGTCGGTCGAGGAGTTCACCGCCGAAGCCGTCGCGGGCGCCACCGGCGCGAACAAGATCGAGCGCGGCGACGGCCGGGACGTCGTCCTGTACGGCTTCGGCCGCATCGGCCGCCTCGTCGCCCGGCTCCTCATCGAGAAGGCCGGCTCCGGCAACGGCCTGCGCCTGCGCGCCATCGTCGTGCGCGGCGGCGGCGACCGGGCCGCCGAAGACATCGTGAAGCGCGCCTCGCTGCTGCGCCGCGACTCGATCCACGGCCAGTTCCAGGGCACGATCACCGTCGACGAGGCGAACAGCACGATCGTCGCCAACGGCAACGAGATCAAGGTGATCTACGCCAACGACCCGTCCGAGGTCGACTACACGGCGTACGGCATCAAGGACGCCATCCTCATCGACAACACGGGCAAGTGGCGGGACCGCGAGGGCCTCTCCAAGCACCTGCGGCCGGGCATCGACAAGGTCGTCCTGACCGCCCCCGGCAAGGGCGACGTCCCGAACATCGTGCACGGCGTCAACCACGACATGATCAAGCCGGACGAGCAGATCCTGTCCTGCGCGTCCTGCACGACCAACGCGATCGTGCCGCCGCTGAAGGCGATGGACGACGAGTACGGCGTCCTGCGCGGTCACGTCGAGACGGTGCACTCGTTCACCAACGACCAGAACCTGCTGGACAATTACCACAAGGCCGACCGCCGTGGCCGCTCCGCGCCGCTCAACATGGTGATCACGGAGACGGGCGCCGCCTCGGCCGTCGCGAAGGCCCTGCCGGACCTGAAGGCGCCGATCACCGGCTCCTCGATCCGCGTGCCCGTGCCGGACGTCTCGATCGCGATCCTCAGCCTGCGCCTGGGCCGCGAGACCAACCGCGAAGAGGTCCTGGAGTACCTGCGCGACGTCTCGCTGAACTCGCCGCTGAAGCGCCAGATCGACTTCACGACCGCGCCGGACGCCGTCTCCATGGACTTCGTCGGCTCGCGCCACTCCTCGATCGTCGACGCCGGCGCCACCAAGGTCGACGGCGACAACGCGATCCTCTACCTCTGGTACGACAACGAGTTCGGCTACTCGTGCCAGGTCATCCGCGTCGTCCAGCACGTCTCGGGCGTCGAGTACCCGACGTACCCGGCCCCGGCCGCCTGACCTTTCGGCTGAGGCAGTCTCAACTCAGGCCGCTTCGGCTCGGGTTGCCAGGCGTCACACCGCCCGGTCCGCCGTTCCCTCCGAGGGGCGGCGGGCCGGGCGGTGCGCGTTTCACGTACCGGAGTGCTCGGGCTGGTCCAGGTCCGGCGGCGCGGCAAGGGGCCGGTACACCGTCAGGGACTCCGGCAGCTTGTCGACGCGGAAGGCCCGCGGGGCGGCGACGACCTCCCCGTCGTACGCCATGCGTGTGCCCTCGGCCAGGCTCGACACCAGGAGCCGGGGCACATGCGCGGCCGCGTACGTGCGGGTCCTGGCCACCCCGCCGACCAGGGCGGTGGCGAGCAGGCGGGTGCGGGCGAGGCGGCCGGCGTGCGCGATGCGGATGTCGAGCAGCCCGTCGGCGAGGTCGTGGCGGCGGACCGGGGTGATGCCGAGGCTGCGGTAGACGCCGTTGCCGGCGAAGAGCAGCCACATGGCGCGGCGGCGGCCGTTCACCACGGCCCGCATCGGGTGCGCGGTGCGCAGGATCCTCGCGATGCCGAGGAGCGTCGCGGCGGGCCCGCCGATCCGCGGCGACCAGTGCTCGCGGTGGCGGACGAGCTCCGGGTACGCGCCGAGGCTGAACGTGTTGAGGAAGTACGCAGGTTCGGCCGCCCCGGCCTCCGCCTCCGCCGCCGCGGACGGGTCGGTGAGCGGGGTGACGCGGCCCACGTCGACGCGTACGGCCTGGCCGGTGGCGAGCGCCGCGCAGGCGTCCGGGACCGTGTCGACGCCCAGGTCGGACGCGAAGTGGTTGAACGTGCCGCCGGGCAGCACGAGCAGCGGCACCCCGTACCTGAGCGCGGGCTCGACGGCCGCGTTGACCGTGCCGTCGCCGCCGCACACGCCGAGCACCCCGCCCTTGCGGGCCGCGTCCTCGGCCGCGGCCGCCAGGACCTCGGGCAGCGGCCCGCTCTTCTCGTCGTGCAGGACCACCTCCGCCTGCGGCAGGAGAGACTTCAACTGGCGTACGGGGTCGAGGAGTTGAGGCTGCGCTCCGGACGAGGGGTTGACGACGACGTACAGGCCGTCGCCGTCCGGGAGCGCCGGGGCGTCCACCTGCCGGCGGGCGGGCGGCGGCAGCTGGTCGCGCGAGGGCACGAGGCCGCGTACGGCGAAAGCGGCGGTCACACCGAGGGCGGCGCCGACCAGCACGTCGCTCGGGTAGTGCACCCCGGTGTAGATGCGGGAGAACGCGACGGAGAACGCCACCGGGGCCAGGGCAGAGCCCCAGCCACGCGACTCCAGCGCCGCACCCGCCGCGAACGCGGCCGCGGAGGCCGAGTGGCCGGAGGGGAAACTGCTGGTCAGCGGCTGGTGCGGCAGGTGCCGGATGACGGGCACGGCGTCGAGGACGGGGCGGGAGCGGCGCACCGCGCCCTTGCCGAGGGTGTTCACGGTCGCCGAGGCGAGGGCGAGCGAGGCGATGCCCCGCACGGCGGCCCTGCGCCCGCGCGCCCCGCCGAGCGCCCACATGCCGACGGCCGCGCCGCCCCACAGGAGCCCGTGGTTCGCGGCCCGGCTCAGCCGTGGGAGCACGGGCTCGGCGGCCGGCCAGGACCGCACCGCGACCTGCCGGAACACGGCGTGGTCGGCGTGCCGGAGGAGGCTGCGCAGGGAGCGGACGGAGCGGTACGCGGTGGTGGCCATGCCTCCTTGATACCCGGCGGCCGCGGTCCCGTCTCCGTCAGGCGGTCGAACGGCCGGACCCCCGGCACGTTCCGGGCCCGTGGCACGTTCCGGGCCCCGATGGACAGATCGGGTGCGGAGCACGGAGGCTGGCCGCAGCACCGCACCCACTCGACCCGAGGAGCCCGCGCCCCTGTGTCCCTGTCCCGCTCCCCCGGCCCCGGCCCCGGCCCCGGCCCCGTGCGCATCCTGCTCGCCGACGACCACGCGCTCGTACGCCGAGGAGTGCGGCTCATCCTCGACAGCGAGCCGGATCTGACGGTGGTCGCGGAGGCCGGGGACGGCGCCGAGGCCGTCGAGCGGGCCCGCGCCGACGCCCCCGACCTGGCGATCCTCGACATCGCGATGCCGCGCCTCACCGGACTGCAGGCGGCGCGCGAGCTGGCCCGGCTGTGCCCGGAGACCCGCGTTCTGATCCTGACGATGTACGACAACGAGCAGTACTTCTTCGAGGCGCTGCGGGCCGGGGCCTGCGGCTATGTCCTCAAGTCGGTCGCGGACCGCGATCTCGTCGAGGCCTGCCGGGCGGCGATGCGGGACGAGCCGTTCATCTACCCGGGCACGGTCAACACCCTGATCCGGAACCTCCTCGACCGCGCGAAGAACAGCGGCGGCGGGGGCGGCGTGGACCTTCCGCCGAGGACGAAGGCGATCACGGACCGCGAGGAGGAGGTCCTCAAGCTGGTCGCCGAGGGCCACACCTCGCAGCAGATCGCGGACCTGCTCGTCATCAGTCCCAAGACCGTCGAACGCCACCGCGCCAACCTGCTGCAGAAACTCGGCCTGCGCGACCGCCTCGAACTCACCCGGTACGCGATCCGCTCCGGCCTCATCGAACCCTGAGCGGGCGGCCGGGCCTCGGAGTGGGGCCGGGACCTGCTGTTGTCAACCTCGCTGCCAGGCAATATGGTCACCACGCCTTGGTGTTCGGGAAATCCGGTGTGATGCCGGTGCGGCCCTCGCCACTGTGATCGGGAAGTCCGGCTCCGGCCCTTCGGGGCAGCCACTGGGTGCGTCAGCGCGCCCGGGAAGGCGGAGTCCGGGCGGTACGACCCGTCAGCCAGGAGACCGGCCAAGGCACGTTGCCATCCACGAGGTGCTGGAGAGGGTCTGCTGAGCCATGCACATAGCCGAAGGTTTTCTGCCACCGGCACACGCGATCGCCTGGAGCGTCGCGTCCGCCCCGTTCGTCGTCCAGGGGGTGCGCTCGCTCACCCGTGAGGTCAGAGAACACCCCGAGAGCACGCTGCTCCTCGGCGCGTCCGGCGCCTTCACTTTCGTCCTGTCCGCCCTGAAAATCCCCTCGGTGACGGGCAGTTGCTCGCATCCGACGGGCACCGGGCTCGGAGCGATCCTGTTCCGCCCGCCGATCATGGCCGTACTCGGCACGATCACCCTGCTCTTCCAGGCGCTGCTGCTCGCCCACGGCGGCCTCACCACCCTCGGCGCCAACGTGTTCTCCCTCGCGGTCGTCGGACCCTGGGCCGGGTACGGCACGTACCGCCTGCTCAAGCGGTACGAAGTGCCGCTGATGGTCGCCGTGTTCTGCGGCGCGTTCGTCGCGGACCTGTCGACGTACTGCGTCACCAGCGTCCAGCTCGCCCTGGCATTCCCCGACCCGGGCACCGGATTCCTGGGCGCCCTGGCCAAGTTCGGCTCGATCTTCGCCGTCACGCAGATCCCGCTCGCGGTGAGCGAGGGCCTGCTCACCGTCCTGGTGATGCGGCTCCTGAAGCAGTCCAGCAAGGGTGAACTCGTCCGGCTCGGCGTGCTGTCGAAGCGCAAGCAGCAGCAGTCGGCGACCGAGGTCGGGACGGGGGCCGGCGCCTGATGAGCCGGAACGCCAAGATCAATACGCTGCTGCTGCTCGCCGTGGCCGCCCTCGCGGTGCTGCCCCTGGCCCTCGGGCTCGGCGACCACAAGAAGGAGCCGTTCACGGGCTCCGACGCCCAGGCCGAGAACGCCGTCACCGAACTCGACCCGGAGTACGAGCCCTGGTTCTCGCCGCTCTACGAACCGCCGTCGGGGGAAGTCGAGTCGGCCCTGTTCGCGCTGCAGGCGGCGGTCGGCGCGGGCGTCCTCGCGTACTACTTCGGGCTGCGCAGGGGGCGGCGTCAGGGCGAGGAACGGGCGGCGGCTCGGGCGACGGCGCGGGGGGAGGCTCGGGCGGAGGCGCACGATGCGCAGGGCGGCTCCGGCCGGTCCGAGGCCGAGGAGTCCTGAGGCCCTGTGCTGCCCATCGACGCGGCGGCGCACAGCAGTTGCTGGCGCCGCCGCCATCCCCTGGACAAGGCCGTGCTCGGACTCGGCCTCACCGTGCTCGCCGTCTCCCTGCCGCCGTGGCCCGGCGCCGCCCTGGTCCTGGTCGCCGCACTCGTGCTGCTGCTCGGCCCGGCCCGGGTGCCGGCCCGCAAACTGTGGCGCGCGTACCGTATCCCGCTCGGGTTCTGCGTCACCGGCGCGCTGAGCCTCCTCGTCCAAGTCGGCGGCCCCGAGGGGCTGTTGAGCCTCGCGGACGACGGTCCCGTACGCGCCGGCGAACTGCTCCTGCGCACCTCGGCGGCCTCGCTCGGAGTGCTGCTCCTGGCATTCACCACGCCCATGTCGGACCTGCTGCCCCGCCTGGTCAGGGCCGGGGTGCCGGCGCCGGTGGTGGACGTGGCGCTAGTGACGTACCGGATGAGCTTTCTGCTCCTCGACTCCATGAGCCGTGTCCGGCAGGCGCAGGCCGCCCGGCTCGGCCACAGCACGCGGGCGGCGACCTGGCGCTCCCTCGCGGGTCTCGGCGCGACGGCGTTCGTGCGGGCCTTCGACCGGGCGAGCCGGCTTCAGGCGGGGCTCGCCGGGCGCGGGTACGACGGGACGCTGCACGTCCTCGTGCCCGACGTGCGGGTCTCGCGCCGCTTCGTAGCCGCCTCGCTCGCTCTTCTGCTCGGCCTCACGGCCCTCACTCTCGTACTGGAAAGGCTGCTGCCATGAGCGTGCCCCTGGTCTCCCTGCGGGGCGCCCGCTACGCCTACGAGGACGGCCCGACCGTGCTCGACGGGCTCGACTTCGACGTCGCCGAGGGCCGCGCCCTCGCCCTGCTCGGCCGCAACGGCAGCGGCAAGACCACGCTGATGCGGCTGCTCAGCGGCGGACTGCGCCCGGACGCCGGGCAGTTGAGCGTCGACGGAACCCCGGTGACGTACGACCGGAAGGGGCTGCTTCGGCTGCGCACCAGCGTCCAGCTGGTCGTGCAGGATCCGGACGACCAGCTGTTCGCGGCGTCCGTCGCGCAGGACGTGTCGTTCGGGCCGCTCAACCTGGGGCTGCCCGAGCCGGAGGTGCGGGCCCGGGTCGCCGAGGCCCTGGCGGCGCTCGACATCGCCCGGCTCGCGGACCGGCCCACGCATCTGCTGTCGTACGGGCAGCGCAAGCGCGCCGCCATCGCCGGGGCCGTGGCGATGCGGCCGCGCGTGCTGATCCTCGACGAGCCCACGGCCGGGCTCGACCCCGACGGGCAGGAGCGGCTCCTCGACACGCTGTCGCGGCTACGGGCTTCCGGCACGACCGTGGTCATGGCCACCCACGACGTGGACCTCGCCCTGCGCTGGGCCGACGACGCGGCCCTGCTCACCCCGTCCGGCGCCCGCACGGGCCCTGCCCCGGCGCTCCTGTCCCGCCACCAACTGCTCGCCGAGGCGGGGTTGCGGCTGCCTTGGGGCGTGGCGGTGGAGGGGGTGTTGCGGGCGCGGGGGTTGGCGCCGGTGGACGGTGAACTCCCGCGTACGGCTGAGGAGTTGGTGCAGCTGCTGGGGGTACGGAGGGTTTGATCTTCCCCACCCCGCCCCTTCCCGAAAGTCCTCAGCGGACAACTCCGGGGGCTGCGCCCCCGGCCCCCGCGCCCCGGGGCTGCCGCCCCTGGACCCCGCCTCGGGGGCCGGCCCCCGGACCCCCGCCCCTCAAACGCCGGAGGGGCTGATTTTGCGGGCTGGGGTTGGTTTCAGCCCCGCTAGGGGCTCGCTTTTAGGGCGCGGGGAACTGCGCGACCAGCCACGACGAAGCGCGCAGCCGAACAACGGCCCGGGGGCCCGGGGCGCAGCCCCAAGCGGGGTCCAGGGGCGGCAACCCCAAGCAGGTCCGGGGAGCGGGAGCCCCGAGCAGGGTCCAGGGACGGCACCCCCGGGGCAAGGGAATGGGGGCGGCACCCCCGGGCGGGGTCCAGGGGCGGCAGCCCCGGGCAGGGTAACGAGGGGCGGCAGCACCCGAAAGCGAGGTCGGGACCGAAGCCCCGGGCGAGGCCCAGGGGCGGCAACCCCAAGCAGGGTCCAGGGGTGGCACCCCCGGGGCAGGGGGACGGCGGCGGCAACCCCAAGCTGGGCAACGGGGCGGCAGCCCCGAGCAGGGTCCAGGGGCAGCAGCCCTCGGAAGCGGGGGCCGGGGGTGCACCCCCGGAGCTGTCCGCCAGGGCTTTCGGGAAGGGGCGGGGAGGGGAGAAAACGGTGGCCGCCCCCGGCGCGGGGCCGTACGTGGGGTACGGGCGCGCCGGGGGCGGCTGGGGTGTGACCCGGGTCAGGGTCAGCCGAGGCCGAGGGTGACCTCGGCGATCAGGGTGGACACCACGAACGACGCGGCGAACGACACCAGTCCGACCAGGACGATGCGCCAGCCGACCCGCCGCAGTGTGCCGAAGTCCTTGCCGAGACCGAGCCCCGCGAGGACCAGGACCGGGGTGGTCAGAGCGAGGAACTCGATCGGCTTCAGGAGCGACGAGATCTGCTCGCCGACCGGGGACCAGGGCGAGCTGAGCAGGATGCCGATGGTCGTGACGCCGATGACGGGCGACAGCTTCGTGTACTTCTTCAGCGCGACGGCGACGAGCACCACGGCCGTCATCAGGGCGTAGCCGGCGAGGATCTTCCAGTCGAAGCCCTTGTTGAAGAGGATCGTCGACAGGACCATGCCGCCGACGACCAGCGGAAGGGCGAAGCGGAGCGAGGCCTTCGCCTCGGCAGACGCGGCCGGCACGGCAGGCTCGGCTGCCTCAGCCACCTCGCCGGCCGGGGCCGCCTCAGCCGCCGGCGCCGTCGTCTCCGGCTGCTTCCAGCGGCGGGCCAGAAGCCGGTAGAACCGCTCGGCCATGGGCAGCGCCACGTACATGCCGACGTACAGGCCGAGCAGGCTCGTGATCAGGTTGCTGACCGCGGCCAACGCCAGGATCTGGTCGGCCATTTCGGGGTGCTGGGCCGCGATCGCCGCCGACGAGGCCGCCATCACGGAGCCGGAGCCGACGCCGGTGCCCATGGCGAGGGCGAGCGGGTCGAAGACGCCGGTGCCCGCGAGGAACGAGGCGAGCAGGGTGACGTAGAGGCCGCCGACGATGGTGCCGAAGACGTACATCGACAGGACGCCGCGGTATTCGTCGGAGTCGGCGCCGTAGCGCTCGGAGACGATGGCGAAGGAGCCCTCGCGGTCGATGGAGAAGCACGCGCCCACCGCCGGGCGGCCCATGCGCAGGAGTACGGCGAGCGGCAGCGAGAAGATCACCGTGCCGAAGAGGTGCCCGAGCTCCTGCAGGAGCAGCGCCGGGCCGGCGTCGGCGAGCACCGGCAGGTTCTCGCCGACGAGGAAGCTGAGCCGGACGCTGAGCAGCAGGATGCCGACCTGGACGGTCTGCGTGGCGAGCTGCTGTGCCCGGACCGGCAGCGGCTTGACCTTCTGGATGCTGACGACGCCGCCGATGAGGATGCCCCAGACCAGCGGGTGCAGGGTCACCTCGCCGACGCCGAGGTTCAGGGTGTGCGGGCCGATCAGCTCGGCGAGCGCGGTCAGCACCAGGGCGGTGACGACGAGCGGCGCGTACGAGGCGAGGCGGGACTTCGTCGCGTTCGTCTCGGGCGCTCTGCGGGGTGTGGGTGTGGTCGTCGTGGTCATCACCGGCTCCGGTTCGGGGTGGTGGCGGCGCGCTCGCGCTGCTCGGCGAGGAGTTCGCCGCGCAGGGCCTCGTCCTGGGCTACGGAGACGGCGGTGAGCGCCATCGCGGTGGCGCCGTCGACGACGGTGGCGTCGGCCTCGGCGCTGACGGCGTCCCGGGCGAAGCCGTGGGTGTGCGGGGGGTTCTCGCTGCCGCGTACGGCGATCATCGGGTGGATGCTGGGCAGCAGCTGGGAGACGTTGCCCATGTCCGTGGAGCCGCCGCTGAGCGGGGAGCGCTGGGCGATCGGGCGGCCGACGCGGTCGAGTGCGTCGGCGTAGCGGTCGCCGATGCGGGCGTCCTGCTGCAGGGGCGCGTACTCCGGCTCGGTCTCCTCCAGTTCGAGGGTGCAGCCGGTGGCGAGGGCGCCCGCCTCGAAGCAGGCGAGGACCCGGGCGTGCAGGTTGCGCTGGGCTTCGAGGTCGAACTCGCGGACCTCGAAGTCGACGACCGTGCGCTCGGGGATGATGTTGGTGGCCTGGCCGCCCTCGCGTACGAACGCGGCGACGCGGGCGGTGGCGGGCAGCTGCTGGCGGAGCAGGCCGAGCGCGACCTGGGTGACGACCGCCGCGTCGGCGGCGTTGACGCCGAGCTGGGGTGCGGCGGCGGCGTGCGAGGCCTTGCCGGAGAAGGTGGCGGCCCAGCGGCTCACGCCCTGCGTGGCGGTGTCGGCGGGGTGGGTGTCGGCGTTGCCGGGGTGGACCATCATCGCGAGGGTCAGGTCGTCGAAGAGGCCCGCGTCGATCATCAGGACCTTGCCGCCGCCGTGCTCCTCGGCGGGCGTGCCGAGGACCTTCACGGTGAGGCCGAGCCGGTCCGCGACCTTGGCGAGGGCGAGGCCCGCGCCGAGCGCGGTGGTGGCGATGATGTTGTGGCCGCAGGCGTGGCCGACGTCCGGCAGCGCGTCGTACTCGGCGCAGATGCCGACGACGAGGTCGCCCGTCCCGTACGAGGCCTTGAAGGCGGTGGGCAGGCCCGCGACGCCGCGCTCGACGTCGAAGCCCGCCGCGGCCAGCTCGTCCGCGAGGACGGCGGCGGCCCGGTGCTCCTCGAAGGAGAGCTCGGCGAAGCCGTGGATGTCATGGCTGAGCCCGACGAGTCGGTCGCGGAGTCCGTCGATCTCGGCGATCACGGCATCGCCGATGGTCGCGGTGGTCTCCTGGTCGGCCAGCGTCGTCATGTCGGCCCCCTCGGGTCGTGGCACGTGCGGGTGGTGCCGACCAGAGTGGGACGCGTGCCAGATCGACGGGCGAACATGCATGATTCCGTCATGGAACCGAGAGAATCACTGGATTCCTTCAAGCTCTCCGAGCTGGACCTGGAGATCGTGAACGCGCTGCAGATCAATCCGCGCGCGTCCTGGGCCGCGGTGGGCCGCGCCCTGGACGTGGACGCCTCGACGGCGGCGCGGCGCTGGGCTCGGCTGCAGAGCCACGGGGCGGCGTGGGTGTCGTGCCAGCCGTTGTTCGTACCCGACCCGGCGATGGCCCTGGTGGAGATCATCACCGAGCCGGGCCGGAGCCTGGAGGTGGCGGAGGCGCTGGCCGCGGATCCGCAGGCGATGACGATCGACGTGTCGGCGGGCGCGCGCGACCTCCTTGTGACGGTGGTGTGCGACGACACGGACCAGCTGTCCTGGTACCTCCTGGAGCGGCTCGCCCGGGTACGGCACGTGCTGCGCGTGCAGAGCCACATCCTGGTGAACACGTACACGGACGCGAGCCGCTGGCGGCTGCGGGCGCTCAGCCGGGCGCAGGAGCGGACGCTGCAGGCGAGCCTGCCGAAGCCGCCGAAGGACGGCGGTACGTATCTGCCGACGGCGGCCGACCGGGACCTCGCCGCCGCCCTGTCCGAGGACGGCCGGGTCCCGCTGAGCGACCTCGCGCAGCTCAGTGGCAGCAGCGAGAGCACGACCCGGCGCCGCCTCAACCAGCTCATCGGCAACGGCAACCTGCGGCTTCGCTGCGAGCTGGCCCGCGCCCTCACCGGCTGGTCGGTCTCGGAGTGGCTGTTCGCGCGGGTCCCCTCGGACCGGCTCGACGAGGCCGCGGTGACCCTTTCGTCGATCGGCGAGGTGCGGGCGGTCCTCTCGGCGGCGGGGCCGTTCAACCTGCTGATCGCGGTGTGGCTGCGCACCATCAGCGACGGTCAGCGCCTGGAGACGTCGATCATGCGCAAGCTGCCGCACATCGAGGTGGTGGACCGCAGCGTGGTGATACGCCCGTACAAACTGGCGGGCCGCCGCCTGGACCGCCGCGGCTTCTCCACGGGGACGGTGCCGCTGGTCCTGCATCGGCGCCCGGAGATCTGAGGGAGCTCCGGGGGAACGTGAGGGGCGCGGCCTGGGTGGTGGCGGGCGCACACGTGGCGGGCGCACACGTGGCGGGCGCACACGTGGCG
>NZ_JASCIQ010000061.1 GCF_029968035.1 Streptomyces cavernicola | reverse complement strand
AAAAGCCGACGAATCCGTGTTGCCCGCCAAGATCTCTCACTCCCCAAGTGCGCTAACTACCGTTAAGTAACCCTGATTTTAGAGCCCGGCCCCGGATCGGCGTACGTGAGGTTCCCGACAGGATCCCGGCAGCGGATC
Organism: Streptomyces cavernicola; assembly: GCF_029968035.1. Lineage (GTDB taxonomy): Bacteria > Actinomycetota > Actinomycetes > Streptomycetales > Streptomycetaceae > Streptomyces > Streptomyces cavernicola. The sequence goes on along the minus strand of NZ_JASCIQ010000061.1, from coordinate 33,877 downwards.
CTTCACCGGTCGCCGCCCCGACTATGCTCGGGCAGCGCATTTCCCCCGTCACCCCTCTGGAGCAGCTTCATGGCCCTCAAGATCACCGTGATCGGCACCGGTTACCTCGGCGCCACCCACGCAGCGGCCATGGCGGAGCTGGGCTTCGAAGTGCTCGGGCTCGACGTCGTACCCGAGAAGATCGAACTGCTCTCGCAGGGCCGCGTGCCGATGTACGAGCCGGGCCTTGAGGAGCTGCTGCAGAAGCACGTCGCGGGCATCGAGGGCTCCAGCGGGCGGCTGCGCTTCACCACGTCCTGGGAGGAGCTCGGCGCCTTCGGCGACGTGCACTTCGTCTGCGTGAACACCCCGCAGAAGCACGGCGAGTACGCCTGCGACATGAGCTACGTCGACGCCGCCTTCGCCTCGCTCGCCCCGGTGGCCCGCGAGGGCTCCCTGGTCGTCGGCAAGTCGACGGTCCCGGTGGGCTCGGCGGTCCGCCTCACCGAGGTGCTCCCGGACGGGGTCGAGCTGGCCTGGAACCCGGAGTTCCTGCGCGAGGGCTTCGCCGTCCAGGACACCCTGCACCCGGACCGGATCGTGGTGGGCGTCGAGAGCGAGCGCGCGGAGAAGCTGCTGCGCGAGGTGTACGCGACGCCGATCGCCGAGGGCTCGCCGCTGGTCGTCACGGACTTCCCGACGGCCGAGCTGGTGAAGACCTCCGCCAACTCCTTCCTCGCCACGAAGATCTCCTTCATCAACGCCATGGCCGAGGTCTGCGAGGCCGCCGGCGGCGACGTGGTGAAGCTGGCCGAGGCCATCGGGCACGACGAGCGGATCGGGAAGAAGTTCCTGCGCGCCGGCATCGGCTTCGGCGGCGGCTGCCTGCCCAAGGACATCCGGGCGTTCATGGCCCGCGCCGGCGAGCTGGGCGCCGACCAGGCCCTGACGTTCCTGCGCGAGGTCGACTCCATCAACATGCGGCGCCGCGGCCACATGGTCGAGCTGGCCCGTGAGGCGCTCGGCGGCGGCTCCTTCCTCGGCAAGCGGGTCGCGGTCCTCGGCGCGACGTTCAAGCCGGACTCGGACGACGTACGCGACTCCCCCGCGCTGAACGTCGCCGGACAGATCCACCTCCAGGGCGGCCAGGTCACGGTCTACGACCCGAAGGGCATGGCCAACGCCCGCCAGGTCTTCCCGACCCTCGGGTACGCGGAGTCGGCACTCGACGCGGTGCGGGGCGCGGACGTCGTCCTGCACCTGACGGAGTGGCGGGAGTTCCGGGACCTCGACCCGGCCGAGCTGGGCGCAGTGGTCGGCCAGCGCGTGCTGCTCGACGGGCGCAACGCCCTGGACTCGACGCTGTGGCGCGAGGCGGGCTGGACGTACCGGGCGATGGGGCGTCCGGCGGCGTGAGCGCGGTTCAGGGCGTGGGTGCGGGGCCTTCTTCAGGTGCGGGGCGCGCCCCGGTTCACCTGGCCCGGCTCCGGTACGTACGCATCTTGGCCCGCGAGCCGCACACCTGCATCGAGCACCAGCGGCGGCGGGCCGCCGGGCTGCGGTCGTAGTACGCCCACAGGCAGTCCCCGGCCTCGCAGGCCTTGAGGCGGAGCCAGGTGCCCGCCGCCGTGGCCTCGGCGATCGCGTGCGCGACGCGGGCGGCGAGCGGGGCCGGGTCGGCCGGCTGCAGTCGGGCCGCGCCCGAGTCGTCCACGGTCACCAACAGCGGTGCGTGCGCGAGGAGTTGGGAGAGCGGCCGGGTCGTACGGTGCGGCCGATGGCCCGCGTGCGCCAGGCAGGCGACGCGTAGCGCCTCGCGCAGCTCCTTGGCGTCGTCGGCCTCCCGCTCGCTCACCCCGAACTCCGCACGGCCCTCCGCCGTGTCCAGGGAGTCGGCTCCCGTCGCGACGTCGAGGGTGTTGACCAGCGCCGCCACGAAGGCCAGAGCCCCGGGTGGGGGCGCTTTCTCATTCATGGTTGCGACGTTACCTCCAGTACGGGACCATGGGGTAACCGTTACCGGTTGGCGCTGCCTATTGGTAACCCTGGTACTCCGATGCCCCGGCACCCGGTATCCGACACCCCGGTAACTTCCACGCGTACGGAGGGATCCGATCATGCCCATCGCGAAGCTCGGCGCCGTCGTCCTCGACTGCCCCGACCCCGTGGCCCTGGCCGAGTTCTACAGGGCGATCGTCGGCGGCACCGCCACGGAGCAACGGCAGGGCGACGACGTCTGGGTCGACCTGGAGCACCACGGCGGCAACACCCTCGCCTTCCAGTCCGCGCCCGAGTACGTACCCCCGAAGTGGCCCTCGGCGGACGGCGCGCAGCAGTTCCACCTGGACCTGACCGTGGACGACCTGGACGCCGCCGAGGAGCAGGTGCTGGCTCTCGGCGCCAAGGTCCTCGACGCGGCGGACCGCTCCCGCACCTGGCGGGTGTACGCGGACCCGGTGGGACACCCGTTCTGCCTCTGCACGGGCTGAGAGCTCCCCTGCCCGCGGGCTGAACGGCGTTGTCAGTGGCCGGAGTTAGGTTTGCGGCATGACTGAAAGCAGGCTCGCCGCACTCCTCGCCACCGGCCTCGTCGACCGCCTCGACGCACGGGACAAGCGCGTCCTGGAGCGCCGGGCACTGCTGTGGGGCGCGGGCGAGACGCCGTACCCGCTCGACCCGCGCGGCTGGTGGTTCGCCGTGCCCGGGGATGCGCACGAGGGGATATTCGAGGCGCTCGGCCTGCACGACCGCTTCCCCGTCACGCTCTACGAGGGCGAGGACGTCGAGCGCCGACCATGGCGCAGTGGGGCCGTTCCGGTGTTCGTCACGCCCGAACTGGACGGCTGGCGGCTGGTGTTCGGCAACCTGGACAGTGCGATCGGGGTCGACTGGGACGAGTGGATGGACGCGGTGAAGCGGCTCAGTGCGCACTGCGGCGAGGCCCAGATGTTCTTCATGGACGACGTGGGCGGGTCGGACATCTGGGTCGTCGCGGAGCGCGGTCGGATACGGCGGCGGTACGCGGCGGAGAGCGACCCGGAGTGGGTCGGCCGCCCGCTGCCCTGGGAGCAACTGCCTGCGTCCGCAGCGGAGTTCGAGGAGTTCGACCCTGACGACGAGGAGGCGGCGGGGGTGCCGGGCGAGGCCGGGGCGGCGGACGCCTGCGTCCACCTCTCCCTCGACCCGACGGCGATCGGCCCCCACACCGACGTCCGGGGCCACGGGTGGCTCGCGCTGACGGAGCCGGGGGTGGGGCACGAGGGGTTGGGCGCGTGACTCTTCCCCTCCCCGCCCCTTCCCGAAAGCCCTGGCGGACAGCTCCGGGGGCTGCGCCCCCGGCCCCCGCTCCCCGGGGCTGCCGCCCCTGAACCCCGCCACGGGGCTACGCCCCGGAGCCCATCTTCGGGGGCCAGCCCCCGGACCCCCGCTCCTCAAACGCCGGAGGGGCTGAATTTGCGGGCCGGCGCTGGATTCAGCCCCGGCAGGGGCTGGTTTTTAAGGGGCGCGGGGCTGTGACATCAGCGGCTCCGCCGCGGGGCGCGACCAGCCACGACGGCGCGGCAGCCGAACAACGACCGGGCTCCGGGGGCGAAGCCCCGGTTTTTCAGGGGCGCGGGGAACTGCGCGAACGGCCACGATGGCTCGGCAGTCGGGAGACGGCCGGGGGCCCGGGGGCGTAGCCCCCGGGGTGGTCCGGCGGGGGCTCAGCCGACGAGGCCCACCTCCCGTACCCCGTCCAACCGCTCCAGCGTCGCCGTCGACGGCAACCGCCGAAGCTGCGCCGCGCGAGCGGCGAAGTCGGCGTCACGCAGGACCCGTTGGACATTGCCCCAGGTCAGCCGGGACACGTCCGCATCGGACCAGCCCCGGTCCAGGAGCTCGGCGATCAACTGCGGGTAGCGGGACGTGTCGTGCAGCCCGTCCGGCAGCGCGCTCTCGGTGTCGTACATCCCGGAGATGCCCACGCACTCGGGCCCCGCCACCCGGCGCACATGGTCGAGATGGTCCGCCACGTCCCGCAGCGCAGGACCCGTCTGTGCGGCCGTACAGGGCACCAGGCACAGGCCGTTGTTGTCGCGCAGCGCGGCGAGCAGCTCGTCGGGGACATTGTCGGGATGCGGGGTGAGCGCGTGCGCCGCAGAGCGGGAGAAGATCACCGGGGCCTTGGAGACGGTCAGCACATGCTTGACCGTGGCGGCCGAGCTGCCGCTGAGGTCGGCGAGGACGCCGAGGCGGTTCATCTCGCGGACCACCTCCTCGCCGAAGCGGGAAAGACCCTGCTCCCCCACCCAGCGCGTGCCGGACATGGCGAGGCTGCGGACGCCGAGCTTGTGCAGGGCGCGCAGCGTGCCGAGGCAGTCGTCGATGGCGGTCGCGGCGGCGGGCCCGAGCATGCAGGCGATCCGGCCGTGCGCGCGGGCGTCGGCGGTGTGCGAGGCGGTGTGCGCGAGCCGCAGGCCCTCGGGGTGGGCGCGGACGACGGTCTCGGCGAGGTCGATGAGGGCGAGCGTGGCACTCACGGCCCGGTTGCCCTCGTACGCCTGCGGGAGCCGCAGTGACCAGAACATCGCGCCGACCGCGCCTTCCCGGAGGCGCGGCAGGTCGGTCTGCAGCGCGGTGTCGCCCAACTCCAGGTCGTACCAGGTCAGTCGGGACAGTGCCCAGGGCAGTCCGCTGTGGCCGTCGGCGACGGGGTGTTCGGTGAGCAGCGCGCGGGCCCGCTCTTCGGGCTCGGGCGCGCCGGGTCTCAGTTCCTCCGCCTCTTCCTCTCCCTCGGCGCGGGCGCTCGCGCCGCCGTTTCCGAGGGGGATGTCCTCGTCGTCGTGAAGATCGGCCATGGTGGGGCTCCGTTGGGTGGTGCAGCAATCTGTACGCCAACCGTGGCACGCGCACGTCGTCCGGTCTCGGCGAATGGTGCGTACGAGTGGTGCGTACGGGCTAAACCTCCACGCCCGTGCGGGGGTACGGGCCATGGCGTACCCCCGCGGGCCGCGTCCGGCGTGCTACGCGCCGGGCCCGGTCAGCCGGGTCAGCCGTCGAGCTGGTCGAGGGTCGCCACCGACGGGCCGCGGCGGGCGCCCAGGTCGCGGGCGACGTCCTCGGCCGCGCCGAGCACCCGCACCGCGTTCTGCCAGGTCAGCTTGGCGAGGTCGGCCTTCGACCAGCCACGGGAGAGCAGTTCGGCGATCAGGTTCGGGTAGCCGGCGACGTCGTCCAGGCCGTCCGGGGTGAAGGCCGTGCCGTCGTAGTCGCCGCCGATGCCGATGTGGTCGACGCCCGCCGCCTCGCGCATGTGGTCCAGGTGGTCGGCGACGGTCGAAGTGGTCGCGACGGGGCGGGGGTTGGTCGCCTCGAAGGCCTCGTGGACCTTCATCGCCTCCGGCGTCGTGTCCAGGTGGTGGAAGCCGTGCGCCCGCATGTTGTCGTCGGCGGCCGCGGTCCAGTCGACGGCCGCCTGCAGCACGAACTTCGGCACGAACGTGGCCATCGCGACGCCGCCGTTGCCGGGCAGCCGCTCCAGGACGTCGTCCGGGATGTTGCGCGGGTGGTCGCAGACCGCGCGCGAGGACGAGTGGGAGAAGACCACCGGCGCCGTCGAGGTGTCGAGGGCCGCGCGCATCGTGGTGGCCGCGACGTGCGACAGGTCCACGAGCATGCCGATGCGGTTCATCTCGCGTACGACCTCGTGGCCGAAGGGCGAGAGGCCGCCGACGCCCGGCTCGTCCGTGGCCGAGTCCGCCCAGGCGATGTTGTCGTTGTGGGTGAGCGTCATGTACCGCACGCCGAGGGTGTGCAGGGCGCGCAGCGTCGCGAGGGAGTTGTTGATGGAGTGGCCGCCCTCGGCGCCCATGAGGGAGGCGATCCGGCCCTCGCCGCGCGCCGCCTCCATGTCGGCGGCGGTCAGGGCGCGGCGCAGCTCGGCCGGGTGGCGGTCGAGCAACTGCCGGACGCAGTCGATCTGTTCGAGCGTCGCGCTCACCGCGGAGTCGCCGGTCAGGTCGGTGCGTACGTACACCGACCAGAACTGGGCGCCGACGCCGCCGGCGCGCAGCCGGGCGAGGTCGGTGTGCAGCCGGCCGGTCTGGTCGGCTGCGATGTCCAGGCGGTCGATGTCGTAGCGGGCCTTCTCGCGGAGCGCCCAGGGGAGGTCGTTGTGGCCGTCCGCGATGGGGTACTCCGCGAGGAGGGCGCGTGCGTCTTCCAGGTGATGGGTTGGCATGCGGGCATTGTCCCCCGCACCGCCACGGGGGCTCCGCACCCGGAACCCCGCTCCTCAAACGCCGGAGAGGCGTTACGGCTCGTCTTCGGCTTTCCCGCCGTCGTGGGCTGTGCCCACCCTCCCCCAAGCTCTCGGCTTCGCTCGAGCAGGGGGGACCCCCATCGCCCTGCGGAACGCCTGCCCACAGCGGGGTGGGGGAATCCTGCCCCGTCAGGGGCGCGGGGAACTGCGCGACCAGCCACAACGGCGCAGCAGCCGAAAGACAGCCGGAGGGGCCTGGGGGCGCGGCCCCCCGAAAGGGGCCGCAGAACTACTGGCCGAAGCCGAAGCCCGCCGCCGCACCCTCGACCTTCGCCCGCAGCCGCTTCCCCTTCTCCGTCGCCTGGTCGTTGAGCTCCTGCTGGAACTCCCGCATGCGGTCGAGCAGTTCGGGGTCGTGCGCGGCGAGGATGCGCGCGGCGAGCAGGCCCGCGTTGCGCGCGCCCGCGACCGAGACCGTGGCCACCGGCACGCCCGCGGGCATCTGCACGATGGAGAGCAGCGAATCCATGCCGTCCAGGTACTTCAGCGGCACCGGCACGCCGATCACCGGCAGCGGCGTCACCGAGGCGAGCATGCCCGGCAGGTGGGCCGCGCCGCCGGCGCCCGCGATGATCGCCTTGAGGCCGCGGCCCGCCGCGTCCTCGCCGTACGCGACCATCTCGCGCGGCATGCGGTGCGCGGAGACGACGTCGACCTCGTACGGGATCTCGAACTCGTCGAGGGCCTTCGCGGCGTTCTCCATGACGGGCCAGTCGGAGTCGGAGCCCATGACGATGCCGACGACGGGCCGGCCCGCAGACTGGTCCGTGGACGTGGACGTGCTCATTCGGTGATCGTTCCCCTGAGGTAGGCGGCTGCGTGACGGGCGCGGTCGAGGACGTCGGCCAGGTCGTCGCCGTAGGTGTTGACGTGGCCGACCTTGCGGCCGGGCTTCACGTCCTTGCCGTACATGTGGATCTTGAGCTGCGGGTCGCGGGCCATGCAGTGCAGGTACGCCTGGTACATGTCCGGGTAGTCGCCGCCGAGGACGTTCGCCATGACCGTCCACTTCGCGCGCGGGCGCGGGTCGCCGAGCGGCAGGTCGAGGACCGCGCGCACATGGTTGGCGAACTGCGAGGTGACCGCGCCGTCCTGGGTCCAGTGCCCGGAGTTGTGCGGGCGCATCGCGAGCTCGTTGACGAGGATGCGGCCGTCGACGGTCTCGAAGAGCTCGACCGCGAGGTGGCCGACCACGCCGAGCTCGTCGGCGATCCGCAGGGCCAGCTCCTGGGCGCGGCCCGCGAGCTCCTCGGAGAGGTCGGGCGCGGGCGCGATCACCGTGTCGCAGACCCCGTCGACCTGCTGGGACTCCACCACCGGGTACGCCACGGCCTGGCCGTGCGGGGAGCGGACGACGTTGGCCGCGAGCTCGCGAACGAAGTCGACCTTCTCCTCGGCGAGGACCGGGACGCCCGCCTTGAACGGCTCGGCGGCGTCGGCGGCCGAGCGCACGAACCACACGCCCTTGCCGTCGTACCCGCCGCGCACCGTCTTGAGGATGACGGGGAAGCCGTCGCCCTCCTCGGCGAAGGCGGCCACGTCCTGCGGGTCCTTCACGATGCGATGGCGCGGACACGGGGCGCCGAGCGCGTCGAGCTTCGCCCGCATCACGCCCTTGTCCTGGGCGTGCACCAGAGCATCCGGCCCGGGGCGCACGGGAATCCCGTCCGCCTCCAGGGCGCGCAGATGCTCGGTGGGTACGTGCTCGTGATCGAAGGTGATCACGTCACAACCGCGAGCGAACTCACGCAGCGTGGCCAGGTCGCGATAGTCGCCGATGACGACATCGCTGACGACCTGGGCCGCCGAGTCCTGGGGAGTGTCACTGAGGAGCTTGAACCTGATGCCGAGCGGGATGCCTGCTTCGTGCGTCATACGCGCGAGCTGCCCACCGCCGACCATGCCGACTACCGGGAACGTCACATCGTCCAGAGTACGGGGCCCTGGGATACGTAGAGACCCACGAGTCCTGCGTCACATCTCACAGCCGTACGGGCCGTCTCGCCTGCGCTGCCGGGGCTACGCGCGTCACATGCCCGTTCGAGGGTTTTCCACAGGCCCGGCACCGAAAGGTCACGCTGGTTAGCATGACTGGGTAATCCGAGAGGCCGACCACCGAACGGACGGGGCGAACGAATCACCATGAGTGAGCGCGGCGCACTGCGCGTGCAACTGGACCAGCTCATCCGAGAGATCGCCAAGTTCGGCGTGGTGGGCGGGATCGGCACGCTGGTGAACCTCGGCGTGTTCAACCTGGTGCGGCACACCACGGAGATCCCCGTGGTGCGGGCCTCGATCATCGCCACGGTCATCGCGATCTGCTGCAACTACGTCGGCTTCAGATACTTCACGTACCGGGACCGCGACAAGAGCGGTCGTACGAAGGAGATGACGCTCTTCCTGCTGTTCTCCGTCGTCGGCCTGGTGATCGAGAACGGCGTGCTCTACGCGGCGACGTACGGTTTCGGCTGGGACAGCAGACTGCAGAGCAACATCTTCAAGTTCCTCGGCATCGGCATCGCGACGCTCTTCCGGTTCTGGTCGTACCGCTCGTGGGTGTTCAAGGCGCTGCCCGCCCGCGAGACGGTGGCGGACGCCGAGAAGTTCCTCAAGAACTCCAGCAGACAGCACGAGGAGCAGCGGCGCCGCCAGCGCGTCACCTGACTCCGGCCCCGGCGGGGCGGTCGGCTCGGCCGCGCGGTCAGCGCACCGTCGGCTCCGGTTCGGCGCGGGGGGCGTCGGCGGGGCGGGAGCGGGACAGGAACAGGCCGAAGACCGGCGGCTTCTGCTGCAGCATCTCCAGGCGGCCGCCGTCCGCCTCGGCGAGGTCGCGGGCGACGGCGAGGCCGATGCCGGTGGAGTTGCGGCCGCTGATGGTGCGCTCGAAGATCCGCGCGCCGAGCTCGTGCGGCACTCCGGGCCCCTCGTCCGTCACCTCGATCACGACCTGGTTGCCGGTGACGCGGGTGCGCAGGGCGACGGTGCCGCCGCCGTGCATCAGGGAGTTCTCGATCAGCGCGGCGAGGACCTGCGCGACCGCGCCGGGCGTGCCCTCGGCCATCAGGTGCTGCTTGCCGGAGCGGACCAGGGCGCGGCCGGCGCTGCGGTAGGCGGGCAGCCACTCGGCGATCTGCTGGGTGACGACCTCGTCCAGGTCGAAGGTGACGGCGGAGCCGGTGCGCGGGTCGCGGGAGTTGGTGAGGAGCCGCTCCACGACGTCCGTGAGCCGTTCGACCTGTGCGAGCGCGATCGTCGCCTCCTCCTTGACCGTCTCCGGGTCGTCGGTGAGCGTGATCTCCTCCAGGCGCATGGAGAGCGCGGTGAGCGGGGTGCGCAGCTGGTGCGAGGCGTCCGCGGCGAGGCGCCGCTCGGCGGTGAGCATCCGGGCGATCCGCTCGGCGGAGCCGTCCAGTACGTCCGCGACGCGGTCGAGTTCGGGCACTCCGTACCGCCGGTGCCGCGGGCGCGGGTCGCCGGAGCCGAGCCGCTCGGCGGTCTGGGCGAGGTCGGTGAGCGGCGAGGCCAGGCGGTTGGCCTGGCGCAGTGCGAGGAGCACGGCGGCGACCACGGCGAGCAGGGCCACCAGGCCGATCATGAGGAGCGTGCGGCCGACCTCGCCGGTCACCGTGGAGCGGGGCTCCTGGACGGTGACGGTCTCGCCCTGTTCGCCGGTGGCGGTGGCGTGGATGACGTCGCCCGCGGGCTTGGTGCCGATCTCGATGGGGGCGCGCTCGGGGATCTCGATACGGGCGTACCGCTCGGTGCCGACCTGGTCCTGCAGGACGCCCTCGGTGATCCGGTCGGCGGCCATCATCCGGCTGTCGACGATGGCGACGAGCCGGCTCGCCTCGGACTCGACGCGCTCCTGGGCGCTGGTGGTGATGGTGCGGGTCTCGACGATCACCAGGGAGACGCCGAAGACGGCGATGACGACGAGGACGACGGCGAGGGTGGAGTTGATCAGTCTCCGCCGCATGGTCTCTCCGAGGGGTGCGCTGTCTTACGTGGACCTTGTTGTTGCCGTTGACGTGGGCGCCGTGGATCGCCCTCCGGGCTCGTCCTCAAACGCCGGACGGGCTTCCATTGTTCCGGAGCGTTCCTCGTGCCTCGACTCGCGCGCCCTCGATCGGCCTGCGGCCTCGTCCTCAAACTCCCCCAGCTACCGCTGGGAGGTGCCCCCAGGACGGGCTGAAATTGGCCGGGCTCGCATCCCCGCTAGCTCTTCTCGAAGCGGAAGCCCACTCCCCGGACCGTCGCGATGTACCTCGGGTTGGCCGCGTCGTCGCCCAGCTTCTTGCGGAGCCAGGAGATGTGCATGTCCAGGGTCTTGGTGGAGGACCACCACGTCGTGTCCCAGACCTCGCGCATCAGCTGGTCGCGGGTGACGACCCGGCCCGCGTCCCGGACCAGGACCCGCAGCAGGTCGAACTCCTTGGCCGTGAGCTGGAGTTCCTCCTCGCCCATCCAGGCCCGGTGCGACTCGACGTCGATGCGGACGCCGTGCGTGGCGGGGGCCTGGACCGGCTCGGCGGCGCCGCGACGGAGCAGGGCCCGGACCCGGGCGAGGAGTTCGGCGAGGCGGAAGGGCTTCGTCACGTAGTCGTCGGCGCCGGCGTCGAGGCCGACGACCGTGTCCACCTCGTCCGCGCGCGCGGTGAGGATCAGGATCGGGATCGTGTGCCCCTCGGCGCGCAGCCGACGGGCGACCTCCAGGCCGTCCATGCCGGGCAGTCCGAGGTCGAGCACCACCAGGTCGACTCCGCCGACGCCGTTCTGCAGCCCTGCGTCGAGCGCCGTCGGCCCGTCCTCGCGCACCTCCACCTCGTACCCCTCCCGCCGTAGGGCGCGGGCCAGCGGCTCCGAGATGGATGCGTCGTCCTCGGCGAGCAGTACACGGGTCATGGGAGTGATGGTAGTCCGCGCCCCACCTGCGACTTGGGCGGATCCCAGGGGTTCCGGCCGTCCGTTGAGCGGCGCCCGGAATCCGGCTTCCGGACGCGGTTCTTTCGACGCCAAGGCTCCGTACGAAAAGCCCTTGTACTACCTTCGAATCGGTGGCCATGGTTCCATGGATCCCTGTGATCCATCTCTCAAGGCCTTCCATAGCCCGCGTTAGCGTGCCGTAATGGAGTGTCAACGCCCTTGCGTACATTGCGGAAATTCCGGAGTTCGACTCCGCCTCGCATCCGCTCTGTACGTGGACTGAACTCCGCAGTCCTCAGCTGGTGATGCGACTGGGGCTGCAGCTAGTGATTGACCTGTAGTCGGACCGCGTGCAAGCGCGCTGTGCCGGCCACCCCCCACCCGGGCGCGCGTGCGCTTGCGCGGCGCTTCCCCGAGCGTAGAAGGAACACCCATGGCGTCCAGCCTGACGAAGGACTCGGCCGGTACCGCACCCGGCTCCGAGAAGACCTTCTTCGGCCACCCCCGCGGCCTGGCCACTCTCTTCATGACCGAGATGTGGGAGCGCTTTTCCTGGTACGGAATGCGCGGCATCCTCACTCTCTACCTGGTGGCGGCCGTCCTCGACGGACCGCTCGAGGGCCGCGAGACCCTCGCAGCCGCGATCTACGGCGTGTACAACGCGCTCGTCTACATGCTCGCCATGCCGGGTGGCTGGGTCGCCGACCGCCTCTGGGGCGCCCGTAAGGCAGTCCTCGTCGGCGGCATCATCATCGCTGCGGGCCACTTCGTGCTCGCCATTCCGAACAACGCGATGTTCTTCGTCGGCCTGCTGCTCATCGCCCTCGGCACGGGTCTGCTCAAGCCGAACATCTCGGCCATGGTCGGCGGCCTCTACTCCGGCGCCGACAGCGCGCGCCGGGACGCGGGCTTCACGCTCTTCTACATGTCGATCAACGTCGGCGCCCTCGCCGCTCCGCTGGTCGTCGGCACCCTGGGCGAGAAGGTCAACTGGCACCTCGGCTTCGCCGTCGCCGGTATCGGTATGACCCTGGCGCTGGTGCAGTACGTCATCGGCGGCCGTCACCTCGGCGACGTCGGCAAGCTTCCGCCCACCCCGGCCACCCCCGAGGAGCGCCGCTCGGTGCTCCGCAAGGTGCTGCTGTGGGGCGGCATCGCGATCGTCGCCGTCCTCGCGGACGTGGTGCTCGGCACCTTCGACATCGAGCACGTCGTGAACGTCATGGCCGTCCTCGGCGTGGTCATCCCGATCCTCTACTTCGCCACGATGTTCCGCAGCCCGTCCATGACGGCCGAGGAGCGCCCGAAGATCCACGCGTTCATGTGGTTCTTCATCACCGCCGTGCTGTTCTGGATGATCTACGACCAGTCCGGTTCGATGCTGAACCTGTTCGCGAACGGCAAGACGGACCGCATGATCGGCGGCTGGGAGTTCCCGGCGAGCTGGCTGCAGTCCGCCAACCCGGCCTGGATCATCATCCTCGCCCCGATCTTCGCGTCGCTCTGGGTCTGGCTCGCCAAGCGGAACCGCGAGCCCAGCACCGTCATGAAGTTCTCCCTCGCGATGCTGCTCATCGGCGGCTCGTTCGGGCTCATGGCCCTCGCCGGCGCGGCCGCCGCGAACAGCGAGTCCGGCAAGGTCACCGTCTTCTGGCTGCTCGGCGTGTACCTCGTGCAGACGCTCGGTGAGCTGTGTCTGTCCCCGGTCGGCCTGTCCCTCTCGACCAAGCTGGCTCCGGCTCAGTTCCTGAGCCAGATCATGGGTCTGTGGTTCCTCGCCACCGCCACCGGCAACGCGCTCAACGGCTGGGCCGTGAAGCTCAACGCCCCGATGGGCGACGCCGCGTACTACACGATGTGGGCGATCATCGCGGCCCTCGCCGGTGTCTCCTTCATGCTCGCGTCGAAGAAGATCCGAGCGCTGATGGGCGGCGTCAACTGACGTCTCACGCACGGTAGCCGTACGGCCGAAGGGCCCCGGAGCGGAATGCGCTCCGGGGCCCTTCGCTGCTTCTCCGCCGTGCCCCGGACGACGTCACACACCGCTGCTGTGGGTCGAACGGAGGGCCACCGCACCACTCGGTGCGGTGGCCCTGCACCGTTTTCGGCCTAATCCGGCCCCGCCGAGGGGCAGCATCACGCCATGCGCCGTGCCTTGCTCGCCCTCCTCGTCTGCGGGGCGCTGCTGTCCGGAAGTTCCGTCGCCGTCCAGGCGGCCCCCGGCCCTGTGGTGGTCAGGGGCTACTCGTACGGACCGCACCCCCGCCAGACCGTCACGGTGTACGGCACGAAGGGCCCCGCCCTCGTGATCCTGCACGGTGGTTTCTGGGCCGACGACACCGACTGGAGCGACTGGGCGAGCTGGTTCGCCGAGCGCGGCTTCCGGGTGTACGACACCGACTACCGCCTCAACTCCGACGCCCCCTGGGACGCCCAGCGCGAGGATGCCCTCGCCGCGCTCCGCTGGGTCGCCGACCGCAACGGCGGCGACCGCCCGCTGCTCCTCGGTTCCTCGGCCGGCGGCCAGATCGCCACCGTGGCCGCCACCTACGGGGCGGGCGCCACCCGCGTCCGCGGGGTCGTCGCGCTCTCGCCGGTGGCCACGCCGTTCCGCGCCTGGGTCGACGGGGCCCGCGAGGACGCCGACGAGCACCAGCGCCGGCTGCGCCGGGAGGCCCGCAGGCTCGCGGGCTGCGACCCGGAGCACGAGGGCCGCCGCTGCTGGTTGCGCTGGGCCGACATGGCGGCCCGCACGCACGCCTCCGGCGAGCAGGACGCACCGCTGTTCCTGGTGCACTCCGCCGAGGACTTCGTGCCCGCGTCCCACTCGCACGACCTGGCCGTCGCCCAGAGCGTCGCCGGGAGCACCGACACCAGGACCCGCATCGTGCTCGGCGACGCGCACGGGGCGCGGCTCCTGGACGACAGCGGGGTGCGCCGCTCGGTGCTGCGCTGGCTACGCGCCCACGCCTGAGCGACCCGCGCAGAAACGTTCCGCAATGTTCCGCAATGTTCCGCGACGCTCCGTACGCACGGACTCGCGGGCGCGCCGAGGGAGTCGGGCGGCCCGCCCGCGAGTCATGGCTGGTTCAGCGCCTACGGCTCAGCGCCTGCGGCCGCCGAAGGCCAGGCGGCGCGGCATGAAGGTGAAGACCGCGCCGCCGAGCAGGATCACCGTGCCTGCGACCAGGCCGAGCGCGCGCAGGGCGCCGTCGTCGCTCGCGCCGGTCTCCGCGAGGCCGCCGGACGAACCGCCGGCCGAGCCGCCCGCCGAACCCGAGCCCGAGCCGCCCGCCGCACCGCCCGGCTGGGCGGCCGTGTCCAGCTCCAGGGAGACCTCCGTCCTGGCCGGGGTGCAGGTGGTCGTCGTGCCCAGGGCCTTCACGGTGAGTACGCCCGGCGACAGTGTGGACTTGCCGTCCGCGCCCGGCTTGTACGTGCCCTTCAGGTCGGGGATCTCGATCGGGTCCCCGGACTTGATGGGCTCCTTGTTGGTCGGGCCCTCCACGTGCACGGTGCCCTTGTCGGCGCCGCCGAGCTCGACCTCCATCGAGGGCTTCACCGAGTCCTTCGGGATGTCGGCGGGGCTGTCCATCACGGACTTCTTGAACTTCACGGTGAGGTCGAAGTTCTCGCCGCTCTTCGCCGCGTCGATCTGCACCGGCGAGGTCGCTTCCTTGTCGCCGATCGGCGTCTTGCACTCGTACGGGATCTGGACCTCCTTGCCCTTGAAGTCCGCCTGGCCGCTCCCGCCGCCCGTCGAACCGCCGGAGGAGCCGCCCGTATCCGAACCGCCGGAGTCCGAACCGCCCGAGTCCGAGCCACCGGAGTCGGAGCCGCCCGCGTCACCGCCGCCCGCCGCGCCGCCCGTGGGGAGCCCGGTCGGGACGCCGGTCGGGACGCCCGTCGGCAGGCCCGTCGGGATTCCGGTCGGCACACCGGTCGGCAGGCCGCCGCCGGGACCGCCGCCCGAGACCTTGATCGTCGCGGCCGACTTCACGTCCTCCTCGGGGGTGCACTTGGTGTCCGTGGAGACCGGCTTGCTGACGTTGATGTTGTACGCGTCCGGGGTCAGCGTGATCTCTCCGGGCGCCGTCAGCTTCAGCGTGCCCTTCATGTCGGAGAGCACCATCGGGTCGCCCTTCTTGATGGGCGGGTTCTTCCGCTCGCCCTCCACGGCGAGGTCCTCGGTCTGGCCGCCCGCGACCTTGACGGTGCCGCTCGGCTTGACGGTGTTCTCCTGCAGGTCGATGACGTCGGGGTTCTTGGACGCGGCCTGCGTGGTCTTCCACACCACCTCGACCTCGTCGCCGACCTTCGCCTCGGCGGGCGCCTTGATCTCCACCTTCGTCGTGCCGTGCACCGGATCCATGCCGGAGATCGCCGGCGGAACGCACTCGGTCTTGTACGCGGTCTCGGCGGCCTGCGCCGGACTCGCGGCGAGCACGAGCCCCGCGCCGCTGAGCATCAGCGCGACACCGAGCGCACTCGCTCTCCGTTGAGTGATCACGTGTTTCCCTTCCCTGGTGCCGTCGGTCGGTCCTCTTGCGGTGCGGAGAGCAGGTGCGGTGCTCCTGGTGCTCCCGGAGCGGAGTCCGGGGTGAACCACGGCAGCGTGGCCGTGGTGGTGTTCGTACGCTCGGCCGCCGCCTCGGCCCCGGCCGCCGCGGCCCCGCGCGGGGTCCGCTTCCGGGCCCTCCCGCCGGAGAGCCGCGCCTGCGTCAACTCCCTTACGCGGCGGGCCCGGTGGCCGCCGGAGCGCGCGGCGCGCGGCCGCACCCGGTCGACGACCGCCATGCCGATCCGGAACACCGCCGCGGGCACGACCAGGCACAGCAGGATCCAGAACAGCGTCACGCCCCAGGGCCGGCCCACGTCCCAGGGCTGCTCGGCGAGCACCTTGCCGCCGTACCGCAGCGAGACCGCGTAGTCGCCGTACGCGCCCGGATCGAGCTGGACCTGCAGCTTGACCTGGGCCTTCTTGCCGGGCGCGAGGGTGCCGCGCCACTGCTGCTCCTCCCACTGCGGGGCGAACACGCCGTGCGCGGTGCCGACCTTGAACACCGGGTCCTTCACGGGCGCCGAGCCGAGGTTGCCGACCGTCGCCACGAGGGTGCGGCTCGCGGGCGCGCCGAACCAGGTCAGGACGTTGCTGGAGCCTTCGAGCCGGGTCGAGGCGAGGACCGCGAGCTTGCCGCCGGCCGGCTGCTCGGGCACCTCCTTCACCGGGTGCCCGGCCACGGTGAACTCGGCCTGCGCGGCGGCCTTCTCACCGGTCACGGTGGCCACCCGGACCACACAGGGGCAGGCCACGGGCGGCTCGGCGACCGGCAGCCGCTTCCGGAACGAGCCGTCCCCGTCGGTCGTGACGGCGCGGCCCTCGGCGTTGGCGCAGGAGTTGGTGCCGCCGACGGGCTCGGCGTCGCCCTGGGCCTGCCCGCAGATCAGCAGCATCAGGAGCGCCTTCGGCCGCCAGTCCTCGCCGGAGACGGTGATGCTGCCGCCCTTGCCCGCCTGCTGCTCGGACAGTTCGACGGTGGGCCCGTCCGCGGTCCGCTCCGCCGCGGGCGCGGGTGCGGGCGGCGCGGCCAGTACGAGTGCCGCCGCGGCCGCCACCGCGAGGATCACAGCCCGGATGCTCGTGAGGGTGGTGATGGTCGTGCTGCTCGCCTTGCCGATCACGTCGCCGCTCCCGTCAACTCACGTTCCGTACGCTGCTGTTCGGCCTCGCCGCGCCCGCTCCCCCGAAGTCGCCCGCGCACCAGGCGCCCGCCCGCGGCGACCGCGAGGAGCCCGCCGACCACCCCCGTCAGAGCGCCCCACGGCACGAACGTGGCCGAGGCGAGGCCCGTGTCCCGGGCGCCGCCCGCCGCCGTCACCGTGAGCCGGACGTCGACCGAGTCGAGGCCCGGGGCGTCCGGCCAGGGCTCGGTGAGCGTGACCCGGCGTCCGGGCTGCAGCTCGACGGGCAGGGTGCGCGGGGCCCGGTCGAGCGCCGTCCCGAACAGCCCGTCGGCCCGCACCGCGAGGCGCGGCGCGAGCACGGTGTTGCCCCGGTTCACCAGGTCGTACGAGATGAGCCGCCCGTCGTCCGCGAGCCGCACCCGCTCCACGGTGAGCGCGGACAGGGTGGGCCCGCCGACCCGCAGATGCAGCCGTACGCCCGCACTGCGGCCCGCGCCGCTCGCCACGATCGCCGCCGGGTGGTCGCCGGGCGCCGCCCCCTCGGGCACGGTCACGGTGAACGGCACCTCGGCCCGGGTGCGCGGCGGCACGGTCACCTTCCGCTCGGCGAGCCGGATCCAGGCCCCGCCGTCCCGCGACTTCCCGTCGGCCTCGATCTCGAAGGACCCGTCGGCCTCGTTGCCGGCGTCGGCCCCGCGCAGGCGCACGGTGCGCGCGGAGTCGCCCGGGTTGGTCACCGTCACCGTGTCCTGCAGCACGGCGCCGGGCGCGCCCTCCAGATAGAAGTACGGCCGACTCCCCCCGCCGCCGCTCGCGACGGGCGCGAGCGCCCAGTCACCGTCGGCGGCGTACGAGGACGCCCCGGGCAGCGCGAACAGCCCGGCCACCGCCAGACAGAGCCCGAACACGGCAGCACGACGGGGAAGGAGGGTCGGCATCGGCGGCTCCTGGTGCGGTTGCGGTGCAGTGCGGCGTGCTTCGCGGTTCGCGTTGCGGTGCGTTTCGGTGGGGCGCTGCTCACTGGCCAGGGGGCCAAGTCCAGTCCGCCGTACGGCACTTGAGGGCGAGCCCGAATGCAGCCCGCCCGGCTCCGGAGAGCGAGGCCAAATTCAGCCCGTCCGGCGCTTGAGGACGAGGCCGGAGGGCGACGACGGTGCGCTGGACGACAGCAGGGAACGGTCGACCTGAGCCGAGCCGACTACCCCCGCACCTGTCCGCGCCGGGTGAGCCACAACACCCCCACCGCCCCGACAAGCACGACCGTCCCGCCCAGCGTGCCGAGCGCGACCGCCGAGTCCTCGGGTCCGGTCTGCGGAAGTTCCGCCCCGCCCGACGGCGCCCCGCCGCCCGCCGCCTTCACGTCGAGGGTGAGGGACGGCTTCGGGTTGTTCTTGGGCGTACAGGTGGTGGTCGTGCCCATCGCCTTGATGGTCAGCGTGGACGCGGTGAAGGTGACCTTGCCGGACTTCTTCGGCGTGTACGTACCGCTCAAGTCGCTGATCTTGATGGGGGTGTTGGCCGGGATGGCCTCGGAGTTGGGCGGGCCCGTCACGGTGACGTCGCCGCTCTCCGCCCCGCCGAGCTTGATCAGCGCGCTGGGCTTCATCGCGCCCTTGCCGAGCTCGATCGGGCTGGACGAGACGCCCTTCTGGAAGGACATGGTGAGCTTGTGACCGCCGCCGCTCTCGACGCTCTTGATGTCGATGGGCGAGACGGCGCCCTTGTTGCCGATCGGCGTCTTGCACTGGTAGTCGACGTCCACGACCTCGGCGTGTGCGGCGGGGGCGGCGAGCAGCACCGCCGAGCCGGCCAGAGCCGTGGCCGCCAGGAGCGCGGCGCACCGCCCGCCTTTCGACCGCCCGCCTGCGGCATTTGTCTTCGGGTACGACACCTTGAGTTCCCCTCTTCCAACTGCCCGTGCGCCACCGACAGTTCCTGACGGCACATCAGATCGGGCGCTCAAGGTACGCCGGGGACCTTGTGGAGGGAAGACAAAAGACAGCCCGGATCTCGGGCTGTCGAGGGGTGGCGCGAAGAGCCGTCGAACCAGCGGTAACCCCTTGGGGGAACTGAGGGCCGGTCGCGGCGGAACTGCTAGCCGGGAGCGGCCAGTTCGGCCCAGACCGTCTTGCCCGACTGTCCGGGCACGCGTACGACGCCCCAGTCGAGGCAGAGCCGCTGCACGATGAACATGCCGTGACCGCCGGGCCGTCCGGCGCGGTGCGGAGTGCGCGGCGAGGGCTGCCCCGCGCCCCGGTCGGACACTTCGAGGCGGAGCACCTTGTTGTCGCAGGCGACCCAGAGCTCGCTGGCACCCTCGGCGTGCAGGCAGGCGTTGGTGACGAGTTCGGAGACGACGAGCAGGACGTCCTCCGCGGCCGCGCGCTGGTCGGCGCCGGCGGCGGGCAGCCAGCCCCAGTCGTAGAGCGCCTGCCGGGTGAAGTCGCGGGCCATCGGCACGACGCCGCTGGCGCCGTCGAGCGTGAGCTTGCGGACCTGGCGCGGCGCGGGCGCGGCGTCCGGGCCGCCCAGCGGCTCGCCGGCCTGCTCGCTCACCTCACCGGTGGCCCCCGGCTCCGGGCCGCGGTCGCCCGGCGAGAAGGGCCGGGTGGTGCTCATCAGCGCTTCACCTCACCGATTCACCAGTTCTTGAGATCTGTGCCGGATCTGGTCGATCCGTCGATCCTCGATCTGTCGGGACAACATGTCGGGTCGAGCACTCGGGGTCGAGGCTCTGCGGGGCCCTCGGGGTCGAGCGCCCTGTTTTCCGGCCGCGAGGACTGCGTACGCCATGGCTCGTACGTACGTCGTCGCTCATCGACTCGGGACGAAGAGTGCGGCAGAAGCGGTTCTGCTCGGCCGGCAATCAACGGATCCAGCAGTCTCCTGCCCGGCGGATCGGTGGGAACACCCACTTCTTGATTCCGGGCCGTGTGATGCGGGTTACGTACCGATCACGCACAGGCAACGCAGGTCACGGGGAGACAACCGTGCTGTAACTCACGCACGGTCAGTCGGCGAGGGCCGATTCGAGAGAGTCGTGCACGGTGAAGACGGCCTCCGCGCCGGTGATCTCGAAGACGCGGGCCACCACCGGGAGCATCCCGGCCAGATGGACTCCGCCGCCGGCCGCCTCTGCCTTGAGGCGGGCGCCGAGCAGGACGTTGAGCCCGGTGGAATCGCAGAACTGAAGCTGTGAGCAGTCGACGACCAGGCGTGATCGCCCCTGGTCCAGGCAGCTTTCCAAGGGCTCGCGCAGCAGATCCGCGGTGTGGTGATCGAGCTCACCCACCGGCGTCACGACGGCACTCGCACCGTCGTTGCGCACTTCGACCCGAAGCCGGCCCCGGTTCGCGCTGCCGACCGTCTGGCGGTCCATGCCGTCTCACTTCCGCAGGTCTCGAGCTGGTGTCTGATGCCCGGAAAGCCTACGCCCTCACTACGCCGCCGGATACCCGAACATCCGCCCGAAAACGGACATAAGCCCAGGTAAGCCACTTGCAAGCGGCAGTCGGAACCGGGTAGTCCTGGTAAGGACACCAATCAACCACGGCCGGCTTTGGAGGCGCCGCACACCGTAGTGCACGTATTGGCATCGGCAGCCATATGCCGAGAACGATGGAGGACTTCATGTCACCCCGGCTCGACGCATCGCCTACCCGCATCGCGACGTCGAAACCTTCACCGGACCACTTCGAGAGCGAGCTCCACACTCTCCCGGCGCCCCGCGGCGAGGCCGCGGAAACCCCGCAGAGGGAGGAAGCCGTCGACACCGCGGACGTCCTGGAGGCCGCACCCGGCCCCGACGCCCTCGAAGAGCTCGCGGATCTCCCGGAACTGCCGGAGATCCCGCCGTACGACGAAGTCGGCCCGCTGGACGCAAGGGCCCTGTCCAAGACCCTCTTCGGGCGCCTCGAGACCCTCGAGGAAGGCACCCACGAGTACGCGTACGTACGCAACACTCTGGTCGAACTCAACCTCGCCCTTGTCAAGTTCGCGGCCTCCCGGTTCCGCTCCCGCAGCGAGCCGATGGAGGACATCATCCAGGTCGGCACGATCGGCCTGATCAAGGCGATCGACCGCTTCGAGCTCAGCCGCGGCGTCGAGTTCCCGACCTTCGCGATGCCGACGATCGTCGGCGAGATCAAGCGTTTCTTCCGCGACACCAGCTGGTCGGTGCGCGTCCCGCGCAGGCTCCAGGAGCTGCGTCTGGACCTCGCCAAGGCCGGCGACGAACTCGCCCAGAAGCTCGACCGCGCACCCACGGTCAACGAGCTGGCGGAGCGCCTCGGCATCTCCAACGACGAGGTCGTCGAGGGCATGGCCGCGTCCAACGCCTACACGGCGAGCTCCCTGGACGCCCAGCCCGAGGAGGACGACTCCGAGGGCGCGCTCGCGGACCGCATCGGCTACGAGGACCACGGGCTCGAAGGCATCGAGTACGTCGAGTCGCTGAAGCCGCTGATCGCCGAACTCCCGCCGCGCGACCGGAAGATCCTGTCCCTGCGGTTCGTGGCGAACATGACGCAGTCCGAGATCGGCGAGGAGCTCGGCATCTCGCAGATGCACGTCTCGCGCCTGCTCTCGCGCACGCTCGTACGGCTGCGCAAGGGCCTGACGGTCGAGGAATGACCTGGGCAGGCACGTACGCATGACGTACGTGCTGAAGTGACTCCCCGTGCCACACGCACGCCAGCGGCGGCGGTGGCGGGGGCGCTCCTCCCACGGAGAGCGCCGCCGCCACCGCCGCCTCGGCGTGTACGGGCCTTTCGGCCTGCGGGGGTCAGCCGAGCAGCGTGCCCTTCTGCCAGACCTCTCGGACCAGCGGGACGCCCGGCCGGTAGGCGAGGTGGACGTGGCTCGGGGCGTCGAGCAGCGCCAGGTCGGCGCGGGCTCCGGGGGTGATCCGGCCGACGTCGGTGCGGCGCAGGGCCTGGGCGCCGCCCGCCGTGGCCGACCAGAGCGCCTCGTCCGGGGTCATCCCCATGTCGCGTACGGCCAGGGCGATGCAGAACGGCATGGACGACGTGAACGACGAGCCCGGGTTGCAGTCCGTGGAGAGCGCGACCGTGGCGCCCGCGTCGATGATGCGGCGGGCGTCGGGCCATTCGGCTCGGGTGGAGAACTCGGCGCCCGGCAGCAGCGTCGCGACGGTGTTGCCGTTGGCGAGCGCGTCCACGTCGGCGTCGGTGAGGTGGGTGCAGTGGTCGGCGCTGGCCGCGTCCAGCTCCACGGCGAGCTGCACGCCCGGACCGTACGAGAGCTGGTTGGCGTGGACGCGCGGGTGCAGGCCCTTGGCGCGGCCCGCGGTCAGGATGGCGCGCGCCTGGTCGCCGTCGAAGGCGCCCTTCTCGCAGAACACGTCGACCCAACGGGCGTGCGGCGCACAGGCGTCGAGCATCTCGCCGGTGACCAGGTCCACGTAGGCGGCCGGGTCGTCGGCGTAGTCCGGCGAGACGATGTGCGCGCCGAGGTAGGTGACCTCGTCGGTGTGGCGGGCGGCGATGCGCAGCGCGCGGGCCTCGTCCTCGACGGTCAGGCCGTAGCCCGACTTGGTCTCGAAGACCGTGGTGCCCTGGCGGGCGGCCTCGCGCAGGTAGCGCAGGAGGTTCGCCTCCAGGGCCTCGTCGCTCGCGGCGCGGGTGGCGGCGACGGTGGTACGGATGCCGCCGGCGGAGTAACTCCGGCCCTCCATACGGGCGTTGAACTCCTGCGTGCGGTCGCCGCCGAAGACCAGGTGGGAGTGCGAGTCGACGAAGCCGGGGATCGCGGAGCGGCCCTGCGCGTCGTGCGCGGTGTCGGCGGCGGGGGCGTCGCTCTTGGGTCCCACCCACGCCACGCGGTCGCCGTCCAGGACGACGGCGGCGTCCTGGATCTGGCCCAGCGGGCCTTCGCCCAGGGAGGGGTCGTTGGTGACGAGGTTGGTGATGTTGGTGATGAGGGTGGTGCTCATGGTTCCTCTCGGTGTTTCTTTCTTCCCCTCCCCGCCCCTTCCCGAAAGCCTGCGGCAGCTCCGGGGGCTCCGCCCCCGGACCCCCGCTCCTCAAACGCCGGAGGGGCTGGATTCTGCGGCCCAGCCGGCAATTTCAGCCCGTTCTGGGGGCACCTCCCAGCGGTAGCTGGGGGAGTTTGAGGACGAGCGCCTCAGCGCGATACGGGGTCCGGGGCAGAGCCCCGCGGCTGTCCGCAGGACTTTCGGGAAGGGGCGGGGTGGGGTGCTGAAAAGGGCTGTTACTCGCGCAGGGCTCCGATCGCCGAGGCCAGCGCCGACGGCACGTCAGGGATCAGGGCATGGGACCCGTCCCGTACGACATGGCGGCCGCCGACGACCGTGTGGCGGACGTCCGCCGCGGTCGCCGCGAACACCGCGGTCTCCGCGGCCAGTCGGGGCAGCGCCCCGACCGTGCGGACCGAGTCGAGGCCGATCGTGGTGAAGTCGGCCAGCGCCCCCTCCTCAAGCACGCCCGCGTCGTCCCAGCCGATCGCCGCATGCCCGTCCGCCGTCGCCGCCCGCAGCAGCGCGGCAGCGGTCCAGTGCCCGCGCCTGCGGGTGCGCAGCCGCTCGTCGAGTTCCATGGCCCGCGCCTCCTCCAGGAGGTCGATCACGGCGTGGCTGTCGGTGCCGAGGCAGAGCGTGGAGCCGCGCCGCTGCAGGTCGGCGGCGGGGCCGATGCCGTCGGCGAGGTCGCGTTCCGTGGTGGGGCACATGCAGGTGCCGGTGCCGGAGTCGCCGATGAGGGCGATGTCGCCGGCCGTGAGGTGGGTGTTGTGCACGCCGGTGGTGCGCGGGCCGAGCACGCCGTGGTCGGAGAGCAGCCGCGCCGGTGTGCAGCCGTGCGCGGCCCGGCAGGCGTCGTTCTCGGCGGTCTGCTCCGACAGGTGCACATGCAGCGGTACGTCCCGCTCCCGCGCCCACGCGGCCACCGTGCCCAACTGCCCGGCGGGGACGGCCCGTACGGAGTGGATGGCGGCGCCGATCCGCACCCCGTCGCCGCCCTTGAGCGCCGCGGCGCGCTCCGCCCAGGCCTCGGCCGTACCGTCGCTGAAGCGCAGCTGGTGGCTGTCGGGGGCGGCGCCGAAGCCGGAGGAGAGGTAGGCGGTGTCGAGCAGGGTGATGCGCAGGCCCGCGTCGCGGGCGGCGGCGATCAGCGCCTCGCCCATGGCGTTGGGGTCGTCGTAGGGGGTGCCGTCGGGCGCGTGGTGGACGTAGTGGAACTCGCCGACCGCGGTGATCCCGGCGAGCGCCATCTCCGCGTACACGGCCCGCGCGAGCGCGTGGTACGTGTCCGGGTCGAGCTTGGCCGCGACCTGGTACATGACCTCGCGCCAGGTCCAGAACGTGCCCGAGCCGACCTGCACGGTGGAACGCAGCGCGCGGTGGAAGGCGTGTGAGTGGGCGTTGGCGAGGCCGGGCAGGGTGAGTCCGCGCAGCGCGACGGCGCCGGGCGGCGGGGCCTCGACTCCCGTGCGCACGGCGGCGATCCGGCCGTCGGGCGAGACGTCGAGGGCGACGCCCGGCTCGACGTTCGCGCCGAGCCAGGCCTGTTCCATCCAGTACGTGGTCACCTGCACGCGAGCCCCTCCAGTACGTCGGCGAGTGCGAGCACCCCGGCCACGCAGTCGTCCTCGGCCGCGAACTCGGCCGGGGAGTGCGAGACGCCCGTGGGGTTCCGTACGAACAGCATGGCGGTCGGGATCGAGCCGGACAGGATGCCGGCGTCGTGCCCCGCACCCGTTCCGAGAACCGGTACGCGGCGCTCCGCCCCGGCGCCGAGGATCGCGGCGAGCTCGTCGCGCAGGGCGTGCTCGAACTCGACGACGGGCGTGAAGGACTCCCGTACGACGGTCAGGTCGACGCCGTGCCGCTCGGCGTGCTCGCGGGCGGCCTTCTCGACGCCCGCGACGACCTGGTCGAGGCTCTCCTGGTCGGCGGCGCGCGAGTCCAGCCAGCCGCGGACCAGGGACGGGATGGCGTTGACGCCGTTCGGCTCGACCGCGATCTTGCCGAACGTGGCGACGGCGCGGGCGAGTTCGGCCTCGCGGCGGGCGGCGAGCACGGTCTCCGCGTACGGGAGCATCGGGTCGCGGCGGTCGACGAGGCGGGTGGTGCCGGCGTGGTTGGCCTCGCCCGCGAAGTCGAAGCGCCAGCGGCCGTGCGGCCAGATCGCGCTGGCGATGCCGACCGGGTCGCCGGACAGGTCGAGGGCGCGGCCCTGCTCGACGTGCAGCTCGACGAACGCGCCGATGCGGGCGAGGCGTTCGGGGTCCGGGCCGATGGCCGTCGGGTCGTACCCGGCCCGCTCCATCGCCTCGGGCAGGGTGACGCCGTCGGCGTCGCGGAGCCGGCGGGCGGCGGGGACGGTGAGCTGT
Source organism: Streptomyces cavernicola (assembly GCF_029968035.1). GTDB lineage: Bacteria > Actinomycetota > Actinomycetes > Streptomycetales > Streptomycetaceae > Streptomyces > Streptomyces cavernicola. Next base: position 8,619 of record NZ_JASCIQ010000061.1, on the reverse strand, counting down.
CCGGCGGCGAGCCGGGAGCCGACGCAGGCGAGGCCGAAGCGGGCGCCCTCCTCGTCGCCGAAGTTGGTGATGGCCAGGGGTTTGGTGAACTGCGCGCCCCTGCGGCGGAGTTCGTCGAGCGCGGCGAAGGAGGAGACGACGCCGAGGGGGCCGTCGAAGGGGCCGCCGTCGGGGACGGAGTCCAGGTGCGAGCCCGTGACCACCGCGTCCCCCGCGGTCGGGTCACCGAGCCAGGCCCACTGATTCCCGTTCCGGTCCAGCTCATACGTGAGGCCGCGCGCCTCGGCCTGCTCCTTGAACCAGGTCCGACAGTCCGCGTCCGCGGGGGTCCAGGCGTAACGGCGGTAACCCTTGGACTGGGCGTCCCGTCCGATGGGGGCGAGGTCGCGCCACATCGCCGTGAAGTCCGCACCCGTCGGCGGCTGCTGGTTCGTCGTGGTTGCTCGCGCAGTTCCCCGCGCCCCTTCAGGGCTCGTCACTTGTCGTCACCCTCCCGCATGGGAACTCGTACGCCCCGTTCCGAGGCGACCGCGTCAGCGGTCTCGTACCCGGCATCGACATGCCGGATGACCCCCATACCGGGGTCATTGGTAAGAACCCGCCGCAGCTTCTCGCCCGCGAGCCGCGTCCCGTCCGCCACCGACACCTGGCCCGCGTGGATCGAGCGGCCCATGCCCACGCCGCCGCCGTGGTGCAGGGAGACCCAGGACGCGCCGGAGGCGACGTTGACCATGGCGTTGAGGAGCGGCCAGTCGGCGATCGCGTCGGATCCGTCGAGCATCGACTCCGTCTCGCGGTACGGGGAGGCGACGGAGCCGCAGTCCAGGTGGTCGCGGCCGATCGCGAGCGGAGCGGCCAGCTCACCCGAGGCGACCATGTCGTTGAAGCGCTCGCCCGCCTTGTCCCGCTCGCCGTAGCCGAGCCAGCAGATGCGGGCCGGCAGGCCCTGGAAGTGGACGCGCTCGCCGGCCATCTTGATCCAGCGGGCGAGGGACTCGTTCTCCGGGAAGAGGTCGAGGATCGCCTTGTCCGTCTTCGCGATGTCCGAAGCCTCACCGGAGAGCGCCGCCCAGCGGAACGGCCCCTTGCCCTCGCAGAACAGCGGCCGGATGTACGCCGGTACGAAGCCGGGGAACGCGAACGCCCGCTCGTAGCCCGCGAGTCGGGCCTCGCCGCGGATCGAGTTGCCGTAGTCGAAGACCTCGGCGCCCGCGTCCATGAAGCCGACCATCGCCTCGACGTGCCGGGCCATGGACTCCCGGGCGCGGGTCGTGAAGCCCGCCGGGTCCTTGGCCGCGTACGTCTGCATGTCGTCGAAGTCGACGCCGGACGGGAGGTACGCGAGCGGGTCGTGGGCCGAGGTCTGGTCCGTGACGATGTCGATCGGCGCGCCCTCGGCGAGCAGCTGCGGCAGCAGATCGGCCGCGTTGCCGAGCAGGCCGATGGAGAGCGGGCGGCGGGCGTCGCGGGCCTCGACGGCGAGCCGCAGGGCGTGCGCGGGCGAGTCCGCCTGCACGTCCAGGTACTTGTGCTCGATGCGGCGCTCGATGGCGCGCGGGTCGCAGTCGACGCAGATCGCGACGCCGTCGTTCATGGTGACGGCGAGCGGCTGGGCGCCGCCCATGCCGCCGAGCCCGGCGGTGAGGGTGATGGTCCCGGCGAGGGTGGAGCCGAACCTCTTCGCGGCGACGGCGGCGAAGGTCTCGTAGGTGCCCTGGAGGATGCCCTGGGTGCCGATGTAGATCCAGGAGCCGGCCGTCATCTGGCCGTACATGGTGAGGCCGAGCTGCTCCAGGCGCCGGAACTCCTCCCAGTTCGCCCAGTCGCCGACCAGGTTGGAGTTGGCGATCAGGACGCGCGGCGCCCACTCGTGGGTCTGCAGGACGCCGACAGGGCGGCCGGACTGCACCAGCATGGTCTCGTCCTGCTTCAGCGTGCGGAGCGTACGGACCATCGCGTCGAAGGAGTCCCAGTCCCGGGCGGCCTTGCCGGTGCCGCCGTAGACGACGAGCTTGTCGGGGTGCTCGGCGACCTCCGGGTCGAGGTTGTTCTGCAGCATCCGCAGTGCGGCTTCCTGCTGCCAGCCCGGAGCACTCAGCTCCGGACCGCGCGGTGCTCGGACAGGGCGGGGACCCGACATCGGCTACCTCTTCCTCTGAACGACTGCTTCCTCTTGCTTACGACACATACACATCCCTATTCACATCCTGACTTTATGAATATCCCTAGTCAATCCCCGGGGGGGCCTCGGCAGCGCGCGGCGGTCGATGATGGGATGGATCCATGGCCATAGGTGACATGGACGCCACGACTGCGATCCCGACCGACCTCCCCGCCGCCGCAGCCGTCGCCCGCCGCGACGCCGCCGTACGGGCCGCTGTCGCCCAAGGCGTCGTCGGCGAGCGCGCCCCGGTGGCCGCCCTCCTCGACGTCGTCGGCATCCGCCGCTCCGCCGCCGCGCTGCGCTCCGCGTTCGCCGAGGTCACGGCCGCCCCGGTGCTGCACGCCTTCGCGGTCAAGGCGGCGCCGCTCGTGCCCGTCCTGCGCCTGCTCCGCAAGTCCGGCATCGGCGCCGAGGCGGCGAGCCCCGGAGAGCTCGCCCTCGCCCGCGCCGCCGGGGTGAAGCCCTCGCACACCGTGCTCGACTCCCCCGCCAAGACCCCGGCCGAGCTGCGCCAGGCCCTCGCCCTCGGCATCGCCGTCAACGCCGACAACCCGCAGGAGCTGGCCCGGCTCGACACCCTGACCCGTTCGGCCCCCACCCGCTCCGCGATCGGTCTGCGGGTCAACCCGCAGACCGGCGCCGGGTCCATCGGCGCCCTCTCCACGGCCACCGCCACCTCGAAGTTCGGGGTCGGCCTCAGGGACACCGGGGCGCGCGAGTGGATTGTGCGCGCCTTCCTGGACCGGCCGTGGCTGACCCGGCTCCACACCCACTCCGGCTCCCAGGGCGTGCCCCTGGACCTCCTCGCCGAAGGCGTGCGCCAGGTCTACGAACTGGCCGAGGAGATCAACCACTTGGCGGGCCGGCGGCAGATCGACACGATCGACATCGGCGGCGGCCTGCCGGTCAACTTCGACTCCGACTCCGAGACGCCCACGTTCTCGACGTACGCCCGGCTGCTGCAGCGGACCGTGCCGGGGCTGCTCGACGGGCGGTACGCGCTCGTCACCGAGTTCGGCCGCTCGCTGCTTGCCAAGCACGGCACGATCGTGGCCCGCGTCGAGTACACCAAGGCGGCCGGCAACCGGCGCATCGCGATCACGCACGCCGGCGCGCAGGTCGCCGCCCGCACGGTCTACGCCCCCGAGTCCTGGCCGCTCAGGATCGCCGCGTACGACACCGAGGGCAGGCCGAAGACCGGCGGCGCCGTCGCCCAGGACGTGGCCGGGCCCGCCTGCTTCGCGGGCGACCTGCTCGCCGAGAACCGGCCGCTGCCGCTGCTCGAACCCGGCGACATCGCGGCCGCCCTGGACACCGGCGCGTACTACTTCGCCCACCACTACGCGTACAACAGCCTCGCCCGGCCCGGCATCCACGGCTTCGCCTCCGGCACGGACGGGCAGGTGCGGTTCGCGACGATCCGCAGCCCGCAGACGGTGGAGGAGATCGTCGCGGAGTCGGGCGGCGAGCACCTGCGCACGCTCGACGTCCTGTGAGGCCACCTGTGAGGCCGCTGCCACCCGGTGCAGGCGTCTGGAACCTCCGAAGAGCCTTCGAACCTCTGAAGAACCTCTGAAGAAGCTCTGAGAAACGGCCGCCGCGCATCGCCGTGCGCGGCGGGGGCAGAACATCCACCTGACGCATCAGCGATCGGGGGAGGTTTCCACAGATGTCCAGCACCGACTCCACTACGGCGAGGCCCGCGCCGGAGCCCTCGCAGCCCTCACTCAAGCGGGCCATCGGCCCCAAGCTGCTCATCCTGTTCGTGATCGGCGACATCCTCGGCACCGGCATCTACGCCACCACCGGCAAGGTCGCCGGCAAGGTCGGCGGAGCGCTGTGGGTGCCGTTCGTCATCGGCTTCGTGGTGGCGATCCTGACGGCCGCCTCGTACGTCGAACTCGTCGGCAAGTACCCGAAGGCCGCCGGGGCCGCGCTCTACACCCAGAAGGCGTTCAAGGTCCCGTTCCTCACGTTCATCGTCGCCTTCATGGTGATGTGCTCCGGGCTCTCCTCGGCGAGCGCCGCCGCCCGCGCGTTCAGCGGCGACTACCTGGACGAGCTCACGGCCGGTGCGCTGCCGCCCACCCTGATCGCGATCCTGTTCATCCTGGCCCTGGCGGCGCTGAACCTGCGCGGCGTCTCGGAGTCGGTGAAGACCAACGTGGTCCTCACCCTGGTCGAGCTGACCGGTCTCGTGATCATCCTTGCGATCGGCGCGTACGCGGTGCTCGGCGGCGGGGGTGAGCCGTCCCGCCTCACCGAGTTCCAGTCGAGCGGCACGGGCTTCGCCCTGATGACCGGCGTGCTCGGCGCGACCGCGCTCGGCTTCTTCGCGTTCGTCGGCTTCGAGGACTCGGTGAACATGGCCGAGGAGACCCAGGATCCGGTGCGCACCTTCCCGCGGGCGATCTTCATCGGCGTCGCCGTGACAGGCACGATCTACGTCCTGGTCGCGCTGGTGTCGTCGCTCCTGGTCGACACCGAGACCCTCGCCGGGTCCAGCGGTCCGCTGCTCGAAGTGGTCAAGGCGGGCGGCGTCGACTTCCCGCCCGAACTCTTCGCCGTGATCGCTCTGTTCGCCGTCGCCAACTCGGCTCTGATCAACATCATGATGGCCTCGCGGCTCTGCTACGGCATGGCCAACGAGCGCATCCTGCCGAAGGCCATGGGGCGCGTCCTGGCCGGCCGCCGCACCCCGGTCGTCGGCATCGTCTTCGTCTCGCTGCTCGCGATCGGCCTGGTCTCCACCGGCGAGATCGAGGGCCTCGGCGACACCACGGCGTTCCTGCTGCTCTGCGTGTTCGCGGTGGTCAACGTGGCGGTCCTGGTGCTCCGCAAGGACCGGGTGGACCACGAGCACTTCCGTACGCCGACGATCCTGCCGGTCCTCGGCGCGATCACGGCCCTGATCCTGGCCAGCCCCCTCGCGGACCGCCCCGCCGACGTCTACATCCGGGCGGGCGTCCTCCTCGCCATCGGCATCGCCCTGTGGGCCGTCAACAAGCTGGTGCTGCGGGCGCGTTCGGAGGACTGACGGGACGCCGGTCGGTCAGGGGAGGAGGGTGAAGGACTTGGCGTGCTTGGGTCTCACGGCGGTGAAGTGCCGACGGTCGACCGTCGCAACTTCCGTGAGGCCCAGGCGCTCCGACACCGCGACGACCGAGGCGTCCACCGTGCCCAGCGGGAAATCGGCGTACTGCCGCACCAGTTCGGCCATCCGCCGCAGGTCACCATGGTCGATGGCGGTCAGCTCCAACTGACCGACCCCCACGGAGTCCAGGAACGCGGCCTCCGCGTCCGGGGACAGATATCGCTCCAACATCCAGGCGGTCTCGGTCACGACCGTCGGCAGGACTTTGAGCTGCCCCGGGAAGCGGTTGACGAAGTCGAGGCATTCCTCGTGGTGAACGTCCCGGCGTCGGCCACCGCGATCAGAACCCCCGTGTCGACCAGGATCTCCCTCACCGTTCGCGCCCGATGCCGTCACGGATCAGCTCACGGTGGTGCTCGGACAGGTCCGACCGTCCGGAGTCGCCGATACCGGCGAAAGACAGACGCTGCACGGGCGGCTCGGCTCCGCCCGCTTCCGCTCCGCCCGCCTCCGCGTACGGCGCGATCTCCGGATCGGCGTCGACCAGGAGGCGCAGGTGGCGGAGCTTGGTGGGCGGCAAGTGGTCGAGCACGTGCCGGAGGTGGTCATAGTCCTCTGCTGCAGTCATAAATCCGAGCGTACGACCGGAACGGGCCCCCTGACACCCTTCGGCAATCGTTCACCCGTACGAGCGAGCGCCCCCCTCACTCCACGAACAGCCCGCGCTCCGCGGCCCGGGTGTCGAACTCCTCCAGGCGGGACTGGGCGTCCGGGAGGCCGTCGGCCATCGCCTCCAGGAGGACCCGGCCGAGCAGCATCGGCGCGCAGGCGGTGTCGAAGGCGAGGCCCGTGCCGACGGCCGCCGGGATCAGCAGGTCGGACACCTTCGCGACTGGCGCGAAGGCACTGTCGGCCACCGTCACCACGGTCAGCCCCGCCTCGCGTGCGTACGTCAGGGTCTCGATCACCTCGCGCGGGTGCCGCGGCAGCGCGAAGCAGAGCAGCGCCGAGGCGCCGGCCCGCACCGCGGCGTCGATCCGGTCGGCGAGCATCGTGCCGCCCTCGTCCAGGAGCCGGACGTCCGGGTGCACCTTGGCGGCGAAGTACGCGAAGCCGTACGCCTGCGAGGCGGCCGCGCGCAGGCCCAGCACCGGCAGCGGCCGGGACGCGGCGAGCACCTGCCCGGCCCGCTCGACGGGCGCCGGGTCGGCGAGGGCGGCGGCGAGGTGGCGCAAGTTCTCGATCTCGGCCTCGACGGCCTGCTGGTACTCGTTGAACTCGCCCTTGCCCGGGGCCTGTTCGGCCGGTGCGACCTCGCGGAGGTGACGGCGGAGCGCCGGGTAGCCGTCGAAGCCGAGCGCGACCGCGAAGCGGGTCACCGAGGGCTGGCTGACGCCGGCGAGCTCGGCCAGCTCCACGCTCGACAGGAACGGCACCTCGGCGGCGCGCCGCACCATGCAGTGGGCGATCCGCCGCTGCGTGGGGGTGAGGCGGTGCCCCTCGAAGAGCTGCTGCAGCCGGGCGGCGGGGCTGTCCGTCACGGGCCCCCTCCTTCGTCTTCGTCCTTCGTAACCGGATCGCCGGCGTTCTCACGCCGAGGTATTGACAAATTATTCAGCCACCCAGAACTCTGCATGACGATATGCAGCCGAGCAACATATCGGCAGCGGCGGCCGCAGGCACCGACACAGGAGGACGAATGGCAGGCTCACTCCTGGAACAGCGCTCCATCGACGTGGTTCCGGACGAGGAACGGCACGGTACCGCCTTCTCCCAGTTCACCCTCTGGCTGGGCGCCAACCTCCAGATCACCGCCGTCGTGACCGGCGCCCTCGCCGTGGTCTTCGGCGGCGACGTCGTCTGGTCCATCGTCGGCCTGGTCGTCGGCAACCTGCTCGGCGGGGCCGTGATGGCGCTGCACTCCGCACAGGGCCCGAAGCTCGGCCTGCCCCAGATGATCCAGTCGCGGGCCCAGTTCGGCGTCCGCGGCGCGGTGGTGCCCCTGCTCCTGGTCATCCTCATGTACATCGGGTTCTTCGCCTCCGGCAGCGTCCTCGCAGGTCAGGCCGTGGGCGAGCTGACGCGCCTGGGCGAGACCCCGGGCATCCTGATCTTCGCGGCGGTCTCCGGCCTCATGGCCGCCGTCGGCTACCGCCTGATCCACGCCGTCGGCCGCGCGGCCGGCGTGATCTGCGCGCTCGCCTTCGTCTACCTCGGCATCCGCCTCCTGGAGCGCGCCGACCTCGCGACGCTGCTCGCCGACGCCCACTTCGACCTGCCGATGTTCCTGCTCGCGATCTCCCTCTCGGCGTCCTGGCAGCTGGCGTTCGGCCCGTACGTCGCGGACTACTCGCGCTATCTGCCGCGTACGACCTCGGCCCGCGCCACGTTCTGGTGGACCCTGTCCGGCTCGGCGATCGGCTCGCAGTGGTCGATGACCTTCGGCGTGCTCGTCGCGGCGACGGCGGGCGGCGCGTTCATGGACAACCAGGTGTCGTACGTGGTGGGGCTCGGCGGCGGGGGTCTGATCGCCACGTTCCTCTACTTCGTGATCGCGCTCGGCAAGCTCACGATCAACGTCCTGAACACGTACGGCGGCTTCATGTCGATCGTGACGAGCATCAGCGGGTTCCGGGGCCAGCGCGTCCTCTCGCCGCGCGGCCGGGCCGTCTACATCTCGCTGATCATGATCGCGGGCACGGCCGTCGCGCTCCTCGGCAAGGACAGCTTCCTCACCGCGTTCAAGGACTTCCTGCTCTTCCTGCTGACCTTCTTCACGCCCTGGTCCGCGATCAACCTGGTCGACTACTACCTGATCTCCCGCGAGCAGTACGACCTGCCGGCGCTGTCCGACCCCGACGGGCGCTACGGCGGCTGGCGTTGGGACGCGCTGGCCGTGTACGCGATCGGCATCGCCGTCCAACTCCCCTTCCTGGTCACGCACTTCTACACCGGGCCGTTGGTCGCGCCTCTCGGGGGCGCGGACATCTCCTGGATCGTGGGCCTGGCCGTGCCGGCGGCCCTGTACTGGACCCTGGCCCGCCGCAACCACGGCCCCACGGACCCCGCCACCGCTACTCCGACACCGGCCGACCAGACAGCGGCCTGAACCTCTGCGGGGGGGGCGGGCGGGCCCCTCTCCTCTTACGACTACGGGGGCTACGCCCCCGGCCCCCGGCTGTCGTTCGACTGCTGCGCCGTCGTGGCTGGTCGCGCAGTTCCCCGCGCCCCTTAAAGCCAGCCCCTGCCGGGGCTGATCCCGCCCCGCCAAATCCAGCCCCCGGCATCCGAGGGGCGGGGCCAAATCCAGCCCCTCCGGCGTTTGAGATGGGGGTCCCCCCTGCTCGAGCGAAGCCGAGAG
>NZ_JASCIQ010000060.1 GCF_029968035.1 Streptomyces cavernicola | reverse complement strand
CGTCCACCGCCCAGCCCTCGCTGGACGACAGCAGTCGACTCACCGCACCGTGCGCCTCACCCGCGTGGTCGTCGAATGCATCCGCGAGCTCACGCAACGAGTCGGCCATCTCGCGGTAGTCGTCCTCGTCCACGTTCGGCCAGTTGATGCCTGCGAAGTCGAGAAGCGTATCCACCCATTCGGGCAGGACGTAGCCCATCCCCGTATTCCCTTCCCCCGTACGCCAGTTACAGCTTCGCGCCTGCGTACCCAACAACACTTGTGCGAATCTGCACCGTAACCGACGGGACTGACTGCTCCTCAGGGGCCAGCCGTCGGCACCGCGAATATGGCGTGATCACGGCCCCTGAAGGCCACGGCATCGGATTTGCCTAGTCAGCTCTGGACGCGGCCATAAAATGCTCACGTCTAGGTCACGTGCCGGAACCGCCCCCGGTACTCCGTAGGCGTCGTGTTGAGTCTGCGGCGGAACGCCCGGATCAGCGTGTCCACCGTGCCGAAGCCGCAGGCCGTCGCCACGCGGTCCAGGGTGTCGTCCGTCAACTCCAGGCGCTGGCGCGCCACTTCGACCCGAGCGGACTCCACGTAGGAAGCGGGCGTCATGCCGAGTTCCGTCTTGAAGAGGCGGGTGAGCTGGCGTTCGCTGACGTGGGCCGCGGCCGCGAGGTCCGGGACCGTGAGGCGGCGGGCGAGGTTCTGGGTGACGTACGCGCGCAGCTCGTCCATGCGGCGCGTCGTCGAGCCGGGCTCCGTCGGGACGCTGAACTGGCTCTGGCCGCTGGGCCGTTTGAGGTACATGACGAGCTGCCGGGCCACCCGCAGCGCCGTCGCCTCGCCGAAGTCCTCCGCGACCAAGGCGAGGGAGAGGTCCAGGCAGGCCGTGATGCCCGCGCCCGTCCACACCTGGCCCTCGCGGATGAAGATCGGGTCCGCGTCGACCCGTACGGCCGGGTGGTCCGCGGCGAGCTGCTGGGCCGTCGACCAGTGCGTGGTGGCCCGCTTGCCGTCCAACAGGCCCGCCGCGGCGAGGAGATGGGCTCCCACGCAGACCGAGGCGATACGGCGGGACGCACCCGCCAGCTTCGCGACCCGGGCGACCACCTCCGAGTCCGCGACCGCCCGCACCCCGCCCGCCCCGTCCGGCTCCACCGAGCCCGGCACGAGCAGCGTGTCGATGGGCCGGCCCGTCACGTCGTCGTACGTCACGTCCGGCAGTACGCGCACTCCCGCCGAGGTCGTCACGGGGGCGAGGGACTCCGCGGCCAGCACGACCCGGTACCCCGCCGCGTCGCCCGCCTCGCGGCGCAGCAGCGCGAAGACCTCCGGCGGGCCCGTCACGTCGAGCAGGTCGACCCCGTCGAAAAGCATCACCACGATCAGCCGGTCCGCCACAGCCACTCCTCCTCGTACGTCGACACCCACCCCATGTCCGTATCTGCAAGTTACATGACATTGCCGCCATCGCCGCGCGTCCCTAGCGTGGACGCATGGCAACGACAACCCTGCGCGAACTCAGCGGCCTCGATCAGACCCCGGCCGTGCTCGGCGACGCGACGCTGATCCTCGTCGACTACCAGAACACCTACACCCGCGGCGCCCTCGAACTCACCGGCTGGCGCGAGGCGTTGGACAACGCGGCCGAGCTCCTCGCCCGCGCCCGCGCCGCCGGGTCGAAGATCGTGCACGTGATGCACGACGGCGGCGCAGGCACCCCGTACGACATCCGGGCCGAGATCGGGCAGATCCACGAGAAGGTCGCGCCCGTCGAGGGCGAGCCGGTCGTGGTGAAGGGCGCCCCCGACTCGTTCTTCGGCACCGACCTCGGCGAGCACGTCGACGCCGCCGGGAACAAGGACGTCGTGGTCGTCGGCTTCATGACCCACATGTGCGTCACGTTCACCTCGCAGGGCGCGTTCCTGCGCGGCAACCGCCCCACCGTCGTCGCCGACGCCTGCGCCACCCGCCCGCTCACGCACGGCGCGCGCGACGGCGAGGTCCCGGCCGAGCAGGTCCACCACAGCGCGCTCGGCACGGTCGCCGACCTGTACGGGGTCGTCGTGCCGTCGGCGGACCACCTGGGGTGACCCACCTGGGGTGAGTCGCCCGGTCGCCGGGGCCTAGGCTCCCTGGCATGACCCTCGACCTTCAGCAGCGCTGGGCCGCCGCCCTGCTCGCCGTGCGCGGCGAGGGCGGCGGCCCCGACCCGGCCCCGTACGCCGTGCACCTCGTCGAGCGGTGGGCCGAGCCGCAGCGGAAGTACCACACGCTCGCCCACCTCACTGCCGTCCTGGACCACATCGACACGCTCGCCGCGCACGCCGAGGACGCGGACGTCGTCCGGCTCGCCGCCTGGTTCCACGACGCGGTGTACCTGCCGGAGCGGTCCGAGAACGAGGAGCGCTCCGCCCGGCTCGCTGAACGCGCCCTGCCCGAGGCCGGGTTGGGCCCGGACGCGACCGCCGAAGTCGCCCGGCTCGTCCGCCTCACCGTCAGCCACGACCCCGCCGAGGGCGACCGCAACGGCGAGGTCCTGTGCGACGCCGACCTCGCGATCCTGGCCGCCGAGCCGGACGTTTACGCCACGTACGCGGCCGCCGTGCGCGAGGAGTACGCCTTCGTCCCGGACGAGGCGTTCCGCGACGGGCGCGCCGCCGTCCTGCGTCAACTCCTCGACCTGCCCCGGCTTTTCCGCACCCCGCACGGCCTCTCCGCGTGGGAGGAGCGGGCCCGCCGGAATCTCACTGTCGAGCTGGAGCTGCTCACGGCATGATCGGGGCATGACCCTGACCCCGCAGCACGACCCGCAGACCGCCTCCGCCCTCGTCACGCTGCACGAGGTCGCCCCGCCCGCCGCGGCCAACCTCGCGCTCGGCGGCGACGGCGGCTTCGACTGGATCGAGGGCGGCCCCGAGGAGGGCACCCGCATCGGCGCGGGCCTCGTCGCCAAGGCCGAGGGCGAGGGCACGTACGTACCGGGCTGGGGCGTGTACGTCATCGCGCGCGCCGCCGACGGGCTCGCGGTCGGCGCGATGGGCTTCCACACCGCGCCCGTCGACGGCCGCGTCGAGATCGGCTACGACCTGGTCAGCACCGCCCGCGGCCACGGCTACGCGACCGCGGCCCTGCGCTCCCTCACCGCCTGGGCCCTCGCCCAGGCCGGCGTGACGACGGTGTACGCCCGCACCGAACCCGACAACACGCCCTCCCAGCGCGTACTGCAACGGGCCGGGTTCCGCCTGACCGGCCGGACGGACACGGAGTGCACGTACGAGCTCAGCGGATGAACGTTGCATCACGGGATGGCCTCGGGCGCTCCGCAGGGGAATAGGGCCCCGCTCGGTCACTGTTCGCAACGGATATGCCCGACCCTGTGACGCCCGACCCCGCCCCTTCCCTCGCCGCTTCGGAGAAGCCCTCCGGCAAGACGCGCATGCCCATCGCCGTGCACACGCTCGGCCTCGCCGTCTTCGCGCTCGGCACCAGCGAGTTCATGCTCTCCGGGCTGCTCCCGGAGATCGCCCGCGACATGGACGTCTCCATTCCGAGCGCCGGGCTCCTGATATCCGCCTTCGCCATCGGCATGGTCGTCGGCGCGCCCGTCCTCGCCGCCGCCACGCTGCGGCTGCCCCGGCGCACCACCCTGATCTCCCTGATCACCGTGTTCGGCCTGGGCCAGGTCGCGGGCGCGCTCGCCCCCACGTACGAGGTCCTCTTCGCCTCCCGGGTCGTGAGCGCCCTCGCCTGCGCCGGGTTCTGGGCGGTCGGCGCGGGCGTCGCCATCGCCATGGTGGACAAGAGCGCGCGGGCCCGCGCCATGGCCGTGATGATCGGCGGGCTCTCCATCGCCAACGTCCTCGGCGTGCCCGCGGGCGCGTTCCTCGGCGAGCACTTCGGCTGGCGGTCGGCGTTCTGGGCGGTCGGCGCGGCCTCCGCGATCGCGCTCGTCGGCGTCGCCACGCTCATCCCGCGCATCCCGGTGCCGGCCGTGAAGCCGCAGCTCCGGCGCGAGCTGGTGATCTACCGGGACCCGCAGGTGTGGGTGCAGATCGCGCTCATCACGCTCGCGGGCGGCGGTGTGTTCTGCGCGTTCAGCTACCTCGCGCCGCTGCTCACGGACGTCTCGGGCCTGGACTCCGGCTGGGTGCCCACGGTCCTCGCGCTCTTCGGGATCGGCGCGCTCGTGGGTACGACGATCGGCGGGCGGATCGCGGACGCGCACCTCTTCGGCGTGCTGTTCAGCGGCATCGTCGCGTCGACGGTGTTCCTGGTGGTCCTCGGCCTGTTCGCGTCCCTCGCGGCGGTCGCGGTGGCCGTGGCCTTCCTCGTCGGCTTCTCCGCGTTCTACACGGCCCCGGCGCTCAACGCCCGCATGTTCAACGTCGCCGGCGCCGCCCCGACCCTCGCCGGCGCCACCGCCACGGCCGCCTTCAACCTGGGCAACACCAGCGGCCCCTGGCTCGGCGGCCTCGTCATCGACGCGGGCCTCGGCTACACGTCCCCGGCCTGGGCGGGCGCGGGGATGACGGTGCTCGGCCTTGCCGCGGTGGGGCTGGCGCTGCGGATGCAGAAGGGGCGCTCGGTGACGGTCGCCACCGGCGGTCCCTCGGCTGAGCCTGCTAGCGAGCGCTCCGCTTCCTCCGCCGCAGCCCCGCCTGCGTGAGCAGCCGTACGACCTCCCTGCTCGACACCTCCCGCGCACCGGCACGCACCGCATCCGCGTACCGGTGCGCGGGCACGTCGTAGTGGTCCCGCTCGAACGCCCGCCGCGGACAGCCCACCTTCTCGGCGAACGCGTGCAACTCGTCGTACGACACATCGCTGATCATGTGCGACCAGAGGCGGCCGTGGCCCGGCCAGGTCGGCGGGTCGATGTAGACGGTCACCGGGCCCACCCCGCGTGCCGGCCGCGACCGCTGCGGCGGCTCACCGGGCGACCGAACCGAGCGACCCGACCGCCGCGACGACTATCCCGGCCTTGCCGCAGACCCAGTGCGGGTCCGTGCCCAACTCCGGCTCCACGTCCAGCGCGTGCGGGTCGCCGGAGCCGCAGGCGGGGCAGAGCGGCCAGCGGCCGTACTTCTCCAGGAGCGCGTCCTGCACGTCCTGTGCCACCAGGCCGGCCACGAACTCCGCGCCCTCCGGCCACTGCTCGACCCACCAGCGGCGGTGCGACACGGCGTCCTCGACGAGCGACACGACGTCGGCCTCGGCCACGTCTCCCGCCACGAGGTCGGCCAGAACGAGCGCGCGCGCCGCGTGCAGCGACTGCTCCAGGTGACTGGTGGGATCCGGGGCGTTCATGCGTCCATTGTGCGCCCACCGCCCCACCGGAAGTCGAGCCGGAACGGGTCCGCAGTTCACGGAAACCGCCTCTCACCACGCGCTCCGCGCACCCGTCAAGCGAGCCCACACGCACGAGTGATCTTCTCCAACTGGGCTTCCGCTCCTACCAGTTGGCGACCGTACGCTCCACTCGAACGCCTTTGCTCCACCCTTCGAACGGAACCGCATGGTCACCTCCTCCCACGAGGCAATGCACCGCATCTTCCAGCACGATCCGGGGCTCTTCAGCCGTGTCTCGGAGTTCCTCGGGGCCGACATCCCGAGACCGGTCGGGGCGACGGCGCTCCCGACCGACCTCACCGAGGACAGCCCGGTCGAGCGCCGCGTCGACACCCTGCTGCGCTTCGACACCGCCGAGCAGGGCCCCTTCCTGCTCGCCGTGGAGGCCCAGGGCAAGAAGGCGCTGTCCGCAGCGCTGAAGGAAACCCCCGAGGACATCGCGAACCCGATCGCCGAATTCACCGCCCAGGGCCTGGGCAACCGCCCGGCCAAGCACGTCTGGAGGAACCTGGTGGCCGTGGACCTCTCCTTCTTCAAGTCGTACCTCGCAGAGGAAATCCGGGACGAAGGCCGGGCCGAGTTCCTGCTTCAGGTTCTGGAAGACCGCGATCTTGACGTACCCGACGACGTCCGCGAACGCATCACGTCCTGCCATGACCAGGATCTGCTCAGCCAGTGGCTGACCCGCGCCCTCACCGCGCAGCAGGCCTCGGACATCTTCGACGCCCAGGCGTAGGCAGTACGCAGGCGCAGCGAGCGGGCCGGCCCCTGAGGGGCCGGCCCGTTCTGCGTTCGGCCCGGGAGTCCCGCGCCCCGCGTGCCGTACGACCCTTGACGCCGCCCCTGCCGGAAAATATCTTTCAGAGCGTGAGCAATAACGTGAAGGAAATTTTCACCGGCGGCAGCAGCGGCGCCCCGCCCGCCCCCGCGGCCCTCGCCGCGAAGGTGCGCACCCTCGCGCCGTCCATGACCCGCTCCATGCAGCGCGTCGCCGAGGCCGTCGCCGGGGATCCGGCCGGGTGCGCGGCCCTGACGGTCACCGGGCTCGCCGAGCTCACCGGCACCAGCGAGGCCACCGTCGTGCGCACGGCCCGCCTCCTCGGCTACCCGGGCTACCGCGACCTGCGCCTCGCCCTCGCCGGCCTCGCCGCGCAGCAGCAGTCGGGCCGCGCCCCGGCCGTCACCGCGGACATCGCCGTCGACGACCCGATCGCGGACGTCGTCGCCAAGCTCGCGTACGACGAGCAGCAGACCCTCGTCGACACCGCCGCCGGGCTCGACACAGCGCAGCTCGGCGCCGCCGTCTCCGCGCTCGCCGCCGCCCGCCGTATCGACATCTACGGCGTCGGCGCCTCCTCGCTCGTCGCCCAGGACCTGGCGCAGAAGCTGCTCCGCATCGGCATGCTCGCGCACGCGATGGGCGACCCGCACCTGTCCGTGACCAACGCGGTGCTGCTCCGCTCCAAGGACGTGGCCGTGGCGATCACCCACTCCGGCTCCACCGGCGACGTCATAGAGCCGCTGCGCGTCGCCTTCGAGCACGGCGCCACCACCATCGCCATCACCGGCCGCCCGGACGGCCCGGTCACGCAGTACGCCGACCACGTCCTGACCACGTCCACCGCCCGCGAGAGCGAGCTCCGCCCCGCCGCGATGTCCTCGCGTACGTCCCAACTCCTCGTCGTGGACTGCCTGTTCGTCGGCGTGGCGCAGCGGACGTACGAGACCGCGGCCCCCGCCCTCGCCGCGTCCTACGAAGCGCTCGCCCACCGGCACAGCCCGCGCAGCCGATAGCCACGGCAAGTCCGAGGAAGCCACGGCAAGCCATAGCCGGCCGCGGCAAGCCCCGATCGAGAACCCCCCACCCGCCGCGCACGAGAGAGCCGCCGCCACCATGACTGCCACCACCCCCGACAACTACGGCGAGCTGCGCGCCGAGCTCGCCACGCTCACCACGGAGGCGTTCCGGCCCGAGCTGGCCGAGATCGACCGGCTGTCCACGCTCGACATCGCCCGCACGATGAACGGCGAGGACGCCTCCGTGCCGGCCGCGGTCGCCGAGCGGCTGCCCGAGATCGCCGCCGCCATCGACGCCACCGCCGAGCGCATGGCCCGCGGCGGCCGCCTGATCTACGCGGGCGCCGGCACCGCCGGACGGCTCGGCGTGCTCGACGCCAGCGAGTGCCCGCCCACCTTCAACACCGACCCGGGCGACGTGATCGGCCTGATCGCGGGCGGCCCGCCCGCCATGGTCACCGCCGTCGAGGGCGCCGAGGACTCCAAGGAGCTGGCCCGCGAGGACCTGCGGAAGCTCGGCCTGACCGCCGACGACACGGTGGTCGGCATCTCCGCGTCGGGCCGCACCCCGTACGCGATCGGCGCCGTCGAACACGCCCGCGCCGAAGGGGCCCTCACCATCGGCCTGTCCTGCAACGCGGACTCGGCCCTCGGGGCGGCCGCCGAGCACGGCGTCGAGGTCGTCGTCGGGCCCGAACTCCTCACCGGCTCCACCCGGTTGAAGGCGGGCACGGCCCAGAAGCTCGTCCTCAACATGCTGTCGACGATCACGATGATCCGGCTCGGCAAGACCTACGGGAACCTGATGGTCGACGTGCGCGCCTCCAACGACAAGCTGCAGGCCCGCTCCCGCCGCATCGTCGCCCTCGCCACGGACGCCCCGGACGAGGTCATCGAGTCCGCGCTCGCCGCGGCCGACGGCGAGGTGAAGACGGCGATCCTGATGGTCCTCGCCGACGTCGACGCCGCCACCGCCAACGACCTCCTGACCGGCTCCCGTGGCCACCTCCGGGCCGCCCTCACCGCCGCGACCTCCCCCGACACCACCACGACCTGAGCCCCGGCCCCACCGGCACCACCCTGCACCACCGTCACCCCGACGCCACCCGGCACCGCACCCCCGCACAGCAAGGCCCGTACATGAGCACCGACAACAAGAACCGCGCCACCGCCGCCGCGATCCTGCCCCTCGTCGGCGGCGCAGCCAACATCGACTCCATCGCGCACTGCATGACCCGCCTCCGGCTCGGCCTGCACGACCGCAGGCTCGTCCGGGACGAGGAGCTCGCGGCGCTGCCCGACGTGATGGGCGTCGTCGAGGACGAGACGTACCAGATCGTGCTCGGCCCCGGAAAGGTCGCACGGGTCACGCCGGAGTTCGAGCAGCTGGTGGCGGCGGAGCGGGCGGCCCTGTCCGACCGCCCCGTCGAGTCCTCCGCCCCGCAGGCCGCCCCCACTGCCGATGAACTCGCCGCCCAGGGCGCCGAGTTGAAGGCCGCACAGAAGGCCCGCAACCAGACCCCGGTCAAGCTGTTCCTGCGCCGCATCGCCAACATCTTCGTACCGCTGATCCCGGCCCTGATCGGCTGCGGCATCATCGCGGGCCTCAACGGACTCCTCACGAACCTCGGTTGGCTGCCGTCCGTCACCCCCGCCCTCGCCGCCATCGCCTCCGGCTTCATGGCGCTGATCGCGGTGTTCGTCGGCTTCAACACGGCCAAGGAGTTCGGCGGTACGCCGATCCTCGGCGGCGCGGTCGCGGCGATCATCGTCTTCCCCGGCGTCGCGGACATCGAGGCGTTCGGCCAGCAGCTCTCCCCGGGTCAGGGAGGCGTGCTCGGCGCGCTGGGCGCGGCGGTCCTCGCCACGTACGTCGAGAGGTGGTGCAGGAAGTGGGTGCCGGAGGCCGTGGACGTACTGGTCACGCCCACGCTCACCGTGCTGCTCTCCGGCCTGGTCACGATCTTCGGCCTGATGTTCGTCGCGGGCGAGGTGTCCACCGCGATCGGCACCGCCGCCAACTGGCTCCTCGACAACACCGGCGCGTTCGCGGGCCTGGTCCTCGGCGGACTGTTCCTGCCGCTCGTGATGCTCGGCCTGCACCAGGCCCTCATCCCCATCCACACCACGCTCATCGAGCAGCAGGGCTACACGGTCCTGCTCCCCATCCTCGCCATGGCCGGCGCGGGCCAGGTCGGCTGCGCCATCGCCGTCTTCAAGCGCCTCAAGCACAACCACTCGATCCGTACGACGATCCGGTCCGCGCTCCCCGCAGGCTTCCTGGGCGTCGGCGAACCCCTGATCTACGGCGTCTCGCTCCCCCTCGGCCGCCCGTTCGTCACGGCCTGCGTGGGCGGCGCGGCGGGCGGCGCGTTCGTCGGGTTCTTCTCGATGATCGGCGACAAGGTCGGCTCCACGGCCATCGGCCCGTCCGGCTGGGCCCTCTTCCCCCTCCTCGACGGCGACAAAGGCCTCGGCGCGACCATCGCGATCTACGCGGGCGGCCTCGTGGTCGGGTACGTCGTGGGCTTCTTCGCGACGTACTTCTTCGGGTTCAGCAAGCAGATGCTGGCCGACCTGAACGCGACCGGCCAGGACACGGCTGCGGGCGAGCCCCGGACGGGCGGCGCGGCAGAGCCCTCCGGCGGCGCCCCCACCAAGGAACCCGCGGGCGTCTGACCTTCCCCCTCATGTCTCGCAACGGCAACGACGGCATCGGGAAACCGGAACCACTGAAACACGGCTTCCAGGGCTACTGGTCCCGCCGCATCACCGACGAGCACCGCCTCGTCAAGGTGGTCGAGGACGAGATCCGCATCGCCGCTTGCCGCTACCACTACGAGCGCTGAGCACGCCGCGCCTCCCCCTGCAACGCCCGAGGGCGGCACTCCCCACTGGGGAGTGCCGCCCTCGGTCAGGACAGGTTGATCAACCAGAGGTCGATCAGAAGTCCATGTCACCGCCCGGCATGCCGCCCGGAGCGGCCGCGCCGGCCTTCTCCGGCTTGTCCGCGATGACGGCCTCGGTGGTGAGGAACAGCGCGGCGATGGAGGACGCGTTCTGCAGGGCAGAGCGGGTCACCTTCGCCGGGTCGATGATGCCCTCGGCGATCATGTCGACGTACTCACCCGTCGCGGCGTTCAGGCCGTGGCCGACGGTCAGGTTGCGCACCTTCTCGACGACGACGCCACCCTCGAGACCACCGTTGACGGCGATCTGCTTGAGCGGGGCCTCCAGGGCGAGCTTCACGGCGTTGGCGCCGGTCGCCTCGTCACCGTCGAGCTCCAGCTTCTCGAAGACCGCGGAGGCCTGCAGCAGGGCGACGCCACCGCCGGCGACGATGCCCTCCTCGACGGCCGCCTTCGCGTTGCGAACGGCGTCCTCGATGCGGTGCTTGCGCTCCTTGAGCTCGACCTCGGTCGCGGCGCCGGCCTTGATGACGGCCACGCCGCCGGCCAGCTTCGCGAGGCGCTCCTGGAGCTTCTCGCGGTCGTAGTCGGAGTCCGACTGCTCGATCTCGGCGCGGATCTGGTTCACGCGGCCGTTGACCTGGTCGCTGTCGCCGGCACCGTCGACGATGGTGGTCTCGTCCTTGGTGATGACGACCTTGCGGGCGCGGCCGAGCAGGTCGACGGTGGCGTTCTCCAGCTTGAGGCCGACCTCCTCGGAGATCACCTCGCCGCCGGTGAGGATCGCGATGTCGTTCAGCATCGCCTTGCGGCGGTCACCGAAGCCCGGGGCCTTGACGGCGACGGACTTGAAGGTGCCCTTGATCTTGTTGACGACCAGGGTCGACAGGGCCTCGCCCTCGACGTCCTCGGCGATGATCAGCAGCGGCTTGCCGGACTGCATGACCTTCTCGAGGAGCGGGATCAGGTCCTTGACGGAGCCGATCTTCGAGTTGGCGATGAGGATGTACGGGTCGTCGAGGACGGCCTCCATACGCTCCATGTCGGTGGCGAAGTACGCCGAGATGTAGCCCTTGTCGAAGCGCATACCCTCGGTGAGCTCCAGCTCCAGACCGAAGGTCTGGGACTCCTCGACGGTGATGACGCCTTCCTTGCCGACCTTGTCCATCGCCTCGGCGATGAGCTCGCCGATCTGCGAGTCGGCGGCGGAGATGGAGGCGGTGGAGGCGATCTGCTCCTTGGTCTCGACCTCCTTGGCCTGGTCGAGCAGGGCGGCGGAGACGGCCTCGACGGCCTTCTCGATACCGCGCTTCAGGGCCATCGGGTTGGCACCGGCGGCCACGTTGCGCAGGCCCTCGCGGACCAGCGCCTGGGCGAGGACGGTCGCGGTCGTCGTGCCGTCACCGGCGACGTCGTCCGTCTTCTTCGCGACCTCCTTGACCAGCTCGGCGCCGATCTTCTCGTACGGGTCCTCGAGCTCGATCTCCTTGGCGATGGACACACCATCGTTGGTGATCGTGGGGGCGCCCCACTTCTTCTCGAGGACGACGTTGCGACCCTTGGGGCCCAGGGTCACCTTGACGGCGTCGGCGAGCTGGTTCATGCCGCGCTCGAGGCCGCGCCGTGCCTCCTCGTCGAACGCGATGATCTTGGCCATGTGAAGTGGTCCTCCCGGACAGGGGGTGGAAACGCAAACGGACCGTGCTGGTGCCCGCGACGGACGGCCTGCGAGCCTTGTGGTTCCTTGCCCCACCCGGCTCCCGGACCTCACCGACCCGATCCAAGTTCTGTCACTCTCACCTTCAGAGTGCTAACGCCAATGATTAGCACTCGCCCCCTACGAGTGCAAGCGCCTCCCAGGATCCGGCGGCACCCCTCAGCCAGGACCCCGTGCGTACGCGCACGCACGAGGGGTCCGCATCCCTGTTGGGATGCGGACCCCTCGGCGTGAGTGCGTCGGTGGCCGATCGCGCCTGGATCAGACGGCGAGCTTGACCATGTCCGCCTGCGGACCCTTCTGGCCCTGCGAGATCTCGAACTCCACTCGCTGACCTTCTTCAAGGGTGCGGTAGCCGTCCATCTGAATCGCGCTGTAGTGGACGAAAACATCCGCACCACCGTCGACCGCGATGAAGCCGTACCCCTTCTCCGCGTTGAACCACTTGACGGTGCCCTGAGCCATGCCTAACTCCCCTATTACTGGCCCTTGCACAGATCCGCACTTCGCGGATCCGGGTCAGACCTCACCCCCCGACAGGTGGGGGCGTGCGCCGGAACGCGTCGACCGCCGCTGAATGTATCTGCCCAACTGCCGTCTGCAACAGGTCAATTCGACGAGAAATCTGGGCGCGGCCGAGCGGCTGAACGGGGAGGATTCGCCGGATCACAGAACAAGTCGGACCGGGCGAAAGGAACAAAGCGTGCGAATTACGGGAGCTCTTCGGCCGCAAGTCGGCGGCGAATCCGGGAGTTCTCATATGCGCCGGGCAAGCGCGGCGCTCAAAAGCGGAACAGCATTCCCAACTCTATCGCGGCCAACCATGCAGAATTGCCCCCTCCGCTTCCGGCGGAGAGGGCAATTCTGCATGGTTCCTGCGTAAAGGGTCGCGGTCAGCAACCGCCGGCGACGGCCGGGATGATCGAGACGCCCGCGCCGTCCGGGGTGGCGGTCTCCAGACCCTGCTCGAAGCGGACGTCGTCGTCGTTCACGTACACGTTCACGAAGCGGCGCAGCTTGCCCTGGTCGTCCAGGACGCGCGCGGCGATGCCCGCGTGGTTCTTCTCCAGGTCGGCGATGACCTCGGAGAGGGTCGCACCCTCGGCGGCGACCTCGGACTGACCGCCGGTGTAGGTACGCAGGATGGTGGGGATGCGGACGTTGACGCTCATGAACTCTCACCTCTGAAGTAACGGTTGTGGGGCGCCCCTCCAGGGGCGCGGGGAACTGCGCGACCAGCCACAGACGGCCGGCAGCCGGCCGCGGACATCAAGCCCTACGGCGACTAGCCTGCAAGACCCGCCTCACGGAACGCGTCAAGCGAAGGCTTGATGGTCGCCGTGGCCTGCGAAGTCTCAGCGACAGCGTCGAGCGTCTTGAGCCCGTCACCCGTGTTGAGCACCACGGTGGTCAGGGACGGGTCCAGCGCACCGGACTCGATCAGCTTGCGCGTGACGCCCACCGTCACACCGCCCGCAGTCTCCGCGAAGATGCCCTCCGTACGCGCGAGCAGCTTGATCGCGTCGACGACCTGCTCGTCGTTGACGTCCTCCACCGCGCCGCCGGTGCGCCGGGCGATGTCCAGGACGTACGGGCCGTCGGCCGGGTTGCCGATCGCGAGGGACTTGGCGATGGTGTTCGGCTTCTGCGGGCGGACCACGTCGTGGCCGTTCTTGAAGGCCGTGGAGACCGGCGAGCAGCCCTCGGCCTGGGCGCCGAAGATCTTGTACGGCTTGTCCTCGACGAGGCCGAGCTTGATCAGCTCCTGCAGGCCCTTGTCGATCTTCGTGAGCTGGGAGCCGGAGGCGATCGGGATGACCAGCTGGTCGGGCAGCTGCCAGCCGAGCTGCTCGCAGATCTCGTACGCGAGCGTCTTGGAGCCCTCGCCGTAGTACGGCCGCAAGTTCACGTTGACGAAGCCCCAGCCCTCGCCGAGCGGGTCGCCGATGAGCTCGGAGCAGAAGCGGTTGACGTCGTCGTAGTTGCCCTCGATGCCGACGAGCTCGCCGCCGTAGACCGCGGCCATGACGACCTTGCCCTGCTCCAGGTCGTGCGGGATGAACACGCAGGAGCGGAAGCCGGCGCGGGCGGCCGCAGCGCCGACGGCGCCGGCGAGGTTGCCCGTGGAGGAGCAGGAGAGCGTGGTGAAGCCGAAGGCGCGGGCCGCTTCGAGGGCCTGGGCGACGACGCGGTCCTTGAAGGAGTGCGTCGGGTTGCCGGAGTCGTCCTTAATGAACAGGCCGCCGGTGACGCCGAGTTCACGGGCCAGGTTGTCGGCCTTGACGAGCTTGGTCCAGCCGGGGTTGAGGTTCGGCTTGGTCGCCACGTCGGCGGGGACGGGCAGCAGCGGTGCGTACCGCCAGATGTTGTCCGGGCCGGCCTCGATCTGCTTACGCAGGGCCTCCGGGTCACCGAGCGGCAGGTCGTACGCGACTTCGAGGGGGCCGAAACAGAGCTCGCAGGCGAAGATCGGGCCGAGGGGGAAGCGCTCACCGCACTCGCGGCAGGAGAGGCCCGACGCGGGGCCGAGGTCCACGGAGGTGGTGGTGGCTTCGGTGGTGTTAACAGCCATGAGAGGCGAGGCCCTTTCTCCTCATCTTCCTCGCGACGCACTTCGCCACGAGACGGATTTGGCACCTTCCCTAGCCGGGAGCCTCGCGATGGACAGTTGCGGTGTCCTACGAGACCGGCTGGAGGGTTGCCGGGGCTTCAACGGGCCGTATCCCTCTGCCCCTCTGGATGAGCGGTATTCGGTTGTCGGCGAGGCACCCCCGGCATGCGGTGGCCCCTCGCGTTGTTCAAGACTGTAACTGACGGCCCTCACTGTTGAGATAGTCGTCCGAACCGCGAGATGGATCACAGACCGAGGAGAGACCGACGTGCTCGAAGAGGTGGAGCGCTGGCTGAAGAGGCGCTCCTGGTCCGTGGCCGACCGCCCGCTGGAGCGGATCCTCGCCGCGAAGGCGCGCTCCGGCAGCAAGGTCAGCGTGGTGCTGCCCGCGCTGAACGAGGAGGCGACGGTCGGCGCGATCGTGTCGGTGATCCGCCGCGAGCTGATGACTCCCGAGGTCCCGCTGGTCGACGAGCTGGTGGTGATCGACTCGGGCTCCACGGACCGTACGTCCGAGGTGGCGGCGGCGGCCGGGGCTCGGGTGGTGCACCGGGACGCGATACTTCCGCGGCTGCCCGCGGTGCCCGGCAAGGGCGAGGTGCTGTGGCGGTCGCTGCTCGTGACCGGCGGTGACGTGGTGTGCTTCGTCGACGCCGACCTCAGGGAGTTCTCGGCGGACTTCGTCACCGGGATCGTCGGCCCGCTCCTGACCGACCCCGAGGTGCAGTTCGTGAAGGCGATGTACGACCGGCCGCTCGGCGAGACGGCCGGGCAGGGCGGCCGGGTCACGGAGCTGGTGGCGCGGCCGCTGCTCAATCTGCACTGGCCCCAACTGGCCGGATTCGTCCAGCCGTTGGGCGGTGAGTACGCGGCCAGGCGCTCGCTCCTGGAGCAGCTGCCGTTCCCCGTCGGGTACGGGGTGGAGCTCGGGCTGCTCGTGGACTCGCTGCACACCGTGGGCCTGGACGCGCTCGCGCAGGTCGACGTCGGGGTGCGCCTGCACCGACACCAGGACGGCCGAGCGCTCGGGCGGATGGCGGCGGCGATCTACCGCACGGCGCAGCTGCGGCTCGCGCGCGGACATCTCGTACGGCCGCGGCTCACCCAGTTCGAGCGGGGCGAGGAGGGCTTCGAGCCGCGTACGCACGAGGTGGACACGGAGGAGCGGCCGCCGATGGCGGAGGTCGAGGAGTACCGGGACCGCCGCGTGGCGTGAGCGGGGGCAATCTCGCGTACGCCCGCCTCTTCCGGGGCGGCAACGACGGCACGTACGAGTTCGGCCGCAACCAGATCAAGCGCTGCGACACCGCGGGCGTCGCCACCAGGAGGCGCCCGAGCCGCCGCGGTACGTGCCGCACATCGGCATCGCCAACACCTCCTTCGGGGTACGGCCGGGCCCGCACGGGTCCGGCCGTACGTTTGCCCGCGGACGGCTCGGGCTAGGTTCGCGTCATGGCCACCGAGCGCTCCGCAGCCCCGATCCTCGTCGCCTCCAACCGCGGCCCGGTCAGCTACTCCGTACGGCAGGACGGGGGCCTCGACGCACGGCGCGGCGGCGGCGGACTCGTCTCCGGGCTCTCCGCGATCGGGCCCGAGGCCGGTGCCCTGTGGGTGTGCGCGGCGCTCGGCGAGGGCGACCGGGAGGCGGTGCGGCGCGGAATCGTAGGGGCGGGGCCGAAGGCCCCTCTGAACAGTGGCGGTGGCGGGCGACGGGCGGGCGAACCGGGCGTGCGGATGCTCGACATCGACGCCGAGGTGCACGCCGACGCGTACAACGGGATCGCCAACTCGGTGCTCTGGTTCGTGCACCACATGCTGTACCAGACGCCCCTGGAACCCTCCTTCGACCGGGAGTTCCGGCGCCAGTGGGCCGCGTACGAGCAGTACAACCGGGCCTTCGCCGAGGCCCTCGCCGCCGAGGCCGCGCCCGGCGCCGCGGTGCTCGTGCAGGACTACCACCTGGCCCTCGTCCCCGGCATGCTGCGCGCGCTCCGCGACGACCTGCGCATCGGGCACTTCTCGCACACCCCGTGGGCGCCCGTCGACTACTTCCGGATGCTGCCCGACGACATCGCCGAGCAGCTCCTGCAGGGCATGCTCGGCGCGGACCGGCTCGCCTTCCTGACCCGCCGCTGGGCCGACGCGTTCACCACCTGCTGCGACGCGCTCGTCGGCGGCGTCGGCGCCACCCGGGTCGGCGTGCACGGCCTCGGCGCGGACGCGGAGTTCCTGCGCGAGCGAGCGCACCGCGCCGACGTGGCCGAGCGGATCGCGGCGCTGCGCGAGCAGATCGGGGGCGCGGGCCGGAAGACGGTGGTGCGCGTCGACCGCACCGAGCTGTCCAAGAACATCGTGCGCGGACTGCGCGCGTACGAGCTGCTGCTCGCCGAGCGGCCCGAGTGGCGCGAGCGCGTCGTGCACCTCGCGTTCGCCTACCCCTCGCGCCAGGACCTGGCCGTCTACCGCGACTACACGGCCGAGGTGTCCCGCGTCGCCGAGGAGATCAACTCCCGCTACAGGACGCCCGGTTGGACCCCGGTGATCCTGCATGTCGAGGACGACTTCGCGCGCTCGCTCGCCGCGTACCGGCTCGCGGACGTGGCCCTCGTCAACCCGATCAGGGACGGCATGAACCTGGTCGCCAAGGAGGTCCCGGTCGTCTCCGACGAAGGCTGCGCGCTCGTCCTGTCCCGCGAGGCCGGAGCCTTCGAGGAGCTCGGCGCGGACGCGCTCGCGGTCAATCCGTACGACGTGGTGGGGACCGCTGCCGCGCTGCACGAGGGGTTGACGATGCCGGAGAAGGAACGGCGCGCCCGCACGGAGCGGCTGGCCGCGGCGGGAACGGCGCTGCCGCCGGGACGGTGGTTCCTGGAGCAGTTGGCTGCGCTGGGGTAGGGGGCTGAGGTAGCGGGGCTGGGGCAGGGCGGGGCTGGGGTTCAGCTCGGGTTGAGTGCCTCGGCCAGTTGTGTGAGGAGGTGGACCACTCCCTGCGGGCCGTCCACGACCAGGTCCGCGCGGTCCGTCAGCTCCTCGACCTCCGTGCTGCCGCTGCACACCAGGACCCCCGGCACCCCGTCCGAGCGCAGCTTCTCCACGGCCGCGTACGCAGGCAGGTCGCCCAGGTCGTCGCCCGCGTACAGGACGGACTCCGCGCCCACCTCGCGCGCGTACGCCGCCAGGGCCAGGCCCTTGTCCATGCCGGGCGGGCGCAGCTCGATCACATAGCGGCCGGGCTCGGTGATCAGGCCGTGCCGGGCGGCCAGTTCGGCGAGCGGGCCGCGGAGCGCGTCGAAGGCGGCCTGCGGGTCGTCGGCGCGGCGCGTGTGCACGGCGACGGCGCGGCCCTTCTCCTCCAGCCAGGTGCCCTGCCAGAGGCCCAACGCGTCCAGGAATCCGGGGAGTTCGGCCCGTGCGCCGGCCACGCCCGGGGGCGGTTCGGGGGCCTGCACCGTGCCGGTCACCGCGTCCCAGCGCTCCGCGCCGTAGTGCCCGAGCACGACCAGGTGCTCCAGGCCCGCGACGCCCGCGAACCCGCCGTACCGCACGGCGACCCCGGCGGGCCGGCCCGTCACCACGGCGACGGAGGCGAGCCTCGGGGCGAGGGCGGCGAGCGCGGGCACGGCGTCGGGGTGGGCTCTGGCCTGCTCCGGGTCGGCGACGATCTCGGCGAGCGTGCCGTCGAAGTCGAGGGCGACCAGCGCGCGGGAGGGGCGGGCGCGGAGCGCGGCGAGGCCTTCCCGCCCGGCGGGGGTCACGGGGACCGGGAGGTCGTCGGCGGGGGTGCGGGTACCCATGGGCCGAGCCTATCCATCTGCTTGGGTGCCGCACCGTCGACTCGGGCACCGTCGAATCTCCCCTCCCCGCCCCTTCCCGAAAGTCCTGGCGGACGGCTTCGGGGGCTGCGCCCCCGGACCCTGCTGTCTTTCGGCTGCGGCGCCATCGTGGCTGGTCGCGCAGTTCCCCGCGCCCCTATCGGGGGCAAATCCAGCCCCTTCGGCGTTTGAGATGGGGGTCCCCCTGCTCGAGCGCAGCCGAGAGCTTGGGGGAGGGGTCCGGGGCGGAGCCCCGAAGCTGCCGCAGCCACGCGGCGGCAGCCGCATATCAGGCACAGCCGGGAAGGGGCGGGGAGGGGAAGAAGAAAGCGCAGCGCGCGCCGTCAGCGGCGGGCGCGGCGGGACTCGCGGATGCGGCGGAGGCGGTTGATCGTGACCGGGTCGTGGGCGAGGGCCAGGGGATCGTCGAGGAGGGCGTTCAGGACCTGGTAGTAGCGGGCCGGGGATATGCCGAGCTGCTCACGTATCGCACGCTCCTTCACCCCACGCGAAGCCCACCCCTTCCGCTCCAGCGCAAGCACCGCCCGATCCCGCTCGGACAACTCCAAGCTGTCAGCGCTCGGCTCGGGACCGCGCTCGCGCTCGGGCTCGGGGCCGGGGCCGGGGCCGGGGCCGGGATCGGGCTGGTCGGGTGCGGCGGGGCTCATGAAGAAACCGTAAGCGCGTACGCCGACACCGCCACCCCCACCGTCGCCCTCACCGCGACAGCCACTACTCCGCCGACTCCGCCGCGACCGCCTCGTTCTGCAGCCGCTGCAGAATCGCCGCCGGGTCGCCGTCACGCTCCACGGCCTTGCCGATCCGCTGCTTGACGGCCGCGCTGACCTGCGCCCAGGACGTCTTGCCCACCGGGTACAGCTCCGAGTTCGGCAGCTCCTCCAGGAACTCCCGCAGGTGCTTGTACTTCGGGTCCTCGGCCATCGCGTCGGAGGCGGACGAGGTGACGGGCAGGATGTCGTAGCGGTCGGAGAACTCCAGGACGTTCTCGTCGGCGTAGACGAAGTCGAGGAACTTGCCGATCTCCGCCTTGTGGCCGTGCTGCTTGAAGCCCATCATCCAGTCGGCGACGCCCATGGTGGCCTTGGCCTTGCCGTTGACGCCGGGCAGCGGGACCATCCCGTACTCGACGCCCTTCTTCGCGGCCTGCTTCATCAGCGTCGGGTGGCCGTTGAGCATGCCGACCTCGCCGCGCGAGAACGCGTTGAAGGCGTCCTGCCGGTCGAGTTCGCCAGGCGCGGTCGGGCCGGTGAGGCCCTCGCCGACGAGGTCGTCGCGCAGCCACTTGAACGTCTTGATGTTCGCCTCGGAGTCGAGGGTATACGTGCCGACGTTGTCGGTGTAGCCGTCGCCGCCGCTGAGCAGCCACATCAGCGTCTCCGCGGGCGCCTCCTCCCGGCCGAGGGGCAGCGCGAACGGGTACTTCACGCCCGCCGCCTTCAACTTCCGTGCGTCCGCGGCGAGTTCGGTCCAGCTCTGCGGGGCGCCGGTGACGCCGGCCTGCGCGAAGAGGTCCTTGTTGTAGAAGAGCAGCCGCGTCGAGGACGCGAAGGGCATCCCGTACTGCACCCGCCTCAGCTCGCCCGCCTGCGAGAGCGCGGGCAGGAAGTCGGCCTGTACGGGGATGGAGAGCAGGTCGTCGGCGCTGTAGAGCTTGCCCTGCGCGGCGTAGTCGGCGTACGCCCCGATCTGCGCGATGTCGGGGGCGTCGCCCTTCTTCACCATGGCCGCGACGGCGGCGTCCACCTCGCTCCAGGAACGGACGTCGACGTCGACCTCGATGCCGGGGTTCTTCTTCTCGAACGCGGCAGTTACCTCGTCCCAGTACTTCTGGGTGCTGTTGGCCGGGCTGTCGCCGTAGTCGGCGGCGACCATCTTCAGGGTGACGGTGTCGTCGGAGGCGACGCTCGCGCCGCAGCCGGCGAGCGTCGCCGTCATGCCGAGTGCGGCCAGCGCCGCCGTCAGACCTGTCAGACCAGTCATGCGCCGCTGCACGCCGATTCCCACCCTTGCCGTTCTGTTCCGTCGTCTCTGCTTCCGGCGTCGCCGTACGTGATCGTTTCCGGGGATTTCCCCGGCGTTCGCCCGTAAGGTCTACACCACACAAGGTCTACACCACTCAGGTCTCGCTTCGGCAACGGCGCCCACCGGCCACCGTTGCCGCGCAGGCCGGAGGGCTGCTATGCACGTCACGTTCTGCCGAGTACGTTCCGCACGTTCTGCCGAGTACGTTCCGCACGTTCTGCCGAATACGTTCCGACCGCTCGTCGAGGAGCCGCCGCACATGTCACGCACCGCAGCAGAAATAGCCACCCAGCCCTCCTGCTGGCGCCGAGCGGCGGACGCCGCGGCCGCCTTCGACGGGCTGCCGCGACCGGGCGAGCGGGTCGCCGTCACCGGCTGCGGCACGTCCTGGTTCATGGCCATCGCCTACGCCGCGCTGCGCGAGGCCGCCGGGCAGGGCGAGACGGACGCCTTCGCCTCGTCCGAGTTCCCGGCGGGCCGCGCGTACGACCGGGTCGTGGCGATCACCCGCTCCGGTACGACGACGGAGGTGCTTGAACTCCTCACCTCCCTGCGGGGCTCCGTTCCGACCACGGCGCTCACCGCCGACCCGAAGACCCCGGTCATGGAGGCCGCGGACTCGGTCGCCGTCCTGGACTTCGCGGACGAGGAGTCGGTCGTCCAGACCCGCTTCGCCACGACCGCGCTCGCGTTCCTGCGGGCCGGGCTCGGGGATCTGTCGGCGCTCGGCGTGAAGCCGGTCGCCGAGGCCGCGGTGGACGC
Source organism: Streptomyces cavernicola (assembly GCF_029968035.1). Classification (GTDB taxonomy): domain Bacteria; phylum Actinomycetota; class Actinomycetes; order Streptomycetales; family Streptomycetaceae; genus Streptomyces; species Streptomyces cavernicola. The sequence goes on along the minus strand of NZ_JASCIQ010000060.1, from coordinate 14,580 downwards.
GGAGCTCGCGGTCACCGAACCCCTCCCGGAGGCGGTGCTCGGCGCGGAGCAGTGGACGTTCCTCGGCCGCGGCTGGACGTACGGGCTCGCCCTGGAGGCGGGCCTCAAGATGCGTGAGGCGGCGGGCGCGTGGACGGAGTCGTACCCGGCGATGGAGTACCGCCACGGCCCCATCTCCATCACCGGGCCCGGCCGGGTGGCGTGGATGTTCGGCACGCTGCCGGAGGGGCTCGCCGGTGACGTGGACCGGGTCGGCGGCCACCTCGTCGCCCGCCAGGAGACCGACCCGCTGGCCGACCTGATCCGCGCCCAGCGGCTCGCGGTGGCCCTCGCGGAGTCCAAGGGCTACGACCCGGACCGCCCGCGCAACCTGACGCGCAGCGTGATCCTGGCGTGAGCCGCTCACCTGGTTCGCTCGCCTGGTTCGCTCGCCTGATGTGCTCGCCTGATTTATCGGGGTGACGGGGAGGGTCGGGACGCGCGAGGATGGGGGCATGCCTGGGCCCTACGTCATCCGCGGCTCGGTCCTCCTGCCGGAGGCCGAGCTCATGTGGCGTTTCTCCCGCTCGTCCGGCCCCGGCGGCCAGCACGTCAACACCTCCGACTCGCAGGTGGAGTTGAGGTTCGACCTCGCCAAGACGCAGTCCCTCCCCGAGGTCTGGAAGTCCCGCGCCCTCGAACGCCTGGCGCCCCGCCTCGTGGACGGCGTGCTCGCGGTCCGCGCCTCCGACCACCGCTCGCAGTGGCGCAACCGCGAGCTGGCCGCGACCCGCATGGCGTCCCTGTTGGCCGAGGCCACCGCCCCACCGCCCCGCCCACGCCGCGCGACGAAGATCCCCCGAGGCATCAACGAACGCCGCCTCCGCGAGAAGAAGGCCCGCTCGGAACGGAAGCGCGACCGCTCGGGCCGAGACTGGGGCTAGGGCCCGCCCCCGGGCAGTTCAAGCTCGACCCACACGGCCTTCCCGATACCGTACGGACGCGGAGAGCAGCCCCACCGATCGGCTAACGCTCCGACGAGAGCGAGCCCCCGCCCCTGCTCGTCCTCAGGCCCAGCCTGCCGGGGCACGGGTCGCCCGTCCCCCGCGTCGGACACCTCGATCCGCACCACGCGGCCATTCCGGAGCCCGACCCGTAACCCGATGTCCCGCCCTGCGGGGACGGGCGCGTGTTGCACCGCGTTGGCGACCAGCTCGGAGAGCAACAGCTCTGCGGTGTCCATGAGTTCGCCCTTGATCCCCCACTCGGTGAGCTGCTCACGGAGGAGCGCTCGCGCGCGCGTCGCGCTGCGAGGTGTACGAGGTAGTCGTTGGCTGACTTCGACCATGTGCGTGGGCAGCAAGGAGCCTCCACTGAGCGAGTACTTATCTCTAGAGAATGAGTGAAGCGCACCTTCGGCATGCGCGTCAAACATTCTCTAGAGATAGAGGCGTGATCTCCTTGGCCAGCACCGCGTCACAGGGCACGCGCATACGATGGCCAGAACGATCGGGAGAGCTGCATATGAACAGGCGGACCGTCGGCCGACAGCCCAAGTACCAGCGAATCGCCGCCGACTTGAAGGCCGCCATCGCAGCCGGTACGTACACACCCGGGCAGCGAATCCCCGGCGAGAACGACCTCATGGCCACCTACGAGGTTGCGCGCATGACCGCGCGGCAGGCTCTGGCGACCCTTCGATCGGAAGGGCTGATCGAGGCCCGCAAGGGTGCCGGCATCTTTGTGCGCCAATACGAGGTGGTCATCCGGCGACGCGGCGTACAGCGGCTCTCACTGAACCTGTGGGCACAGGGGAAGTCCGTGTGGTCCGCGGACATCGACGACCGGAGCCTGGAGGTCGATTCGGTCTCCGTGATGGAAGAGCCCGCGCCAAAAGGCGTCGCCGCCACCCTTGACACCCCGGCCGAGGCACCGGTCTGCGTGCGGCGCCGAAGGTTCCTCCTCGACGGGCGCCCCGTCCTGTTCGCCACCTCCTATCTCGACGCCGAGCTCGTTGCCGGAACGGCGATCACACAGCCGGACACCGGACCCGGCGGCATCTACGCCCGCCTCGACGAGATCGGCCACAAGCCGGTCCACTTCCGCGAGGAGATCCGCTCCCGCATGCCGAACGCGGAGGAGACCGCAGGGCTCGGCCTGACGCCGGGCACTCCGGTCACCCTCATCTGCCGCACCGCCTTCGCGGAGGACGGCCGCGCGGTCGAGGTCAACGACATGGTCCTGGACTCGTCGGCGTACGTCTTGGAGTACGAGTTCGACGCATAGGCGAGCCGCATGGCCACCGTCGACTCTCCAGAAGTGATGACACACAGTGTCATACCGAATCCTGACCGGACTCGCGGGTTGCCGGCCGACCGCCCGCTCAACCCCACTCCCACCCACCCGCCCCGCCTTGCCCGGATTCAGGCTTCCGGCGTCGCAACCTCGGCACAACGGGGCGCGCGCTCGTGGCTCCACAGCCGCCCCTTAGGCGTCGGCGAGGCTTGCAATAGGCCGAGTTACCGCCTGCAGGACCGTCGCCCGCAGATGGCAGGCGACTTGCCCCCTTGCAGACCGAACATCCCTGCTCGTTGGGCAGCAGTGAGCGACCCCCCGGCCGCGCCCCTGCATGGCGCTCGCTGGTGACACAGGACATCCGATCCCCGAGAGTGGGCGGCGGGCGGCTCGCATTAGGCGCACCAGCGGTCCACCTCGGCCCTCCTCATTGCCGGTTGAGCCCCGTAGCCCGACGCCGGAAGCCAGCACGCCCCGCCACGGGGACGCGCCGAGCGCCGAACCCCCGGACAAGCCGGGGCGGGTGAGGGGTCGGAGACGGGCTGGGCGGGCGGTCGACGTTGCGTGTGGCCGGTTGCGGCGGCTCCCCTGGGCTGAGGTCAACAGCTAGCTGGTCGGGGCCGAGTGCCCTGTGTGCGGGTGGGGGAATGGTCACGCCTGGGGTGCTGGGTGCCTGCTCCCCCGGACTAGGTGGGGGCGGGTGGGTGGGAGAGGGGCTGCGGGGGCGGGCCGCGGCGACCGGCTGGTCGTGCCCTGGCCGGCTGGCCGCGCCCCGGCCGGCCCGCCGTACCCCCGGAATCCCTCAACCCATCTGCCGGTACCGCCCCTTGAAGTACAGCAGCGGTCCGCCCTCCGCGCTCGGGACGGTTGCCGTGAGGACGTGGCCCACGACGAGGGTGTGGTCGCCCGCCTCCACTCGCTGTTGGGTCTCGCACTCCAGGGTCGCGAGCGCGCCGCCGATCAGGGGGGCGTCGGACTCCGTGCCCCGTACGTACGGGATGTCCTCGAAGAGGAGCCGGTCGCTGATGCGGCCCTTCATCGCGAAGCGGCCCGCGATGTGGCGCTGACTCTCGGACAGGACCGAGACACCCCAACGCGGCTGCTCCGCAAGGAGATCGTCCATGCGTGAGCCCTCACGGAGGCTGACCAGGACCAGCGGCGGGTCGAGGGAGACGGACATGAAGGCCGTCGCCGTCATGCCGACGTCCTCCGCCCTCGGGCCGCCCTCGCCGAGCTCGTCCTCCCGCGCGGTGACGAGGACGACGCCTGCGGCGAGCCGGGACATGGCGGCACGGAACTCTTCGTTGCTCACCTTGACAGGATGAGACTTCAGCACGGTGGACACGACCAAGACGCTAGCCCCGGACCCCCGCCGGCCACATCGGCCCCCCGGCCGGGACGTACGACCTAGGTCCGGACCCGTACACTCCGGTTGCGCCCCGAGTGCACCTCTCAACACGCCCCCGGCGCGCGGCCGGAAAGATGCCCCAGCCAAGAGCTTTGCGTTCAGGAAACGTACGCGGAGATCCACCTCACGGCCCCCGCCCCTTCACGTCGCTTGTGACTTGAGTCACAGGGTCCATATTTTGTTGACCCTGTGTACCGAGTGAGCAGCTCGCTGTGATTCAGTGGCGGAGGTAATCGGAGGCAATCAGACACTAAGGGCACCACGAATCCAGGAGTTGCTGTCGAGGTCTCGGGGAGAGCGAGCATGGAGACCGAGTCGGAGCCTTACGTCCGTCTTGCGACCCTGCGGCAGCTGCACCAGGTGGTCGCGGAGCTGAACACGGCGCGCAGCCTCGCCGACACCCTGCAGACCGTCGCCGACGGTGTGGTCCAAGGACTCGGGTACGAGCTCGCGTGCGTCAATCTCGTACGCCCCGACGGAGACCTCGTCGTCGCCGCCTTCGCAGGCAGTGCCGCCGCCGAGGCCCTGATCACCGGACGCGTCGGCTCCAGGGACTCCTGGGAGCGCCGGCTCGCGATGGGCCAGGACTGGGGCGCGCTCCGCTTCATCCCGCACAGCGAGGGCTGGACGCTCATCGAGGACGACGTGCCGCAGTGGCACACCGACGGCCCCGAGCCGCGCTTCGAGGACGAGTGGCACCCCCTGGACCGCCTCTACGCCCCGATGTACACGAGCGGAGCGACCGGCGGCGAGCTCCTCGGCGTCATCTCCGTGGACCGGCCGCGCAACGGCAGGCATCCCGGCGCGTGGGGGCGCGAGGCGCTGCAGATGTACGCCTCGCAGGCCGCCATTGCAATCAGTAACGCCCGCCTTCGAGCAAACATGCAGCGCGCCCTGGTCCGCCTTGAGCGCGAGCAGCAGGCCCTCAGGGCCAGTGAAGAGTCGTTCCGCCAAGCCTTCGAGTACGCGCCTTCCGGCATGGCCATCGCCGAGATGGGCGGCGACCAGCACGGCCGGATCCTGCGCACGAACGACGCGCTGTGCCGGCTCCTCGGACGGCCCGCCGCCGCGATGCGCCGCTACTCGTTCTCCGACCTCGTGCACCCCGAGGACATCGGCACGCTGCTCCGTACCTCCGCCGAGGGCGGCCGGGCCGAACTGCGGCTCGGGCGGCGCGACGGCACGTACCTCTGGGTCTCGCTGCGGAACTCCGTCGTCGCGGACGCCGCCGACGGGCCGCGGTTCCTGCTCACGCACGTCGAGGACATCGAGGAGCGCAAGCGCCGCGAACTGCAGCTCGCGCACCGCGCCTCGCACGACTCCCTCACCGGACTCCCCAACTCCGCCGAGCTGCGCTCCCGCCTCGCCGCCCGCCTGTGCCGGCGCAAGGAGGGCCCGCAGGAGAACGCCCACGCCCTGGACGCGGCGTACGGCTCGCTGCCCGCGTACGAGACCCCCGAGGGCTTCGCCGTCCCCGAGGGGTACGCGATGCCCGACAGGTACGAGAGCCACGACGCGTACGACAGCAACGGGCACGGCGCCTCCTACCCCGGCGCGAGCATGCCGCACGGCATCGAGGCCTTCGACCACCATGTGCACACCGTCGCGCCCGAGGGCGACACCGACGACGGGACGAAGGGACTCGCCGTCCTCTTCTGCGACCTCGACGGCTTCAAGTCGATCAACGACCGCTTCGGGCACCACACCGGCGACGCCGTCCTCATCGAGGTCGCGCGCAGGCTGACCAGCGGCGTACGGGACGGGGACACCGTGGCCCGGCTCGGCGGCGACGAGTTCGTGGTCCTCGCCGACGGGCTCGGCCGGGCCGACGCCGCGGACCTCGCCGTCCGGCTGCGGAACGCGATCATCCCGCCGATCCGGGTCGACGGGCGGGCCGTGCGGGTCGGCGCGAGCTTCGGGATCGGCTGGGCGCACTGCGGGATGTCCGCGGAGGAAGTGCTGCAATCCGCGGACCAGCGGATGTACATCGAGAAACGTTCTCGTGCCAAACAGCACAGGCGGGCCGGATAACCGCAGGTCAGCGAGGCGGGGAGAGATTCGTCGCCTTTCGGGGCCGGCCCGCACGTGTAGGCTCGCCCAATTGGACACCTGTGGCCCGTACTCGAATGCATGAGGAGTGACCGAGGGATGACGGCCGGCAACAACGGCGCGAGCACGCCCGAGGACGACGACCCGTTCGGCTATCTCTACGCCGACGGTCAGGCGGCCGGCGCGACCCCGCCCGGCGGCGGTTACGGCTACCCCGCGCGCAGCTCCTCGTTCCAGCAGGTCCGCACCGTCGGCGAGCGGCAGTACGGGCAGCAGGCTCAGCAGGGCGCCGGCGCGGGCGCGGGCGCGCAGGTGCCGCAGCAGAACGCGCACTACGCGGCGCCCGAGACGCTGCCCGGCGGCCAGGGCGGCCAGGGCTCCCGCAGGCAGCCGCCTCCCGGCGACGGGCGCGGCGGTCGCGGCCCCAACACCAAGGGCCTGCTGATCGGCGCGATCGCGGTGGTCGCCGCGGTCGTCGTCGGCATCGGCGCGGCCATGCTCAGCAACAGCGACGACGACCCGAACTCCGGCTCCGACCAGGCCGGTTCGGGCCAGACGGCCGGGGCCGACGGCGGCCAGGGCGAGGAGCCGAAGACCGAGCCGTCCGAGGACGCCGAGAAGGTGGAGCTGCCGAAGGAGGACGCGAAGGCGCTGACCTTCACCTCCGGGCTCGCCCCCGCCGAGGACGTGCCCGGCGCGGAGGCGGACGGCGGGGTGTACGTCACGGGCTTCAACACCGTGGGCGCCAAGGTCACTTGGACGTTCCCGATGAAGAAGGCCGGCGAGTACAAGCTCCGGGTCCGCTACGGCATCCCGGGCGAGGACGCCGACGCCACCCTCGTCGTCAACGGCAAGCCCAACACCCAGCCCCTCGGCATGAAGAACTTCATCGGCTCCCCCAAGGGCGACTGGGAGAAGGGCTGGCAGTCCACGTGGGCCCCGGTCACCCTGACCAAGGGCAGCAACGTCGTGGAGATCGCCTGCGCCGAGGGCAACAAGTGCAACGCCAACCTCGACCGGGTGTGGCTGGAGCCCGCCGGTTCCTGACCCTCCCTCGGCTCAGGGCAGCAGCCCCAGGAAGTGCGCCACCGTCCCCGTCATCGCCTCGCGAGCGGGGGCGAGGTATTTCCGGGGGTCGACCGTCGCCCGGTCGGCCTCCAGGAAGGCGCGGGCGGCGCCCGTGAACGCCGTGTTGAGCGCCGTGCCCACATTGATCTTGACCATGCCCGCGGCGACGGCCTGCCGGATCTCCTTGTCCGGTACGCCACTTGAGCCGTGCAGCACCAGCGGTACGGGGACCGCGTCCCGCAGCCGAGCGATCAACTCGTGGTCCAGGGCGGCCGTGCGCTCCGTCATCGCGTGCGAGGAGCCCACGGCGACGGCCAGGGCGTCCACGCCGGTGTCGGCGACGTACGCGGCGGCCTCGCCCGGGTCCGTCCGTACGCCCGGGGCGTGCGCGTCCAGCGGGGGCTCGCCCTCCTTGCCGCCGACCCGGCCCAGCTCGGCCTCGATCCAGATGCCCCGCTCGTGCCCCCAACGCACCGCGTCCGCCGTCGACTTGACGTTGTCGGCGTACGACAGTTTCGACGCGTCGAACATCACCGAGCTGATGCCCTCGGGGTGGGCGGCGCGCAGCAGGTCCACCTCCGTGACATGGTCCAGGTGCAGGGCGAGGCGGGCGGTGGAGGCGCGGGCGACGGCGGCGGCGGCTGCGGCGATGGGGGCGAGGCGGTTGCCGTGGAACTTCACGGCGTTCTCGGAGAGTTGGAGCACGGCCGGGCGGCCGGCCCGCTCCGCGCCTGCGGCGATGGCCTCTGCGTGTTCCAGCGTGATGACGTTGAAGGCGGCGACTGCGCTGCGCGCTGCTTTTGCCTCGGTTACTAGTTCGGCGGTGCTGACGACTGGCATCGGGCGCCCCTTGAGTTGTGCCGAGTGGTTGCGGTTACGTCGCTCGTACGGTCAGGGATCTGTCCCCTACCCGCCCCTTCCCGACTGTGTCCGATATGCGGCTGCCGCCGCGTGGCTGCGGCGCTGCGTTCTTCGGCTGCCGCGGCGTCGTGGCTGGTCGCGCAGTTCCCCGCGCCCCTTAAAAACCAGCCCCCCGCCGGGGCTAAATCCAGCCCCTCCGGCGTTTGAGGAGCGGGGTCTGGGGCGGAGCCCCGGTTCGGGAAGAGGCGGGGTGGGGAACAAGGCCCGCCGCAGGCGCCGGTTACGCCGCACTGGCCCGCTCCTGCACCGACACCTTGGCCAGGAAGTCCTCGTACGCCGCCGCGTCGAACTCGCCTGCCACCGGGGCCAGTACGGTGGCCGCCGAGAGGGCCACCGCGTGGGTCAGGCGGCGTGGCCAAGGGGTGGCGTCGACCAGGCCCGCGAGCAGTCCCGCCACCGCCGAGTCCCCCGCGCCCGTCGGGTTGCCGCGCACCGGGGCGGGTGGGGCGGCCTGCCAGGCGCCGTCCGGGGTGGCGGCGAGGAGGCCGTCCGCGCCGAGGGAGGCGACGACGGCGTGGGCGCCGCGGCGGCGGGCGTCCCGGGTGGCGCGCAACGGCTCGTGGGAGCCGGTGAGTTCGGCCAGTTCGTCGGCGTTGGGCTTGACCACGTCCGGGCGGGCGGCGATGCCCCGGCGCAGCGGTTCGCCGCTGGTGTCCAGGAGTACGGGGACCTGCGCGGCGCGGGCGGCCCGGACCAGCTGGGCGTACGCGCCGACGGGCACGCCGGGCGGCAGGCTGCCGCACAGGGCGACCGCGTCGGCCGAGTCGAGCAACTCCTCGTAGGAGGTGCGGAATCGGGCCCACTCGGCGGAGCTGATCAGCGGGCCCGGCTCGTTCAGCTGGGTGGTGTCGCCGGTGCGCTCGTCGACGACGGCGACGGTACGGCGGGTCGGGCCGGCCACGTCGAGCAGCTCGTCCCGGACCCTCGACGCCTCGGCGAGCTGGGCGCGCAGCGCGGCCCCGGTGGCGCCCCCGGCGAAGCCGGTGACGGTGACGGACCGGCCCAGCGCGGCGAGCACCCTGGCCACGTTCAGGCCCTTGCCGCCGGGCCGTTCGGTGACCTCGCCGACGCGGTGCGAGGCGTGCGGGGTGAGGCGCGGGACGCGGTAGGTGATGTCCAGGGCGGTGTTGAGCGTGACCGTGAGGATCACGTGTGCCTCCCCCCGGAAGTCGTACGTACGTGCGCGTGCCGGGGCCCGATCATGCCAGGCGCGCGGCGGTTGGCCTAGAGGTTCTTCCGGCCTCCGGGGCAACCGCGCGCGCCTCAAGGGGTGGGCAAATCAGCCCAGTTGCGGCGCTCCGGGGGCAACCACCCACTCCCCCTTGCGCATCACGCCCCGCAGGTCGAAGTTCTCGTCGAGGACGACCAGGTCGGCGTCCTTGCCGGGTTCGAGGGAGCCGACTCGGTCGTACACGCCGAGGAGCTTGGCCGGGTTGGCGGAGATGGCGCGGACGACGTCCTCGACGGGGAGGCGGTCGACGGTCGCGGCGCGCTTGAAGGCGCGGTCCAGGGTGAGGGTGGAGCCTGCGATGGAGCCGCCGTCGACCAGGCGGGCGACGCTGGCCTTCACCTCGACCTCCAGGGGGCCGAGCATGTACCGGCCGTCGCCGAAGCCCGCCGCGTCCATGGCGTCCGTGATCAGCGCGACCCGGCCCGCGCCCGCGTGGTGGAAGGCCAGTTGGAAGGCGGCCGGGTGGAGGTGCGTGCCGTCGTCGATCAGCTCGACGGTGACCCGCTCGTCCTCCAGGAGTGCGGCGATCGGGCCGGGCGCGCGGTGGCCGAGGCCGGGCATCGCGTTGTAGAGGTGCGTGGCGACGGTCGCGCCCGCGTCGATCGCCGCCAGGGTCTGCTCGTACGTCCCGTCGGTGTGGCCGACGGCGGCGAGCACGCCGTGCTCCGCGAGGAGGCGTACGGAGTCGATGCCGCCGGGGAGTTCGGGGGCGAGGGTGAGCATGCGGGCCTGGCCGCGCGCGGCGTCGATGAGCTTGCGCACGTCGGCCGGGTCCGGGTCGCGGAGGAGGTCCTCGCTGTGCGCGCCCTTGCGGCACGGCGAGATGAACGGGCCCTCGAAGTGGATGCCCGCGATCTCGCCCTGCTCGGCCAGGTCGGCGAGGAACCCGGCGCGCTCCGCGAGGAAGTCGAGCTCGCCGGTGACGGTGGAGGCGACGAGGGTGGTGGTGCCGTGCTCGCGGTGCGTGCGCACGCCCCTGAGGACGTCCTCCTCGGTGCCGGAGGTGAACGAGGCGCCGCCGCCGCCGTGGTTGTGCATGTCCACGAAGCCGGGCACGACCCAGTGGCCGCTCAGGTCGACGGCGGCGTCGTTCTCCTGCGCGTGTCCGGCGATCCGGCCGTGCTCGTCGACGATGACCCGGCCGTCGGCGACGGTGCCGGTGGGCAGCACCACCCGGGCGCCGGTGAGTACCTTGCGTGCTGCCATCAGGCGGTTACCTCCGAGGACGGTCCGGTCGGGTCTGTGGGTTCGGTCGGGTCTGTGGGTTCGGTCGGGTCTGTGGGTTCGGTCGGGTCTGTGGGTTCGGTCGGGTGGGGTACGCGGGTGGCGAGCAGGTCCCAGGCGAGCAGGCCCGCGCCCAGGCAGCCCGCGGTGTCCCCGAGCGCGGCGGGGACGACGGCGGGCAGCCGCTGGAACGTGACGCGCTGCTCGACGGCGGCCCGCAGCGGTGAGAACAAGGTTTCCCCCGCTTCGGCCAGGCCGCCACCGATGATGAGCGTGCGCGGGTCGAGCAGGGTGATCGCGGTGACCAGGCCGTCGGCGAGCGCGTCGATCGCGTCCTGCCAGACGGCGCGGGCCCGCTCGTCCCCCGACTCGACGGCCTTGGCGCAGTCCGCGGCGTCCGCGTCCGGGTCGCCGCTCGCCTCCGCCCAGGCGCGGCTGACGGCGGCGGCGGAGGCGAGCCGCTCCAGGCAGCCGCGCCGGCCGCAGCCGCAGAGCGGGCCGCCGGGGCGGACCACGATGTGCCCGATCTCGCCCGCGTACCCGTGCGCGCCGGGCTCGATCCGGCCGTCGATGCCGATGGCCCCGGCGATCCCGGTGCCGAGCGGCAGGAACAGGAACCGGTCGGCGCCCTGCCCGGCCCCGACCCGGCCCTCGGCGAGACCGCCGGTGCGGACGTCGTGGCCGAGGGCGACGGGGACGCCGATGCGGGCGGCGAGCAGCTCGCGCAGCGGCAGGTCGCGCCAGCCGAGGTTGGCGGCGTAGACGGCGATGCCGCGCTCGGCGTCGACGATGCCGGGCACGGCGACCCCGGCCGCGGCCGCGGGCTCGCCGAAGTGCTTCTCACCGTACGCGCGCAGCTCGGCGGCGAAGTCGAGGATCGACTCGACGACGGCCTCGGGGCCGCGCTCCCGGCCGGTGGCGCGGCGGGCCTCGTGCAGGGAGGTGCCGTCGGCCGCGATCAGGGCGGCCTTCATTCCGGTGCCGCCCACGTCGAGGGCGATGACATGTCTCACGGGCCCAGTTCTCACGGGCCCAGTCTGGCGCGCACCCCGCGAAAGGTCTAGTCCACTTCGCGGGCCAACTGTTCCAACTGTTCACAGAAACCTGCGGCAGACCTGGAACCTCATGGTCCCCCGGCGGCGTTAGACCCGGTGACGGTAGCTTCGTCCTCGGTACGTAGCCCGTAGCACCGCAGCACTCAGAGGGGAACTTCCATGGCTGTAAGCCTGTCCAAGGGCGGCAACGTCTCGCTCACCAAGGAGGCGCCTGGCCTGACCGCCGTCACGGTGGGCCTCGGCTGGGACGTCCGTACGACCACCGGCACCGACTTCGACCTGGACGCCTCGGCGATCGCGGTCAAGGCCGACGGCAAGGTCTTCACGGACGGCCACTTCGTCTTCTTCAACAACAAGCAGTCGCCGGACCAGACCATCGTCCACACCGGCGACAACCGCTCCGGCGAGGGCGCCGGCGACGACGAGGCGATCAACGTCAACCTGGCGGGCCTGCCCGCCGAGGTCGACAAGATCGTCTTCCCGGTCTCGATCTACGACGCGGAGTCCCGCTCGCAGAACTTCGGCCAGGTCCGCAACGCGTACATCCGCATCGTGAACCAGGCCGGCGGCGCCGAGATCGCCCGTTACGACCTCTCCGAGGACGCCGCCACCGAGACCGCCATGGTCTTCGGCGAGCTGTACCGCAACGGCGCGGACTGGAAGTTCCGCGCGGTCGGCCAGGGTTACGCGTCCGGCCTCGCGGGCATCGCGCAGGACTTCGGCGTCAACATCTGAGGTTCGCCGCGGCGCGGCAAGGGGCTCTGGTCGTCGGACCGGGGCCCCTTTCCCGTGGCTCCCCCCACGGTCCGGGGTGCGTCGGTTTCGTTGCCGGGTGCGGCCCGTCCTGGGCTGGTCGCGCAGTTCCCCGCGCCCCTGAGAGCTTGCGGCTCCGCCGCGCTCTCCCCGAGAAGGCAGCGGCGCAACCGCAGACCTTCAGGGGCGCGGGGAACTGCGCGAGGACGGACCACCGGGCCGCACCCGGCGACGAAACCGGAGCCTCAACGGACCTTCCCGTACCCCGAAAAGCAACTGCGGCTAGCCTGCCCGCATGATCCTCGAACCGATCCCGGTCCACGACGACGGCGCGCTCCCCGGCACGGTCCTCACCGAAGTGACCGAACTGTACGCCTCCAACCGGGAGTTCTTCGCGTTCAGCGGGGACTTCCCGGACCCGGAGCACATCACCGAGGAGCAGGTCGCCGCCGCCCTCGCGGACGAGCTGGCGCGGCCCACCGCCGAGGTGCTGCTCGCCCGCTCCGAGGGCCGGCTCGTCGGGCTCGCGATCACGCTCGGGCAGCACCCGAACCCGGAGGACCCGGACCCGTGGATCGGTCTGCTCCTGGTGGACGCGAAGCTGCACCGCACCGGTGTCGGGCGGCAGTTGGCGGACCTCGTCGAGGACCGTTTCCGCACCGCGGGCCGCGAGGCCGTGCGCCTGGCGATCCTGGAGGGCAACGACCAGGCGGGCTGGTTCTGGACCAACCGGGACTACGAACTCATCGGGTACGCCGAGGACCTGGAGCAGAAGCGGCCGTGCGTGCTGATGCGCAAGGAGCTCAACACACCTGCGGCGTAAGCGAGTTCACGGCTTCGGCGGCTTGCCCTCGCCGTACAGCCAGGCGTCCCAGAGCGCGTCGAGGTCCTTGCCGGACCGCTGCTCCACGTAGGCCGTGAAGTCCCGGGTGTCGGCGTTGCCGTGGCGGCGGTCCTCGGTCCAGCCGCGTACGAGGGCGAAGAAACGGTCGTCGCCCACGGCCTGCCGGATCTTGTGGACGGCCATCGCGCCCCGGTAGTAGACGGACCCCGAGGAGATCGTGTCGGCGCCGCCCGGCCGCGCGGGCGGGGTGGACCAGAGGGCCTCGACCTCCGCGGGTCCGCCGACGGCGTTCGTCACGTACGCGCCCTTGCCCGCGTAGACCTGGTCGAAGGTCTGCTGGGCGGTGCGGCCGCCGTGCTCCTCGCTCCACAGCCACTCCGCGTACGTGGCGAAGCCCTCGTTGAGCCACATGTCCTGCCAGGTCTTCGGCGTCACGGAGTTGCCGAACCACTGGTGGGCCAGCTCGTGCACGAGGAGCTGTGTGCCGGGGGTGCCGGGGAACACCGGCTTGGTCTGGGTCTCCAGGGCGTACCCGGCGGCGCCGTCCCCCTCGATGATCGCGCCGACCGAGGAGAACGGGTACGGGCCGAAGCGCCGCTCCGCCCACTCCACGACCTCCGGGATGCGCCGCAGCGCATCCGCGCTCTCCTCGGCCTCGGCGGGCACCGCAGCCGTGCGCACCGGAAGGCCGCCCTTGCGGCTCGCACCCTTCACCAGGGACGTGCCGCTCTCGTAGTCGCCGATCGCGACGGTCGCCAGGTAGCTCGCCATCGGCTCACCGCTGTGCCAGCCGAAGGTCGTGACGCCGCCATGGCCGCGCGTCTGCGTCAACTCCCCGTTGGAGTAAGCCTGCAGGCCCTTCGGGACGGTGATCTCGATGTCGTACGCGGCCTTGTCGGAGGGGTGGTGGTTGCCGGGGAACCAGGCCATCGAGCCGACCGGCTGGCCGAGGGCGACGGCGCCCTCGGGGGTGGGCAGCCAGCCCTCCTTCGCGCCGTCCGCGTCGGTGACGGTGCGCGGCACCCCGGAGTAGCGGACGACCGCCCGGAACGTCTCGCCCTCCCGCAGATCGTCCCGCGGCCGTACGGTCAGCTCGCTGCGCTGCCGGTTGAAGCGCGCCGCCCGGCCCTCGACGGTGACGGAGGCGACCTGGAGGCCCCGCAGGTCGAGGTTGAAGGCGCTCAGGTCCTGGGTGGCGCGCGCGGTGATCACCGCTTCGCCGTCGAGCCGCCGCGTGTCCGGGTCGTAGTCGAGGGCGAGGGCGTAGTGCTCGACGTCGTACCCGCCGTTGCCCAGGTCGGGGAAGTACGGGTCCCGCAGCCCCGCGCCGCCCGGCGTCCCCTGCACCCCGGGCCCGGTGCAGCCCGCGAGCACGAGGACGGCGGCGAGCACGACGGGGGCCGTACGGGAGGCCGTACGGGAGGCGGTACGGAGGGTCGTGCCCGTACGGGATGAGGTGCGGGGGGCGGACGGTGGTCGGCGTATCACATTGGCGATCTTATGGGCGGTACGCGAAGCACGTCCTTTTGGGCGTCCCCCCACACCCTCCCCACCTGCACGGATACACAGCAGGCCGCCCCCTCGCGCCGGTTCGGCGGAGGGGGCGGCCTGTGGTGGGCTAGGGGGCGTCTCTCCGATCTTTGCGGATCAGGCCGCGGCGTCTGGTGCGTGCTCTCGGCGTGCGCCCGGATCTCCCTCGTACTGGACGTACTTGGGTGATTCGGGCGTGCGGCGATGGGGGTACCTCCCTGCT